>JAZNOO010000034.1:0-6943 GCA_045580855.1 Lachnospiraceae bacterium | reverse complement strand
TACCATATAACATCTTGCCATTGATGATGATACCACCACCAACACCTGTTCCTAATGTTACCATTACGATGGATGAAAATCCTTTTCCACCACCCTGCCACATCTCACCAAGAGATGCCATATTTGCATCATTACCAACCTTCGCTGGAAGTCCTAATAACTTTTCAACCTCTTCCTCTACATTGAAAACTCCCCAACCAAGATTTACACAGCGAAGAACCGTTCCATCATCACGAACTGGTCCTGGAACACCAATACCTACACCTGCAACCTCATCCTTGCTGATTGCCTTTTCCTCAAGCTTTGCCTCAATCGATGCAGCCACATCTGGTAAAATGAAGCATCCGCCCTCATCCTTACGGGTTGTGATTTCCCACTTGTCTAGCAATTCACCCTCCACAGTGAAAAATCCAAGCTTAACTGTTGTTCCTCCAATATCTACGCCAAATACATACTTCTTCATAAGAATCTCCCTTCATATATGTTTTACGACTGTGTTCTTTGTCGCATTCATGTTCCCGTATCAAGCTATAAAATGTGTTTAATCATCACTTCTGAATCTCATTCTACTTGTTCTTATTCATATTATTGGTTACACGGTTATAAAGCTCCTGCGCTGCATTATAACCCATTTCCTTCTGACGGTGGTTAACCGCTGCCGACTCACAAATTACCGCAAGGTTACGGCCGGGACGGATAGGAATGTTATGGCAAACAACCTTTTTACCAAGGTATTCCGTATACTCTTCTTCCAGACCTAATCTGTCGTATTCCGTATCCTTATTCCAGTCTGCCAACTTAATAACAAGGTCAATGTTCTGAGTATCCTTAACGCTTGATACACCGTACAAAGTCTTAACGTCAACAATACCAACACCGCGGATTTCAATGAAATGCTTGGTAATATCCGGTGCCGTACCGATAATGGTATCATCACTTACCTTACGGATTTCTACCACGTCATCGGTAACAAGACGGTGACCACGCTTTACAAGCTCCAAAGCAGCCTCACTTTTACCGATACCGCTTTCACCTACAATCAATACACCTTCACCGTAAACGTCAACCAAAACGCCGTGTACGGAAATGCAGGGTGCCAATTTAACATTTAACCAACGGATAATTTCTGCCATAAAAGCAGAGGTTGTCTTCTTCGTTTTAAAAAGAGGAACATTATTTTCAATTGCCTTCTTTAAGAAAAGTTCATCCGGCTCAAGTTCTCTACAGAACACGATACAGGGAATCGGATAGCTTAAAAGCTTGGTATAGATTTCTTCTTTTCTCTCTTCAGACAAAGACATCATATACTTGTATTCCACAAAACCGATAATCTGCAATCGGGTTGCTTCATAATGCTCAAAGAAACCTGCAATCTGAAGCGCGGGACGGTTAATATCCGGCTGTTTAATTTTGATTCCTTTGATATCAATTTCCGGGGTCAGAGACTCCAATTTCATTTTATCGATGATTTTCGCCAAACTTACACTGGGCATAATCTAAGTCCTCCCATACATTATTTTACAAAAAAGCACATAAATACATATTTTAATATTATCATAGTTAGATTTTATAATCAACCTTGGTAACACTGCTTTTCTCTACAAAAAACGCTTCAATTCCTTCCGCAATATGCATAGGAATGTTGGCCTTTTCGGAAATCGTCTGCGCATCCGCAACTTTTAATTCATCGATGGATGCAAAACTCTTCATCAATGCCTTACGTCTTGTAGGGCCCACGCCCGGAATCTCATCCAATACGGAATGCACTTGCGACTGCGAACGCAGTGAACGATGATATTCGATTGCAAAACGATGGGCCTCGTCCTGGATGCGGGTAATCAAATGAAACCCTTCCGAATGGGTGTCGATAGGAATTTCCACGTTATGATAATATAATCCCCTGGTTCTGTGGTTGTCATCTTTGACCATACCACAAACCGGAATCTTCAGGTCCAATTCCGCAAGCACCTGGTTTGCAATATTGACCTGGCCTTTACCACCATCCATGAGAAGCAAATCGGGGAATCTTGTAAAACTTCCGTACCTCTCATCCGTGGTCTCACGTTCTTCCAAACCATGCACAAAACGCCTTGTCAGCACTTCCTTCATGCATGCATAATCATCCGGTCCGGATACGGATTTGATACGGAATTTACGATAGTCACTGCGTTTCGGCTTACCTTTCTCATACACCACCATAGAACCAACATTGGCAAAACCGCTGATATTGGAAATATCAAAGGCTTCCATTCGCTCAATATTTTTCAAATTAAGAAGCGTCTCAATCTCTTTCACCGCACCGAGAGTTCGCAATTCTTCTCTCTTGATACGCTCGCTGTCCCTGCTTAATACAAGCTCAGCGTTCTGTTTCGCAAGCTCCAACATTTTTTCTTTTTGTCCTTTTTGTGGCATACGGATGTAGACACGGTTTTCACGCTTCTTTGACAGCCACTCTTCAATGACTTCGCGCTCTGCGATATCTTCCGCCACAAAAATTTCTTTCGGTATAAAAGGTGTTCCCGCATAGAACTGCTTCATAAAAGTTTCAAGGATTTCCGCATCCGTATCATGCAAAGCCTGCTTCATATAAAAATGTTCCCTGCCAATCAACTTGCCTTCCCTGACAAAAAACACCTGAATGATAACGTCTCTTTCGTTACGGGCAAGTGCAATATAATCCTTGTTTTCACCTTCGCTGTCCGTAATCTTCTGCTTCTGGGCAACACTTTTAACACTGTATAAAAGTTCTTTTATTTTGGCTGCCTCTTCAAATTCTAAAGCTTCAGACGCAGCATACATTTTTTCTTCCAGTTCTTTTAGAATCGGTCCGTAATTACCGTTTAAGAACTCCATTGCTTTGTTAACCTGTGTACGATACTCTTCTTCCGATATGTATCCCTGACATGGCCCGAAACACTGCTTAATATGGTAGTTTAGACAAGGGCGTCCCTTCTTAATATCCTGAGGCAGGCTACGGTTACACGTACGCAATTTATAAAGTTTATTCATTAATTCGATGGTATCTTTTACCGCTGCCGCGCTGGTATACGGGCCAAAATATTTGCTGCGATCCTTTTTCATCTGCCTTGCAAAAAGAATTCGCGGAAAAGGCTCCGAAATCGTCACCTTGATATAAGGATAGGTTTTATCATCCTTAAGCATGGTATTATACTTGGGTGAATGCTCTTTGATTAAGTTATTTTCAAGAACCAAAGCTTCCAGTTCGGAATCGGTTACAATATACTCAAAACGTGCAATCAAAGAAACCATTTTTTGAATTTTGGGCGTTTTCTTGGTACTTGCACGAAAATAAGACCGCACTCTGTTTTTCAGACTTACGGCCTTACCTACATAAATAATTGCATCTTTGGAATCATGCATGATATAGACTCCCGGTTTCCCCGGGAGTTTTTTTAATTCTTCTTCAAAATCAAATTTCTCCATGCAAACCTCATAATATGCGTAATCCTATTTGTATAATCGGTTCTTTAATTCACTGGCAAAATCGGCGTCTTTCCCTGTTAAAACAGGTCCTTCGCTATCGGAATCATCCGAATCGTCATCACCGGTCGATTGCGTGGATTCGGTTGCTTCGTTGGTGTCATCAGCGTCAGACGTTTTGTTGTCCGCATCAGCTTCAGTTGCACCGGAAACTTCCTTTTCTTCACGATCCTCAGCTTCGCCATCTGCAGATTCTTTCTCTTCTTCCGCTTTCTTTGCACGGTCCTTTTTCATGGTTTCTGTTTTCGGTTCCGGAACAGGAATGCCTTTTTCCTTACAGTAAATTTCCATAAATTCTTTGCCTGTAATGGTTTCTTTCTGAATCAGGTATTCTGCCAGTTTATCCATGATTTCGCGATTGTCTTTTAAAAGATTCATGGCTTCATCATAGCTTTCCTTCAGAATCTTCATAACCTCTTCATCAACCGCTGCAGCAGTCTCATCAGCACAGTTCATTACCACTCTGCCATCTAAATATCTGCTCTCAACGGTCTCCAAACCGATAAGACCGAACTTCTTGCTCATACCGTACTGGGTTACCATAGAACGCGCAATAGAAGTTGCTTTCTCAATATCATTAGACGCACCGGTTGTAACGGAATCAAACACCAATTCTTCCGCCGCACGTCCTGCCAAAAGTCCAACAAGCATATCTTTTAATTCCGCTTCGGAATTCAAATACTTCTCTTCCTCCGGCACATGCATTACATAACCCAAAGCTCCCATGGTTCTGGGCACAATTGTAATCTTCTGAACCGGTTCGGAATTCTTCTGCAAAGCGCTAACCAAAGCATGACCAACCTCATGGTAAGATACGATTTTACGTTCCTGCTCACTTAAAATACGGTCTTTCTTCTCTTTACCCACAAGGACAATTTCAACTGCATTAAACAAGTCCTTCTGGCTTACAAATTCACGCTTTTCTTTTACCGCATTAATTGCAGCCTCATTAATCATGTTAGCAAGATCGGAACCTACGGCACCGCTGGTTGCCAACGCGATTTCATCCAAATCCACAGTCTCATCCATAAGCACATCTTTAGCATGTACTTTAAGGATTTCCACACGGCCTTTCAAATCAGGCTTCTCTACAATAATTCTTCTGTCAAAACGGCCCGGACGAAGCAATGCTTTGTCCAAAATTTCAGGGCGGTTGGTTGCCGCAAGAATAATAATACCCTTCTTACCATCAAAACCATCCATCTCCGCAAGCAACTGGTTTAAGGTCTGCTCACGTTCTTCATTGCCACCGCCATACTTTGAATCACGGCTACGTCCGATGGCATCAATTTCATCGATAAAAATAATACAAGGAGCATTTTTCTCCGCTTCCTGGAACAAATCACGCACACGGGAAGCACCCACACCTACATACAATTCCACAAAGTCAGAACCTGTCAAAGAGAAGAAGGGAACTTTCGCTTCGCCTGCAACCGCTTTGGCAAGCAAAGTTTTACCGGTACCGGGAGGTCCCACTAATAAAGCACCCTTGGGCAAGCGCGCACCGATTTTGACATAGCGGTCCGGATTATGAAGAAAATCAACCACTTCCTGTAATGACTCAATCGCTTCATCCTCGCCTGCAACATCTTTAAAAGTAATACCGGTTTCTTTCTGAACATATACCTTGGCATTATTTTTGCCCACGTTCATAAAACCGCCCATTCCGCCACTTTTGCTCATTTTACGGAATAAAACGATTGTTAACACCACCATCAATCCAATCGGCAAAACAGTAGTCAAAAGAAAATACCACACTTCGCCGGAATTATCGGGAATTTCACCGCTAACCTTAATATCATGCTCAAGAAGGCGCGCAGTAAGAGTTTCATCCTCTTCCACTTTGCCTGTGTACAAATATTTTACAGACTGGGGAAAGAACGGATTCGCAACACCGCTTCCCTCTTTCTCTGCAGGCACAATCGTAATACGGTCGGCACCGATTACAACCTCCGAAACCTCGCCCGCATCAATCATACGAACAAATTCGCTGTATTCGATTACATTCAAATCCTGAGGCATCATAGTACGTATCATCATAAAAATGAAAAACGCAATAATGCTGCCGATAAACAAAACAGTCCACATACCGCCACTGGGTCTCTGGTTGCTGCCACCATTATTACCGTTGTTGTGTCCGTTATTTCCATTGCGATTATCATTACGGTTATTCGGTTCCTCAGGCATGCGATTTCTCTGATTATTGTTTTCGTAATTATTATTTCCCATTTAATATCTCACCTGTTCATTACTTTTTTATATAAAACAATTCTTTTATCACTAATAAAAAAGATTTTTATCAAATAAATTTTAGATAAAATAAATCATTATCCATTATAGTGTTCCCACCAGGATAAATCAATATGATTAATTGTGAAAAAAGTGTAATACACTATAACGCATATTTATTTTCTTCATAAAAAGGTTCTTCATCCCATAGACCGCTCGTATTTGTGATTGCCTCGAGCATAGATTCCTCTAAAACTTGCCAATACAGGATATTAGGCTCATATTTAACAGCTATGGCATATCCCTCGGAAACCATTTGATTTTGATACAAATTATTCATATCCGTAAAATCTTTATCAAGCCAAATATAGGCCAACGTCCTGCCATAAATATCTGTTCTTTCTATGTCAAACGTCAAATAAATCTTCATACCTTGTTGCAAATTTGCTTTGGTATACTCGGAAGACATTTCTCCATAAACAGTGTTTTCTTCCTCTGCTGAACTGACACTTTCCGGCGCATCAATTCCAATCATGCGTACTTTATGTTCCTTTCCGTTCCACGACGCAATTATTGTATCACCGTCTATTACATATACAATTTCTGCAATTACATATTCTTTTTCAGTCTTCTGTCGCTGTAAATATAAACTTCCCACCGAAATAGCAAGTACAATAACAATTGCAATCCCCGTAAAAATCCATCTATTCTTAAAATAATATTTTTTACATCGAACAGATACATATTCATTATGAATTACATTTTGATTTCCGTTATAACTATGTTTCTCATTATAATTATGTTTTTTATACTTCAATATTACACCCTATTTTATTATTATATTTTTAACTACTCTGCATTTTATTACACAATATATTATAGTATAAAATCAAAACAAGTGTATATCATTTAACTTTAATAAGAAAAAACGATTAAATGCTCTCCACTTAATCGTTTTAAAGAGGCGCCAACCAGATTTGAACTGGTGATCAGGGTGTTGCAGACCCACGCCTTACCGCTTGGCTATGGCGCCATATTTAATTTATAAAACTATTATATGCATTTATAACAGTTTTAATGACTCCGACGGGAATCGAACCCGTGTTACCGCCGTGAAAGGGCGATGTCTTAACCGCTTGACCACGGAGCCAGATTTCTAAACGGTTTCCCGTCTAACTCCCCAAGCAGGACTCGAACCTGCGACACTTCGGTT
>JAZNOO010000033.1:0-96096 GCA_045580855.1 Lachnospiraceae bacterium | reverse complement strand
GAGAATATTATTATGTTTGCATGATGCAGATTTATCGAAATATAAAGATAGTATGCGTCCATTGATTGAAAAGGACATGGCAGAAACAGAAAAAATACTGACAGCTTCAGACTTATAAGCAAAGCAAACTTTCAGTTTGTCTGAGATTTATCAAAGTTAATCCTGCCATACGGCTTGATTATAAATATTTTATTTAAAGGAGATTGCTGTTTGAGAAAGAACAACACCTTAGAGATTGTGGAATAACCGGGAGGTTATGAAGACAATCAAATCGTAACCTCCCAGCACTGTAGTCAACAATCATCAGGAGGGCGCTGGATGTCCGGGGGACATCCGTTTAGCGCCGACCGGAGTGGAACGGAGAAGAATAAATAATGAATAAAAATGACTATATCATCCGTTTGGAAACACCTGCAGACCATGCAGAGGTAGAAAATTTAGTAAGAGAATCTTTTTGGAATGTGTATCGCCCGGGATGCTACGAGCATTATTTGCTTCGTTGTCTTCGAGACGATAAGGACTTTGTTCCGGAGCTCGATTTTGTAATGGAGAAGGATGGCCGGATTATTGGTCAGAATGTCTTTGTGCGTGCAAGCATTCAGGCAGATGACGGCAGAGATATTTCTATTATGACCATGGGGCCTATTTGCATTGCAAATGACTTGAAGCGTCGGGGTTACGGTAAGATTCTTTTGGACTACACTATCGAAAAAGCCAAAGAAATGGGCGCAGGTGCGTTGTGTTTTGAAGGTAATATCGATTTTTACGGAAAGAGTGGTTTTACGTACGCATCGGAATTCGGACTTCGCTATCGCGGATTGCCTGAAGATGTAGACGCATCATTCTTCTTGTGCAAGGAACTGATTTCGGGATATCTGGCAGGGATTACCGGCGAATACGGACCGCCTGCAGGATATCTTATTGATGAAGCGAAAGCAGAGGAGTATGATAAGCAGTATCCGTACAAAGAGAAGTTAAAATTACCGGGACAACTTGTGTAAAAATTCCAAACATACACCGGTGGGGCAATATGCCCCATCGGATGTAAATTATGTATGTTGAATATGTGATTGGTTTAAAAGAGCGAATCTATAAAAATAAATTAGTTAGATAAGATAGGTGAGAAATGTAGCAAATGAAAAAGCAAATTAAAATTTTAGGCATATTTTTATTTATGCTTACTATGCTTTGCGGCTGTTCGAAAATGACACCGCAGACTGTGGATGGTGTGAAAGACTATCTGGTTCAAAACGGATATTATGATGAAAAATATTATTCAAGTTCCCAACTGGATGGTGTCAGTGCTTGTGTCGATTTTTTAACAAATAAGTGGACATTGTTATTTTATGATTATGGTGATCGTAAGGAAGACTTTGAAACTATATATGAAGGTACGTTGGCAGAATTCACCGTAACAACAGAAGTAAAAAAAGGCAATTATACGATTTCGGAAGTCTATACAGACACAAATTATTCTTTATTTGTCCGGGTGGATAATACCTTGCTTCATGTAACCGGGCCAAAGGAAGATATGTATGAAATCAGGGATTTGGTAGAAGGTTTAGGATATTATAAAGAGTAGAGAATTGATGGGGACAATTTATATGGATGTACAGGTAAAAGAATATATGGACAAATATCCCGAAAAAATTGTTGCTATGTACGCTCGGCTCAGAGACCTGATTTTTGAGAGCGTGACTTATGAGCCGGAAGAAAAGTTGTGGGCGAAGTTACCAAGCTTTTATGTTGGAGATAATTTTATCAGGCTGATTCCTTTTAAGGATCATATGAATATTGAGGCGCAGGCGATTACGAAACATGCGAATGAATTGGCCGGATATAAAATTACCCCTAAGGGAATGTTGCAACTATACTTAAAGCAGAAAGTGCCTGCAGAGGTTTTAAAAAAGATATTTGCAGAAACTTTGGAAAGATAATATTTTCAGATAAAAATTGAAAGGCATACAAGTTTACATAATGTATGAAAAGGTGATGAGATGTCATCCACATTCGGAAGCAAATTAAAAGTGCAGATTTTTGGTCAGTCCCATGCAAAAGGACTTGGCGTTGTGATGGACGGTATTCCTGCCGGCTTAAAAATTGATTTGGAGGAAGTGCAGAGATTTCTTGACCGCCGTGCCGGTGGTAAAAATGCATATTCTACCGCAAGAAAAGAAGCGGACACCCCCACAATTTTAAGCGGTTTGGTGGGAGATACCACCTGTGGTGCGCCCCTTTGCGCTATTTTTGAGAATGCAAATACCCGTTCCGGCGATTATGATAAATTGCAAGGGAATTTAAGACCGTCACATGCGGATTATGCGGCTTGGGTAAAATATAATGGTTTTCAAGATCGAAGCGGTGGCGGACAGTTTTCAGGCCGTTTGACTCTGCCTTTGTGTTTTGCGGGAGCGGTATGTATTCAGCTTTTAAGACAGCAGGGAATTAACGTATATTCGCATATTTTATCCATTGGAGAAATTCAGGATGAAAAGTATGATTTGGTTAACATAAATACCAAAACCTATGAACCCGGCGAGTTTCCTACATTGAGTTCGGAAGTAGGAGTGCAGATGGTGGATTTTATGACACAGGTTGCCAAGGAAGGCGATTCCGTAGGCGGTATTGTGGAATGTGCTTTTACGGGAATGCCCGTAGGCGTGGGTGAGCCCATCTATGACAATGTGGAGAGTTGCATTTCCCATGTGATGTTCGGTGTGCCTGCGGTAAAAGGTATCGAGTTCGGCATGGGCTTTGACGGCGTAAAACAGCGCGGCAGCCGGTGTAATGATGCCTTTTATTTGGACGGTGATACCGTGAAAACCAAGACGAATAATTCCGGCGGAATTCAGGGCGGTATTACCAATGGTATGCCTGTTGTATTCCGTGTAGCATTGAAGCCTACGCCGTCTATCTACAAGGCGCAGGATACAGTTAATTTCCGCGACAAAAAAGAAGTAAACTTCCAGATCGAAGGTCGACACGATCCCTGTATCGTGCCCAGAGCTTTGCCTTGTGTAGAGGCGGCTGCGGCAGTGGCGTTGTATGATTTGTTGTTGCAGAAGTAATAAGGTTCACATAATAAAATAAATTATGTTAACTCTATACACTCTAACGCAAATGCAATAGGTTGACATAATGAATATAATTTATGTTAACTGTGCGTATATAAGATAATACAAAAAGTTTACATAATTAAAATGTTATGTAAAGCAAAAAAAGGAAATATCACATGAATAATCAGCAAAATGATGCGGTTCCCCACAAGCGAAGAGTACGCTATAAGGGCACCCATCCCAAAAAATTTCATGAAAAGTATAAAGAGGCCAATCCGGAGAAGTATGCCGACACCATTGAGAAGGTTATCGCTAAAGGCAGTACTCCCGCAGGAATGCACATTTCCATTATGGTGGATGAAATTCTTGATGTGTTAAAAATCCAACCGGGAGAACGTGGTTTGGACGCGACACTAGGTTACGGCGGGCACACCAAGGCAATGTTACAGTGCCTGAACGGCAACGGTCATATGTATGCCTTGGATATTGATCCTATCGAAAGCGTAAAGACCAAGGCGCGTCTGGAAGCGCAGGGCTTTGGGGAAGATATTTTAACCATTAAGCATATTAATTTTGCCCGAATTGATGAGATGAGTAAAGAAGCCGGGAAATTTGATTTTGTACTGGCCGATTTGGGCGTATCGTCTATGCAGATTGACAATCCGGAGAGAGGATTTTCTTATAAGGTGGACGGCCCCCTGGATTTGCGACTGAATCCGGAACAGGGCGAGTCGGCAGCTGAGCGTCTTAAGAATATCACCCGTGAAGAATTTGTATATATGATGCAGGAAAACTCAGACGAACCTTATGCGGTTGAAATTGCCAAGGTTGTGTTTGATGATATGCGAAGAGGGAAGTATATCGAGACAACAACTGACCTAAAGAAGGCCATTGAGAAGGCACTTATATATGTTCCGGCAAAGGAGCGTACGGAAGCGGTGAAGAAATCCTGCGCAAGGGTTTTTCAGGCACTGAGAATTGATGTAAACAGCGAGTTTGAAGTTCTATATGAATTCTTGGAAAAACTTCCTGACGTATTAAATTCCGGTGCGAGAGTAGCAATTCTTACTTTCCATTCCGGTGAGGACAGATTGGTAAAGAAATCGTTTAAACAGCTTGCTAAAGAAGGGATTTATAGTGAGGTTTCAGATGAAGTGATCAGACCGACGGCCGCAGAATGCGCAAGAAATCCCAGAGCGAAGTCGACGAAGTTACGTTGGGCGATTAAGGCATAGGAGGAAACAATAATGGATTTAAGTGATGTAAGAGTAAAAATTGACGCGTTGGACGATCAATTGGTGGACTTATTCAAAAAGCGTATGGACCTTGCTATGGACGTGGCTAAGGTGAAAAAAAGTGAGAATCTTCCCATCTTGAACACAGCAAGAGAGCGTGCGATTATTAATCGCCTTACCGAGAATGAAGCCGACGATATGGCAGGCTATATTAAGATTCTCTATACTACCTTGTTTGATGTATCCAGAGCTTATCAGGCGGACTACCTTTATCAGACATCTGAAATCGGTGATAAAATTAAGAAGGCTTTGGAAGAAACACCGAAGGTTTTTCCCAAGCGTGCAACCGTAGCGTGCCAGGGTATCGAAGGTGCGAATTCCATGTCAGCCTGCGAGAAGTTATTTGAAAGACCTTCCATCGTATATTTTAATTCTTTTGAAGGCGTATTTTCAGCGGTAGAACAAGGACTTTGCCAATACGGTATTTTGCCCATCGAAAACAGCCTTCGCGGTTCCGTGATTGCCAACTATGACTTGATGAGCAAGCATCATTTTTACATTGTAAACAGTGTAAAAGTAAAGATTAACCATTGCTTAATGGCAAAGCCGGGCACTAAGAAAAGTGATATCAAAGTGATTTATTCCCACGAGCAGGCTTTGGGACAGTGTAGTGAAATGCTTGCTAATATGGATGTTAAAGTGATTCCCTGCGAGAATACTGCGGTTGCCGCAAGAATGGTATCTGAAAGCGCAGACAATTCCGTAGCGGCACTTTCTTCCAAACAGTGTGCAGAACTTTACCAGTTAGAGATTTTGGAAGAAAACACCCAGAATAACGAGAACAATTACACCAAGTTTATCTGTATTTCAAAGAAACTGGAGATTTATCCCGGAGCAAAGAAAATCAGCCTTATGATGACCTTGCCCCACAAGCCCGGTTCTTTGTATGAGATGATTGCCAAATTTTCCGCTTTGGGAATTAACTTAACCAAGTTAGAGAGTCGACCGATTCCCAATAAGGATTTTGAGTTTATGTTCTATTTTGACTTGGATATATCGGTATACGATCAGGCGGTATTTAATTTGTTTGCCCAGCTTGAACATGGTACGGAAGAATTTGAATTTATGGGGTGTTATACGGAAGTATGAAATACGGACTTTTGGGAGAAAAATTAAAACACAGTTTTTCACCGCAGATACATAATGCGTTTGGCATTGATGATTATATTTTAAAAGAGGTGCCGAGAGAAGAAATCGATGCGTTTATGAAGGCCAAAGATTTTACGGCAATGAATGTTACCATTCCTTACAAAGAGGCAGTGATTCCCTATTGCGTTCAGGATCAGGTATCCAAGGCAATCGGCAGTGTGAATACGGTGGTGAATCGTGAGGGTACATTATATGCCTACAATACGGATTGTCTGGGCTTTCTTTATATGGCTACCGAGGCCGGTATTACTTTTACGGGTAAAAAAGTGGTTGTCTTGGGAAGTGGAGGTACCGCCAAAACCGCAGTGTATGTGGCAAGACAGGAAGGTGCGTCTGAGATTGTTGTGGTATCAAGAAGCGGTGCCAATATCAGCGAAGTATTCGGCGATGTGAAAACGGCAGATTATACGCAAACGGAAGCATATCAGGATGCGCAGATTATCGTGAATACCACGCCCTTAGGAATGTATCCCAATGTGCAGGCGCAGGCGGTGGATTTGGACGTGTTTGCACAGGCGGAAGCGGTAGTGGATGTGGTTTATAATCCTTTGCTTACGGCGCTTACTTTGCAGGCAAAGAAGAAGGGCTTAAAATATGTGAATGGCTTGCCGATGCTGGTGGCCCAGGCGTATTTCGCACAACGTTATTTTTATAATGAGGAGCCTAAAGTAAAGCCCGGTGATGAAGTCCTGTTAAAACAGGTCATTGCGGATATCGAAGCGCAGGTGAGAAACATTGTGTTAATCGGTATGCCGGGAAGCGGTAAATCTACCGTAGGTAAGGCTTTGGCAGAGAAACTCGGCAGAACCTTTGTGGATACCGACGAAGAATTTGCGAAGAAAGAGGGCATGCCTGCCGGCGCATATATCGAGCAGTTCGGCGAGGTGGCATTCCGCGATGCGGAGAGCCGTGTGGTAAAAGAATTTGCCAAGGAAAAGAGCCTTGTAATTGCTACCGGTGGCGGAAGTATTTTACGTGAAGAAAATAGGGATGCAATGATGCAAAACAGCTTGATTGTATATCTCGATAGAGAGTTATGTAAACTTGCGACCGAAGGACGTCCTTTGTCCGGAGATATGGATAAAATGCAGAAGTTGTATGAAACAAGATATCCGATTTATGTAAACTTGGCGGACGTGCATTTAAAGGTAGAAGAAGATAATATAGACGGATTGACAGATGCGATTATAAGAGGAGAAACACAATGAAGATTTTAGTCATCAACGGCCCAAACTTAAATATGCTGGGCATTCGTGAAAAGAATATATACGGAACACAGGATTATAAAGCTTTGGTGGAATTTTGTGAAAAGACGGGAGCAGATAACGGCGTGGAGATTACCTGCTTCCAGTCCAACCACGAAGGAAGTATCGTAGATAAAATCCAGGAAGCTTATGGAGTTTATGATGGTATCGTAATCAATCCTGCAGCCTATACACATACCAGTGTGGCAATTCTTGATGCAATCAAAGCGGTGTCAATACCTACGGTGGAGGTTCATTTGTCCAATGTGGACGAAAGGGAAGAATTCCGCAAGATTTCTTACGTAAGAAGTGCTTGTGTGGCAACCTTCTACGGTTATGGTTTTGACGGATACCGTATGGCGATTGAGGAATTAGTAAAGAAATAGACAGTATGTGAAAAGGCGTATTTTATAATACGTCTTTTTTATTTCAGGGGAAGATTGTTATAGAGTTTATGATAATATCCGTAGGAAAAAAAGAAGAAATTTGTTAATATAAAAACAGAGTTGAATTTGCCTTTGTGGGAATGAGAAGGGCGAGTACAGATATATCAGATTAAAAGGAAAGGGAGTAGCTATGGCAGATATCAAAAGTGATGGTTCGGAAGTCTTACATTACGATAATCCGGATTTTCCTGTTTTTATCAGAAAAAATACAATTCCGGCCAATTGCTGTTTTTCGGATATTTCTTTGCATTGGCACGAGGATTTGGAGTTTATTTATGTGCTTTCGGGCGATATTGGATATTTTGTGGACGGTGAGCATATTGTGATGAAAGCCGGCGAGGGGATTTTTGTGAATGCAAGGCATATGCATCTGATTTGCAATGCTAATCTGGGCTGTACGCTTTTGTGCGTGATTTTTCCGCCGACCGTTCTTTGTTCTACGGAACATATAGCATCTAAAATGGTGAATCCCATACTGAATGCCAAGGAATTGGCTTATCTTTTATTAAGTGAGCAGGTGCCCTGGCAGCGTTTGGTGCTTGCAGGTGTCAAGGACGTATACGATTGTTCATTGCAGGAAAACAGTGAGGCGGATATTTTATCGGCAGTCTATCGTTTGTGGGGAGAATTATACAGAAATGTTGCCGTAAAAGCAGAAGAACCCCATAAAGATGAGAACCTGATTTTAATCAAAAAGATGCTTGATTATTTATATAAAAATTATAATCAAAAAATCACCTTGAATGATATCTGTGTAAATGCGGGCATCGGAAAAAATAAGTGTACGGAGTTATTCCGAAGATACACCAATATGTCGCCTATGGAATATTTGCGATATTATCGTGTGGAAAAAGGCGTGCAACTGTTAAAAGATACGGACCTGTCCGTGACGGAAATTGCCTATGAGGTAGGAATGTCCGGCGCAAGTTATTTTGCGGAATCACTGCGTATGTGCAGGGGATGTACACCGACGCAGATACGTAAGGGGACAGAATAGCGAAATATTTTATCTGATAATCATTTTATGAGTATTATGAAGTCTTAAGTTATGTCAGAAAGGAGACGCAGATGTATGAATATACGTAAAAGTATAACTGCATATTTTTATGTTTATAAAATTCGTATCCAGAAGAGTCTGGCATACCACTATGATGTGTACGGTAACATTCTGATGCAGTGCATTATTATGTTTGCGGCTGCCTTCTTTTGGCGGGCATTGTATGCCGGAGAAACAGTGGTGCAAGGTGTTGCGGCAGAACAGATGTATATCTATACCGTTGTATCTACGGCGATGTCGGTGTTTTTTATGAATGATGTGGAACAAAGGGTTATGCGCAGTGTGGAGAAGGGAACCATTGCGGTAGAAATGTTAAAACCAATTAATCTTTACGGGATTTTCTTCTTTGAAGATTTAGGTAAACTGACGGCCCTTTGCTTTCAAAATTTACTGCCCATTGTGTTAATCGGAAGCATTTTTATTGCGGTGCCGAAACCTGCAAATCTGACGGCGTTTCTTTTATTTGTTTTAAGCCTTGTGATGGCATATTTGATTCATTGGTTACTGGCGGCATGCTTTTCTATGTGGGCATTTGTAACAATCAATATGAATCCGCTTTTGCAGGTAAAAAAGCATTTGATCAGACTTTTATCAGGAAGTATTATCCCCTTGTGGTTCTTCCCTGACTGGCTGGCATCGATTTTAAATTGCCTG
Source organism: Lachnospiraceae bacterium (assembly GCA_045580855.1). Lineage (GTDB taxonomy): Bacteria > Bacillota > Clostridia > Lachnospirales > Lachnospiraceae > UBA3766. Next base: position 87,195 of record JAZNOO010000033.1, on the reverse strand, counting down.
CCCTTTGTGTACATTTATCAGTTGCCGTTGGATATTTATATCGGCAAGGAAGGAATGAGTAACATTCTGCCAAGGCTTGGAATTCAGGCGGTCTGGGTAGTGGCTTTGTTTGTATTATTTATGATTTTGCAGAAGAATGCCCTGAAGAAAGTAATGGTACAGGGTGGTTGACATAACATAAAATAGTGTAAGAAAGTTATACATTGTCTGACAGGTCAAGTCAGGTTCTGTAATGATAGAGAAAGGAAGTTAAATGTTATCAGGTATCAGACATTATACAAGCGTAACATTAGCATATTTGAAGTTAAGCATTTTAACGGTATTTGAGTATCCGGCGAATATGATCGGATGGCTGATTTCAAACCCGCTACAGTTCATTGTAGGCTTTGCCACCATTCAATTTGTGGTCAAAGAATTCGGTGACATTGCGGGGTGGAATTACGGGCAGTTGGCCTTCCTTTACGGGTTGGCAATTATATCCCACGCATTGTCTATGATTTTCTTTGTACAGGGCTGGTTTATGGGATATTCCGTGATTGAGGGGGATTTCGACCGATATCTGCTTCGGCCGATGAGTGTGTTGTATCAGTTTTGTTTTACGCAATTTAACTTAATCGGCATTACGGATTTGATACCGGGACTGTGTGTGTTCATTTACGGCTGTATACAGGTTGGCTTTGTTTTTAATCTGCGGAATATATTGGCGTTACTTGCCATTCTTGTGGGAGCAACTTTTATCAGAGGCGGTGTGTATATCGCTATCGGAAGCAGTAGTTTCTGGAGTAAAAGTATTGTGGATTTTGGCGGATATACCCAGGAACTTTTTGATAAAACAACGATGTATCCCCTGTCAATGTATCCGGAGAGCGTACAGTTCATATTGACGTTTATTATCCCCATTGGCTGGGTGAGTTTTTATCCGGCAGCAGAACTTATGGGAATTTCAACGGATGCGTTTATGCCCGGTGCGGCACCGCTTATTTCTTTAGGGGCGGGGGCTTTGGTCTTTGCCGTAGCGTCGGTGGTATTTTATGCCGGGTTAAAGAAATACGAGAGTGCAGGAAATTAAATTGCTTGTAAGAATGTTGCAGAGAAATAAATGCGATGAAAGCAGTGGCGTAAATAACGTTAATGTAAAGATATACGGAGAAAAAATATGGCAGTGATAGAAGTGAAAAATCTGACAAAAGACTATAAAGTAAATAAAAAAGGCAAAGGCCTGGGTGGTGCAATCAAGAATTTATTTGTACGCGAGAAAACCATTGTGCATGCGGTAAAAGACTTAAGTTTTACCATTGAAAAAGGTGAAATTGTAGCTTTTATAGGCCCCAACGGTGCCGGAAAAAGTACGACGGTTAAAATGATGTCAGGCATTTTAAATCCTACAAGCGGACAGGTTCTGGTAAACGGCAAGGATGTTGCGAAGAAACGTAAGGAAGTGGTAATGGACCTGGGCGTTGTTTTTGGCCAGCGTACCCAGTTGAATTGGGATTTGCGTCTTGGGGAAAGTTTTGAATTGATGAAACGCATTTATCAAATACCCGACGAACGCTACAAAGAGAATTTAAAAGTAATGGACGATATTTTGGGAATCAATGAAATCATTGATATTCCCGTGCGTCAGCTGTCATTAGGACAGCGTATGCGAGGGGATTTGGTGGCTGCTATGTTGCATTCACCTTCGGTGTTGTTCCTGGACGAACCTACGATTGGTCTTGATGTGGACGGTAAATATGCTATCCGCAAATTCATCAAGGAAATCAATAGGGTAAAAGGGACTACGGTTATTTTGACCACTCACGATTTAGGTGATATTCAGGAATTGTGTGAGCGCTTAATTATCATTAATAATGGTGAACTGATGGAGGACGGACCTTTACAGGAGGTGACTGAGCGAATTGCACCTTTTAAAACCTTGGTGGTGGAATTTTATGATGGAGAGGCAGGCGCACACCCCAAAGCGGAGCTTTTTTATCACGAAGGAAACATTGCGAAATACCGGTTTCGTAAAGCCGACATTACGGCGGCGCAACTCATAGAAGAGATTTCTTCAGCAAAGGAAATTAAGGATGTTTCCATTGAGGAAGCAAGCATCGATGACATTATTCGAATTGCTTATCATGGTAGTGATGAGAAAATATAAAGACAAAATGAATATTTTGTGATAGAATGGACGCGTGGTTGGAAAAATTCCGGCTACGCGTTGTTTTATTATGTTGCGAGTAAGAGATTGCGGTTAATGAATTTTAGTCCGGGACTTTACTTTTACGAGGTAGAAACGGACAAGTAAGAAACGGGGTTTACAATGACAAAAGAAACAATGGAAAAAGAAAAGAAGAAACTTACTGAAAAGCAAGTCATTCGTATTCTTATGATTTGCATTGGAGTAATGCTGATTTGTGTGATAGGAATGTTTGTATGCACGATTAAATTATCGAATGAAAATCAGATATTACAGGAGGAAATACTGCAAATACATAGCCAGGCTGAGCTGGAAAAGAAAGAATTAAGCGAAAAAGTAACATTGCTTAGTAATCAGTTGACAGCTTGGATTGAGGAGGAAGAAGCCCAGGCGCAGAAGAAGGTGCCCACAGGACTTCCGGTAAGCGGTAAGGTCATTACCATTGAGTCTGAGCCGATTATTATTGCAACCGAACCTGAAGGTACAGGGCAGGAAGAAACGGACGATGAAGCTGCGGAAAACGGTGGAGAAACAGCGGAAGGTGAGGAGACAGTTGTAGAACAGGAGATTCCTACGGTTGTTTTTGGTGTAAAGAAAGAGACACAGATTGTGGCGGCAGGTGCCGGTGAAGTGAAATCGGTAGAGTCCGGTGCGGATGGTACGTCTGTTATGATTGATCACGGAAACGGTTATGTTTCGGTGTATCTGTTTAAGGGAAATGCCAAGGTCAAAGTGGGGGACGAAGTATTACGTGGTACATTGTTGTTCGAAGTAACCAGCAATAATGCCAAGTTTTCCTTCCAGATACTTGAAAATGGAAATTATGTAAACCCGATGGATTTGATGGAAATTCATGGATAAAAAAAGCCCCCGCAGGGGCTTTTTTATTTCTTCATTCTTTCAAAAATCAATTCATATCCGTCGCAACCGTAGTTTAAAGAGCGGTTTACACGGCTGATGGTAGCAGTGGAAGCACCGGTTTTTTCGGCAATGTCCATATAGGTTTTACCGTCGCGAAGCATAGTTGCCACGGCAAGTCTCTGTGAAAGAGAAAGTAATTCATTTACGGTACATAAGTCTTCGAAGAAGTTATAACATTCTTCCTTGCTCTGCAGGCAAAGAATCGCGTCAAAAAGCTGGTCAACCGCTTCGGTTTTTAATTTTTTATTCATAGTCGTACACCCCTTTTATTTATAAAAATAGTTTCTTTTCTTTTCACACTTTAAAACTTTCACACTTTACGATAACGATATTTTAACATATTAAAGTGTCACAGTAAAGGGTAAAATATCAGGATTCGTTTCATCATTGTCCCAAGAGGCAAAAAAGTATCAAAAACCATGACATAAATCTGTTATAAATGCACAAAACAGTAATATTGTGTTACCAGCAAGACTTTACAAGTAGTTTTAATTACTATATAATTAAATGGAGTATCTATGCGGTACGATAAAAGGGGCGGAATTACAATGAAAATGAATACCGAAGAAATCTTAAATGAAATAATAGATAAGATGCAGGATATCAAGAAAATCAGAGCCAACGATATCCCGAATATAGACTTGTACATGGACCAGGTAACCACATTCATGGATGAGAAACTTCGAAGTACTGTCCGTAAAGGAGAGGCTGAGGAAAATATCTTAACCAAAACCATGATTAACAATTATGCCAAGAATGATTTGTTACCGCCGCCTGTGAAGAAGAAATATTCCAGGGAACATATGATGGTTCTGATTTTTGTTTATTATTTTAAAAGTTTTTTGACCATCAGCGATATTGAAACACTTTTAAATCCGATTACGGAACAATATTTTGCGGAAGAAAGCAAACTTAAAGTGACAGATATTTATGAGGAGATTCTCAAACAAGGTATGTTGGAAATGCCGAAACTGGAAGAGGATTTACGGACAACTTACGAAGTGGCGCAACAGACTTTTTCGGAAGAAAACGGTGAAGATGCTGAGTATTTGAGATTATTCGCTTATATATGCTATTTAAGCTATGACGTCTTCGTGAAGAAAATGCTGATTGAGAGACTTTTGGATGAAGTAAGTGAAAGACGCCAGAATAAAGAGGAAGCACTTAAGAAAGAAAAGTCTGAACAGCAGAAACGCGAGAAGGAAGAGGCAAAACGCGAAAAAGAAGAGCAAAAGCGCGAGAAGGAAGAAGCAAGGCGTGAAAAAGAAGAGTTGAAACGCGAAAAGAAAAATAAGACAGTTGAAATAGTATAGAGGGTATTAGGGGTTTTAGAAAGGAGCAACAAACGATTATGAAGAAGGTTATCATTATTGGAGCGGGACCGGCAGGTATTACAGCAGGATACGAGCTTTTAAAGCAGTCCAATGAATATGAAGTGACAATTCTGGAAGAGTCGTCTTATGTAGGAGGTATTTCCAGAACAGAAGTTTATAACGGACATCGTATGGATATCGGCGGACACCGTTTCTTCTCCAAATCGCAGGAGGTAAATGACTGGTGGGAACAGATTATGCCTATGCAGGGAGCGCCCGCGTATGATGATGATAAGTTAAGCAGAGACGTCCCTTTGGAAAAGGGTGGTCCCGATCCCGAGAAGGTCGACCGTGTTATGCTGAATCGTAGTCGTATTTCGCATATTTATTACAAGAGGAAATTCTTTGAGTATCCGGTTCGTATGAATATGGATACTATCAAAAATATGGGCTTTGGAACTACAATGCAGGCCGGCTTCAGTTATCTTGGAAGCATGGTAGCTAAGAAACCGGTAAATAGTTTGGAGAATTTTTATATCAATCAGTTCGGCAGAAAGCTTTATTCTATGTTCTTCGAAGGATATACTGAGAAACTCTGGGGACGCCATCCCAGAGAAATCGACCCTTCCTGGGGAGCACAGAGAACCAAGGGCTTATCTATTACCGAAATTGTAAAAGATGCAACACGCAAGGCTTTCCATAAAGAGACCAAAGATGTAAATACGTCCTTAATCGGTGCTTTTAAATATCCGAAGTTGGGCCCCGGTCAGTTATGGGAATGTGCGGCGGCTGATTTTGAAGCAATGGGCGGTTCCATTCATTACAATTGTCGGGTTATCCGTATTAACACCAACGGAAATCAGGTAGAAAGCGTAACCTGTGCTGTGGATGGTATCACCATTGAAGAAAAGGCAGATATTGTAATTTCATCTATGCCTATTAAAGACTTGATTATCGGTATGAGTAATGTGCCCGGTAATGTAAGTGAAGTGGCGCGGAAACTTCCTTACCGTGATTTTGTTACCGTTGGTCTTTTGGTACCGAAGTTGCGAATCAGCAATACTACATATATGAGAACGCTGGGAAATGTAATTCCTGATACATGGATTTATGTGCAGGATCCCGGAATTAAAATGGGACGTATTCAGATTTTTAACAACTGGTCACCGTACCTTCTTGAGAATCCTGAAAAGACTGTTTGGGTTGGTTTGGAATATTTCTGTAATGAGGGAGACCGTTATTGGAATATGACCGATGAAGAGTGGATTGAATTTGCTACCAAAGAATTAATCCATATGGGCATTTTATCTGAAAGTGTTAAGGTGCTTGATGCGCATAAGGTGGCTGTTAAGAAAGCATATCCTGCTTATTTTGATACTTATGCACGTTTTGATGAAGTTCGCACCTATTTGGATGGTTTTGAGAACTTGTATTGTGTCGGAAGAAACGGACAGCACAGATACAACAATATGGACCATTCTATGATTACAGCTTTTGAAACCGTTAAAAATATTATAAACGGTGTAAAAGATAAGTCCAACATTTGGAACGTTAATACAGAACAGGAATATCACGAAGAAAAGGCAGTGAAGGAAGATAATAAACCTGCAGAAGAAGTTAAGACAACAGCGGCACCTGTTCCGCCGGTGAAAGAAGTACCGAAGGCAGCAGAAGGAGCCGTAGTTGCAGCGTCTGTAGCAGCAAGTGTGCCTGCACCGCAGCCTGTAAAGAAGGAAGAAGAACTTCAGGCAACTGTCCAGGCAGTACCTGCGCCGCCTGTCAGAAAGCAACTTCGTAGAAATCCGCTTCCGAAAGAGACTGTTGAAGCAACGAATAATCAGGTGGTTGTACCTGTGCCTGTTGTAGAGGAACAGCCTGTATTAAATGCGGTTGTAAACACAGAAATGTCGGTTGCACAGCCGGTCGTAGCTGCGGCAGAACCTGAAGTAGCAGTGGTATCGCAGGAAGCTGAAATTCACGTATCCAGATCAAGAAGTATTTGGGATGATGTAGAGTATGCAGAGGCAACTGCTGCAGTAAAGACAGCGCCTATCCGTTTTAAGTCTGTAGAGGAAGCGCATGCAGCTGTAAAGGGAGGCAATCTTGAAAATAAAGCTGATAAAAAGGCTGAGAATAAGATTGAAGCGGCTGTAGTTGAAGAAAAAGAAACCAAAGCTGAGGAAGTAAAGGAAAAAACTTCCGAGAAAAAGAAATCTACCAAAAAGAAAGCAACTGCAACAAAAGAAGAAACAGTTGAAACTATAGTTAAATCTGAAATGGAAGAGACTACAGAAGTAAAGAAGCCTTCAAGAACCAGACGTAAAAAAGCAGTAGAAGAAACTGTAACTGTTGAGAACGCAGAAACAGCTGTAATTGAAGAAGTGGCAGATACAAAGGTTTCAGAGGAACAACCTGTAGAAGTGAAGAAACCTTCACGTAGCAGAAGAAAGAAACCTGTTGAAGCAAGTAGCGAGAGTTTAGAAGTAAAAGAAGAAATGGTTGAAGCTGAGAAGTCGGATGAGATAAGCAAAGAAACTGTTGAAGCTGAGAAAACTAACGTGGTAATTGCGGAAGCCGTTGTTGTGAATGCGCAACCGGCAGAAACAAAGAAACCTTCGCGCAGCAGAAGAAAGAAACCTATTGAGACTGTAGAAGTGGCTTTGGAAGAAGTAAAAAAGGAAGTCGTAGAAGAAGTAGTTGAAGATGTAAAAGTTGAGATAGTAGAGGTAGTTGTCGCAGAAGAAGCAAAGGCTGAAGCTGTAGTGGAAGAAATTGCAGAAGAAGCAAAGGCTGAGGTTGCAGTAGAAGAAATTGCAGAAGAAGCAAAGTCTGAGGTTGCAGCAGAAGAAAATGCTGTAGAAGAGAAGTCTGAAACAGTAGTTGAAGAAATTTCAGAAGAAGTGAAAGCTGAAACTGTAGCGGAAGAAATCGTAGAAGCGGTTAAAACTGAAGTAGCAGAAACAATCGAAGAAGTTGTGACTGAAGCTGCACCGGAAGTAGTTGAAGACGTAAAAGTTGAAACTACAGACGAAAAAGTTGCAGAACCTGACGTGAGAAGAAATCATCACTCTACATCAGGCAAGACAATTGCGGGAAGAACTGCATCGCGTAGGGTATCAAATGACAGACATTCTTCAAACAGAAGGAAAGTTGAGGATAATAACAAGAAAGTTTCTAATGTCGGCAAAGAAGCAATGGTTGGAAACATGAAGGGAACTGTTATTAAATCAAACGTTATTCAAAAAACACCTGATAATAATTCGTCAAACAAGAAAAACAAACGTTAAAAATAACTGAGAGGTTTTGAAATGTCGCAGGAACAGGATAAGGCAAAGATTTTAGAAGCCGTAAAAGAGTATTGTGAAAAATATCATATGTCGAAGCCTGATTATGTAGAAGGCGACAGAATATCTTATGCTGCCCGCGTATATGACAGCGAAGAAATGACCAATTTAGTTGATAGTTGTCTGGACTTTTGGTTGACGTCAGGACCTTATACCGAAGAATTTGAAAAAGGCTTCGCAAAATACTTAGGTGTGAGATATTGTTCACTGGTAAACTCGGGTTCATCTGCAAATTTGCTTGCTTTTATGACGCTGACATCACCGCTTTTAGGTGACAGAAGAATCAAAAGAGGCGACGAAGTAATTACGGTGGCAGCAGGGTTCCCGACTACGGTAGCACCTATTGTTCAGTACGGCGCAGTACCGGTGTTTGTGGATATTACCATTCCCGGGTTGAATATTGATGTAACGCAGTTAGAGTCTGCGTATTCAAACAAGACCAAAGCTGTAATGCTGGCACATACCTTAGGTAATCCTTTTGATATTGTCGCCGTTAAAGCATTTTGCGAGAAGTATAATTTATGGTTAATCGAAGATAATTGTGATGCACTCGGAACAGAAGTAATGATTGACGGTGAATCGAAGCAGACAGGGACAATCGGTGATATCGGAACATCCAGTTTTTACCCCCCGCACCATATGACTATGGGGGAAGGCGGCGCCGTTTATACGAATAATTCTCTTTTAAATAAAATTATCCGTTCCATGAGAGACTGGGGAAGAGAGTGCAGTTGTCCGTCCGGCGTGGATAACCTTTGCGGACATCGTTTTGATGGTCAATTTGGTGAATTACCGAAAGGATATGATCACAAATATGTTTATTCACATTTAGGTTATAATTTAAAGGCGACAGATATGCAGGCGGCTATTGGTTGTGCACAACTTAAAAAGATGCCGGAGTTTGCAAGACGCAGAAGAGAAAATTTTGAATTTTTATACAATGAGTTAAAAGATTTGGAAGAATTTTTATATTTGCCGAAGGCGCAGGAAGGCTCAAACCCCAGTTGGTTTGGTTTCCCTATTACCTGTAAAGAAGGTGTAAGCAGAGCGGAAGTTGTAAATGCATTAGAAAGCAATAAAGTACAGACGCGAATGCTGTTTGCCGGCAATTTAATTAAGCATCCTTGTTTTACCAATCTTCCAAACGGCGGAAAAGAGTATTATCGTATTGCGGACGATTTGGCAAATACGGATGTTGCAATGGAGAGAACTTTTTGGATTGGGGTATATCCCGGAATGACGGAAGCTAAGCTTAAGTTTATGGCGAAGTGTATAAGGGAAGGTATAAAAAATTGCCGAAAGAAATAGTTCTCGGGAGAACAGAAGCATGTGTACGTTAAAATTATTAGACTGTACATTACGTGACGGAGGATATTTGAATGATTGGGAATTCGGTTACGATGAAATTATTACGGTATTCGAACGTTTGGTAAGTGCAGGAATTGATATTATTGAAGTGGGTTTTATAGACGAACGAAGAGTCTATGACCGTAACAGAACCATATTTCCGGATGTGAAATCCATCAACTGTACCTTTGAGGGAATAGATGCCAAAGAGGCTATGGTGGTGGGTATGATTGATTATGGTACCTGTTCCATAGATAAGGTGATACCGGCAGAAGAAAGCTTTCTGGACGGTATCCGTGTGATTTTTAAAAAGCATATTATGAGAGAGGCATTGGAGTTCTGTTCAAAGTTAAAGGAATTAGGATACAGTGTTTTTGTACAGGCGGTATCCATTACCAGTTATGATGATGGGGAGTTTGCGGCACTTTTGAAACTGGTAAATGAAGTGGAGCCCTATGCCTTTTCCATTGTAGATACCTATGGTCTTTTGCATAAAAATCAGTTGATTCATTACTTTGAGATGGCCAATGATTCTTTAAAGAGTAATATTTCTTTAGGCTATCATTCTCATAATAATTTTCAGCTGGGATATGCAAATTGCATAGAATTGGCAGAAAAGAAAATAGAACGCAACTTATTATTGGACGGTTCTTTGTATGGCATGGGAAAAGGCGCCGGCAATACACCGATTGAATTGCTTGCGATGTATATGCGCGAGAATCGCGGCGCGAATTATCATATAAGCCAGTTGTTAGAGGCGATTGATGTTACAATACAGGATTGTTTCAGAATGACGCCTTGGGGATACAGCCTTAAATTCTATATTGCGGCATCTAATGATTGTCATCCGAATTATGTGGCGGCATTGATGGAAAAAAAGAAGTTATCGGTAAAGTCTATCAATGAAATTCTGGCAACCATACCAAAGGAGCAGAAGTTACTCTACAACAAGGAGTTGATGGAGAAATTGTACAGGGATTATCAGGCGATTTCCTATGATGACAATGCCGAATTATGTAAACTTGTTTCTGAATGGAAAGACAGGAATATATTATTTGTTGCCCCGGGAAAAAGAGCAGGTGAAGTTGCTGCGATAAACGATTATCGCAAGAAAAATGATGCACTGGTAATTTCGGTTAATTTTATTCCGGAAAATATAATTCCGGACTATGTTTTTATGAGCAACGCTAAAAGATATGTAAAGCTGGCGGGAAAACTATCTGAAACGTTGAAGGAAGAGAGAAGCATCAAGACAATTGCAACATCTAATGTTACCAGGGCGCAGGGACGATTTGACTATGTGTTGGAATATGAGAGCCTTTTGGATGAGGATGCTTTAATAAAAGATAATCCTATATTTATGCTATTGAAGTTATGTAAACTTACTGGCACGAAAAAAGTTGCTTTGGCCGGGTTTGACGGATATGAAAAATGTGCAGATACAAATTATGTAAACCCTAATATGGAATATGTATTCAGCAAGGAAAAGGCAGAAGTATTGAACGAAGACACTGCAGAAGGTATTAAAAGAGCAGGCTTAACGTGTCCTATCGTTTTTGTGACGAAGAGCTTGTATGAAAGGTTTTTTATATAAAAATGAAAAAGAAAGTTGCACAAATCATTGCCGATTTTATGGCGGCAAAAGGTGTTAGCCATATTTTTACGGTTACAGGTGGCGGTGCCATGCATTTAAACGATGCATTTGGCCATCATCCTGATTTGAATTGCATATATAACCATCATGAACAGGCTTGTTCAATTGCGGCAGAGGGATATGCACGTTTTTCGGGTAAAATCGCTTGTGTTTGTGTAACCAGCGGACCCGGTGGAACCAACGCGATTACCGGTGTCTTGGGTGGTTGGCAGGATTCGATTCCGATGTTCGTGGTATCGGGGCAGGTAAAAAGAATTACCACAACCGGATATACGGACATGCCGTTGAGACAATTGGGAGATCAGGAGTTTCAGATTACCGATAGCGTTGCAAATATGACAAAATACGCAGTTATGTTAACCAATACGGAAGATGTTTTATATCATCTTGAGAAAGCATGGTTTCTGGCAAATCATGGTCGCAAAGGGCCTGTCTGGTTAGATGTTCCTTTGGATATTCAGGCGGCAGAAGTAGAAGAAGATACTTTACGTCATTTTGATGAGAGAGAAGAAAGAAATGCTGACTTCTGGAAAGGAACCGCACAGGCTAAAAATACAAAGTTGCAGCAGGTTTTATCTGCGGATTCGCCGGAATGGAAGGATAAGTATGCAGAACAGGTAATGAAGGCATTAAAGAAGGCGAAAAGACCGGTTATTCTTGCAGGTACGGGTATACGTCTAGCAGATGCGCGAGAGGAACTTCTAGAATTTATTGATGCATTGAAAATACCTGTCGTTACCGCATGGAATGCCCATGATCTTTTATGGGAAGGGCATCCTTATGATTGCGGACGTCCGGGAACGGTAGGAACACGAGGCGGTAATTTCGTGATACAAAGTGCGGATTTGGTTATTATCCTTGCTTGCAGAATGAACATCCGAATGATCAGTTACCAGTGGGAATATTTTGCCAAAGACGCGGTTAGAGCATGGGTTGAAATCGATAAAAACGAATTATGTAAACCAACAATCAAACCGGAAATTCCCGTACATGCAGATGTTAAAGAGTTTTTGGTTAACATAAATAATTTAATTAAAAAGGAAAACTTTACTTGTGAATCTATGCAGGCGGACTGGCTTTCCTGGTGTAAAGATGTTCAGAAACAGTATCCGGCAGTAAAGCAGGAATTTTATGAAACAGAGAAGTTAAACCCTTATGTTTTTATAAAAGAGTTGACGCGGAGATTGTCTGAAGACACGGCAGTGGTTTGCGGTAACGGAAGTGCCTGTGTTATAACATTTCAGGCTGCTGAAATCAAAAAAGGGCAGAGATATTTTACAAATTCAGGATGTGCAGCTATGGGATACGGTTTTCCGGCAACAATCGGTGTTGCGGTACAGGGCGGAATGAAGAATACGGTTTGTATCGACGGAGACGGAAGTTTTCAGATGAATATGCAGGAATTACAGACCGTTGTACAGAATGAATTGCCTATCAAAATCGTAATTCTTAATAATAACGGCTATCATTCCATTCGCCAGACGCAAACCAATCTTTTCAAGGGAAGAGAATTGGTGGGAGTGTCACGCAGTAACGGAATCAGTTTTCCGGATTTGGAGAAATTATCTTATGCGTACGGTATCCCCTACGTAAGAATTGCAAGTGTTGATGATTGCGGCAGTAAACTGGAAGATGCGCTTACAGCAAGCGGGCCGATTATTATTGAGGCAGTAGTGGATGAGAAACAGAATTTTGAGCCGAAGTTATCTTCTAAGGTATTACCGGACGGAACAATGGTTTCACCGCCCATTGATGATATGTATCCTTTCCTGGAAAGAGAAGAATATGAGCAGGTGAAGAGCATTACCAAATAAGCATTTTATATCTATACAAGGATATTATAAATGCAAGGAAACAGGATAAATATGAGTAAAGAAAATCATAAGGTAATTATTACCGGTGCGACCGGTGCAATCGGTATTGCATTGGTGAAAAAATGTTACGAATTGGGTTGGGAATCCTGTGCCATTGTTAGACCGGGAAGCCTTCGCAATCGCGAACTTTTAGTGAAGTACAAAACCAATATCATAGAATGTGACTTATCTGCCTTACAAGAATTGTCACAGAATGAGTTGTGCTATGGTGCGGACTATTTTATCCATCTGGGGTGGAGCGGAACTTTTGGTGAGCAAAGAAATGATATAGAATTGCAGCGTAAGAATGTCCGATATGCTCTGGAAGCATGTGAAACTGCCAAAGTGTTAGGGTGCGAAGCCTTTCTTTTTGCAGGGAGCCAAGCAGAGTTTGGCAGAGTTGAAGGAATGCTTAATGAAAATGTACCTGCTAATCCGGAAATAGCTTATGGACAAGCGAAATTAGAGGCCGGTCATGCAACTTTGGAGTTGTGCAAAAAATACGGATTGCGACACTTGTATTTTAGAATATTAAGCGTATACGGTCCCGGTGATGGTGTTGATACGATGATTAGTTCTACTATTCGGAATTTAAAGGCAGGTATATCGCCACAATTTACTAAAGGGGAGCAATTATGGGATTACTTATATAGTGATGATGCCGCAGAGGCTTTGTTATCGGCTTGTATGAAAGGAAAAACAGGTAAAATATATTGTTTGGGTAGCGGTGCGGCAAGGCCTTTGCATGAATATATTGAGCAGATAGGCCGGGTTGTGAATCCAAAAGTTGAACTTCAAATCGGTTCCCTTCCGTATAGGGAAAATCAGGTGATGTATTTATGTGCAGATATAGCGGATTTGGTGCAGGATTTTGAATATGAGCCAAAGATTGATTTTAAAGAAGGAATAAAAAGAACTTTGCCATATGTAAAGGGATAGAAATTATAAAATGATTTTTAAATGATTAATTTGAGAATGGAGTTCGTTGTTATGAAGAAGATAAGTGTATTAATACCCTGCTATAATGAAGTGGAAAATGTAACTCCAATGAGCGAAGCGGTTGTAAAGATACTTACAGAAGAATTATCCCAATATGATTATGAGTTGGTATTTATTGATAATTGTTCTACCGACGGAACACGCGATAAGTTAGAAGAAATATGTGCAAAGAATAAAAGCGTAAAAGCAATTTTTAATGTTACAAATTTTGGACAGTTTAATTCCCCCTTTTATGGAATGTGCCAAACCACAGGAGACTGTACTATTTCTATGTGCTGTGATTTTCAGGACCCTGTAGAGATGTTGCCGCAGTTTGTGAAAGAATGGGAAAATGGATATAAAATCGTAAGTGCAATTAAAACATCCAGTAAAGAAAATCCTATCATCAGATTGTTCAGAACAATTTATTATAAAATGATTCGAAATATGTCAGATGTTAAAATGATTGAACATTTTACCGGATTCGGCTTATATGACAGAACGTTTATTGAACTGTTAAAACAGTTAGATGATCCGATGCCGTTTTTGCGCGGAATTGTGGCGGAGTATGGATTTAGCAGAAAAGAGATTGAGTATCAGCAGGCAAAAAGAAGAGCAGGTAAAACAAAGAATAATTTCTATACGTTGTATGATGCAGCAATGTTAAGTTTTACGTCATATACGAAAGTAGGATTACGTTTAGCGACTTTCCTTGGATTTATTTCTTCCGGAGTTAGTTTGCTGATTGCATTGATATATTTGATTCTGAAATTAGTGAACTGGTATGATTTCCAGGCCGGTTATGCACCTATGATTATAGGCGTGTATGTGTTAGGGTCTTTGCAATTGTTTTTTATCGGTTTGTTGGGTGAGTATATTATGAATATTAACAGCCGTGTAATTCACAGACCGTTGGTGGTAGAAGAGAAGAGGATTAATTTTGATGAAAACCACGAGTGTTAAAAAGATGGTGGGATTTTTAAAAGATTCTATTTATAGCATTAGCGGATTGGTAATTGCAAATTTAATTGCTCAATTTATTGTTTATCCTATATGGGCAGAAAAATTGGGTGACAACAAATACGGTGATATTATTTTTTTATTATCCCTTATGAACATATTAGCAATTGGAATCGGAAGTGCCAGCAATTATGCGGTAATGAAACAAAGTGTTAAAGAAGAAGCAAGGATGTTTCATTATAATATGTTTATGTTAGTTGCCGGTGCTTGTTGTATCCCGGTTTATGGTGTGTGCTTTTATTTGGTAGATTCCAATGCAAGTATGTTTAGCGCTATATTATACGTTTTATTGGCTGTTGCAACTATGTGGCGTTTCTATTTGGATGTTGAGTTCAGGTTAAAGACGCATTATCAAAATTTTTTTTGGTATTACGCAATCATAGGTTTTGGTTATTTGATAGGTATCTTTTTATTTCTTAAAACCGGATTTTGGATGCTTGCATTATTGCCGGGAGAAATTTTAGGAATTGTTTTTGTTTTTTTTAGGGAAAAAGTATATTTGAGAACTTATAAAAGGCAGGAACAATCGTTTGTTAATGAAATGAAAGTGATTTTAATATTATTCTGTACGAATCTATTATCGCAGCTCATATTTAACGGAGATAGAATATTATTAAAATTTTTTATTGATTCTGAAGCAGTAACGGACTATTATATTGCTTCGCTTTTGGGAAAAAGCCTAACGCTAATTACAACACCTTTAAACAGTGTAATTATTGGATATCTTGTAAAGCATAAGTATAAATTTGATTATAAATTTATGAATGGTGTTTCTTTGATTACCTTTGTTGTTGCGATCGGAACTTTGTTATTGTGTCAAATCGCTTCGCACATTATAATATCTGTTTTATATCCGCAGAATTATGAAAGTATAAAAATTTATTTTTGGATTGCCAATATTGCGCCGATTTTATATTTTATCGGAAATACTATGACGGTTATATTATTACGATATTGTAAAAACAGATATCAGTTATACGTAAATGTAGTATATGCTGTGGCGTTTATAGTATTGAGTGTGTGGGGAATCTCAGTAGGTGGTTTTACAACATTTTGTTATATGGTTGCAATTGCAAGTTTGATACGTTTGCTTTATGCATTGGCTTTAGGTTATTATTGTGTATTTAAGAATGAAAAGAGTAGGGACTGAACAGGATGACCAAAAGTATTAATTTGAGACTGGAAGAAATCCAAGATGAAGAATTTAGATTATTAAAATTATTTGATCGGGTTTGTCGAAAATATAATATTGAATATTTTTTGGATTCAGGTACATTGCTAGGGGCCAAGAGACATCAAAATTTTATTCCTTGGGATGATGATGCTGATGTTGCTATGTTAAGAAGTGAATATGAAAAATTAATGCAGGTTCCGAAAGAAGAATTTGAAGAGAATTGTTTTCTTTGTTGTCCGGAGGATATGCCGGAAAAGGTTTTTTTTGATTTTATTCCTAAATTATACAGTAACATTGTGTTTTTATGGGATGAATATGATGAAGAAGATTTGTTCTATGAAAAAAATACGGCAAGAGTGTCTTTGGATATTTTTGTTTTTGATGATGCACCGGCATCTTCAAAAAAGCGGATTTTGAATTCTTTTGTCATGAAAATGATATATGGATTACCTTTGGGCCGTCGGTATAAGTTGCATTGGAAAAATTATAAAGGTATAAATAAATTGTATGTTTTTATTTTATCTAACATAGGTAAAATGCTTAAAAAGAAGACTATATTAAACCTGTTTCATAAGAATGCTCAAAAATTTAATGGAAAAAACAGTAATCTGGTTTGGAGTCGTTATTATACTTTCTCGTACATGAATATGCTTTTTGATAAAAAGTGGTTTACTGAAACAACAGAATTACCTATCCGTGATTATTATTTTAAAGTTCCAAAAGGATATCATGAAATATTGACTAAAATTTATGGCGATTATATGCAACTTCCACCAAAAGAAAAACAAGTTTCAAAACATATCAAAAGATAACATTCATAGCGTATTGTGTTCTGATATAAGGAGATAATTTATGCAAGCATTGATATTGGCAGCCGGAATGGGAAAACGTCTGGGGGAATTAACAAAGAAGAATACTAAATGTATGATTTCGGTTAATGGAAATACATTAATCGAACGTATGCTTTGTCAATTGGAACAGCACAATTTATCGCGAATTGTAATTGTGGTCGGATATCAAGGTACGTATTTAAAGGAATACATCGCAACATTAAATGTTAAAACCCCTATTTGCTACGTAGAAAATAATGTATACGATAAAACAAACAATATATATTCGCTTTTTCTTGCGAAAGATTATCTGTGTGAAGAAGATACCCTATTGCTGGAATCGGATTTGATATTTGAAGATTCGGTTTTAGATGTGTTGTTAAATGATGCAAGAGATACATTGGCTTTGGTAGATAAGTATGAAAGTTGGATGGATGGAACTTGTATTAAAGTCGGTGAAAATGATACGATTGATGCTTTTATACCAGGTAAAAAGTTTGTATTTGAAGATATTCCTGACTATTTTAAAACGGTTAATATTTATAAATTCGGTCGGGATTTTTCAACAAAATATTATGTTCCTTTCTTGGAAGCATATTCCGGTGCTTTAGGGAATAATGAATATTATGAGCAGGTTTTAAGAGTTATAACAATGTTGGACGAGCCTCACATATGGGCAAAGAAATTGAACGGACAAAAGTGGTACGAAATTGACGATATACAAGATTTAGATATCGCATCTTCCATTTTTGCGGAAAGTAGCAATGAGAAATTGCATTTAATGCAAAAAAGATATGGCGGATATTGGCGTTATCCGAAAATGCTTGATTTTTGCTATTTAGTTAATCCGTATTATCCGCCACAGAAGTTGTTGAATGAAATAAAAGCCAATATGGATAAATTAATTATGCAATATCCTTCAGGAATTGAAGTGAATAATTTGCTTGTCTCAAAAATGTTTCATGTAAAAAAAGATTATATTTTGGTCGGTAATGGTGCAGCTGAATTAATTCAATGTCTTATGAGATATGATTTGGGGAAACTTGGAGTCATTGTTCCTACATTTGAAGAATATGTAAATCGTTATCAAGAAGAAAAGATTGTAAGGTACGATGTGGCAGGACAAGGATTTCAATATACAGTAAAAGATATCATGAACTTTTTGCAAGAGAGTATAGTTCAGACATTTTTACTGATTAATCCGGATAATCCCAGCGGAAATTATATTTGCAAAAAAGATATATTGGTATTGTTGGATTTTTGTCGGGAAAAAGAGATAAGAATCATTCTGGATGAATCATTTATTGATTTTGCAGAAGATGATGATTCAAGTGCATTTTGTAATGAAATTTTAGAGCAATATAATAATTTAATTATTGTGAAATCTATTTCGAAATCTTATGGAGTGCCGGGTTTACGTTTAGGTGTTTTGGCAACTTCGGATTGCGAAATTATGCAAAAAATTAAAAAAGATGTTTCTATTTGGAATATCAATTCTTTGGGTGAGTTCTTTTTACAAATCGAAGAAAAGTATATACAGGATTATTTAAATTCATTAAAAATGCTTAAGGAAGCAAGAAGAGAGTTTGTTGAGAATTTAAATAACATTTCCAATATCAAAGTGATTAAGTCACAAGCAAATTATGTTATGATTAAATTACCGGAAGATATTTCGGCAACGGAAGTGTGTCAGCGATTACTTGTAGAAAATAATATTTTTGCAAAAGATTTGTCTGCAAAAATAGATGCGACTTATGGACAGTATATTCGTGTGGCTGTAAGAAGTAAGAGTGAAAATAGATTTTTCATAGAGGCAATAAAGGGAATTATAGTTGCGTAATCGAAGGTGAGACAGTATGAATATTACGATTATTGGTGGCGGTAATGTAGGAACTCAGTTTGCTGTTCATTGTGCAGAAAAAGGGCATAGAGTAAGAATATATACAAGTAAACCAGATTTATTTACAAAAAAAATAGAAATAGTAAATGAAGATAATGTGTTAATACATACAGGAACGATTGATGTTGCAACAAACTCTTACAATGTTGCTCTTGCGGAGGCGGAATTAATCTTTGTTACAATTCCGGCATTTTGTATGAATCAAGCTGCCGATGAAATTTGTAAATATGTGAAGCCGGGAATGCTGATAGGACTGGTGCCGGGGACTGGTGGCGGTGAGTGTGCTTTTAAATCATGCATAGAACGTGGTGCTATTGTATTTGGATTGCAACGTGTTCCAAGTGTGGCAAGATTAGTAGAGTATGGGAAAACGGTTAGAGCTGTAGGTTATAGAAACAGATTGGCGATAGCTGCAATTCCGGGGGCATATTGCGAAACTTGTTGTAAGATAGTAGAGAGCATATTTGATATTGCCTGTGAAAGATTATCGAACTATTTAAATGTTACATTAACACCTTCTAATCCTATTTTGCATACTACAAGACTGTACATTTTATTTAAGCATTATTATAACGGAAAAAATTATTCACGAATTCCTTATTTTTATGAGGAATGGGATGTGGAAACTTCGGAATTGTTATTGAAGTGTGATGATGAAGTGCAGATGGTATGTACAAAATTGGAAAAGTTTGATTTACGGGAAGTTAGGTCTCTTAAGGTTCATTATGAAAGTAAAAATGCGGAGACTTTAACTAAAAAAATTAGAAGCATTATGGGATTTAAAGGATTGCTTACGCCAATGAAAATGCAAGGAGCAGGTTGTTATATTCCGGATTTTAGTTCCAGATATTTTATTGCAGATTTTTCTTATGGTTTAAGTATAATTATTCAAGTTGCAGAAATTGCCGGAGTTAATACACCGAATATGCGGATGGTTTATGAGTGGTATTGCAGTATTGTTAGTGACAGAACAGAATTTAAACTTGAGGATTATAGTATTAGAGATATAGATGAACTATACGATTTTTATGATAGATAATATGTTGTGTTAAAGTACAGAGAGGATAACTATGAAAGCAATCATCTTAGCGGGAGGACTTCCCAGTACAATTAGTGATGTAAAAAGCGGTATTCCAAAGCCGATGGCAGAGATCGGTGGCAGACCGCTTATTTGGCATATCATGAAGTTGTATTCGCATTATGGCTTTCGCGAGTTTATTGTCTGTGGTGGATACAAGGTTAACATAATTAAAGAATATTTTAAGGATTTTTATATTTATCAATCCGATATCACTGTGGATTTAGCCAGCAATGAAATAATCATTCATAATAAAAGAACGGAAGACTGGAAGGTTACTGTAGTAGATACCGGTGTGGAAGCAACCACCAGTGAACGTATTTTACAGGTAAAAGAATTTGTAAAAGGTGAGGATTTCTTCGTGACGTACGGCGACTGTCTTTCTGATATGAATATGTCGGAGATGTTAAAACTTCACAAAGAAAGAGCTTCTTTTATTACAATGGCGGTAGCGAAGCCTACGGGACGTCATTCGATTTTATCCATTGGTGAAGGCGATGTATTGTTAAATAAGAATTACAGTAGGTACCAGAGTTTTAATGAAGAGAATTTAAATTTATCAGCAGAAAATTGTAATAAACAGGATACTGCGTGGGTAAATGCAAGTTGCTATATTTTCTCGGATAAGGCGATGGATGCTTTATCAGGTGAAGAGTTGAATGAAGCCTTTATGGAAAAAATGGCAGAGAAGGAACAGGTACATATTTATCGTCATGAAGGTTTTTGGCGTCCTGTAGAAACGATGCGTGACAGCGTAGCTTTGGAAGAAATGTGGGAGGAAGCAAAGGCACCTTGGAAGGTATGGGAGAACTAGATGAAAGCAGTAATTCTTGCGGGCGGTAAAGGTAGCCGCATTAGCGAAGAGTCCCGTTTTAAGCCGAAGCCTTTGGTAGAAATCGGCGGAAGGCCGATTCTTTGGCATATTATGAAGCTGTATTCCTTTTATGGGGTAAACGAATTCATCATATGCTGTGGTTATAAGGGACATTTGATAAAAGAATATTTTGTGAATTACAATAATACCGCACGAGTAAGTAGCTATGATTTAGGTGACAAAGGTGAACTTTCTTTAAATAGCGAAGAGCATTTTAAAGTTACACTTGTAGATACCGGTCTTGAAACTTTAACGGCAGGCCGTTTGCAAAAAGTAAGACAATATCTGGATGGCGAAGAAGAATTCTTCTTAACTTACGGAGATGGTGTTAGTGATGTAAAACTTGATGAATTATTAGAATTTCATCATAAACAGGGGAAGAGTGTGACTATAACCACTTATCCCGTAGAGGAACGTTTTGGTCGATTGAAATTAAAAGATAATCAGACGGAAGTAGAGAGTTTTCATGAGAAGACGAAAGCAGAATCGTCTCTTATAAATGCCGGGTTTATGGTAATGAATAAGTCGGTATTTGATTATCTTGGTGATGGAAGTGAGATGCTGGAAAACGGACCTTTTGAAAAATTATCCAATGACGGAGAAATGGCGGCGTATACACATAATGGCTTTTGGTCGCCGATGGATACGTTAAAAGAACAGATGTATTTGGATAATTTATGCAGAACGAATCGCGCCCCATGGATGGTATGGAAGTGAGGTAATGTATGGATTTAAGCTTTTACAAGGGTAAAAAAGTTTTTATAACAGGTCACACAGGATTTAAAGGAGCATGGCTTGCTTTTATATTATTGGAGGCGGGAGCTGAGGTGACAGGATATTCATTAGATGCACCAACTGTACCTTCTTTGTATAAGTTATGTAAACTCGATAAACGTATGGAGTCTGTGATAGGTGATGTGCGGGATTATAGAAATTTGAAGAAGACTTTTGAAAAAGCACAGCCTGAGTTTGTTTTTCATCTCGCGGCGCAACCGTTGGTGCGAGAGTCTTATATAACCCCCAGGGAAACTTATGAGACCAATGTGATGGGAACCGTAAATGTGTTAGAGTGCGTTAGAACTACTAATACTGTAAAATCAGTGATTGTTGTTACCACAGATAAGGTATATCGCAATGACAACCGCCCGGAGGGATATATAGAAGACGATATTTTGAATGGTCACGATCCCTATTCAAATTCCAAGTCTTGTGCGGATATTTTAACTAATAGTTATGTAAACTCTTTTTTGAAAGAGAAAAATATTCCTGTATCTGTTTTACGTGCCGGAAATGTAATCGGTGGCGGAGATTTTGCAAAGGACAGATTGGTACCGGATTGTTTTAGAGCTATTCAAATCAATACAAAGGTGATTATTCGTAATCCCAATGCGACAAGACCTTTTCAGCATGTTTTAGAGCCATTGATGGCGTATTTGATGATCGCAAAAGAACAGATGACAAAACCTGAATTAGCAGGGGCTTACAATGTAGGTCCGGATGAAAAGGATGTGCAGAGCGTCAGTGAGATGCTGATGCATTTTCAGACAATTTGGAATGGTGGTGAGTTTGGCAAAAATACGCCGTTTGATTGGATGTATACAGAGGAGCAGAATGCACCGCACGAAGCGGCAATGCTGAGTTTGAACTGTGATAAAATAAAGGCAAAATTTGATTGGACTCCCAAATGGAGTGCTCATGAAGCCGTTTATAAGAGTATTGAATGGATGCAATATTATTTAAAAGGAAAAGATGTCAGTATTTGTATGCAAAAACAAATAAAAGAATATCTTTTCAAAAATTAAGAGTAACTGTAAATTAGGGAGGAAGTAAGAATGATTACGCTTTCTTATTCCAATATAAAAAAGTATGCGTTTATTGCTTTGGCAATACCATTTATCGTATTTGCAATTGGTTGGCTTAAATGGTATTGGGCGGTTATTGCCGTAGCAGCAACATTGTTTTGTGTTTGGCTTGGTGCTTTTGGCAAGGATAAAAACACACAAGAGACTAAAGTGGTTTCTATAATGGATGCTGAACAGAAAATAGAAGTAAAAAAATGGATTTTTGTTCTTTTAATTCTTATTGCCTTGATTTGGGTTTGGCAATCCGGTATCGGCGGGTTTTGGGCGCAGAGTAAGGATTACCCTTGGCGAAATGCAATTTATAGAGATATTGTATTAAGGGATTGGCCGGTATATTATGATATGTATAATGGTGCCCTGGTATATTATATCGGATTTTGGTTACCGCCTGCATTAATCGGAAAGCTGGCTCTTTTATTGGGAGCAAACGATGTAGTGGCGTTTCAGGTGGCGTCTGTGGCAATCTATATCTGGTCTGTACTTTTTATTGTTTTGTTATTTTCTTTGATTATTACATTGCTTAAAGCGGATACCACAAAGAAGCAACTATTTGTTGTGTTGGGGTTTGTCTTTTTCAGTGGTATGGATATTTTAGGATCCATTGAGCCCTTGGGAGCAAATTTATATCATTTGGAATGGTGGGCGGATGATTTTCAGTACAGTTCCATGACTACCTGTTTGTTTTGGGTATTTAACCAGTGTATTATGGCGTGGCTTTCGTTTACTTGCCTGTTGCAGGAAAAGAGTATAAAGAATTATGTATATTTAGGTATGATGTGTTTATTTAATGCGCCATTGCCGTTTGTCGGATTTTTTATATTTTGTATTGCACTCGGTGTGATAAAAGGTGTGAAGGCTGTTCGTGATAAACAGGTTAAACATTTTGTAAAAGATATTTTCTCGACGTCTAATATGTTGTCGGTCTTCTTTATCTTCATTTTTATCGGTACCTTTTTATTAAGTAATGCCGCTATTTCGGGTGGCGGAGCTTTACGTGTCGCAGAAAGTACCGGTGATACCGGCGAAACTGCTGTGAATATATTATCCTGGGGATATTTGTCAAAGTATTTGTTGTTTATATTTTATGAATTTGGAATCTATGCATTATTGATTCTTCGTAAAAATTACAAAAATCCTATGTTTTATGTTGCGGTGGTCGGACTTTGTGTTTTCCCTTTTATAAAAATAGGGCATGGCGTTGACTTTGTAATGAGAGCATCGCTTCCGGCATTATTGTATATGTATTATCTGATAATGAAATTTTTGTTGGAAGAAAAGGATTGGATGAAGAAAAAAGGAACCACAAACCGAATGTTATATATGGTGCTTATTATGACATTGGTATTGGGCTGTTTTACACCTGCTGTAGAGTTTTATAGGGGGTGTCGTCAGGTGGTGAAGTATGGATTTGATAATCCAATGGAAGATTATTTGTATACTTTAGGCGGGGACGGGCCGAATGCCTGGAACGTTGAGACCGGAAGAGAGTATTCGAATTTTGTGGCTTTAGAGCCGGAACAACAAATGTTTTTTAAATATTTTACAAAAGATTTACAGTAAGAGGAAAAAATGAAAGTAATACAGTCCTTTTTTAACTTAATTAATAGGGATGTGGACGGTGAAAATGAGACTAAAACAGTGCCCGTAATGTTAAGAATTACTGCAATGGGAATGAGCGCATATTTGCTGTTTATGATGATTCATCTGATTGACGCAAACTTGATGGTACCCATAGTCACTGCGGTAATTAGCGTAGTATTGTTATGTGTAAGTTTTATTCTGACGTATCACGAGAAAAATGTAACAGCAGTGATCATACAACACGTTGCTGTTTTGATTTGGATTTTTATCTCAATTATGTTTTTGGGATGGGAATGTGGTGCGCAACAGTTTATTACGTTGTTGTTGGTTTCTGTTTTTACGGGAAGTTATATTGAGCGTCGTATCAAAATGGAATATGCGATATTGCTTGTATTGATTCATGTTGGTCTGCATTTATATATGGCGACAAACGTACCGTTCTATGAACAGACATTTTGGGAAATGTTATATACCCATGTGTTGAGTATTGTATTCTGCTTTGGTATTATAATTGCAGTTGTTGTAACATTTGCACATAATTCCATTTCCATGGAAACCAAGTTGAAAGGATATAATTCTAATTTGAAGCGGTTGGCAAATGTGGATCCGTTAACCGGATTGAAAAACCGTCGCTGTATGATGAACTTTTTAAAAGAGAATGTTGAGTCTGAAAATGCGGATAAGGTAGAAAATGCTGTAATTGTCATTGGAGACATAGACTTTTTTAAGCGTTTTAATGACCATTACGGGCATGCTTGCGGTGATGAAGTGTTAACACAGTTATCGGCCTTGTTTACGGATTATATGGAGGGCAAAGGGGAAGTCGCCCGTTGGGGCGGAGAGGAGTTTCTTCTGGTTTTTACTGATTGCAGTTTAAAGCAGGGTATTGAATATATGGATAACTTGATCCATAGAATTCGACTTATGGATATACGATATGGTGGAGAAGTTCTTCATGTAACTATGACTTTCGGCATGTCGGAATATGACCCTGAACGTACCATAGATGCAATTATTAACAATGCGGATAAAAAGCTGTATTTCGGTAAACAAAACGGAAGAAATCGTGTGGTTTATACGATTCCGACAGACTTTGTAATCGATAATAAGTAAAATAATATAGATGAAATTTGATAAATAAAAGAAACTTGTAAGGCAGAAAGGACGAATGTAATTATGAAAAGCAAAATTTATGTGAATGAAATCGGTTATCGCCCTAACGACAGAAAGGTTGCAATTTATTGCGGTAAAGACGTAGTGAATTTTCAAATTTTAGATAAAAACGGTGCTTGTGTTCTGGAGAAAGTAAGTACAGAAAGCAGATACAATCCTTCTACGGAAAACTACGAGGTGAAATGTGATTTTTCCGAAATAAAGGAAATAGGTGAATATACAGTAAAGGTGGTTGATGAAGTATCCGCTCCTTTTGCTGTAGGTGAAGATATTTATGATAATTCAGTAAAAAGTTTAATGCGTTTCTTTTATTTACAGAGATGCGGTACTGAATTGACGAAAGAATTTGCAGGAGAATATGCGCATCCTTCCTGCCATGATACACTTGCAAGAATTTATGGTACCGAAACTTTTAGAGAGGTGAACGGTGGCTGGCACGATGCCGGTGATTACGGACGATATATTGTGGCAGCGGCGGTAACATTGGCGGCATTGTTCCATGCAATAGAAAATGATAAGAGTTTATTGAAAGTTGATATGCAGATTCCGGAAAGCGGACAGGCAATGCCGGATCTTTTAACAGAAATCCGCTATGAATTGGAATGGATGTTAAAAATGCAGGATGAAGCAACCGGCAAGGTATATCATAAGGTAACCTGCGCGGGATTCTGCGATTTCATTATGCCGGAATATGAAAAAGAAGAATTGGTTATTTGTCCTTTCTCACTGACAGCGACAGCAGATTTTGCAGCATGTATGGCGATGGCAGTTAAGTTTTATGAACCCTATGACAAGGCGTTTGCAGTGCGTATGTCAGAAGCGGCAAAGAGAGCATATGCGGTAATGCGTGAGATTCAGGTTCCCGGCGGTTTCTTAAATCCGGAAGGTGTTGTGACCGGAACTTATGAAGATAAGTATGAGCTTGATGAACAGTATTGGGCAGCGGCTGAAATGTATAAGGCATTTGGAGATGAATTATACAAGAACGAATTCGAGAATTATGTAAATCAAGAAGTGATGCATGGTTATGGTTGGGAAGATGTGGCAAGTTTTGGTAACCTTGCGTATTTGTCAACATCGTACCCGACAGATGACAAGGTAGCGGACAAGCTTCGTAAAGCTATGGTTGATAAAGCTGATGCTTTGATGAAGAAGTATGAAGCCAATAACTATGAAATTTCTTTTGATGAGAAAGATTTTATCTGGGGAAGCAATATGTATATTGCGGAGAACGGCAGTCACTTGTTTGATGCGTATAAGATTACAGCCAAAGAAGAGTATTTGGTTGCGGCAAGAGAGCATATCAATTATATCTTCGGTAAGAATCCTTGTAACGTATGTTTTATTACAGGAGCAGGAACCAATCAGGTATACAATCCACACCATCGTCCTTCCGCTGCAGTGAAGAAGGCAATGCCGGGTATGTTGATTGGCGGTCCGGACAGCGGACTTCATGATCCGGACGCGGTAAGAGATTGTATAGGTCTTGCACCTGCATTGTGTTACACGGATAAGTTATTAAGCTATTCCACAAATGAAGTAACAATTTACTGGAATTCAGCATTGTTAATGCTGATGGCACAGGTATTATCATAAAAAAGAAAAGGCACGTTAATATAACGTGTCTTTTTTATATTTTGAATAGAGAGAGTAGGAGTTTAGCGCAATTAAAAAACCTCTTCGACATGACGGTATCGAAGAGGTTTGTTTTTGTTATATTTTATAAACAAAATAATTAGTCCATTTTGTTTACAGCGATGCTAAGACGAGAAATCTTTCTTGAAGCATAGTTCTTATGATAAACGCCCTTAGAAGTAGCCTTATCAATAGTACTTGTTGCAGCAAGTAAAGCAGCCTTTGCAGCTTCCTTGTCGTTTGCATCAATTGCTGCGTAAACCTTCTTAACAGCGGTTTTAACACCTGAACGAATTGCTTTGTTTCTTTCAGTTCTAACCTCAGTTACGAGAATTCTCTTTTTTGCAGATTTGATGTTAGCCAAGACTCACACCTCCCATTTTCTTCAATCATTATTGTGAAAATGTTCCATTAAAGCCGGACACGGACGTTCTAATGTAAACATACGATGTTATTTTATCCGTCTGTAAGCAATCTGTCAAGGCATAAAATAAATATTTTTGCAAAAACTAACAGAAAAACTTTATTGCAGAGGATAGAAAGATGGAAGTGTGTCGTGTAAGAACGGATTTAGCCTTAGAATCCGCAGAAAGTATGCAGGGGCCTGAGAATGAAATGAATGGGGTGTCCGTATCGGAAGAATATCATGCCAGGACTAATGTAACAGTCACAACAGTTGTAATTGAAAGCAAAAATGCGTCAAAGCGTTTAGGAAAACCAAATGGGACCTATATTACCTTGGAGGCACCGGCAATGCATGAGGACGATGAGGAATATCATAGAGAAATTTCAAAGGAATTGGCGGATTGTTTGTGTAAACTTTTACCAAAGAGAGAAAAGGAATTGGCGGTTTTGGTAGTAGGGCTGGGAAACCGGGCAGTGACAGCAGATTCACTCGGTCCTTTGGTGATAGATAATCTTCACGTGACCAGACATGTTTTATTGGAATACGGGGCTGCAGCATATGAGAATACCACGAATATGATTAGCGGTATCGTGCCCGGGGTTATGGCGCGAACCGGAATGGAAAGCATGGAAATTATAAGAGGTGTGGCGGACAGTACGGAGCCGGATGTCATTATTGTGGTAGATGCCTTGGCCGCACGTTCTACAAAACGATTAAACCGCACCATTCAAATTACCAATACGGGTATTCATCCCGGTTCCGGCGTTGGTAATCATAGAAGTACGCTGAATGAAGAGACGATCGGTAAGCCTGTGATTGCTATTGGCATTCCTACAGTAGTAGATGCGGCAACTATTGTGAATGATGCCGTTGGACGTCAATATGAAGATATCCCCCTTTCGAATATGTCTGAACTTGCCAATATGTACGTTACAGGGAAAGATATTGATGAAATTATTGCAAGACTTTCTTTTACGGTTTCTGAGGGAATCAATATGGCATTGAAATGCAGTCATTAAGGAAATGAGCCACTCATATAATATAAAAGTTACCATAAGACAAGTCTTGTCTATGGCTGTGATTGGAGTGGTAAAGATGAGAGAGCACGGAACAGGGAAACTGTCTGTAATTTGTGTAGTTATTTTATTTGTTTTTCTGGGGGTGGCTGCTTGGATAGAAAATGCAGGAATGCCGGAATATAATGCAGATGCTATTATTAATAGAGTTGAGGCAGAATGGCAATATGATATGATTAGTCAAATGTTTCCGCTGTGGGAATATGCCGGTAGTGAGTTGTGGAAGAAAAATTTACCGGCAGATGCGGAAGTTTATTTAGCGGAGATGCCTTTTTATCAATACGCATATGATGAAATGGAAATGACAGGTGCAGCGGATAATGGCGATGTGCTTGTCCAGATGAACCAGAAAGAAGAACAGGATATTTATTATGTTGAAGATAAAGATGATGTGATTGAAGCACCGGAATTTTATGAGGAGATGATAAATGAAAATCATCATGCGGTGATTTTCGCACAGGATTCGGATTTTTTTACCTGTGGCAGTGGATTTGTCAGTGAAATTTCCGCGTTTTGGATTACAGAGTTTATAAAAGCGGATCATAAAACGGTGGTCTATGGGCAGGAGCAGTTAAATGATTACGAGTTTGTTATGGAGAACTTTTATACTGTAGATGCTTGCACGTCTGCAGGTCCGGATGTAATTCGGCCGGCAGAGTTTTTAACCTATGATGTTAAAATTGATAAAACAAAGCCGGGACCGCATATTTTAATTTATCATACCCATTCCCAGGAGGGATTTGTTGACAGTGTAGTGGGAGATAGGTCGACAACCATTGTGGGAGCCGGAGCGAAGTTATCGGAATTATTGCGGGAAGAATACGGATACGAGGTATATCATCATACCGGAGAGTACGATAAGGATACGCGAGACGATGCCTATGCCAAGTCAGCACCGGCGTTGGAAGAAATTTTTGCGCAGTATCCGCAGATTCAGGTGGTGATTGATCTCCATAGAGACGGCGTGGCGGAGGGCCGGCATCTTGTAACCGAATGGGAAGGTAAAAAAGTGGCACAATTTATGTTTTTTAACGGTTTAAGCTATGTAAATAACAAGGGGCCGATTGACTATCTTCCGAATCCGAATTTGCAAGGGAATCTTGCGCTGTCTTTTCGGGCAACCGTTGTGGCCAATGAATATTATCCCGGGCTTGCGAGAAGGACCTATTTAAACGGGTATCGCTACAATATGCATTATCGGGAAAAAAGTATGTTAATTGAATTGGGGGCTCAGACCAATACGGTGGATGAAATTATGAGTGCCTGCGAGCCGTTGGCGCACATTTTGGATATGGTTTTTTCGGGCGAAGAAAATCGGGAATAGGTTTACATAAAAGCATTTACAGATTTTTGAAAGTAGATTATAATAAAACGTTGAAAACATTGGAATAAATATACATTCAGAGAGGAGAGTACGTTTTACGTACCAAAATAGGATGTCGAAGATAGAACAGAGTAAAATCAGAAATTTTTGTATTGTTGCCCATATTGACCATGGTAAATCAACCCTGGCTGACCGAATCATTGAGCATACGGGGCTTTTGACCAGTCGTGAAATGCAGGCGCAGGTTTTGGATAATATGGATTTGGAGCGTGAACGAGGTATTACCATTAAGTCTCAGGCGGTGCGTACCGTATATAAGGCGCAGGACGGCGGAGAGTATATTTTTAACCTGATTGATACCCCGGGACACGTGGATTTTAACTACGAAGTAAGCCGAAGCCTGGCTGCTTGTGACGGTGCAATTCTTGTAGTGGATGCAGCGCAGGGAATTGAGGCACAGACTCTTGCTAATGTGTATTTGGCGTTGGATCATAATCTGGATGTATTTCCCGTTATAAACAAGATTGATTTGCCCAGTGCGGATCCGCAACGTGTAAAAGATGAAATCGAAGATGTAATCGGTCTGGAAGCCCAGGATGCACCGTTGATTTCTGCAAAGAATGGTATCGGCATAGAAGACGTTTTGGAAGCGATTGTAAATAAAATTCCTTCACCTTCAGGTGATGCGGATGCACCACTTCAGGCCTTGATTTTTGACTCGTTGTACGATTCTTATAAGGGCGTAATCGTATTCTGCCGTGTAATGGAAGGTACGGTCCGTAAAGGGACAACCATTCAGATGATGGCGACCAAGGCAAAGGCCGATGTTGTGGAAGTCGGATATTTTGGTGCGGGACAGTTTATTCCCTGTGAGGAATTGTCAGCCGGTATGGTAGGTTATATTACTGCGTCTATTAAGAATGTAAAAGATACTGCCGTGGGCGATACGGTAACCGATTTTAACAGACCTTGTAAGGAACCCCTTCCGGGCTATAAAAAGGTGCGTTCTATGGTTTACTGTGGTGTATACCCTGCAGATGGCGCTAAGTACCCTGATTTGAGAGATGCGCTGGAAAAATTGCAGTTAAATGATGCGGCACTTAATTATGAGCCGGAAACATCCATTGCCTTAGGTTTTGGTTTCCGTTGCGGCTTCTTAGGCCTTCTTCATTTGGAAATTATCCAGGAGCGTTTGGAGAGAGAATATAATCTTGATTTGGTAACTACGGCACCGGGCGTAGTCTATAAGGTGCATAAGACGGATGGTGAGATTATTGAATTAACCAATCCCAGTAACTTGCCTGATCCTTCTGAGATTGAATTTATGGAAGAGCCGATTGTAACGGCAGAGATTATGGTGACGACAGAATACATCGGTTCCATTATGGAATTATGCCAGGAGCGCCGTGGCCGTTATCTTGGTATGGACTATATGGAAGAGACCAGAGCACTCTTAAAATATGAGTTGCCTTTGAATGAAATCATCTATGACTTCTTCGATGCCTTAAAATCACGTTCCAGAGGTTATGCATCCTTTGATTATGATTTGAAGGGATACGAACAGTCCGAGCTTGTTAAATTGGATATTTTGGTTAACAGGGAAGAAGTGGATGCCTTGTCTTTTATCGTGCATAAGGATACAGCGTATGAACGCGGTCGTAAAATGTGCGAGAAGCTAAAAGACGAAATTCCCAGACACTTGTTTGAAATTCCTATTCAGGCAGCAGTCGGCGGTAAAATCATTGCCCGCGAAACCGTTAAGGCAATGCGTAAAGACGTGCTTGCTAAGTGTTATGGCGGTGATATTACCCGTAAGAAGAAACTTCTTGAAAAACAGAAGGAAGGTAAGAAGCGTATGCGTCAGGTGGGTAATGTAGAAATTCCTCAGCAGGCGTTTATGAGTGTGTTGAAGCTGGATGACAAGAAATAAGTAAATTGTAAAAGGGTATATCATTGGGATATGCCAAAAGAAGTAGATATAAAAAGAAATTATGTAAACCAAAAAAGAAAGGGGTGTGGCATATGAATCGCAAATCATTAGGGATTTATATTCACATTCCTTTTTGTATGCAAAAATGTTTGTATTGTGATTTCGTGTCAGGACCGGCATCAGATGAGATAAAAAGAAATTATGTAAACTATTTATTGAAAGAAATAGAAGCATGCACTTATGGCAATAAATCCGGAAGTGAATATATTGTAGACACGATTTTTATTGGGGGCGGAACACCGTCGGTGTTGGATGCAGATTGGATTGGAGAAATTTTATGTAAACTAAAAGAGTGGTTTGAGATATCAGACGATTGTGAATGTACGATAGAAGTAAATCCCGGAACTGTGGATTTTACCAAACTGGAAAAGTATCGTGAAGCAGGTATCAACCGATTGAGTATTGGTTTGCAGTCCTGTAATGATAACGAATTAAAGGTTTTGGGAAGAATTCATGATTTTAAGAACTTTGAAGATACGTTCCAAGCGGCGCGAACAGCAGGTTTTGATAATATCAATGTAGATTTGATGTCGTCAATTCCTGAGCAGACGAAGGAAAGTTTTATTCAATCTTTAAAGCGGGTTATAAATTTAAATCCGGAACATATTTCGGTTTACAGTCTGATTGTGGAAGAGGGAACTCCTTTTTATGAGGTGGATTTAAACTTGCCCGATGAAGATACAGAAAGGCAAATTTATTATAAAACCGGTCAGATTCTAAAAGAGCACGGTTATGAGCAGTATGAAATATCAAATTATGCAAAACCGGGAAAAGAGTGCAAACATAATATCCGTTACTGGAAATGTGGTGAATATATCGGTTTTGGCGTCGCGTCTGCGTCATATTTTAATGGCGTTAGATGGAAGAATGCTGAGGATATAAATTTTTATATAAAATATATGCAAGGTGTAGATTGTAGCGTGGATAAACAGTGCGCAGGCAATATTAATGACGAGCATTGTACAGAGAACAGTAATACAGGGCAAGGTATTGAAAATACCGGTATTATACAACGTGATGAGTTTTACAGTGAAAAAGAAATTCTTACGTTTGAAGAACAGTGTGCGGAGTTTATGTTTATGGGTCTTCGTATGAATCAAGGTATATCGGCGGAAGAATTTTATAAACGCTTCGGCATTATGCCGGATGAAAAATACGGCGAAATAATTACAAAACATATACAAAACGGTTTACTTGTAAAAGAAGAAAATTGTATCCGTTTGACCGATAAAGGCCGTGATGTTTGCAATTTTGTTATGGCAGATTTTTTATAATAAAGAGTTTTTTATGATAAATGTAATCAAATACCGATAAAATTGCGATTTTTATGCTGAAAAAACATAAAATTACTTGCAAGGTTTGCCCCTAATCTGTATAATATTTTGTAGACGCGTGGAAAGGCACAATTGAAATCGTCCTCTCATAGAATGTGATAAAGAGTTCTTGGAGGCTTCTTTTGAAAACTTTTCAACAACCGCTTACTTCAGACGAAGAAGCCTTTTATATAAGGCTGATGCAAGAAGACAGTAACGGAGAGAAAGGGATAGAGGCACGGAATATTCTGATCGAGAGAAACCTAAGACTGGTTGCACATATTGCAAAAAAGTATCAGGGGTGCGATGAGAATGTAGAGGACTTGATTTCGGTGGGCACCATAGGTTTAATGAAGGCAATTGCCACGTTTGATTCTGCTAAGGGAAATAAGCTGGCAACCTATGCTGCACGGTGTATTGAGAATGAACTTCTGATGATGTTCCGGGCGAAGAAAAAGACGTCCAGGGAAGTGTCCCTGTATGAACCGATTGGAACGGATACGGAAGGGAATGAAATCAGTCTTTTGGATATTATGGAGAGCGAACAGGTTGATGTGGTAGAGGAAATGGACCGCATCGAACATCTGAAGCGACTGAGAGAATTGTTAAACGATTGTTTGACACCGCGCGAGAAAGAAATTATTTATATGCGTTACGGATTGCTGACTGAGCATGAAATGACACAACGAGAGGTTGGAATGGCCCTCGGTATTTCAAGAAGCTATGTTTCAAGGATTGAGAAGAAGGCTTTGAAGAAATTAAGAGAGAGCTTTGACCATACAAAATAGCGTACCTTTATCCTAATAAAGTACCAAATAAGAAAAGGGGAAAGAACTATGCCACGTATTGAAGAAATATTACAGGTTGCAATGGATGCCAGAGCATCCGATATTCATTTGACAGCAGGTTTACCGCCTAAGATGCGTGTAAACGGCCACTTGCTTAATATGGATTTTCCGATTATGAAGCCGGATGATACATTAGCAATTGTTGCTCAGATTATGACAGACCATCAGAAGCAGATGTTCGAAGAACGCGGTGAGTTGGATATGTCTTTCGCGGTTACCAATCTTGGACGTTACCGTGTAAATGCATTCCGTCAGAGAGGCTCTGTAGCTATGGCGCTCCGTGCCGTTAATACAGTAATTCCTTCACCTGCACAGTTGGGTGTTCCCAACTCAGTAGTTGAACTTTACAACCGTAAGAGAGGTCTTGTACTTGTAACAGGTCCTACCGGTTCCGGTAAGTCAACAACACTTGCTTCCATTATTGATAAAGCAAACAATAACCGTGATGCACATATTATCACATTGGAAGACCCTATCGAGTATCTGCACTTACATAAAATGTCAATGGTTAACCAGCGAGAAATCGGCTTTGACTCTATGAGCTATGAAAGAGCCTTAAGAGCTGCCCTTCGAGAAGATCCCGATATCATTCTCGTAGGTGAAATGCGTGACTACGAAACTATTTCCGTAGCTATCACCGCAGCCGAAACAGGTCACTTGGTACTTTCTACACTGCATACTATCGGTGCTGCAAGTACAATCGACCGTATCATCGACGTTTTCCCGCCTCATCAGCAGCAGCAGATTCGTGTACAGCTTGCTAACGTATTAGAGGCAGTTATTTCTCAGCAGCTTATTCCTACTGCAGACGGTAGAGGCCGAGTTGCTGCATTCGAAGTTATGCATGCAAACCATGCGGTTCGTAACTTGATTCGTGAAGGTAAGTCACATCAGTTACAGTCAACCATGCAGACAAACCGTAAGATGGGTATGATTACCATGGATGAAGCACTTACACAGCTTTACTTAGAAGGTAAGATTGATAAGGAAATGGTTGTTCAGTATGCTCAGGATCCTGACGGTATGATCCAGAAGTTAGGTTTAAGAGGCGTGTACGCACCCATGTAATTTTATACATAATGAGATTAGAGATCGGCGAATTTTCGCCGGTCTTTTTTTTTATGTGTAATAGAAAAGTAAGATGTCGAATATTTATAAAAACCTACACTTTTCATTTCCAAAACTACAATTTTAAGCTATAATATAATTAGGGAAGTGTAACGGTTTTGTCCGATAGGACATTTGTGAATTGTAGGGGATTTTTTATGGGAAATGATGTAATGGACAAATTGAAAAAAAAGGGGTTTTTGGATATCCAGTTACACCAGATTCAGTTAGGCTTGTCAGAGGGCCTGCCTGTTGAAATTTATGCAAATCCTGCATTCGACTGGTTCCAGATGGAAGAAATTCGAAAGGGATTAAAAGCGAAACTGGATGTGACCTGTTATGCCAAGCCGGAAATTCCTTATGAGAAGATGCGTCAAATCCGTAAGGGCTTGCAGGAGGGAATTGACCTTTTGCCTTATATGGATTGGAATGCGGGAGTTTTGAAGGAATTTCGTCTTGCAAGACTTGGCGACATTGATTTATCCAAATATATTAAGCAGGGGTATGACGCACAGCAACTTGCGGAAATCAGAAAGGCATTGGAAAAGGGCATTGATTTGGATGTGCATATTAATCCTGAATTTAGGGCAGCCTCCATTGCCGAAATCCGCAAAGGTTTGGAAAATGGTGTAGATGTATCCCTTTATGCCAAGAATACATACAGTTGGCGAAAAATGCGCGAACTTCGCCTCGGTCTTGAGAATCAATTAGATGTCTCAAAGTACAGCAGTCACTTTTATGACTGGGAACAGATGCGTGAAATCAGGCTTGGATTAAAGGCCGGTGTAGCTGTTGACGGTTATTGTCTGTTGAGATATTCGGCCAGTGAAATGTATAAGAAGCGTAGGGAATTGTTGCTGCAGTCTCACGTCAACGGTGCGGCCTTTTATAAGCAGATGGAAGAATCCATCAGTAATATATTGTCTTCCGAAGACGCTTTGGATGCACATGGCGTGCACAAACATAACGAAGGCAAAGAGCTTTTACAAACCGATGATTTAAATGATTCCGAAAAACTGTTGCTTAGCAAAGAACATCTGACTTTAGAATTCCGAGCAGGAAATATGGAGGCATACATTACCATAGGAGTGCCGGATGGAATTGTGGAACGTGATGTTCTTATGGACTTTCTAAAAGAGAAAAAAGTAAAGTCCGGCATATCAGACTCGGCAATAGAACTAATCTGTAAGGGCGAGTATGGACAAAGTCCGATTCTCATTGCCCAGGGAAAAATCCCCTTGAAGGGCGAAGACGGTTGGTATGAATACTTTTTCCGTACGGATGTACAGAAGAAACCGAAGGTATTGGAAGACGGCAGTGCAGACTATAAAGATATTGAATGGTTTGAAGTAGTAAAAGAAGGTCAAAAAATAGCCTATTATCATGGAGCAAAAGACGGTACAGACGGGTATGATGTACTCGGCAACGTAATCAAGGGACGAAAAGGTACGGAAAAACGTGTATTAAAAGGAAAAGGTTTTCGTTTGGAAGACGACAAGAAAACCTACACTGCCCTGTATAACGGAATGATTCGCTTGGAAGGCGAAGATTTGTCAGTGGTAAATCATGTGGAACTTGATGAAATCAATATGACCACCGGAAATATTTTCTTTGACGGAAGTATTCACATTCGCGGGAATGTAAGTAGCGGGATGACAGTAAAAGCAACCGGTGATATTGTCATTGACGGTAATGTAGAGGTGGCGACCATAGAAACCGAAGGAAGCGTTATGCTTAAGAAAGGTATGAATTCTTCCGGACTGGGTGTTGTAAAAGCCGGTAAGAATGTAGTGAGCAGGTTCTTTGAATCAACGAAGATTATTGCCGGCGGAAACATTGAGGTGGATAAGTGCTTAAACAGCCACTTGTATGCCAAAGGAATGATTACTGCAACGAGAGTTCTGGCAGGAGGAATTGCAAGTTCGGAATCCGGTTTTTACTTAAATAATGTGGGAAATCACGCCGGGTTGAAAACCGTGTTAAAAGTGCAAATCAACGAAACTGCCCGAAACGATTACCACAATATTTTATTCAATATAAAAGATGTAAAACGCCAGCTGGAAGTGCTGAATAAAACCTACAATGACCTTATGGAAAAGTATACGGCGCAGGAGCGTAGCGAGATGGATCTTTTTCAAAAGGTGGAAAATGCAGTTTTTGTAAAACAGAAGCAGTTGGATAAAATGAAAGAACTGGAAATTCAGCTGAAACGAATCATTGACAAAGAAAAGCTTGTCAGTGTTGTAATCAGCGGAAATGCCTATGAAGGTACCGTAGTAGAAGTGGGCAGCGGCCGTTGGGAAGCAAAGAATCACTATAATGTAACCATTAAACAGCAGAACAGTGAAATATCTGTATATAACAATTAAAAGGACGGGAGGGGAAAAGGAATGAGAGATAAAATACTAATTGTGGATGATTCCAAGTTTAATCGTCAGGTTTTAATTGATATATTAAAAGATTCCTATGCCGTTGTTGAAGCTCAGAACGGCTTGGAAGCATTGAAAATTGTAGAAGAACAGATGAAAGAGATTGTCGCTGTTTTTCTCGATATTAATATGCCTGAAATGGATGGTATTGCCTTTCTGAAGATTATGACAGAGAAAGATTATTTGGGTGCTTTTCCTGTGCTTGTGGTTACAAGCGAACAGTCTGTAGACCAGGTGGCAGAGTGCTTTGAGTATGGTGCGGCCGATTATATTCGAAAACCTGTAAATACGGATTTTGTAAAGCAGAGATTAGAGAAATTGTTGAAACTGTATGAACAGAAGAATGATTTTAAAGAACGATTGGATAAACAGACGCTTACCATGCGTTCGCAATATCGCCTTTTACAACAACAGGCTATGCAGTTGAAGAAGAATAACGAGAATATAATTAATATCCTTGGTACAATTGTAGAATACCGAAATATGGAAGGGCGGACTCATACCACCAGAGTAAAAGGCTTTACCAAGATTCTCGGGAAATATATGATGAAGGATTATCCTGAATACGGTTTGACGGAAGATAAAATTAATGCAATTGCGACGGCAAGCGTACTTCATGATGTTGGTAAAGTAATGCTTTCGGATGCGATTCTTTTAAAACCGGGGAAATTAACAGCCGAAGAATTCGAATATGTGAAATCACATTCTGTCAAGGGATACGACATTGTAAATAGTATTGCGGATTTGTGGGAAGGTGAGCACATTGAATACAGCCGTGAAATCGTAAGATGGCACCACGAGAAATATGACGGTTCCGGATATCCGGACGGATTGAAGGGTGATGAAATTCCAATCTCAGCCCAGTTAGTATCGGTCGCGGATTGCTATGATTCGCTTATTTCAGAGAGTGTATATAAGGGGGCAATTCCCTACGAAGAAGCATACAATATGATCCTTCAGGGGGAATGCGGAATGTTCTCGTATAAACTTCTTGAGTGTTTCCGTAAGGCTAAAGAAGAAATGGAAACTTATGCAAAAAGTGTAGAAAAAAATGAAGATAAAATGTCTAATGCCGAAGGTGTGTAAATAGAATGTAATAATAACTTTATCTGAGGTTACATATGAGGCAAATCAGATATTTTTGGATAATGAGAAGTCTTTTGATAATTCTTCTTTTGGCAGGTGTGTTTGTGCAAAGTGTATTGCCGGTTCACGCTGCGGCACCTGCCGTGAATTCGTCTTCCGTGATTCTGATGGAAGAGACCACAGGGCAGGTTATTTATGAGGTTAATGCCGATGAAAAGAAACCGCCTGCCAGCATTACCAAAGTAATGACGATGATTCTGGTGTTTGAAGCTATTGAGAGCGGCAAGATTACTATGGCAGACGAAGTGGTCACAAGTGCCCATGCCCAGTCTATGGGAGGTTCCCAGGTTTTCTTGGAAGAAGGCGAAGTACAGACGGTGGAGACACTTTTAAAATGTGTGGCGGTAGCCAGCGGTAATGATGCCAGTGTGGCACTGGCAGAGTGTGTGGCCGGTACGGAAGAAGAATTTGTGGTCAGGATGAACGAGAAGGCCAAAGAGCTCGGAATGGAGAATACCCATTTTGTGGATTGTTGTGGGCTGACAGACTCGCCGGAACACTATACGACGGCAAGAGACATTGCGATTATGTCGCGGTATTTGATACATAACTACCCGGAAGTCTATGATTTTACAACGATTTGGATGGAAGATATAGTACATTCCACCAATCGCGGAGATTCTGTTTTTACTTTATCAAGTACCAATAAGTTGTTAAAGCAATATCCGTATGTCACGGGCTTGAAGACCGGTTTTACAAGTAATGCAAAGTATTGCGTCAGTGCTACGGCTAAGAAGGAGAATATTTCGCTGATTGCGGTGGTAATGGCGGCGGAAACCTCGGATTTGCGTAATCAGGATGCAATGAATCTTTTTAATTACGGATTTTCCGTGAGCCGTTTGTATCAGGACACCAGGAATCTTGGCTGTGACAGTTTGCCGATCAAAGGCGGTATTGCGGAGTCGATTCCCGTGGCTTGTAAGGAGCAGTTTTCATATCTGGATATTACGGGAATGGATTTTGCTAATGTACAACGTAAAATTATGGTGCAGGAAGAGATAGAGGCACCGATTGCAATGGGGCAAAGCGTCGGTAAAATTGTATACATCTGTGACGGAAAGGAACTTGGCAGTGTTGACATTGTGTCCCTTGCAAATGTAGAAAAAGCAAGTGTATGGGATTATTACGGTAAGCTTTTTGTAAAATATCTTTTGTAATCGGGAAAGATATGTTAAACTAATTAGGTATGGTCTGTTTGTTAATATGTATTGTTGAATTAGTATTTGATGATACTGTATAAAACAGAGCCATACCTGATTTTTATTTTAACGGAGAAACTATGGAATATATTATTTTAGGCATTGTAATTGCCTTGATTCTATTCTTTTTCATTGTGAATATCTGTGATATGAACCGTTTCGTGGTGAGGGAATATACTTTTACTTCCGAGAAAGTCACGAAAGAGGTTTCGTTTGCGTTCTTAAGCGATTTGCACGATAAAAAATACGGCAAAGACAACTGCAAATTGTTGAAGGCGATTGATAATGTGAAACCGGATGTGCTTTTAGTCGGCGGAGATATGATTGTGGCAAGACCGGAGAGAGCTAATCTTAATGCCAAAGCATTTATGAAGGAGCTGGCAGAGAAGTATACGGTTTATCACGGAATGGGAAATCATGAATACCGTTCGGATTTGTACCGTGAAGATTATGGTGAGATGTATGATGAATACAGTAAGCCGTTAATGGAACAGGGTGTGAAATTCTTACGCAATGAAGCGGTGGTTCTGGAAGATTACAATGTTGAAATCCGCGGTGTTGAAATCGACCGTAAATATTATAAAAGATTTACGGTGCGCCATATGGATGATAGCTATATGGAAGAGATTCTTGGTGCAAATGATGGCAGTCATTACGAAATTTTACTTGCCCACAATCCGGACTATTTTAAGCAATATGCCTTTTATGGTGCGGACCTGACACTTGCAGGACATGTGCACGGCGGAATTGTACGTATGCCTTTTATGGGCGGAATTGCATCGCCTGCAGTGCGTTTCTTTCCCAAATATAACGGTGGCTTGTATCGGCAGGGGAAGGCCAATATGATTGTAAGTTGCGGTCTTGGAACCCATACCTTGCCTATGCGTATTTTTAATCCGGCGGAACTGGCGGTAATTCGCATAAAGCCTGCTTGCAAAGATGAGTAAAAACGGATAAAATAGAGTGGATTTGTATAAAACGGAGAATAAGTATGGCAATACCTGTTAAGTTGGAGGTGTTTGAGGGACCCCTGGACCTCCTCCTTCATTTGATTGAAAAGAATAAAGTAGACATTTACGATATTCCCATTGCAGAAATCACACAGCAGTATTTGGAGTATATCAACCAAATGCATACGGATGATATGAACGTAATGAGTGAGTTTCTTGTAATGGCAGCAACACTTCTCGATATTAAGTGTAAAATGCTTCTTCCGCCTGAAGTCAACGAGGACGGCGAGGAAGAGGATCCGAGAGCGGAATTGGTACAGAAGTTGTTGGAATACAAAATGTATAAATACATGTCCTATGAGTTGAAGGACATGCAGATGGGTGCAGAGAAGTATCTGTACAAGAAACCTACAATTCCCAAGGAGGTGCTGGAGTATCAGGCACCCATTGACTACGAGGAGCTGGTGGGAGATTCTACGTTACAGTTGCTGAATGAATTGTTCCAAAGCATTATGAAACGTCAGGAAGATAAAATCGACCCTGTGCGCAGTACCTTTGGTAAAATCCAAAAAGAAGAAATTGATTTGGAACGCAAGCAGTCCTATATCTTTGATTACATAGAGAAGAATCGGAAATGCAGTTTCAGACAGTTGCTTGAGAAGCAGAAGAGCAAGATGGAAGTCATTGTTACCTTCCTGATTGTATTGGAATTGATTAAGGTCGGTAGCGTGGATGTGGAGCAGGACGATACCTTTGGTGAAATCAATATCACATATAAGGCGCCTTTTAGCGGTGTCATTGATTTGTCTG
The DNA here is from genome assembly GCA_045580855.1 of Lachnospiraceae bacterium. Lineage (GTDB taxonomy): Bacteria > Bacillota > Clostridia > Lachnospirales > Lachnospiraceae > UBA3766. Next base: position 45,878 of record JAZNOO010000033.1, on the reverse strand, counting down.
AAAACAAGAAAGAAGAAAAAGAAGAAAATCCGTTGGCAGGAATTATGCCGGATGCGGATTCCTAAATAGAGGTGGATTTAAGTGGAAAGAGAAAGAGCACAGGCTGTCATTGAAGCGGTTTTATTTGCAATGGGTGATTCCGTAAGTATTTCGGACCTTGCAATTGCGGTAGATGATAGTGAGAAATTTGTAAAAGAAATATTGGAAGAGATGAAGGTCTTTTATGCGGAGAGCAACCGCGGTATCCAGATTGTGGAATTGGAAGATGCGGTTCAGTTGCGTACGAAAGATGAGTTTTACGAGGAATTGATTAAGGTGGCAGCCGCTCCGAAGAAGCAGACTTTGACAGATGCTTTATTGGAAACTCTTTCCATTATTGCATACAAGCAGCCGGTTACCCGTCTTGATGTCGAGAAAATCCGTGGTGTAAACAGCGATCACGGTATCAGCCGTTTGGTGGAACTTGGTTTCGTTAAGGAATTGGGACGCCTTGATGCGCCGGGAAGACCTTTGCTTTTTGGAACTACGGAACAGTTTTTAAGAAGCTTTGGTGTAAAGTCCATTGATGATTTGCCTGAAATGAGCAGAGATTTGCTGGAAGATTTCAAGGTTCAGGCAGAGCAGGAAATTCAGTTGAAGCTGGATATCTAAAATTACGGTTTCTGATTTGGTGTAAGAGTTTTGAGATATTTAGTTTTATCGTATTAAATTTTAATGATAAAAAAATGATTTGGTGTTTTTAATTAAAAAACGTTCATATAGTTATAGTGAGTGATTCGTGATACAAGGTATAACTATGCGCACAATTTTCAGAACGTTCTTTTCTTTGTTTTTAGTTGTAATAATATGGATAAATACTTCGGCAACCATTTTGGCCGAAGATGAGACAGACCTTAAATTATACGCCCGTTCGGCAATTCTTGTGGATGCCGGGACTGGGCGTATTTTGTATGAAGAAAATGGTTTCGAAGTGATGCCTATGGCAAGTACTACCAAGATTATGACTTGTATTCTGGCACTGGAGTCGGGTAAGACGGAAGAGTGGGTGACAGTTTCGCGAAATGCCCAGGGACAGCCTAAAGTACGTCTGGGGTTCAAAGAAGGGGAGGAATATCAATTGGAGGATTTGCTGTATTCGCTAATGCTTGAGTCCCACAATGATACGGCAGTTGCAATTGCGGAATTTGTGGGCGGAAGTGTGGAAGGCTTTGCAGATATGATGAATGCAAAAGCAATGGAGCTTGGCTGTGAGAATACATATTTTATCACGCCCAACGGATTAGACGCTACCAAGGACGGTAAACAGCACAGCAGTACAGCTTACGATATGGCGTTGATTACAGCTTATGCGTTAGAAAATGAAGAGTTCCGTAAAATTATTTCCACGCCATCGCATTCTTTTATGGAGAAAAGCAAAACCAAGCAATATACGGTCTATAACAAAGATGCTTTTTTGAATATGTATGAGGGTGCAATCGGTGTCAAAACCGGCTTTACCAACGGTGCGGGATATTGCTTCGTGGGTGCCGTGGAGAGAGGTGATGCCCAATTTGTTTCCGTGGTGCTTGCAAGCGGATGGCCGCCGAATAAAAGCTGGAAATGGGCCGATACGAGGACGCTTATGAATTACGGTACGGAGAATTACTTTTATACCACTTATGTGGGGGAAGGACAATACGGGCCGATGGTGGTACGAGATGGTGTGGCGGAGTCGGTATCGGTAGAGGTGCAACGTGAAGAAATTGGGCTGTTACTGCGAAAAGACGAATGCATTGTGACGGAGTACGAAGTTGTCACGGATATACAGGCGCCGGTGGAAGAAGGGCAGATTGTAGGCTGTGAAAGATACGTTTTAGATGATGAAATTCTGGCGGAATTTCCGATTGTAACCGTAGAAAAAGTGGATAAAATTACCCTTTGGTATTGCCTTGGTAAAATTGCAGAAAAAATATTCATTTAAAAGCAAAAAAATGTAAAATAATGCTAGATGATTTGACAGACTTATGTTATACTTTTAGAGTGTGTGGATTTTTCGCATTAATTGCGAGAAATCCACCGTGAATAGTATAATTTTTATTAAAATCATAAATGGAGGTCAACAAAATGAGTACTACTTCAACAAGTGAAGCGAGACAGAGAATTAATGCTTTGCTCGACGAAAACAGTTTCGTTGAAATAGGGGCACTTGTAAGCGCAAGAGCTACTGATTTCAATTTGAAGCAGCTGGATACTCCTTCAGACGGTGTTATCACCGGCTATGGTGTTATCAACGACAATCTTGTGTATGTTTACAGCCAGGATGCATCCGTAATTAACGGTACCATCGGTGAAATGCATGCCAAGAAAATTGCAAATCTTTATGATTTGGCTATGAAGATGGGCGCGCCGGTAATCGGTCTCATCGATTCAGCAGGTTTAAGATTACAGGAGGCAACCGACGCATTGAACGCATTCGGTGAAATCTATTTAAAGCAGTCTATGGCCAGCGGTGTAATTCCTCAGATTACAGCAATCTTCGGAACTTGCGGCGGCGGACTTGCTATCGTTCCTTCTTTAACCGATTTTACTTTTATGGAAGAAAAGAAGGCGAAATTGTTCGTAAACTCTCCCAATGCGTTAGAGGGTAACGAAATCGGAAAGTGTGATACATCTTCAGCACAGTTCCAGTCAGAAGAAAGTGGTTTGGTTGATTTTGTAGGATCTGAAGCTGAAATTATGGGACAGATTCGTCAGCTTGTATCTCTTCTTCCCGGAAACAACGAAGAAGAAGCTGAATTCACAGAATGTACAGATGATTTAAATCGTTTGTGCGGACAGGTAGAAGCAGGTGCAGGTGACACCGTTATTGCATTAAGCGATATCGCCGATGACGGAATGTTTGTAGAAGTGAAAGCAAACTACGGCAAGGATATGGTTGTTGGTTTAATGAAGTTAAACGGAATGACTGTTGGTGCTGTTGCAAACAGAAGCGAAATTTATGGTGAAGACGGTAAAGTAGCAGAGAAGTTGGGTGAAGAACTTTCAGTTCGCGGATGCGAAAAGGCTGCAGATTTTATTAATTTCTGTGATGCGTTCTCAATCCCCGTATTGTCTCTTACCAATGTAAAAGGCTTTAAGGCTACAAAATGTGCTGAAAAGGGTATGGCGAAAGCTGTTGCTAAACTTACATATGCATTTGCAAATGCAACCGTTCCCAAGGTAAACGTTATTACCAAGAAGGCATTCGGTAGCGCATATGTTGCAATGAACTCCAAAGCAATCGGTGCTGATGTAACTTTTGCTTGGGACAAGGCTGAAATCGGTACTATGGATGCAAAGCTTGCTGCTAAGATTATGTATGAAGGCGAAGGCGCTGACGTAGTTGATGCTAAGGCAAAAGAATATGCTGCATTACAGAACAGTGCATTAAGCGCTGCAAAGAGAGGTTATGTAGATTACATTATCTCTGCAGCAGAAACAAGAAAGTATGTAATCGGTGCTTTTGAAATGCTTTACAGCAAGAGAGAAGACCGTCCTGCAAAGAAGCATGGCACAGTATAATTCGGAAAGGATAACACAACTATGAAAAAAATAATTACTTTGATTTGTTGTGTGCTTTTCTCCATGCTGCTTTTGACCGGTTGTGCAAGTCAGGAAGTGAATTTAGATGATGCCGAAGTACAGCAGGTTGAAGATAATGTGAAATCATTAATCAGCCTGATTGTAGTTGAACTTCCGGCAGATGCTTCTGCAGATGCTGACTGGACAGCCAATGCCGCTTACAGTGAAGCGGATCGTGAAGTGCAGTTGAACCTGTCAAAAGATTTATGGGAAGAATTGCAGACAAAATGGAAAAAAGAAAACAACTTAAAGATTGAAGCACAGTCCACTTATGAAGGTGCGATTTCTTCTTACTTAAAAGCAGAAGAAGAGAACGGTACACCCACCGGCTTAGTAGATGGTTATGTGTATGCTCCCGCAGAGGATGGTTTCACCGTAACTGCTACTTTGGTAACAGACGTAAGAAACGTGGAAATGGTTGTTTTATATGATGCAGATATGTATATTACAAGCGTATCTTTTAACCCGATTTACACCTTTGGTGAAAATATGGAAAAGGCAGCGTTAAATACGCTTCTCGGTATGGGAACCGTATTTGCAATTTTAGTTCTTATTATGTTGATTATTTCAAGCTTCTCATTGATTTCCAAGTTTGAAAAAGCAGCAGCAAAGAGAAAAGAAAACAAGGCCGCAAAGAAGGCTGCCAAAGCAAAGGGTGATGCAGTAGATAATACCATTGCACAGATCATTGAGAAAGAAGAAACAGAACTTGCCGATGATTTGGAACTGGTAGCTGTTATCAGTGCTGCAATTGCCGCATACGAAGGAAGCACTTCAACAGAAGGCTTTGTTGTAAGAAGTATTAAGAAGTCAAATAAAAGAAGCTGGAAAAGCACGCTTAATTAGGAGGAAATAAAAATGAAAAATTATACAATTACCGTTAATGGAAACGTATATGACGTTGTTGTAGAAGAAGGCGCAGGAAGCGGTGTTGCTCCCGTAGCGGCTCCCGTAGTAAAGAAGGCAGCTCCCGTAGTTGCAGCGGCTCCCGCAGCTGCTCCTGCAGCAGGTGGCGCAGGCAGCATTAAGGTAGAAGCAGGTGCTGCAGGTAAGATCTTTAAGATTGAAGCTAAGGTTGGACAGGCTGTAAAGAAGGGTGACGCTGTTGTTATTCTTGAAGCTATGAAGATGGAAATCCCTGTTGTTGCTCCCGAAGATGGTACAGTAGCAAGCATTGATGTTGCTGTAGGTGATCCTGTAGAAGCAGGCGCAGTTCTCGCTACATTGAACTAATCATTTTTAGGTTGAAAATTTACAGGAGGTTTCTAAAAGATGGATTATATTATTAATACGCTGGGTAATCTGCTTGAACAGACAGCTTTCTTTAATCTGACGATTGGAAACTATATTATGATCGCGGTTGCATGTGTATTTTTATACCTTGCAATTAAGAAAGAATATGAACCGTTGCTTTTGTTGCCTATCGCTTTTGGTATGTTGCTGGTTAATATCTATCCTGATATTATGGCACCCATCGGCGAAGACGGACATGCGGGCGGATTACTTTATTACTTTTATTTATTGGATGAATGGGCAATTTTACCTTCCCTTATTTTCATGGGTGTAGGTGCGATGACCGACTTCGGTCCCTTAATTGCCAATCCTAAGAGCTTTTTGCTCGGTGCAGCGGCACAGTTTGGTATTTTCGCTGCATATTTTGGGGCATTGTTATTTAATGAGACAGGCTTTGTAGACTTTAATGATAAGGCTGCTGCGGCAATCTCTATCATTGGTGGTGCAGACGGACCGACCTCCATTTTCCTTGCAGGTAAGCTTGGACAGACTGCATTACTCGGACCTATTGCGGTTGCGGCATATTCTTATATGTCATTGGTACCTATTATTCAGCCGCCTATTATGAAACTTTTAACAACAAAGAAGGAAAGAGCAATCAAGATGGAACAGCTTCGTCCTGTATCCAAACTTGAAAAGATTCTTTTCCCTATTGTTGTAACAATTGTTGTATGTTTGATTCTTCCTACTACAGCACCACTTATCGGTATGTTGATGTTAGGTAACTTATTCCGTGAATCAGGCGTAGTTAGACAGTTAACAGAAACAGCATCCAATGCTTTAATGTACATCGTTGTAATTTTACTTGGTACATCTGTTGGTGCAACCACAAGTGCGGAAGCATTCTTAAAATGGGATACCATCTGTATCGTAGTTTTAGGTCTTGTTGCATTCTGCTTCGGTACGGCGGCCGGTGTTGTATTCGGTAAAATTATGTGTTGGGCAACCAAGGGTAAGGTAAATCCCCTTATCGGTTCTGCAGGTGTATCTGCGGTTCCTATGGCAGCCCGCGTATCCCAGAAGGTTGGTGCAGAAGAAGATCCTACAAACTTCTTATTGATGCACGCTATGGGACCCAACGTTGCAGGTGTTATTGGTACTGCGGTAGCAGCCGGTACATTTATGGCTATTTTCGGAGTCATGTAATGCATTTTATTTAATAAATCAGGAGGAAAAAATAATGGATAACGCTGAAAATAAAGTGGTTAAAAAACCCATTGGAATTACAGAAACCGTTCTGCGTGATGCACATCAGTCTTTGCTTGCAACCAGAATGCCGACTGAATTCATGTTACCCATCGTTGATAAGATGGACAAAGTTGGATACCATTCCGTAGAATGCTGGGGTGGTGCAACATTCGATGCTTCTCTTAGATTCTTAAAAGAAGATCCCTGGGAGAGACTTCGTAAATTAAGAGACGGATTTAAGAATACAAAGCTTCAGATGCTTTTCAGAGGTCAGAATATCTTAGGTTACCGTCACTATGCCGATGACGTGGTAGACCAGTTCGTACAGAAATCTATTTCTAACGGTATTGATATCATCAGAATTTTTGACTGTTTGAATGACTTAAGAAACCTTCAGGCAGCTGTAGATGCTACAAATAAGGCAAAACAGCAGGAAGGCCGTGGTCATGCACAGATTGCGCTTTCTTATACATTAGGTGATGCATACACATTGGATTACTGGATGAAGATGGCAAAAGATATTGAAAACATGGGTGCAGATTCAATCTGTATCAAGGATATGGCCGGTCTTTTGGTTCCTTACAAGGCAGAAGAACTTGTTAAGGCCATGAAGAGTGCTACAAACCTTCCTATTCAGCTTCATACACACTACACCTCAGGTGTTGGTAGTATGACATACTTAAAGGCTGTAGAAGCCGGTGTAGACGTAATCGACTGTGCTATGTCACCTCTTGCATTAGGTACATCACAGCCTGCTACTGAAGTTATGGTTGAAACCTTCAAGGGAACACCCTTCGATACAGGTTACGATCAGAACCTTCTTGCAGAAATCGCTGATTACTTCAGACCTTACAGAGACGAGTGTCTTGCAAATGGTCTCCTTAATCCTAAGGTTATGGGTGTTGATATTAAGACCTTGTTATATCAGGTACCCGGCGGTATGCTTTCTAACATGGTTAGCCAGTTAAAAGAGCAGAATGCAGAAGATAAGTACTATGATGTATTAAGAGAAATCCCTGAAGTACGTAAGGATTTGGGTGAGCCTCCTTTGGTTACACCTTCATCACAGATTGTTGGTACACAGGCTGTATTCAACGTACTTATGGGTGAAAGATATAAGATGGCTACAAAGGAAACCAAGGCTGTTCTTCGTGGCGAATACGGTCAGACCGTTAAGCCTTTCAACAAAGAAGTTCAGGACAAGGTTATCCCCGGTGAAGAAATCATCACCTGCCGTCCTGCAGATTTGCTTCCTAACGAATTAGATAAGATTGAAGCGGAAATGAAGGAATGGAAGCAGCAGGATGAAGACGTATTATCATACGCATTATTCCCTCAGGTTGCTGTTGACTTCTTTAAGTATCGTCTTGCACAGCAGGAGAAAGTTGATCTCGCTCAGGCTGATACCAAGAATGGTGCATATCCTGTATAATTAAAGTAACAAATGAGACCCTTTTATCAAGGAAAATATCTTGGTAAAAGGGTTTTTTATATGTCGGATTGAACAATAGAAAAAGAGTACAATTTTTATAATATTTTGTAAGATTGTTTTATATATTTGCCTTTTTAATTCAGGTAAAATATGGTATACTATATAATAGTGTAAAATTGTGTGGATTATATGCCTTTTTATGATGATGGAACGGATGATTTCACGAAGAAAATAGAATAAAAATACATTATGTCAACTAATCAACACAGAGGAAGGGAATGCGAAATAATGGAAGCAAACGTAATGGACAAAATTCTTGGCGCAAAGACAATGAGAAGTAAGGGATACAAGGCCATTGCGGAATATATAGCAGTGCATACGCAACAGGCGGCTTTCATGAATGCAGCTACGCTTGCTAAGGAAACGGGTGTCAGCGAATCAACAGTAGTTCGCTTTGCATCGGCTTTGGGGTACGAAGGATTTCCGGAGTTCCATAAGGCATTAAGTGATTGGTTGCAGGGGCAGTTGGAACAGACCGGAGGTCCGGTGCAAATTGCATCGAAATCTTCGGAATCGGAGTTGGTGCAGAAAGTATTGGCTGCTGATATGCAGAAGATTAACGATACCATTGAACGTGTGGATGTGACGTCTTTTGATATGGCTGTGGATATGATTCTTTCAGCGAAAAACATATATGTAATGGGACTTCGAAACAGTGAGCCTGTGGCGCATTTTCTGGCATTTTATTTGCAGATGATTCGTGGCAATGTAACTCTTTTAACGACCAGTAGTACAACTGAATTTTTTGAACAGATGATTCGAATCGGTAAAGATGATTTGTTTATCGGCATTGGCTTTCCAAGATATTCCATGCGTACTTTAAAGGCTATGGAATTTGCAAGTGACAGGAAGGCAACAATCATTGCCATTACGGACAATGAACATTCGCCGATGAAAATGTATTCTACCTGTAATTTATTTGCTGCAACGGATTCGTCTACTTTTATTGATTCCATGGTGGCACCTATGAGTTTGATCAATGCATTGCTTACGGCAATATGTATGAAGAAACCTAAAGAAATCCAGAAACATTTAAAGACGTTGGAGCAGACTTGGAATACGTATCAGGTATATTTAAACGACGAAATTGATTTTATCGGTGAAGATCCGATTATCAAAGAGGAATAGAATGAGTAAGATAGCAGTAATCGGTGGCGGCGCCGCGGGTATGATTGCGGCAATTCGGGTTGCAGAGCGCGGACATGATGTCACCATATATGAAAAGAATGAAAAATTAGGCAAAAAGGTTTACATAACAGGAAAAGGAAGATGTAATGTAACCAATGCCTGCGATGCAGAAGAGTTTTTTGAACATGTTACGGGAAATGCGAAATTCTTTTACAGTGCCTTTTATGGATTTGATAACCGAAGGGTAATGGAATTGATTGAAAAGGCCGGTTGCCCGCTGAAAACCGAGCGCGGGAATCGTGTATTTCCGATTTCAGACCATTCTTCGGATGTGCTTAAAGCTTTGCGCCAGACCCTTGAAAAATTAGGCTGTGAGATTCGCTACAATACAGTAATTAAGGGATTGCTGGCGGAAGAATATACAGAAGATGTTACCGCGTCGGATACTTCGGATGTATTGGCGGAAGCCCGAAATACAGACGCAGAATATTGGGAAACTGTAACAAGTAAAAAAGTGAAAAAGAAAAACAAGTACGAACAGAAGATTACAGGAGTGCTTACCGCGACAGGTAAGAAGGAGTGGTACGACGCGGTAATTCTTGCAACCGGCGGTGTGTCTTATCCGTCTACAGGTTCCACAGGAGACGGCCATAAATTCGCTAAGGATTTAGGTCTTAAGGTAACAGAATTAAAGCCATCTTTAGTGCCTTTTGAGGTCAAAGAAAAGTGGTGCGGACAGTTACAGGGCCTTGCACTGAAAAATGTGACCGCTACGTTATTTGTTGATGGTAAAAAAGTATTTTCGCAGATGGGTGAACTGCTTTTTACACATTTCGGAGTCAGCGGACCGTTGATTCTGACAGCCAGCAGTGTGCTTGCGCAAAAGAAGAATTATAATGATGTTATGTTAACTATAGATTTAAAGCCGGCATTGACGGAAGAACAGCTGGATAAGCGCTTTTTAAAAGAGTTTGAAGAAGGACATAACAAACAGCTTAAAAATATTTTACCGGCACTTTATCCTTCCAGTTTGGCATCTATGATACCGGAATTAGCTGATGTGGATGAATTCAAACCGGCACATTCGATAACAAGGGAAGAAAGAGAACGGTTGGTGCGAACCACGAAGGCATTAAGCCTTACGGTAACGGGGACCCGCGGTTTTGCGGAAGCAATTATTACAAGCGGCGGTGTAGACTTGAAGGAAGTCAATCCGTCCACAATGGAATGTAAACGAATTAAGGGACTATATATTGCAGGAGAATTATTAAATTTGGATGCGCATACGGGCGGATACAACCTGCAGATAGCATGGTCGACCGGTTATTTGGCGGGAGATTGTGCGGAATAATAGGGGTAGTGTTATGAAACAAAGAAAGCGAATTGCCTTATTATTGGGGCAACCGGGAGAAGACAACCAGAAGAATTTTATGACCGGCTTTATGAAGCAGGCTTTTTCGTATGATTACGATGTCTGTATTTTTGCCATGTATCATAAAATCCAGGAATCCAAACCGCGTGAAGTCGGGGAATCCAATATTTTTAAATTGATTCAATTCGATGCTTTTGATGCGGTAGTGATTATGGGCGATACCATACAGACGCCGGGGGTGCTTTATAATATTGAGAAGCAGTTGAAGGCATCTTATAAGGGTGTTGTTCTTTGCGTGGATAAAACAAGCAAGAATTTCCCAACTATACGCATTAATCATTACACACCAATTATACAGTTGGTTTCGCATTTGATTGAGAAACATGGTATCACGGATATTGCTTTTCTTACCGGTACAAAGTGGCATGCCCATTCTACAGAGCGTTTACGTGCCTATATTGACTGTATGAACCAGCATAATCTGACCGTTGAAGAGGATTATGTTATGTATGGTGATTACTGGTATGACAGTGGTGTCAAGGCAGTGGAGCGCTTGTATGAGAAGAGAGGTAAAATGCCTAGAGCCATTGCCTGTGCCAATGATTATATGGCAATCGGTGTGGCGGACGGTTTGACACGTAAAGGATATCGTGTGCCGGAAGATGTGGCAGTAACGGGATATGGTTGTACGGAAGAAGGAAGAACCAGCCCGCAACCGATTACGTCCGTGTATACACCGTCTTGGGAATTCGGTATTTATGCGGCTGATTGTATTAATGCAATGTTAAATCAGAAGGAATTGCCCGAATTTAATCCTGAGTATGAATTTTTCGTAGGAAGCAGTTGCGGATGTGAGAATGACAGCGTCATTCCGGTAGCACCTGTTCGTGCCGTATGGCCGATTCATGCAACAAAGGGAATTTTACATACAAACGTGGATTATCTGTTGGAAGATATGTTATCCCGCAATAATTTCCGCGGTTTAATGGATACCATTCAAACATATACGTATCAGATTCGTGAATTTGACAGTTTTCATATTTGTTTAAATGCTTCCTGGGATAATACAAAGAAGGACGACAGCAACCTGATTAAAAACGGTTATGCCGACCAGATTATTCCGGTCTTAAAGTGCGGTCCTTCCGGAAAGGGCGAGGACCAGTTGAATTTTACGGAAGTGTTTGATGTTAAGGAAATGCTTCCACATATGTATAAAGAGAGCGAAGTACCGAAAGCATATATTTTTACACCTTTGTATTTCGAAGATATTTGCTTTGGCTATGCCGTAATCAGCTATGGTAATGAAGTGAAAACATATGGTGAAAACTATTATATGTGGCTTCGAAATGTGATGCTGGGATTGGAGTATTACCGCAGAATTGCAGCACTTCGTGCCCAGAATCAGATTATTGAAGAGCAGAAGATTATGGACTCTTTGACCGGCGTATTTGACTACAACGGTTTGGTAAAACATGCAAAACCTATGATTGAGCGTGTTAAGTCTACCCATCAGTATGTTGGTGTTTTGGCAATTGATGTTTGTGATATCGGTGAAATCAATGCGAAAAAGGGACGTGAAGCCGGTGACAAGGTACTGATTGAACTGGCAAGAATGTTAAAAGAAAATGCCGGTGAAGGTGCTATGTGTTGCCGTTTGGGTAATGATGAGTTTGTGGTTGCACAGATTTCGCCGGAAGATAATTCCGATATGACACGTCGCATCAGTGAAAGGCTTTTGGAAGCGTTGTTTACCTACAATGCCAGCCCGGATGCAGTTGCCCATATTGAGATTAATGCGGGTGCTAAGACAGGATACGTGGCAAGCTGGCCTGATTTGGAGAATTTGATGAATATTGCCGTAAGCCGTAAAAACGGTAATAAGGCGAAGGCACTTCAGATGCGTATTGGCAAGAAGTTGTCAGAAGAAGAACTGAATGAAGCTAAGGTTGTCGGTAATATTTTAGATCATAACTTATTTACCTATCATTTCCAGCCCATTGTAAACGCTAAAGATGGTAGTATATATGCGTATGAGGCGTTGATGCGTACGGATGTGGAGCCCAGGGTTTCGCCGGTACAGGTTATTAAGTATGCAGAGCATTTAGGCCGTCTTTATGATGTAGAGAAAGCAACCTTCTTTAACGTAATTAATTGTATCGAGAATAATAAAGCCTTGTTTGACGGCAAGAAAGTGTTTATCAACAGTATTCCCGGTGAACAATTGGAAGGCGTTGATGCGGAGCATTTAGCTGTAAAATTGCGTAAATTCAGTTCATCTGTAGTAGTGGAACTTACAGAACAGTCGGAAGCGGATGACATTGCATTAGAGCGTATGAAAGAAAGCTTCCATACCATCGGTGTTGAGACTGCTGTTGACGATTATGGTACGGGATATTCGAACATTATCAATCTTTTAAGATATGCACCGAATTATGTAAAAATCGACCGTATGCTTTTGAGCGGTATCGATGAAAACCAGCAGAAGCAGCATTTTGTAAAGAGTATCATCAGTTTTGCACATGAAAACAATTTTAAGGCGTTGGCAGAAGGTGTTGAGACAACGAAAGAATTGGAAACCGTGATTGCGCTGGGCGTAGACTTGATTCAGGGTTATTATACTGCAAAACCCAATGCGGAAATCGTGCAGGAAATTTCGGTTGATATTCAGGAAGAAATTAAAGAATTTTATGCAAAAGCGAATTTATAAAACAAGGGGGATGTTGGAATGGCTTTTAACGTAGCAATTGACGGACCTGCAGGTGCTGGAAAGAGCACCATTGCCAAAAGTGTGGCGGCAGAGTTGAATTTTATTTATGTGGATACAGGTGCAATGTATCGTGCCATTGCTTTGTATTTAATCCGTAACGGAATTAATGCGGATGAAAGTGCCAAAATTTCGGAGAAATGTAAGGAGGCCCAGGTTTCCATTCAGTATGTGGACGGTAAACAGGTGGTGCTTTTAAACGGTGAAGACGTCAATCCTTATATCAGAACCGAAGAAGTGGGCAATATGGCTTCGGCCAGTTCCACCAATCCGGATGTAAGAGCACAACTTCTTGATTTACAGAGAGACTTGGCGGCAAAGAATGATGTGATTATGGATGGGCGCGATATCGGAACGAATATTTTACCGGGTGCCCAGGTGAAAATTTATTTAACTGCAAGCATCGAAGTAAGAGCAAAACGCCGTTATAACGAGCTGATTGCCAAGGGAATGGAATGTGATTTAAAAGAAATCGAGAAGGATATTGCAGAGCGTGATGAGCGCGATATGAACCGCGAAATCGCCCCTTTAAAACAGGCAGAGGATGCGGTATTTCTCGATACTTCCGATATGGGTATTGAAGAAGTAAAGAATACAATTATTGATTTGATCCGTTCCAAACAGTAGGACGGCTGTTTTGTCGAAATTTTATAAAATAATGTAAAAGAGGAACTGAAAATGGAAGTAAAACTGGCTAAATCCGCAGGTTTTTGCTTTGGTGTAAAACGTGCGGTAGATAAGGTTTACGAACAGATTGAAACGGGTAAAAAAATATATACCTACGGCCCGATTATTCACAACGAGGAAGTTGTAAAAGACTTGGCGAGTAAAGGTGTTTGTGTCATTGAAAATGAAGAAGAATTGCGTAATCTCAAAGAGGGTACGGTGATTATTCGTTCTCATGGAGTAGCAAAGGACATTTACCGCATCATTGAGGAGAACGGTTTGGAGTACGAAGATGCTACCTGTCCCTTCGTAAAAAGAATTCATTCCATTGTAGAAAAAGAAAGTGCTGAAGGCAAGCAAATTATCATTATCGGCAATGAAGGACATCCTGAGGTGGAAGGCATTCGCGGATGGGCTTCAACCCCTGCAATTGTGGTGGAATCTCACGAACAGGCAGAAAAAATTACAATTGAAAGTGATAAAAAAGTATGTATTGTCTCACAAACGACATTTAATTATAGGAAATTTCAAGAATTAGTTGAAATTTTTACAAAAAAAGGGTATGATGTTAGTGTTGCGAATACTATTTGCAATGCGACAGAAGTACGACAGAAGGAAGCCCGTGAAATTGCGGATGAAGCTGACGTAATGATTGTCATTGGTGGGGCTCATAGTTCAAACTCACGTAAGCTATATGAGATATGTGCGAAGGAGTGTGAGAATACTCACTTTATTCAGACACTGGAGGACTTGCATTTAGACTTACCTAAATCTGTGGAACTAGTGGGAATTACAGCAGGGGCATCAACCCCAAATAAAATTATTGAGGAGGTTCAAAATTATGTCAGAATTAACTTTTGAACAAATGCTTGAGGAATCATTAAAAACTATTCATACAGGAGAGGTAGTTGAAGGTACAGTTATCGACGTTAAGCCCGATGAGATTATTCTCAACATCGGCTACAAGTCCGACGGTATTTTACCTAAGTCTGAATATACCAATGATTCAACAATCGATTTGACAGAAGCAGTTAAGGTGGGGGACAAGCTTGATGTCAAAGTCGTTAAGGTTAACGATGGTGACGGACAGGTTGCTCTTACATACAAGAGACTGGTTGCTGACAGGGGTAGCAAGAGAATTGAAGAAGCATTTAACAATCAGGAAGTACTTACAGCTAAGGTTGCACAGCTTTTAAACGGTGGTTTATCAGTTGTTGTTGACGAAGTAAGAATTTTTATTCCTGCAAGTTTGGTATCAGACGTATACGAAAAGGATTTAAGCAAGTATGCTGATCAGGAAATCCAGTTCGTTGTTACGGAATACAATCCTAAGAAGAGAAGATACATCGGTGACCGCAAGCAGCTTATCGTTGCACAGAAGGCAAAGGCACAGGAAGAACTTCTTTCTAAGGTAAAAGAAGGCGATGTAATCGAAGGTACTGTTAAGAACGTAACAGATTTCGGTGCATTTATCGATTTAGGCGGTGTTGACGGATTACTTCACATTTCAGAAATGAGCTGGGGAAGAATCGAACATCCCAAGAAATTATTCAAGACCGGCGATGTTGTTAAGGTTATGATTAAAGAAATCAACGGAACCAAGATTGCGTTAAGCACTAAGTTTGATGATGCAAATCCTTGGAAGGATGCAGCTGAAAAATATGCTGTAGGCAATACAGTAACCGGTAAAGTTGCAAGAATGACCGAATTCGGTGCATTCGTTGAATTAGAAGCAGGTGTTGATGCCCTTCTTCATGTATCACAGATTTCTAAGGAACACATTGAGAAACCTGCAGATGCATTAAAGATTGGCGATGAAGTAACAGCTAAGGTTGTTGATTTCAATGCTGAAAACCAGAAGATTAGTTTAAGCGTGAAGGCACTTCTTCCCGATGCTGATGAAGCAGAAGAAGTTGCAGTTGCTGAAGAAGCTCCCGCAGAAGAATAAGATTTAAGGAAGTTTCCGAAATGGTATATGATTACGAATATTTCAAGAAGCAGGTGCTTGCGTTAACAAAGATTGATTTGAACTGCTATAAAGAGAAGCAGATGAAACGAAGAATTGATACTTTGATTAGCAGACACAGCTTGGATGGCTATGATGCCTTTCTTGGAAAATTAAAGACTGATGCGGCTTTGTTGGAAGAGTTTGTAAATTATCTGACAATCAATGTGTCCGAATTTTATCGTAATCCTGATCAGTGGCAGATTTTAGATAAAGATGTATTTCCGGAGTTGATTAACAAATTCGGACAGCAGTTAACGATTTGGAGCGCGGCTTGTTCTACAGGTGATGAGCCATATTCATTGGTTATGGCATTATCGAGACACGTTCCTTTGTCTAAGATTAAAATTTACGCAACTGACATTGATAAGCAGGTGCTTGCGGCAGCAAAGAACGGCATTTATGCAGAGAAGAGCATTGCAGGTGTACCTGCTGACTTGAAAGCGAAATATTTTACAAAGGTTGGTTCTTCTTATCGAATCGCAGATGAGATTAAGGCCAGGGTTGAGTTTAAAGAACATAATTTGTTAAGAGATGCTTATCCCACCAATGTGAATTTAATCGTATGCAGAAATGTATTGATTTATTTTACAGAGGAAGCCAAGGAAGATATTTTCCGCAAGTATTATAATTCATTGGCGCCCGGCGGAATCCTGTTTTTGGGAAGCACGGAGCAGATGATGAATTACAAAGAAGTTGGATATGAAAGAAAAGCGTCCTTCTTCTTCTCAAAACCTATGAATTAAAAATAAAGCACTTTCGGTTCGCTGAAGGTGCTTTTTGATTTTGATAAATATAAATCCCTACTTTACCGGCTGCCCGATAAGGTAGGGATGAATTAGAGTTTCCAATGAAAAGTCAAATTGAAATTTTATACAAAGTCCGACATTAACATTGTCTGTAAAATATGTTCTGCATACTGATTAAAAGAAGCTCTGCTTGTCTTAAACTCATCTGTTAATTCAAAGAACATATCTCTTTCGCGATATCCGCGCTTGTAGAACGGTGTAAACAACATTTCCCACTGAGGAAGGTAAGATGCCTGCTTTCTTGTATAGCAGTTAGCAGCGGTTGCCTGTTCGCGGTGATCTTTATCAACAAAGCTAGCCACTGACTTATGAATTGCAATGTCTTCTTCGGGAAGATAGTAGTAATCTCTGTAGTTAGAGTAGAAGTACTTCATTTCTTCTTCGTAGAGAGGCACCTTAATAATACCGTTCAATTCGTTTCCTGTAAAATAGCATCCCATAGAAGCATAAGATACAGGCACGGGAAGGGATGTCATAAAGCGTAAATTCAATACAAGTTCTTGGCGTTTCTTGTTTTCATAATCGTTATAGTAATTTGCCTGAACCTTCATAACACGCAAGGGCAGGTTAAATAAATCTGAGAAAGCGAGAATGGCAGTTAAGTCTAACATGCCTTCCACATCTTCCTGATTATGTAAAAGAATGGCATTCATCAATTCTTCGCTGTGCGAACAAACATAATCATGGTAGTAGTTGATTAGTTCGCCGCCGGAGAATTTATCGTCTCTTTCGATGCCAAGGAACTGTTCCAAAGTTTTCTGCTTTAAGTCATTTAATTTAAGAAAACTCTTATAAGGCTTGATACGTTTGTACAAGTCGACGCCCTGATATACTTCAAACATAAAAGGTATGTCGTACATTTTACATTTCTGCTGTAAATAGGGGATATCAAAGCGATTACCGTTAAAGTGAATCAGGAAGGTATATCCTAAGCAGAATTCAAGGAATGCCTGTAAAACAACCGTTTCTTCATCATAATTTTCGGCAAGCCACTGGATGGTATGCCATTCATTCTCTTTATAGTAAGCGCAACCAATCAAATAAAGATTTGAGTTCTGCGCGGTAAAACCTGTGGTCTCAATATCAAGAAAAAGAATTTCTTCCAATTTGGCCAGGTTTTCGATAGGATAATTTGGTTTTTTACTACCAAGATCTTTTACAATCGTTTTCATATTTCATCACCCTTACAATACAATTAGTATCTTTGGATTTGGCGCCCTTGTCAAAGTTAAAAGCGGACTACAAATTCCGAAAAAATATACCGCTTATATTATACCACGAAATCCTAAAATAAAGTAGTATTTTTTTGCGAAATATAGTACATTTATAAGTAGGAAGTTTTTTAATATATGTGGTAAAAAAACAATAAAGTTAGAGGAATAAGTATGGTTAAATTTACTTTTACAGGCGGAATACATCCCTATGACGGCAAAGACCTTTCCAAGGACAAACCGATGAAAGAATATTTGCCGAAGGGAGATTTGGTATATCCCTTATCCCAGCATATAGGTGCACCGGCCAAACCCATCGTACAAAAGGGTGACTATGTTTTAGTAGGACAAAAAATCGCCGAAGCGGATGGGTTTGTTTCTGCGCCCATTTATGCCACGGTTTCCGGTACGGTTAAGGCAATTGAACCCAGAAGAGTCGTTACAGGCGACGGCGTCATGTCGATTGTGATTGAGAACGACGGCGAGTACAAAGAGGTTATTTTTCAGCAACCCAAGCCTGTAGAGGTTCTTTTAAAAGAAGATATTTTAAAATTAATCGCAGATGCGGGCGTAGTCGGTATGGGTGGCGCAGGTTTTCCTACTCACGTGAAACTGGCACCCAAGAATCCGGAAGATATTGATTATGTCATTATCAATTGTGCGGAGTGTGAGCCTTACCTTACCAGTGATTATCGCAGAATGGTGGAAGAGCCGGAGAAACTTGTGGAAGGCTTGCGGATTATTCTTCGCTTGTTTGACAAAGCAAGAGGGATTCTTGCAGTAGAAGACAATAAACCCGATTGTATTAAAATTTTAAAGAAACTTACCAAGGACGATGACCGTATTTCGGTATCGCCTTTGAAGACTAAATATCCCCAAGGGTCAGAGCGTCACTTAATATACGCGGTGACAGGCCGGGCAATTAATTCGTCTAAATTACCGGCAGATGCGGGTTGCATTGTAAATAATGTGGATACGGTAGTGGCAATTTATCATGCGGTAAAAGAAGGAAAGCCTGTAATGCATCGTATTGTAACGGTGACGGGAGATTGTATCAAAAACCCGCAAAATTATATGGTTCGAATCGGTACTTCCTATGGCGAGCTGATTGAAGAAGCCGGCGGTTTTGTTAAGGAACCTAAGAAAATCATATCCGGCGGACCTATGATGGGGTTTGCCTTGTTTGATGTAAATGTGCCTGCGACTAAGACTTCATCGGCACTTTTATGCTTAAGTGAAGATGATGTATCAACGGCAAAACAGACGGCCTGCATCAATTGCGGACGTTGCGTAGAGGTTTGCCCCGGGCGTGTAGTACCCAGCCGGTTGGCAGTTTTGGCAGACCGAGGCGAGAAGAAAGAGTTTGAGAAACTCAATGGTATGGAATGTTGTGAGTGTGGTTGTTGCAGTTATATATGTCCGGCAAAACGCCACCTGACCCAGTCCATTAAGTCCATGAGACGTATGATTCTTGCGGACAGAAAGAAGAAATAGGAGGAAGGGCATGAAAGAGAGAATGGAAGTATCATCCAACCCTCATATTCGTTCAAAGGACAGCACCGATAATATCATGTTATCCGTTGTGATTGCCCTGATGCCGGCAACGCTTTTCGGTGTATGGAATTTTGGTTGGTATGCAGCGGTTGTAATTGTGGTTACGGTTGCAACGGCGGTTTTAACGGAACATATTTTTTGTAAAATTTGTAAAAAGCCTACGACAATCAAAGATATGAGTGCCGTGGTAACGGGGCTTTTACTGGCGTTGAATCTGCCGCCACATTTTCCTTTGTGGATGGCAGCCGTAGGTGCGGTTTTTGCAATTGTAGTGGTTAAAATGTTGTTTGGCGGATTGGGCCAGAATTTTATGAATCCCGCATTGGGCGCAAGATGTTTTCTGATGATATCTTTTGCGCGATATATGACAGATTTTACCTGTGATACATATACGAGTGCAACGCCCCTTGCCACAATGAAGGCCGGCGAAAGCGTGAATATACTGGATATGGTAATCGGAAGAACCGGCGGAACCATTGGCGAGACGTCTATGATTGCCATTGTTTTGGGTGCCTGTTTTTTGATTGCATTGGGAATTATCGATTTAAAAATTCCTGCGATGTATATTGTAAGCTTTGTGCTTTTTATTACGGTTTTTGGAGGACACGGGGTTGATGTGTCTTTTATCAGTGCGCATTTAGCCGGTGGCGGATTGATGCTTGGTGCCTTTTTTATGGCAACGGATTATGCTACGAGGCCGATTACAAAGAAAGGGCAGTACATATACGGAATTTTACTTGGCGTGTTAACGGGTATCTTCCGTCTGTTTGGTCCCGGTGCAGAGGGTGTGTCTTATGCAATTATCATCGGAAATCTTTTGGTTCCGCTGATTGAGAAGATTACCTTCCCCAAAGCCTTTGGTAAAGGAGGGGAAGCGGTATGAAAACGATGATTAAGGATACGCTGATTCTTTTTACAATTACTTTGGTTGCCGGTGCGTTGCTGGGCTTTGTGAACGAGTTGACCAAAGAACCGATTGCGCAATACGAGGCTGATAAAAAAGCATCTGCCTGCGGTGAGGTCTTTTATGAGATAAATGAAGTCGGTGAATTGGCGCAGGTGGCTGAACTTACATTTGAAGCCTGTAGTGAAGAAGAAATTAAGAAATTAAACGAAGATATTAAAGATAAAATCCAGGGAAATATCGTAATTGATGAGGTATATCGTGCGTATTTAGAGCCGGACAGCTTCTATGGTTACGTAATCGGCGTCACAACCAAAGAAGGCTATAACGGCGAAATTTCCTTTTATGTAGGTATTACCAAAGAAGGCAGGCTAAAAGGTGTGTCTTTGCTTCAGATTGCGGAAACACCGGGACTTGGTATGAATGCGGAAAGTGTATTGTTACCACAGTTTCGTGATATGGAGGCAGGGCATTTTACGGTGGTTAAAACCGGTGCGTTAGGTCCGGATGAGATTGATGCCATTACCAGTGCGACCATTACTTCGGATGCTATTACCGGAGGCGTAAATGCTGCCTATGAGTGCTATATTCTTTTGCAGGAAGGAGGGGACGCATCATGAAACAGTGTATGGAACGTTTGTATAACGGTATCATCAAAGAAAACCCTACCTTCGTATTAATGCTTGGTATGTGTCCCACCCTTGCGGTAACCACATCTGCGATAAATGGTCTCGGTATGGGTCTTTCTACCATGGTGGTTCTTGCATTGAGTAATTTAATGATTTCTGCCATGCGTAAAATCATTCCCGATAAGGTTCGTATTCCTGCGTACATTGTAATTATTGCAACTTTTGTAACCTTGGTGGAATTGTTGCTACATGCTTATGTGCCCGCACTTCACGAGTCTTTGGGCATTTATATCAGTTTGATTGTTGTGAACTGTATTATTTTGGGCCGTGCGGAAAGCTATGCATCCAAAAATAAAATGATGCCGTCTTTGTTTGACGGTATCGGTATGGGACTTGGGTTTACTCTGGCCCTTACTTTAATCGGTTTGGTACGTGAGTTTCTTGGCGCTGGAACCGTATTCGGTATTTCCGGACCGGATTTATACGGGGCTTCATTGCCGGAGTTGATTGTGGGATTAATCAATCAATGGTTGGATCCGAACAGTACTTCAGAAGCGGTGCAGTTGTGGAATCGCCTTTTAACCGATGAAATCAGCAGCTTTTCGCCTATGGGTATTATGGTAATGGCACCGGGCGCATTTTTTATCCTGGCTATTCTGACAGCGATTCAGAATGTCATCAAAGAAAAGGGTAAAAAAGCCGGAAAAGATGTAAGTAAAATTCAATCCGGTTGCAACAGCGATTGTATGAACTGTAAAGACAGTAGTTGTGCAAAGTATCCGACTGATGCTGAAGAAGTGATCTCGGAAGAAAGTGATAATTTGCAAGTTGACGGATTGATTGATGAGGGTGAACATTTGCAGGTTGATGTCTTAAAGGATGAAGACGAATGCTTGCAAGATGATGAGAAGCAGGAAGAGAACAATGGCTTGCAAGATGATGAGAAGCAGGAAGAGTGCAATAGCTTGCCAGTTGATGAAATAAATGCAGAAAGTGACTCTGATCTGAGTGAAGAGACTGTAGTGGAAGAAGTTAGTGAAGAAACGGCTATCGATTTAGAAGATAATAATATCTTAGATGAGTCTATGAAAGAAGTTGATGTCGTAGCAAACGAAGACAATGAAGATATTGTAACGCAAATGGCTGATAATCAAAAAGAAGAACAAGTTTCTGCTGAATCGGTTGCGGAAGAACCGAAAAAGGAAAAGAAACATAAAATGACACTTCTGGAAGCTACCCAGGAAATTGATATTGTGGAGCTGGAAGAATTATTGGGAGAAGAGGAGGACGATACGGATGAGTGATTATATTGTTCAGTTAATCGTGATAGCTTTGGGTTCTTCTCTGGTGTCTAACGTGGTTTTAAGCCAGTTCCTTGGACTCTGTCCTTTTTTGGGCGTATCAAAAAGTGTAAAAACCGCAGCAGGCATGGGTGGTGCCGTAATTTTTGTTATTACATTGGCATCTTTGGTGGCAGGACTTTTATATGAGTTTGTATTGGAACCCCTTGGAATTACATTCTTAAAAACCATAGTTTTTATCTTGGTAATTGCGGCGTTGGTGCAGTTTGTGGAGCTGTTTTTGAAGAAGTATATGAAGAGTTTGTACAAGGCATTAGGGGTATTTTTACCTTTGATTACTACCAACTGTGCAGTGCTTGGTGTAGCAATTACAAATGTTAATTTAGAGTATGACCTTTTAACAAGCGTGGTGAACGGTTTTGCTACCAGTGTAGGATTTGCCATTGCAATTATTATTCTTGCAGGAATTCGCGAGAAGATTGCATTTAATGATATTCCCAAGCCTTTTCAGGGAATGCCTATTGTGTTAGTGACGGCAGGTCTAATGGCGATTGCATTCTGCGGTTTCGCAGGTTTAATTTAAGCAAAGGAGGCTGTGTATGAATTATATCGGTATTTTAACAGCGGTGGCGGTGGTGGCCGGCATTGGCTTATTTATCGGAATATTTTTGGGCATTGCATCCATTGCTTTTCGGGTAAAAACAGATGAGAGGGAAGAACAAATTATAGAAGCCCTTCCGGGCAATAATTGCGGCGGGTGCGGTTACCCGGGCTGTAGCGGTTTGGCCCATGCCATTATTAAGGGAAAGGCACCTGTAAATGCCTGTCCCGTAGGTGGCGAAGCTGTGGCCAAAGAGGTTGGACGCATTATGGGCATTGAAGCAGATGCGACGAAGAGAATGGTTGCTTTCGTAAAGTGCCAAGGCGATTGTGAACAAACTCATATGGATTACAATTATACCGGTTTACAGGATTGCCAAATGTTGAATTTTGTGCCGAATCAGGGCCCTAAAAGTTGTAATTTTGGTTGTCAGGGCTACGGAAGCTGTGAAAGAGTATGCCCTTTTGATGCAATTCACGTGGTAAACGGAGTTGCCGTTGTTGAGAAAGAGAAGTGCAAGGCCTGTGGGAAATGTCTTGCGGTCTGTCCGAGAGAAGTGATTGAAATGGTTCCTTACGAGGCAGAATATCTGGTGGCCTGCAGTTCCAAAGAAAAGGGACCTGAAGTGAAGAAGTCCTGTGATATCGGTTGTATCGGCTGTGGTTTGTGTAAGAAGAATTGTGCATCGGAGGCCGTGACCGTGGATACGTTCCTTGCGCATATCGATTATGATAAGTGCGTCTCTTGTGGCGCGTGTGCGGAGAAATGCCCGAAGAAGTGCATTGTGAAACGATAAAATTAACGCTTTTACTTTTTAAAATTTAAATTATAACAGACAAAAGCTATAACATTATTTTCGCAAGTGTTAAGATGCAGCGAAGAAAGTAATGTTATAGCTTTTTATTTGTACGAGCATGTAATTTGCCCGGTCTCATCAATTAGAATATATTCGGTATCGTCCAGTGCTTGGACATATTCCAATGCGTCTTCCGGGCCCAGTACAAAGCAGGTGGTGCTTAAGGCATCGGCCGTAGTAGAAGAGCCACAGATGATGGTGACACCGGTTAAATTATTCTCTACAGGATATCCGGTGGTGGCATCAAGAATATGATGATAGACAACATTTTCATAAGTAAAATATCGTTCATAGGTGCCGGAAGTAACCACGGAAGAATCGGTTACCTGAACAACATCTGACGTCGTACCGGCAGCGGCAAAGGGTTGTTGAATACCTATCGTATAGGCACTACCATCCGGTTTGTTGCCGATAGCACATACATTTCCGCCGAGATTGATCAGGGCGGAAGTGACGCCTTGCGATATGAGAAATTCTTTGATTTGATCAGCGATAAAACCTTTGGCAATAAAGCCTAAATCAATGGCAGAATCAGGATCTTTTAAGGTAACGGTATTATTCTCGCCAAGTTCGACAAGCCTGTAATCCACATGTTCAAGCAGGGCGTTGATTTCTGAAGAAGATGGTGGTGCTGTTTCGTCAGTGGCTTCGGTAAAATCCCATAAGTCCATCAAGGGCGCTACTGTGATGTCGATTTTACCATTCGTTAATTCGCAATAGTATAGTGCCTGTTCCAATAAGTCATAAGTATCCGCAGAAACGCTTACCGGTTCTCCATTGCTATGATTGATGCACCAGATATCACTTCCTTCCACCGTGCGACTCAACAGATTCTCATATTTCTCACACAGAGCAAAACATTCTTTGGCAAGTGTGCAATCGTCTGCAGAATAGAAAGTCAGGCTGATAACCGTGTTAAAATAATAATCGGTATAAGTCACAGGCTGACTGCTTTTTTGACAGCCGGGGAAGGAAAAGAGAACCAGACCAACCAACAGCAGGGCTAATATTTTTTTGTAAGGCGTGATTTTTTTATCAAGTATTACGTGAAGTGTGTTTCTTTTATCAACTATCATACGCAGTCTGTTCTGCCTTTCATTTCAGATGACATTATTATACTATAAAAGTGTCGCGCATAGGACACAAATTTCACAGTTGAGAAAAAATCGGAATTATATTATGATTGTATAATAAAACATAACATTTTATTTTAATTATATTTATTAGAAAAAGTGAAATTGTATTTAGCATACATACATTAAAATAGTATTATTACATTCTGTATATATTTATTAAGAAAAGTATGAATGCAAAGTTTTTTAGGAGAATAAAATGCGATTAGACGATCAGTTTGAAGAAGAAAGCAGTGCAAAAGGGACAAGTTTTATGTTAACCGCCGTGATTAGTGTGGGCTTGTTTCTTGTGGTTGTTTTCGGAATCGTTTTATTTGTAAACAGAGATGCTTTGTTTCATGATAAACCAAGCCAGAGTCAGGTTGTAACCAAGCCTTCGGAAGATACAAGTTCTGTGATTAGTGGCAGTACTCTGGTATCGGATGATTTGGATATTTGGGATGATTATCCTGTAGAAGAGGAGAAAAGCGAAACGGTATCAGAGATTGTTTCGGAAACACCAAGTGAAGACGACCCCAGTGAGGGCGGAACCAAAACATTGGTAACCTTTGCAGACGGCAAAGAGCAGTGGTACAGCATCAGTAAATATCTTCCACAGAATGAATATGATGATACGGGATTTGTAATGGGTAACGGCCGTATGGCGTATTATGTGGAAGGAAATAAAGAGTCTTATCTCGGAATTGATGTTTCCAAGTATCAGGGCTACATTGATTTCAATGAAGTGAAGAAAGACGGTGTAGATTTCGTTATTATTAAGCTTGGTTCCCGCGGTTACAGCACGGGACAGCTGACCTTGGATGATTATTTTCAGGATAACATTAAGCGCGCAACCGATGCCGGACTTGAGGTGGGCGTATCCTTCAGTTCGCAGGCAATCACCGTAGATGAAGCCAAGGAAGAGGCTGCTTTTGTGTTGCAGTATCTTCAGGACTATGACATCAGCTATCCCGTGATTTTTGAGATGGAGCATATTGTAAATGATACTGCAAGAATTGATGTTTTAACCAAAGAAGATAAAACCCAGATTACCAAAGCTTTTATCGATGATATTGAAACGGCAGGATATAATGCAATGTTTTCCGGGGATAAGGCATGGTTGTTTGCGGATATTAATTATGCGGCGCTTTCCGCTTATGATGTGAGATTGGAACAGTCAGAGGATTTGCCGGACTATCCTTATCGTTTTTATATGTGGCAATACACACAAAAAGGAACCGTGGACGGAATTTCCGGCGAGGTTCCCTTGAATATTTGTTTTATCGATTATACCATAAAATAGGTTGACATAATTTTATAATGTATAATTTAGTATGCGGGGATTTATTTCCAGAGTGGAGTAAATTTCCGCATATTCTTTTGGCGAAATATCTTCAATGAAGTTAGGCACAAACTGCTTGCGAATGCCGTTTTTACGTAAAAGGTCGATTGCCTTGTTGTAAGCAATGGCAGCTTCGGTTTCGGTAGCGTAAGTACCGACTTTTAATTTGCCTTTTACGTGGATACGGGTAATGTAGGCAGATTTCTGTATGCCGGGCTGTTCAAAGACCCCACGATAGCGGTTTACAATGCTGATGTTGGAATAGCGGAAGTCGTGTTCGTCCTTATTGATAAAATGATAATCCCTGCCGGGCACGGCATAATTCATAATGCCGTAGCGGTTTAGGATGTTCACTTGCATTCCGTAATCCGAAACGAAGAGGTGATTGCCTCGGGCCATAATTTTATGGGAAGAATAGTAAAATAAATCATCCTTATCAAATTTTAAAATACAGTCAGCAGACAAATAGTAGAGAAAGAAGCTGGGGCGCAGGTAAATGGGCGTGTGAAAATAAATGCCGTTATCGCGCAGGTTATGTAAGATAACCCACTTCTCAAACTGCATAACATCAGCCCCGGGATAATCATCAATTTGTGTATCGTTGGTTTCCAAGATGCGTCGCGCCAAAAGGTAGCAGCGATGGGCATCGGCTTCGGAATTAAAACTGCCGAGGCTTATGTGCTTTCCCTTATGTGTTAAGGACGCACGATAATATATAGAATTGTCTTTTTTATGGGCAATGGATACCCCTGCATTCTGTTTTTTCATATAATCCCTATTTCTGAGTGATTTGTCGCCAATAGATGACACTAATATCATAGCATAATTCCGGTGTATTTTCGACGGATATTTTGTCTCTTTTAATCGAATGGTAATTTTTTGATTTCTCTTTGCATAAAATGATACATATGTGTTTGCGGTACAAGCTGTAATGCTTATCGCGATTCATACATTTGGGGCAAAAAGCGCCCGGCAACATAATCACAGTTGCGGAAACGGAGACAATATGTATAAAAAATATGCAATGCTGCTACTGATGGTAAATGTAATCCTTGGGGTTGCTTTTATAACGGTAAAAGAGCGGGAACTGTTGGTTACAGTGGGGAATTTTTATGAAAGAGATGCGAATGAGGCCGTAAGCGTGGGTATAAGCAATGTGGAATGTGTTTCCACTGTGCGTAATAAAACCATAATTTCCGGGAATCAGCCTTTGCTTACTTTGCAATCGGTGGAAAAAGAATATTATTCCATTACTGAAGAAGAGAAATGGATTCTTTACAAACTTGTGGAAGCGGAAGCAGGGACGGAAGACCGCATCGGTAAAATTCTTGTGGCAAATGTAGTTTTAAATCGCCTGGAGAATGACAGTTTTCCGGATACGGTGGAAGGTGTGGTTTTTCAGGAAAGTGACGGTGTGGCACAGTTTTCACCGGTGTCTAACGGCAGGTATGAGAGCGCAAAACCGCAGGAAGATACCATCGAGGCTGTAGAAGCGGCGTTGAAAGGAGAAGACTATTCTGAGGGCGCACTGTATTTTATGGCAAGGAAACATGCGGATTGTGAAAATGTCAAATGGTTTGATGATGTTTTGGATAAAGTGGTTATTCACGGAGGACACGAGTTTTACAAGTAGTAGAATATCGTCTTAAAGTTGGTTTTATCGTTTGCATATAAAAAAGGAGTGTGATATAATCTTTAGGTAAAAATGTTATTTGGTTGCAGTGTGCCCAATGATTGGTGGCTGCAAAGAAAGGTCGAAACTATGAACGTACAATACAGAAGCTCAAGAGGTGGACAGGAAGGTGTAAGTGCATCCGGAGCCATTATTAAAGGACTTGCGCGGGACGGAGGTCTTTTTGTGCCGGATCATTTTCCGAAGCTGGAAATCAGCCTTGAGGAATGTGCGAACTTAAATTATAAAGAACTTGCATATGAAGTAATGAAATTATTCCTTACCGATTTTACGGAGGAAGAATTAAGAGGCTGCATCGAAAGAGCCTATGATGACAAATTTGACACGGAAGAAATAGCGCCTTTGGCAGAGGTAGATAAGGCATATTATTTGGAATTGTTCCACGGTGCGACCATTGCTTTTAAGGATATGGCGTTATCTATTTTACCGCATTTAATGACAACAGCTGCAAAGAAGAACAATGTAGAACAGGAAATCGTAATTCTTACGGCAACTTCAGGTGATACAGGTAAGGCTGCATTGGCAGGTTTTGCAGGTGTTGAAGGAACAAGAATAGTTGTTTTTTATCCCAAGAACGGTGTATCTGCCATTCAGGAGAAGCAGATGGTTACCCAGAAGGGCGAAAATGTTAAAGTAATCGGTATTACAGGAAACTTTGACGATGCCCAGACCGGTGTTAAGAATATCTTCGGTGATAAGGAAATGGCAGAAGAGCTTGCCAAGGCCGGCTTTGTATTCTCATCTGCGAACTCTATTAATATCGGCCGTTTGGTACCGCAGGTGGTTTACTATGTATATGCTTATGCCAAATTGGTAAAAGAAGGACGCATCAAAGCAGGTGACCCTATTAATGTTACGGTTCCTACCGGTAACTTTGGCAACATTCTTGCAGGATATTACGCAAAACAGATCGGTGTGCCCATTGCGAAGTTGATTTGTGCATCTAACGAAAATAAAGTTTTATTCGATTTCTTTGAGACAGGATGCTATGACAGAAATCGTGACTTTATCCTTACAACTTCACCTTCAATGGATATTTTGATTTCAAGTAATTTAGAGCGTTTGATTTACTTAATTGCAGGCAGTGATGCGGATAAAAACCGTGAGTTGATGCAGAGTTTATCTGCAAGCGGTAAATACACCATTACAGAAGAGATGAAGAGCCGTCTGGCTGATCTTGAAGGTGGTTTTGCAAGTGAAGCAGATGTGGCAGAAACCATTCGTCGAATCTACGAAAAGACCGGTTATGTGATGGATACACATACTGCGGTTGCAGCTACGGTTTATGAGAATTACCGCAAAGCTTCTGCAGATGAAACCCCTACGGTTATTGTATCTACAGCAAGCCCTTTTAAATTTACAAGAAGTGTTATGGAAGCAATTGTTGGTTCCATTGACGATAAGAGTGATTTTGAATTAATTGATAAGCTTTCTGAAATCGCAAACGTGAAAGTGCCCAATGCGATTGAAGAAATCAGAACCGCAGACGTGTTACATGATACTGTATGTGACAAAGAGGATATGAAGGCACAGGTAAAGAAATTCTTAGGCCTGTAGTTTGGAGAAAATAAATGGAAAAAGCAAAGCATATTCTGGTTGTAGATGATGTAACAACAAACTTAAAATTGGCTGCGGAAGTTTTGCAGGAGCATTATAAGTTATCCATGGCCAAGTCCGGCCAACAGGCAATCCAATTTTTGGAGAAAGCCAAACCGGATTTGATTTTGTTGGATATCAGAATGCCGGAAATGGACGGATATCAGACTTTGGAACGCATCAAAGCCAATCCGAATACTGCCAACATTCCTGTTGTGTTTCTTACCGTAGATGATCAGCGTGAGAGTGAAATTAAAGGTCTTAAAATGGGTGCGATGGATTTTATTCTAAAACCCTTTGAGCCTGAAGTTATGCTTAGCAGAATTGAAAAAATTCTTCAGATTGAAGATTTACGTAAGAACTTGTCCATCAGCGCGCGAAAGGATGTTTTGACAGGACTTTGGAATCGCAAGCATCTGGAAGATGAAGTAGAGCGTTATTTAGATGAAAACGGACAAAAAGCTGTTTTTATGATTATGGATATCGATAATTTTAAGCAGATTAATGATACCCACGGTCATATTATGGGTGATGCGGTGTTGGAGCGTATCGGTAATATTTTAAGAAGCAGTGTAGGCCCCAGAGATATTGCGGCAAGAATCGGTGGCGATGAATTTGCAGTATTGTTAAAAGGTGATTATACGGATAGTGAAATCCGGGAATACTGTCAGATGCTTTTTGACCAGGTGGATGCCGAAATGACAGAGTTAATCGGGAATACAAAAGAGGTAACTTTGTCTGTAGGTATATCACAGGTGCCTATGGATGCATACGATTATTTCGGTCTGTATTCCAAGGCGGATAAGGCATTATACTATGTTAAACAGAATGGTAAAAATGATTACCATTTCTTCAGCCAGAAGGAAGAAGAACCGGAAGAAAACGTAGAGGAAAAAGAAGACAGTTCTGTAGATATGGCAAAACTGGAACAGGTTGTTACCGAGCGTAATGAGGCAGACGGTGCTTATCGCGTTGAATATGAAGGCTTTAAGCACATTTATCACTTTGTATCAAGAGGCTTGGGCAGAAACGGTCAGACGGTACAGATGGCGTTATTTACCTTGAATTACATTAAGAGTATGGGTATTACCCATGAGATGCTTCAGAAGGCTATGAAAGAGTTGGAGCGTGCGATTATCGTATCTTTGCGTCAGGGTGATGTAACCACACAGTACAGTAGTTTCCAGTATGTTGTTCTTCTTATGAATACCAGTGAAGAGAATGGTGAGAAGGTTGTGCAGAGAATTCTGGATACCTGGGACGAAATGAATGAGTACAGCGGTATTCAGTTGGATTATGCTATTAAGCAGGTAGAAGCAAGAACGAAGTAGGAGAACGAGTCGGTCGATAAAATAAAGATGATTAGAATCAATAAGAAAGGGTGTTCATCGAATGATGAGCACCCTTGTTATTATTTTATCTGTCTGATAAAGGAATGTATTCCATATCTTCGTGGATTGGCTTGTATGCGGGACGGATGATTTTACCGTTGTTTGCAAGTTCTTCCAAGCGATGTGCGGACCAACCTACGATTCTTGCCATAGCAAACATAGGAGTGTAGAGTTCGTGAGGAAGTCCTAACATATTGTAGATAAATCCTGAATAGAAGTCTACGTTGATACTTACGCCCTTGTACATCTTACGTTCTGCTGCGATGATTTCGGGTGCAAGACGTTCTACAAGAGAGTAGAGTTCAAATTCAGCCATCAATCCCTTTTCTGCGGATAAGTCGTCTACGTACTGTTTTAAAATGATAGAACGGGGATCAGACTTGGAATAAATCGCATGACCTACACCGTAGATTAAGCCTGCGTGATCGAAGGCCTCTTTGTGAAGAAGTTTCTTTAAGTAGTTGCTTACTTCATCTTCATCCTTCCAGTCCTTAACTTCTTTCTTCATATCTTCAAACATCTGAACAACCTTGATGTTAGCCCCGCCGTGACGGGGACCTTTTAAGGAGCCGATTGCTGCTGCGATAGCAGAGTAGGTATCGGTTAAGGTTGAGGTTACAACGTGTGTTGTAAAAGTTGAGTTGTTACCGCCGCCGTGTTCCATATGAAGTACCAGAGCGATATCAAGTAACTGTGCTTCAAGGGCAGTGTACTTGCTGTCCGGTCTTAACATGTGAAGAATGTTTTCTGCGGTAGATAATTCCGGTTTGGGATTGTGTATGTACATACTCTTGCCATCGTGATAATGGTTATATGCATGATATCCGTAGATGCTGAGCATCGGGAACATACTAATCAACTGTAATGACTGTCTTAATACGTTGGGAAGAGAAGTGTCATCCGCTCTGTCATCATAAGAATACAGAGTCAAAACGCTTCGTGCCAAAGTATTCATCATATCCTTACTGGGCGCCTTCATGATAATGTCACGTACGAAGCTTGTAGGCAATGTACGATATCCTGCCAGCATTTCCTTGAAGTTGGTAAGTTCTGCTGCATCAGGCAATTTGTCGAAGAGAAGAAGATAAGCTACTTCTTCAAAACCGAAACGATTCTGTTCTGCAAATCCGTTTACCAAATCTTTTACATTATATCCGCGATAAAAAAGTTCGCCGTGAGTGGGAACCTGTTCGCCGTTTACCAGTTTGTTTGCGCGTACGTCTGATATATGGGTAAGTCCGGCAAGAACGCCTTTACCGTTTAAATCTCTTAATCCACGTTTTACTTCATATTTTGTAAAGAGTTCGGAGTCGATGACACCGTTCTCAGCACACATATTCGCTAAACGGATAATATCGGGTGTAATTTCGCAGTACTTATTGTATTCCATTCATTTTCCACCTTTCTTTGTCTGTCTAGTGTTTACATAAAATGCAACCGAATATATCTTATCACGGGATAAACCGCAATGACAAGTAAAAATTCCATAATATGCAAAAAGTTAATATTTTCAACACAAAATGTACACATTCTGTGGTAGAATAAAGGAGTTCAAATTTGTTTTGATGTATAAATGTAAAAAAGATGCAGGAAGAATTATTTTATATTCCAACAGAACGCGCTCTCGCTCGATTGAAAACGTAGCGGACACTAAACTCGTACTGCATTGCATTTGTACTCGCTAAGTGCCGACGATTTCAAACGGTTCTTTATGGAATAAAAATATTCTTCCTGCATTCATTTAGATTGAGAAAATCAAAACAAATTGAACTCTTAATAATAAACATTTTTGTGAGGCATAGGTTATGGAATTAAAATTTGATGCCAATGAAGTTTTGCAAGAACGATTAGCTTCAAGCATAGGACTAAATAAATATCAATTTTTAATTGGGCAATTGAATAAAACGAATATATCTACTGATGAAAAATTTCAAAGAGTTTTCAATGGATTCTATATAGTTAGAAGAAACCAGACTTGGAGAAAAATATATTATGATTATTTTGAGTATGTTAAAAATAAAAAGCCTACGTTTGCAAGTATTTTAACGTACTTGTATGAAAAGACAGGAAATGTAGAACCATCATTTGCGAGTAAGATGCTTGCAACCATAATTCCTGAAAAACCAATATGGGATCATTATGTTATTCAAAATTTAAATTTTAAGTTGGTTGGTGCAACAAAAAGAGAGAGATTAGAGAATGCTATAGCAATCTATTCAGATATTGAAAAATGGTACGAAGATTTTTTGCAAACAGATGAAGCAAAAGAATGTATTGAAGTATTTGACCGTATGTTACCAAAGTACCAAAGTATATCAAGTATAAAGAAAATTGATAGCATTATTTGGAGTATAAGATAAAATACATATGGCATTAGTAAGTGTATATAAATAAAAGTGTAAGGAGCAATTTATGGCTACCATCTACAAAACAAGAATCAATTTATTACAAACCAAAATAAAAGAATTAAACATAGATTATTTTATTATCAGTGACGTAGACCCGCATCATTCGGAGTACGTATGCGACTATTATAAAATGCGTAGTGCTTTCAGCGGATTTACGGGTTCCAACGGAACCCTTCTTGTGGGAAGGGAAGATGCTTACCTTTGGACGGACGGAAGATATTTTATCCAGGCTGAGAAGGAACTTGCGGGCAGTGATGTTGTGCTGATGCGTATGGGTGAAAAAGATGTTCCTACAGTGCGTGATTTTCTGGTACAACATAACGAAGAGGGTGAGGGCAAGTCTGTTACCATAGGCTGTGACGGCAGTTGCATGATGAAAGGTGCCATGGACGAAATCAAAGAGACTCTTGAGAAAGTCGGTAAAAAGGCAGACTTTTATTTTGATAGCAAACTGGCAAGAGAGATTTTGAAGGAAACCGGCGCTGAGGAGAAATATTTTATATCACAAAGCAGTAGAATCTGCGTCTTGCCCGATTCTTTACAGGGGAAACGCATTGATAATAATATCCAGACAATCAGAGAGGCGCTGAACAAAGCGCAGGCAGATGTATTTTTGTCGGCAAAGCTTGACAGCAATATGTATCTTTTCAATATCAGAGGCGAAGATATCACCTACAATCCCGTGGCATTTTCGTACGTACTGGTTACGGCTGAGGCTGTTATTTTATTTGTAAAAGATGAGGCAGTGTCGGACGAATTAAAATCACACACGAATCGTTATAATATCCTGCTTGAAAGTTACGATTGCTTTGCGGAGAAATTGGCTTTCTATACGGCGGGTAAAAAAGTGATGACCGAGTCTGCGTCCTTAAGCGCCAAAGCCTACAAAGTATTAAATGCAAACAATGCCAAAGTTTTGGAAGGCGATTGCGGTGTTGCCCGTTTACAGGCGGTAAAAAGCAAGAAGGAAATTAAGTTAATCAAAGACACTTATTTAAAAGACAGTGCTGCGGTTTGTAAGTTTCTTTATTGGTTATCCATGCAGGCACCCGGCACGATTACGGAATATGATGCTGCTTGTAAAATGGATGCGTTGCGCGGTGAGATTCCCGAAAACAGGGGACTGTCTTTTAACACAATTTCAGCTTTTGGCCCGAATGCAGCAATGATGCACTATGAAACAACCAAAGAAACTTGTGCAACCATAGAAGCGGGCAATCTTTATCTCTTGGATTCCGGAGGACAGTATGACGGCGGAACCACAGATGTGACAAGAACGGTTGTGATTGGCGAGCCTACAGAGGAGATGAAGCAGGATTTTACGAGAGTAGTAAGAGGAATGCTTGCGCTTCAAAATGCGGTTTTTATGAAGGGCTGTACCGGAATGAATTTGGATATTCTTGCGCGAAAACCTATGTGGGAAGTTTATATGGATTATAAGTGCGGTACAGGGCACGGTATCGGATATATGTTAAATGTGCACGAAGGCCCCCAGGCAATCCGAATGCGCGGTACCGGTATTGCGGGAACGACGGAGTTTGAACCGGGAATGCTTGTTTCTGATGAGCCGGGCGTATACCTGGAAGGAAAATACGGCATCCGAATGGAGAATATTCTTCTGTGCGAGGAAGCATGCGAGAATAGCGACGGAACCTTTTTATGCTTTTATCCGTTGACATATGTGCCGGTGGATATGAGACTGATTGATAAAACGCAGATGGAGCCGAAGGAGTGGACGCAGTTGTGTGAATACCAGCAGGCTGTGTATGAAAAAATAGAGCCACTTCTTACGGAAGAGGAACGGAAGTGGTTGAAAGAGGAAACTTTGTCTGCTTACGCAGTGTGACGGGCATAATTTAATTGGTACAAATTATATAAAAGAATAATATACAATTTTAGGTTCGAATAGTAAAAGAACTGAATTTATACTTGAAAATGAATCATTATGTGATATGATAGGGGTGTTCAAAAAAACACAGGTTTGTGTGATACAAACAAGTGTAAATCAATATATTTATGTAAAAGAGGAGAATGAAAATGGACAATCAAACAATGAATTCCCAGGAATTACAGGATTTGGCAAATTTGAAAGAGTTACATAAGGGCAAAGGAATTGCAGCAACTATTTGCGGTGTTATTTCCTTGATCGGATGCCTTGGACCGATTGCTTTCATTTGCGGTATTGTAGCAATTTTTGTAGGTGCAAATGCAAGAAAGAAGAGCCAGAAGACTACAGGTACAGCCGGTATGGTTATGGGTATCATCGGTGTAGTACTTTCTATACTTGCGACAGTTGTTATTATTTTATGTATGGCAGGTATTATGGGGTCTCAGGTAGTAGAATATACAGACAAGGTTGATGTTTCAAATGATACTATGATTTGCGATACCGTGAATACGGCGATTACCACCGCTTTGTATGATCCTTCCTGCCAGGATGAAGAATCTTTGGAATTTATCGAGTACTACGGTGACGGATATTACTATGATATCTACAATATTTACAGTGATGACTGCGCTTTTGCTCAAACCGTGCAGGAAGTGATGGGATATGATTCTTATGATGATCTTTGTGATTCCCTGGATTCCGAAGGAGCATACAGTATAGAGTTTTCTATTGACGGATATGATGTAACCACAAGAGTTAGCGGTACAGATATTGAAGTATATTAATATTTGAATCATATAACTATTTAGAACACTATTCACAAGAAATAATCAGTCTGGTTTGATAAGGAATCAGACTGATTTTTTAATAAAATTACTAAAAAATTACAAGCGACAAATAGCTAATACAGATTGATTTTTCTTCTGTTTTCGCATATAATATATGTATCCTGAAATGTTCGAGAACTCTCGTTATTTTGAACCTACAAAACTTTAAACGGGATTCCTATATTGCTTTGCCTATGTCAGGCCTCATCAGATTTCAGTGGAAGGCAGAAGTAAAGTTGCGGTCGCCCACCTAGCCATAGCTAGGAGTCAAAATACGGGAACCGGCATTTTGGGTGTTACTGAAAGAAAAAGGGCGGCTCGTTGCGAGTCGCCTTTAAGTTTTTTAGAATAAAATTCACAATTTGGTAGTACAATGTACAAATTAGGACGAACAAGGGGAATATGAAGAAAAATATTTTTAAAATAATAATTATAATAGTGTGCTTTGCCTTTGTTCTTATTGTGGCATTACAAAAGCCGGAGCCATCTTTCGAGAATGCGTCGGAGCAGCCGGAAGATGGAACGGAAGAGGTGCAAACTTCGGAGCCTGTGTCGGAAGAGGAAGAAGAGCAGATTGAGACACCGCAAATTGAATTGGTAAACAATCCGGAATTACGTATTCTGATTAAGTCGGATGATTTTAGTAAAGATATTCACGAAACGGTGAAAGTTTCATCGGATGAAGATTTTACTTTGTTGGGAGAAGACGGCACTGTTTTGGCAGAGTACAATGCTTGGGAAATTGTGAATCTGGACAGTTTTCAGTTGAAAGAGAATGAAACGCTTATTTTTGACAGCGAAGGTACAATTACCCTTCATTCGCTTTCAAGAGCCCAGGGGACGCCTTCGTATTACGGCAAAATGCAGATTTATAAAGAAGCAGAAGGATATACCGTAATTAATATCGTACCGATGGAAGAGTATCTTCTAACCGTGGTACCCAGTGAAATGTTATCGACCTATCCGTTAGAGGCTTTAAAAGCCCAGGCTGTTTGTGCAAGGAGTTACGCGTATCACTATGTGCTTGGGGAACCTGCTTTGCCAAGAAATGCACATATGAATGACAGCACGGATTTTCAGGTGTATAATAACATTCAGGAGACGGAAGCGACCAATCTTGCGGTGCAGGAAACGGAGGGAATGATTCTTGTGAAAGACGGTTTGCCCTTGCCTACGTATTTCTTCTCGACGTCCTGCGGTTTTACGACGAATGAAACGGTATGGAAAGAGTATTTCGGCGGTAAGGAATGGGAAGACGGCGAAGTGCCTACGGTTGCATATAAGGTTGGAGAAACAGAGGATGTGCGTGATGTCAGCTTTGCACCCATTGCAGTAGCTAAGCCGGAGGCGGTGGAAGCAATCAGTACGGATTCGGGCGTAGGTATTTTATATACGGCGGATGCCTTGGCGCAGGAAGCAAATTTCCGGGCGTATATGAAGTCGGATGCGTCGGATTTCCTGGAAACCGAAGAACAGTGGTATCGCTGGACTTATCAGGGAAGCGTTACTTCGGAAGAAATAGAGAAACGTTTGGTTGCAAGATATGCTGCCAGGCCGGATTTAATTTTAACTTACGATAAGACGAGCGAAAGTTATGTAAACCGAGAGATTGGTGCGGTCGGAACAATTACCAATATAGAAGTGGTCAAACGTTTGCCCGGTGGTGTGGCAGATGAATTATTGATTGAAACTAATAAAGAAACCTACCTTGTAATCGGGGAGTATAATATCCGCTATGTGTTATCCGACGGTGTTTCGGAAGTGGTTCGTAATGACGGTTCAGCCGTTACTGTATCAAATCTGCTTCCCAGTGCATACTTTATCATAGAACCTGAAACGAATTTTTCCGATACGCTTGGCACAATTATGCTGTCAGGCGGCGGTTACGGTCATGGTGTAGGTATGTCACAAAACGGCGCGAAACAGGCGGCACTTAACGGAATGACCTGCGAAGAAATTTTAGGACTGTTTTACAGCGGACTGGAATTGAAGGAAGTAAAATAGTTTCAGGGATAAAATTTATAAAATACGCAAAGGAGAATGAGATGAAAGAATCATGTAAAACTGCAGTAAGCAAAATAAGAAGTTTTACCAAGACTTTTAAGGCTGCCCAGGTGACAACCTATGCTTCCAGTGCGGCATTTTACATATTTTTATCTATTATTCCTATTATCGTGTTGTTGTTTACCATTATTCCATATACGCCGTTGACGCAGGAAGGGGTATTGAATGTTTTGCTGACGATTCTGCCATCGTCGTTGAGCGATTTTACGACGGGGATAGTGGCGGAAGTATATGATAAAAACATTGCGATCTTATCCGTATCCGCAGTAGTGCTTCTTTGGTCGGCGTCAAAAGGAATGCAGGCAATTACGTTGGGACTTAATTCCATTAACGGTGTAAAAGAAACGCGTAATTTTGTACTGATGCGGTTAGAAGCCTGCCTCTATACGGTGATTTTACTGGTGCTTTTAATTCTTTCACTGGGCCTTTTTATTTTTGGAAGTTTTATCATTGACCATTTGGTGCTTTGGATGCACATTGATGAAATTTATCAGGTGCTGGTGGATTTCCGATTTCTGGTGGAATGGATTTTCTATGCGATTCCCATTGCCGTCCTTTATGCATGGGTACCGAATAAAAGAACGAAGCCACATACGCAGTGGCGAGGCGCAGCTTTTACCGGTGTGACCTGGACTCTGTTTTCCTATGCGTTTTCGTTGTATTTAAATATATTTCCGGCATTTTCGATTTACGGAAGCCTGACCACGGTTATTATTACGATGTTTTGGCTTTTTGTTGCAATGAATATATTGTTTTTGGGTGCGCTGATTAATGTTTTTTTCAGGGAACCTGATAAAAAAGCCGAAAAAGCCTAGATTTTTAAGGAAAATCAAGTTGACAGAATGGCAAAATTTCATTAAAATATGAATTTAGAAGTAAAGAAAAAGGCATTGAAGGTGTTAAGTAGATTGCTTGTTTCGTACAGAGAGAGGAGGCCGTCGGCTGGAAGCCCCCTTACGTTCAGGAAGTGATTGAAGTTCCCACCGGAGCCGGTTTCCCCAAGCTTAGGTGAGTAAGGAAGCCCGTGTAAGACGCGTTAAGTTGTAATGAGTGTCCTTAAATTGGAAAATTGGGTGGTACCGCGGAATTGAAGTTTCGTCCCTTGCATTGTTGCAGGGGACTTTTTTTTCATTTTCATGTAACTTTTATAAAAGCGATGTGTATTATTTTATATTCCATCGAGATACGCTCTCGCTCGTTTAACATACGTAGCGGAACTAAGTTCGGAACGAATTACATTCCTTCCTCACTAAGTACCGACGATGTTAAACGGTCTCTTATGAAATATAAAATATCCACATCGCAGATAAAGATAAATTGCCAATAAAAATGAAACAAGCAAAAAGAAGTAATTTGCAAGTATATTCAGTGACGAATTAATATATGGAGGAAGAGAAATGAAAGAGACATTACAGGCAATTGAAGCCAAAGCTCTGGAGCAGATTAAGCAGGGCGACACCTTGGACAAGTTAAACGAAGTAAAAGTTGCTTATCTTGGTAAAAAAGGTGAATTAACAGCTGTTTTAAAAGGTATGAAGGACGTATCTCCGGAAGACAGACCTAAGGTTGGTCAGATGGTAAATGATACCAGAGCCGTGATTGAAGAAGCTTTGGATAAAGCAATTAAGGCATTGGAAGCAGAAATTATGGAAGCTAAGTTAAAGGAAGAAGTAATCGACGTAACACTTCCTGCCAAGAAGCCTGAAATCGGCCACAGACATCCCAATACCATTGCATTGGAAGAAGTAGAGCGTATTTTCGTTGGTATGGGTTATGAAGTAGTGGAAGGTCCCGAAATTGAGAAGGATTACTATAACTTTGAAGCATTGAATATTCCTGCGGATCATCCTGCAAAGGACGAACAGGATACCTTTTATATCAATTCTGATATCCTTCTTCGTACACAGACTTCATCTGTTCAGGTGCACGTAATGGAGAATCAGAAGCCCCCCATTCGTATGATTGCACCCGGTAGAGTATTCCGTGCTGATGAAGTGGATGCAACCCATTCACCTTCCTTCCATCAGATTGAAGGTCTTGTAATTGACAAGAACGTAACATTTGCAGACTTAAAGGGTACACTTGCTGAGTTTGCCAAGGAATTATTCGGAGAGGAAACCAAGGTTAAGTTCAGACCTCATCATTTCCCCTTCACAGAGCCTTCAGCGGAAATGGACGTTACCTGCTTTAAGTGCGGTGGAACCGGTTGCCGTTTCTGTAAGGGTTCCGGCTGGATTGAGATTCTTGGTTGCGGTATGGTACACCCCAGAGTTCTTACCATGTGTGGCATTGACCCCAAGGAATATACCGGTTTTGCATTCGGTGTAGGTTTGGAACGTATCGCATTGTTAAAATATGAAATCGACGATATGCGTCTTTTATACGAAAATGATATCCGTTTCTTGAAGCAGTTCTAAGGAACAGAAGTTTTTTATAAAAGACTTTAAGAAGAAATAAAGAGTAAAAGATTTTATTAGTAACAGCGGAAACCCCGCAGAAAAGAGGAAAAAGATGAATACAGCCCTTTCGTGGATTAAAGCATATGTTCCCGAGTTAGAGTGCACCGACCAGGAGTACTGCGATGCAATGACTTTAAGCGGAACCAAAGTAGAAGGTTTTGAACGTTTGGACAAGAACCTTGATAAAATTTATGTCGGTGAAATTCTTTCGATTGAAAGACATCCCGATGCAGACAAGTTAATTATTTGCCAGGTAGATCTCGGATTCGAGAAGTTACAGATTGTAACCGGCGCACCCAACGTAAAAGTAGGAGATAAGGTGCCTGTTGTTATCGATGGCGGTAAAGTAGCAGGCGGTCATGACGGCGGTCCTCTGCCTGAAGAAGGAATCGTGATTAAGAACGGTAAGCTTCGCGGAATCGATTCTTACGGTATGATGTGTTCCATCGAAGAACTTGGTAGCGACAGAAATATGTACCCCGAAGCACCGGAATACGGTATCTATATTTTCCCTGCCGACACCAAGGTAGGTGCAGATGCCATTGAAGAATTAGGTCTTCGTGACACTGTTTTTGAATATGAAATTACTTCTAACCGTGTAGATTGCTACAGTGTACTTGGTATTGCAAGAGAAGCGGCGGCAACTTTCAGAAAACCTTTCGTTGCTCCTGAAGTAGTGGTAAAAGAAAATGGTGAAAAGATTGAAGATTACATTAGCGTAAAAGTAGAAGATACAGACCTTTGCCCCAGATACTGTGCAAGAGTTTGTACCAATATCAAAATCGGACCTTCTCCCAAGTGGATGCAGAGAAGATTGGCAGCGAGCGGTATCCGTCCCATCAACAATTTGGTTGACATAACAAACTATGTAATGGAAGAATACGGACAGCCCATGCATGCTTTTGACTTATCTACCATCGAAGGCAACACTATCATTGTAAAAAGAGCAAAAGACGGTGAAGAATTCCAGACTTTAGACGGTCAGATGAGAACTTTGGATTCAGAGATGCTTATGATTAACGATGCAAACAGAGCAATCGGTATTGCAGGTATCATGGGTGGTGAGAATTCCAAGATTTCCGATGATGTAAAAACGGTTGTATTTGAAGCGGCAGCTTTTAACGGTCCCAATATCCGTAAGTCTGCTAAGAGATTAGGTCTTAGAACCGATGCCAGCGGTAAGTTTGAAAAGGGTGTAGATCCTTACAATGCAGAAGCGGCAATCAACAGAGCATGCCAGTTGGTTCAGGAATTGGGTTGTGGTGAAGTGGTAAGCGGTATGATTGATGTAAGCGTAGAATTACCCGCTGCAAGAAGAATTGCTTTTGAGCCTGAAAGAATCAACGGATTACTTGGTACAGATGTATCCGTAGAAGAAATGAAGGAAATTTTTGCCCGCATTGAATTAACCTTGGACGAGGCAACAAATGAGTTGGTTATTCCTTCCTTCCGTCAGGATTTGGAAGGTTTTGCGGATATTGCAGAAGAAATTGCAAGATTCTTCGGCTATGATAAGATTCCTGTATCTCTTCCTAAGGGTGAAGCAACTGCAGGTAAATTATCCTATAAGCTTCGTATTGAACAGAAGGCACGCGAGATTGCAGAGTTCTGCGGTTTTTCACAGGGTATGACCTATTCCTTCGAAAGTCCTAAGGTATTTGATAAGCTTTTACTTCCTGCAGATGCAAAGGAAAGAGAAGCAATCACCATTTCAAATCCTTTGGGTGAAGACTTCTCAATTATGAGAACGATTTCCTTAAACGGAATGCTTACTTCTTTGGCAACCAACTATAACAGAAGAAATAAAGATGTTAAATTATATGAGCAGGGCAATATCTACATTGCTAAGAGCTTACCTTTGACAGAGCTTCCTGAAGAAAGAATGCAGATGACCTTTGGTTCTTACGGCGAAGGCGACTTCTTCAGCATGAAGGGTGTATTGGAAACTTTCTTTGAGTCAGTTGGTATGAAAGAAAAGGTAGAATACGATCCTAACGTAGGCAAGAGTTTCTTACATCCCGGCCGTCAGGCAAGCGTGATTTACAAGGGTGTAGTACTTGGTTACTTAGGCGAAGTACATCCTATGGTTTGTGCAAACTATGACTTAAAGGGCAAGGTTTATGTGGCAGTTCTTGATATGCCCAACGTAATTCCTTTTACAACCTACGACAGAAAGTACGAAGGCATTGCGAAATTCCCCGCAGTAACACGTGACATCAGTATGGTAGTGCCCAAGAATATTCTTGCAGGCGACATCGAGAAGATGCTTGCACAGCGCGGCGGTAAAATCCTTGAAAGCTACAGACTCTTCGATATTTACGAAGGTGAGCAGATTGAAGCAGGCTTTAAGTCTATGGCATATGCACTCAGCTTCCGCGATAAGACCAAGACTTTGCAGGAAGAAGAAGTTGCAGGCGCAATGAAGAAGATTATGAACGGATTGACAAGCTTAGGAATTGAACTTAGAAAATAATACTTATGATAAAAGAGGCAAGGAAACTTGTCTCTTTTGCCTTTAGGGGAAGATTTTAATCGCATAGTTGAAAATCAATTCTTTCGTTGCTAATTTTACCCATTTTAGGCTATAATATAAAACAGTGAAAGATTAAGAAAGGAGCGACGTTTCGACGTCTGATTTTAAAATATGGAAAATAAAAATGTTTGGACTACTTACAATAAGCGCCAGTTAAAAGAGTTGGAAGCATTAAATGCGGATTATATGCAGTTTTTGACCGAGTGCAAAACAGAGCGTGAGTGCGTGGATTATATCGTAACCGAAATTGAAGACCAGGGCTACGTGGAACTTGGCAAATTGATTAAGGAAAACAAAACCTTACAGCCCGGTGATAAGATTTACACCGTAAATATGAATAAGTCTTTGATTATGATGCACATCGGCAAGGCGCCTTTGGAAGAAGGTATCAATATTCTTGGCGCGCACATTGATTCTCCCCGTATGGACATTAAGCAGAATCCGTTGTATGAAGATGGCGGTTTGGCTTATCTTGACACCCATTACTACGGAGGTATCAAGAAGTATCAGTGGGTAACCATTCCTTTGGCTTTGCACGGCGTGGTAGTAAAGAAGGACGGAACAACCATTTTAATTAATGTAGGTGATAAAGAAGGCGATCCCGTATTTTTTATCTCGGATTTATTGATTCACTTGTCTGCGGAACAGCTTGAAAAGAAGGCTGCCAAGGTAATTGAGGGCGAGGCTTTGGATATTGTAATCGGAAGCAGACCTTATGTAGACGAAGACAAGAAGAAAAAGGACAAAGAAGATAAGGCTGAGAAAGAAGCTGTCAAGAAGAGCATCTTAAAAATCTTAAAAGATTACTATGATATGGAAGAAGAAGACTTCCTTTCTGCAGAATTGGAAGTGGTTCCTGCCGGAAAAGCATATGAGGCAGGTTTTGACCGCAGTATGATTATGGCATACGGCCAGGACGACAGAGTGTGTGCATTTCCTTCTTACCGCGCAATGTTTGCAGTGGAAGAGTTAGAGAAGACCGCTTGCTGCATCTTAGTAGATAAGGAAGAAATCGGTAGTGTCGGTGCGACCGGTATGCAGTCTATGTTCTTTGAAAACACCATGGCAGAAGTGATGAATCTCTGCGGTGATTACAATGAATTAAAACTTCGCAGATGTTTGGCAAATTCCAATATGCTTTCTTCTGACGTAAGTTCTGCTTTTGATCCTTCTTATGCATCAAGCTTTGATAAAAAGAACGTGGCTTATTTAGGAAAAGGTATGGTGCTTTGTAAGTTTACCGGTGCGAGAGGAAAGTCCGGTTCTAACGATGCCAATGCGGAGTATTTAGGTAAGCTTCGCGGTATTTTTGATAAGGATAAGGTTGCTTTCCAGCTTGCAGAGCTTGGTAAAGTTGATTTGGGCGGTGGCGGAACCATCGCATACATTCTTGCAAAGTATGGTATGAATGTAATCGACTGTGGCGTGGCTGTGCTTAATATGCATGCGCCTTACGAAGTAACCAGCAAAGCTGACGTGTATGAGACTTACAGAGGATATATCAGTTTCATTAAGAATGCGTAAATAGATATTAATAATGCAGAGCAAGCCCCGGACATTTTGTCGGGGCTTGTTTTTTTATAATCTCAATGCTAGAATAATAAAGCATTTTACAAATAATCTTTTTACTATATATAAAAGAAGGAAACAACTATGACACAACTGACCAAATCAGATTTTTATTTCGATTTGCCCGAGGAGCTAATTGCACAGGATCCGCTTCTTGACAGAAGTTCTTCGCGACTTCTTACATTAAATAAGAACAACGGAAACTTTGAGCATCATATTTTTAAGGATATTGTAGATTACTTAAATCCCGGTGATTGCTTGGTTCTTAATAATACGAAGGTAATTCCTGCCCGACTTTTTGGCGTAAAAGAAGAGACCGGCGCAGTTGTGGAGTTTCTTCTTTTAAAAAGAAAAGAAAACGATGTGTGGGAGACTTTGGTAAAGCCAGGTAAAAAGGCCCGCCCCGGAATGCGTTTCTCTTTCGGTGACGGACAACTCAAGTGTGAGATTGTCGGACTTGCGGAAGAGGGGAAGCGTTTGGTGCATTTTGAGTATGAAGGAATTTGGGAAGAAATTCTTGATACCTTGGGCGAGATGCCATTGCCACCTTATATTACTCACAAATTAGAAGATAAAAACCGT
Source organism: Lachnospiraceae bacterium (assembly GCA_045580855.1). Lineage (GTDB taxonomy): Bacteria > Bacillota > Clostridia > Lachnospirales > Lachnospiraceae > UBA3766. The sequence goes on along the minus strand of JAZNOO010000033.1, from coordinate 1,041 downwards.
TATCAGACAGTTTATGCCAAATATGAAGGTTCGGCTGCGGCGCCTACCGCAGGCTTGCATTTTACAAATGAGTTGCTTAAACAGATTGTGGATAAAGGTGTTGATGTGGCGTATGTCACTTTGCACGTCGGACTTGGAACTTTCCGTCCTGTAAAAGAGGACAATATTTTAGAGCATCATATGCATTCGGAATATTATGAAATTACAGAAGAGGCTGCAGATAAAATCAATGCCTGCAAAGAGCGTGGCGGAAGAGTGGTATGTGTTGGCACCACAAGCTGTCGAACCGTGGAAAGTGCAGCGGATGAAAACGGTAGATTAAAAGCCTGCTGTAATAATACGGAGATTTTTATTTATCCCGGATATAAGTTTAAAATCCTAGATGCCTTAATTACCAACTTCCATTTACCGGAATCCACATTGATTATGTTGGTGTCTGCTTTGGCAGGGCGAGAGAATGTTCTCGCAGCGTACGAAGAGGCAATTAAGGAGAGATATCGTTTCTTCTCATTCGGAGATGCAATGTATATAGGAAATAATGTCTAATAAAAATAGTCATTTCGAAGATAATTTGGGCATATTTATCATCGACAAAAATCGTTCAAAAAAAACTAAAAATATTTTCAAAAAAGCTGTTGACATTTCTTTTTTTTAGTGTTATTCTAACAAAGCTGTCGTGAACAAAGAACAAAAATCGACAGCAAAGAACCTTGACAAATAAACAGCAATCCAACCCTGAAAATTCAAGTAAGCGACGAGCAATGCCGGGATGGAAGGCAGGAAGCAAATTGTGCTTGCACAAAATTGCTGAGTGACTTACAGACCGATAGGGCGACCGCCCGTGACGAAATAAGTGCGAAGCACTTATGAGTTCGCATTGCGAGTATCTGATACTCAAGTTGCTAAGAGAACAATTCAGAGAAAGAAACCTAAACAAAGTAAAACGGAAAAATTAGCTAGATGTTGATTTTGAACGGACAAATGATTTAAATTTTTTTAGAGAGTTTGATCCTGGCTCAGGATGAACGCTGGCGGCGTGCT
>JAZNOO010000032.1:0-99744 GCA_045580855.1 Lachnospiraceae bacterium | reverse complement strand
TCGTCACGGGCGGTCGCCCTATCGGTCTGTAAGTCACTCAGCAAATTTGTGCAAGCACAATTTGCTTCCTGCCTTCCATCCCGGCACTGCTCATTGCTTACTTGAATTTTCAGGGTTGGATTGCTGTTTATTTGTCAAGGTTCTTTGCCATGTTCAACTTCCATGACCGCAACATCTTTCGATGTAACGGAGAAGGAGGGATTTGAACCCTCGCGCCGCTATTAACGACCTACTCCCTTTCCAGGGGAGCCCCTTCAGCCTCTTGGGTACTTCTCCAAACAAGCTAAATCATAATCATTAACTTTATTGACTGCGAGGTGCAAACGGAGAGGGTGGGATTCGAACCCACGTGCCCTTGCGGACAAACGGTTTTCAAGACCGCCTCGTTATGACCACTTCGATACCTCTCCATGCGCGCTAATTTTGTCAGCGCAAGATGTATTCTAACAAATATAATTTGGGATGTCAACCGATTTTTTTATTTTTTTACATTTTTTCTTAACACTTTTTTGAATATGCCCATATACATATAATAATATACACTATTTATCCCAAAATCGCTTCTGCCAACACCATATCTTCCGGCGTGGTAATCTTTACATTGTTGTAACTGCCTTCCACAAGCTTCACTTTTAAACCGCCAAAAAGTTCTGCCACCATTGCATCATCTGTTACGTTATATGACTTACGATTCGCTTCTTCATTATTTAAGAAAGTGTCATACGCATTCCTAATCAAATCGTAACGGAAGGTCTGCGGTGTCTGTATGGTCCAAATTAAATCGCGCCTCGGCGTCTCTTGTACAAAGCCTTCCGCATCAGCAATTTTAATCGTGTCCTTAACCGGCATACCTGTAACGCAGGCTCCATATTCTTTTACCATATTAATATTGCGGGCAATGATTGCATCATCCACAAAAGGTCTTGCACCGTCATGAATCAATACGATGTCGGCATCTTCGCAAGCCTTAAGACCGTTGTGTACAGAGTGATAGCGTTCCTTTCCGCCGGCAACGACTTGGGATACTTTCGAGAATGCGTACTTCTCAACAATCTCACCCTTACAATATTCAATTTCGCTTTCCGCAGTCACAAGTATAATCTCATCTACCAAACTGTCTTGAAATGCTTTCAGCGAATAATATAAAACCGGTTTGTTGCGGACCAGCAAATACTGTTTTGCCACATCGGACTGCATTCTTTTTCCACGACCTGCCGCCAACACAATTGCAACTGTTTTACCCATACAATCTTTCCTTTCCAAATTAAGATATAAAAGGGATATAAAAGCATGTCGGCCTGCACCTGACATGCTTTTTCTTTTATCAATATAAAATATAAAACGTTATAATCTTTCGCCCAGTTTCAAGTTCGGCACCGCATTTAAATCATATCCGTGGCGCACGCCCTTGATATATTCGTAATATGCCGCTGCACCAATCATCGCAGCATTGTCCGTACATAAAACAGGGGGCGGTAAAAAGAACTCCACGCCCTTCTTCGCACAAGCCTCTTCAAAAGCCTGACGTAAAGAAGCATTGGACGCCACACCGCCTGCAATGGCAAACTTGTCCAATTCATACTTCTCAATCGCATCCATGGAATGTCCTACCAACACATCGATTACTGACTGCTGGAACGAAGCTGCCACATCCGCAGTATTTATTTCCTCACCTTTCATTTGGCAACCGTTTAGGTAATTTAAAACCGCTGATTTCAAACCACTGAAACTGAAATCATATTCTCCGTCACCCACTTTGGCTCTGGGAAAACGAATTGCCTCCGGATTGCCCTCTTTGGAGATTTTATCAATTTTAGGACCGCCTGGATAACCCAAACCAATGGCACGCGCAACCTTATCGAAAGCTTCGCCTGCAGCATCATCCCTGGTTCGTCCGAGAATTTCGTACTCGCCGTAATCTTTGACGGATACCAAATGGGTATGTCCGCCGGAAACCACCAGGCATACAAAAGGAGGTTCCAACGTAGGATTCGCAATATAATTTGCCGAAATATGTCCTTCGATATGATGCACGCCAATCAACGGTAAACCTGTCGCAAACGCGATTGCCTTTGCCGCAGATACACCTACCAAAAGCGCTCCCACCAAACCGGGACCGTAAGTAACCGCAATGGCAGACAAATCCTCCAAGGTCACGCCTGCTTTTTGCAATGCTTCCGCGATGACCTGATTTATTTTATCAATATGCTTACGGGATGCAATTTCTGGCACAACACCACCATAAACCGTATGTAAATCAATCTGTGAAAAAATGACATTCGAAAGAACCTCTCTGCCGTTTTTGACCACTGCTGCCGCAGTTTCGTCGCAGGAACTTTCGATTGCCAATATTAAAACATCTTTCTCCATTTTATTTTTCTACCTTTTATATAAAACAAATATGTATAAATTGCTTTTACTCTTCTTCAGAAGTACCCATCGTTTCCTGAAGGGACTCTACTTCCTCTTCTTCCAACAATTCCCAACCGAGAATTTTCCAATGGCCGTCCTCATCCTTACGCATGATAAAAACTTCGTTGGAATAAATATATTCCGTTCCCTGACGTAAGCGATAGGTTACGTACAGGCGCGCGCACTCGCGTCCGTCCACTACAAATTCTTCAACATCCGTACTGGCAGACACCGTATATCCCGATACCACAATCCCCAGGGAATTAAACTCAAGGATATCTTCACGGAGACTCGCAAGGTACTCTTCTTCCGTTACGTCTGCACACAATTCTGCATCGTATAACTTTCTTGCAGTCTGCGCAAGTCTTACCAAATCCTCTTCGCTTAAATTCTCTTCATAAAAGCACATCGTAATTTCACTGTAGTATTTCAGAACTTCCTTCGGCGTGGGGGGATAATTAATGTCAAGGTTACGAAGAACCACGTTGTCTACATTGGAAATTACAACATCGTCTTCCACGCTTCCGCTTTGCGGCTTATTGTTTACATAGATAAACAGGCCCAAAATCGCGGACACAAATAAAACAACAATTAAAATCACAAGAATTTTACGGCTGTTCTTCATCTTATCCCTCCTTTCCGAATTTAGTCTTCAAACATCAAATCAACACTTTTACCGTCTTTTCCCGCATGTGAGTTCGGAAAAATTTTACGTACCTTTTTCATATAATCTTCCGGACGAACCAACGACGGGCTGTAATGTGTCAACCACATCTCACCTACATTACTGCGTTTCGCAAGTTCCGCTGCCTCATAAAAAGTCATATGCTTATATTCTCTGGCTTTCACCTGCTTTTCTTCTTCGCCATACATGCCTTCGCAGATAAACAAATCCGAATCCTTGGCGTTCTCCACAATACTTTCGCAAGGTCTGGTATCCGTGGTGTATGTCACCTTCAGTCCCTTACGGGGTGCACCAAGCACCATGTCCGGCGTATAAGTTACGCCATCCATTTCTATGGTTTCGCCCTTCTGCAAACGGCTCCAAAGTTTCTGCGGAATCTCCTGGGCCTTGGCACGTTCCACATCAAACATACCCGCACGCTCCACTTCCAAGCTATAGCCGTAACAAGTGATATTATGGTTCACCTTAAAAGCATTTAACTTTAGACCGTCCAAGTCAATGGTCTGTTGGGGTGATGTAAGTTCCATATATTCTATTTCAAAAGGCAGTTCCGGCGCAATGGTTCTAAGCGCCGTTACCACTCTTTCCAGTCCTTTCGGTCCGATCAAAAGCAAAGGCTCTGTCCTCTCTGCATTTCCCATGGTCAGAAACATTCCAGGCAAACCGCTGATATGATCCGCATGAAAATGGGTAAAACAAATCACATCGATAGGTTTCGGACTCCACCCTTTTTCCTTCATTGCAATTTGCGTTCCTTCGCCACAATCAATCAATATGCTTTTTCCGTTATAACGAACCATCAAAGATGTGAGCCACCTGTAAGGCAGGGGCATCATTCCGCCGGTTCCCAAAAGACATACATCTAACATAAAACACCTTCGCTTCTATTTTATAAAAGCTCCGTCACCACCGTCACAGTCGGCGATACCGCAAACTCCTTCGTTATTCTTTCATAACAGTCTTCGCACAAGTCAAAATCGTGCTTCTCTCGGTCTCTCTTGGAAAAATATCCGAACATCCAGTCCGAATGAAAACACCCTTCCATTAAAATACCGTTCTCTACTTCCATATCTTTACCACAGCCGTTACATACGACTCTGAATAACTTCTGCTGTTCTTCATTATATTCCCGCATTGGTACTCCTCCACTCTATCTGTTTCTGATGTTTTGTCACCAAAACAATCCATCAGTATGTAAAATTATACAGAACCCCAAGGTACTTTCCTAGTGGGAAATATTAGGAACATTTATTCCTGATGCAACCAGTAAATCGCCGCATTCTCGGTAGGATTTCGATAAAAATTCGGGCGTATGCCTTCGCAGACAAATCCCAGCTTCTCATAGAGTGTTCTTGCCGGCACATTGCCCTCTCTGACTTCGAGTGTAAAATGCTTAATCCCTTTTATCTTAGCCTCTTCCAACAAATACTGTAACATCTGTAACGCGATTCCCTGCTTGCGGTATTCTTTCTTAACAGACACGTTCAGCACTTCGCCTTCGTCAAAAGACGCAACCAATCCACAGGTTCCGACCAGCATCTCCCCCTCACAGGCAACTATGTATATAGAAGAATCTTTCTTGATTTCTTCCATAAAAGAGTTTGCCGACCAGGGTTCGCTGAAATTCTCCGCCTCCAAAGCCGCTGCTGCCACTGCATCTTCCATATGCATCCTGCGAATGATCATAAAAGTCCGGCTTCCTTTCTTTCACGCTCTGCCTGCGAAAGTCGGAGGTACTCCGGCGAATGCATTGCCGCGTCCTCGTAAATTCCGTTGCAAAACTTTTCCATACCAAGGCTTGCCACACAACCGGCCTTCTGTAACGCCAGATGCGCAGGCGCGAAGGAATAATCCACTTTCATCAATGTTTTTAACTGCTCTGCAAATACAGGCACACCATCGCCCAGAAAAATTACTTTTCTTCCGGTTTCGTTTAATGCTTGCGCAATCTCTTCGATGGGTACCGCACAGGCTTCTTTTATCACATTTAACTGATACTTGCAAAACGCAGAAGACGCACCTTCACTATCCGCACCATCTTGCGCAGTATTTTTGATAAATTCATAAATACCCGCATACACCTGATTGCGTCTTGCATCCATAATAGGACAAACCAAACAATCCGTACCGTACATATTATATGCCAGGGCATCTACGGTAGATACCGGAACGATGGGCTTCTTTAACGCAAGTCCAAGTCCCTTTGCCGTGGCCGAACCGATACGTAGCCCGGTAAAAGAACCGGGGCCTGCCGCAATGGCAATGGCATCGACTTCTTTCAAATCCAGCCCTGTAGATTGTACAATCTCTTCCAACATAGGAAGCAGGGTCTGGGAATGCGTCTTCTTATTATTTACTGTATATTCCGCTACCAGCTTGTCATCTTCCATAATTGCCACGGAAGCCACAAGCCCTGAACTGTCAATTCCAATCAGTTTCATTTTTAACCTCTATCTGTGAAATCTTTACCTTATTCTATCGTAATCTTACGATAATCAAATCCCTTCTCCGGATTCTTCTCAATCGTAACGGTTATGGTATGCTCAGGCATTAATTCCTCAATCAAATTCGCCCATTCCACAAAGCAAACGCCTTCTCCGTAGAAATAATCCTCATATCCGATTTCGTCCATTTCTTCCGGGTCACCGATGCGGTAAACATCAAAGTGATAAAAAGGAATTCTTCCTTCTTCATACACTTGTACAATGGTAAAAGTCGGACTGTTAATATGCTCTTTGATTTCAAGTCCTGCTGCCACACCCTGAGTAAAAACAGTTTTACCAACGCCTAAGTCCCCAATCAGCGCATACACACTGCCGGGCTTTGCGTTCTGTCCGAGTTCCTTACCCAATTCATAGGTTTCTTCGGCACTAAAAGTTTCATATATCATAATTACATATCCTTAAAAACGAATCTTCATAATTTCAGGGGATACATGCTTTGCAATGTATGCAATCACATCATCCGTCTGATTTCCCAAATCGGTACGCGGGAAGATAAAAGCATTTACCTTAGACGTATACACAAAAATGCTCTTTCTTGTGTTACAAGCCTTCACGCACTGCTCCCACTTCGCCATTTGCGTCTCACCGTTTTGGCTGACTTCGATGCCCTCTTCACAGAATCTGTAATGCAAGGGTTGCTGAAACGCCGGTGTAAGTTTGGCCTGAAGAAAAGAGTGATACATTGCCGTGAGAGGCTCGTACACGATAAAAAGGATTCCCAAAAACAAAAGAAGGAACCGAGTATTGTCTTCTCTCACAAAAAACAAATAAATGGAAACAAATCCTAACGCCGTTGCCAAAATGGTAATCGGCTTCTTGTAGGTATGCTGAATTTTAAAATCATACAAAACCCCGGGGGTTACTTTTACATCAAATTCCAAATCCAAAATCAGCACCTCGACTTTCTGTGCATTCTTAATCCAGAATAGCATAACACAAAACCAAAACTTTTGAAAGAGAAAAGAAAAAAACCTGTATCTTTTCACTCTTTTATCATAAAAAAATACAGGTTTATTATTTCGTTTGCGATTTGGTTTGTTATTTACTTTCTGCGCAACGCTTCAATCGGCGTAAGTTTCGCTGCTTTCTTTGCAGGATACAGACCAAAGAACACACCCACTCCGCTGGAAAACAAAGCAACCATAAGAATAAAGAAAGGATTGTAATCCGCCACAATATTCATCTGCGCAATGCTTCCCGCCAGTGAACAAATCAGTGTAGAACCGGTGATGCCAACCAGAATACCTATAATACCGCCAAGCAACGATATCGTGCCCGCTTCTACCAGGAATTGGAACAGGATACTTCCCGTTCTTGCGCCAAGCGCTTTACGGATACCGATTTCCTTGGTACGCTCCGTTACGGAAACCAGCATAATGTTCATAATACCGATACCGCCTACCAACAATGAAATCATGGCAATCATTACGATAAAAACCGTAATAACGTTTAAAATCGCGCTAAATCCTTCCAATACCGAATCAAAACGCAACACTTCAAATTTACCTTCGCCACGCACGTCATGTCTTGCTGTAACAAGGTTCACCGAATCATTCGCCACCTGTGCAACATTCTCCTGGGAATCCGCCAGAATATAAACCATAAAATGGTCCAAACTGATGCCGTAAGCACCAATACTTTCGCTAATAAGCGAATGCGGTACTTCTATTGTGTATTTTCCCGTTCCGTATAATAACTGTGTTGCGGAAGATTCACTGTCTTCCCTGACTCCGATAATTTTTAAATTGTAATAACTGCCGTATAATTCAATTTCCAGAGTCTCACCCAAAACATCCGTAGACCCAAAGAATGCTTTGGCAGTAGCTTCCGGCACTACACAAACCGGTTCACAATTATCATATTCTTCCTGGGTAAAATAACGTCCGCGAACCAGCGGTTCCTTATACAGATACTGAAGTGCCGGCGTTCCGAATCTGGCACTTACTTCGCTTGGCGCGAAGCGGCTTTCGCTTTCCACATCCACCCAGGTTGTTACATCCATTGTGACACCCTTGACATTTTTGACTTTCTCTTCGATTGCCTTAATATCCGCATCGGTAATATAGTAATTCTCATCAGCCGCCAATAAATAAATACTGTTTCCCACCATATCGTTTAAAGTATTGTAAATACTGTCACGAAAACCGTTACCTGTGGATATGGTCAATACCACAGAAGAAATACCGATGACAAGGCCAAGCATAGTCAATGCCGAACGGACTTTATTCATTTTGATATTTGCAAATGCAATTTTGATATAATCTAAAAACTTACTCATGTCTTAACGCCTCAATCGGACTTAAATTTGCTGCTTTTTTTGCCGGATAGATTCCGAAGAAAATACCGATAACGCTTGAAAATGCCGCAACACCGAACACGGTAGCCGCGTTAATATATGCGATAATATCCATATCCAGCATCAGTGAAGCGATTTTACAAACCACTGCAGCACCGCCCCAGCCAAACAACATACCCAGCACACCGCCAAGCAATGTAATCATGGCAGCTTCCGCAAGAAACTGAATCATAATGGAACCGGTTCTGGCACCAAGTGCCTTACGGATACCGATTTCCGAAGTACGTTCCGTTACGGATACCAGCATAATATTCATAACACCGATACCGCCTACTACCAGGGAAATGGCTGCTACCAAAGATATAAAAATCGTAATATAATTGATAATACTATTAATCTGTTTGGTGACAGACGCAAATTCATCCGTTGTAATTACCTGTTGCCCACGCACATCTTTTCTGGCTTCCATCAACTGGATACAATCCTGCGCAACCTGAGATGAATGTTCCGGTGTTTCTGCAATAACAAGGAAGTTATCGAATTCCTCACCCAGTCCCCAGCCTGTTAAATTATCCATTGTGGTAACAGGCATCTCAATTTCCACTTCATCATAATAATACATCATTGTTTTCACTGCATTGTCTGACTTGGCTCTTACGCCTACAATTCGTAAATCTACAATCGCATCGCCGATGGTTACTTCAATACTTTCACCCACCACGTCGGCACTACCGAATAGATTAATGGCGCTTTCTTCTAAAATAACACAGACAGGACTGGCGTCCTCATATTCTTCCCAACTAAAATACCGTCCGTGTAAAATCGGTTCCGGCATAGCATACATATAATCCGGAGATGATGCCGTAATCCATGTAGTATAATCTCTTTTCCAGTTTGCGGTAACACCATACTGACTTGCTACCGGCATAACCGCTTTGACATTTTCTACCTTATCACGAACCGCTTCCACGTCTTCCGGCGTGAACCAGATATACTCTCCGGATTCACTTTCTTCCCAGGCCATAATGTATAACTGGCCTGCAAACATTCCGTTGATACCATCCAATACGGACGTTTTAACACCGTTACCGATGGCAACAATCAGAATAACCGAAGAAATGCCGATGATAATACCAATCATAGTAAGAAAAGAACGGCCTTTGTTATTGCGAATGGATAGCCAGGCAATTTTAATATATTCCATTAACTGAGACATATTAATTCCTCTTTTCCTAACAATTTACATTCCTTCCATCATCATTTCCATATCTTCCATATTCATTTCAGGCATTGCCATTACAGGCATACCTTCTTCCAATTCAGAAGATACCATAGAAATTACCTGGTCAGCTTCTTCCAAACCTTCCACAACTTCTACATACTCATCGGAAGAAATGCCGAGAGTGATATATCTCTTTTCTACAATTCCGTCTACTACAAGATAAACAAATTCGCCTTCTTTATCCGCACTTACGGATTCTACGGGAAGCATCACTACGTCTGTTTTGGCAGCCGTAGTTAACTTAACCTTTGCATCCAAACCAAGATAAATATCATTATCGGGATTATCAATGCTGACTTCTACCAAAATGCTTGCGCTTCCGTTGGTTCCTGCAGTTGCAATGCTGTTAATTCTTGTAACGGTTGCATTGTATTCCTTATCCAGAATTTCTACGATTGCTTTCTGGCCCAATTCTACTTCTTTTAACCCACTCTTTGTAATGCTGAAAGATACTTTTACATCTTCAAGACTTGCCAATGTAACCATAACAGTGCCGGCTGTGGTCTTGGTTCCCGCTTCAATGTTACAAGCCGTGATGACACCGTCAAATTCAGCCTTAACACCATCCTTGCACTCTAACATATTTTCGTACGCTTCTCCGGTGCGCATAGTAGATAATTCACCATTTAATACAATATTTTCTGCGTCGTACTTGTTACCAAGGGCAGCCTGATAGCTTTCCACTTTAGCCTGTGCCTTTTCGAGTTCTGCTTTATACTCTGCCAAAACTTCCTGGTTATCTGCCAATTCTTTCTGCTGATAATACGCATTCACGCTACCGGAAATCTGGTTAAGATCATAAGACCAAGCATTAATTTGTTCTTCTTTCTTCTGCATTTTGGCTAAATATCCCTGTAACTCTTCCTCACTCAATCCAAGTTCCTGAGCGTTTTCTATATAATAACTGTAATTGGCAATATCCTTCTGCGCCCCATAAATACTGGACTGAAGATTTGCTGTATTAATAGCATTTGTATCCGTAATCTTTTTTTCCAGTTCATCAACCGCATACTGCTGCACAATTACCAATTCTGCATATTTTTCTACGTCCGCAATTGCCTGCGCAAGCTTTGCCTTTGTTTCATTGTAATCTGCCAGATTACCCTGATATGTATTACCCGTGATTTGATTTTCAAGTTCAACTTCTCTTAATGCGAAAGCATAATCTTCTTCGTTGAAAATAATAATGCTGTCGCCGGCGTTAATCTTATCACCCAACTGTGCATTTTCTTCTACCAGAATATTACCGGGTGCATAGTAATTCACCACCTGCTCGCTTTCGATTGTACCGCTTGCGTTGATTACCGATTCCAAATCACCTCTTGTAGGGTTGGTGGTAAAAACCGTCATCGGCATATTTTTGCTGATAGTCGAAATAATAACGGATACGATAATAATCAATAAAACAATCGCACCGAGACCGCCGATTAAAAACCATTTTCTTCTCTTCTGTTTCTTTAATTTCTTCTGTCTTTCTTCCTTCGCACGCTGTAACTGTGCTTCTACACTTCTATCCTGATTTAAAACAATTCCGTCCTTATTTCCCGCACTCATTTTATGCATTCTCCTTTACTTCATCGTAATCGATTTTACCGTCTTTTATATGAATGATACGCTTTGCTTCCATTGCAATATCACTGTCATGGGTAATTAAAATAACCGTTCGACCTTCACTGTGTAACGATTTCAAAATCGTCATAATTTCCTTACTGGAGTTGGAGTCCAAATTACCCGTAGGCTCATCCGCCAGGATAATGGGCGGTGCCTGGGCAATGGCTCTTGCAATCGCTACACGCTGTTGCTGTCCGCCGGACATTTCCGCCGGCTTATGGGTCATACGATTGGCCAGACCAACTTTCTCCAAGGCAGCCTCTGCCAACTCCCTGCGCTGTTTCTTACCAACACCTCTGTAAATCAACGGCAATTCTACATTTTCTAGCGCTGTCAGATTGGCAATCAGGTTAAAACCCTGGAAAATAAAACCGATTTCTTTATTTCTGATATCTGACAACTCATCATCCGTCAACTCCGAAACATCCGCACCATGCAACAAATAGATGCCTGCCGTCGGCACATCCAGGCACCCCAACATATTCATCAGGGTGGATTTGCCGGAACCGGACTGACCGATAATGGCCACAAATTCATTCTCTCCTATACTAAGATTCACGTGGTTTAATGCCCACACTTCATTTTCGCCGGGATTGTATACCTTACACATATCCCGAATTTCAATTAATTGCGACAAGAACTTCCCCTCCTCATCTTTTATTCCAAGTGTAGTATAACACCATTCTTTTCCTTTGGGAATATTGCATATAAAATCTATGCTATTACAACTATACAAATCTGATATATCCTTTATGTATCCTTTTGAATACTTTTTTATTTAAGACTCATATAATAACCATCTTTGCCCTTTCGATAAACAGTATAAAACAGCATATAACAGTTGTCAACCATTATATGCTGTCTAATTATAAAATTATTTTTATTTCTCTTCTTTATCAGCGTCGCCGCTTTGTTCTTTCTTTGCCTTTTTCCTATTTTTAAAAGGATTGCTGTCCTTTAAGAATGGTCGCAAAGGCTTATACAGTAACATCGCTAGAATTCCCACGGCAATACTTTTCAGTAGATTCATGGGGAGTGCCGCAAACACTACGAAGGTAGGAATATTCGTAATCAAAGGATTGGTTGCGCCACCAATTGAAATTAATGTTTCCAAATCGCCACCAAAAAACATTCGGACAAAAGTCGGCAATAAATAAAATCCGTTTAAAAGCGAACCAACGATACACATACACAACCCGCCGATTACCAAAGCAAGAACTGCGCCCTTCTTGGTCTTTTTATTCCAATAAACAATAGTTGCCGGCAACACCAAAGAACAACCGATGACAAAGTTTGCAAGTTCGCCTACAAAAGCTGTGCTGGTCGGTCTGAAAATCAACACTTTGATCAGCACCTTAAACATTTCTACCAAAACACCCGCAATCGGTCCGTAAGCAAAGCCGCAAATAATGCCGGGCAAGTCGCCGATTTCAAACTTGTAGAAGTCCGGAATCAATCCCGGAAGCGGAACTTCCACCGCCATTAACACACCTGCAATGGCTGAAAACATACCCACTACCGCAATTTTACGGGTATTGAGTATTTTTTCTCTGCTGCCGATTCGTTTCATAATCATTTTCTCAGCGATAAAAGCAACCAAAAAGATCGCAAGCATCACCCCGAGAAACTCCAATGCAAACAAGGCATTGTCCTTCACCGAATCGATAAACTTAGTTAAATTGTTCATAAAACCCTCCTTTTTCCCTCAGAAATATGGTATTCAAGGATTGTTTTGGAATATTTTACGCGGCAGACTTTTATATTTACCACTCGTTTCGCCAATAAAAAAGCCCTGAGCATAGAAACACTCAGGGCATAAATATTCCAAAACATCGCTCTTCTTCCATCCAGACTTTACTGTCGGTTTCGGATTCTCACCGAATCGGCCGTTTGCACGGGTCGCGGACTTAAGTTGCCTATCACCGCCGGTAGGGAATTTCACCCAACCCTGAAGATCTATTTTATTTTCTACCTTATAATACTACTGTACATTTTAGAATGCAACCATATTATGCATTATTTTCCTTCTGCTTGCGCGGCGGATATTTACGACCTAACACAAATGGAAAGAAAATTCTCACAATCAATATTACCGGAATTTCCAATAACATAGTGCAAATAATGGAACTTAGCATAAACTGCAAACCATCCGGACCCGGCAAAGGAACAAAAATATCACGCCCCATAATCATACCGGTATTCATCACATAAAAATTCAAATGCGTACACATAACAATCAAGGAATTTTGGCCGTAAAATGTCACAAGCGGAATATTGGGAATACTTTTACATATTAAAAGCAAGCCTAAGCTGCCGCAAATTCCAAGTCCCCAATATACAAACAAATTGTACAGATTTATATTGTTAAAATCCATAATTTGAATATAAGGTACTACAATATAATTTATTGCGAAAAAGATTACCCCAACCACTAATCCTATCACATCAAATTGAAGAAGCCATGATTTAAACCCGGACGCTTCTTTCTGCGGTTTCTTTTTTATATAAGTAAATAAAATTCCTGTCAGATAGCCAAAAACAATGAAAACAGCGGATATGACCGATTTAGTCAAAAATCGGAACTCGCCCCAAATAAAGGCATTTACAGACTTTGCCGCTACGAAATGATAAACATAAAATAATATCGTTGCAATTCCTATGAAAACACCTGCCGACATTAACACTGCCGGTATTTTTTTCTTTATCATCTTATGAAAACCTTTTAAAAGAAGTAATACTAAAAGTTCACCCAATAAAAGCACCGGCAAAAACCATAATACCGAATAGCCTTGCAAACCAATGGTTTTGATAATTAATTCCTTCGGTACCTCCCATGTAAGTTTCCCACGTAATACCTGTATTAAAATCACAAGCAAAGACCCGAAAGAAAACCATATATACGGGAGCATAATTCCTTTTATTTTATGAATTACAACTTTTCCTAAAGGTTGTTCATCTTCTTTTTTCATCTGCATTAAAAGTCCTGAAACCACAAAAAACGCAGGCAAATGAAAAGTCGACAGCCAAACATTATGCTCATGTCCGATTAATCCGCTATGCCCTGCTACCACAAGAAATATGGCAATTCCGCGCACCATATCCAAATAGGTAATGCGTTTACCGTTTTGCGACTGTGCTTTTGTACTATATAATAATGCCAATTCTTCTTTTATTCTTTTAATCATTATGGTACTCCTTTACTAATTCCGTTTCTATTATATCAAAGATATCCACACATTACTAACTTTTTTTATTCTTTACTTTTTCTTCCATTGTATCTTTGATTTGTATGCGTTATAATAATACTCGTGTAAAAACGAAAGGGGAAATATCCGTATTTAACGGATAAGAATAAACATGGAAAAAGAAAGAAGAAGATCTCGCGTCAATCCGCTATTGGTGACTGCAAATATCACCGGCATCTTGTGCCTGATTTGTTGCATAGCTACCTTATTTATTATGATAACCGGCAATAAAACAGAAGAACCTGAAGAAGAAGTTATGATGAATCTTGAGCCCGGACGCACTTATACTGCAGAAGAAGTAGAATCAATGGTTGCGGAAGCTAAAATCGAAGGCGGTGAAGAAGGCAAGGAAGAAATCAAAGAAAATATCAAAGACGCTTATATGAACGGAACCGGCATCGTGCATGAATTAAGATTGCTGTTCCCCAATGACATTGTCTTTTATAATAATGGAAAATATCAGTTTGTTCCTATTTCGAGTACCATTCCTGCCCGTACTTATGATCCCGCAGGATTGATTGCTAATGAACGTGGCGAAATGGAATACTTAGTAAACGGCAATGTTCAGTCATTGAAAGGTATCGACCTTTCCCGCTACCAGGGCGAAGTTGACTGGGCATTGGTTGCTGCCGACGGTGTGGATTATGCCATGATTCGTGTTGGTATCCGCGGCTATGGCACCGGCGAAATTGTTATTGATGACACCTTGGATGCTAATATGATGGGGGCAACTTATAATGGTATTGATGTTGGCGCATATTTCTTTACACAGGCAACCAGCGAAGAAGAAGCCATTGCAGAAGCCGATGCTGTAATTGAAGCGCTCGCGCCTTATAATGTGACTTATCCTATCGCTATTGATGTGGAAGATGTAAATGACAGTAGTGCCAGAACTGCAAATTTAACAGCAGAACAAAGAACCGACTATGTTATCGCCTTTTGTGAACGAATTGAATCAGCCGGTTATACACCGATGATTTATGGTAATTTAAAATCTTACTGCGACATGCTCGATATGGAACGTTTAAATGAGTATGATAAATGGTTTGCTTTTTATGACACATATGTATATTTTCCTTACGAGATTACAATGTGGCAATATACCGACAGCGGTGTCGTAAATGGCATCGAAGGAAATGTTGATTTAAACATCACTTTTACAAATAAATACGAATAATTCAATTTTGTAATGATAAAACCCTTATGCACAGCACTGTTGCATAAGGGTTTCTTTTTGTTCTTCTTACTGTATAATCAAAATGTTTTTGTAATATTACTTATTTCTCTTTTTCGTCCAGGCGCATGGTTAAACTGATTCTCTTCTTCGCCAAATCCACTTCCAATACCTTAACATCTACCACATCACCTACACTTACAGCCTCCAAGGGATGCTTAATAAAACGATTGGTAATACGAGAAATATGAACCAAACCATCCTGGTGCACACCGATATCTACAAACGCACCGAAATCGATTACGTTACGTACAGTTCCCTTCAAAACCATACCCGGTTTCAAATCTTCCATATCCAAGACATCACTTCTTAAAATAGGTGCCGGCATACTTTCTCTGGGGTCACGGGCCGGTTTTTCCAATTCATTTAAAATATCTGTCAAAGTAATTTCACCGATGCCTAACTCTTCAGCCAGTTTCTTCTTGTCACGTACTTTGGAAGCAAGTCCGCTTACTTCTTTTACCTCTTTTACAGTTTCGACAACCTCAGTTACATTAGCCTTTTCCATAGCCTTAGCCATAGCAAGTCCCATTGCAGTATTCGTATTACGTATTACAACTTTGCGCTCTTTGGGCTTTGCTGTCTTCTTCGCAGGCTCTTTCTTACCCTTGTTTGCAGCAGCCTTCTTCTGTGCTTCCTTCACATCTTCCATCGTAAGACCAAGCTTATCAAGAAGTTTCATGGTCGCTTCATAAGACTCCGGATGAACACTGGTAGCATCCAAAGGATTATCTCCATCTGTAATTCTCATAAAACCGGCACACTGCTCATACGCCTTCGGTCCCAGTTTCGCTACCTTTAATAATTGTGCACGGTTTGTAAAACGGCCGTTTGCCTCACGGTAATCCACGATATTCTTTGCAATTACCTTGGTGATACCTGAAATATATTCTAAAAGAGGTGCTGATGCAGTATTCAAATCTACACCAACCTTATTTACACTGTCTTCTACTACACCGCTTAAAGCTTCACCAAGTTTCTTCTGATTCATATCATGCTGGTACTGACCGACACCAATGGATTTCGGATCAATTTTAACAAGTTCCGCCAAAGGATCTTGCAATCTTCTTGCAATTGAAGCTGCACTTCTTTGTCCGACATCGAAATTAGGAAACTCTTCTGTTGCAAGTTTACTTGCAGAATATACTGATGCGCCGGCTTCATTTACGATTACATATTGAACAGGTCGGTCAATTTCTTTCAATAATTCTACGATTACCTGTTCGGATTCCCTAGAAGCCGTGCCATTTCCAATAGAAATTAAATCTACATTATATTTTTTAATTATCTGTTTTAAGATTTTCTTAGATTCTTCCACTTTATTCTGCGGTGCAGTCGGGAAAATAACCGTAGTGGTAAGAACCTTTCCTGTAGGATCTACAACCGCAAGTTTACAACCGGTACGAAACGCAGGGTCCCAACCAAGTACCACTTTGCCAAGAATAGGCGGCTGTAAAAGTAACTGTTCTAGGTTTTTACCAAATACACTGATGGCGCCATCTTCTGCTTTCTCAGTTAAATCATTACGGATTTCACGTTCAATGGCCGGGGCAATCAAGCGGTCATATGCATCTTCCACCGCTTCTTTAATAACCGGTGTTGTATTAGGATTTTCGTTCTTTAATGTCTTTTTGTTGAGATACTGTAAAATTCGCTCCTTCGGTGCTTCGATTTTTACTTTTAAGACATCTTTATCCTCGCCACGGTTCAACGCAAGCACGCGATGTCCGGCTACCTTTTTCACGGGTTCAGAGTATTCGTAGTACATTTCGAAGATTTTTTCTTTCTCTTCTTTCTTAAGACTACTCATAATAATACCTTCGTCCATGGTAGCTTCTCTGATGTATGTTCTGTGGGCAGCATCATCAGAAATCATTTCCGCGATAATATCTCTTGCACCGGCAATTGCCTCCTCTACGGATGCCACACCCTTTTCTTCCGAAACGTAGTTTTCTGCACTTTTTTCTAAAGGTTCCGTAGTTTCCTGGGCAAGAATTAACTCTGCCAAACCTTCCAAGCCTTTTTCCTTTGCAATACCGGCCCTGGTTTTACGCTTCGGTCTGTAAGGACGATATAAGTCCTCTACCGCAACCAGGGTTGTTGCTTCCAGAATCTGCTTACGCAGTTCTTCAGTCATTTTACCCTGTTCTTCTATGCTGGAAATTACCTGTTCCTGCTTCTCTGTAAGATTGCGCAAATACGTAAGTCTTTCGTTTAAATTACGAAGCACCTCATCGTTTAAGTTCCCCGTAACATCCTTACGGTATCGCGCAATAAAAGGAATGGTATTCCCTTCATCAATTAATTTGATGGTTACGTCCACCTGTTCTTTTTTGATTTGCAATTCTTTTGCAAGTTGTAATGCAATATCCATTTTTTCCTCCTGAAACTTGGGGACACTTTGTCCGTATTCCTATCCAAGTATACTCGATTTTGCCCCCTTTTCGCAACTAAATTAGAGTAAAACTCTTACTTTTCTTCTTTTCATTCTGCACTCTGCGTGTTATACTGTAAAAAAGTAGACTTTTTTATAAAATAGAGGAAAACTATGAACTCTACAGAACCGAATTATCGTCATTTTACAATGGCAAAAACCGCCGGAACCTTTGCTTTTATCGCTGTAATAACTGCTTTGTTCGGCACAATGATTTTACCGTTTATTTTCGGCGGGTTATCAATTATTTTTGCCGTTTTATCGAAGGGCAATACTACAGCTTACCGTTTGAATGCCAAACTTGCAATTATCATTTCCTGCCTCACCTTAGTAGGAAATACTGCATTTACGACATTTGCCTTATACAATGTATTTTTCAATGAAGAATATCGTCAGCAGTTAGACGAAACCTTTGAACAGATTTACGGAATGAGTATGGAAGAATATACTTCTTATATGCTCTCATTACCCGAGAATCCCACAACTGAACAGTAGAATTTATAAGACAATTTGCAGAAAGGAGAAGCCTATGAACGGAATCGCATATGCAGGTGCTATGAATTATCAATATATGAACCCCGGCGTGACCAACGTTTCGCCTACAGGTGCCAACACCGGTGTTGATACCACAGGCAAGGTTGAAACTTCAGGCGGTGCTAAGGGTGCTACCGAATGCCAGACTTGTGAAAACCGCAAATACCAGGACGGTTCCAATGAAATGGTTTCTTTTAAGTCTGCACAACATATATCGCCCATGGCATCTGCCAGCCGTGTACGTGCCCATGAACAAGAGCACGTTTCCAACGCCTTCACTAAAGCAGCTCAGAATAACGGCAAGGTATTACAGGCGAGTGTCACCTTGAAAACAGCTGTTTGTCCCGAATGCGGACGTACTTATGTGGCCGGTGGCGAAACCACAACCAAAATAAAATATGAAAACGAAGAAAACCCTTACGTTGAACAATTGAAAAAAATCCAGGGCGATGCTTTAAGAGGGCAAAACTTCGATGTTTCAATCAAATAAAGGAATTTAGAATTCAAATGTATTTAAGAATCAAAGAAATCAAATCATATGCAAGAGAACAACTGCTGTCCCATATGTGGACAGCAGTCTTCTTTACTTTTTTACACATAATGCTGACAAATCTATGTACCTTCTGCCTGATGGTTTTCCCCGGTGGCGGAAGCATCGTGGAAATGTTTATTTATGAATTTACCACTCTTATGATCGATATTTTTGCCGGTCTTTTACAGGTGGGTGTTGCTTGCTTTTATTTAAATATTGCCACAGATCAGAGTCAGGTTTCTGTTTACAATCTCTTCCATGCTTTTGGACATACCCCTGATAAAGCTATTAAAGTAACTGCCATATTTTCACTGATTCATATGGCTTGCACGCTTCCCTATGTAGTTTATACGCTTTTTATTATGCCTGTTTTCTCAATGGAAGATTTGATGAATATGAAACCCGAAGTTCTGAAATATATGGGACTTGCCTATTTAATTTTAGGTGCAGGGGAGCTTATATACTTCTTGATTAGTTTATTCTTTGAACCCGTTTATTATATGCTGGTAGACATGCCTACTCTTTCTGTAGCCAAGGCATTAAAAATGAGTATATGGTTGATGAAAGGAAGCAAAGTTCGTCTTTTCGGACTAAAACTTAGCTTCCTTCCCTTACAATTTGTTTCTTTATTAACTTTTGGCATCGGTAATCTTTGGGTAACCCCTTATATGAATACCGCATCAGCCGTCTTTTATAATGATTTGATAACCAAACGCTTAAATCAGTAATGATAGCGTTATTATACTGACGTATCAATCGATATAAAAGCATTACAACTTAATCTACTGTATCATCACCGACGGCTTTACCTCCGAGACTTTTCCACTTTAGGTAGGCCGTCATCATTTTATCCAAATCACCGTCCAAAACAGCGTCTACATTACCTGTTTCTTCACCGGTTCTGGTATCTTTGACCAAAGTATAGGGTTGCATTACGTAAGAACGAATCTGACTACCCCAACCGATTTCTTTGATTTCGCCTCGGATATCGGACAACTTCTCCGCGTTGGCCTCCTGCTTAAGCATCAACAACTTAGCGCGAAGCATCTGCATTGCCTTGTCTTTATTACTATGCTGGGAACGCTCATTCTGACACTGCACTACGACTCCCGTAGGAATATGGGTAATTCGCACCGCCGACGAAGTCTTGTTGATATGCTGACCACCGGCACCACTGCTTCGGTAGGTATCAATACGCAAATCATCCGGATTGATATCCAGTTCCACATCTTCCGGCAACTCCGGCATAACATCCAAAGATACAAAGGACGTCTGTCTCTTTCCCTGGGCATTAAAAGGCGAAATACGCACCAAGCGGTGTACTCCCTTTTCTGACTTTAGATATCCGTAGGCATTCAATCCGTTTACCTGCCATGATACCGACTTGATTCCGGCCTCGTCACCATCCTGATAATCCAATACTTCAATGGTATATCCCTTACGTTCTGCCCAACGCACATACATACGATAAAGCATTGCCGCCCAGTCGCAGCTCTCTGTTCCGCCGGCACCTGCATTCAAACGTAAAATTGCGTTATTGGTATCGTATTCCTCCGATAAAAGTGTGGAAATACGAATCTTCTCAAATTCTTCCACAAACTCATCCAACTCGGCACGGATATCCGCTACCAGGTCTTCGTCATTTTCTTCATAAGCCATCTGAATCAACATACCAAGGTCTTCCACCTGACTTTCCAAATGGTTATACATATCAATGGTATCCTGAAGATTCTTCATTTCTTTCATTTTACGATTGGAAATCTCCGGATTGTCCCAGAACCCCGGCTCCTGGCTTTCTCTCTCTAATTCTTTCACTCGCTCAGTCTTATTCACTAAGTCAAAGTGAATCCCTCACTTCCGCTAATGGACTTACATAGGTCTGCAATTCGCTTTTCATTGCATCTAATTCAACCACCTGCGTCACCACCTTTACCTTTTCATATTTTTATAGAAAACACCCGGCAAAATGATGTTTTCCAAACAAACTTACCGGGTGTAAATTCTTTCTGTTTTTATGCGTTACGTCCACAACACTGTTTGTATTTCTTGCCGCTTCCGCAAGGACAGGGTGAGTTGGGATATACTTTCTCGCTCTCACGTTTTACGGGACCCTTGGCTACCGTATCATCCTTGTTCGTGCCGGTTACCTTAGCAACCTGCTCACGCTCTAACTTCTGCTCAACTCTGACATGCATAATCAAACGAACCGTTTCTTCACGGATTCCGTCGGTCATTGCATCAAACATATCAAAACCGCTCATCTTGTATTCTACAAGGGGATCCTTCTGTCCGTAAGCTACCATATGAATACCCTGCTGCAACTGTGACATATCATCAATGTGAGCCATCCACTTATGGTCAATTGCTTTTAACAATACCACTCGTTCCACTTCTCGGATTGCATCAGCCTGGGGGAATTCTGCTTCTTTTTCTTCGTATAACTTAACTGCTTCTTCTTTTAACTGCTGCTTTAATGCATTCTTTTTGGGTTTCTCAACACGCTCTGCAGTAATGGGTTCTAACGGAACAATAGGAAGTAATGCATTGTTTAATTCTGCAAAATCCCACTCGTCCACGGATGCATCATCACTAATACAATTATCAACGATATTTTCCACAATATCCGTAATCATCTTATAAACCACATCACGCATACTCTCGCCGCTTAATACGCGAAGACGCTCTGCATAAATGATTTCTCTCTGCTCGTTCATTACCTGGTCGTAATCCAACAAATTCTTACGGATACCATAGTTATTGCTTTCGATACGTTTCTGCGCGTTCTCGATTGTCTTACTCAACATAGGGTGCTGGATTTCCTGGTCTTCAGCAACACCAAGGGAATTAAACACAGTCATCAAACGGTCTGAACCGAACAAACGCATCAAATCATCTTCCAAAGAAATGAAAAATCTTGATTCACCGGGGTCACCCTGTCGTCCTGCACGACCACGTAACTGATTATCAATACGTCTGGATTCATGACGCTCGGTACCAATAATTTTAAGACCGCCTGCTGCTCTTGACTTCTCGTCAAGCTTAATATCCGTACCACGACCTGCCATATTGGTAGCAATGGTTACCGCACCAAACTGACCGGCTTTCGCAACGATTTCCGCTTCCATTTCATGGAACTTCGCATTCAATACCTGATGGGGAATACCGCGCTTGCGAAGCATACGGCTGATTTCTTCCGAAGATTCAATTGTAATGGTACCGACCAAAACAGGCTGTCCTGTTTTATGTGCCGCTTCCACCTCATCACAAATAGCCAATAATTTACCGCGCTTGGTTTTATAAACCGCATCGTCACGGTCAATACGTGCCACGGGACGGTTGGTAGGAATTTCAATAACGTCCATTCCGTAGATGTTACGGAATTCCTTTTCTTCTGTTAACGCAGTACCGGTCATACCGGCTTTTTTGTCAAATTTATTGAAGAAGTTCTGGAAAGTAATGGTCGCGAGAGTTTTACTTTCTCTTTTAACCTTAACATGTTCCTTCGCTTCAATTGCCTGATGTAAACCATCTGAGAAACGACGTCCCGGCATAATACGTCCGGTGAATTCGTCTACAATCATAACCTTGTCATCTTTTACCACGTAGTTCTGGTCGCGGAACATTAAATTATGTGCACGCAATGCCAAAATAATGTTGTGCTGGATTTCGAGATTCTCAGGATCCGCAAGATTCTCAATACGGAAGAAATTCTCTACCTTCTCAACACCGGCAGCGGTCAGGTTAATTGCCTTGTCTTTTTCATTAACAATGAAATCACCGTCTTCCACCTGCTCCACACGAAGTAAAATATCCATCTTGGACTGCTCTTCCATATCAGCGCCACGTTTCATCTGGCGTGCAAGAATATCGCAGGCTTCGTATAATCTGGTTGACTTACCGCTCTGTCCGGAAATAATCAGCGGTGTTCTTGCCTCATCGATTAAAACAGAGTCAACTTCGTCGATAATTGCGTAGTGCAAAGGACGAAGTACAAGCTGTTCTTTGTAAATAACCATATTATCACGCAAATAATCGAAACCAAGTTCATTATTTGTAACGTAGGTAATATCACAGTTATATGCTTCACGACGTTCTTCCGCTTTCATACTGTTCAAAACAACGCCGACTTTTAATCCTAAAAATTCGTGAATCTGCCCCATCCATTCAGCATCACGCTTTGCAAGATAGTCGTTTACGGTAACGATATAAACACCCTTACCTTCCAACGCATTCAAATATGCAGGCAGAGTAGATACCAATGTCTTACCTTCACCGGTTCTCATTTCCGCGATACGTCCCTGATGAAGGATAATACCACCGATTAACTGCACACGATAATGCTCCATATCAAGCACACGCTTACCTGCTTCACGCACAACCGCATAAGCCTCCGGCAAAAGGTCGTCCAAAGTTTCGCCTTCTTCAAAACGTTTCTTGAACTCCACGGTCTTACCGCGTAACTCTTCATCCGAAAGCGCCTGCATGGAAGGTCTTAACTCTTCGATTTTATCTACTATTTTATTAATTCTTTTCAGTTCTCTCTCACTATGCGTTCCGAAAACCTTTTCAAATACGCCCATTTTATTCTCCAATCATTCCCAGATAATATGCTTCCGGGCTCAAAAGCCCACACTTTCCATATTACCATTTGTAATTTACATCTTGACTATTCTAACAGATTTAAAAAAAGGATTCAACCACTTATGTGTAAACAAAGTGTGAATCCTTATACAATCTTCGACATTTTATGTTAAAAATTTCTTATAAAAGCAAGGCCCTGACATCTCAATAAACTTTTAAATTCTATAATTTCGTCTCACCAAAATTTTCCAAAAATGTAGGATCTTTGGCCTTACGCCAGAACAAATAGCATACCACAATTGCAAAAATCGCATGCACAAACAACTCAAACCACGCCGGTCCCTTAGTTAAAATCTTGATCACTCTCTTCTGCGAACGGCGACTGGATTTCAAGAATTTCTTGACCATTTTATTTATTTTTTTCTCACGCTTCTTCGTCGCTGCCTGCAACTTCTGGCTGAAAGTTTTCTTTTTACCGAACATAGGCGTTCCTCCCACATACATCTTAAAATATATTATACCCCCGATTGTCTTATCTTACAACCGATTTTTAGCAACTTAACAGGAACATTTTATGGTTTTGGTTGAGTTTAATCTGACTTTCTGTTATTATTTTTTTGGACAAATACTAATCTGAAAAAGTGTATTATGCACTGAAATAAATTCGACATAATAAAAATAGGGGGCTTTTATGGATTGGTTAAAATTAGTGAACCTTTTAAAAGGTCATAAAGTGTATTTACAGACACATAACTTCCCGGATCCGGACGCGCTGGCTTCTGCCTTTGGTATGCAGGTATTTTTACGTGCTCACGGTGTAGAATCTACCATCTGCTACTCCGGCGAAGTGGAAACAAACAGTACCAAGAAAATGATGGACGTATTTCATATTGAAGCCTATGAAATCGATGAAATCACAGATATGTCACCGGAAGATTACATTGTTACCATTGACGGCCAGAAATATAATTCAAACCTGACCGATTTTCCCGGAGATGAAGTGGCTTGCATCGACCACCATCCGACTATGATTCCCTGCGCCTATGAATACAGTGATTTACGCATCTGCGGTGCCTGCGCTTCCATCGTTGCTAACTATTTTAAGGAAAGCGAAACCACCTTAGATACCAACACCGCGACGGCACTTTTATACGGAATCAAAATGGACACGGACTCCTTCAATCGCGGGGTTACGGATTTTGATATTGAAATGTTCTCCTATCTTCATAAGAAGGCAGATAATCAGACCATTATTTCTTTATCTCACAGCAATTATGAAATTCAGGATTTGTACGCATACGGTGAAGCCATCCGCAACATTAAAATATACGACAATGTAGGATTTGCTTCCATTTCTTTCGATTGTCCCGATGCCTTGGTTGCAATGATTTCCGATTTTATTTTAGGCCTGGATATCGTTGAATTTGCAGTTGTTTATGCCACTAGAAACGGCGGGTTCAAATTCTCCGTGCGTAACGAAACCAAGCACTATCATGCAGGTACCGTTACCGCCAAAGCATTAAAAAATATCGGCGACGGTGGCGGACACTTCGCAATGGCCGGCGGAATTGTGACCGCAGACCAACTTCATACCCTTGGCGAAAACCCTCACTTTGAAATCCAGCAGCGTTTTATGAATATTTTATATGCCATCGACGAAGAAGTGGCCCAACAAGAATCCGAAGAATAATTTGTACCCGGTTTGCAACGCAGACCGGGTATTTTTATTGATACTTATTAGTTATAAAAAGATGCTTTCTTTTATTTATACCTTTTACAAAACTTTTATATTCAAACTAATTGCACGAACCGACAAACTATGTTATAGTATAAATAGTTTTAATTTAAAAATTTTTAAAATACAAAGTTTTTTTACAAAAGGAAGGACAATTATGAGAGCATATTGTATCACAACCGACTCTAACTCTGATTTACCTCAAGAATATATTGAGAAATTCGGCACTACCATTATCCCCCAGTACTACTCTTTTGGCGATGTGGTTTACGGCGACGAACTTCATATGTCGCCGAAGGAATTTTATGAAAAAATGAAGGAAGGAGCCCTTCCCCAGTCTCAGGCAAACAATCCTGCAGTAATCGAAGATAAATTCCGCGACATTCTCGACAAAGGAATGGACATTATTCACATTGCATTCTCTTCTGCACTGAGCGGAAGTTACAACAATGTCTGTATGGTAGCGAATGACTTAATGGAAGAATATCCTGATGCGAAAATCACCGTCATCGATACCTTAAATGTATCTTTGGGTGAAACCATTATGGTAATTCACGCAGAGAATTTGAAAGCCAACGACGTAGCTTACGAAGATGTTGTTGCGGAATTAAACGAGTTCCGCAATCATATCAACGTACAGTTTACCGTTGATGACTTATTCCACTTGCAGCGTGGCGGACGTGTAAGCAAGGCAACCGCAGTGTTGGGAAGTACTTTAAACTTAAAGCCTTTCCTCTATGTAAACAGAGATGGCGGTCTTACTTCCGACGGAACCGTACGCGGACGTAAAAAATCCATCAGCAAATTAGTAGACCGTATGATTGAGACCATGGCGGAAAATACAGATTTCTCCCTTCCGGTAGGCATCGTTCACGGCAACTGTATTGAAGAAGCCGAAACTTTGGCTTCCATCGTAAAAGAAAAGACACAGTTTACCAACGTAATCATCAACGACATCAGCCCCAGTATCGGTGCACACGCCGGCCCGGGCGCTTTAGGACTTTTATATTATGGCGGTGTTAAGGCACCTGCGAAGGAAACCAAATAATGTAAGGTATGCATAAATTAAAAAGAGAGGCTTAGCATTTTATCTAAGCCTCTCTTTTTTTGTACTAGAATTTCAATTTGTTATTAATTTTTTCAATTTGTTTTTCTGCTTTTACAACAACTTCTTTGTCATTCGCTTTTTTTGCAAGTTCAAGTACTTCTTCCCAATTTTCTAAGTCCTCAAGAAGCATTCCTTTGTACTGATTGTCTGTCATTCCCATTTCTTCCATACCTACACCTCCTCTTAAGAGAATTATAGGCTTCCCCTCCTTTCCTGTCAATTTGTACATTTTGCTAAAATTTTGAAATTTTGGTCGATTTGACCGGATAAAAGATAGCTTAGAATGTAGGTTTATTATAGCAATTTTAAATTGATGAAATCAAGAAAAAGGCGTCGACAAATTGTGACATTTATGAGGACGCAAGGGGGCGGAGGACGAATATTCTTTTCAAAGTTTGAAACAAATAAAAATCAATATCCTTTTGTTCGAAGGGTGTTTTGTCCCCGTCGGCATTTGGGTTGCGCATTTTGCAACCCTATGTGCCGTTACGTGGGACAACCAAGCGAAAGCGTCCCTGAGAACAAAGGATATTGATTTTTATCTTTCAAAAACTCCCACAAAAGAATATTTGTCCCCGTCGATATTTTTTCATATAATAATAAAAATTATCATAGACTTTTATCAGAAAAAATTATATAATAGAAGCGAAGTGTATACACACTTCCTTTTACATACGCAAATAATCAAAAAGTAATAGACTTTTAGGAGGAAAATGTAAAATGGGATTAATTAAATCAACTTTAAGTTCAATGGGCCAATCAGTAAAAGGTACTTTTGGCAACGTATTAGGCGGTGTCAGCAGCGGTGTTAACACAGTATTAGGCGATGTTGCTGCAAGAGAGTTCTTCTACTGCGACGCATTCCCCAACGATATCCTGATTCAGAAAGGTCGCAAGCGTGACCAGAAGGGTAACAATAAGGGTAGCGACAATATTATCTCTAACGGTTCTGTTGTAATCGTTAACGAAGGCCAGTGTATGATTCTTGTAGATCAGGGTAAAATTACCGAAGTCTGCGCAGAACCCGGTGAATTCGTATATGATGCTTCTACCGAACCCTCTATCTTCTACGGAAACTTAGGCGAAAACATTAAGAACTCTTTCATTCAGCTTGGAAAACGTATTTCTTTTGGTGGTGAAATCCCTAAGGATCAGCGCGTTTACTACGTAAACTTACTTGAAATCCGTAACAACCTTTGGGGTACAGCAGGAACCTTCCCCTTCTTCATTCATGATAAGGTAACAGGTTTCCAGGGTGATATCAACATTATGTGTAACGGTGAATTTACATATACAATCGTTGACCCCGTTCGTTTCTACACCTTCCACGCAGGTAACGTAAGAGACGAATTCAATAAGAAAGAAATTCACAGCATTCTTCGCTCTGAATTTATGACAGCGTTCCAGCCTGCTTTGGGAACTTTCTCAGAAGTTGGTTTACGTTATAGCCAGATTACTACTCTTACAGATAAATTAACAGACCAGTTAAACGTTCAGTTGTCTGAAAAATGGGGTGAACTTCGTGGTATCAAGGTAGCTTCTGTTACCATCAACACCATCAAGGCTACTCCCGAAGACGAAGAAAGAATCAAGAAGTTCCAGGATGTTGCCGTTTACACCAACGTAAACATGGCAGCTGCTCGTATGGCTACTGCTCAGGCTAACGCTATGGAAGCTGCAGCAAGCAACGAAGCAACCGGACCTATGATGGCTTTCGCAGGCATGAACATGGCACAGATGACAGGCGGTATGAATGCTAACAGCTTATTCGCTATGGGTCAGCAGCAGGCTCCTCAGGCACCCGCACAGCCCGCAGGCGCAGTTGTTGGTGCAGCAGCCCCCGCAGGTTGGGCTTGCTCTTGCGGTACAGCAGGCAACACAGGTAAGTTCTGTATGAACTGTGGCCAGGCAAGACCTGTTCCTTCAGAAGGATGGACTTGTGCATGTGGTGCAGTAAATCAGGGTAAGTTCTGTCAGGAATGCGGTGCTAAGAAACCCGCAGGTGCTCCTCTTTACAAGTGTGACAAGTGTGGTTGGACACCCGAGGATCCTACAAATCCTCCTAAGTTCTGTCCTGAATGTGGCGACGTATTTGATGACAATGATGTTCAGAAATAATATTAGCCGAATCGTGGAATTCGATTAAAACAGATAGCGGTTTGTGCTCAGGTGCAAGCCGCTATTTTTAATAAACAGCCGAAAAAACTATAAAACGTACTGTAATACTTCCTTTACAACGAAATCAATGCAAATGTTTTATAAAACGGAGGAAACTATGGATACAAATGATATGATGCAAAACGATCCCAACATTGTGGAAACCAAGGAAGAAACCGACCGCAAATGTCCCCAATGTGCCGGCGTTATGAGTTATGATCCCGCAACCGGGGCAACTGCATGTCCTTACTGCGGTTATGTAGAAGAAATCGAAGCAGACGAGGATTTCCCCGAAACTGCGGAAGAATTGGATTTTGAAAGTGCAGAATCTACAGGCAATTGCAACTGGGGTGTTGAAAAGAAAACCGTCCTTTGTAAAAGCTGTGGTGCTGAATCCATTTATGATGCTTTGGAAGTTTCCAGCGAATGTCCTTACTGTGGCTCCAACCAGGTAATGGACGCACAAGGCAAAGACACCTTAGCACCTAACGGCGTTGTTCCTTTTAAAATTTCTGATGATGAAGCTTCGAAATTATTCAAAGCGTGGATTGGAAAGAAATTCTTCTGTCCCAAGCTTGCTAAGGAATCTGCCCGCGCAGACTCTTTTAAGGGTATTTATCTTCCCTACTGGACCTACGATGCCCAGACCAAAACAAGCTACCGTGCACAGTACGGTAAAGACCGTCGCGTCCGCAACAGCCAGGGTGAAACCAAGGTGATAACCGACTGGTACCGCACCAGCGGCATTTACAACGAATTCATTGACGATCAGTTAGTACTTGGTACCAACCGTCACAACAGCTGGATGTTAAAAGGCATTGAACCTTTTAACACTGCCGAGAATAAGACCTATAAGCCTGAATACGTTGCCGGCTTCGGTGCTGAACGTTATTCCGTAGGCTTAAAAGAAGGATGGGAAAAGGCAAAGGCCGCAATCCAGATTCGCTTGCGTGGCAACATTACCACTAAGATTCGTCACGAAAAGAATGCGGACCATGTAAAAGATTTGCATCTTCGTACTGCATACACCAATATTACATACAAATATTTGATGTTGCCCATTTGGATTTCATCTTTTAAATATAACGATAAGGTATACCAGTTTATGGTAAACGGTCAAACCGGTAAAGTTTCCGGCAAGACTCCTATTTCTGCAGTTAAGGTTATTATTACCATTCTCGCAGTATTAGCAGTTCTTGGCTTATTCCTTTTAATTGGTTCTGTGATGGGTGAATAAAAATGCTGAATACATTCATAAATAATTTTAATATAACGCTGTCTGTTGAAACGATGGCCGGCGGCATGTTTGCATTTGGCTCCATTGCTTTTATCATCGGTATTCTTGTGTCGTTGGTTTTCTTTGTTATTTTTATCATTATTGCGGTTAAAATATTGAAGAAAGTTACTCAAATTACCCGCCAGGCAAGGTCGGTGACCAACTCAGTCAAGCAGGTTTCTAAAGCAGTTTACGGCACTACCAATGTGGTGGAAGGTGTCAAAAGACAGCAATTTGAGCATTCTACAACGCCACGCACTATTTCTAATATGTCCAGTGTATATCTTCCTCAGATCCAAAAGGATTTCCCGGAATTTCACTACGACGAAATGCGTGAACGTGCCAAGAATGTACTGACTTCTTACTTATACTGTATCGACAATCAGGACCCTTCCAAATTATCGGAAGGCAATGACGAATTAAAGAATGCTTTGACGATGCATTTGCAGTTGTTAAATGACCGCAATTATGATGAGCATTTTGAGCGAATGAAAATTCATAAATGCGAGCTTTCCAATTATGAAAAAAAAGATGGTCTCTGTACCATAACCTTCCAGGCCGCAATCCAGTACTACCACTATATTTTGGAAGGTGACCGCATCAAAACAGGCCGTAAGGACCAGATGAAGCAGGCTAAGTACGAAATCAAACTGGTCTACATCCAGGACCGCGATTTAATCAAAGAATCTGC
Organism: Lachnospiraceae bacterium; assembly: GCA_045580855.1. Lineage (GTDB taxonomy): Bacteria > Bacillota > Clostridia > Lachnospirales > Lachnospiraceae > UBA3766. Next base: position 69,427 of record JAZNOO010000032.1, on the reverse strand, counting down.
CGATTCCGCATTGGGACTTACTTGTCCGAACTGTGCGGCACCTATCTCTAATTTAGGCGCAAAACACTGTATTTACTGTGGTTCACCGGTCATTGAATTTAACATTTATGCCTGGAGCTTTGCCGCCATCAAAGAACTTTAATTTTAAAGATTTTATTTATAACAAAAACGTCCAATCGGGCGTTTTTTGTTTTGGAAATCAATGGCACCTAAAGATTTACGATTTTATGCATATAAAATTATAAATTTGGCAAATTAAGTATAGGCATCTTTTTAACGAAAGGAGAAAAATACTATGCCCTTTAGAATTATGAATGCAATTGCTTTAACCATTGTAATTATCGGTGCCGTAAACTGGGGTCTGATCGGTTTCTTTGGATTCGACCTTGTAGCAGCCTTATTTGGCGATATGAGCGGTTTTTCCAGAGTTGTTTATGCTTTGGTAGGTCTCGCAGGCCTTTACTCCATTCTCTTTTATAAAAGACTTACAATGGACTGTGAAGAAAAGTAAAATTGCATAATATAACATTACCAATGAAAAAGGCAACCCGTGAGAGTTGCCTTTAATTATGCCCCTAGGGCCTCATATTCTGTTTTATTGTTCCGGTTCAATCAATCCGTAAGTATTGCCTTTTCTCTTGTAAACTACGCTGATTAAATCAGTTTCCGCATTGTTAAATACAAAGAAGTTATGTCCTAAAAGTTCCATCTGGATGCAGGCATCTTCCGGATACATAGGCTTAATATCAAACTTCTTGGAACGGATGATTTTAATCTCTTCGTCATCCACAAATTCCTTCTCAATGTAATCTGCTTTAAAGAAATCTGTATTGTGCTTCTGGTCAACAATCTTATTCTTATATTTCTTTAACTGTCTTTCGATAATCTCTTCTACCAAATCGATTGAAACATACATATCGTTGCTTACCTGCTCGGAACGAATGATTTTGCCTTTCACAGGAATGGTTACTTCAATCTTCTGACGATCTTTCTCGACACTAAGCGTTACATGCACTTCTGTCTCCTGTGTAAAATACTTCTCCAGTTTACCGATCTTGTCTTCTACCGCACTACGCAGCCCCGGTGTAACCTCAATGTTTTTCCCAATAATAATAAATTTCATACTGATCACCCTTTCATTGGTTTATCGTAGATCGTACCATGATTGGCTTAAAATGCTTACTCATTGTGTACACATTGATTATACCATATTTGTCCATATATTTGCAATATTTTCTGTAATTGTAGTGAAAATTTATGCAATTGTTTCATTCTTTTTTGACATTAAAAAAGTCAAGAATCCACGGTGATTTTTTTACAAAAATCGACATTTTCTACGTTATCAACAAAACGAATGTTTTGTTGGTTTCCATAAAATTACCGCTTTTTTAGTCATTTTTTCGGTGGATAATGTGTATAACTTGGTGTATAAATGATTTTTCGGCGTTTTTCGACAATTATTGCTGTGGATATCTTTTTTGTCGTTTTTTGCATTTTTTGCTTGCATTAAACGAATTTGTGCAACTTGTACAAAAACTGTATTAATATTTAATTCGTGGTTCTTCTTCACACTGTTTTACAATATTCTAAATATATTCACAATTAAAAAAGCGGTTCCCTTAGGAACCGCCCTTATAACTTTTCTTAGAAAATTCTACGAACCGCTAAAATCTTCTTATAATCAGCGTTTGAAATAATAATACCTGTTTTACTTGAACTTGCATGTACAATCTGTCCGTTACCGATGTAGATTGCAACGTGGCCGGAATAACAAACCAAGTCACCGGGCTGTGCATTTGCCAAACCATCTACCGCATATCCCTGTGTACGGTCAGCCGTTGATGAATGAGGTAACGATACACCGAAGTTCGAATATACACTCATTACAAAACCTGAACAATCAGCACCGTTTGTAAGGCTTGTTCCACCCCATACATAAGGGTTACCAACAAACTGGCATGCATATTCAGCAACCGCAACACCCATTTCACTATCACCTGTAATCACAGGAGCCGCAACTGTAGTGTTTGAATTATTAGACATTGCCTGCTGAGCAGCACGCTGTGCCTCTGCCCTTGCAGCAGCTTCTTCCGCTAAACGCTGTGCTTCCTCTTCTTTCGATTCTGCCTTTACAAAATCCGTACGTAAACTTACATACTCTGTAGATACGTAACCTTCACCCTCTTCGATGGAGATTTTAACCCAACCATCTACAGGTTCTTCTTCTTTAACAACTACCAACTCTTCTCCCAAAGGAACAAGTCCCATAACAGAAGATTCCAAGTCAGCCTCTGTACGTACTTTTAAAGTGGTTGTATTTACAGTTGCAATCTGTGTACCAACTTCCTTAGCTAATTCAACAGCATCTTCACCGGTTACACAAAATTCTGCTTTCACATATCCTGTTACATTTCCGGAAGTAATCTTATACCATCCGTCGTCTGTTTCTTCAATAAAAGTACCTACTGAATCATCATAAAGCTTACCTACGATTTCAGATTCGGTATTTGCCTCAGCACGAACATTAACGTAATCATTTACCTGCGCAATTACCAAATTTTCATACTCCGAAGGAACTTCTTCTTTCACAGCCACATTCGCTCCGGGAATTTCCAATTCCTCCGCAGGAATAATCTGTGTTTCATCAATTGCTTCTTCTGAATCTGCGCCTTCAACAATTTTATCCTGTACTTCAGAAATACCATTGCTTCCATCCGCTACGCTTTCCATTTCAGTTAAAATGGTATCAGCCTTTACAACCTCAGGTGTTGCCGAAGTCTGTTCAACACTTGTTGCTTCAGAGGTCGCTTCCTGAACCGTAGCTACTGTAACGGGCTGAATTGTTTTCGTTTCCGCCACTGTATATGCCGCTTCAGAAGAAACTGCCGTTTCACTCACGGTTTCCGTTGCTGGACTTTCCGTTGCACGAACTACAGATACGTTATTCTCTATTGTTGCCAATCCAACAGAACTGGTTCCTGTTGCATAGGCCTTATTTTCTTTCATAATTGATTCGATCGTCGCCTGCACATCAATATAAGAAGAACCATCTCCCATATCAACTGCTGCGCCTGCTGCGGGCAATTCCGTGAACTTTCCGGTTGCTTCGGTTGAAAGCGAAAGTCCTGCAACGGCAATACCAATTGCCAATGCGCATACGCCCAGTGTCAGCTTTTTACGTCTCATAAAAGTACACCGTAAAACCTTTCCCATCCTCTAAATCGATGTTAAAATATTACGAAATTGTTACATCCAAGTAACAATATATCAGTTTTCGTAACATTTGTCAACATATTTTATGTCTACCAATGTCTGGAAAGGCTTATTTTTCGGGCTTTTTATAAAAATACAGTTGTTAAAATATGAAATTATTTCGTAACAATTATCGTAACATTTACTGTAATAAGTCCTTCTGATAACTTGTCACGGCATTTGCCCCATCTGCTACCGCAGTAACTACCTGACGCAAAGGTTTGGTGCGCACATCACCTACCGCATAAACGAAAGGTTTGTCTGTAGCACAGTCTTCGCCTGCACAAATGTATCCGCCGGCATCTCTTTTCACAAAGCCGTCAAAAGCTTCCGAATTAGGCAATATACCCACTGCAATGAATACTCCGGCGACCGGAATCGAACCGGTCTCACCGGTAAGTTTATTTTTAATGGTAACTGTTTCTACCGCATCACTACCGTTAATAGATTCTACGGTAGTATTCCAAATGATTTCTACGTTATCGCAGGCCTTAACCGCTTCCTGCAGGGTTTTCGCCGCACGTAGTTCATCTCTTCTGTGAATGAGATACACCTTGCGACAATTTCTGGCAAGGAAAATAGCATCTTCTACTGCCACATCGCCTCCGCCTACTACAACCACATCTCGCCCTGTAAAGAAAGCACCATCACAGGTTGCACAATATGAAACACCCATTCCTGCCAACTCTTCCTCACCGGGCACGTTTAAATGTGCATGCTTGGCACCGGTAGCGATAATGATGCCCTTGGTCTCATACGTGTTATTTTCACCTTTAATAATATAATGATTGCCTTTTGCTATGATTTCTGTCACATCATCCTCAGCAGTTACTGTTTTCAACTTAGCCGCATGCTCGCTCATCTTCTGCGCAAGTTCAAAACCGCTAATACCGGGCAAGCCGGGATAATTATCCACTTCATAAGTATTTAAAACCTGTCCGCCACCAAAACCTGTCCGCTCCAACACCAACGTATTCAAGCATGCTCTCTGTGCATAGATTGCAGCTGACATTCCGGCAGGACCGGACCCTATAATCACCAAATCGTACATTTTATTCCCTCCGATTTTCTTATTTCTTTGGTTCCTTATTTACTTTCGAAACTTATATTTTTCCATAATTCAATAAAAATACCTACTCTTTTACTCTATCAGTTTTTATCATAAAATTCAATTACAACAACCATAAAAACTTGCAGGTAATCATCGAATGGAATATACTAAACATAGTATTCAATAAAAGGAGTATCCCTATGAATAAATATGCCCTTGTAACCGGCGCTTCACGTGGCATTGGTAAAAATATCGCACAGGCTTTGGCGAAAGAAGGCTATCATTTGATTTTAACCTGCTCTAAATCCCTAGCAGAGTTAATTGACTTTTCAAGTCAACTAGAAAAAGATTATAATATCTCCTGTATCGCCAAACAATGCGATATGAAAAATGCCGAAGAAGTGCATAGTTTGTTTGAAGACATTCCACATTTAGATCTTTTGGTAAACAATGCCGGCATTTCTTATGTAGGCTTATTGCAGGATATGAAACCGGAAGAATGGAACGACGTAATCAGTACCAATCTCTCTTCCGCCTTTTATACTTCTAAATATGCCATTCCGCTTATGCTTCATAATCACGCCGGACACATCATTAATATTTCTTCCGTATGGGGAAATATTGGTGCTGCTGCTGAAGTGGCTTACTCAGCTTCCAAAGGCGGCTTAAACATTTTTACCAAGGCATTGGCTAAGGAACTGGCACCCAGCGGAATTCAGGTGAATGCAATCGCATGTGGCTTGATTGATACGCAGATGAATGCTCACCTTTCTGAAGAAGACTTGAATGCCTTAAAAGACGAGATTCCGGCAGGACGTGCCGGCAGTACCGATGAAGTGGCCGAAACTCTTTTAAGTATTCTTAAAATGCCTCCTTACTTTACCGGACAAATTGTAACACTGGACGGTGGCTGGACATAGGCACTGACCATCTCCTCTTCCGGCAATTCATTACCGCAGCCGAAGAGACACAAAGCTGCAATTATTACAATAAATGCAATACCTAATTTTTCTTTCATAAAAAACGCCTCCTTTTATCACACTATAAGTAGTGTCTGATAAAAAGAGGCTTTTTATTCTTTTATGTATTACTTTGTACGTGATTCAAGCGGAACATACATAATTTCTCCGTCTTCAAGACGCATACATGCAAGCTGGCTTGATTTGTTATTCAATGCCATACCACAATCGATATTATATACGTGATATCCATGGTAATCCGTATTATGATATACCAATCCTCTACCTAAATCATCGATGCAATCCAAGCGCTGGGTAAAAGTATGGCCGCATATATAAATAGCTTTCTTGTTCGGATACAATTTCTCCGCATTTTCCCGAATAAAAGCGCGGTCAAAAATGTTCATCCACACAATATCCCATATTTCGTCATGCGATAAATCCCCATAACGAAAACCTTCTTTACTCTTTCGCAAAGTCGTATATGCATGGGAAAGATGATAGTTCTTGTTTCCCACTTTGATTTTTTTAATTATCCAAGCATTCTCTAAATATTGAATAATTGTCTTTCTCTTCTGTGCCGATAATTTAACGTAATTATCATAAGTATATTCACCGCCGTTGCACGGATCCAACCATAAATCGATATCGTCCGTATCATGGCGGTCTTTACTTTTAATTTCATCAAAATTCTTCAACGCATCCAACATCAGCAGCTCATGATTGCCCAATATTAATTCCACATTGGGGCGTTTCATGATATCGCTTAAAATCTTAATTCCGTCAGGGCCTCTGTCGATTGCGTCACCCAAAACATATAAAGTATCTTCTGCCTTCAGGTCAATTTTTTTCAGCATCTTCATGTAAGACTTGTATTGACCGTGGACATCGCTCATTACGTAATTGCTCATTGTCACAGTCCTCTACACTTCTACAATATCACTGATATCAACCTGAATAATCGGTCGGATACCCATCGGTATACTTAATTTCCACTGTTTCATTTTACCGTTCTGGATGGAATGTCCGTCACAGTTTTCTCCGTAAGTAAAAGTTGCGCTCTCTGCGTTAATGGTACCTCTGGTTCGAAGGGCATAACCCATAGGCAATGCTTCATCCAGCTTCTTGGCAGCCGCATACTGTGAGAACAGAATCTGGCTTTGATTTACCGGCGTCTTCAAGGCATTACCGCCTCTAACCGCACGATTCTCAAAACCATTCATTACTTCTTCCACGGAAGGAAGGAATACGCGGTCGTAAGTCACCTGATCCGTAAATGACGAAATCGGTGTCTTTACTTCCTTGATAATAATCTTCTCCTGCTCTTCCTTTGTAAAAGCTTCGCGGAAGAAATCTCGATTCAGCCATTCGCGGATTTTACTAAATTCCCAGCTGATGCCGGTACGAACCTTGGTTACTTCTCTATCTGTCATATCCAAATATGTTTTCTCATCAAACATTTGATAATCCAATACATATTCAGACTGAAGAATCATTTTATTTCCGCTCTGGTGTAAAATCACCCAGGGAATATCGGTATATTCAAAAATACGATACATTCTGCTTTCGTCTTTGATTTTTTGCTTGTTAACCAAACGATAATCTTTAGACATCAAAGCATCTTTTACGGAAAATCTCTTAAACTTGCCCACATCCAAAACAGCCTTGTCATTGCCGTCATAATTTGCGTAAATGATATCCGTTGTAAGACGCGAACCTGTTACTTCATTCATCGGATAATGACCGAACCATACACGACGATTCTTCTTATCGTACATCATCAAGGCATTGCCCTGTGGATACTGAATCTCATAAGTCTCTGCAAACTCTTTGTTAATCTTCTGACCGTATAAATGTCTCTTTAACTGCCCCATATCCTGCTGACGGTCCTTGCACTCCATAGATAGACCACGCATAATGGCATCCGCAATTCTGCGCTCCATAGGAATGCCGTAATCAGCAATATGCATCAAGGGCTCATTCTGGCTTCTCTCAAAAGCATCGGTAGGAATATCACCGGTAATCATACAATACATAGTTGCACAAATTCCGTAAACGTCGGTCCAAGGTCCCTGGCCTTCACCCACCATTTGTTCTAAGGGCGCATAACCGAACTTACCGAAATAAATTTGCGCAGTCTTATTGCTCAACTTCTTGGTTGCACCAAAGTCGATTACCTTAATACTTCCGTCCTTATCAAGCATAATGTTTTCAGGACTGATGTCACGATGAATCAAACCGCTCTTATGAATTTCCTCCATTGAGGTAATGACCGGTTCCATCAATGCAAGTGCATGATCTACATCAAGCTTGCCGCCGTGATTATCAATATATCTTCTAAGCGTACCGCCCTCTAAGTACTCCATAACCATATAAGCAGTATTGTTTTCATAGAAAAGCTCCTTAATGGAAACAATACCGGGATACTTCGAGAACTGCGCTAAAGTCTTCGCTTCGCGCTGGTAAGCCTTCAATTCTTCATAATATTCTTCCGGTGTAGTTCCCTCTGCTACATACAAAGCGTCATTGGTATCACGTTCCACCATCTCATCCGGAAAGAATTCCTTAACAGCAACACGATATTCCAAAAGCAAATCAAACCCCATATAGGTAATACCGAAATTACCCATACCGAGAATATTACCAATCAAAATTTTGCCATTCAAAATAGTGCCGGGCTCCAAAGCTCGACCGTAACTCTTCAAACCTCTTTTGGCTTTGCCGCAAACAGGACAGAATTCATCCTCTTTACTCATATGCATACAGTTCATACACAATTTGCGGATTTCAGACATTTCCATTTCTCATCAATCTCCAATCCCTATACTTTTCGTGCCCCTTTTATAATTAAAACGGGGGCACTTCCCCTACTACACATTATACTAGACTTTCCACAATTTTTCCATTAAAATTTAATTACATTCCAAGAAAATTGCATATTATAAAGTATTATTATATTTTCAGTCTATCATTTTAGAACATAATTTAACAATTTCTTTAAATTTAGGTGTTATATTTATCAAAAAGGGAATAAATACCAACTTGTCGTTTATATTGTTTTTGTGTAAGAGGTGATTATTTTGAACAGACGTGAAAAGCGAAAACAGCGCGAATACAGTTATGTCAAAACTTTTATGCGCTTTTCTTTGATTTTTCTACTATTCCTGGTAGACCTGGCGATTATTCTTGTAGGTTCATATGTTCTGAATCAGTACACGGTTTATTTGTACGCTTTTATCGAATTATTAAGTATTATCGTTATGATTCCTTTGATTGCCAGTGACCGAAATGCCGCGTATAAATTATATTGGCTGGGCGTTGCCCTTGTACTTCCCATTGCGGGCCACGCCATGTACCTGTTCTGGGGACGTTCCGTGATTAACCGCAAGGCGCATCGTGAAATTCAGCGTGCCATTGACAAGGCAAATGAATGCCAGATTATGAATCCGGAATTAATCACCAAATTATCCGATGAAGATGCCGATAAAGGTAAAATTGCCAAATACCTTTATAACCAACAATATCCTTTATACGAAAATACTGCTGTCACTTATTTCGAAGTCGGTGAACGCTTCTTTGAAGACGTGGAAGAGAAACTGAAATTAGCCGAGAAATATATTTTTATCAGCTTTTTTATCATCGCAGACGGTTCCATTTGGGAGCGTTACACTGAAATCCTGGAAGAGAAATTAAGCCAGGGGGTTAAGATTTATATTATGTTTGACGACACCGGTTCTTTTATGCAGATGTCGGATACGTCTATTAAAGAATTAAAAAAGAAGGGCTTCCATGTACTCATTTTTAACCCAGTAGAACGAAGCTATCACCGATTGTTCTTTAACTATCGTAATCACCAGAAAATTCTTGTAGTAGACGGCAAATACGCATATACAGGCGGTATCAACATCAGCGACCGCTATGCAAATATCATATCGCCGTACGGACATTGGAAAGATACCGGCTTACGCTTGGAAGGCGATGCCATTTACGGACTGCAGTTGATTTTTATCGGTATGTGGAATGCTTCCGGCGGTGACATTCACATTGATGACTTCCCGATTGAGAAGCAGACAATTCCCGGCGGAACCTACTGTCAGCCCTTTGCCGACGGACCTTCCAACAATCCTAACAACCCGGCAATGGATATGTTCCTTCACATCATCAGCAATGCAAGGGACCACGTAAACATTATGACACCCTACTTAATCATTGATGATACCATGCAGGACATTCTCTGTTTGACAGCCAAATCCGGTGTAAAAGTGCGTATCATTACACCGGGAGTTCCGGACAAAAAAATTGTCCGCCACTTAACCGTTGTACACTATGGCCCGCTTCTTCGTAACGGCGTGGAAATATACGAATATACCCCAGGATTCCTTCATGCAAAGCATTGCACCAACGAATCTTCAGCCATTGTGGGTACCATCAATATGGATTTCCGAAGCTTTTATACCCACTTCGAAAACGGTGTCTGGATTCCGAACGGCGACGTATTGAAAGATATCGATGATGATTTCGAGAAAACAATTGCGGTATCGAAACGTATCACCTATGAAGAATGGCAAAACAGACCTTGGACCGAAAAACTTTTACAGGCATTTTTATATTTCTTTAAATGCCATTTCTAATTATAAAATTATAAAACCCCGAAGTTATGATATTCACCTGTCCTAAAAGATAGGTTTTATCATCTTCGGGGTTCTTTTATTTTTTTCTGTTATTTTTACTCACAAAAATTTAATGCTTATTGCTTTTACAATCGGTACAGGTGCCGTAAAGAAACGTTTTCTCCTGGTCCAAATCAAATCCTGTAGCGCCCTGCATCCACTGACGTGCCTCTTTCGTTGCCTCGTGACTTAAATGCACAAGCTTACCGCATTCCGTACACTGCAGGTGCAAATGCGCATGGCACTCTTTGCTTTCCATAATCTGATATACGTACTGTCTGGAATCCTCTTTGGAATGGCGACGCACCACGCCCTCTTCCACAAGCTTTTTCATCAGACGGTAAACAGAACTTTTGGGCACGGATTCACCCTTGTTATTCAATTCCTCAATAATCTCTTCAATGGTAAACTGTCGGTCCCCGGAAGAAACTAAGAAGTTTAATAATATTTTACGTTGTTGAGTTTGATACGTACTTTTCATAAAACCTCTGTATAAATTACGCTTAATACCTGGTAACTGTTTAGAACATCTATGCAAAATCGCACCTTGGCGCTTTCCTTTTGCTTATGATGTTACCGATTTTCACTTTTAATAATCAGTTCTTTACAATGGGGACACTTGTCCGGCTCACTGCGGAAGCCCAAAGGCAACTTCTTCTTGCAATGGGGACATTTGGAATATTTCACACGTAAAACAATGGCCACTACAATCAATACCAAACCGCCCACAAGGCAAATCATCTGAAGAATCCACTGCTGAATCAAAAGGGATCCCACAAATAAAATCATTGCAATGATTAAAAATGTATTCGACTTCGAATTCGCTTCTTTATAGTTCATTTTATTCCTATCCTTTCAACGCACCAATCAGTGCAAATATTCCGAATGCAACCATATCTGCCGCTACTACAGTAGCGCCAACCGGCGTAGAAAACAGAATGGATACCAACATTCCTGCTAATGCACAAACTACAGAAATCAACGCCGAACAAATAATTACATTTTTAAAACTTTTAAAAACCCGCATAGCCGACATAGTAGGGAAAATAATCAATGCCGAAATCAGCAAAGACCCCACCAGCTTCATTGCAAGTACAATCACCACCGCAATCACGGTTGCAAGCAGGATATTGTAAGCCTGCACTTTTACACCGGTCGCTGCTGCAAAATCCTCATCAAAAGTAATGGCAAACAACTTATGATAAAAGAATACAAACACACCGATTACAAACACCGATAAGCCGATGCACAACCACACATCTTTAGATGACAAGGTAAGGAGTGACGCACTTCCGAACAAAGTGCTGCACACATCTCCCGCTACATTTCCGGACTTCACCATTTCAGGGAAAATATTCAACACCAGGTAACCCAAAGCCAATGCGCCTACCGAAAGCATAGCAATGGCTGCATCCCCTTTAATCTTGGTATTCTTTCCGGTGCAAAGCAAAAGAATTGCCACTAATACCGTTACCGGCAGAATCAAAAGCATCTGATTGCTGAAATTCAGAACTACCGCAAAAGCCATAGCCCCGAAGGCCACATGTGATAAGCCGTCGCCGATAAAAGAAAGTCGCTTTAATACAAGTGTCACGCCCAAAAGCGACGAACATAAGGCAATCAGCACACCGACCACCAATGCGTACTGTACTAGGGGATAAGATAAGTAGTAGACAAGTTTATCAAACAGTTCCATCGCTTACCTCCCCGCCTTTTTGATTCAATTTCAGATATTCTTCTTTGGTGCCGAAAAATACCGGGTCTTTTACAAGGTTTAAAACATGACTTGCATATTTTGACACCGCATGTAAATCATGGGAAACCATTAAAATGGTCACTTGCTCCTCGCGATTTAATCTTTTTACCAACTCATAAAATTCTTCCGTAGTTTCCGGATCCAATCCCGCCACAGGCTCGTCCAAAAGCAACATCTTCTGTGTGGCACACAAAGCTCTTGCAAGCAGTACACGTTGTTGCTGACCGCCGGATAATTCACGGTAGCTTCTTTTCTTCAAATCAAGTATTTCCATTTTGGCAAGCATCTCGTCCGCCAGCATTTTATCCTGCTTGGTAAAAAAAGGACGAAGGCCGCTTCTGCTAAGACAACCTGATATTACGATTTCTTCCACTGATGCCGGAAAATCCTTCTGCACTATGGTCTGCTGCGGCATATAACCGATTTCATTCTGTTTCAAACCATCGCCGAAAGTAATTTTACCCTCCATCGGTTTGCGCAATCCAAGAATACCCTTCATAAGGGTAGATTTGCCGGAACCGTTATCACCGATGATGCACAAATAATCGCCCTTATTCAGCGACAAATTAATGCAACCGGTTACTGCGGTTTTCTCATATCCCAGTATTACATTTTCACATGTTAACTGTGCCATTTGTTTCTCCTGTTTTATTGCAACACTTCTTTTAACACTTCAAGATTTGCTTCCATATATCCTAAATAAGATGCGCCTTCTTCCACATCACTGTTATAAACAACCTGCATGGAATGAAGCATCGCTGTTTCCCCGGACATCTTCGCATTTTCAAATACGGTATTAGCCAACGTATCCGTACCACTCTCCGTAATCAAAAGAAGGTCCGCATTGTATTCCTGTACTTTCTCTGCCAGAAATACCACAGTCTCAAAGTCCGCTTCCGACTCCGTCGAACAGCCGGGAAATGCCGCATAATATTCGATACCATAGTCTTCCATCATATACATAAAAGGAAAACGGTCCGCTACGATAACCAAATCCTCAGTTGCATTGCGCTCTACCACATCAACATATTTTTGGTCCAAAGCAACCAGTTCTTTGCAGTAAGCCTCTGAATTAGCCTGAATACGTTCCGCATCATTCGGCAACACCTGACACAAAGCATCTTCAATAGCTTCGCAGGACTTTGCAGCCATACGTAATGACAACCACACATGCTCGTCCATAACAGCCGAATGACTTTCAGACACCGCATTGCCTGTCTCATCATTTTCACCGGCCAAGTGTTCATCATGGTCATGCTCTTCTAAGCAAACACTTCCATCTTCATGCACATGCTCCGTCTGCATTCCTTCTGTATATACTTCTTCCCTTAAATCTGCTTCCAGCACCTCCATCAGGTTAACAACAACCCTGTCTTCCTTCGGATTCACTTCCAGGGCATCTTCCAGCCAGGCATCAGACTCACCGCCCACGTGTACCAGCATATCGCAATTCGCAATCTGAATCAGTTCTTCTGCCGAAGGCTGAAAACTATGCATATCCGTACCGTTATCCAGAAGTAAAATCACTTCCGCCTCGCTCTCGCCAAGCAATTGACTTGTCCAGTCATACAGCGCAAAATTCGTACAAACAATGGTGATTTTACCATCTGCCGTATTGTTACAGCCTGCGCACACCAGAATGCCAAGCATTGCCATCAATACCGCACACATCTTTATTTTATTTTTTATAAAAGAAGTATTCTCACTTTTCATATATTCCTTCGCTTGCGCTTTTACAATTTATCTCCCACTGTAAAAGCATCACTTTTATAATTCGTATTCTAATTATCTCAAACCGAAAAACATCACTTATCTATTTTAGCATTTCATTCTCAATTTGAGAATTATTCTCATTTTAGTATACTCACTTTGCTTTTATTGTCAAGACTTCAACTTAAAAGGCTACGCGGATTATGACCTGACAGACAATGAATCGTTTCGTCTTTCACTTACCGCGCAGCCTTTTTTATTTCTTTTATTTGTAACTATTCAAAGCCAAGCATATTTCTGATATTTTGAATGGCTATTTTTATTCTAGCAATTAATCCTTTAATCTTCCACGATCAAAGCCTTAATCGCATCTGCCGAAGGGTTATACTGGAACAGATAAATGGTGTAGTTTTTATCACGCTGTAAATAAATGGCAGACTGTAACAAAGTTGTGCTGCCCCATACAGGATACATGGGATTAGAAGTACGGCTTACGGTGTAAGGGTATTCGCCCGGCCAAATGGTCGCAAAATCCGTCACTTCACCGGAATTTACATTCCTGAAATTCACGTAACGGTTGCCTACAACCACATTCAAAGGCCCGCCGTTGTATGTCAAATTACCGACTCTCACACAGGAAGCGTTGCGGTTTCGATCACAATTCACGTCATTAATCACTTTTATACCAAGTCCCGAATCCGTATTCACAATTGCCATAGTCAATGTACTACCGCTTGACACTTCCACAGGCTGTTGCAAATACACATATCCGTTTTCGCCCATCAAGGTGATAACAGGTCTTCCCGATGCAACATCCACATACTCCGTCACATCTGCGAAACCAAAATCGTTTACAAGAAGCTTATCATTAATATATACCCAAAACGGGTTATATCCGTTTGATGCGTTCATAAAACGTACCTTGCCGTTGCGGTCACTTCCGGGATTACAGAAGGAACAATTCTCGTTAGGTCTTGGATAAGTAATAATGATTGTGCCCGGAATGCTGGGAACGAAATTACCGCCGGGACGATTATTATTATCATTTCCGGGGCGGTTATTGTTTCCGGGATATACCGCACCGCCTTCTCCGGGATTCGGTAAAGGAATGACAGGCGTTGCTCCGCCATTGTTATTACTTCCGCTATTATTACTGCTGTTATTCATTTCAGTATCGTTAAGCGCGCCGTCTGTCTCACCGTTCACTTCATTTCCGGGATACACCGGTCCGCCTTCTCCGGGATTGGGTAAAGGAATCGCCGGCGTTGCCTCTCTTACGTTTCTCAAACTCATGCCTGAAAGTGGTAAGTTATTGATTGTTCTCATTTTGCCTCCACAACAATATCTATAAAATTATCATTCTTTTATATGATATGCAGGCAAATAAAAAATGCACCTTGGCAGGCAATTCTCCCTGCCAAAATGCATTCCGATCATTTCTTACAACTTCTTAAAAGGATTTCACAAACCCTATCACTTATTCATCCTTGCTCTCTTCTTTTACTGTTGCATCCGCTTTCACGGCCTTACGCGCACGCAAGGTATTCCATACGAAGAACGCAATACCTGCTGCCACAATAAAAATAGAGATAAACTGGGAAGTAGACAATGCGCCCACCGCACCTCTGGCATCATTTCTGAAAAACTCAACCACAAATCTTCCTACGCCGTACAGAATCAAATAACCGGCACCGATGTTACCGTCTACTTTATTTTTACGTGCATATAAAATCAGTGCAATTGCAATTAAGAAATCTCCTGCCGACATAAAAAGCTGAGTGGGTAAAAGTTTCACGCCGGAAGGTGCAAGACTTCCCGCCGGAAATTCCACGCCTAAGAAACAATCTGTCTCCCTACCGTAACAACATCCTGCAAGGAAACAGCCGATACGGCCAAACCCCTGGGCAATTGCAATTTCAGGCATTACCAAATCAAAATATTTGATAAAGGAAATCTTCTTTATTTTACAGTAGATGTATCCTGCCAACACGCCGATAATAATACCGCCGTAAACTACAAATCCGGAACTTCCAAGCACGCTCCAGGGGTCTTCCATAAAACGCTTCCATTCGACAATAACATATAAAATTTTACCGCCTAAGAATCCGAACAAAATACCGAAAATCGCAATATCAAGAATCGCTTCCTGGCTCATATCTTTCTTCTTGGCACGGTACATACCGATAAGAACCGCCGCCAAAAATCCGATTCCAATCATCAAGCCATATCCGTGAATGGTAATCTTCCCTATGGAAAAAATTTCATTGTACATAATTTGCTCCTACTATTTTAATTCTGCGCTTTGGCCAATGCTTTTTTACGATTCTTCTCCTCGTACATCTTCTTATCCGTTACGCGAATGCAGTCTTCCAGATAAGTTTTATGGTCAATCACAAAGGTATCATAACCGAAACTCATAGATAAGTCAGCATGTTTTTTGTGATTTTTATTATAATCATCAATATCTGCCTGAACCTTCTTCCAGTAATTCTCGGCCTCGCGCTCACTCTGTACCGTACCCATAACGATGAACTCATCACCACCATAACGGACTACGCAATGCTTACCTGCGTTTTTCATAAGAATTTCTGCCGCCGCATTGATAATACGGTCGCCTTCTTCATGTCCGTACTCGTCGTTGATTTTCTTCAAGCCGTCCAAATCCATAAAAGAAATCTGCATCTTGCTCTTAGACATCATGGACTTCATCTTAATCTCTACGAAGAAACGCTCCATACCGAAACGATTATAGGCTCCGGTCAAAGAATCCTTAATATACATCTCATCCAAACGTGCCATGGCATTTCGAAGAAGATTCTGTCTGCGGATATTTTCAATGGAATGTCCCATAGACAACAACCAATATGCATACAACTGATTACCCATTACATAATCGCTGTCTACAAAAACCATATAGCCGTAGTTTCTCTCCAAACAATGCACCGGCGAGAAGAAATATAATTTGCCCTTGTCTTTGTCCATAAAAATATCATCCAATGCATATTTGGAGTCGAAAGGTTCTTTCGCTTTAAAAACACCGTTCTGATAAGCAATAAGAACAATACTCTTTTCGGTATAAGCAAGCTTCTCTTCGTCGCTCATACTCTCCTGTTCCATGGAACTGCGTTCAAATACATTTTCCACGAAATCTTCATTGGCACAGAAGTAAAACTCCGGCGGATTCACCAATGCAATGTACTCTTTCATTGCAGAAAGCCAACCGTCATAATCTTCCGCCACCATGATGCTCTTCTCAAGATCTATCATCTCGTGAATCATTTTACGATGAAAAACTTCATCATGCTGTTCCTGTAATTCCGTGGTATTTTCATTGCGCGATTCACAACCGCAACTTCCTCCGTAAACCACTTCATCTGCCAATAAGGTTTCCTTCGGAATATCCTTACCCGCAAGAACCTCTAAAAGAATTCTGCACGCATTTCCGCCCAATCCTTCGAAATTAGTGCGCACAGTAGTAAGGCTCGGATTATAATCCTGACCTTCAAAAGAATAATCATATCCGGATACAGCAACATCTTCAGGGATATGGTAACCGCTTCGCTTCAAACAATCGCACATAGTAAGCGCCATTGTATCATTCGCACATATAATGACTTCCGGGAACGGAAGTTTGGAACTCATAATTTCTCTCGCTGCCTGTTCCGCGCCTGTTACATAGAAGTCACCCTGACTGATACGCTCAGAAATAACCGGAATTCCATGCTCGGAAAGCACATCCACATAAGCCTTAAAACGCGCCTCTGCATCCGGATTTCCCACAACGCCTTTTACAAAGTGTAAACGTTTCATCTGATGGTCCACCACGTAATGCTCCACCAATTTACGCATAGCCGTATAACTGTCTGTCATAATACTGTAATAGTCTTCCATTTTTCCGCCGACACATACAATAGGACAGGTCAAATCTTTTAAGATATCTTCTATTTTTCTACGGTTCCATTCAATATGACCGGTATTCGCAAATACAATAATACCGTCAAATAAACTCAAATCAGGAAGACTTGCAATATTAAGTTCGCCCACATTGTGCGGTCCCTTCTCATATGCCCCCGTAAACCAGCTGAATGCCGCAATATTACAGTCATTTTCCTTGCCGTACTGTTCAATTCCCTTTAACATACGCGCCTGGATATCAGAATCCACACCCGTAATCAATACACCGATATTTTTGTGTTTTAATCCCATACGTTTTTCCCCCTAAAAGCAAACGCCTATATAGAAACATTATAGCACTCTTGAATAGATACTTCAAATGCTTTTATGCGACGCCCTATCTTATGTATAAAATATACCTTTTACACCCATTGTAAAAGCAAAAATGCCAACCGCATCATTCCGACACAGTTGGCACTCTGTTACTTTTTATGATTATCTCTGAACGCGTCCCGAACCGTCGCCTTCTGCCAATTTCTTCACTTCATCAACGGTTACCATATTGAAGTCACCTTCAATGGTATGCTTCAAGCAACTTGCTGCAACCGCGAATTCAATCTTCTTCTGCGATTCGTAGTTGTTTAAGAATGCGTAGATTAAACCTGCGCCGAAAGAATCACCGCCACCAACACGGTCAACAATATGAACGTCATAGCTCTTACTGAAGAAGTATTCACCGTTCTCGTAAAGCATTGCTGCCCACTTGTTATCATTTGCAGAGATAGAAGTTCTTAAAGTAATTGCAACTGCCTTGAAGCCGAAACGTTCCTGTAATTTAGCAGCAACCTCTTTGTAGCCTTCGTGATTTACCTTACCGCCGGTTACGTCTGTACCTTCGGAACGGATACCGAATACATCGGATGCATCTTCTTCGTTTGCAATGCAAACATCCACAAACTTACAAAGTTCTCCCATTACTCTGCCGGCTTCTTCCTTGCTCCAAAGCTTGTTTCTGTAGTTTAAGTCACAACTTACGGTAATGTTTCTTTCCTTTGCCGCCTTACAAGCTGCCATACAAAGATCTGCCACTGTAGGATTCAATGCCGGAGTAATACCTGTAAAATGGAACCAGTCTGCACCGTCAAAAATCTTATCCCAGTCAAAATCTTCTGCTGTTGCTTCGTAAATTGCTGAACCTGCTCTATCGTAAATAACCTTGGAAGCTCTCTGGCTTGCGCCCTTTTCAAGGAAGTAAATGCCCACTCTGCTGCCGCCACGTGCAATATAAGAAGTATCCACACCAAATTTTCTCAAAGAATTCACTGCTGCCTGTCCGATTTCATGTTTCGGAAGCTTTGTTACAAATGCTGCATCCAAACCAAAGTTTGCAAGGGAAACAGCCACGTTTGCTTCACCGCCGCCGTATGTTGCAAGATATTTTTCAGCCTGTAAAAAGCGATTGTATCCTTCCGGCTCCAGTCTTAACATAATTTCGCCAAATGTAATTACCTTCATTTCTTAACCCCAACCTTTCTTTGTTCTAAAATAATTGTGAATACATAAATTTTATTTTCCTTATCATTCCCCTGAATCCGTGCTTTTATAAAAGTAAACTCTAACGAATCAAGAAAAAATGTAAGTGCTTACATTTTGATATTACAATGGTTTCCCCAGTTCGTCAAGTGGAATTCTTTAGAATTTTTCAGTTTTTTACTTATTTTTCCAATGTTTACAAAAGATTTGCATTTTATCCACAAAATACGTAATTTTAGGGCTTGCACAATTTCTTTTTAAAATGTATACTCATATATGTAAGCACTTACATTTCGTCTGTAAACTCATTTACGTGCATAACTTGTTTGCATAGACGAAAAATATGCTGCTTATGAAACAAACCTTATACAATAAAGATAAATCACGGAGGACAATTATGAGTCTGACAATTTATGATATATCCGAAAAAGCCGGCGTTTCTATTGCAACGGTTTCCCGTGTATTAAACAATAGTAATAATGTAAGCGAAAAGACGCGTCAAAAGGTTTTGGACGTAATGGAAGCCAACGGCTATACGCCCAACGTCTTCGCCAGAGGTCTGGGGTTGGATACCATGAAAACCATCGGCATTCTTTGCGCAGATTCTTCCGATTTATACCTGGCCAAAGCAGTATACTATTTGGAACGTTTTTTGCGACAGAATTCCTATGATACCATCCTCTGCTGTACCGGCTATGAACCGGAATATAAGAAGAAAAGTATGGAACTTCTTTTATCTAAGCGTGTGGACGGTGTTATCCTCTGCGGCTCTAATTTTTTACATGAGAAAGATAAAGACAACGAATACATCAGACAGGCTGCCAAACAACTCCCTGTAATGATGCTGAATGCAGATTTTGACTATGAAAACGTCTACTCCTGCTTCTGCGACGACCACCGCTCCATGGTAAATGCAACCCGAACTATGGTCGCTTCCGGACATAAAGACATTTTATATTTATATAACTCTGATACCGCCAGCGGAAAACGAAAATTAAGCGGTGTCATTGCAGGGCTTGAAATGGCCGGGCTTCCTGTTCACGCGGAATATCAGCAGTTTTATGGCGGAAGCCACGAAAACATCGATGAAATGGTGGCTTTCATTCAGAAACTTGCCGATGGCGGACTTACCTTTAACGGTATCATCGCCGCCGACGATGCTTTAGGCCTTGCCGCAGTAAAATATGCCCGCAGTGCAGGTCTTTGCATTCCAAAGGATTTGGCGGTAATCGGATATAATAATTCCCTGCTCGCCAAATGCTGCGACCCGGAATTATCAAGCGTCGACAATCAGCTTGAAAATTTGTGCCAAACTTTAATCCACAACCTGATTCAGGTTTTAAACGGCGAAACCACACCGCAGAAATCTATTTTCAACGGTGAACTGATCGAACGAGGCACTACTCTTTCACTGAAAGCCGACCCATAGTTTTTTATGATTATCACATACTACTATACATCTATAATGAAAACGGAGGCATGTTATGAAAACTTTTATGGACAAAGATTTCTTATTATCCAATCCTACCGCGGTCAAACTCTACCACGAGTACGCAGAAGTAACACCCATTCTTGATTACCACTGTCACATCAACCCCAAGGAAATTGCAGAAGACCGTAAGTTTGACAATATTACACAGGTCTGGCTTGGCGGCGACCACTATAAGTGGCGTTTTATGCGTTCCTGTGGTGTGGACGAGAAATACATCACCGGCGATGCAAGTGACAAAGAGAAATTTTTAAAATGGGCAGAAGTCCTTGGCAAGGCCATCGGCAATCCTCTCTACCACTGGAGTCACTTGGAATTGCAACGTTATTTTGATTTTCATAAGCCTTTGACTAAAAATACTGCCGAAGAAGCCTGGGAAGTATGTAATAAGGCTCTGGCAAGCGATGATATGAGTGCCCGCAACATCATCCGTCGTTCAAACGTAACCTTGCTTTGCACCACGGACGACCCTATTGATGATTTGCAGTATCATAAAGCACTCGCTGAGGACGACACCTTTGACGTGCAGGTTCTTCCCGCATGGCGTCCCGACAAAGCTATGAATTTAGAGAAAGAAAACTATCTTGACTATTTAAGTCAATTAGAAAAAGTAAGCGGCATTACCATCAAATCTTTCAAAGATTTAAAAGACGCCCTGATAAAAAGAATGGATTACTTCGTTTCCATGGGTTGTACGGTTTCCGACCACGGACTGGAATACGTAATGTATCAGCCCGGTACCGAAGAACAGATTGAAAAGATTTTTGCAAAACGTCTTGCGGGCCAGCTTCCGAGCCGTGGCGAAGAACTTACTTTTAAAACAGAATTTCTTCTGTTCGTATGCCGTGAGTATGCAAAACGTAACTGGGTATTACAGCTTCACTACGGCGTGAAACGCGATAACAATGTGAAGATGTTCAACCGCTTAGGTCCCGATACCGGCTACGATTGCATTAAGAATGAAACTTCCGCAGCAGAACTGGCTGATTTCTTAAATGCACTGGAAATCACAGACTCCCTGCCAAAGACCATTATCTACAGCTTAAACCCTGTAGACAACGCATACATCGGAACTATTTTAGGATGTTTCCAGAATTCCGAAGCCGTTGCCAAAATCCAACAGGGTTCCGCATGGTGGTTTAACGATCATAAAGTCGGAATGCAGGACCAGATGGCTTCCCTTGCAAGTTTAGGTAACCTCTCCGGTTTTGTAGGAATGTTGACAGACTCAAGAAGCTTTCTCTCCTACACCCGCCACGAGTATTTCCGCAGAATCCTCTGCAATTACATCGGCACACTGGTTGAGAACGGCGAATTCCCCGAAGATTATGAAATCCTTGGCGAAATCGTCAAAGACATCTCATATTATAACGCAGTCAGATATTTTAGATTTTCATTATAAAAGTAATCAGTAAAACACCAAATAACAAACGGAGGTATCCCATGAACAAAATTGTTGAAGAACTTAGTAAAATCGGTATTGTACCCGTAATTGCAATTGATGATGCTACTGACGCAGTGCCTTTAGCCAAAGCTTTAATCGCAGGCGGACTTCCCTGCGCAGAAATTACTTTCAGAACCGCAGCCGCTGAAGAAAGCATCCGCTTAATGGCAGAAGCCTGCCCAGATATGCTGATTGGTGCCGGCACCGTCCTTACCACTGAACAGGTGGACAAGGCAATTAACGCAGGCTCCAAGTTCATTGTAAGCCCCGGCTTAAATCCCGAAATCGTAAAATACTGCCAGTCAAAGGGCGTTTCCGTACTTCCCGGTTGCAGCAATCCTTCCGACATTGAAATGGCACTTTCTTTAGGTTTAACAGAAGTAAAATTCTTCCCCGCAGAAGCAGCAGGCGGTCTTAATATGATTAAGGCAATGTCTGCTCCTTACGGCAATGTGAAATTCATGCCTACCGGCGGAATTAACGCTAAGAATCTTACTGATTACCTTGATTTCGATAAAATCCTTGCCTGCGGCGGTACCTATATGGTAACCAAGGATATGATTGCCAACAAAGAATTCGATAAAATTGAACAGCTGACCCGCGAAGCCGTAAAAGCAATGTTAGGCTTTGAAATCCGTCACGTTGGTATCAATGCAACAAACGAAGAAGAAGCCGTTGGCATTGCTACCTTAATTGCAAATATGTTCGGTTTCCCCGTAAAGAACGGCAACTCTTCCGTTTTTGCCGGAACTGCCGTAGAAGTTATGAAAGAAAAATATCTTGGAACCCACGGCCACATCGCCATCGGTACCAGATACATCGAACGTGCCATTTATCATTTAGAACGCCAAGGTGTTGTTTTCGATTACGATACTGTTAAAACTGACGCCAAGGGCAAGAAAACTGCAATTTATATGAAGGGTGAATTCGGCGGTTTCGCACTTCACCTTGTACAGAATAAATAAGCTTATTTCATTCCTTTTAAAACTTTTATAAACTACACAAAGAAACAGGTAGCCGTTATTTGACTACCTGTTTCTTTTATCCTTCAAAATACCCGCTTTCATCATCGATCTCAGATTCATTTAATTCCAAATACGGTCCTGCCAACTGAATTAATTCCTGCAAAGAATAAATGGGCGTCTGATAAGGTTGTTCCCATTCATCCACGATATATAAAATATCCTTTTCTTTATCCACATCTTTCAGCCCGCGTATATATGTACACAATTCCATATTTTCACCTAACATATATCCGCCATGGGCAGAACCAAGATATGTATTTCCAAAAGAATCTTTTCCAAGATATGAATCCGGAATTTCTTCTACATCAAAAGTACTGAGCAATATCTGCCCGTTTGTTGCATAAACGGAAACTCTTCTATCTTTGTAACATACAAATAAGTTGCTCTGCTCCGGATCGTAGTAAACACCATATACCAAATCCGAATCCGTAACACCATATTCCGCCAGAATTTCTTCTGCATCATACCACATAATAAAATTACCCGGTGTCTCTCTGCCGCTCCATTCTGTATTTTCCATACTGGGGCCTGTCTGCGTATTATAGTTAATAACACGATTGGTATTGTATGGAATAATGATTTCGCCATAGAGAGTATGCCCAAAAAACTCTATTTTTTTAGGATTTATTACAAATAACTCGCTGCAATCCTGCACCTTCCTTGCAATTTCATCAACCATATAAAAACTGCCGCTCTCGGTAAGAACCGTATAGACATTCTGCTCTTTATATGCATAACTTCCAACCGGAATTCCGCTAACCGATTCTTCCTTGACAATATTTCCGTTCTCCACATTTACAAGTATTATTTCATTTCCGGTAGCAATCATAAGATTATTTATCCACTTTGTTCTTGAAATCTCCATCAACTTCAAATCGCTTTTTTCAATTTCAAGATTCCACTTTACCACTCCTGAACTTATATCATAAGCCTTCAGATAAGTTGTCATTTCTGATTGCTCGTCATATTGATCATATGCTATATAAGCAATGCCGTCACGCATCTTAATGTCAAAGGTTGTATATTCTGCAATTTCTGTAACAGACAAGGTTTCACCACTGATATAATCTACAAAAAAGATACAATCTTTCTGTCCTTCTGTTGTATCAATTATTCTGGTAAATGCCATAACTGTATCATCTAATGCAAAAAACTCCTGATAGCCTGAAAGGTCTCCTAACTTCTTGATTTCACCGAGCCGTTCATAACTATCAGCATCATATACCTGATATGTACTGGCACAATTCATAACAAGATGCTCCGACTCTGCGTCCACATAAACATTAGACAAATACTTTACTTCAATATCCTTGATAATTTCCTGCTTATTCAGATCATATACAGAAACCACATCATCTCCTGAACGGTATACAATTCTGTCTTCATCAATAAACGCAAACTCGGTATCTGATGTAGAAAATTCTGCCATTTGTAAAATAGCCAATACCTCATTACCTTCGACATCCCAAATATATAAACGCTCCACCTCATCCAATACAGCAACTTTCGTTCCTTCCGGTGAAGTTCGCATACCATTGACCAAACCAACAGTTTCCATTTCATACTGCGCTTTATAAAGAGAACCTGTGTCATAACATCTAAGACTCTCTATCAACGCACCATGGGCCTGTGGTGTATATGGCATATGAAATATCTCATAATCCGTTATTGCTGTTACCGCCGTTTGTATCGCATTTTCCCGTTCGTCATCTTCCATAAGTTCTCGTGCCTGCTCTGCCAAGCTCAATGCTTGATCGTATTTCAGTTCCTCACTCTGTTGGAAATTTACGTCAGATAACTCGCGAATCGTAATATTTTGCTTGTGAATTGCAATTGCAATGCAAGCACAAAAAATAGCAAAAATGAGACAAACCGCACCGCCTGTAACACTTATAAACATCGCCCGTTTCATACGTTGCTCTTTATGTCTCTGACGCAAATCATCGAAATTCAAATGAAACATCGCCGCAAGAATACGAAGTAGCTCAATGTCCATATTTTTAAGAATTTCTTTTTTATTCTTACCACGAACATCTGCTGCCAGGGGTTCTACAGGCACTTTTACTTCTTCTACGCTGCCATCCGCCTTGGTAACTGTTTTGACCTCAAACAGAAGTTCATCAGGGAAAGATTCTGACGGCTCACCTTCAACCAACACAGCCAATACTCTCTGACGGCCACGTAGCTTCACAAAGGTCTCAATTTCTTTTTTACACCAGACAGACTCACGCAATCTCGGTGAACAAATTACAATTAACCAGTCACTGTTATGCAAAGCTGCCATAATCGGATCATTCAAATCGCTGGTTAAAGGCAACTCCTCCTGGTCGCGAAAAACTCTCTCAATTTTATTCTTCATACCCGCGCGCTTCTTTGCAACATCCGCAGGCATACGATAGGCTTCTAATTTTTTATGCAAATTTTCTGCTACAAACTTATCCAAATCACAATGTCTGTAACTGATAAAAGCATCGTAATGCAGTTGTGACGGCTTTACTTCCGCCCCTTGTACTGTCTTATTTTCTTCCATTTTACTTTCACTTTCTTTCATAAGATATAATTACTGTTCCTGCGCAATTTGTAATAACTCTTCGGTGGTGTATAAGGGTGCTTCGTATTCCTTACTGTACCAGCTTAGATATATTTTCCGGTTCTCCAAATCAATATGGCGCACACTTTCAATATACATAATAGGTTGCATCTTAGAATCAAATACATAACAACCTTCATAGCCGTATATATATGTATTCTGCTTTTCATCCTTACCCCCATACCACTCTAATTTAGGAATATCGGGAATCGTATTAATCGTTTGCCCAGTCAGAACATCGACAACCACTAAATCGCGATTAGCATAAAAGAGAAAACATTGTTCCCCGTTATCGCTATACATTACACGCTCAACAAGCTCCGGATTCGCTAATCCCAGGGATTCTGCGATGCCCTGCTCGTCCATACCGTCTTTACCGCCAAAATAAATATCTTCCGGTAATTCATGCTGCATCTCAATTTCGGTAACATCAGGTCCGCACTCCTGCGTATATACAGTGAGATAATCATCTTCCTGTGCCAAAATCACAATGCCATACTCCGTATATAACGCATCCTTGTTACCAATCGTTCTGCATTCAAAGCGACCGGTAGTATCAATCATTTCATTATAATCCGTTCCCAAGTTTACGATTTGCCCGTCTTCACAAAGAAGGCGGAATGTATTCTCATCCTCAAATATTTTAACATCTAATGCTTCTGACGGAATCGGTGCCGTAATGGTCATACTGCCGTTTTGCATATTATAAAGAGTTGCTGTGGCATCTGTAACAAGCATAAGATCCGTTGCACCTTCGCTTATCGGTAATTCAATGCTTCGTGCCATAAAACCGGTCTGCGTCTGTTCCCACAGTTTCTCGCCTGTTGTTGTATCAATTGCAAGCAACTTTGAATCCCAATAATTTGCATAGCCGTCGCCCTGTAATCGAACCGCAATATAGGCAATTCCTGCGTTATATTTTATATCGGTTACAGTTCCTTCCGCTATCGCATAAGAAGACATCTCTTCGCAGGATTTTAAATCAATAAAATGTATCACACGGCTTTCATTTTCTTCCGTGGTACACATAAAAATCCCACCATTACCCATATCCTGCCAAGCTGTAGTTTGTACAAAACCAGACATTCTATCAATCTGTCCGCACTCTTCAAAAGTCTCCCCATCATAAACGCGATAATTATTATAGTCATCGGTCAGAATCAAATATTCGCCATCCGCACTGCAATAAAGCAATGTGCCACCAAAGTCAATTTCTTTTATCACTTTACGATTATCAATATCATAAACAAAGGCAACTTTGGTAAAATCTTCTTTTCTTGCAGAATAAACGAAATACTTCCCGCCAAGGAAACCGTAATTATCGCCTCCGCCAACTTTATAGGAATCATTTACCAATTCAAATAACTTTTCCCTGTTTATAATATCGTAGATGGTGAGTGTGCCTACGGAATCACAAATTGCCAACGTATCCTTATCCGGACTCATTTCGATGCTTCGAATCACGCCGGGCACTTTAATCTGATATTCCGCCCTGTATACCTGTCCGATATCATACACGCGCAGACTGCTTAACAACGCCATCTGGCCCTCTGCAGTTACCGGCATAGCCGCACCTTCATATTCTGTCAACGCCATAACCGCCGTCTCTTTAGCACTTTCCCTGTCCCCGGCACTCATATACTGCTCGGACAGGTCCGCCAGTAACAATGCCTGGTTATACGCAAGGGCTTCGTTCTGCGCAGCAATTTCAGAAGACTGCTCCATAATCTCCTGTGCCTGCACTTCAATCTGTGTTTTCTGACTTTGGATATGAAATGCCGTAATCATAAAATACACGCCGAAGCACAAGCCTGCCGCAGCCGCAATAACCGATGCGGTCATTATACGTTTTAACCGCTGTTCACGGTGTCTCTGGCGCAATTCATCGAAGGGCAAACCAAACATAGCTGCAAGAAGACGCAGTTTCTCTGTTTTCATCTTAGTAAGGATTTCTTTATGACTGTTGCCACGCACATCTGCTGCCAAAGGCTCCAACGGAACACGCACTTCTTCGACGCTTCCGTCCGGTAACACCTTTTCTTCCATACGGTATAAAAGTTGCTCCGGAAAGGACTCTTTCGGATCGCCCTCTACCAATACCGTAAGAATGTGCTGCTTTCCGTGAAACTTGATAAAAGTCTCAATTTCTTTCTTACACATAATCGACTCTTTATAACGTGGTGAACAAATGACAATCAGCCACTCCGAGTCTTTTAATGCATCCACAAGAGTTTGCTCCAAGTCATCCGTCAAAGGAAGTTCTTCCTGGTCTCGGAACACCCTGTCAATTTTTCTTTTTAAATTTTTATTTCCCTTTAGAACAGTTTTAGGCAGACGAAATGCCTCCAACTGCCTGTGCAGATTCTCTGCCACAAACTTGTCGGTTTCCGTATGCCTATAACTGATAAATGCATCATAATGATATGTTTGTTTTGCCATAAAATCCCCAATATGCGTAATGCGTGCCGTTTCCGGCACGCCTACTTATTTCATAATTATCCATGATATACTTCTGCAATTTCCAACAAATCCTCCACAGAATAGAGGGGCGCTTCGTAATTGCTGTTAATCCAGTTCAAATATACCTTTCGATTCTCAATATCTACATCCTTGGCATGTTCAATCCACATAACAGGTTTCATATCCTTGTTTAATACATACGCGCCGTTGTATCCAACCAAATAGGTATATTCCTCTTCGTCCGTTCCAACGCATAATTCCGTACTGTATGCATCTTCAATGGTATTAATAACCTCTTTCTTTTCAACGTCACAAATAACAAGACGATGATCCCAGTAAGAGATAAAACAATACTTTCCGTCAGGACTGTAATACGCTTCCAAAACATAATTGGAATCTTCCAGATGATAAGACTGCGCAATCTGCTGTGCTTCTTCACCGATTACAATTTCCGCTTCAGGAACTTCTACCTTCTGCTCAATTTCTTTCACGTTCGGCCCCTGCTCATAAGTATAAACAGTCATTGTATTATCATTATGGGGTACAACAGCAATGCCGTAACCGGAATTATTAATGTACGAATGATTCGACGTTTTGCATTCAAATTTATAACTCAAATCCACAACCTGTTTTGAAATACTGTCTACATACAACAACATTCCGCTTTTTGAACATAAAACAAAATCATTATTTTCCGTATAGAAACCGATATCAATTACATTTTCACCGGTAGTGCATTCCATCGTGATTTCGCCTGTCACCATATTTAGCAGAAATACGCTTTCACTGGAAGTCAAAAGCAAATCCGTTGCATCTTCATAAGTGGAAACTGCTAATTCATCCACCCAGCAATCTTCCTGCATATTTTCCCAAAGCACTGTTCCGTTTTCCGGTTCAATTGCCATCACATATGCATCGGCACTTTCGTACATCTCACCATACTCACCCAAGGCAACATATGCCACACCATCACTAAATTCCAAAGCTTTCACTTTTTTATAACCCAAATCGAAGGTTGATAAAACTTCCATGGTTTTCAAATCGATAAAATACAAATCATAGAGTTCTCTTTCACTCATATCATCCTCAGGTCTAGAATAGGCACAGGCTAAAATACCATCTTCGGAAATATACGGTCCAGTCACATAATATCCTTTTTCGAATTCCGGGGTAACGCCTAATGTCTCATATGTATTGCCATCAATAATCGTAAAATTACCACGCCAACGTTCAACCGCAATGTAGTTCCCGCCGTCTCCTGCAGTAATTTCACTACCCTGATCCAAGGGAATCTCCTTAATCATTTCCTTTGTAGACAAATCCATAATGCAAAGTACATTATCCTTATTCATATAAGCAAAACGGGTATCGTCAACAAAAGTAAAACCATAATCTCCCAAGGTGTCATAAATGTTCGGATTAATGATTCTGATGATTTCTTTCTGCGCTATATCAAACAGTGTAATCGCACCGGTATTATCATAAATCGCAAGAGTATCGCAATCCGGTGACTGTTTCACACTTTCAATACGTCCTGACATTTCCACCTGATATTCTGCTTTGGCAGACACACCAATATCGTATGCACGAAGACTTTCATTCAAAGCATAATGCGCCTCAGGAGTATAGGGCAATTCAATGCCGTCGCTCTCTGTCAGCGCTTCGGTCGCTGTCACAACCGCACTGTTACGGTCACCGTTATTTAGGTACTGCTCTGATAATTCTGCCAAAGATAAGGCCTGTCTTAATGCAAGCTCATCATTCTGCTGCTGAATTTCTTCTGCCTGTGCCTCAATCTGCTGTTTCTGACTGTTAATACGAAGTGCGGTAATGGTGCTGTAAACACCAAAGGCAAAGAAAAGCGCACCTGCTATTAACGATGCCGTCAAAATACGGCGCATCTTCTGCTCACGATGTCTTTGACGGATATCATCATAATTCAAGTGAAACATTCCGGCACACAAGCGCATGGTTTCTGTTTTAAGAAGTTTCTTCACTTCTTTTTTATCTTTACCGCGCACATCCGCCGCTAAAGGTTCTACGGGGATTTTAACCTCTTCAATCATGCCGTCCGCACGGGGATGCTTTTCCACGCGGAATAAAAGTTCATCCGGGAAAGACTGCAACGGCTCTCCCTCGATGATCACTGCCATTACATGCTCGCGACCGCGCAAGGCTACAAAAGTCTCGATTTCCTTTTTACACCACAGGGATTCGCGAAGTCTCGGCGAACAAATTACAATCAAATATTCACTGCTGTGTAATGCCTCCATAATGGGGTCATTTAAGTTACTGGTGATAGGCAGTTCTTCCTTATCGCGAAAGACTCTTTCAATTTTATTCTTCTGTCCCGGGCGTTTCTTTGCCACACTTCGCGGCAGACGGAAGGACTCCAATTCCCTATGGAGATTCTCTGCTACAAATTTATCCAAATCGGTATGTCTGTAACTGATAAACGCGTCATACTTAAATTTCTTTTCCATTTTTTCTCCTTTTAGATGCATACAAAATTCATATCACATCTTCAGTCGCATCGAATGCAACCGCCTTATCCTTCGCACTCTGCATATGTCTTTGCAAAAATGTTTTTGTTAATCAAATATACATCATGCAAATCATCGCATCTTACCGCTAAATAATCGCCGGTTCTTCCGCGATAATATTTGCCCCACAACGTAAACACCTTCACGTCGCCCACAACAGGTTTTGCATAAATACGCGCCTGTCCTGTGGGAATACAGGTCTTGGCGTAAGACGTAATTGCTGTATTTTCACCGGTTAAGCAATTTCGAATGGTAGGAATGTACTGCGCATCCACTACATCACGCTCGAAACAATACTCACGGTCTGACTTCTCGTAAGAACGGTTGAACTTTTCTTCCTTAATCGGATAAACTTCACCGTCCACACCAATCATAATGTAATCTTTTTCGGTTACCTTAATGATGTCCGTATCGCCTTCCATAGTTCTTACGATAATCGGCGTTCCGATGGGCACTACCTCATCTGCTTTTACATAGCCGATGGGAGTTTTTAATTTCTCGTATAACTTAAATTCGGCCAAATCCGCTTCGTAATCTTTGGCATAGATTAATTCAAAGCCTTCATGATATTCTGCCATACGCTCTTTGAAATAATCTTCCGGTAATTTATTACCGAATTTTTTGACATATTTTTTCTTGCTGATAAAACCACCGGCCTTCTCGTAATGACCGCCGCCGGAACCGATGCCCTCGGTTAGAAAGCTTGCCAATTCGCTGGCATTTACTTCCTGCACGCAACTGCGCACCGATATTTTATATCCTTCCGAGTTTTCATTGAAAACAACACTGGTTTCCATTTTATCCACCTGAAGAAGGAAGTCGTTAATCAGACCTAAAATGTTAGGATCGCAGGGCTGTGAACGTACGACTGCGAATTTGTAGTGGTCATCATAAAAATAATCACGCATTGCAATGCCCGCAATGTCCAGCTCCTCCAGGGAAATATTGGAATTGCGGAAAGTTGTAACCAAAGACTGCTTAAAAGGCAGCATATCCCTGGCATCTCTGTCCGTCGGATTGAAAATTTCCGAAAACTGGTTCGTATCCGTATAAAGTCCGTAATACAAAGCAGTTCCCAAACCATTTTCGTCCGTCACTTCATAGCCTGCTTCCAGAAGCATCTGCCAAACAAGAGTAGAACAACTGCCAAGCCCCGAATGAATTCTTGTAAGCTCCACATCTTCAATTTCTCTCTGATGATGATCAATAATCGCAACCTTATCTGCATTCATACGGGTTACGTTTCCTGCACCGTACTGACAATCTGCGGTAATCAAAAGTCCGGGACGATATACCGGCTCTTCTCCCACGGGTATGTACTCAACAGGAATTTTTAACATATCACGCATTAACACAAGGTTCGACTTCTGAATCTGGTTGCGTCCGCTGTATACTAAACTTACGTCTTTCCCTTTGCTCTGAAAATAGCAATACAAACCATACCCCGACGCAATGGCATCCGCGTCCGGATTATCATGGCACTGAATAGTGATAGGATTGTAGCCGTCCAAATCTTCCAGCCACAACTCCGTTCTTGTCTCTTTTAAATCCATATTCTGCTTACTCTCCTAATGCGTTGTAGTCGGTATTTTTGACATATAACTTACTGGGTCTGTGTGCCTCGCCTGATGTAGACTCCTCAGTCTCAAGCACCATAGGACTTACCTTCTTACGGAAGTTTGCCTTGTACAAAGGCTTATCCATAAGAATCTCATATACCTTCTGCAACTTCGGCAAGGTAAATTTCTCTGACATAAAATTAAAGGCAATGTCGGAATATGCCGCAGCCTTATTTTTAATACGGGTTCTTGCATAAGAAATGATTTCCTTATGGTCGAAAGCCAATTCCTTATCCGCTGCCATAAGCTCCTCTACAGGATACAGGTAGTCACGGATATTACCGTTTGCGGACTTCGCACACAACTGGTCAATGGATACCAACGCCATATAGGAAACCGAAATAATACGCATACGGGGGTCTCTCTTTACATCACCCCAGGTATACAACTGTTCAAAATACATATCCTTCAAGCCGGTCTCGTCTTTTACACCGCGCTTTACGGCATCTTCCAGACTCTCATCAATTCCCACGAAAACGCCCGGCAACGCAAGACACCCCTTGTAAGGGAATTCGCTACGCTCTACCATAACCACTTTCAAAGTATCTTCTTCAATTGTAAAAATCAACACGTCCACTGCCACAGAAGGCTTTTCAAACATGGAACTGTCATACTGCTGTAAAAATTCTTTTTCTTCTGATGTTGTCTTTTTCATACATTACCCCGTCTCTTAGTATAATAGCACTACTTTACTGCTTTTATGATAGTATTTTACACATACTTTGTCAATAAAAAAGCGTGAAAATTTGGTGTTTTCACGCCTTTTATTCTGCTGTTTATTTTATGTTCTGCATACCGCTATAATTTGCGTTATAATTTGGCACATTTGCGTTATTGATTGCAGGTTTTCTCATGTAAATCCACCAGTATACGGGAAATGCCATCATTTGAAAGGTCAGGAAAGCACCACACCATAAAGAACGGTATGTAATATCAATTTGCTGATTCTTAAAAGCAAAAATGCTGAACACAATCATATCCGCAATATCCACTGCGATAAAAGCAAAAATGCACACCCATATTGAAAGCATAAAAAGTACCGCCAGCAAATTTGTGAACTCTTCCGGTGCTTCCATCATGCCCAATACAAAAAGCATTAAAAGAACCAATACCGGAATCAAGAAACAACCGATTAACGTTGCAATAGGGGCAAATGCCAACACGCCTGTCCAAAATCTTTTCATTTTATAATCCTCCTGAATTTTTGCTTCGTAATATGCAGTTTTTCCTGCTTTTACCTATAACACTATCCTGCTTAGAAAAAGGTTGCACAAATGTTGAAATTCGTAAATTAATTGTGATAGATTTCTTTTATCTTTTATACTAAAATAATGTTAGTAATTCCACTTTTAAAACCTTTTTAAAAAAAGCAATTACCATAAACACCCTCATTTCGTACTGATGAACGGAAGTGGGGCGTTCAATAAAATAAAACAACGGAGATGACTGTATGAATACATTAAAATTATCCCCTGAAGAAATACTTGCACAAATGACTTTAGAAGAAAAAGCAACTTTGGTAAACGGCGCATCCTTCTTCGGTATGGCCGGCTTAGAACGATTTGACATTCCTGCCCTGCAGTTATTGGACGGCGGTACCGGTATGAACTTTGAACAGCTTTTTGGTGATTTGTATTCTCGCGCCGAGAAGGAAACCAACAGCACCAACGGAATGGTCGGCTCGACCGTGCTGACCCACGTAATAGACTGGTATTATGAACCGGAGAAATTAACGGAAGAAGAATTGGAAGTACGCAGTTGGATTGAAGAACAGTTACGCGCCCGCACAGGACGCGACTATGCGCCCGGGTGTTTTCCGCCTGGCATTTTACTGGGTGCAACTTTTAACCCTGATGTGGTAAGAACCGTTGGAGAAGCTTTAGGCGCAGAAGCCCGTCTTTTTGGCGTGCAAATTCTCTTAGGAAGTCCTAATGTAAACATTCACAGAGACCCGCTAAACGGCCGTCTCTTTGAAGGCTATTCGGAAGACCCCTGTTTAGTATCCACCCTTGCGCCGGAACTGGTAAAAGGTGTGCAGAAATTCAAAGTAGCTGCCAACGCAAAACATTTTGCGGCGAATAATCAGGAAACCAACCGCGTAGGCATCAACGAAACCATTTCAGAACGTGCCCTGCAAGAGATCTACTACCCCGGTTTTAAGGCTTGCGTACAGGAAGGCAAAGTTGAAACCGTTATGAGTGCATACAACCGTATTAACGGTGTGCCCTGTACGGAAAGCTATAAATTATTAACAGAAGAATTGCGTGACAAATGGGGCTTTGAAGGCACGGTTTTATCAGACTGGGGGGCAGTTTATCACCCGGTGGAAGCGTTTCAAGCCGGAAACGATTTGGCAATGCCGGGGCCTTTACCCGCAGAACCCATTATCGATGCCGTAAATGATGGTCGCCTGTCTATGGACGTGCTGGATAAGGCAGTGCTTCGCTTATTAAAGACTATTTCATATTGTTTGGATAGCCCTTATAAAAATATTGATTCCGTAAGCATCGGCGAAAAAGAAATCCCTATGTGGGCTGTGAACACCTGTGGCGATGGCTCGCCGGATTTAGACGCAATATATGAAGCCACCACTGCTGCCGCTTATGAAAGCGCGGCGGAAGGTATTATTCTTTTAAAAAACGATGGGGTATATCCGCTTTCGACGGAAGAAAGAATTCTTCTTACCGGCAGTCGCGACTTCTTAACTTGCGGCACAGGAAGTGCCGGAATCACCACCAATCGCAATACATCCTTTGAAGAATGTATTGGCGGAACTTATGTAGGATATGACTATGATTTCGAAGCATATTGTAAGCAAGTACGTAATGTACACATTGTTTTGACCGCCACAGTCAGCGGTATGGAAGGCAACGACAGACCTCACATGAGAATCTCTGATACGGACGATATGCTGCTTCGTAACCTGATTGCTTTGAAACATAACAATCATTTTAAAATAACACTTGTATTAAATGTTTGCGGACCCGTAGACCTTCGTGATTATGAAGCGGATTTGGACGCCATCTGGTGTGTGTTCCTCCCCGGTATGGAAGGCGCACATGCGTTGGCCGATTTGATGCTGGGTACAAGATCGCCTTCCGGCAAACTTCCCATTACCTTCCCGAAGCGTTATGAAGATACACCGACCTTCTTAAACTTCCCCGGCGAAGGCTATGAAGTCAACTACGGCGAAGGAATTTATGTAGGCTACCGCTATTATGATAAAAAGAAAGTTTCTCCCGCTTATCCGTTTGGTTTTGGGTTATCTTATACTACTTTTAAAATTGATAATTGCAAGACAGACAAAGAAGAGTTTGATGGTGATTTGAAAGTAAGCCTGACTGTTACCAATACAGGCAACTTCCCCGGCGCAGAAGTCATTCAATTATATATCTCTGATGAAACTTCCATGTTGCCGAAACCGGTGAAAGAATTAAAGAAATTCAGAAAAGTATTTTTACAGCCCGGTGAAAGCAAGGATATTACTTTTACGCTGACAAAGAAAGATTTTATGTCCTTTGATATGGATTATAACGAATGGCTGGCGGAAGAAGGTTACTATCATATTTTGATTGCAACCTCAAGCGCAGAAACTGATATCAAGGGGGATATCCGGGTATATCTGGATACCCGCTCCCCTTACTCTTACGGTCTTACCTCTACGGTTAAAACCATTTTTGAGAAGGAACCCTTAAAAGAAGCACTTTTTACCCTGTGGAACGAAATGGGATGGGATATGCAGATTATTGCAAGCAACTACCAATACACGCCCAACCGCACCATAGAACAAATAATGCCCGCCGCTCCCAGCGAGAGCAGCAGGCAAAGTTTCTTAGCAAAGGTTGAAAAAGTGCGCCATTAAATATTCTTTCACTTCAATCAGGGATGGAAGGATGTGTTCAGACAGTTCTTCCATCTCTTTATTTGGTGGTAACATATCCGGCACCATCAGAGGCCTCATATTCGCGCTATGCGCCGCCTTGATTCCATTGTAGGAATCTTCTATAACATAGCACCGTTCCGGGGCAATTTGAAGGCATTCCGCAGCTTTCAAGAAGATGTCCGGCGCAGGTTTGCTTCTTTTTACCATATCACCGCAAATAACCGCATCGAAATAGTCTAATAAACCGGCATCCTTAAGTTCCCGTTTCACTACCGCTTCTCTGGTGGAAGAAGCAAGGGCAATGCAGATGTCATTTTCTTTTAAGAATTCTAAAAGCTCTTTGATACCCTTCTTCATAGGAAGTCTGCCTTCCCCGTAACGGGTGTGGAACAACGCAGACATTTCAGCTTTGTATTCGTCATAAGGGAAGTCCTGTCCGTAACGAAGCTTCATCTTCTCTCTGGTAGCGGTTGCATTAATGCCTACACACTCCGCACAGGCCTCTGCAATATTCGGAATATTGTACTTGGCAGCAGTTTCTTCCCAGCATTCCACTACCATTCTCTCGGAATCAAAAATAACTCCGTCCATGTCAAAAATCACTGCATTAAAATCACGTTGGATCATAAGACACCTCTCGCACCTCGTTCTAAATGCATTTTACTCAATCCCCGTCACTTCGTATCCTTCATCTTCTACGGTCTTCTTCAAGACATCATCTGCCACTTCCGCATTCAATGTCAAAACCGCGGTTCCTTCTTCGTGGCTTACGATTGCTTCATCCACTTCCGCCATTGCTTCCAAAACCTTTTTAACACGGCCGGAACAATGTCCGCACATCATACCTGTAATTTTCATTGTTTTCTTCATATTATTTACTTCCTTTCGCTCTTCTGCCGTCAACGCCGGCTTTACCTTTTTATCTCTCTTGGCATTATACACCTTAACCAAATTCAAACGCAAGGCATTCGACACTACACAAAAGCTTGACAGACTCATTGCTGCCGCTCCGAACATAGGATTTAATTCCCAACCAAGCACAGCGATAAAAGCACCTGCTGCCAATGGAATTCCGATGCAGTTATAAAAGAATGCCCAGAATAAATTCTGATGAATATTTCGCAACACCGCACGACTCAAACGAATTGCTGCAGGTACATCCAAAAGACTGCTCTTCATCAGCACCACATCCGCTGCATCGATGGCCACATCTGCACCGGCACCGATGGCAATGCCCATATCTGCTTTCACAAGGGCAGGAGCGTCGTTAATTCCGTCACCTACCATAGCGACCTTGCCAAGTTTCATCAATTCACTAATCGCCGCTTCTTTACCGTCGGGAAGTACGCCTGCGATCACTTGATCCACACCGGCTTCCTTACCGATTGCATTGGCCGTCTTCTCATTATCTCCGGTAATCATTACAACACGGATGCCCATATTTTGAAGTTGTTCAATGGATTCCTTGCTATCAGGTTTCATCACATCCGCTACCGCAATCATACCAAGAAGTTTATCTCCTTTGGTAAAAAACAACGGTGTTTTACCCTGCATTGCAAGGGCCTCCGCCTGTTCTTCCATTGCCCTGGAAATAACAACCTGACCTTTGATATATTTAAGACTTCCGCCCACCAAATAGTCACCTTCATATTTTGCTTTTAAACCGTTTCCGGGTAAAATCTCAAAGTCTGAAACTTCCGTTTCTTTTACACCTTTTTCACGTGCGTATTCTATAACTGCACTTGCCAACGGGTGCTCGCTTTTACATTCCAAAGACAAAGCCGCAATTAACAGTTCCTCTTCCGTCACATCGTCTGTCGCTACCACATCGGTAACCTTCGGTGTACCTGCCGTAATGGTTCCGGTTTTATCCAGCGCAACAATCTGCACTTTACCGGTCTCTTCCAAGGAAACCGCTGTCTTAAAAAGAATACCGTTCTTGGCACCTACACCGTTTCCCACCATAATGGCAACAGGAGTAGCAAGTCCCAGTGCACAGGGGCAACTGATGACTAACACCGAAATACCTCTTGCCAAAGCAAAGCCGATGCTTTCACCAAGGAGTAGCCAAATTAAAATTGTAATCACTGCAATGGTAATCACAACAGGGACAAAAACACCGGACACTTTATCCGCCACTTTCGCAATGGGCGCTTTGGTTGCGGCCGCATCACTTACCATCTGAATAATTTGAGAAAGCGTTGTATCTTCGCCCACGCGGGTTGCTTCACATTTTAAGAAACCGGAACGATTAATGGTCGCTGCCGATACCAAATCGCCCGGATTTTTATCCACAGGAATACTCTCACCGGTAAGTGCTGACTCGTCAATAGCACTGCTGCCTTCCAACACAACACCGTCCACCGGAATGCTTTCACCGGGACGCACCACAAAGATATCGCCTTTTAAAACTTCTTCAACAGAGACATTTTGCTCCTCGCCACCTCGAACCACAGTAGCTGTTTTCGGTGCAAGATTCATTAAGGACTTCAACGCATCCGTAGTCTTCCCTTTTGAACGGGCCTCCAACATTTTACCCACTGTAATCAGGGTTAAAATCATTGCCGCTGACTCAAAATAAAACTCATGCAGCAACGCATGTGCTCCTTCCATATTGCCGGCACTCACTTCAGCCGTCATAGCAAAAAGCGCATAAGTACTATACACAAAAGCCGCACCGGAACCCAATGCTACCAACGTATCCATATTGGGTGCTTTATGAAGAACGCCTTTCCAACCGCTGATAAAAAACTTCTGATTTATCGTCATGACTATCGCGGTCAATAGCAACTGCAAAAGCCCCAAAGCCAAAGGATTATGGACAAAAAACGTAGGCACGGGCCATCCCCACATCGCATGTCCCATGGAAAAATACATCAACACCGCAAGGAAACCAACCGAAGCAATTAGGCGCTTCTTCATCTTGGGCGTCTCGGTATCTTCCAGGATATCTGCACCATTACTCTTTTTGTTCGCAACAGATGCCGCTGCATCACTTAAAACGCTTGCACCATACCCCGCATCAGTCACTGCTTTGATAATATCGGTTTCGCTTGCACTGCCCTCCACACCCATGGAATTGGTCAAAAGGCTGACAGAACAACTTGTAACACCTTCTACCGCAGATACCGCCTTTTCCACCCGGGCACTGCAAGCCGCACAACTCATGCCGGTCACTGTATATTTCTGCATAAAAAACTCCTTTCGTTATTTCATTAACTTCTGCAAAGTATCCACCAATTCATCAACGGTTTCTTCTTTGCCGTCTTTAATGTCATTCGTAACGCAGGTCTTAATATGATTCGTCAGCAGCACTTTATTAAAACTGTTCAAAGCAGCCTTTACTGCTTCCACCTGAATTAAAATGTCCGTACAATACGCATCTTTCTCTACCATGCCTTTGATTCCGCGAATCTGCCCTTCGATTCTGCTTAATCGATTTGTCAAATCTTTATATTCTTTTTCGGAACGTTCTTTTGTTTTCGCACAACAACATGTTTCTTTCTTCTGCTGATTCATCGTCATATCTCCTATTTTATATACCCCCTAGGGGTATCTATATCATATTATGATGCATATTTTTTGTCAATATTTGATTTGCGCGATGACTTTTTCTTGCATATTGATTTCTTTTATATTATAGTTATCTCACAAATCATTTTATGTAGGGCTGACCTACTCTGACTTTTCTTAAGTCATATCAATTATTTCTTTTATTTTCAACAACGGATACACAGAATGATTATATTTCCTGTTGCTTTTATTATGTCGCGCGGAAATTAATCAAATACAAATCACAAGGAGGAATATGCCTATGGCGCATACCG
Organism: Lachnospiraceae bacterium; assembly: GCA_045580855.1. Classification (GTDB taxonomy): domain Bacteria; phylum Bacillota; class Clostridia; order Lachnospirales; family Lachnospiraceae; genus UBA3766. The sequence goes on along the minus strand of JAZNOO010000032.1, from coordinate 29,722 downwards.
GTTTTCTAAAGTTTCGGCCTCTTACAGAATTGAATCTTATTGATAATTTTTTATTTCATAAGATGATTGATGACAAAGAGACCGGCGAAGAGTTTTGTCGTATTCTTTTAAGAACTATCCTAAATAAAGAAATACGGCACATTAAAATCACACCCCAGAAAGAACTGTATGGACTGGATACAGACATGCACGGCATTCGTATGGATGCTTATCTGGAAGACATCAGCGACTGCGATGCCTTGGATGCAGATATTTTACCTGACATCTATGACATCGAGCCCAATCTTACTTATGAGAAAGACTCTATACCCAGACGAATGCGATTCTATCAGGGAATGATTGACGCTGCTAACCTGAAGAGAGGTCAGGCATACACGCGCCTTCCCAACGTGGTCGTTATTTTCATTCTGCCTTATGACCCGTTTGGATGCGATCGTATGATCTATACCATACAAAATATGATAAAAGAAGAGCCGTCCTTCGACTATAACGACGGCGCATTGAAAATGATACTTTATACGAAAGGAAAAGCCGGAAACGCTAGTAAAGAATTGCAGGATATGTTAAAATATTTTGAAAACTCCGTATCGGCAAATGTAACCAATCCGGATATTGAATTTATACATCACGTGGTTGGCCGGCTAAAAGAACAAGGGGAGATAAATTTAGACTATATGAAATCATGGGAATGGGATGAATACACGAAAAAAGTAGGACGATATCCAGGATTAATTGCTGGCAGTAAAGAAGATTTTATTGTAGAATATGACGAAGGATTTTCTATTGGTCGCGAAGAAGGCCTTGCTGCCGGTCGCGAAGAAGGAATCTATGCGCTTATTCGTAGTTGCCGTAAATATAACACTACCGATGATGAAATTATAAATGAACTCATGTCCAATTTCTCTATAGCCTGGGAAGAAGCCCAAGGTTATCTGAATCAGTATTCTAAACAGTCTTAATTCATTTCTATTTAAGGAACTGATATGAATAACATATCTTTCCGCTTAGACACATAATTAAATATAAAAGCAGAACGAATGACCGTCACATCATCCGCTCTGCTTTTTATTTATTTCAGCTTATAACTAATAAGTTTTAATACTTTATATTTTAATATGATTTCATAATCTCAAACTCATCTGCCAGATAATAGGTATCAAAATCTCCCGGCGCGCGCCAGTCCTGAATTGAAATTACAATACGATATTCCCCCGGTGGTAACTCACCATATAAATATTCCCACGTAACAGGTAAAACAGTCGTTTCTCCGGCAGATATTTCATAAGCAATCTGATGCCACGCAACCTCAGCAATTGGCGCCAGGTCATACCACGCTCCATCCACCTTTCGCTGAATGGTAAACCATGCACCGGTCTGTAATACCTTTCCTACATCACCGGAAGACAGCAAATTCAAACGCAACTGGTTATTTATCTCTAAATCACCATTTAAATCAGTGTATTTCTCCATAGAAAGGCTTACTCCGTCTAACGTATTTACTTCATGCTCCCAAGGGGTATCTACCACCGCGGGCGAATTCACTCCTGCCATCGCATCTTCCTCCCCTGATAAAGTTCCTGCATCCGAATAATGCACTCTAAGAATCAATGCCGTATATAAAGGCAAATGCTCATCATACATTTTACCGGTGTCCCACATGGATATTACAATTTGCTGGCCACCTTTTAACGCATCAATCGGATAAACATCTTCCGGAATTTGCACCACAAAGGCTCCCGGGAAATTGTCCGACTCAGAAGTAATACAGATTTTATCTTTAGAATCTGCCATAACTTCTTTGATGGTTGCCTGAATAAGCACCGGCTGTTCCTCTCCTTCTGCCACTGTACCGCTCACCGCGTAATTATCCGTGGCAAAAATATAAGTTGCTTCTCCATAAAAACCGTTGCCGTTACTGCCTTCATCCCACTGGGCAATTACCTCGTAAATACGTCTCGGGCGCAATTCCAAGAAATAAACATCCTCTAAGGTATATTCGTCTAACACCAACGGCTCCATATCACCCAAATCCAGCAAATCATACTCCACAACATGAATGCGGTCCGGATCAATTCCCCAATTTAACATATACGGAGCATAATCGACACCATTATAATCACGCACCTCTATCCACTCATCTTCCTTGCCTTTTACTGCTACCGTCGGAAAGGCTCCGCTGGCATTTATTGTAGTCATCTCGTTCGGATTTCCCGTAGGATAACTCCACTCGTAGGTTCCGCTTTCCACATAGGTAAAATTCATAGCACTGGATAAGGCATCCTGCATTGTCAGTGTGGGCGGTTTCTTCAAGAGTTGTACAGAAGTAAAAGACTCAGATGGTATGTCTTCCACATCAGAATTGGGTAATTGTCCTGTCTGAAGTAACATCTCCCTATCGTATTCTTCTTTTAAAATATCAATCACCTTATCATACAAGTCTTTCGGCACATAATAACAAGTTGCACCCGTAGTCTGCATAGCATCCGAAATCATCCCGTAATTCGGCTCACTGTACATCGATAAAACAGCACCATTCTGATAATCAATGAAAATAACACTCAAACCTTCCAACTGTTCTCCGTCTTCCACTTCCCGATACTCATTCGTGTCCAGAGTCGCCTCAATAATTTCCTGCAAAGTTTCTTCATCCGTAATCACCAACGGTTCTTCCAAAGTGCGTCCGTAGTATCCGTCCGAATATATAATAATCTCCGATACGTTCTCCCACTCCACGCTGCCGTCATTGATATACGGTATGGTCTTCTCCTTCGGCTTTGTCATAAAACAAACCGCCACCACCACACACAAAAGTAGTGATACCAGAATAATCCAAAATGCAGGTTTTTTATAGTTTAAAACATTCACAATACGCTTCTTCACACCCACCTCACCAAATGCCAGCGGGCAAGCTGAAATCATACGTCCCGGTGCACTGCATTTTAAAAGCGCCTCGGAATAAGCCTTTTTATGTTCGATACCCATTTCTTTGATTACTTTCTCGTCGCAAGCAAGCTCGATATCCCGACACAATAAAATGTACGCAACCCACACCAAGGGGTTAAACCAGTAGAAACTTAAAAGCATAAAAGCAATCGGTTTAATCCAGTGATCTTTCCTTGCGATGTGTGCCTTTTCATGGGCAATAACACATTCCATATCCTCAGCAGCCATTTGGAACGGCATATAAATTCCCGGCTTGAAAAATCCAAGCACAAAAGGAGATGCCACTTTTTCACTCTGATAAATCAAATATTTCTTACCACGTTTTTCAAAAGCTTTCTCTTTATGACAATCGGCACACAAATCTCCGCTATAAATCACCGCATCTGCCACACGTCGTTTCAGACGAAGGTAAGATATAATGCAATACGCAAGCATAACAATCATACCAACCAGCCATACGATAGCCAAAATATCTGTCCACGAAATGCTTGCTGCTTGCACCGCTTCTTCCACCGGCACAAACGTTCCTGCCATATCCGTACTTTGCGGCGCAGCTCCCGCACTCGTATTAAAATCCAACATTACCGGAGATGCACCTGCATCCGTACCTGTTGCGGTATTCTGCGCACTACCCATTGCAATAGGACTTTTACCCGGTATCAGACTAAACATACTCTCGAAAGAAAACGGCACCACAAGCCTTATTCCGACCAGTCCCCAGAGAATACCGCGAATCCACTTCGGCGCCTTCGCTAAAACCAATCGCAACACAACCACTGCCACAATCAGATAACTCGCCGTAATGCTCATATTCACAATTTCAAGAAAGAAGTTTGCCATATGCTATTCCTCCTCATATGAATCAATTAAGTTGCGAAGCTCTGCCACTTCTTTGGCGGATAATTTTTTATGCTTAGTAAACGCAGCGATAAAAGCAGGTAGCGACCCTTCAAAGGTCTTCTCCACCAACTCATCAATTTCAGCCGCCTGAACATCTTCCTTGGATACTAGAGAAGTCACTACTGCATCTTCACTTTTTAACACGCCACGCTCTGCAAGTCTTTTAATTACGGTATATGTAGTAGCCTTTTTCCAGCCCAGTTCCTCCTGACATAATTTTACAAGTTCCGTGCTTTTTACGGGCTCGTGTTCCCATAAAATCAGGCAAAAACGATACTCGCTTTCAAATATTTTCGGTGTCTCCATTTGCTATCTTCCTTTCAGAAATACTACTTTCCAACTGTCAACGACATTTTTCGATATGGAATATAATACATTTTTTACTTTCTATCTCATAAAAACGCAAGGTCGAATGCGTTAAACCTTTTCTTGAGTCTAACGCATTCGACCTTCCTTGTCAATATGTTTTTATTAAAATGTCACAAATCAGAAAACACTACTTTTTCTGCATATAATTTTACTTTTCACAGAACTAAAACACCTTCACACCGCCAAACTGACGCACCTGATATATTTTACAAGCTCCTTCACCGAACACATCATCCATCGCTCTACAATAATCTTCCGCTTTGTCTGCTTTGACATAGGCCTGTATCGTACCTGCGAAACCGCCTCCGTGTACACGGCAAACGCCATCATCGCCAAGGACACTTTCGCTGACCGCCAATGCCAGGGATATACTCTGATGCTCTGCATCACAATTGCTGTATATATTCTGCAAGAACTTAAAAGAAGAATCCCCTGATGCTTTCACCAATTTAAGAAAGCCGGCAAAATCACCTTTGCGCAATGCCTCCGCCTGGCCTTCCACCCGTTCGTTTTCATTCATAAAATGAATCGTTCGAAGCACAGCGCGGTCTCCTACGTACTCCCGTACTTTTGTAAGATTGGCAAACAATTCTTCCTTCTCTACCTGTCGCAATACTTCCTTGCCGAAAAACTCCGCTACCTTACGCATTTCTGCCGTAATTGCTGCATACTCCTCTGTACAGTTTGCATGCGAACTTTTGGTGTCTGTAATGCACAAGCAGTAACCGAAGTCGCTTAAATCACAATCAATCCGTTTCACAACCGGCGCATCCGCCTTTTCGAAATCAATGTATACCAAACTGCCCACGGCACTTGCCATCTGATCCATCAAACCACAAGGCTTTCCGAAGTACACATTTTCCGCATATTTTCCTACCATTGCAATTGTTTGGGCAGGTATTGTTCCGTCATTATATAGTCCTGAAACAACAGTCCCAATCAAAGTCTCAAAAGCCGCCGAAGAAGAAATCCCGGAGCCGATTAAGACATCACTTGTGACATAAGCCTGAAAGCCGCCAATTGTAAAATCGTGTAAAGAAAGTCCTTGTAAAACACCTTTTATCAATGCAGTTGTAGTGCCCCTTTCGCTTGCCTCAGGCTCCAAATCCTTCAAATCTATCGTTATCAACGGACCGTCACCGGAAACCACTTTTACCTCAGCATTATCTGTCCTGCCCGCCACTGCAATTGCATCCACATTTAATGCCCCGGCGATTACCTTACCAAGCTGATGATCCGTATGATTGCCGCCGATTTCCGTTCTGCTGGGTGCGCTGAATACCGATACTTCCTCCTCACCAAACAACTCCTCAAATCGCGACAGAGCATCACAATACCGTTTTCTTTGGCCGCCAAGGCATATGTCCTTTCCGTAAAGTTGTACGAAACGGTCATCAAACATCCCGCAAGATATTCTGTTTTTCATCTCACCCATATTACACATACATATGCCTCCGCCTGTTGCTTTTACAGCATTTGCCTTGCCGCTTATCGCAAAACTGCACTTTTTATTTCACTATCATATTATTCGGCGTTTTCATCACTAACCGCTGTTTCATCATACTCAAGAATATCACCCGGCTGACAATGCAACGCCTCACAAATCGCTTCCAAAGTGGAGAAACGAATGGCACTGATTTTACCGGTTTTCATCTTGGATAAGTTCACGTTGGTAACGCCAACCATCTCCGATAATTCATTCAAACTGATTTTACGGTCCGCCATCACACGGTCCAGTCGTAATATAATCTTACCCATAATCGCGTCCCCCTTTTATAATGTCTCGTCAGATTCCTGCTGTAACATTGCACCATATTGGAAAATATACGCCAATGCCAAAACAACAAGCACCATAATAATCATACCGATATCAATGCTGATATTCAAGTTATTTGATACCATAAAATTAGCAGCCGCTTCCGCTGTAGGGTACATAATGCACCAGGGAATTAACGAAAATCCAACCTGCTTGATACGCTTAATCACGCCTGCTGAAAAAGGTGTTTCACAAGTCTTGAATTCTTTACAAAGCTTAATGATAAAAGTAATAGTAATAAAATTTACTACCATCAGAAGGGTTTCAACCAAAATAAAAATTACAATTTTAACAGGGTGAAAAATATTTGTCGGCTGTGATGCCATCTCAATCGCTACCGTATTATTGTCTCGATCTACGGTAAAATCTACCATTTCCATCTCTTCACCATCTACCGCTACACTGTAAGCTTCCATACTTAATTCTTCGATATCTTCATCTGTTACGGTTTCACCAATGGCATCCAAATTCACATCCATATTCATACCGACATAATAATCCAAAGTAAATAAATCCTTTGGCATTGCCAGCATCAAAATCCCTGCTGCCAATAAAATGACTGCACCCAAAATCACGAAAATACGACTAATCTGTGCTATGACTTCACCAATTTTACCAAACTTATTAATCTTTGCTACAACTTCCTGTTTCATTTTAAATCCTCCGTTTTTAATCTTCTTAATAATTGCTATGTTACATTTTAGATAAGAGATAATGCCGCGCAGATTCCTGCAAATATATTTGAAATAGTGTGGATTATCCAACTCGGAATAATGGAACCTTCGCACTTCTTCTCATTGATATAACCCATTAACCAGGCAACAACACCCGTAAATATAATCACAATCAATGCTTTGACAACTCCTACCACTCCCCAAAACATAACTCCATGTACGAATCCGAATATTAAAGCCTGAACAACGTTGGCTACACCAAATCCGAATTTATTTTGTATCCTTTTTAATAAAAATCCTCTGAATAAAATTTCTTCCGGTAAAGCAGTATTAAATGTTGCATAGATTACAATTGCCGGAATCGCCTGTAATCCAAGTCCTGCAAATTCAGAAGTTGCAATTTCAACATCTTTCAGCATATATAATGTCAACATTCCCAGGAACATAAACGCAACGGTTACGCTTGCAACAGCAATGAATACGTTCTTATTCCATTTCGTCTTTTTTAATCCGAGCCACTGCGGAAAGCTTTGCTTTTTTCTTGCAGTAACGAGCCACCAGATAAAAGGTATGATTGCAAATAAAATAATCTGTAATATACTGCTTACAATTTTGCTTAACAATAAATTCATTTTCACCTCCGACTTAAAAGTTACATATTTGCGCAAAAAGTTAAATATTTAACGTTTATCGATAAATCCATAATATCACATTCTTTTCGTTTGTCAACATATTTTTATCGTTTTTCGATAAATTTTTTATTTTTTTATTCTTTTATATTGCTTGACCATATAAATAAGCCACATATAAAACATCCTTTCACCATCAAAAAAGCCTTGAAACACAACTGTTCCAAGGCCTCTTACCTATTTCATTCTATAACCTAATCTCCAATTACTGCTCACACACAACATTTCTTGGCACGCTGACTCCCGCCGGCTCTACATCTAATCTTTTATTTAAATCTTTGGTCTTGCCGCCGTTTGCCTTAATCATCTTGCGCCAGCTATTCTGTGCCGCAATCTTATAAATGAATCTGGGGAATGCCACTGTAGCATATTTATTCACTTCCCCTTCTTTCTTCACGATGCGGTCCGCAAACTTCTTCATCGCCCTATAAATATTCGCTCTAAGGCCGTTCTTGGCCGACTGATTACCGCTTACCGCAATGGCTCCGCCGCCGCCGATTCCAAGACTGCCCTTATATGCGCAACCGGCCTTCACACACCAGTTTTTTAGCACATTCAATGCAGGCTCTGCCTGATTGCCTTCGTAGAAACCGCAGTTTGCAATTCCGTAAATATTTAATTTTTCATTCTTCCATGTCATCTTCTCAAGCTGCTTTAAACATGCCAAAAGATGTGAAGGTAACGAATCCACGTACAAAGGAAATGCCACAACCCAGGTATCTGCCTTTTTTAACTGCTCAATAATTTCAGCAGTTAACTTGCTTGTGCGAAGACAAATCTCCTCGATATCTACCTTGGTTTCCAAACACGCTTTCAAATCATTCAAAAGTATTTCGCTGGAACTGCCCTTTACCTTAGGACTTGCATTAATCAATGCTACTGTCATAGTTTTAACCCCTTTAACTCGTCTTTACTCTTATAGAAATATACCCCTTCAAAATCCGCGTCGAAATTCTCGGCATTGCCCGCAATAATATCCTTCGCGGTCTTCTTCTCATCTTCCGTAATATCTTCACCATAAAAATGCGCCGACAATTTAAAATGGTTGGTATAGCGATGCTTATGATGCATCTCGCCGTTCCGAATAATAAAATCGCCCTGCACATAAGAAATGGCTCTATCCTGCGCGGCCTTCACAAAAGGACTCACGGTCCCGTAATAACACTCACTTACGATAATCATCTCATCACACAGGCCCATATCCAACGACGTACGTTCATATCCGTCATGAATCACGCACTCGCCGGGAGTCTTCGCCCAACAGCCGAAACAACCGATACAATTCTTAATGTTTCCCTGAGGGTTGATTACCTTGTGCTCGCCCTCAATTTCGAAATCAAAATCCTCTATATCTGTAAGAATCAGTTTCATAGCTACCTCTTTAACGAATCATAGTGATAAATTCACTATCTATATTTTAACATAAAACCGTCAAAACAATTCTTAAAAGAAAATAGTAAATTTATTAAAAAAAAATGAAGTCAGTTATATAACTAACTTCATTTCTGTTTTACATATCCTTCATCTTTTCAATCACTTCACAAGCTAACCATCCGCCACCAAGACTGCACGCATCTTCGGATAAATAATATGAATCATAAACCTCCTGTGTGACTTCCTCACCATTGTAATAATATATTTCTTCCCAAACACCTTCTACTTTGACATACTGGTAAGCAAGGCTGTAACGAACATCCAGCTCTTTATTCTCATCAATATAGCAGAAACCTGTATATTCTATAAAACCTTCATTGCAATGATCCTTATCATCATAAAAAATGATATTTTCTCTCGGGCTATAATAATATCCCAAAATGCCCATACCACCATAAGGATAGAAATGCATAACGGCACTCACATCTTGAATTCCGCTAGATTCCTCTTTCTCGCCCGGTGCATAAGTAAATACAGCCATCCTCCTATATTGCAAATCCAAAACCAACTCCGGAATATCATCCCCATCAATATAAGCCAATGAAAAGTAAATGCTCTCGTTGTACCATTCTTTATCAAAGGTAGTATAATATCGCATTATCTCCATATAAGCAATCTGCCAAGGTTCCCAACCACCTTCTGCTACCATTTTCTCAACGGGAATTTGTCGATAATCATATCCCTGTCCTTCCTTGGAGTATGTAATGGTACTATCCACGATAATCGGCTTAATATATTCTGTTTTATCAAAAGGATAGTCAGGCACTTGTCCATCCCTTTTAAACAACTCGCCGGAATATACAAGCCAGGGTTCAAAACCATTCTCACGATTTGTATATGCATAAGCTTCCGCCATACCCTGCGCAAGGTAATATTTTATTTGCAACCCCTGTCCGCTCTGCGCATAGTAATACTTCTCTTCTTTGTAGGAAAGAACCAATGCCGAATCCTGATATTCAAATTCAAGATATTTCGTATGCGAATCTTTTAGAAAATCTGTCTGACTGCAAATCAATTTCCCATCTACAATATCCAAGGACTCATCTTTTTGCTCCACAATATACATATTGTTTCCTACCAGACGATAACCTGCCTCTTCCTCACGCAGAACATAAATATGCGAACCGATAATCACTGCAATATCATTAATACCGTCATTACCGATATCTCCTTCACAATAATCCCGCATCGGCATATCTTCGGGTAACCATGCGCATACCAATCCGGCATCTGGCAAATATTTTTCCAAACAATATTCTATAAAAATCATTTTATCATAATACGTAAGCTTTCCGCCTCCGCTACCTGCCGTAACCACAACAGGCGCTACAGGCGTCTCCTGCGTTTCCGTAGCACAGCTTAATTCAGAATCTTCAACCATTGTATCAGTTTCCTGCACCTTACTACAGCCGGATAGACATGTGGCGAAAACCATTATCAAAATAACGCCCACACAAATTCTCTTTTGCATTTTATACTCCAATATTACATTCCTACAATATCCTCTACAATTTCGTATGCTTTTTTATTTCCTTCTATAAACTTAAAATTACCGTCGATTTTATAAGTCTCATACAAGTCTTTGCTGATTTCCTTACCGTTGAAATAATACTTACATTCTTCAGAATCATCCTGCATATTAATATCTTCGTAATAAATCGTATATTTACTGTCTAACTGATTATTTTCGTTAATATAGCCATACCAGGTTGTACCTGCCGCCCCGGCAAAATCCGCATTATAGTTATAGATAATATTATCTTTGGGTAAATAATAGTAACCTACATTTCCCATCGCACCGTATCCACAATTCTCAAGAAGTACATTTACCTCTTTGACATCACCGTACTGTCCTTCCGGTGCGTAGGTAAATACCGAGACAAAGTAACCGTTTTGACTTACTACCAGTTCCGGAATTTCATCTTCGTTAATATAGATCAACCTATATGTTAATTCCTTGTTATAAATATCCGTTTGTTCCAACGCAATCGCCTGTAACAAGTTAAGATATGCCTTTTGCCAGGCTTCTAACGTTTCCACAACTTCCCCATTTTCATTCTGCTCAACTTGCAGATATTCATCGAGATAAAGCGCCTTATAATTATAGTCTTTGGCGTTTTCGTTCCAGTTCATCAAACTTTCGTCTACCTGCGGTATCTGCCAGAGTGTCATTTTATCGAAAGTCAACATTGCCGTTTCGCAGGTTCCGCTATATAGTTGCCTTATACCATTGATATCATCTACATTGGAATACGCACCACCTACCACTTCTCCGGTCAAAACGCTTTGAACAACTGTTTTTCCACATCCGCTGGACTGATTACTATAGTCTCTCTCCAATCTGGATAAAATAAGTGAATTCCCTTTCAATTCGTAACAATATTTACAATTTTCCCAGTTATCTCCATCCTTAACAGTATTAGAAACCTGTAATTCTCCTGCACTAATTTCCACTAAATATTCATGATCGTCCTCTTCATAATACTGCTCGTTATTTGCCAACATATTATGATTAATTGCCGTACACTTATATTCACCATCTATCTCCGTAAAAACACAAACGGTAAAGGAATAGCGACCGTAATCATCCCAGCCCGAAACAGAAGGATCATAGGATTTTAAAATTACTGCCATATCTTTTTTACCATCGCTTCCGATATCCCCATCTGCAATACCGATGATCTCCACATCACCTTCTGTATCTTCCGATGCAATATTATGATTAGGAAGCTTTTCTTCCAAAAGTGTGATCATATCATAATAATTCTGTCTGTGAACGGAATCGTTTTCCGGCACATAATGAATTGGCTGCAAACCGACAAAAGCCGGAGCGCCTTCCATTGTTACAACGCAGACGTCTATTTTATCCAGTATTTCATCCTTGGTTAAGGTTCCGCCTAAAAATTCAATAATTTTATCGGGGAAATTATATGTCAGCCACTCTTCTTCCGTAACTTCCTTTGTAATTATTTTACTTGTTTGTTCGATATTTGCTTCGGCATCTTCCGCAGACACATCTCCCGTAGTCTGTTCCTGTGAAGGTTCTGTACTCTCTTCTTCCGCACTCACACTTTCTTCTAAAATTTCCGGACCTTCATAAAAGTAAGTATTCGTTATACCGTTTTCGTCTTCCACAATGTCATACCAAATAGAATACCAATCCACCAAAGCAAAATTTTCATTCATATGAAAATATTCTACCGTATATCTCTCTTTATCCGAATGATCATTTCGAATGGCATTTTCGTAAGGAATATAATAATACCCTGTATTGGAATTTGTTTCCCACCACCATTCTTCCATCAAAATATTTACATTAGACACACCAGAAGCAACACTGCCCGGGCAATACGTGTACATATAAACCCAGCCATCACCGCTTACAACAAATTCAGGCATCTCATCTTCGTTGATATATATCAAATCAAAGCGCAAACTCTCCGTATCACAATAAGGATCAATCACACCTTCTGTCCAGTCCTCTACAAGATTTCTGTAGGCTTCCTTCCACTCTCTGCTGTCATATTCATTTATACCGCCGGGATCGCCATGCGTAATTCCTATATTATTTGAATCGCCACAACCTGCTACAAATACAGTTAATAACATTATCGTTAATATATATACTAAAAATTTTCTTTTTCCCATTTTATTTCCTCTTTTACACATTGAATACTATGCATAACTACAATATAACAAAACATTCGGATTATCAAGTAAGTTAGCTTTATTTTTTATTCAGAAAAGCCTTCTAAAATCTTATTCATAAACCTTGAAAATCGGACAGAATATAGTAAAATATAAACTAATAAAAAACAAATGAAAGGAAGCAATACTATGTACAACGGAAATGAAAATGTTATGATTTGCGATCATCCTTTGATCAAGCACAAAATTTCAATGCTTCGTAATAAAAATACCGGAACCAACGAATTCCGCGCTATCGTGGAAGAAATCGCAATGCTTATCGGCTATGAAGCATTAAGAGACTTAGAAATCGAAGAAGTGGACGTTGAGACTCCTTTGGAAGTTGCCAAATGCCCCGTTATTGCCGGCAAGAAGCAGGCAATCGTGCCTATTTTACGCGCAGGCTTAGGTTTGGTAGGCGGCTTGTTGAAATTAATGCCCACCGCTAAAGTCGGACACATCGGCCTTTACCGCGACGAAGAAACTTTCGAACCCCAGGAATACTATTGTAAGCTTCCTTCTGCAATAGACCAGCGTAAAATTTTTGTAGTAGACCCTATGCTTGCAACCGGCGGTTCCGCCATTGCAGCAATTGATTTTATCAAACAGCGTGGCGGCAGCGACATTACTTTCCTCTGCGTAATCGCAGCACCTGAAGGCTTGGACAAGCTGATGACCGCACATCCTGACGTAAAAATTTATGTAGGCAACTTAGACCGCGGCCTAAACGAGAAAGCATACATCGTTCCCGGTCTCGGCGATGCCGGCGACAGAATTTTCGGCACAAAGTAATACCGTCTTTCATCGAAAATTTGGTTTATAAAAAGGCACTACCTTCGCCAAGAAGATAGTGCCTTAATTATATTCATAATATATTAATCTTTTATACCTTATTCCGTTTTCATGGAACGTGTCTGTCCCACTTCAAAATTTACGCCTGTATCATCGGGCTTTTCTTCGTCAAAGTTGTAGTCCTTACCGGGAAGGATTGCGTTTAAGATAATACCTGTTAAGGCACCTACTGCAAGACCGGAAAGGCTGATGTTGATATCACCGATGGAAAATGCGATGGAACCCGCACTGCTATAGTTGATACCGATAGAAAGTACCAGAATTAACGCTGCAATAATAACGTTTCGGGACTTGGCAAAGTCAACCTTGTTCTCTACCACGTTACGAACACCGACTGCAGAAATCATACCGTAAAGGATTAAGGAAATACCGCCAACGGTAGCGGTAGGCATTGCCTGAATTACTGCTGCAAACTTCGGGCAGAAAGAGAAGAAAATTGCAAACACTGCTGCCAATCTTACAACCATGGGATCATATACTTTGGAAAGATTTAAAACGCCTGTATTTTCACCATAAGTTGTATTTGCGGGTGCACCGAAAAGTGATGCCACGATGGTTGCAAGACCATCACCAAGCAAAGTTCTGTGAAGTCCGGGTTCCTTGATGAAATTCTTACCAACTGTAGAAGAAATCGCAGACACATCACCGATATGCTCAACGATGGTTGCCAAAGCAATAGGCATAATGGTAATGATTGCGGTAATCATCAAAGACGCATCAAAGTTATCACCAAACATTGCAAACACTGTAGTATCCATATTGATGGGAAGTCCAATCCATGCGGCATCTTTTACACCGCTGAAGTCTACTTTACCCATGCAAATGCCAACCAAATAAGATGCAACAACACCGATTAAGATAGGGATAATTTTAATCATGCCCTTACCGAAGATATTACAGATAATAACTGCAAGAATCGCTACCAACGCGATAATCCAGTTAGAAGAACAGCTGTCAATCGCTGATTTGGAAAGTGTTAAACCGATTGCAATAATAATGGGGCCTGTTACGATAGGCGGGAAGAATTTCATAATTCTGTTTGCTGAGAATAATTTAATCAACAACGCCATTACCAGATAAAGAAGTCCCGCACATGCCACACCAAAGCAGGCGTAGGGAATCATTTCGACATTGCTCTTGCCGTCCACCATCGGGGCAATTGCAAAATAGCCACCCAAAAATGCAAAGGACGATCCTAAGAACGCAGGAACTTTCCCCTTAGTCAATAAGTGAAATAAAAGTGTTCCGATTCCGGCAAATAAAAGTGTAGTTGATACATTTAAACCGGTAAGAATCGGTACTAAAACCGTGGAACCGAACATAGCGAACATATGCTGAAGTCCCAATATGGTGACCTTGCCCACGCCGAGTTCTTTTGCATTGTAAACTGCATCTTGTGTTTTGTTACTCATTTTTAGCCTCCTTGGTATTTTATGTTTTTCGTGTTTAACACTATTTACATCATAGCACTTTTTTATTCTGACCACAATGTAGTAACATCTGTTTTATGATAAAAAATCTTGTTCTTATCCTATATAAAATTTGCTTTTTACAAACTGTTTTACTCCGCGTGTTTGATATCCCTATAAATTTCCTCCACCTGCGGTCGTAACTCCAAGAACACATCCACCAACACAGGATCGAAAGAAGTGCCTCTTCCCTCTTCTATAATCTTAAAGCACTCATCCAAGGGCAACGCTTCACGATAGCATCTTTTCTCCGAAATCGCATCAAACACATCCGCAATGGCCATAATGCGGGCACACAAAGGGATTTCTTCCCCTTTCAATCCTTCGGGATAACCTTTGCCGTTCCATTTCTCATGGTGATATCGGGTTACCTGATATGCAATATCTTTATACTGTTCATCACTTAAATGTCCGAATGTATCCTGGATAATTTTGCTACCGTCCGGCGCATGTTTCTTCATTTTTTCAAATTCTTTATCGTCAAGCTTATCCGGCTTCCGTAAAATATCATCTGAGACAGATATTTTACCGATATCATGCATAGGCGCTGCCATAATCAAATTGTGTATATAGTCCTTGGTTAAAATCTCGCGATAATACCCTTTATTACGCAAGCCCCAGGTAAGCAGCTCCACATATTGGCTGGTTCTTCTTACGTGCCCGCCGGTACTGTCATCACGGCTTTCTACCAGGGTCGCAAACCCCATAATCATTTCCGATTGATAATTCCCAAGTTCTTTTAATATCGGATTCTCCTGATTGATATAAATACCAAGCACAAACAGGGTCGGCGCAATCGCCGTAATCAACAGCTCCGTATAAATTGCTTTTATGCCTGTCACCACAATTACTGCCCCGATAAAAAGACCGATGCTGTAGCGCTTTTTCTTCTCAATGTACTTCCAGCCCTGCACAAACTTATACAGCGAAAACAATAAGTACAGACCGGCCGTAATGAAACAAATATATACAGAAACTCCCATAGCATAATTGCTAAGCGTCCCCACACGGTACTCTGTTTCTCCGATAAATGCCACTCCAAAAATAAGAACCAACGCAAAGGGACCATATAAGAGAAGTTTCGACCACCAGTGCCTGGGAAAAGAATCCGTGATATGAAGCATATACAGAAACATAATAAAAATCAACGCTTCCAAACCGATTAAATAACCGATATGAGCAATCGTATTTAACCAAGCCGAAACGCTGTCCAAATTATTGACGGTATAAGCCGACAAACCGTCAAAAATGATGCTGAATACCGATACGGTCAGAAGCAATTCAAACCACTTACTCTCGATATGGATCTTCTGCCTTTTTTTCTCACCATTGTACGAAATTGCCACATACAGAACCACTACAAGACACGCCATCTGCAGTAGAAAATGCTGCATCGGTACTTCCTGCCTGATATATTTAAAAATAACCGTATTCTCAAGGTCTATTGCAGATAAATCCTGTGAAAATTGCATTTTTTCACCCCTTAAACAATATTAGGAACAATACCTTTTTTGATCTGATAACGATAGAATAAATTTACGCCGAAATAAAACAGTGAATTCACCGGACGCTTGATAAATGCACTTGTAAAAATCGTGCGTTTTAAAATACTTCCGATGCTGTACACATCGTTATATAAATCCCAGTATGCCTTCGTCAGTTCCTCCGGCGTCATATTCTTCGGATAATGAACCGCCTCACAGGAATTGTACGAATAAATGTCAGCATTGTAAATACGATTTTGCTCCGTCATTTCGTCAAAAAACTTCGTTCCGGGAATCGGTGTCAATATGTAAAAGCGCGGCACTGCAATGTGATTATCCGCAATGAATTTTGCAGTCTCACGGATAGACTCCAAGGTGTCACCATCGGCTCCCACAACCATCTCTGTCGAAATATCAATGCCGTGTTTGCGGATAATGCGAATCTGTTCCGCATAATTCTCCGGATGTGCCCAGGCCTTATTCATACTGACAAGACTCTCTCTTGTAATGCTCTCCAAACCGAAACTTAAAACATAGCATCCGCTCTTTGCAATGATGTCCAGCAACTCTTCATCCTTGGCGATGTCAATGGAACACTGGGTCATCCATTTCATTTTCAGTTTCTTAATTTCGGCACACAACTCAATGGCGTAATTCCTGTCCGAAAAAATATTATCATCCAACAAAAGAAACTGCTTAAAGCCAAGTTCTTTTACACGCTTAATATCCCTGATTACATCGGGAATGCTCCGCTTCAAATACTGCCCCCTGTAAAGGCAATATACCGAACAGAAGCTGCAGGTTTTGGGGCAACCGCGTCCCGCCTGAACAGGAAGAAAGTTTCCGATTTTTTTATTAAGCAGTAACTCGTATTTCGGCAGAGGTGTTTCTAACTTGGTCAGTTTCTTGCGATACACCTTTTTTAACTCGCCGTTGGAATAATCTCGAAGCATCTCTGCCCAGGTTTCTTCCGCATCGCCTACCATAACACAGTCCGCATATTTCTCCGCCTCCTGCGGCATAAGGCTTACCATATAACCGCCCAGTACCACGGTCTTTCCAAGCTCTCGAAACTTCTTGGCAATATCAATGGTACGGTGCACGGCGTGCCCCATACTGCTGATTCCGATCAAGTCCGCATCCGTATCAAAAGGCACATCCTCTATGGTCTCGTAACAAAGCTCCACCTCATAATCTTCCGGCGTCAGCGCCGCAAGCAAAGGCAGGGCAAGTCCTACAAAAAACAGTCTGCTCTTTTTTACCAGAACCCCATGCTGGTCATAGGGTGTGGGCTGAATCAATAAAATCTTTTTATTCATTATTTTACTCCCGAATACAGACTCCCCCGTCTGCTTTTAAAAAATAAAAATTCTTCTGAACTGAATACACAAAGTCTTAATCACAAACAGAAAATCCTTAATGCCTATCGTCTTATACAATTCGGCTTTACGGTTGTGCAACGCAAGCTTCATAGACATTTTATAATACTGCATTGTAAAAGCGGTAACACTCATGTGCTTCGGCTTTAAGATGCAGTGGAACAGGTCCTGCTTACGGATATCCCTTGTCACCAAATCCTTCTCGTACTCTTTGTAGTTGGCCGCACCCTGCATCGGTGTAAAAACAGACACCGTAGGGATAATCGGACGCTTTGCAATCCAGTTATACAAATCCTTAAAATCTTTTTTATTCATCTCCTGATGCACGATAAAAAGTCCCGCACAGATGATATTATTCTCACTTAAAATCCGAACGCACTCTTCATTGTGCCAAACGGTAGCGTGCTTATTATAAGAATCCAACTCCTTGTCATCGGTAGCCTCAAGGCCTACCATCACAAGGGAAAGCCCCACTGCTGCCAGTTCTTTCATAATATCTTCGTTCTCTGCAATAAAATCCGCGCGACCGTAGATTAAGAATTTCTTCTGAATATTCTTTTCTCTGATGAGTCGAATAAACTCCTGAAGATACTCTCTGCTGACTAAGAAATTATCGTCCGTAATATGTACGTTTGGTACATCAAGGGTGGCGATCTCATCCACCAGATGCTCCACACTTCTGCAACGGTATGCACCGCCGTTTCGATTGGTACAGTAACAGAAGGTACAGGCATTGGGACAGCTGTAGGAATTCTTCACAAGTGCCAGCGGTCTGAATTTCAGGTAACCGTATCGCTTCACGTTGGCGTAAAAATAACTTCTGTCAGGCACAGGCAAATCCGCAGGACTCTCGGTTTCTTTGGCATTGCAAATCCACTCGCCCTCTTTGCGGTAACAGATGCCCTTAATATCCTCCAACGTTAATTCTTTATCATCGCCTGCAAGATATGTCATTAAACGTGCAAAGTTCTTCAACCCGCTCAAATGATACAAATAATCCGCCTGCGAATCATAAAAGTTTGGATAGTTAATCTCTACATGACTTCCGCCCAAAACAACGGAAATTTCGGGATTATACTTCTTGACTCTCGCGGTCAACTTCTTCATTAACGGTTCCTGGGTAATATAACCCGTCATACAAACCACATCCGGCTTTACTTCCCGCAACTTTTTTCTCAGGGAAGTAAAATCATGACGCCTGTCATAAATCACAGCCTCGTACCCTGCCGAAACCAATACCGTATATAAATATTCCAATTCCAAAGGCTCGTGGTCCACCTGCGCTGTCATCGCAAAGATACCCACCGTCTCCGGTTTAATCAACAGTACTTTCATTTTTACTTCCTTTGTTTTTATAAATCTTATCAAACGTTCCAAGAAGGGACGCAAGATAAATTCTCGGGTAATTTACGTAGTATAAGAAATCATACTCCAACTTAAACAGCCACATAGGCAAATGCTCGGGTTTCATCAAAACGTGGGTACCGCCGGTTCTTTTATACTCGTACTTATAAAGCTTATCCTTGTTCTCCTCGTAGGTAACCGTACCCTTGAAAGGAATCAGGATACTGAACAACACCCAAATCAGTTTCTCTTTTCTGATAAAACGATTAATCTCCATAAAATTCTTATGGGTAAAATCATAGTTGATTACAAACAATCCTACGCACAACATTTTATGGTCGCGAAGAATTTTGACTGCCTCACGGTTTAACTCCACGCTGGAATTCTTGTTATAATAATCCAGGGTTTCATCATTGGTCGCTTCCAAGCCAACCAGCATATCACGAAATCCCACCTTATAAAGCAAGGGCATAATGTCCTTGCAACGCACAATGCTGTCGGCTCTTGCAAAGATCATAAAAGTCTTATAACAATTATGTTCAATTAACTTATTACAAATCTCCAAAACGCGCTCTTTGTTTACAAGGAAATCATCATCGATGATGAAAATTTTATCATTGTCCAAGCCCAGGATTTCATCTACCACATCATCTACTTTACGTTCCGCATAGTGACAGGCGTTAAACTGTCTTGAAATACAGAAGTTACATTTCTGCGGGCAGGAAAAAGCGGTCTTCATTACAGAGAACGTACCCTTTGCAAGCACGCGGTACTTCTTGATGTTATCATAAAAATGGCTTCTGTCCGGAAGAATACCGTAATCGCTGATGG
The DNA here is from genome assembly GCA_045580855.1 of Lachnospiraceae bacterium. GTDB lineage: Bacteria > Bacillota > Clostridia > Lachnospirales > Lachnospiraceae > UBA3766. The sequence goes on along the minus strand of JAZNOO010000032.1, from coordinate 9,851 downwards.
GCTCGCCTTTTTCATTTTTTACCCAGGTGTCACCGTCGCGATAAGCCATACCGGTACAATCCTTTAACGCCTCTCCCGTAAACTCGTTTCGCACTGCAAGACGGATGGAATCCAAACCGTGGTCGTAAAGTACAAAGTCCACATCCTCTAACATAAAGTCATCGGGGTTAATGAAAACCTCCGCACCGCCCACCATAATTTTAAGCTCGGGACGGGCCTTTTTTAACTTGTGAAGTTCTTTTAACACATAATGTGCAATGTTTGAAATAATGGAAAAACCAACAATCGTAATGTTGTTCTCATCGACTGCTTTTAAGAGTCTGTTTAATCGAAAACAGGGGCTTTTGATACTTTCATCGTGAATCATACAGAAAGCATCTTCCGCCTTGATGGCAGCCATAATGTATTCCAGGCCCAAAGGCTCCAAACTTGCCACTCTTTTATCATAAGGTGCACGCACCAATAAATAACGTTCTTTTCTCATAGGAATTCCCTTTTACCCTTTCTAAAACCAGCCCTTGCGCTTGGTATCGTACGCAGTCTTAAACAACGCTCTGCACATAACCTTGGGATAGGTCAGTACGTGCAACCAATATACGCGGAACATAAACATAAAGGACGACATATGCTCCGGCTTAATCGTAATGTGGATACCGTCTAAGCGCTTTGACTTGAACTTAATCACGCGGTCCTTATACTCATCATATGCATCCGTACCCTTGTACGGGGTAAAAATACCGAACACTACCCAAAGCAGATTATTCTCGCGGATAAACTTAATCAGGTTCTTAAAATCCTGCTTGGTGGAAGTATGACTTACCACGAACAGGGCGTTGCACACCAGATTGTTATCGTGGAGATTTTTAATCGCCATAATATTTTCATTCTTGGAAGTCTGCTTATTGTATTCATTCAACTGCTCATCGCTGATAGCTTCCAAACCAACCATAATGTCACGGAAACCTGCCTCATAAGCCAGGGCAAGAATGTTGTCCGGATTCTCTGCCAGAAAGTCCGCTCTTGCATAGGCCATAAACTGCTTCTTGATACCACGTTTGATAATCTCATCGCAGAACATTTTGACACGTTTTTTATCCACGAAAAAGGTATCATCCACAAACCAGATTCTCGGGTGGTCAATCTCTTCCACCTCATCCACAACCTTCATAATATCTCGCTCGGTATAGGTATCGCTGTTCATCTTCGTGCAGTAACAGAAACTGCAGTTAAAGGGGCAGGAGAAGGACGCCTTGCTCAGCGCATAACTGCCTTTTAAGAAGATAAAATTCTTCTTCAGTCCCTGATAGAATGCGGTACGGTCAGGCTTACAAATAAAATCATCCACTGCGGGGCCCTTTTTCTTAAATACCCACTCGCCGTTCTTTTTAAAACAGATACCGTTCTGCTCATCCATCACCTCTTCCGCAAAACCGCCGAGAATCAAATTCTTCAAAGTCTGCAGACCGTTATCATAATAAACCATATCGATAGAATCGGTACAGAAGTCCTTGTAATTCATCTCCGCTTCCGGTCCGCCAACCCAGATGTTGGTATCCGGTAAACGTTTCTTTAATTTCTTGGCCGTATCCAAAATATAATCCACGGTATTGGCGTTGGCGTTAAAACCAACGTAGTTAAAACCGCCCTTTTTAATCTTGTTGGTCAAACGATTCATGCGGTTAAAATAGGGATACTGAAACTCATCAAAAATTTCGCACTCCACACCCAAATCGTTACACAAACCTACGATATACTCCAAGCCCAGCGGTTCCAAATTCGCGATGATGGTTGTGAATTTCGGACGCACCAGTAATATTTTAATTTTCTCGTTCATTTACTTTCCCCTCATTAGTTTCTTCATATATTGCCAGTTCACTTTGAAAGCGCCCCAGGTTAATTTCAAGGTATCGTGCAAGCCGTACTTCTTAATCATATACCAGGCGCTTACAGGGTTCGCGGTAATGGTGTAATAAAGCACCATGGTGTACCAGTAGTACTTCCTTGCGGAAATGTGGGTGGGTTTTACCACCAGATGGGCCAAGTCCCACTTCTCATATTCTTCCTCTGCCACGATGAAATCATTGCGGTACTGCTCATACATTTCGGTTCCGCGAAGCGGTGTCAAAGGCTGTAAATTGACAAATACAAGACCAAGCTTTTTAATCCACTTACCCAGTGCCTTGAAATCTTCCCAACGCCAGTCAAGACCTAAGATAAAAGTACCGTAGCATTCCACATCATAGCGTTTCAGAATCGCCACCGCGGCTTCATTTATGGCTACGTTGGATTTCTTGTTGTAATCCACCAGTTCGTTGCTGTCGCAGGATTCCAGACCTACAATAACCGCACGCAAACCTACTTCCTTGAAACGCTTGATGACGTCTTCGTTTGATGCAATGAAATCCGCTCTTCCGTAAATCAAATATTTTTTATGTATGCCCTTCTCTTCCAGCATATCACAGAAGCGAAGGATACGGTTTCTGTCTACCAGAAAATCATCATCCACAATGTAGATTTCCGTTTCCGGAACACTCTCTAACTCTTCTATGATGTTCTCTAAAGTACGTGTAAAATACTTCCCGTCGGTAATCTGACGGCAAAAGCAGAACTTACACTGATACGGGCAGCCGTAACTTGTCTTAATCAAACTGCAGTTGCGGTGAAACATATAGTAATAATGCTTGCGGTATTTATTTACCTTATCTCTCGCAGGAAACAGGTAGTTAAACTCATTCTCTTTGACAACTGCAGGGCCGTCCTTTTGATAAACGCAAGGTATCTTACGTACATCTTCTTTTTGATCCAGTGAATTCAGAATTTCGATAAAAGTGCGAATGCCGTTGGCACGTACAATGTAATCGATATACTCACACTCAAAATCCTCCGGATTTACCTCGGCGTGAACGCCGCCTACGACAACAGGCAGGTTCAAATCATAAGCCTTAATTTTCTTAGCATATTCTTTGATGACATTCACGTGCGCAATGTAGCCTGTAAGGCCTACCACATCAGGCTTGTGCATCTTAAGAAAATATGCCAGTGACTTTTTCTCAAGAATCATATCCACAATCACCGCTTCGTGGCCCAGCGCTTCAATGTTAGATGCCAGGTACTCCAGCTCCAGGGGCTCACAAATCATAACATTCTGCAAACCGATGGTTTCCTTATGCGGTCTTGGTCTAAAAAACAATACTTTCATTTTCTTCTCTTTCTTCCTTGAATACCCTATAGTCCGGAAAACGATAGTGGTACTCCAGAATCCCTTTTCCTAATTTAATCGCCGTATTCAACAGGCAATTGGTATGATTGGCATAAAAATATTTCTTCTCAAGGACAGCACCGAATTTCATCTTGGTTTCTTCGGAAGTCTGCCCCAAATCGATAGATTTAAATTTGTTTTCAACGGCATATTTTATGATGTTATAAATCATAAAATAATACAAATCCGTAGTCTCTTGGGAATAATCCATTCCGCAAAACATAAAGATTAATTGATTGCCTACACCTTTTAGCATAACAAATCCAATGGGTTTATCTTCCCGATAAAAGACCAACTGGTCAGCCTCCGCTTTTTCAAAAAATCCCGGCTCCAACCGCTCTAATTTGTAACCGGATTTCTCGTAGGTATTGCGGTATAAATCATACACTCTGCCATCCTTCGGATTCTTCTTTATTTCCAAATCAGCACAGGCCTTGATGGCCAGACGAATCCTTCTGCGGTAAGAACTTCGAAAACTTTTAAAATAGTCCTCTGCCGTCCCGTAGATTTGCCTCTCATTACCCCGTGTCAAATCCACCATACAGGTAGGCAGGGTCTCACCGATTACATAACTGCCGTGGGCGATGGGGTTCGAAACATTCAACACAAGCTTTGCGCCCTTGATGGTTTTGATGTAATCCAACATAAGCTTTTCATCATTGGTCACATACCCCGGATAACTTAAAGAACAGGGGAAACCGATGACTTTGACCGGATAGTACAGAGACATTTTACCGAAGGTTAAAATATCCATCCGGTTGTGATACACCACAAAAAACGCATAGGACTCACCCTTTTGAATGTAATAATATTCCTGCTTAAAAAGATTGTTTTCTTTAATCAAATTCAACAGTTCCCCTTCAAAGGGATACTCCAAAAAGGGTAGCTTCGGAAGCTTATCAAAATGCTCCTCGCAATATACTTTTATATCCTCATTAGATTTCTTTTTCATACACTATATATCTCTTATAAACTCCGTCGCAGACTGCTTTACAGAATCCCGAAGAGTCCGTATTCTCATCCAATACCCAGGAAGTTTCCGCCCTGGTTGCGCCGTAATTTGCAACAATTTTCAGAAATACCTGATGAATCAACACAAGGGGCATTCCCACTGTACGATATTCTTCCAAAACACCGTACTCCATTACCTTAGCAGTATTCAGCTTTTTGTTTAAGAACAGGTTCTTGATAAAATGCTTGGCGCCAAAGGCCTCACCGGGTTTGGCAAGTTCGTTAAAATCCGGATACCACATAATGAAGGCCACCGGCTTATCACCGTCGAAAGCAAAAATCAGCGAATCCTCTTTCATAAACAAAAACAGTTCTTTTAACATCTCGATATCTTCCTGATAGGTTCTCGGATAATAATATCTGTGATTCGGAAAACATTGATTATTCAAATCCGTATAAATCTTTGCATATTCTTTAAATTGCCTCTTATCGAAACATTTAAATGTATAATTACGTTCTACTTTGCGCAAGAATGCAGCGTAACGTTCCAACTGCTTATCAATCTTCTCGATATGATAGGTACTCATGGTAATCTCTTCGCAACCCATATTTTTAAAATAGGTGTTGAAGTACTCGTGATTAATGGCAGAACCGAAAGAGTTACCTTTCTCGTAGCCGGAAGCCAGTAATCCAAGGCCATAATTTACGTGGCCGTTTAAGCCGATTACAAGCCTTGTACAGCCAAAAGCCTTACCGACCTTCACCACCTCGTCCGTAAGCATTGTAACGGCCTCATCCGCGCCCTCACGGCTTACGAAGAAACTAAGCTGTATGTATTCTTTTAACTGTTCGGTATAAACCGCCATACCCTCACACAGAATGCGGTCGTCTTCTTCCACGTAATAAACTTTTACTTCTTTGTTGTTCGTAAAAGAAGTTTTGCCCGCAAACAAGTCTTTTATCATAAAAATGTCGTTGTCCACGAAGTGTGAGTTTTTACCTAAAATTTCTCTTCGGAATGCAAGAAATTTCTTCTGTTCCGCTTTGCTTTTTACTTCTGTAATGTTCACAATGTTCCCCTTGTTTTATGTACATTTCATACATATTCTTTGTATTAATTTACGTACATTTCGTATATGTTTTTTCGTGCTTATTTTGCTTCTGCGCTCTTCGCTTCCAGATATGCAATCAACTCGCTTACCGTATTCAGCGAACGGTAATCTTTCTCATCAATTTCAATGTGGTATTCTTCTTCAATCAAACAAACCAGATTTACGAAATCAAAGGAAGTCAAACCGTAATCTTTCTTGAAGTTATCATCATCGTTGATTTGCTTAATCCCGTAATTATCTTTCATTAATTTCTTCAATGCTGCTATCATAAATTCTATTCTCCGTATTTATTTCTTAAAATCTTCTTGGTGCTGTTTTTCTCAAATTCCTGATCCATCAATTCATAATCTGCAAGACGCATATATTCGGGCAGGCTTTCGTTGATGCGATCGATATCCGCCTGAATATCTTCCGGTGCCTCTTCGGTATAAATCAGTGCTACAAGAATGCGGTTATCATTTACCCTTCGGGTGGTAACGATGCACTCTTTAATCCAGTCCAAGTTGCTTAATTTCGCCTCTATCATTTCCGGCAAAACATTCTTGCCGTTATCAAGAATAATCAAGTTCTTCTTACGTCCCGTTACGTACAAACGACGCTCTTTTAAATAACCGTAATCGCCGGTCTTAAAATAGCCGTCCGCCATACATTCCGCAGTCGCTTCCGGATTCTTATAATACCCAAGCATTACGTTGGGCCCCTTAATTAAAATTTCACCGTCGTCCGCAATTTTGGCATCGACTTCTTTGATAATCGTACCTACACTTTCGGAATCCATATCAAACTCGCGGTTGATACAAATTAAGGGTGCACACTCCGTCAAGCCATAACCGTTTAAAAGATAAATTCCAAGCTCCATATAGCGGTCCACGTAGTAGGGATTTAAGGGCGCGCCACCACAGGAAATAAACTTCAAACGCTTGTTGATTAAGTTGCCGAAAAGCATTCTGCGGATATCAATTTTGAACTTCAAAAGGAAGTTGCTGACCTTAATCATCCGCTGTAAAAGTTTATCCTTCTTCTGACGTTTCGCCTCCGCCAGAATCTTTTTATAAACACCCTCCGCAATCATAGGCACCATGCTGACAAAGTAGGGGTTGTATTCTTTTAAATCTCTTTGGAAATGTTTGATATTCACAGTCAGGCAAATGGTTCCGCCGTTATAAAGTGTACATAAAATACCGGGGTTAAAACCATAGGTGTGATTCATGGGCAACACCGCAAGACTGGGACTTTTTAACACGTTATTCTGCAGGGCACCGCGCAAGCAGGCCGTCACGTTTCGCTGTGTCAACATTGCGCCTTTTACATCGCCCGTAGTACCGGAAGTAAAGCCAAGCACGCAGAAGCGGTCGCTGTCCGTATCCTTAATTTCTTCCCAAAGCAAATCGATGCTGTGCTTGTCTTTGATGATATCAGAATATACTTCATCTATATTGATAAATTCCACTTCTTCGGAAGTTTGAAAACTCTCAACTAAGTGCGCGGTTTTATCGGTGTAGAAAACAACACTGATGTCGAAATCGTGAATCTGCTTCCACAAATTCTCAGGCACATTCTCCTTATCCATAGGCGCAATCACATTCTGAAATACCGTGGCAAAATAAATCGTCAGATACTCATAACGATTCTCCGATAAAATGCCGATGTGCTTGTTTTCCAGGCCTTTGTTTTTTAAATAAAAATAAAAACTTGTGGTCTCTTCCAGCATCTCGCGATAGGAAATATCACGGATACTTTCTTTCTCGCGATAACGGATTGCAATCTCCTCCGGAGTCTTGTCGTAAACGCTGTGAAGCATCTCATAAAAGTTGTTATAAACCACCACATCAAGATAGGGATAACCTGCCATATTTAAACCGCCTTTTCTAACCTATTTTACAATTGTCGCATTCTATAAAATTATATCACATAATGTCACATTATAAAATAAAAAATATAAGAATGCCCGACATCCGTCTCGATGCTTTATGCCCGAAAAATTATGTACAGCCTTTTATCTAATACTTCTTTACCTGGTAAATCGGTATTATTTACAACAGAAATCACCAAAAAAGTGTTTTTTTGCATATTTCTACAGTTTACTTTACTTCTAAAATATATTAGAATGAAACTTGAGTAAAAAATTAAATATTACATAAAGGAGACGTAGTTATGAAAATTTCATCATTACAGAAAGCAAGATACGAGTATTCTCCCAAGCTTCCCGCAATGTTAAGAAACGGTATTGCTGACATTTGCGTAAACGAAGGTGCAGAAACTCAGAGCGTAGCTGATCAGGAAAAGATCAAAGAACTTTTCCCCAACACCTATGGCAAGAAAGAAATCACTTTCCAGAAAGGTCAGAACACATCTGTTGCTAAGAAGCAGATTGTAGGTGTTATCCTTTCCGGTGGACAGGCTCCCGGCGGACACAACGTTATCTGTGGTTTATATGACGCTTTAAAGGCTACAAACCCTGAAAACGAATTATACGGCTTCAAGGGCGGCCCCAGCGGTCTTATCGAAGATGACTAGTTAATCTTTGATGACGAATACATTAACAAGTTCAGAAACACAGGTGGTTTCGATATCATCGGTTCCGGTAGAACAAAGCTCGAAACCAAAGAACAGTTCGCTATCGTTGCAGAAGTTTGCAAGAAGCACGGCATCACAGCTGTTGTTATCATCGGTGGTGACGACTCTAACACAAACGCTGCTGTTCTTGCTGAATACTTTGCAGCTAACAACACAGGCGTACAGGTTATCGGATGTCCTAAGACAATCGACGGTGACTTAAAGAACGAAGACATCGAATGCTCATTCGGTTTCGATACAGCTACTAAGACATACAGCGAAATCATCGGTAACATCGAAAGAGATGCTAACTCAGCTAAGAAGTACTGGCACTTCGTTAAGGTTATGGGACGTTCTGCTTCTCACGTAGCTTTGGAATGTGCTCTTGAAACACAGCCTAACATCTGTTTAGTATCAGAAGAAGTTGCTGCTAAGAAGATGTCTCTTTCTCAAATTGCTGATTACATTGCTGATTCAGTTGAAAAGAGAGCAGCTAAGGGCTGGAACTTCGGTGTTGCTATTATCCCCGAAGGTGTTGTAGAATTCGTTCCTGAATTCTCAGTATTGATTCACGAAATCAACGAACTCCTTGCAGGCAGCAAGGCAGATGCATTCAACGCTCTTCCTACATGGGACGAGAAGTATGCATTTATCCAGAATGGTTTAACCAAGGAATCTATGGATGTATTTGCAATCCTTCCTCAGGCAATCCAGCAGCAGTTATTCTTAGAAAGAGATCCTCACGGAAACGTACAGGTATCCCTTATCGAATCTGAAAAATTGTTCTCTGCTATGGTTGCTGATAAGTTGGCAGCTCGTAAGGCAGCAGGCACATACAAGGGCAAATTCAGCGCACTTCACCACTTCTTAGGATACGAAGGAAGATGTGCATTCCCTTCAAACTTCGACTCAGACTACTGCTACTCACTTGGATACAACGCATTTATGTTGATCCAGTACGGCTATAACGGATACTTATCTAAGATTTCCAACCTTTCTAAACCCGCTAACGAATGGGTTGCAGGTGGTATGCCTATCACAAAGATGATGAACATCGAAAGAAGACATGGCGAAGACAAGCCCGTTATTAAGAAAGCTTTGGTAGAATTAGATGGTGCTCCTTTCAAATTCTTCGAAGCAAACCGTGACGAATGGGCAGTTGAAACATGCTTCGTATATCCCGGTGCTATCCAGTACTACGGACCCGCAGAAGTATGCGACATCACAACTGTAACACTTGCTCTTGAGCAGGCGAAATAAGTTAAGTTGATTTTTAACTTGATATAAAAAGATAAGCGGCATAGGAATTTTATCCTATGCCGCTTTTTATATAGACTTTAGCCTATTTTTAAAATAACATTTCAAGACAAGTATCTCTTTGCGAGTCAAAAATATCATATTCTACTATACGTTTAATCATTTTGTTATAATCTATATTGTACTTCTTTTGATACTCTCGCGTGTATGCCTTTGTCACACCAGTATATAGTGTAACAATTCTATTAATCTTTTCTGCCGAATTTAATTTTTCACATATTAATTCTGGTTTTCTTCCTTGACATTCATATTTGGCAAACCCATCAATTAAATAATAAGGGATTGGTGTTCTACTATCATCCTTTTCTTTTTTAGTCTGCTCTGCACGCCTATATAACAAGTATAAATCTAACAAGACATCTATTGTTACTTCTCCATTTTTTATAAAATCGATGCCCGTATTATATTGCTCACTATTAAATTTTAACATATTACTTTTTCTTACATAAGCAATATAACCGCCTGCAACAAACGCATTTATAACCTGTAAAAATTTTTCCAATGGTATAAATATATCACTAACTCTTTTCATCTCGTTTATTCCAAACTTATTTAATCGTTCAAAATTTGCTTCTTTTAATTTTGTAATAGTCTTATATTGATTTGCAAATTTATTTTTATCACTTTGCTTAATTAAAAGCAAAAATCCCTTTTTC
>JAZNOO010000031.1:0-18234 GCA_045580855.1 Lachnospiraceae bacterium | reverse complement strand
AACCAATATGACATATGTGGATGTGCAGGAAGGTGTCGTAACCTTTACGGGTAAGGACAGTACCATTAACAACGTAATACTTGGAGTGGACGGAAGCTTTAAGTGTCCTGCATTTACAGGATTTCAGGGAACACCTCTGGGCTAATCCACAGAATACGCAAAAAGATATTTTTTGCAAAACGGGTGCGAGAGCATCTTAGAGAAAAGTAACAGATTAAGACACTCCGGATACCGATAAGGTGTTCCGGGGTGTTTTTTTCTTGCGTCTTAAAATACTTTGTTGTATGATGAAAGTAATTTGCAAAGGAGGTGTGCAAATGTCACTGATTATGGCTATGGTATGGCTTGTTTTGATGATTGCCTTAGTGGTTGTGGAAGTGGTAACTTTAGGTCTTGTTTGCATTTGGTTTGCAATCGGTGCGTTGTTTGCTGCGATTGTAGCGGTGTTTGGCGGCCCTTGGTGGTTACAACTGATTGTCTTTGTGGTAGTTTCTGCGGTGACGCTTATTTTCACAAAGCCTATTGCCAAGAAATATTTTACGGATAAAATCCAAAAGACCAACTCTGAAGATTTGGTAGGCAAGAAGGTGATGGTGACGGAAGACGTAGACAATGCCCGGGCAACCGGTGTGGCAGTGGCTTCCGGTCTGGAATGGACGGCCCGTGCCAAAGAGGACGGCGTTACTTTTATGAAAGGCGAGTTTGCGTTGGTACATGCTATTGAGGGCGTTAAGCTGATTCTTGTGAAGTGTCCCCAGGAACACGATGCAGACGAGAAAGAGATTTTTCAGTATAAATAAGTGAAAACGGAAATAATAGTTTATATTGTTAAAACGGAAATAATGATGAAAGATGTGAGAACATCGATTTCGTTATAAAAATAAAAGAAAAGAGGGTAAAAGGATGAATGGAATGTTTTTAGTAGCAGAAGGCTTAGGCGCATTATTGTGCGTACTTGTTGTAGTTTTAATTGTTTTGGTAACAGTGGCACTGTCTTGTTTCAAGATTGTTCCCCAGGCAAACGCTTATGTTGTGGAACGTCTCGGTGCTTATCAGGGAACCTGGTCTGTAGGTTTTCATTTTAAGTTTCCCATTATCGACAGAATTGCCAAGAGAGTAATTTTAAAAGAGCAGGTTGTGGATTTCCCTCCTCAGCCCGTTATTACCAGAGATAACGTTACTATGCGTATCGACACTGTAGTATTTTATCAGATTACAGATCCGAAGTTGTTTGTATACGGTGTAGAGAATCCCCTTATGGCGATTGAAAACTTAACAGCAACTACATTGCGTAACATTATCGGTGAAATGGAACTTGACCAGACACTTACTTCACGTGAAATTATCAACACCAAGATGCGTGCATCTTTGGATGTAGCAACAGACCCCTGGGGTATTAAGGTTAACCGTGTTGAGTTAAAGAATATTATGCCTCCCGCAGCGATTCAGGATGCAATGGAGAAGCAGATGAAGGCAGAACGTGAACGTCGTGAAGCCGTAACCAAGGCTGAAGGTGAGAAGAAGGCATCTATCCTTGAAGCAGAAGGTAAGAAAGCAGCAGCTATTCTTACTGCTGAAGCTGAAAAGGAATCTGCAATTCTTCGTGCGGAAGCGGAAAAAGAGAAAAAGATTAAAGAAGCGGAAGGTCAGGCTGAGGCTATCCTTAAGGTGCAGCAGGCGAATGCGGAAGGTATCCGTATGATTCGTGAAGCAGGTGCTGACGAAGCAGTTCTTAAGATTAAGAGTCTGGAAGCTTTTGCGGCTGCAGCGAACGGTAAGGCAACGATTATTATTATCCCTTCTGAAATTCAGGCAATTGCAGGTCTTGCTGCAAGCGCGAAGGAAATTTTAGATAAATAAATCAACGAAGATGCGGTGGTTTTAGAGAGAAACCGCGGCGGAAAGATTTTATGTTTTAGAAAGATATTTACGGAGGAGATTAAAATGAGCGTGCAGTTAAAAGGTCGCGATTTTTTAACCTTAAAAGATTTTACAGCGGAAGAAATTGAATATTTCTTAAAGTTATCCGCAGACTTGAAAGATAAGAAGAAGAAGGGCGTTCCTATGGACGTCCTTCGCGGAAAAAATATTGTATTGATTTTTGAGAAGACCAGTACCAGAACCAGATGTTCTTTTGAAGTAGCTGCGTTTGACTTAGGCATGGGCGTTACATACCTGGATCCTTCCGTAAGCCAGATTGGCAAGAAGGAAAGTATTGCGGACACCGCAAGAGTATTGAGCCGTATGTATGATGGTATCGAATACCGTGGCTACGGACAGTCTATCGTAGAAGAATTAGCAAGATGTTCTGACGTACCCGTATGGAACGGTTTGACCAACGAATATCATCCCACGCAGATGCTTGCGGATATGCTTACCATTCAGGAACAGCTTGGTCGCTTAAAAGGCGTAAAATTAACTTACATGGGCGATGCCCGCTACAACATGGGTAACTCCCTTATGATTGCCTGTGCGAAGATGGGTATGCATTTTACGGCATGTGCACCGAAGAGATATTTCCCGGACGAAGCCTTGATTAAGCAGTGCGAAGAGTATGCAAAGGAAAGCGGCGCAACCTTGCGTTTTACCGAAGATGTGGAAGAAGGTACCAAAGATGTGGATGTTATTTACACTGACGTTTGGGTATCTATGGGTGAGCCCGACAACGTATGGGTTGAGCGTATCAAGGATTTGACTCCTTACCGTGTGACCATGGACGTTATGAAGAATGCCGGCGAAAATGCAATCTTTTTACATTGTCTGCCTTCTTATCACGATCATAAAACCACCATCGGTAAACAGATTGGCGAGAAATACGGCTTGAGCGAGTTGGAAGTAACCGATGAAGTATTCGAGTCTTCTTGCTCAAGAGTTTTTGAAGAGGCTGAGAACAGAATGCACACCATCAAGGCTATGATGGCGGCAACACTGGGGGCATTTGAGAATGAGTGATAACAGAGTTGTGCTTTGCGGCGCCAATGCCTATGAGCAGAAGTACTATTTAAATGAGCAGTTTGTCAAGCTTCCCCAGGCGGTAAAAGATGAATTGCAGATTATCTGCGTGCTTTTTACCGAGGAAGTGGGCGGCGTTTTTACCATGGTGTTTGAGGAGGACGGCAGTCTTTCCTTGGAAACTGTGGCAGAAGAAACGGATATCTACTATGATGAGATTTCCAGCGGACTTCTGGTGCAGGAAATCCGAAGAAACCGTCAGGACTTCTTTGAATCCTTAAAGATTTATTATCGTGTTTTTGTGCAGGGAGAATCTATTGAGGAATTGCTGAAAGAAGTTGAAGAGTAGTCGATAGAATTGATTGTTGTATAAAAAAGAGACAACGGTAATGCTTTGGCAGGTGGAATAAGTAAGATGTCAGATATAAAAGAAAGAGGTAGCAACATGCTTCTGGTTGTGGATGTAGGAAATACCAATACGAACTTCGGCGTATACGACGGAGAGGAACTTCTCGTCAAGTTCAAATTGATGTCCAAACTTGAGAGAACTTCGGATGAGTTTGGTATGGCAATTTGTGATTTGCTGAAGTTAAATAACATTGATAAAAAGCAGATTGACGGTGCCATTATTGCCAGCGTAGTGCCTAATGTGATGCATGCGTTGGTGGGCGCAATTGAGCGCTATATCGAAACCAAGCCTTTGATTGTAGGACCGGGAATTAAAACCGGAATTAAAATTATTACCGAGAATCCCCGTGAAGTTGGTGCGGACCGTATTGTAGATGCGGTAGCGGCGTACGAAAAATACGGCGGACCGGTTCTGGTTCTGGACTTCGGAACAGCGACAACCTACGATTTGGTGACGGCGGACGGTTCTTTTGCGGCAGGTATTACAGCGCCCGGTATTAAGATTTCAGCAAGAGCTTTGTGGGAAGATACTGCGAAGTTACCTAAGATTGAAATTAAGAAGCCGGCATCGATTTTAGCCCAGGAAACCATCAGCAGTATGCAGGCGGGACTTGTATACGGCCAGATTGGACAGACTGAATATATTGTTAAAAAAGTAAAAGAAGAAAGCGGTCTTGCTGACTTGAAAGTTGTGGCAACCGGCGGCCTGGGCAGTATCATCAGTGACGAGACCGATGCTATTGATGTATACGACAGACAGCTTACGTTGGAAGGCTTGCGTTTGATTTATGAGAAGAACAGAAAGAGCGGAGGAAAGAATTAGGTGAACACCTTAAGGATTGGAGATGTAAACTTAAATAATCCTTTTATCTTGGCACCCATGGCAGGAGTAACAGACCTGCCATTTCGTGTTTTATGCAGTGAAATGGGTGCAGGAATGAATTGTATGGAGATGGTCAGTGCCAAGGCAATTACCTATAATAATAAGGCAACCTGGGATATGATGAAGATTGACCCGCGGGAGACCTGCGTGTCATTGCAGTTGTTTGGTTCGGAACCCGAGGTAATGGCAGAGGCGGCGAAAAGAATAGAGGAACTGCCTTTTCAGATTATGGATATCAATATGGGATGTCCTGTGCCCAAGGTGGTAAACAACGGCGAAGGCAGTGCCCTGATGAAAAATCCGCTTCTCGTGGGGCAGATTGTGGAGGCAGTGGCAGGAGCCATAAGCAAGCCCCTTACGGTAAAAATCCGCGCCGGCTTTGATGAGGAAAACATCAATGCGGTGGAGATTGCCCGCATTGCCCAGGAGAGTGGGGCGGCGGCCGTGGCGGTTCATGGACGCACCAGACAGCAATTCTATTCCGGAACGGCAGACTGGGAGATTATCGCCCAAGTCAAAGATGCTTTATCCATTCCTGTAATCGGTAACGGGGACGTGGTGGACGGGCCTTCCGCAGAAAGATTAATGAAAGAAACCGGCTGCGACGGTGTCATGATTGGGCGCGCGGCCAGAGGTAACCCGTGGATTTTTCAGAACATTATTAAATATTTTGAGACCGGCGAAGTAGTAGGCAAACCGCCTATGGAAGAAATGCAACAGATGATTCTTCGCCACAGTAAAATGCTTCTTGAGTGTAAGGGCGAGTACACCGCAGTCCGCGAAATGCGTCAGCACGTGGCCTGGTATACAAGCGGTTATCACAATTCTGCAGTACTGAGACGAAAGATTAACGAGGCGGAAAGCATAGAAGAGCTGGAAAGAATGGTATGTGGGGAGTCGTAAGGCTCCCTTTTCTTTTGTTTTATCTTGACAACCCCGCGCATCAAGGCTAAAATAGGCTTGGACTGCGTCTATCCTTGGGATAGTTGCGCCCATTTTTCGGTTAAAAAGTTGTTTTTAGGAGCTTTTTGGAGGCCGGATCAGTTTTTGAAATGAAGATTTGCAGTATTTGTCTTTTATTTATAGAAAGGAGTACATATTATGTACAACAAAGTTGCAACGGATTTAAATTTCGTACAGCGTGAAAAAGAAGTAGAGAACTTCTGGAAAGAGCAGGATATTTTCCGTAAAAGTATGGAAAACCGTAAGGAAGGCGAAACCTATACCTTTTATGACGGACCGCCTACCGCAAACGGAAAGCCTCACATCGGCCACGTTTTAACACGTGTTATCAAGGACATGATTCCCCGCTACAGAACCATGAAGGGTTATATGGTTCCCCGTAAGGCAGGCTGGGATACCCATGGACTTCCTGTTGAAATTGAAGTAGAGAAGCTTCTTGGCCTTGACGGTAAGGAGCAGATTGAAGAATACGGTCTGGAGCCTTTTATCGGCAAGTGTAAGGAAAGCGTTTGGAAATACAAAGGAATGTGGGAGGATTTCTCCGGCACCGTTGGATTCTGGGCTGATATGGACGATCCTTATGTAACATACCATGATGACTTTATCGAGTCTGAATGGTGGGCGTTGAAGGAAATCTGGAATAAGGGCCTTTTATACAAAGGTTTTAAAATCGTGCCCTACTGCCCCCGTTGCGGAACTTCCCTTTCATCTCACGAAGTAGCACAGGGCTATAAGGATGTCAAAGAACGTTCAGCCATCGCACGTTTCAAAGTAAAAGGCGAGGAGGCCTATATTCTTGCATGGACAACCACGCCCTGGACTTTGCCTTCCAACGTGGCACTTTGTGTAAACCCCAACGAAGAATATTGTAAGGTAAAAGCAGCTGACGGCAACGTGTATTATATGGCCAAAGCCCTTCTTGACACCGTTCTCGGAAGATTGGCAGAAGAAGGCAAGCCTGCTTATGAAATCCTTGAAACATATGTTGGTAAAGATTTGGAATACAAGGAATACGAGCCTTTGTTCGACCATGCGGTAGAAATCTGTGCAAAGCAGAACAAGAAGGCATACTTTGTAACCTGTGACAACTACGTTACATTGACAGACGGTACCGGTGTGGTTCATATTGCACCTGCATTCGGTGAAGACGATGCCAACGTAGGACGTAACTATGACTTACCTTTTGTACAGCTTGTAGACTCTAAGGGTGAAATGACCAAGGAAACACCTTGGGCAGGAACCTTCTGTAAGGATGCGGACAAGCACGTACTTGTTGAACTTGAAAAGAACGGTCTTCTTTATGATGCACCGAAATTCGAACATAGCTATCCTCACTGCTGGAGATGTGATACTCCGCTGATTTACTACGCTCGCGAGTCTTGGTTTATCAAGATGACCGCCGTAAAAGAGGACTTAATCCGTAACAACAACACCATTAACTGGATTCCCGAGTCTATCGGTAAGGGACGTTTCGGTGACTGGTTGGAAAATATCCAGGATTGGGGTATTTCACGTAACCGTTACTGGGGTACACCGCTTAACATTTGGGAATGTAGCGAATGCGGACATATGCACTCCATCGGAAGCCGCGCTGAATTACAGGAATTAAGCGACAATTATCCCGAGGGCGGTGTGGAATTGCACAGACCTTTCATTGATGAAGTGACCTTCCCTTGTGAGAAGTGTGGCGGTACAATGAAGCGTGTTTCTGAAGTAATTGACTGCTGGTTTGACTCAGGTGCAATGCCTTTTGCACAGCACCACTATCCGTTTGAAAACAAGGATAAGTTTGAGGCACAGTTCCCGGCTCAGTTTATTTCTGAGGCAGTTGACCAGACAAGAGGTTGGTTCTACTCACTTTTAGCAGAATCTACACTTTTATTTAATAAGGCACCTTACGAGAACGTAATCGTTTTGGGCCACGTACAGGATGAAAACGGACAGAAGATGAGTAAGTCTAAGGGTAATGCGGTAGATCCTTTCGATGCATTGGAGACTTACGGTGCAGATGCAATCCGTTGGTACTTCTACATTAACTCAGCGCCCTGGTTACCCAACCGTTTCCACGGCAAGGCAGTACAGGAAGGCCAGCGTAAGTTCATGGGTACTCTTTGGAATACCTACGCATTCTTCGTTCTGTATGCGAACATTGACAATTTTGATGCAACCAAATATACATTGGAATACGATAAGTTACCGGTTATGGACAAGTGGCTCCTTTCCAAGATGAATTCCGTAATCAAGGAAGTGGACGACGACTTGGCTAATTACCGCATTCCCGAAGCTGCAAGAGCACTTCAGGAGTTCGTGGATGAAATGAGTAACTGGTATGTGCGTCGCGGTCGTGAGCGTTTCTGGGCTAAGGGAATGGAGCAGGATAAAATCAATGCATACATGACACTTTACACAGCCCTTGTAACCATTTCTAAGGTTGCAGCGCCTATGATTCCTTTTATGACAGAGCAGATTTATCGCAATCTGGTATGCAGTATCGATGCAAATGCGCCGGAGAGCGTTCACTTATGTGATTTCCCTGTAGCGGATGAGTCTATGATTGACAAGAAGCTGGAAGAGGATATGGAAGCAGTATTAAAGACCGTAGTTTTAGGACGTGCCTGCAGAAATACCGCAAACATCAAGAATCGCCAGCCCATCGCAACCATGTTTGTAAAAGCACCTTTTAGCTTGGGCGAATTTTATCAGGAAATCATTGAAGATGAATTAAATGTGAAAAAGGTTGTCTTTACCGATGAGGTAAGAGATTTTACCACCTATACTTTTAAGCCTCAGCTTCGTACCGTAGGACCTAAGTACGGTAAGCAGTTGGGCGGTATCCAGAAGTACCTCGGCAGTGTTGACGGCAATGATGCTATGGATATTTTAAAAGAAAAGGGTGCATTAACCTTTGATGTAGACGGAACCGAAGTATCTCTTGCAGAAGAAGATCTTCTTATCGATATGAAGCAGAAGGAAGGCTATGTGACAGAAGCGGATAATACAGTAACCGTAATTCTTGATACTAACCTTACTGACGAGTTAATCGAAGAAGGCTTTATGTATGAGGTAATCAGCAAGGTTCAGACCATGCGTAAGGATTCCGGATTTGAAGTTATGGACCACATCAAAGTCTACATTAGCGGAAATGACAGAGTAGCTGACGTTGTAAAGAAGAACGAAAATGCAATCTCTGTAAAAGTACTGGCAGACGAAATCGTCTACGGTGCAAGCTGCGACGGCGCTAAGAATTGGAACGTCAACGGAGAAGACGTAACCATCGGCGTGCAGAAGCAGTAAAATAAATATAGCGATGTTTTGGGGAAAACATTTTAAGAATGTGGCAAGCACATTCTCTATCAAAACAATGGAGGAAAGAAAATGGCAGCAGCAAAGAAAACAGCACCTGCAAAAAAAGAAACAAAAGCAGCAAATGCAGTGTTTAAGTTTGACAAAGAATTGTTCAAGCGCAGCGTTTTATACAACGTGAAAACATTGTATCGTAAGAACATGGATGAAGCGACAGAACAGCAGATTTTCCAGGCTGTATCTTACGCAATCAAGGACCAGATTGTTGACAACTGGTTAAAAACCCAGGAAGCCTACGAGAAAGAAGATCCTAAGACCGTTTACTACTTGTCAATGGAATTCTTAATGGGTCGTGCTTTGGGTAACAACATGATTAACCTTATGGCATACAAGGATGCTAAGGATGCTTTGGAAGAGCTTGGTGTTGATATCAATATCGTAGAAGATCAGGAACCCGATGCAGCTTTAGGTAACGGTGGTTTGGGCCGTTTGGCAGCATGTTTCCTTGATTCTCTTGCAACTTTAGGATACTCTGCATACGGCTGCGGTATTCGTTACCGTTACGGTATGTTCAAGCAGGAAATCAGAGACGGATACCAGGTTGAGGTTCCCGATAACTGGCTTGCTGACGGTAATCCTTTTGAATTACGTCGTCCCGAATACACTAAAGAAGTTCGTTTCGGCGGATATGTAAACGTAAGAGTAGATGAAAACGGCAGAAACAACTACTATCAGGAAGGCTACCAGGCTGTAAAGGCTGTTCCTTATGACCTTCCCATCGTAGGTTACGGCAACGGCATCGTAAATACCCTTCGTATCTGGGATGCACAGCCTATCGACTGCTTCCGTCTTGACTCTTTTGATAAGGGTGATTACCAGAAGGCAGTTGAGCAGGAAAACCTTGCAAGAAACATCGTTGAAGTACTTTACCCCAACGATAACCACTATGCAGGTAAGGAATTAAGATTAAAACAGCAGTATTTCTTCATCTCTGCATCTGTACAGGAAGCAGTAGAGAAGTATATGAGATCTCATGATGATATCAAGAAGTTACACGAAAAAGTAACTTTCCAGTTAAACGATACACATCCTACCGTAGCAATTGCAGAATTGATGCGTATCCTTATGGACGAATATTATCTTACATGGGATGAAGCATGGTATGTAACAACCAATACCTGTGCATACACCAACCATACAATCATGTCAGAAGCTTTGGAGAAATGGCCTATCGAATTATTCAGCCGTCTTCTTCCCAGAATCTACCAGATTGTAGAAGAAATCAACCGCAGATTTATCTGTGAAATCGAGTCAAAATATCCCGGAAACCAGGAAAAAATCCGTAAAATGGCTATCATTTATGACGGTCAGGTTAAAATGGCCCACCTTGCAATCGTTGCAGGCTACTCTGTAAACGGTGTTGCAAGACTTCACACCGAAATCTTAAAGAACCAGGAATTAAGAGATTTCTACGAGATGATGCCTGAGAAGTTTAACAACAAGACCAACGGTATCACACAGAGAAGATTCCTTCTTCACGGAAATCCCCTTCTTGCAGATTGGGTAACAGATCACATCGGTGACGAATGGATTACAGATCTTCCCAAGATGGAAGGCCTTAAGGTTTATGCCAAGGATAAAAAGGCTCAGGCTGAGTTCATGAACATTAAGTATCAGAACAAGGTTCGCCTTGCAAAATATATTTTAGAGCACAACGGTATCGAAGTAGACCCTCGTTCTATTTTTGACGTACAGGTTAAGAGATTACATGAGTACAAGAGACAGTTACTCAACATCCTTCATGTAATGTACCTTTACAATGAATTAAAAGAACATCCCGATATGGAATTCTATCCCAGAACTTTCATTTTCGGTGCTAAGGCAGCAGCAGGATACCGTAACGCTAAGCTTACAATTAAGTTAATCAATGCAGTTGCTGATGTAATCAACAATGATGCATCAATTAACGGCAAGATTAAGGTTGTATTTATCGAAAACTATCGTGTATCTAACGCAGAGTGGATTTTTGCGGCAGCAGATGTTTCTGAACAGATTTCTACTGCTTCTAAGGAAGCTTCCGGTACAGGTAACATGAAGTTTATGTTAAACGGTGCTCTTACATTAGGTACTATGGACGGCGCTAACGTGGAAATCGTAGAAGAAGTTGGTGAAGACCATGCATTTATTTTCGGTCTTTCTTCAGACGAAGTTATCAACTTTGAGAACAACGGTGGCTACGATCCTATGGAAATCTTCAACAACGATCAGGACGTACGTAAGGTATTGATGCAGTTAATCAACGGAACATATTCTCCCGATGATACGGAGAGATTCCGTCACCTTTATAACTCGCTTCTTAATACCGAAAGTACTTCTAAGGCTGACACATACTTCATTTTGAAGGACTTTAAGTCATATGCGGCAGCACAGAAGAGAGTAGAAGAAGCATACCAGGACGAAGCACGTTGGGCAGAAAGCGCTATTTTAAACGTAGCTTGTTCAGGTAAGTTTACATCTGACAGAACCATTCAGCAGTATGTAGATGAAATCTGGAAGCTTGATAAGGTTGTATTAAAGAAATAATGAAAAAGAATTCAAAGACAATATGCATATTGCTGAGTATTGCAGTAATGTGCATATTGCTTTGCTTATTAGTGGCAAAGCTTTATAAAAAACAAGTAAATACCGTGGATTTTATCCAACCGGACCACGTCAGGGAAGAGTATCTTGTGATTGAAGGCCTGGAAAAAGAGTATGAATTGCTTTTTGTTACAGATACTCATGTGATAATTTCTTCTCCGGAGGACAATGAGCAGATTTTGGCTAATGCAGCAGAGCGAATGCCGTTATTCTATGATGGGGCGGGAGTTTCGTCAGCGGAGCAGTTTCCTTATTGGATGGAATATGCCAATGAGAGGGAAGTAGATGCTGTATTGTTTGGTGGAGATATTATTGATTACCCGTCACCTTCCAATATAGAATTTTTAAATGAAAATATATCTACACTGGAAATGCCGTATTTATATACATTGGGGAATCACGATTGGACGTATCCATGGGAGTATATGACGGAAAAGGCTAAAACGGAGTATATTCCTGCGTTGCAACCGATGATTATTGGTGATGGTGTTGTCCAGGTAATGGATATGGGAGATTTTTTAATTGTTTCAGTGGACAACAGTTCGGGTCAGATTAATCCGGATGCATTGGAACCATATATGGAGATTTTGGAGCAGGGGAGACCTGTTATTGTAATGCTTCACGTTCCATATGTAACCGACCCCTTACTGGCAAAAGCCAATGAATTATGGACTACTCCCGTAGCTATCGGCGCAGGAAACTATGGCGGAATTTATCCATCAGAGGCATCAACGTCATTTTTAGAGGCGACGACAGCAGAGGGCAGCCCGGTAATAGCAGTTTTGGCAGGGCATGTTCACTTTTATGATAAAGAATATATAGGCAGTGAGAAGCCGGTAATTCAAATTGTAGGTAACGCAGGTTTTGTGAGGAGCGGAATTGTTTTACACATAACCGGCGATGAAATAAAAGAGGAGGACTCAGAATGATTCAGTTAAGCAACAGCGGTGCATATCTTATTAACGGTACTGAGTTGGTATATGACAATGCCGACGCAGCAGCAATCATTGCGCAGAAAACCGGTAAGAATGTAACCGAGGCAGAAGCAAGAAAAGAAACCATCGCTTATGGAATTTTAGAAAGCCATAATACTTCAGGTAATATGGATAAGTTAAAAATTAAATTCGATAAGCTTACATCCCACGATATTACTTTCGTAGGTATTATTCAGACCGCAAGAGCGTCAGGACTTGAGAAGTTCCCCATTCCTTACGTACTTACCAACTGCCATAACTCACTTTGTGCAGTAGGCGGTACCATCAACGAAGATGACCACATGTTTGGTCTTTCTTGTGCAAAGAAGTACGGCGGTGTTTATGTACCCCCTCATCAGGCAGTTATCCACCAGTTTGCCCGTGAAATGATGGCAGGCGGCGGCAAGATGATTCTTGGTTCCGACTCTCATACACGTTACGGTGCTTTGGGTACTATGGCTATGGGTGAAGGTGGTCCCGAGCTTGTAAAACAGCTTTTAAACCAGACATACGATATTAATATGCCGGGTGTTGTGGCAGTTTATATGACCGGCGCACCTGCGAAGGGCGTTGGTCCTCAGGACGTTGCCCTTGCAATTATCGGTGCGGTATTTGCAAACGGTTATGTTAAAAATAAAGTAATGGAATTCGTAGGTCCCGGTGTGGCATCATTAACACCTGACTTCCGTATCGGTATTGACGTAATGACTACCGAAACAACCTGTCTTTCATCTATTTGGCAGACAGATGCCCAGGTAGAAGAATTCTACGAGATTCACGGACGTAAGGAAGAATACAAGGAGTTAAATCCCGGAGCAGTGGCATATTATGACGGCGTAATCACCGTTGATTTATCTGCAATCAAGCCTATGATTGCTATGCCTTTCCATCCCAGCAATACCTACACCATTGATGAATTAAATGCTAACCTTATGGACATTTTAGATGATGTTGAAAAGCGTGCGGCAGTAAGCCTTGACGGTGCTGTTGATTACACCTTAAAAGATAAGGTTCGTAACGGAAAGCTTTACGTAGATCAGGGTATTATCGCAGGTTGTGCCGGCGGCGGATTCGAGAACATCTGCGCAGCTGCGGACATTTTAAAAGGCAAGTTCATCGGCTCTGACGAATTTACCTTAAGCGTATATCCTGCATCTATGCCCGTATATATGGAATTGGTGAAAAACGGTTGTGCAGCAACCATTATGCAGTCAGGTGCTATTATGAAGACTGCATTCTGCGGTCCTTGCTTCGGTGCAGGGGATACACCCGCAAACAATGCACTCAGTATCAGACACTCAACCCGTAACTTCCCGAACCGTGAAGGTTCTAAACTTCAGAACGGCCAGATTTCTTCGGTTGCCCTTATGGATGCACGTTCTATCGCAGCAACAGCGGCTAACAAGGGTATCCTTACTTCTGCAGCTGAATTTGACGGTGATTTAGGCAAGTATAAATACTACTTTGATAGCAGCATTTATGCAAATCGTGTATACGATTCCAAGGGTGTGGCTGATCCTGGCGTGGACATTAAGTTTGGTCCCAATATCAAGGACTGGCCTGCAATGTGTGAATTAACAGATGACTTACTTCTTAAAGTAGTATCTGAAATTCACGACCCCGTAACCACAACGGATGAGTTAATTCCTTCCGGAGAAACTTCATCTTTCCGTTCCAATCCTTTGGGCTTGGCTGAGTTCACACTTTCCAGAAAAGACCCTGCTTATGTAGGCAGAGCCAAAGAAGTGCAGAAGGCTGAGAAGGCAAGAGAAGACGGCAAGTGCCCCGTAGAAGAAGTTGCTGAATTAAAAGCAGTATACGATACGATTGAAGCAAACTTCCCCGGCGTGGAGAAGAAGAACATCGGTATCGGTAGCACAATCTTTGCCGTAAAGCCCGGTGACGGTTCTGCTCGTGAGCAGGCTGCAAGTTGCCAGAAGGTGCTTGGCGGATGGGCGAATATTGCAAATGAATACGCAACCAAGAGATATCGTTCCAACTTGATTAACTGGGGTATGCTTCCCTTCTTAATTCCCGAAGGCGAACTTCCTTTCAAGAACTTGGATTACATTTATGTACCCGGTATCCGCAAGGCAATTGAAGATAAGACCGAGATTATCAAGGCTTACACAATTGCTGACGGCAAGACCACAGAATTCGAACTTAAGGTTGGCGAATTAACCAACGAAGAGCGCGAAATCATTCTGAAGGGTTGCTTGATTAACTACAATAGAATCTAAATTATTATTAAAGTGCAATATGTCAGTTGACGTATTGCACTTTTTATATATTCTGATATTGTATGTTCTAAGATATGTACAAATCATATATTTAAGTGAGGGTAAGTATAATGTGCGATTGGATAATTATATAATCAGGTGTTTTTATCAAAGCACAAGAGCAAATCGTCTTATATTTTGTTCGAGCGGTTTTTGTGCCCATCGGTACTTAGATTGCGTTTTTTGCAATCTTATGTACCGTTACGTGGCACAATTAAGCGGAAGCGTCCGCGAGAACATATATAAGACACTTTGCTCTGTCCACGATATAAAATCACTACTTTTTTATTTCGTGTCAATCTGTTTATTATTGGTAAAAACCTATTTATTTTTATAAAAAAGTGTGCTATCTTAAACTTACAAAAAATCTAAACGCAACAAGGTAGCGGATGTGTTCAAGGGGATACATACTATTAGACATGGATGCGACTTTGTTAAGTCGATAATCCGCTTCGGGTGGAGGTCAATTTTTTAAGGGACCGATGGAGCGGTGTCACTTTCAACTGTTGAGGTTTCTGTTGTAACCAATAACAAAGAAAGTGACATTTCTGTGAATTCTGTAGCAGGAGCAACAATAGGGCGAAGTCGACATTGTGACGGACGTTTCTTAGAGGCTTGGGGTTCATTCGAAGTAGGGATAAACGGCTAAAGATTATATGTTTGTTACAGGGGTGAGTAATCAGTAATGTAACGAACACCAAATGCATATATTATAGTGTTGGCAGACAGATAGCTACCTTGGTGTAGCGAATGCGAGTTAATTGATAATATGTGGATTTGGAAAGAAGGATAAAATTGAAAAAGTTGGAAAAGGAAGCGGTATTGAAAGAACGTGTGATTCTAGTCGGTGCAGTTTCCTTTTTCATTTTTATTTTACCTTATATATTGCACTTGGCGATAAACGGAATTCAGCCGGCGATGAATGTGGGATTCGAAGAAATTGATCAAACAATTCAGGTAGAGGTGGACGAAAGAACGGTGAGTATCCGTTTGGAGTCTTATTTGGTAGGGGCACTGGCGAGAAGTACGGAAAATAGGTATCAGGATGAAACCCTGAAAGCAGTGGCGGTTATTTTGCGAAGCAATGCCGTGTGCGCCATTATGGAAAAGCGGGCAGTAGACAGAGACAGTTTTTATACGGATGAAGAACTTCGGATTCTCTGGGGTGATGAATACGAAAATAATTTACAACGATATCAGGGCGCGGTGAAAGCCACGGAAGGTATCGTTATTTTTTATAATGGGGAGATTGTGGAGGTACCCTTTCACAAGATAAGCGCAGGGGAAACACGGGATGGTGAAATCTTAGCGCAAAACCTACCTTATGTGCAGTCTGTGCCTTCTGCGGAGGATATGTATGCGGACGGATATTATATGACAATGGAAATTGCAGGAGAGACGTTGGGCGGGGATTTCGCAATTGTATCCCGAGACCCGTGGGGCTATGCCCTGACTGTGAAAGTAAAAGGTGAGGAACTGTCCGGTGAAGAATTCCGTAGAAAATACGGCTTGCCATCCGCTTGTTTTGAATATGATAAAAAAGAAGATTTTTATATCTTTTATGTGCGGGGAAAAGGTCATGGTTTTGGTTTGAGTATATACGGCGCAGACGCTTTGGCCGGCAAAGGACGAAGTTTTGCGGAAATTTTACAGTATTATTATCCCGGCATTGAAATTCGAAAAGAAAATCGCGAAGATATTCACGCGTAGTTTTTTCTTTTACAATGTATAATCGTTTCCAAAACGGAAAAAATACTTTTATCTTAAGTGTTTTTATGACACGGAAACGAGGTTCCCATGAGAAGAAAAAAGAATAGTTTAAGAAAAGAAAAAATAATTATGATTTCCGCATCCGCTTTTGTGTTGACAGCATTGACCATGGCAGGTGTCTATGTAAGAGAGCAAAGCAAGGACAACGGCGAGTATCGCGTAGACTTAAGCGAACTGGACGGACAAAGCGTAGCGGACAAAACCAGCGAAATCGCGGAGAATATTGGCGTGAATCAGCAGGATTTGATTGTAGCGGACGATTTGGACGCAGATCCTGACTTCTGGGAAGTGGATTCGCCGGGCGTAGAGGCTGAACTTGCCGGAAAAACCGGTGAAAAAGTAACTGCCGAAGAAGCCGGCGAAAATAACATTAACATAGCAGAAGATGTCACATTGGAAGAGGATGCAATGCTTGCCGAAGGTGATGAAGTGCAGACGCAGGAAGCGGGCGCAGAGCAGGTAATTATTGCAAATTATAATTTTCCGGCAGAGCAGGCGCTTACCTGGCCTTTGTATGGTGATTTGATTATGAACTACAGTATGGACAAGACGGTTTATTTTAAAACCCTTGGCCAGTATCGTTATAATCCGGCGCTGGTGATTAAGGCCAAAGTCGGTACGAATGTCATTTCTTCCGCAAACGGTGTGGTAAAAGAAGTATACAGCAATAAAGAATTAGGTAATGGAATTGTCTTAGAAATCGGTGAAGGCTATGAAATTACCTATGGCCAAATGGATAATATCGCCGTTAATGCCGGAGATGTGGTAGAAACAGGTACTTTCTTAGGAACCGTGGCAGAGCCCAGCGTATATTATAGCAGTGAAGGCAGTAACCTTTATATGAAGATGACAAAAGATGGGGTGCCTGTGAATCCCATGGATGTTTTACCGTAGATGTGAAAAGGACAATTCAAAGTATATTTATTGTTTGAACCAGAAACATTATATCGTCTTTAAAAATATGCTTATCTCTTGTAGGGTGACAACTTTGCCGTCACCTGACATTCATTATAGTGTTGTACGTTTCTGGTGGGCCGGAAATCTCCTCTTCCGGCCTGCGTACATAAATTTTGTAATAATATAAAATAAAAAATTTTAGAAACATACTTAAAAATAAAGGCAATGACAAAATTTAGCACTCTACTCAAAAAAAGTAAAAAAATATTGCAAATGCACAAGGGGTTGTTATATAATAGCCGTGGATTAAAGGCGTTATATTTATTTTATATAAGGAGGACACTAGTATGTCATACGTTGATGAAGTCATTGCTATGGTCGTTGAGAAAAACCCCGCACAGCCCGAGTTCCATCAGGCAGTAAAAGAGGTTCTTGAATCTCTTCGTGTTGTAGTGGAAGCAAATGAAGAAGCATATAGAAAAGATGCTCTTCTTGAAAGAATGGTTACCCCTGAAAGACAGATCCTTTTCAGAGTACCTTGGGTTGATGATAAGGGCCAGGTTCAGGTAAACAACGCATTCAGAGTACAGTTTAACAGTGCAATCGGACCTTACAAGGGAGGTCTTCGTTTACATCCTTCCGTAAACTTAGGTATTATCAAATTCTTAGGTTTTGAACAGGTATTTAAGAACTCTTTAACAGGCCTTCCCATCGGTGGTGGTAAGGGTGGTTCTGACTTCGATCCTAAGGGCAAGTCAGACAGAGAAATCATGGCATTCTGCCAGAGCTTTATGACAGAGCTTTGCAAGCACATCGGCGCTGACACCGACGTTCCTGCAGGTGATATCGGTACAGGTGCAAGAGAAATCGGTTATATGTACGGACAGTACAAGAGAATCCGCAACGTATACGAAGGTGTTCTCACAGGTAAAGGACTTAGCTATGGCGGTTCTTTGGCACGAAAAGAAGCAACAGGATACGGTTTGTTATACTTCACAGAAGAGATGCTGAAATTAGCAGGAATCGAGCTTGCAGGCAAGACAGTTGCAATCTCAGGTTCAGGTAACGTTGCAATCTACGCAGCAGAAAAAGCGACTGAGCTCGGTGCAAAAGTACTTACTATGAGCGATTCCAATGGTTGGATTTATGATGCAGAAGGCGTTGA
>JAZNOO010000030.1:0-298399 GCA_045580855.1 Lachnospiraceae bacterium | reverse complement strand
TTTACTCTGTATGCATTAGATTGTGAAATGGATTTGTCTGCAAATGTATTCAAAAGGACTTTCTTGAAAAAAGCTGAAGGACATATTTTGCAAAAGAGTGAGATTACAGGAGAATTTGCTACTGAATAACAAAAGAAAATTTGAAGTTGTATGTATATTTGAAGGAGGAGAACGATGAAAAATATAGTAAAAATACTTATAGGTTTTTTCATTATTTTATCAGCTCTTGTAGGGTACAATTTTAACCCTGCTTATATGTATCAGTTGACTTTTATTTCTAATGCTTTGTGTGGATTATTACTGATGACGGATGGATTAGCAGTAATGATTACTAAGAAATCATTACCTGTTATTTTATATCAGTTCGTATTACCATGTATATTGACTTCGTTTTGTAGCGTGTTTTTTGTGATATTCGGATGGCATGACTTCAACTTCAGCGGTATGTTTTTCTTTATGCATGTTATAAATCCCGTTGTTGTTCTGGCAATGTATTTATTTACGACAAAGCTTGAATTGAAAGATAAAACTGATTATGTTAGAAGAATTTTTATAGCTCCGACTTTTGTTGTATCATATGCTTTATTTGATTATATCCGTTTTCTGATTACTGGTGACTTGGTATATGGTTTAGTTTCTGCTGAAAATCTCACATTTATTAATGCTTTTATAATAGGTGTTTGTTTTTACGCATCTATTGCATTTATGAGTTATGGATTGCTTGAATTAAAACTGTATGTTCAAAAGAAAATGGAGGAAAAAACCAATTTGTTGAACACTTGAAAATTTCAGTTTTTGCATACATTCCCTATTACAAAAATAACCCGTCCACAGCAGTGGACGGGTGTATTATTTTAAAAACTCTAATTATCGAAACAAGAAATTATCCCCGATCACATCGGTACATTTCTCTTCGCAATACTTGCATCTGTAGTTGCCCTTTGCCTCATCGCCTAAAATAAAGATATGAGGAAGTTCCTGTTCAATGGAAGTAATACAACGGGGATTCTTGCAACGGAAGATGTTCTTAACTTCCTTGGGAAGTGTAAGTTCCTGCTTTGCAACGATTTCGCCACCCTTGATTACGTTTACGGTAATGTTGTGGTCGATTACGGCAAGCACGTCCATATCCATTTCTTCGATATCACATTCTACTTTGAGAATGTCTTTTTTGCCCATTTTATCGCTTTTTGCATTTTTGATAATTGCTACGGTGCAATCTTTTTTATCCAACTGTAAGTGGTGGTAGATAGAAAGACTTTTACCGGCCTTAATGTGGTCCAGTACGAATCCTTCTTCAATCTGTCCTATATTAAGCATAGTCGTCTCCTTTATAAAATAACGGATTTGTCCGGTCTAAACTATAAACTGTCAACATCAATCTCAAGCAGTGTAAGAATCAACGCCATACGTGCGTATACGCCGTACTGTACCTGTCTGAAGTATGCTGCTCTGGGATCGTCATCAACTTCTACGGAAATTTCGTTTACACGGGGAAGGGGATGGAGAACCAACATATCTTCCTTGCCGAGAGCCATTTTTTCTTTGTTTAAAATGTAAAAGTCTTTCAAACGAACATAGTCTTCTTCGTTGAAGAAACGTTCTCTCTGAACACGTGTCATATAGAGAATGTCCAATTCGGGCATAACTTCTTCCAAACGGATTACTTCCTTGTAGGGAATGTTCTTTTCTTTTAACATTTCAATGATATATTCGGGAATTTTTAATTCTTCCGGAGAAATAAATACAAAAGAAATATTGTCATAACGCTCAAGCGCATGAATCAGTGAGTGAACGGTACGACCGAATTTCAAGTCGCCGCACAGACCAATGGTAAAATTGTTAAGACGTCCTTTTAAGGAACGAATGGTAAGTAAATCGGTAAGTGTCTGAGTCGGATGCTGATGTCCGCCGTCGCCTGCGTTTACAACGGGAATGCGTGACTTGGAAGCAGCTACCATGGGAGCGCCTTCCTTGGGATGACGCATTGCGCAGATGTCTGCATAGCAGGAAATCATACGAATGGTGTCGGATACGCTTTCGCCCTTAGATGCGGAAGAACAGCTTGCATCTGAGAAACCGATTACGTGACCGCCTAAATTAATCATTGCAGCTTCAAAACTCAAACGGGTTCTGGTGCTTGGCTCATAAAAGCAGGTGGCAAGCTTCTTACCATCGCAGGCATGAGCATATTTCTTCGGGTTTGTCTCTATATCGTTTGCCAAATTGAACAGCTTGTCCAATTCTTCAACGGTAAAATCGAGAGGACTCATTAAATGTCTCATAATTGACTCCTTCCATATATGTTTTCAACTTGAATAATATTACCACATTGATGGTACGCATTCAAGATAATCCGACAAAAAATACTATTTTAAATTGAAGTTTTTGCCATAAAGGACTATAATGTAAAAGATGATAAAATACGTGTATTTTTTCCTAAAAGGAGGTAAATGACATGGAAACAGGAAATGCAAATCAGATGATTGAAAAGAAACGTTGGGGATTCTTCGGATTGCCTTTCACGTTTACTACATACATTATCAAGGAGGATGTGCTTACCATCGACAGCGGATTCTTCAAGAAAGTTGAAAACGACTGCTATATGTATAAAATTCAGGACGTGGTTTTGGAGAAGGGATTTTTCCAGAGATGGTTTAAGCTTGGTAACGTATCCTGCTATACAGGAGACAATACCCATCCCACATTGGTTTTAAAGAATATCAAGAATTCACAGGAAGTGAAAGATTTCATCTTGAAATATTCCGAAGAAGCACGCCTTAAGAGACGTACCGTGAACACTTTAAACATCGGTACGGGCGATATGGACGACGTGGATGTGTTATAGTTAAGGGTTAAAAGAAACAATAGTTGTGTTACATACAGGCAGGCTTTATACCTGCCTGATTTTATGAATGTGAATTGCGATGCATAAATCATAAAAAGGAGCCTGCTATGAAGTACGAAGAAGTAATGGAGTACATGGAATGCAAAGTGAATATGTTGGGAAGCGTGCCCGGGCTTGATTCCATCCGCGAGTTACTGAATCGTATGGGCAATCCGCAGGACGGGTTGGCTTTTATTCATGTGGCGGGAACCAACGGAAAAGGTTCGGTGTCCACATTGATTGCCAATGCTTTGACGGCCAACGGATATAAAGTGGGACGCTATATTTCGCCGGTAATCAGCGATTACCGTGAGCGCATTCAGGTCAATAACCGTATGATTTCCAAGAATGCGGTAGCAGACGGTTTGACAGACATTTTTGATATCTGTACGAAGATGGAAGAGGAAGGCTTGGCGCATCCTACTGCCTTTGAAATTGAAACCGCACTGGGCTTTCAATATTTTAAGGATAAAAAATGTGATTTTGTAGTGCTTGAAACCGGTATGGGAGGTACTTTGGACGCTACCAATATCATAAAAAATACGAAGTTGTGCGTATTTGTATCCATCAGTATGGACCATATGGCATTCTTAGGGAATACCCTGGCTGAGATTGCAGAGAACAAGGCAGGTATCCTGAAAAGCGGTTGCAAGGCCGTATCCGCGCCCCAATGCGAAGAGGTGGCAAATGTATTGAGAGAAGCCTGTAAACGCTTAAATGCGCCTTTTACAATGGTTAAAAGGGAAGATATTAAAACAGGACGCCAGAGTCTTAAGGGGCAGAAATTGTCCTATCGGAATTACAAGCAGGTGGAGATACCCTTGCTTGGAAGTTTCCAGACCGAGAATGCTGCACTTGCGCTGGAGGCACTGCATGTTTTGCAGGAAAGCGGTATTACTTTAAAAGAAGATAAAATCCGCAAAGGTTTTCTGGAATCCGTATGGCCCGCGCGCTTTGAAATACTGTCTCGAAAGCCTTATTTTATCGCAGACGGCGCCCATAACGAAGATGCTGTAAAAAAACTCATGGAAACGATGCGTTTCCATTTTACAAATCAGCGGATTATCTATATAATGGGAGTATTGAAGGATAAAGACTATACGCGAATGATTCAAGAGTCGGTTCCCGTGGCGGAGTTTATTTTTACGGTTACTTCGCCGAATAAGGAACGTGCATTGCCGGCACTTGACCTGGCAAAACAGATTCGTGAATACAATCCCAATGTTACCGCTACGGATTCCGTGGAAGAGGCCGTTGAGATGGCGAAGCTTATGGCGGGTGAAGACGGTGTTGTTCTGGCATTCGGTTCTTTATCTTATATGGGCAAGTTAAGAGCCTGTTTTGAAAAGAAAAAATAGTGTTATTATTGCTTTTATGAGCAAGGAATAACAAATTATAAGTCGTTATACGGAGGCTTACAATGGTTGATGAGAAGAAAGTAAAAGAGGCGATTAGCCTTCTGTTAGAAGGAATCGGTGAAGATGTAAACAGAGAAGGTTTGAAAGATACACCGGATCGTATCGCCCGTATGTATACAGAGATTTTGGCAGGAAACGATGATGATGCAGGCGTGCATTTATCTAAGCGTTTTCATGTTGAGAATAATGAAATGGTTTTGGAAAAGGACATTGTCTTTTATTCCATGTGCGAGCACCATATGATGCCTTTTTACGGAAAGGCCCATATTGCATATATTCCAAACGGCGAAGTTGTTGGCCTTAGTAAGCTTGCAAGAACCGTGGAAGTATTTGCGAGAAGATTGCAGATTCAGGAGCAGATGACAGCGCAGATTGCGGACGCCATGATGGAAGAATTGAAGCCCCAGGGCGTTATGGTGGTACTGGAAGCGGAGCATTTATGTATGACGATGCGCGGTGTTAAGAAACCGGGTAGCAAGACGGTTACCATGGTGGCAAGAGGCGCATTTGAGACGGACGAGAATTTGAAGAATATGTTTTTTCAGATGTTAAACTGCTAGTCACTATGTAGCATCTATCGATGCAAGTATCGCGATAAAAGGGCGAATTTTTACGAATTTAGAAATAAAGATACGGACGTAAAAAGATGAAACAGGTTAATCGAATTATAGAGCATCCTGCTTACAAAGAAGCACTGGCAGAGATAGCAATCAGGGAAGAAAACAGAATTTTTTGCAGACATGATACGGACCATTTTATGAATGTGGCGCGTATTGCCATGATTCTTAACTTGGAGGAGCATAGGGACGTAGATAAAGATTTAATCTATGCAACGGCACTTTTACATGATATCGGACGTCATATCCAGTATGATGATAAAACACCTCATGAGATTGCCAGCGCAGAGATCGCGGAGCCGATTCTCAAAGACTGCGGATTCCGTAAGAAAGATATTCAGCAGATTTTACAGGCAATTCTTCTTCACAGAAGCCAGAAAGAATCGAAGAAACATGATTTGGCAGACGTAATTTATCGTGCGGACAAATTGAGCAGGGAATGTTATTTTTGCAAAGCGGCAGAGGTTTGTGACTGGAAGAAGGGTAAAAAGAATAAAGAACTAACTTATTAAGGGCAGGCAATTTGTATATTGGGAGTGTGCAGATTTGAAGATTGGGAACAGAGATTTTGATACAGCCAATAAAACCTATGTTATGGGGATTTTAAATGTTACGCCGGATTCTTTTTCAGACGGCGGAAAATATAATGAAGTTGAGCTTGCGCTTAAGAAAGCGGAAGAAATGATGCACGAAGGTGCGGATCTCATTGATGTGGGTGGTGAGTCTACAAGACCGGGCTATGTACCTGTCAGCGTACAGGAAGAGATTGAGAGAGTCGCACCGGTGATTGAAGCAATCAAGAAGAACTTGGATATACCGGTATCGTTAGATACCTATAAAGTTGAAGTTGCAAAGGCAGGAATCGCAGTTGGTGCGGATTTAATTAATGATATTAAGGGATTGCAGGAAAGTCCTGAAATGGCGAGACTGATTGCGGAAAAAAAGGTAGCTTGTTCCATTATGCACAACCGTGAATTTATGAATTATAATCAGTTTTTTACGGATATGCAGAATGATTTATCAGCATATATTGAAACAGCAAGGAAGGCCGGTATTGCCGATGATAAAATTATTATAGACCCGGGCGTTGGCTTTGCCAAAACCCATGAGCAGAATCTGGAAGTGATTAACAGATTAGAGCAGTTCCATTGTTTCGGATATCCGATTCTTCTGGGAACATCGCGCAAGTCCGTAATCGGACTTACTTTAGATCTTCCGGTTTTTGAACGGGTGGAAGGCACATTAGTTACAACGGTTATGGCCGTTATGAAAGGCTGTTCTTTCGTCAGAGTGCACGACATTAAGGAAAATGTCAGGGCAATCCGTATGACGGAGGCAATTCTCGGAAAATAGTAAAAGGTGGGGACTTTATAGATGGATCAGATTGTGATTAAAGGTTTGGAAATATTTGCAAACCATGGGGTTTTTAAGGAAGAGCAGGAAAAGGGGCAGAATTTTATTGTAAATGCAACCCTTTATTTTGATACGGCAAAAGCAGGCAGAACAGATGAATTGTCGGACTCTGTGGACTATGGCAAAGTCTGCGAATTAATCAAGGATTTTATGACACAGTACAGAATGAATCTTTTGGAGACTATTGCAAACCGTCTTGCCAGAAAGATTCTTATGGCGTTTCCCGAAATTGAGGCGGTAACCTTGGAAATTGAGAAACCCCAGGCACCCATTCCTATGAAGTTTGAGAATGTGTCGGTTAAAATTCACCGCAGTTGGCATACTGCTTTTATCGCCTTTGGTTCCAATATGGGAGACCGTATGAGCTATATTAATGATGCGATTGCAAATTTAAAGGCAGATATGCGATGTGAGGTTAAGAAAGTATCCAAGTTCGTGGAGAGCAAGCCTTATGGTGGCGTGGAGCAGGAGAACTTTTACAATGGTGTGCTTGAATTAAGAACATTATTGGAGCCCAAGGAGTTGTTGGAATTCTTACAGGCAGAAGAACGTCACGCAGGTCGCGTGCGCAAAGAGCACTGGGGTCCCAGAACGTTGGATTTGGATATTCTGTATTTTGATGATATGGTAATTGAAAATGACGATTTGACCATTCCGCATGTAGATATGCAGCATCGAGATTTTGTATTGGTGCCTTTAAGCGAAATTGCACCATATAAAAGACATCCCCTTATTGGCTTAACCAGTAAGGAGATGCTTAAAAGATTAAAAGATTCTTATGTTACTCGGAAATAGGAACTGCATTGAAAGCAGCATCAAATTCCGAAACTTCGGTACCGCCGTGGGCTATTTTGAAGGTAGCATATTCGTTACCGAATTCTTGAAAATATACATATTGGGAAGTAGTATTGATGTTATTGTAAATACCTTCCGCAAGCATAATTTCCTCCGAACCGTCAAGGCTCATACGAACAAGGCCGGGCTGTGTGTCGGAGGATTTTTGATAGTAAATATAATTGTCCGTCACGTTAAATGTATCTATACGGTCTGAAGTAAGCACTTCGATTTTATCTTCGCTCAAACTGTAGCGACAAAGCTTATAACCTTCTAAAATATCCATAAAATAAACGTAATCGCCCTGACGCACCGGATTCCACATATTATATTTTACAACAGTGGAAGTTGCACCGGTATAGGTATCTAACTGATATAAAAAGTGTGAGTTTGTATTGTCATTGTAGTAAATGCGACCGTTGTAAGCGCTGGCGGGATAAATTTTCTCTTCGGATAAAACGGTCTCTTCTTCGCCGTCGATACTGATTTTTAATAAGTTGATACCACCGTTATCAAGAACACTCTGAACATAGATGTAATTGTCTACAAGTAAAAGTGTTCCGGCAGGGTCACGACTTAAGGTTTCTAAATTACCGCCGTCTTTGTCGGAACGGTAGACACCGATGACACGGCGTACGAAACCAAGCCCCGAAGAAGCGGAGGAATCACTCATATAATAATAGAGATAATCACCGCCGGTATTGATTGATTTTACCTTGCTGGAAGATAATCGTTCTATTTCGGTTTCATCTGCATTCATCACATACAAAGCACCGTTATCGTAAGAGTTTGAAAAGTAAACCCTTCCATCGGAGTCTTCGCAGAAATATCCACCATTGTAAAGATTGCCTGCAGTATTTCCTACGGTACCGGAAGGATTCTCAGGGATACGATTAATAAAAGAGTTTACAACAAACAGCACGGCCAATACCACAAAGATGCCGGCAATAATTAAAATTGCTTTGATTTTATCTTTCATATAAATTCATTTCCTTTTCACAAAAAAAAACTCTTTTTAAGATATAATAAGTATACGATAGAGAACATAAAATAGCAACGAAAAACTGTTTGTCTGAATATGTATAAAAGAAAGAAAACCTTGTCTAAAAACTGTGGAAATTAAGTTGTACAACCGCGCTTTTTTTAGTAGAATAAAAGTAGTATTGGGTAAAGGAATAAACATATGAAAAAGAAAACATTTGCGGCAATTGATGTGGGCTCTCATGAGCTTGCCATGAAAATAGTTGAAGTATCACCCCAGACCGGATTGAAGGTGGTGGATCACATCCGCTATGGTCTGGATATTGGTACGGAATCTTATAAGACAGGGAAGCTTTCTTACGAACATATGGAAGAACTGTGCCATGTGCTTCGTGAGTTTGTTAAAATTATGCAATCTTATAAGGTTGAGGATTACAAGGCATACGGAACCAGTGCCATTAGGGAATTGGATAATACCATTATTGTCTTGGATCAGATTGAGAAGAAAACAGGAATTAAGGTGAGCTGCTTGAGCAATTCCGAGCAACGTTTTCTGGATTACAAGTCTATTGCGGCCCAGGGCGAGGAATTCCATAAAATTATCGAAAACGGTACCGCAATTCTTGATATCGGCGGCGGAAGCATCCAGTTGTCTTTGTTTGATAAAGAGGCATTGGTTGCAACTCAGAATATCCGTCTGGGCGTTTTGCGTTTGTATGAAAAGATGCGTTATATTGATGTAAAACCAAGCCAATATCAGTCTGTTTTGGCGGAATTGATTGATACCCAGCTTGCGGTGTTTAAAAAATTATATTTGAAGGACCGCGAAATCCGCAACTTAATCGTTGTAGACGATTATGTATCGGCAGTTATTAAGCATGTTTATCCGGAAATTGATAAAAAAGGTTTTGTTGAGCGTAAGAAGTTTCTCGATAAAATGAAAGAAATGCAGACCAAGAACAGGGCAGACGTAGCAAAACAGCTTCGTATAGGCGAAGAAAATGTGCCTTTGCTTCAAATTTCTTCCCAGCTGATTAAAAGCGCGCTGGAGTTTCTCGGCGCGGAATATCTGTGGGTTCCCGGTGTGACCTTGTGCGACGGTATTGCATATGATTATGCCGAAAGCAATAAGTGGATTAAGCCTGCTCATAATTTTGAGGAAGATATTATTGCATGCGCCAAGAATATCAGCAAGCGCTACCAGGGAAGCAAGCGTCGCGGTGAGACTTTGGAGCAGATTTGTTTGACGATTTTTGACAGTATGAAAAAGGTTCATGGTCTTGGTAAAAGAGAGAGACTTCTTTTACAGATTGCAACCCTTTTACACGATTGCGGTAAGTACTTGAATATGGTGTCGGTAGGAGAATGTTCTTATCACGTTGTAATGAACACAGAAATTATCGGTCTTTCACACTTGGAGCGTGAGATGGTGGCCAATATTGTGAAATACAATCACGAAGATTTTGCATATTATGACGAGATTACCAAGGACGGCGGTATTGATAAGGATGCGTATTTGGTAGTGGCTAAGCTTACGGCGATTCTTCGCGTGGCAAATGGTTTGGATAAAACGCATAAGCAGAAGTTTAAAAATGTCAAAACCAATATTCACGAGGATGAATTGTGGATTCAGGTAGATACGGCAGAGAACATTGCACTTGAAAAGGGCTTGTTCTGGAATGCGGCAAGATTCTTTGAGGAAGTATACAACATCAAACCTGTAATTAAGCAGAAGAGAAGTATTTAATCG
This sequence comes from Lachnospiraceae bacterium, assembly GCA_045580855.1. Classification (GTDB taxonomy): domain Bacteria; phylum Bacillota; class Clostridia; order Lachnospirales; family Lachnospiraceae; genus UBA3766. Next base: position 288,499 of record JAZNOO010000030.1, on the reverse strand, counting down.
TGTAAGTCGCGGTGAAGTGACATAGGGAAAGCATATTTTTAAGAAAAAGTAATTAAACGGGGATTATAAAATGCAGGAAAAAAGAAACTATGGTGCACCGGAGAATTTCTCAAACCGAGAGTTGTCCTGGATGGCTTTTAATGAAAGAATTTTGGGAGAAGCAAGGGATAAGACCCTGCCTTTGTTTGAGCGCGTTAAATTTTTAAGTATTACCGCGTCAAATCTGGATGAGTTTTTTATGGTGCGTGTTGCATCTTTGAAAGATATGGTGGATGCAGGGTATTCAAAGCCTGATATTGCGGGAATGTCACCGAAGGAACAGTTAAAGAAACTGAATAAGGCAACCCACAGTCTGGTCAGTCTTCAGTATTCTACCTATAACCGTTCACTGGTGCCCCAGTTAGAACAAAACGGTCTTGTGATTGTGGAAAAGCACGAGGACTTGACCGAAGAGCAGGCGGAGTATGTAGACCAGTATTTTGAGGAAAATGTATATCCTGTTTTAACGCCCATGGCGGTGGATTCGTCAAGACCCTTTCCGCTGATTCGTAATAAGTCTTTGAATATAGGTGCCCTCCTTTGTAAAAAAGGTGAAAAAGGAGAAGAGGAATTTGCAACGGTTCAGGTGCCCAGCGTATTGAGCCGTATTGTAGTGATTCCTTCCAAGGGCGAAGAAACGGTTATTATTCTTTTAGAAGAAGTCATCGAGCGGAATATCCAGAAGTTGTTTTTAAATTATAATGTAATTTGTGCCCACCCATTTCGAATTATGCGTAATGCGGACCTTTCCATTGATGAGGATGAGGCAGAAGACCTTCTGAAAGAAATTGAGCGTCAAGTCAAGAAACGCCAGTGGGGCAAGGCAATCCGCTTGGAAGTAGAAGATGGCGTAAATAAAAGACTTTTAAATATTTTAAAAGAAGAGTTGGACGTAGAAGAAGACGATATCTTCAAGATAAACGGTCCCTTGGATTTGACTGTGCTGATGAAGGTATATGGTCTGGATGGTTTTACGCATTTGAAGAATCCGCCTCACGAGCCGGTAGAAGTGCTGGAGTTTAACAAGGACGAGGATGTTTTTACATCAATTCGCAGACAGGATATTCTGATGCATCATCCCTATCAGAGTTTCGAGCCGGTGGTGGAATTTATTCGTCAGGCAGCAAGGGATAAGGACGTTTTGGCGATTAAGCAGACCTTGTATCGTGTCAGCGGTAATTCGCCGATTATTGCGGCACTTGCCCAGGCAGCAGAGAACGGAAAACAGGTATCCGTACTGGTTGAGTTGAAAGCAAGATTCGATGAAGAAAATAATATTGTTTGGGCCAAAAAGCTTGAAAAGGCAGGATGTCACGTTATTTACGGCCTTGTGGGATTAAAGACCCATAGTAAAATTACTTTGGTTGTACGTCGCGAAAATGACGGTATCCGCAGATATGTGCATCTTGCAACCGGTAATTATAATGATGCAACCGCTAAGTTATATACGGACTTGGGACTTTTTACCTGCAACGAGGCAATCGGCGAGGATGCGACGGCGGTATTTAATATGCTTTCGGGTTATTCAGAGCCACTGAACTGGAATCAGCTGTCATTGGCGCCACTTTGGATGAAGGACCGCTTTTTATACCTGATTGAGCGCGAGAAGAAACACGCCAAGGCAGGGGAGCAGGCACATATTATCGCCAAGATGAATTCCCTTTGTGATAAGGACATTATCGTAGCTTTGTATGAGGCAAGCAGTGCGGGCGTTAAGATTGACTTGATTATCCGCGGTATCTGTTGTTTGAAGGTGGGAATTCCGGGGGTAAGCGAGAATATTACCGTGCGTTCCATCGTGGGTAATTTCTTAGAACACAGCCGTGTATATTATTTTGAAAACGGCGGAACACCGGAGTATTATTTAAGTTCCGCGGACTGGATGCCAAGAAACTTGGAGCGTCGAGTGGAAATTCTCTTCCCGATTCTGGAGAAGAATTTGCAGGAGAAGGTAAGACACATTTTAGATTGTCAGTTAAAGGATACCTTAAAAGCGCAGATTTTACAACCGGACGGTACCTATGATAAAATTGATAAAAGAGGTAAGGTTTTATTCGGTTCACAGGCATTTTTTGCAGAAGAGGCTGCAAAGCTTGTAAAAGAAGCAAAGAAACAGGTAACGGATAAGAGGGTTTTTATACCGGAAACCAAACCTGAAGGAGCGGAGGAAGAATAGATGAAATTTATTCTGGCGTCGGCATCTCCCAGACGTAAGGAGCTGCTTGAACAGATTGGAATGAAGTTTGAAGTGCGTGTAAGCGAAGCCGAGGAGATTACAGAGGCTACAGAGCCGGCAGAATATGTTATGGAGTTATCTTTTCTGAAGGCAGAAGATGTGGCTGGGAAAATCCCCGTAATGTATGATGCAAGAGGCATTAACCAGGATTTTGTGGTAATTGGTTCCGATACGGTGGTGGCTGCCGAAGGTGAGATTTTAGGTAAGCCGAAGGATAAGGATGATGCCCGAAGAATGATTGCTATGTTGTCCGGAAAAACGCACCAGGTGTATACCGGCGTTACATTAATGATTTTTAAGGATGAAAGGATGACCCGTGAGACCTTTTATGAGAAGACGGATGTTACCTTTTATGAGATGACGGAGAAGCAGATTGAGGAGTATATCAGTTGCTCCGAGCCTTATGACAAGGCCGGCGCGTACGCCATCCAGGGGCTTTGCAGTGCTTATATTAAGGGTATTAACGGTGATTATGCCAGTGTAGTGGGGTTACCGGTATCAAGGATTTGTCACGAGCTTACGAAGTATGGAATTGAGTGGGCAGAGTAGCCGGGATTCCGGATTTGAGTAAGTATATAGACGAGGATATAATAGTTCATATGTTTCGTGAATTGGAAAAAAGATTATATGGAGGTTTGGATTATGAATTACGATAAAGTGGTATTACAGGCGTTTTTGGAGAAACAGTTGCAGTTATTTCCGGAGAAGGTAGCTGAAACAGAAGAAGAGGCTGCAGATTTCTTGGATGAATGTATGGCAGTAGTAGTGAACTCCGTAAAAGAAGTGTGGGAGTACTTTGATGAGGCCGGCCTTGATGTGGAAGAATATGACGAGAAGTCTATTCTGGAAGCGGAAGAAGTGTTTGAAGTAGGAGACGGAAGATATTTAATTCTGGAAGCATAAAAGTGTCGCTTTTATCTTTGTAGTATGATATAATAAAGTTGTTGAAGCATAGTGCTTGCGTATGCAAGTTGTAATGCATCAACAGTTGCCGATATTACCTGATTACGCCCACCAAGAGAAGGAAGATTGTATGGAAATTCGAGAAATTACCTCCTCATTTAAGATGAGCATAACCATATCAAACCAGCAGTCCAGTATGACGCTGAATTCAGATATCGCCTTTGTGGAAGGGGATAAGCTTTATGTTGTGCCTTTTGAACATAATGGGGTAATTTTGAATTTTAATTCCGGTAGTGTGGCAATATCCATGATCGCGTATCAGGAAGAGAAAACGCCTTATTTGTGGAAGATAGTACAAATCAATCGCGAGACAGTGGATGGTGTGAATTATCATGTAATCACCAGCCCTATGAGTGGTGTCAAAATTAATCGCCGTGAGAATTTCAGGGTTTTCATCGGCATCGATGGTAAGGCTACGGTATTGGGCAAGGAAGTACCTTTTGACGTGATGGTCAAAGACGTCAGCGAAAGCGGTTTTGCGATTCTTGTGGATGTTACCTCGCAGGTAAAAATCAATAAAAACGAAGCTGTAATGATTGATTTTTATGATAAGGCGATTGACGAGAGATTTACGCTGACCGGGCGTGTTGTGCGCGCGGAAGTGGACGAGCGATATGTTTTATATGGTTGTCGTTTGCTGAAAGACAATGATTTGGTGCGAAGATATATTGCGAATAAGCAATTGGCCAACCGAGTAAACAGCAATAAAAAGAAAATATAAATAGAATAAAAAAGAAGCGTTGCAGAGCGGAGATGAACCGCAGATGCAACGCTTTTATTTTAATTATCTGTTATTAATAATCTTAGTTAATTCAACGGGATCAACAATCTTGCCGTCCTTGTAAACTCTCATGTTACCGGAAGCGATTTCGTCGATTAAGATTACTTCGTCGTTGTTGTAACCGAATTCGAACTTGATATCCCAAAGGTCAAGGCCTAAGGTCTTTAAGTCGTCAGCAACAATCTTGGTAATCTTTAAAGTCTGTTCTTTCATACTTTCAAACATTGCGGGAGTCATAATGCCTAATGCAGCAAGACCTTCGCTTGTTACCAAAGGATCACCAAGTGCATCGTTCTTGAAGGTACATTCTACATAACCGCCTTCTAAAACGGTACCGTTTTCAATGTATTCGCCATATCTGCGGATGAAGCTACCTGTTGCTACCAAACGGCAGATTACTTCAAGTCCGTGACCAAATACAGTTGCAGGAAGAACTTCCATAGTAGCTTCGTCAAGGTTTGCACTTACATAGTGTGTCTTGATGCCTGCTTCTTTTAAAAGCTCAAAATAGTGGATAGATGTCTGTAAGTTTGCCTTACCGATACCTTCAATGGTAAGACCTACAGAGTTTTCACCGGGATCAAAAACGCCGTCTTTTCCTGTACAGTCGTCTTTGAACTTCAACATAACATTGCCATTTTCAAGGCTGTAAACATCTTTTGTTTTACCTTCATAGATTTTTTTCATCTTTTATTCGTCCCTTCTGTATAGAATTTAAAAAAATCTTTAACATAGACAATTTATCACAAAGTTTGTACATTTACAATTTTTTTTTGCGAAGAAATAAAAATTTTTTTAAAAATTTAATTTTTGGCAAGTTTTTCTAAGAAGGGGGCCAGTCCTTCGTGATTGTTATCTGTAAAAGTAATAAAACGCGCTGCGGCCTTTGCTGCAGGGATACCGTTTAAAAGCACTGTGGGATAAGCGGCGGCTTCCAACATAGGTAAGTCGTTTTCGGCATCGGCGAATGCGTAGGAATATTTGTAGTCGACGCCTGCGTAATCGCAAACAAATTTCAGGGCTGTTCCCTTGGTAGTGCCGTAGGGCAGGATTTCCAGGAACCAGTCATTCGAGAAGAAACACTGTACTTTGCCGGCACACATTTCTTCGACTTTGGAACGAAACGCTTCCAAAAGTTCGCGGTTATCCAAGTCTACAGCCAGCAATTTGTAGGTTTCCAAACCGTCCGCGGCAATATCGGGAAGCAGTTCATATTCGTTCTTAACGTATTCGCAGTAAAAAGTAACATTTTTATTTATGGATTCCGTCAAAACCTTAGTGTCGGAATAGGATTGCAAGTGCACACCCATTTCTTTCGCAAGGTCACGAATTCCCGCAATAATGTCCGTCGATAATTTTACGCTGTGAAGCATTTCCTTGTTTTTGAGATGATAAATCTGGCTTCCGTTAAAAGAAGAAATCAGAGGATTGCAATTCTCAAGCCCCAAACGTTCTACAATTTTAATAATGCTGCTGTAGGCGCGGCCTGAAGAGATAACAAAGGTATGTCCTTTGGCAACGCAGGCTTCCAAAGCGGCTCTGGTACGGGGGGAGATGGTTTTCTCATCATTTAAAAGGGTGCCGTCCAAGTCGAAAAAGAGTACGGATTTGGCATCTTTTTCGTAAGGAATATAGCGTTCTAAATAAGCGTTTTTGATTTTATCTAAGAGTTCTTCCGGTACGAAAAGATGTCCGCGGCCGTTGCCTAAATCAATGTCTTTTTTGTTAGTGCCATGGAAGTCGGAACCGCCTGTAATCAGCAAGTCGTATTTGGCAGCAAGGCGTTTGACGTAACGTTCTTCGCTGGGGGCATAGGTGCTGTAGACTGCCTCAATGCCCATAAGGCCCGCTTCTTTTAATTCTGCCACCAACTTGTCTAAGTTGGTATCGGATAAGCGATATAAAATGGGGTGGGCAAGCACGGGGATTCCGCCTGCTTCCAGAATCAGGGAGACGGCCTGGGCGGGGGCGATTTTCTCGCGGGGCACAAAGGCCTTGCAATGATCACCCACATAACGCTCGAAAGCTTCTTTCATACTCTTAACATAGCCCTTATCAAAAAGGAAGCGTGCATAGTGGGCCCGGGTAACGACGGCACCTTTAAAACGTTCCATCAGCTCTTCATAGGTGATTTCGATGCCCTGTTCGGCAAGCTTTTCACACATTTTACGGTTGCGATTGACTCTGGATTCCTGAAACGCAGTCAAATGTTCTTGGAACTTCGGGTTGTAGGGATTGATATACAAACCTAAAATGTGTATGTCTTTTCCAAAATATTCGGTGGATAGTTCGATTCCGGGAACGATTTCGATATTTTTATCTTTGGCGTAAGCCATAATTTCTTCCAGACCTTCCGTAGTATCGTGGTCTGTCAGAGCGATGGCTTTTAAGTTTTTATAAATGGCCAAATCCACCAATTCCTTTGTGGTACAGGTGCCGTCGGAATGGGTAGAGTGTACGTGTAAGTCGATTGCCTGCATTGTTACCTCCATATTAATAACAAGGTTAAGCTATTTCTATTTTAACCAAATTTTTATAAAAAAGATAGGGCAATAAAAATTGCAGACGCCACAACGCAACATCTGCAATTATTATATCAATATTAATCTTCGCTCTTGTTTACGGAATAAATGGTACGTTTTCTTGCCATTTCATCGCTTTCGAGATATTCATCGTAAGTCGTAATCTTATCGATTAAAGTACCGTTGGGAAGGATTTCCATAATACGATTTGCGGTTGTCTGCACAAACTGGTGGTCGTGGCAGGAGAAGAGTTCTACACCGCTGAACTTAATCATACCGTTATTGAGTGCGGTAATGGATTCCATATCCAAGTGGTTGGTGGGTTCGTCAAGGATTAAGCAGTTCGCACCACTAATCATCATTTTACTTAAAAGACAACGTACTTTTTCACCACCGGATAATACGCGGACTTTCTTAACACCGTCTTCGCCGGCAAAAAGCATTCTTCCCAAGAAACCACGTACATAGGTGATGTCCTTAACGGGAGAGTAGCCCATTAACCAGTCAGCGATGGTTAAGTCGCTGTCGAACTCTTTGGTGTTATCCTTGGGGAAGTAAGCCTGTGAAGTGGTAACACCCCACTTGTAGGTTCCTTCGTCCGGTTCCAATTCACCTGTGAGAATCTTGAACAAGGTAGTTTTGGCAATTTCGTTGCTTCCGACAAATGCTACTTTGTCTTCGCGTCCTAAAATAAAGGAGATGTTATCCAAAACTTTCTCGCCGTTGATGGTCTTACTGATGCCTTCTACGGAAAGTACTTCGTTACCGATTTCACGTTCGGGACGGAAGTCGATATAAGGGTACTTACGGCTTGAGGGCTTAATGGTATCCAATTCAATCTTTTCCAAAGCTTTCTTACGTGAAGTAGCCTGCTTTGATTTGGAAGCGTTTGCGGAGAAACGGGAAATGAACTCCTGTAATTCCTTAATCTTTTCTTCCTTCTTCTTATTGGCTTCCTTCATCTGCTTGATTAACAACTGGCTGGATTCGTACCAGAAGTCGTAGTTTCCGGCATATAACTGGATTTTACCATAGTCAATGTCGGCGGTATGGGTACATAGCTTATTTAAGAAATAACGGTCGTGGGATACCACGATTACGGTATTTTCAAAGTTGATTAAGAATTCTTCCAACCATGCGATAGCGTCCAAATCCAAGTGGTTGGTAGGCTCGTCAAGTAAAAGGATGTCTGGGTTACCGAACAATGCCTTGGCAAGAAGGATTTTCACCTTTTCATTACCGCCCAAATCGCTCATAAGAGAGTAGTGGATATCGGTTTCGATACCAAGACCGTTTAAAAGGTTTGCAGCGTTGGATTCTGCTTCCCAACCGTCCATTTCGGCAAATTCGCCTTCCAACTCGCTGGCGCGGATACCGTCTTCATCGGTAAAATCTTCTTTGGCGTAGATGGCTTCCTTTTCCTTCATTACTTCGTAAAGACGGGGATTACCCATAATTACGGTGTCCATTACGGTATAGCTATCATATTTAAAGTGGTCCTGCTCCAACACGGAAAGTCTCTGGCCGGGGGTAATGCTGATATCACCGGTTGTGGTTTCCAGTTCGCCGGAGAGAAGCTTTAAGAAGGTAGATTTGCCGGCACCATTGGCACCGATTAAACCATAGCAGTTTCCTTCTGTAAATTTAATGTTTACTTCTTCGAATAACGCTTTTTTACCAAAGCGCAGGGATACATTGTTTGCACTAATCATTTCAATAACTCCGTTTCTTTAAATGCTAAAATTGCGCACCATTTCTTATTGTACATACTTTTATGAAAAAAGCAAGGAAGTTTATTGTTTTTATTATGGAAGAAACTCAAATGGTATCAGTTGATAATAAAAAGGGAATGTAACATAAGCTACATTCCCTAAAATTTTATTTATACATTCTGGTCAACAACCTGATTCTTTCCGTGGCCTTTACCATAGTAGAGTCTGTTGTCTGCCTGCTGAATTAAGTGCTCGATTCTGTCACCGGCTTTGGCCTGGGCAACACCGAAGGTCATAGTCACACGCATTGACTGTCCGCCGTGTTCCACTTTGGAAGAGGAGATATTTAAGCGGATGCGTTCTGCGATGTTTCTTGCGGCTTCCAAATCACCTTTGATAATAATCAGGATTTCTTCACCACCCCAACGGCATACAGAGTCGCAATCGCGCAACTGGGAAGTGATGGTGTTTGCTACCATAACAAGAACCTTGTCGCCGGCATCATGACCATAATTATCGTTGATTTTCTTAAAATCGTCGATGTCGCCGAGGATAACGCTGAAGGGGGCATTGTCACGCTGTAATTCATGCATAGACACATTCAAAACCTGCATCATACTGCGTCGGTTCGGTAACTTGGTCAATGGATCGCGGTTCGCAAACTGCTGTAACTGCTGATTACGCTTCTCCAATGCAGCACTGTTATTCTTCATTTCCCACGTGAATAACAGTGAGAAAATAATCATCATAACGAAAGAAATAATTACGTTAAAAATTTCAACCAACTGCGTCGTTACGGAAGGTTCCACAATAAATATAGGGTCATGCACCAACTCAAACAGTAATGAAGTAACATATGTCAGCATTGCAGCTATGGAAGTTACAAAAGGAAACAATGTTCTTCCTTTGAAATCCTTAATTGTGGAAGTAATATAGAAGATACCCGGAACGATTGCGAGGCAGTACAAATTGAAACGCATAATGGTACCGATACAGAAGGAGGTAACCAGTACGAATACAATAATTTCAATACTTGCGGTAATCGTGGTCAGAATATATTTCTTCTTCTTGGCGAGTTCCATCAGCAACTGATAAATACCGAATGAAACGAAGTTATATAAACAAAGCCATATATTCTCGTTAAAAGCAAAGAAAATTGCAATTAAAACATGAATAAATGAAATGGCCGTCATTGTATATCCGACCTTAGTGCGGTCAGAGATATATTCATCGCCGTTGATTAAGTTTTTGATATATGTAATCACATTTTTAAAAAAGGCAGACATAGGTATCACCTCTTGTTTTTGTTCGTAAAAATATAGTTATATATAGAATACCACTTCTTTTACAATATTGAAAGAAAAAAATTACAAATGTTTGGCAAATATGTCAAATTTATGACGTTAAAAACATACAAATATTTTTGACCAAAATGTGAAAAGTCTAAAAATTAGGCGCAAATGGGCGAAATTAGAGTTTACAAAAGAATAAGGAAGATATATAATTTTAATGTTGCCCTAAGCAACGGTATATAATTCCTGAAAAAGGCTTGCTACCGATTAAGAGGCGGCAGGCAAGAAGACAAGAGAAAAGTAGGATAATCAATATAAAAGGAGGCATTTGTAATGAAGTTAGTACCTTTGGGAGACAGAGTTGTTTTAAAGCAGCTTGTAGCAGAAGAAACTACCAAATCCGGTATCGTTTTACCCGGACAGACGAAAGAGAAACCCCAGGAAGCAGAAGTTGTGGCAGTCGGCCCCGGAATCCTTCCTGACGGAAAAGAAATTAAAATGAGCGTGAAGGCAGGCGATAAGGTAATTTATACCAAGTATGCCGGAACGGAAGTAAAGATGGATGGCGAAGAGTACATACTCGTAAAGCAGTCTGATATTCTTGCAATTGTGGAGTAGGAGGTAATCAAAAATGGCAAAAGAAATTAAGTATGGTGCGGAAGCACGTGCCGCTTTGGAAGCCGGCGTAAATAAACTTGCGGATACCGTAAGAGTAACATTGGGACCTAAGGGAAGAAACGTTGTATTGGATAAATCTTTCGGCGCACCCTTAATCACAAATGACGGTGTTACCATTGCAAAAGAAATCGAATTGGAAGATTCATTCGAAAATATGGGCGCACAGCTTGTAAAAGAAGTTGCAACCAAGACAAACGATGTAGCAGGTGACGGTACAACAACCGCAACCGTTCTTGCACAGGCTATGATTAATGCAGGTATGAAGAACCTGGCAGCAGGAGCAAACCCCATCGTTTTAAGAAAGGGTATGAAGAAGGCTACTGATTGTGCAGTGGAAGCAATTGCACAGATGAGTTCTAAGGTAAACGGCAAGGAACATATTGCAAGAGTTGCAGCTATTTCAGCAGGCGATGATGCAGTAGGAAATATGGTTGCCGACGCTATGGAGAAGGTTTCCGGAGACGGTGTAATCACTATCGAAGAAAGCAAGACCATGCAGACAGAGCTCGACCTTGTAGAAGGTATGCAGTTCGACCGCGGTTATTTATCAGCTTATATGGCTACAGATATGGAAAAGATGGAAGCGGTTCTTGAGAATCCCTACATCCTTATTACAGATAAAAAGATCAGCAATATCCAGGAAATTCTTCCCGTACTTGAGCAGATTGTTCAGTCCGGTGCAAAGATGCTTATTATTGCGGAAGATATCGAAGGCGAAGCACTTACAACTCTTATCGTAAACAAGTTAAGAGGTACTTTCAATGTAGTAGCTGTTAAGGCTCCCGGATACGGTGACAGAAGAAAAGCAATGCTTGAAGATATCGCAATTCTTACAGGCGGTAAGGTAATCAGCGAAGAACTCGGCCTTGACTTAAAAGAAGCTACACTTGCTGACATGGGTCGTGCAAAATCTGTTAAGGTACAGAAAGAAAACACAATTATCGTTGACGGTGCAGGAGATGCTAACGCTATTGCTGCAAGAGTTGGCCAGATTAAGAGACAGGTGGAAGAAACCACATCGGAATTCGATAGAGAGAAACTTCAGGAACGTCTTGCTAAATTAGCAGGCGGTGTTGCGGTAATCCGTGTAGGTGCTGCTACAGAAACCGAAATGAAGGAAGCAAAGCTTCGTATGGAAGATGCTTTGGCAGCTACCAGAGCAGCAGTGGAAGAAGGTATTATTGCAGGCGGCGGATCTGCATATATCCACGCTTCCAAGAAGGTTAAGGCTTTGGCTGAAACTTTGGAAGGTGATGAAAAGACAGGTGCAAAGATTGTGCTTAAGGCATTGGAAGCCCCTCTTTATTACATTACCGCAAATGCAGGTCTTGACGGAAGCGTAATCATTAACAAGGTTTATGAATCTGAAGCCGGCGTAGGTTTTGATGCATATAAAGAAGAGTACGTAAACATGGTAGAAGCAGGTATTCTTGACCCCGTAAAGGTAACAAGAAGCGCATTACAGAATGCAACCAGCGTTGCTTCAACACTTCTTACCACAGAATCAGTTGTAGCTACCATTAAAGAAGATGCTCCTGCAATGCCTGCAGGCGGCGGAATGGGTATGATGTAATTTTATAACAAAGGAGAAAAGAAAAATGAAAAAGTTTTTAGTTGTTTTATGTGCAGCAACAATGATGTTATCACTTTGCGCGTGCGGTTCAAGCAAGGAATTGATTATGGCTACCAACGCTGAATTCCCTCCCTATGAATATCATGAAGGTGAAGAAATCGTAGGTATCGACGTAGAAATCGCTCAGGCAATTGCAAATGAAATGGGCAGAGAACTCGTAATCGAAGATATGAATTTTGACTCTATTATCATGGCTGTTACCACAGGTAAGGCTGATATCGGTGTTGCAGGTCTTACTATCACAGAAGACCGTTTGGAGTCTGTTAACTTCTCAACACCTTACACAACAGCAGCACAGGTCATCATCGTAAAAGAAGGCAGTGATATTGCTTCTCCTGACGACCTTGTAGGAAAGACTGTAGGTGTTCAGCTTGGTACAACAGGTGACATCTATGCAGGTGATATTGAAGATGCAACCGTTGAACGTTACAACAAAGGTTACGAAGCTGTTCAGGCGCTTCTTCAGGATAAGGTTGATGCGGTTATGATCGACTCACAGCCTGCAAACGTATTCGTAGAGCAGAACGAAGGTATCTATGTAATCGACGAAGCTTTCACATACGAAGAATATGCAATTGCAGTAGCGAAGGAAGATACAGAATTGTTGGAAGAAATCAACGCAGCAATTGCTAAACTTGAAGAGTCAGGTGAACTTCAGGCAATCATTGACAAGTACATTGCAGCTGAATAATTACTACGGAGATTTTCATGGATTTTATAACGAATTTTTTTACGGATTTTGCAAATGATTTTTATTTGAACTTTATAAAAGAAGACCGTTGGAAATATATCGTTGACGGATTGGGAGTTACTTTACAGGTAACTCTCTTTGCCGTTTTAATCGGTATTGCTTTGGGCTTCATTGTGGCGGTAATTCGTTCCACACATGACAAGACCGGAAGTCTTAAATTCTTAAACTGGTTATGTCACATTTATCTTACCGTAATCAGAGGCACACCGGTTTTGGTTCAGCTTTTGATTATCTACTTTGTTATTTTCGGTAGTGTCCGTGTTGACAAGGTTTTTGTGGCTGTAATCGCCTTCGGTATCAATTCCGGTGCATATGTGGCCGAAATTGTCCGTGGCGGTATTATGTCCATTGATGCAGGTCAATTTGAAGCGGGACGAAGCCTTGGTTTTAACTATACGCAGACGATGATTCACATTGTATTGCCTCAGGCATTGAAGAATGTACTCCCGGCTTTGGGTAACGAATTTATTGTTTTGTTAAAAGAAACTTCCGTAGCAGGATACATTGCATTGGAAGATTTGACAAAGGGTGCGGATATTATCCGTAGCCAGACTTTTGCACCTATGATGCCTTTGCTTGCGGTAGCGGCAATTTACCTTGCCTTTGTAATGCTGCTTAGCTGGTTGATTAAGTTGCTTGAAAGGAGGTTACGTAACAGTGAACGATAAGAAAAGATTACAAATGGAAGAAATGAAAGCTGTTTGGGAAACCTCCGGCGCACCATTGATTCAGGTAAAAGATTTGGAGAAGCATTTTGATGATTTACATGCATTAAATGGTGTATCTGTTGATATCAACAAGGGTGATGTTGTATTTGTTGTTGGTCCCTCCGGATCCGGTAAAAGTACCTTTTTGCGTTGTTTAAACCGCTTGGAAGAGCCTACCGCCGGTGCGATTTTGTTCGAAGGTGTTAACATCACGGATAGAATGACCGACATCAACCTGCATCGTCAGAAGATGGGTATGGTATTCCAGCAGTTTAATTTATTCCCCCATATGACCATTATGAAAAATCTGACCTTGGGACCTATGAAGCTTCAGAATATGTCCAAAGAAGCGGCGGAAGCGCAGGCGATGGAGCTTTTGGAACGCGTAGGCTTGGCGGACAGAGCGGATGCATATCCGAATCAGTTGTCCGGCGGTCAGAAACAACGTATTGCCATCGTGCGTGCACTTTGTATGAAGCCTGATGTAATGCTGTTTGATGAACCGACTTCGGCCCTAGACCCTGAAATGGTTGGTGAAGTTCTTGCGGTTATGCGTGACTTGGCGAAAGAGAAGATGACTATGGTGGTTGTTACTCACGAAATGGCATTTGCCAAAGAAGTTGCCAGCCGTGTGATTTTTATGGCAGACGGTAAAATCGTGGAAGAAGCTGCACCTGCGGAATTTTTTGAAAATCCCAAGACCGAAAGATTACAGAACTTCCTTGCGAAGGTATTATAAAAGCAAAATAAGTAAAGAGATAAAAGCCTCGGAAATTATGTTTCCGGGGTTTTTTTGTTTGTGAGAGTTAAAAAAAGTACTATGATTTTTTATAAATGACGTATTGACTTTCTTTCGGTGGCGTTGTAATATACAAATAGGCAATATATTGCATAAATGGAGGGAGAAGTAATGAATGCATCAGAAATCGTGCAAATGATGGACCATAAATATGCTTTGTTCGGCTTGTTTTTTGCGTTTCATAACAGGCTTCAGGCGGTAGGAGATTCCTTTTATGAAGAAATTACGTGTAAGCAGTTCTTCCTACTGGCGTGTATGAATCTTTATCCTGAAGAAGCACCGACGGCGAATGAACTGGCTAAAACAATGGGATGTTCCAGGCAAAATGTGAAAGAAATCTTAAACAGTTTAGAGAAGAAACAGTTTGTCCGTTTGGAAAATGATGAAAATGATAAAAGAAAGAAGAGAGTATACCTGACCGAACAGGCAAAGCTTATGGGGGCAAAGTACCAGCAGAAGGAAATTGAGTTTTTAAAACATTTATATGAAGGTGTTTCAGACGAGGAAGTAGACAGCGCCTACAGCATTATTTCAAAGATAGAAGATAATTTAAAGAGAATGGAAGGAAGTTTATAGTATGAAAACAATCGTAATTTACAATTCACAGACGGGTTTTACAAAGCGTTATGCAGAATGGATTGCGCAGGAAAGCGGGGCGGACTGTTTTGAATTAAGCGTAGCGAAAAAGAAAAATTTAGATGAATATGACGCCATTATTTACGGTGGCTGGGCCTGCGCGGGAAGCATAAGTAAAATCGGCTGGTTTAAAGGAAATATAAACAAATGGGAAGGTAAGAAACTGATTGCGTTTTGTGTCGGCGGAAGTCCTATAGATAATCCGGAGATAGAACCGACGCTTGCGAAAATTTTTACGGCAGACGAGTGTAAGAAGGTAAGTGTATTTTACTGTCCGGGCGGTTTTAATTACGAGAAAATGTCTACAGGATCCAAGCTTATGATGAAGATGTTTATTAAGACATTAAAGGCGAAAAAAGACAAAACGGAAGAGGAGGAATATATGATTAAAATGATTTCGTCATCTTATGATATTTCCGACATAAAATATATTGAACCTATTTTGAATTGCTTGAAGGAAGAAAAATAAAATTTTTTCGAAAAAGTAATTGACAACAGAAAAACAAAGTGCTATTTTAAGACTTGTGAAAGGCAATGACGAAGAAGACCCGGAAGTGCTGATTTTCAGAGAGTCATCGGTTGGTGTGAGATGACAGTCAAGTGTCCAAGTGGTTATCCCTTCTGAGCCGGAATCCCCAAAGCATATTGCGAGTAGACGATTCCCGTGATGTCGCGTTAAGACAAAAGACTTGATGGAGTCTGCGAGAGGTGTTATGAACACAATTTGAGTGGTACCGCGGGTAGAATGTTACTCGTCTCAAAGAAATCTTTGAGGCGAGTTTTTTTATTCCTCAAAGGTGTTCATGAATGTAACTATTCAAAGTTACATTCGCAAAATCGCCTTTTCAAGGCTTCCATTTTGCTCATGATGGCTTCGCGCCATATAGATGCATAAAAATATTCCTATGCAAGCAAGCTTGCAAGTTCTATTTTTATACATCTGCATAACTTTGAATAGTTTCAAAATGGAGGACAAAAAAATGACACAGAACACAAACATGTTGGAAGACAAAATCCAGGAGGTCGGAAGACGAATCCAGGCATTGCGCGAGGATATGAATTTAAGCGCAGCTGAGTTGGCAGAGAAGATTGGATTGACAGAAGAAGAGTATCTTATGTATGAATCCGGACAGAAAGACTTCAGCTTTACTTTTATTTATAAGATTGCACATGTCTGCGGCGTGGAAATGACCGAAATTATGGAAGGTGAAAGCCCCAGTCTTACCGAGTACACCATTACCCGTAAAGGCGAAGAAATGCCCATCGTAAGACGTGAAGGTTTTGTTTACAACAGACTTGCTGCTAAGTTTAAAAATAAATTGGCAGAACCCTTTTATGTTAAAATTCCTTACTCTGAGGAGGCCTTAAATCCCCCTTACAGTTTCTCGACACATACAGGTCAGGAAATGGATATCGTAATCAAGGGTAGCCTTAAAATGATGATTGGTGAACGTACCGAAATTCTTCACGAAGGTGACTGTATCTATTATGACAGTTCCACACCCCATAACGAAATCGCTCTTGGCGGCGAAGATTGTGAAATCTATGCAATCGTTATGAATCCTGAAGAAGGCGGCGTTGCTGAATATAAGGAAAAGGTAAAAACTTTTACAACCACCAATGTAGACCTTGCCAAGTTAAAAGCACCCGTATACGAAAAGTTCGTGGAAACTACAGTGGACGACAAGGGCGTTGTAAATTCAGTTAAGTTTAAAAATGACGATACCTTTAATTTTGCATATGATGTTGTGGATGAATTGGCACGTAAGGCACCCAGCAAGACTGCTATGATCCACGTTACCAATGATAAAAAGACAAGAAGATTTACTTTTGCGGACTTAAGCCGTTATTCTGCACAGACTGCAAATTATTTTGCAGATATGGGCATCAAAAAGGGCGACCGTGTAATGCTTGTATTAAAGAGACATTACCAGTTCTGGTTCTCAATCCTTGCATTACATAAACTTGGTGCAATCGTAATTCCTGCGACCAACCAGTTAAAAGACCACGATTTTGAATATCGTTTCAATGCAGCCGGTGTTAGCGCAATCGTATGTACCGGTGACGGAGATGTGGCAGAAGAAGTAGATAAGTCCTTAGCGAAGTCACCTACCGTTAAGACTAAGATTATCTGTGGCCGTTCCAAAGAAGGCTGGGACAATTTCGATGAAAGCCTTGTAAAATATGACACCGTATTTGAAAGACCTGCAGATGCAGCTTGCGGTACTGATACAATGTTAATGCTCTTCACATCAGGAACCACAGGCTATCCCAGAATCGCAGCCCACAACCACAAGTATCCTTTGGGACACTTCCTTACAGCAAAGTATTGGCATAATGTAGACCCCAACGGCTTGCATTTTACAATCTCTGATACCGGCTGGGGTAAGGCATTGTGGGGTAAATTGTACGGACAGTGGTTATGCGAAGCGGCAACCTTCGTTTACGACTTTGACCGTTTCGATGCACACGATATCCTGCCGATGTTTGCAGAATATAAGATTACAACCTTCTGTGCACCTACAACCATGTATCGTTTCTTCATCAAAGAAGATTTGAAGAATTACGATTTAAGCTCCATCAAATATGCAACTGTTGCGGGTGAAGCAATGAACCCTGAGGTTTATAACCAGTTCTTAAAAGCAACCGGTATCCGTATCATGGAAGGCTTCGGCCAGACTGAAACTACACTTACCATCGCAAACTTTGTTGGTGAGACTAACAAAATCGGTTCCATGGGTAAACCCAGTCCTTTATATGACGTGGATATCCAGCTTGCGGACGGTAAGCCCGCCGGCGTAGGTGAAGTTGGTGAAATCGTAATTCGTACGGAAGAAGCAGTGCCTAACGGATTATACGAAGGATATTATCTTGACGAAGAAAAGACCAAAGAAGCTTGGTATGACGGTTATTATCATACCGGTGATACCGCTTGGAAAGATGAAGACGGATTCTTCTGGTATGTCGGCCGTGTGGATGACTTAATCAAGTCTTCCGGTTACCGTATCGGACCCTTCGAAATCGAAAGTGTTATCATGGAATTGCCTTATGTTCTTGAGTGTGCCGTTGTTGCTGCACCCGATGAAATCAGAGGCCAGGTTGTAAAAGCAAACATCGTTCTTACCAAGGGAACACAGCCTTCCGATGAATTGAAGAAGGAAATCCAGGTATACGTTAAGAATCGTACCGCACCTTATAAGTACCCCAGAATTGTTGAGTTTATGGAAGAACTTCCTAAGACCATCAGCGGTAAGGTACGTCGTGTAGAGTTACGTAAGTAATACAGAGAAATGTAAATATAAAATAGGCTTTTCAAGCTTGCTTGAAGGAGCCTATTTTTATATTGCTGCATAATGAAAAAAATAACCAAATAATAGCAATATCTTGTGATTAACTACTTTTACAAGGTCACAATTTGTGGTATACTGTACATTGGTAGCATTTTTAATGCTGATTGTGGTAGAGAATGTACATAATGTGTTACAGATAAAAGGAGGTTGCTATGGGGTTAAATTTTAGAAAAAGTATTTCATTGTTACCGGGTGTGAAATTAAATTTAAATAAAAAAAGCGCCGGTTTGAGTTTCGGTGTCAAAGGTGCAAGATATTCCATTAATACAAGCGGTCAGAGAAGAGCAACCGTTGGTATTCCCGGAACCGGAATTTCTTATACAAAGACCTTTGGCGATAAAAAGAAGAGTGCCAAAACAGATCGCGCAAAGAAGAAAGAATTAGAGAAGAATCAGGAAGTGGTTCAGGATTATAACGAGCAGGTGGAAGAAGTGATCGGTATTCACAGAACAGGTGTGGACGCAATTGACTGGAACCGCGTAGAGACCGTGCCCAGAAAGCTTGCCGGCTTGCAGACAAGGGTTTTAGAAGGCGATATTGATGCATATTATGAAGTAATCGAAGCGGCCCAGCCTTTTGACGAATTGGTTGCTTTCGGCAGTGAATTTGAAATTGGTACGGATAATCCCGCCTGTATGGTGGCAGAATTTAACATTAAGGAAGAAGAAGTAATTCCCGATACAATGGTTACGTTGACAGAGAGCGGTAAAGTGTCCGAGAAGAAGATGACCAAGACGGCATATTATGAAATGCTTCAGGATTATGTATGCAGTGTTATGATTCGTATGGCAAGAGATTTGTTCGCACTTTTACCCGTAGATAGAGTCATTATTCATGCGGTGGATGATGCGTTAAATACCGCAACGGGAAATACGGAAGAAGTAACTTATGTGTCTGTCATTTTTGACCGCGCAACTTTTAACAAGATTAATTTGGATGCAATCGATCCTTCGGACGCATTGAGTAATTTTGAATACAATATGAAGTTTGGAAAAACAACAGGTTTTAAACCGGTAGTAAAATTAACGGATTGGTAAAAAGGAAGCACGTTTATGGAACCACAGGATAAGAAAGAGACAATTAAACATGAGTTTATCATTGATGATGGTCGTATTGAGTCGTTACAGGAGTTTTTGACGCCGGAACAGCTTTACAATGACCTGATTCTTCGTGTGCGTAAATATCACCCTTCGGATGATATTACCTTAATTGAGAAGGCTTATAATGTGGCAAATGAAGCCCATAAGGACCAGATGCGTAAGTCGGGTGAACCTTATATTATTCACCCCCTGTATGTGGCAATCATTTTGGCTGACCTGGAAATGGATAAGGAAACCATCGTAGCGGGTATTTTGCATGATGTTGTGGAAGATACCATTATGACCTATGATGAGATTGCGGAAATGTTCGGTACCGACGTTGCCAACCTGGTAGACGGCGTAACGAAGTTGGGACGCCTGGAATTTGCCGGTGGTGACAAGTTAGAGGAGCAGGCCGAGAATCTGCGTAAAATGTTCCTTGCCATGGCAAAGGATATCCGCGTTATTATGATTAAGCTGGCTGACCGTCTGCATAATATGCGTACCCTTAAGCATATGCGCCCTGAGAAACAGCAGGAGAAGGCAAGGGAAACCTTGGATATCTATGCACCCATTGCACAGCGTCTCGGTATTTCCAAAATTAAGGTCGAACTGGATGACTTATCCTTAAAGTATCTTGAACCTGACGTATATTATGATTTGGTAGATAAAATTGCTATTAAGAAGAACGAGCGAGAAGCTTATGTACAGAGCATTGTCGATGAAGTCAGCGAACATATTCATAATGCAGGCATTAAGGCTGAAATCGACGGTCGTGTAAAGCACTTTTTCAGTATTTATAAAAAGATGAAAAACCAGGGCAAGTCTCTGGATCAGATTTATGACCTTTTTGCGGTTCGTATTATCGTAGACAACGTCAAAGACTGTTATGCGGCTTTGGGTGTGATTCACGAGATTTACAAGCCGATTCCCGGGCGTTTTAAGGATTATATTTCGATGCCCAAGGACAATATGTACCAGTCCCTGCATACGACCTTGATTGGTTCTACGGGACAGCCTTTTGAAATTCAGATTCGTACCTATGAAATGCACAAAACCGCAGAGTACGGTATTGCAGCCCATTGGAAGTACAAAGAAGTATCTGACGGCAAGAAGAGTGCCGGCGGTGAAGAAGAGAAGCTGGCTTGGTTGCGTCAGATTCTGGAATGGCAGAAAGAGTCTGATAACAACAGGGAATTTATGCATCTTTTAAAGAGTGACTTGGATTTGTTCTCTGACAGCGTATACTGTTTTACACCGACAGGCGAAGTGAAGCATCTTCCCGCAGGTTCTAACACCATTGACTTTGCTTACAGTATTCACAGTGCCGTAGGTAACCGTATGGTAGGTGCCAAAGTAAACGGTAAATTGGTAAGCTTGGATTATGTCATTAATAACGGCGATGTTGTGCAGATTATTACGTCCAACAATGCGACCGGCCCCAGCAGGGACTGGCTGACAATGGCCAAGAGTACCCTTGCCAAGAATAAAATTAACCAGTGGTTTAAGAATGAATTCAAAGAAGAGAATATCGTCAAAGGTAAGGATCTTCTTTTAGCATATTGTAAGGCCAAAGGTATCCAGTTATCGGATTTAACGAAACCGGCATATACAGAGTTTGTAATGCGTAAGTACGGTTTCCACAGCTGGGATGCGCTTCTTGCCGCAGTAGGACATGGCGGTTTAAAAGAGGGCCAGATCATCAATAAAATGTGGGAACTTTACGAGAAAGACCACAAGAAGACCCCTACGGATGAAGAAGTTCTTGAAACAGTGGCAGAGACCGCCGAGAAGAAAGTATTCCGCAAGCCGAAGGGCGGTATTGTGGTAGAAGGCGTCGATGATGTGGCGGTGCGTTTCGGTAAATGTTGCAGTCCGATTCCCGGCGACGATATTTTAGGCTTTGTAACTAGAGGACGTGGCGTATCCATTCACCGAGTGGACTGCGTGAACGTGATTAATCTTCCTGAAGAAGATAAGGCACGTCTGATTGAGGCCCAGTGGCAACAGGGCGGTGATGCAAGTAACGCAAATGCGAAATATCTTGCTGAAATTATAATTTATGCCTACAACCGAAACGGTCTTCTGGCAGATGTGGCCAAGGCGCTTACGGAGAAGGATATCGATATTGTAAGTCTTTCTACCAAGACAAGTAAGAAAGGCATTTCTTCTATGCAGACTTCCTTTGAAATTGCAAGCAAGGATGAGTTGGACCGTATCATTGCCAAGATTATGACGGTAGAAAGCGTAGTGGATGTTGAAAGGACGAGTAGCTAAAATGAGTAAGTTAATGGTTGAAAATATGGTTCTCGGAAGACTCGAGAATAACTGCTATTATCTGCATAAGGAAGGTGAGAAGGAAACCATTATGGTTGACCCTTCCACTAAGGCGGACCATATTTATGAAACTTTAAAAGAAAAGGGCCTGGAAATTAAAGCAATTTTTATCACCCATGGACATTTTGACCATATGATGGCCACCAACGAGTTAAAAGAACTCTTTGGCGATGTAACAATTTATGCAGGCCGTAAGGAAACGATTCTTTTGGAAGAACCGAAAATGAATCATTCCGTATTAATCGGTAAGCCTTATGTAATCAAGGCCGATGTCCTTGTAAAAGATGATGATGAAATCAGTGTCGGTTCTATGAAGTGTAAAGTAATTGAAACACCGGGACATTCCATTGGCGGCGTATGCTTTTATTTCGAGGAAGACGGTGTATTAATTAGCGGTGATACATTGTTCTTTGAATCAGTGGGCAGAACGGATTTTCCCACCGGTGATGCGGGCGCATTGCGCACTTCTATCGTAGAGAAGTTGTATAAACTTCCTGATGAGACAGAAGTGTATCCCGGACACGGCGATGCCACAACCATCGGACATGAAAAGGCATACAATCCTTTTTGCTGCGTAGTATAACGGATGTAAAGAAAGGAGAGGGGATTATGAGCGCATAATCCCTTTTTTAATAATATGATTAAAATTATTTGCAGAAAACCTGATTATGAATATGATGTGCATTCTTTGGTAAAAGCCTTTTACCCGGCGGAAGAGTTGGTGTTCGCGCGGGAAGAAGAAATTCAAGACTGGAATGTTCTTCTTGAACCCGTGAGTGATGAACTTGTGTTAAAATGTCGCTTTGGCGAAACTGTTACAGAGGATGCCATTTCTCTTATTGGCGAAAAGTCGGAAGTTAAAAACAGATTTAAGTTTTGCTTTTATCAGGTGTTATCTAAGATTACAGGCAAAAAGCTTCCCTGGGGAAATCTTACGGGCATTCGACCCACCAAGCTTGCCATGATGATGCTTGAGCAGGAGAAGTCCGATGCAGAGATTAAGGCTTTTTTACAGGGAACCCACCTTGTCAGCGATGAAAAGTGTGAATTGGGTATCGGCATTGCGAAGCGAGAGAAGGCAATTTTGGACCGCTTGGATTGTAAAAGAGGGTATAGCTTGTACATAGGCATTCCTTTTTGCCCTACGACCTGTCTTTATTGTTCTTTTACATCGAATCCTATTTTTAAGTGGAAGAACCGTATGCAGGAATATATTGATGCCATGAAAAAGGAAATCGATTTCTGGAGTGAGACCTATAAGGACAGACCTTTAAATACAATTTATATTGGCGGTGGTACGCCCACATCTCTTTCTGCGGAGCAGTTGGAGGATTTGATTACCTATGTGAAGGGCAAGTTTGATTTGTCGCATTTGCTTGAATTTACCGTGGAGGCAGGGCGCCCCGACAGTATTACAAGAGACAAACTGGAAGTGTTATATAAGTTAGGTATCACAAGAATTTCTGTAAATCCCCAGACAATGAACCAGGAAACGCTGGATTTAATCGGAAGATGTCATACCATCGAGCAGACGAGAGAGGCGTTTGACCTGGCAAGAGAAGTTGGCTTCGACAATATCAATATGGACATTATTCTGGGGCTTCCCGGCGAGGACGCGGATATGGTAGCTAAGACTTTGGAAGAAATTAAGGAGATGAATCCGGACAGTTTGACTGCCCATTCCCTTGCCATTAAGCGTGCGTCTAAACTTGGTGAATGGATTGAGAAGAACGGTCGCGAGGCATTAAATGATACAAGCGATATGATGGAGCTTACCTTGGACTGCGCGAAGGCTTTGGATATGGAGCCCTATTATCTCTATCGCCAGAAAAATATGGCCGGTAATTTGGAGAATGTGGGTTTTGCCAAAGAAGGGAAAGACGGCATCTACAATGTGCTGATTATGGAAGAGAAGCAGACTATTGCAGCAGTTGGCGCGGGCAGTATTACGAAGCTTGTGTTGCCGGATAACCGTATTGAGCGTTCCGATAATGTCAAAGATGTGGAGCAGTATCTTGCAAGAATTGATGAGATGGTGGAGAGACGGAAGAAGTTGCTGGAGTTTGAGATATTGAGGTAAGTCGAATGGATTTTTGCATTTCATTTAGCGATCATGAAAAAAGAAAAATGAACATAGCGTTGCTTTTGTTTAACGTGTTTTTTATCATGTCAATTCTGGGAGCAACATGGATTCAAATTTCAGTGAAGTCCGAAGAAAGATTCTTGATATGGTTTGTAGTTTATTTTATTGGGCTGTTTGAAGTATTCTTGTTTCTTATATGGCGGGATAGTAGAACATGGATGATATCCAAAAAAGATAACCGTATTACATACTGTAACAGATTGGGTAAAATAAAAGAAATGCAAGTGGCGGATATTACAAAGGTGGAAGTAAACCGATATGCCAGAATAAGAGTATACGGTGAAGATGGTAAGATGTTTTTATCAAGAAATCTGTATGAATATCCGGGGATGTTTAATTTGGTAGCGGCACTTCAAGAAAATGCATCTGTTTTTAAGTTTCAGGATGAGGAAACGAAAGAACAGTTTTGGAATGCTATGAGCACTTATGAAGGATGAAATCAGAATATGAATAATGCGAAAGATATGATTTTACAAACCGAACGTTTAATATTGCGCAGATGGGAAGAATCTGACGCAGATAGTTTATATGAATATGCTAAGAATCCTGCTGTCGGACCGATTGCAGGTTGGCCACCGCATAAAAGCGTAGAAGAAAGTTTATCGGTGATAAAAGATGTATTGAACGGTGCCGAATGCTATGCCATTTGTGTAAAAGGCAGTAATAAGGCAATCGGGGCAATTGAGTTAAAATTAAACGGTCACACCGATATGACAGAGCGGGATGATGAATGCGAACTCGGTTACTGGCTTGGAAAGCCTTTCTGGGGCAGAGGATATATGCCGGAAGCGGCAAGAGAACTTCTTCGCCACGGGTTTGAAGACCTTGGAATGACTACGATTTGGTGCGGATATTATGACGGAAATCATAAGTCAAAACGCGTACAAGAGAAGGTTGGTTTTGTTTATCACCATACTTGTGAGGAAGTTCCGGTGCCATTGATGAATGAGGTAAGAGTAGGGCATACGAGTTGTATGACGAAGGAACAGTGGAAGAAAATCAAATAAAAGAGGCTAACGTGAGCGTAGGAAATGTTTCATAGCGATAATTTTAAACCCGTCGAATTCGAGGGGTTTAAAAAGAAGCAGTTATGAAAGAGAATTATATATTTATAGAAATATAATTTCGGGAGAAAAATCAATGACGAATCCATGGGAAGAAATAGACTTAGATGATTATGAAAAGCATATGAGTTTAGAGAATGTTTATCAGTTGCAGACCATGAATGAAATGATGCATGAACAGTTTGACGCATATGATGCGGAAACGGTTATGATTCTTGGAATTGCCGGCGGTAACGGACTTGAGCATGTCAACAAAGACGAATTTAAGTCGGTATATGGTGTGGATATTAATCAGAATTATTTAAACGAATGTAAAAGAAGATATTCTGTATTAGGCGATGTTTTCAAACCAATTTGCGCAGATTTATTGGATGGTGCGATATCGTTGCCTTGTGCTGACTTGCTTATTGCAAATCTTTTAATTGAATATATAGGGTATGAGCGCTTTCAGAAAGTGGTTAAAAAGGTAAAACCTAAATATGTTTCCTGTATTATTCAGATAAATACGGAGGCATCTTTTGTCTCTGACTCACCATATTTGCATGTGTTTGACCGGCTTGATGAGGTTCATCATCAGATGGAGGAAGCCAGTCTTACTGTTTGTATGAATGAAGTGGGATATAACAAAGCATTTATGGCTGAGAAGGATTTACCGAATGGTAAAAAATTGGTGCGAATTGATTTTAGGGAATAAGAACTATATTTATAGTGGTTGGAGATGAATTATGCTTATAAAATTGTTTACAGATAACATAGATGAATATTTAAAAGAAGATGATGTGATTGATTATAGTAACAAAATTATCACTCAACTTGCAGATGTATTATATCAAGAGTCGGATAGTGAAGTGGAGTACATAAAAAAGGCATACGAATTCGTGCGAGATAATGTTTCACATTCGGCAGATATAAAGGAGGATATTTTAACTTGTTCCGCATCGGAGGTATTAAAAGCAGGGCATGGAATTTGTTTCGCAAAGTCGCATTTGCTGGCTGCGTTGTTGCGTTACAAATCCATTCCGACCGGATTTTGTTACCAAAAGTTAATTTTAGATGATGAAACAGCCCCTGTTTTGATATATCACGGATTAAATGGGGTATATATCAGTGAATATAAAAAGTGGATACGACTTGACGCGAGAGGAAATAAAGAAGGTGTAAATGCACAGTTTTCATTGGACGAAGAACATTTGGCTTTTCCTATCCGAACTGAAAAAGGTGAGGAAGAAGGATTTATAATTTATCCAAATCCGGACAAAAAGGTTTTGAAATGTCTAAAAAATTATAAGACAAGAACGGAACTATGGGGTGATTTGCCCACGGAATTGGATTATAATTTGTAATGCGAATTTAAAGTTCAAGGAGAAATTTTATGAAAAGAGAACTTGGTATTGCGCGTTGTGGATTGGCATGTTGCCTATGTTCTGAAAATGAACAATGTGGAGGCTGCGATTCCGGAAATTGTCCTGATACAGAATGGTGTGAAAATCGAAAATGTTCCAAAGAAAAGAATTTTGATAATTGTTTTCTTTGTAAAGAGGATTGTAAAAAGGGACTTCTTGCAAAAATCAAACCTTATGGATTTACTATGTTTGCTAAGAGATACGGAGTTGAAACTTTGTTGAACTGTCTTGAAGAAAATGAAAAAAACGGTGTTATATATCATCGTCGGGGAATTGTTGGAGACTACGATGATTTTGATGATGTTGAAGCACTGATTCATTTTATACAAACGGGTAAGCGTTAAAATTCGAATACGGAGACACAGATATGGCTTCAAGTAAAGAGTACTTAGACTATATATTAGAACAATTATCTGAGTTGGAAGAAATAGAATACAAAGCAATGATGGGCGAATATATCCTGTATTATTGTGGTAAAATAGCCGGTGGCATCTATGACGACCGACTGCTTGTAAAACCGGTGAAATCAGCAGTTTCACTTATGCCGGATGCGATTTATGAATTGCCTTATGAAGGTGCGAAAGAAATGTTATTGGTTTCAGAAGTTGATGATAAGGATTTCTTAACAAGACTTTTTAAGGTTATGTATGATGAACTTCCGGCACCAAAGAAAAAGAAAGTTTAATTTTACAGGAGCATCAATATGAGAAGAAAAGACCGGGAAATTATTGATAAAAAAGTAATCGAAGATTTTATCGAAAAAGAGCAGATTTTACGAGTTGCCTTTTATGATGAAGGCGATATTTATATTGTGCCTGTAAATTATGGTTATTCATACGACGAGAGCTATACATTTTATTTCCATGGCGCAAAGGCAGGGCGTAAATACGAGCTTGCGAAAAAGACGCCGAATGTAGGATTTGAGATTGACGGAAAGTATTCGTTGTTAGAAGGGCAGGAGGCGTGTGATTATTCTGCGACTTTTCAGAGTGTAATTGGCACCGGAACTCTTTCGCTGGTAGAAGATAGCGCAGAAAAGATTGTAGGTCTTAATGCAATTATGAAGCAAACGACATCTAAAAATGACTGGCATTACAGTAGTGAAATGTTAGAGGCGGTTGCGGTATTTCGGTTGGATGTTGATAAGTTATCGTGTAAGGCGAAAAATTAAATTTATTATCATACCCACAAAAAAGTGGGTAATTTCCATTTCTTGAGAATTGAGATATTGTACAATTAGGAGGTGGAAAGAGATGAAGAAAGAAGCATTATTGTTAATTGATATCCAGAATATATATTTTATACCGGGACCGTTGCTTTTGCATAAGCCGAAGGAAGCGGCAAAGAATGCGGCAAAGTTGCTTGAGAAGTTCAGAACTGAGAAAAAAACGGTTATACATGTTCAGCATAATTTTAAGGCACTTTCGGGTATACACAATTTGGTAAAACCGATTGAAGGTGAAATAATCATACATAAGGAAAAACCGAGTTCGTTTCTGGGAACAGAACTTCAGGAATATTTGCAAGAATTGAAAATAACCCATCTGGTTGTCGTCGGAATGATGTCACATATGTGTGTTGATACAACTGTCAGGGCATGCCAAAATTATGGGTATGAGGTTGTAGTGATTGATGATGCATGCGCTACGATGTCTTTGAAACATGAAGGAAAAAAGATTGATGCAGAAACTGTTCATGCAGTATATATGGCTTCATTGAGCGGCATGTTTGCCAAGGTTATTAAAACGGAGAATTATTTATGAAAATAAGAGATGATTATACCTGTCCGCTTGAAATTGTTCACGATATTATCAAAGGTAAATGGAAGACCATCATTTTGTACCAAATGAAAGATGGTCCCAAAGGTTTATCCGAACTCGAACATGAAATAGAGGGAATTACACAGAAGATGCTTTTGGAACAATTGCGGGAACTTATTGAGTTTGGATTGGTGGAAAAGAAGTCTTTTGAAGGATACCCGCTTCGTGTAGAGTATTCGATTACCGAAAGACGCGGGCGAAAAATGATTGAAGCAATAACCATTATGCAGATGATTGGTGTAGATTATATGCTGGAAAAAGGAATGACGGAAGCGCTTGTAAGTAAGGGCATTTTGTCTGAAGAGGATATTAAGCGTTTGTTGGAAGAACGGAGAAAATAGTATGTCAGATAAAAAAGCATTACTTGTAATTGATATGCAGAATGATTACCTGTGGGATAAAAGAAAGTCTATGTTTTCTTATGATGCGGATAAACTTGTCAATAGTGTAAACAAAGCTATAGATTTGTATAAAGAAAAAGGATACGATGTTATATACATTAAGCATATTATATCTAAACTTTTATGGGGTGTCGGATTTTCAATCAAAGGGACAGAAGGCGCTGAATTATATAGCGGATTGAATATTGTTTCTGATTTGTGTTTTGAGAAGAACCGTTCCGATACATATACTGCAAAAGCATTCCGAGAACATATGGAGATGCAGGGATATAAAGAGGTTGTTCTTTGCGGACTTGATGAATGTGGTTGTGTGGGCGCTACTGCAAAGGGTGCCGTTAAAGCCGGTGTTAAAGTTAGTATGCTGGAAGACTGTATAGGAAGGAGATTTTCTGAGAAGAAAGTTCAAAAGATGAGAGAACAGTTGAAGGCGATAGGGGTGGAGTATATTTAGACGTTGATTGAGAATTTCGTAATAAATTGTGCTAAAGGATTGTACACATTGGTGTGGCAGTCCTTTTTTCGTGATATATATTGACAAATTGGTAAAAATGGTCTATTCTGACTAAAAAGATAAAAATAGTCAAAAAGGAGCAGGAAATGCCTAAGATATATTCTGAAGAAGAAAAAAAGCAGATTATTCAAAGGTTAAAAGCGGAAGCCAATATCCTTATGCAGGAGAAGGGCGTGAAAAAAACCACTGTGGATGAACTGGTAAAAAGAGTAGGAATCCCCAAAGGGACATTTTATCTGTTTTATCCCAGTAAAGAGTTATTGCTTTTTGATGTGGCGCAAGACTTTCACGAACAGATTGACGAGCATATGACAACCGGTGCTTATAAGATTATGCAAGATAAGAATATGTCTATGGATTCACTGGATTTTTCAAATTGTGTGGAAGAAGTTACGGATTTGATTTTTGGAGCCATGGAGATTACTTATAATTCTTGTTTGAAAGTTCTTCTTGAACCGGAGTCTATGGCTTTGTTTTTATCGAAACTTCCTGATGATGTTCTTGCAAAGCATAGAGAAGATGACAGTGATATAGGTGCAGGAATTTTTAAGGAACTTGCTGTGAAAAGGAATCTAAATGTGCAGGTTTTGTCGGGTGCTTTTATGATGATTATTCTGGGTGGAATGTACAAGAGAGAAATTGGCGAAGAAAACTGGAAGGACAGTATGCGCATTGCAATTAAGGGAATTGTTTTGCAGTTAGTAGGGTAAGATTTCGCCAAATGGCATAAAGGAGATGAAATATATGGCAGAGATTTTTACAGATAAAAAAGTGAAGGAAATAAAGAAAATATACCTATGGGAACCGTGGTTCTTTCTTTTTTTCGGATTATTTCATTTACATAGAATATGGGCATTGTTCGATAGAGAATCCTATGCATCATTTTGGATGGGGATCATGGAGAATAAAGGTGTTGTGTATTTTCTGATTATGGGAATACTCGCCGGTTTGTGTGTTTTGGGAATTATTACATTTATCAAAAATCGCAAAAGTAATTATTGGTGGCGATGGATATACATATTCGGCGGTAGCTATGTATTGTTTGATTTGTTTGCAATTGCAATCGGAATGGAGTTTTGGAGCAGACTACTTGAAATGATGTTTGATACAAATTCACCGTATTGGAATATTATTTGGATATTCTTTATTGTTCTTGGTGGATGTGTGTTTATTTTAGGCATTGAATTGCTTAGGAGATTGAAAGGGAAATAGATTTTATATGATTACAATAAAAAAAGCAGAGAAAAAAGATTTAAAAGAGATACTGGCATTACAATATCTGGCTTACCAAAGTGAAGCGAAACTCTTTGGGAGTATGGACATTCCGCCTTTAAAGCAGACCATTGAAGAAGTCTTTGATGAATATGAAAAAGGAACTGTTTTAAAAGCAGTAGATGGAGCAGGAACTATTATAGGTTCTGTGAGAGCATACCGAGAGAACGAAACGGTTTATATCGGTAAATTGATGGTTCACCCCAGTATGCAGAATCAGGGCCTTGGCACAAAACTTCTTTTGGCAATGGAGCAGGAATATCCGAATCAAAGATATGAGTTATTTACCAGCACCAAAAGTATTAGTAATATAAGATTATATGAGAAATTAGGGTATAAAAAATATAAGGAAGAGGCAGTATCTGAAGAACTTCAATTTGTATATTTCGAAAAAATTTAAGGGAAAAAATTTGAATTTTGTTAATGTTTTTAAGAATTATCATTCCATAAATACATCAGATGAAATTTATTTTAAGGAGTCAGAATGGAAAAAAAGTTAGTTAATAACGGCGAATTTGTAAAGATAAATCAACACAATATTCATATATACACAAAAGGAAATGTTGACAAGCCAAAGATTGTTTTTATGTCTGGTTCGGGTACAGTGGCACCAGTATATGATTTTAAAATCTTATATGAAAAATTGGCGGATGAATTCAGAGTTATTGTAATAGAAAAATTCGGATATGGATATTCGGATATATTTGAGACACCTTGCGATATAGATACTCTTGTTTCTATACAAAAAGAAGCATTGGAGGCTATTGGAGAAACCGGACCGTACATATTGGCACCACACTCAATGTCTGGATTGGAAGCGATCAGATGGAAGCAAAAATATCCATCTGATGTATGTGCTATCATTGGTCTTGATATGGCAACGCCGTTAACATATAAAGATTGGACATATAAGGAAGTTGCAAAAAGAATTAAAACCATGAAAATATTAAGAAGACTTATGATTCATAAAATTATGAAAGTTGGTCCTTTAAATGATGAATGCTTTACATCTGAAGAGATAGAACAGCACAAACTTTTGAGAAATCGAAATGCATTCAATATTTGTTACATCAATGAGGCAAATGCAGTATTAAAAAATGCAGATATTGTAGGTCGGGATGGAAATATAGAATGTCCCACATTACTTTTTTCATCAAATGGAAAACAGACGTCAAAAAATTGGATAGAGGAACAACAGAGATTTGCATCTATAATGAATGCCAAGTTGATTTGCTTTGATTGTGGTCACTATATTCACTATTTTAAAAGTGAAGAAATAAGCAGTGAAATAAAAGAATTTGTAAATAATTTGGATTGTTGATAGGAGGATTTATGAAAACATACATATACAGAATATGGCAATGTACATGGGGAATATTGCAGACTATTTTGGGTCTTGCATTATATATAAAGCATTATAAAAATAAACACTATAGTTATCATGGAGCTGTTGTTACAGAATGGAATAGTAAAACGAGTATATCTCTTGGAATGTTTGTATTTGTTTCGGCTGAACCATTTTTTGTAAAGAAATATGAAGGACAGATAAGTGTGGCAGAACTTTCAAACAGGCTTTTGGTGCATGAATATGGTCATACAATTCAATCACTTATACTTGGTCCCCTATATTTGCTTTTAATAGGGATTCCATCAACACTGTGGGGATTTCTAATGGCTAAGAAGAGAAAAGAGAAACAGATTCCATATGGGGCATTTATTACTGAAAAATGGGCAAATAGCCTTGGAGAGTATGTGACAAAAGAAAAATCTGTCGGAAATCTTGTGCTAGAGTGAGTTGGGTGATAGACTGGAAAATTTCAGTTTTTCGCTATGCCTATACCCAAGCATTTATTTAAAACTACAAGAGTTTTATGAAAGAGAAGTAGCCGGTTTTATGAGTATCACACAAATTTTTTATAATTGTTTGCAACCAAAAGTAGAGAAAATGCTACCGCAAGTTGAGTGTAAATCAGCCTGACTTCTGTTATTCTTTATTTGGAGGTGGATATTATGATATTTTCAGAAAAATTATATTTACTAAGAAAAAATAAAGGATATACGCAGGAAGAATTGGCAGAAAAGCTTTGCGTATCGCGTCAGGCAATTGCAAAGTGGGAGTCGGGGCAGTCTTATCCCGACATTGCCAATTTGATTCAAATCAGTGATTTGATGAATGTTACGGTTGATTACTTGGTAAGAGACCAGGAATGTAGCAGAAAGCCGATAGAAACGGCCGTAGAAGATATAGATAAAATTATTCAGTTCCGCCTGAAAGCCAATGTTAATACCTATGCGGCTTTTATGAATGAGACGGATTCTACCAGATACGATTCTCACGATTATAAGTATGAAGAAGGTGAGTTTACTTATCACGATACCTATCTTGGCGGTGAGCAATTTGCCGGAGAAGAAGGTATATGGAGAAATGGCACCGCCGTATATGCAATGAATTATTTGGGCAGGGTGTTAGGTGATAATTTTAGCGGAGACTTCCTGAAAGAAGCACTGCGTATGGCAACAGCGGAATATCCCTACAGAGGACCTGAGTTTTATAAGTCCGGAGAATACAGTTATAAATGTAAAGTAACAGGGGATTTTACCTGGTTCCAAGGATATGAAGAAATTTATTGTCAGGATGTGAAAGTGTATGAGTGTTACTTTCACGGCGGATTAATGAAATAGTAAAAGCAGGTATTTTTATGCAGACACGGGAAGAAATTTTAAAATACGGACTATCCTTTCCAAATACATATCAGGACGCACCTTTTCGAGATCCGAATTGGCAGTTGGTTCGTGTTCGAGGCAGTAAAAAAGCCTTTTTATGGACCTATGAGAGAAACGGACAATTATGTATCAATATTAAAGCAGATCCTGAGTGGAGGGACGTGTGGCGTTCTTTGTACCCGGCAGTACAGCCCGGGTATCATCAGAACAAGGAACACTGGAATACTGTGATTTTGGACGGAACGGTTCCGACGGAAGAGTTAAAAAGAATGATTGCGGAAAGTTATGATTTGGTGCAGAAATAATAATGACCGCAGTAATAAAAGAAACAGCTATGAGGTATCAGATACGACATAGCGGTTTTTCTATCAAGTTGTTTGCTGCTTGACAAAATATTTTCGCAAGCGTATATTACAGTTAAAATAAATAATTCAAATAAAAAAAGACTATGACGAAGACGGTTGTATTGTGGAATCTTCAGAGAGTTGGCGTTTGGTGCGAGCCAATGGTGAAATAATGCAGGAACCTATCACTTCTGAGTCGGAAGACCGAAAGCAAAGTTGCAAGTAGACTCTTCCCGTAATGCTGCGTGAAGGCAAAGGACTTGATGGAGTCCGGTGAGTGGCGAAATTTTGGTTTCGCAATTTGAGTGGTACCGCGGGTTTTGAACTCGTCTCAAAGAATTTTGAGACGGGTTTTTCTGTTTTTATAGGGTGAGATAAAGTATTTACAGTAAAACACAGATATATAAGATTCGTGTTTATGAAATAATATTATAAATGATTAATATAGTTAAAAACGGAGGTGTCAGTAATGAAAAAGACCTATGTAACATCAATGCCAAATCATATCGGTGCATTTTTAAAAGCAAGTAAGTGTTTCTCGGCTTTAGGGATTAACATTACACGCGTAAGTTATAACAAGGCGGTGGATTCCCACACCCTATTTATTGATGCGGAAGGTAGTGAAGAGCAGTTAAGAAAAGCGGATGCGGAGCTTGGAAAAATTGGATATTTACAGAACGATAAGGAGAAGAACAGTATCGTTTTACTGGAATTTAAGTTGAAAGACGAACCGGGAAGCGTAACGGCAATTCTTATGCTTATTAACGATTTTAATTTCAATATTTCTTACATCAGTTCCCAGGAAAACGGAACGGATTATCAGCTTTTTAAAATGGGGTTGTATGTAGATGAACCGGATAAAATTACCCGATTTTTAGACGAAGCAAAGAAGTTATGTAAGGTGCGTGTAATCGATTATAACAGCACGGAAAAAGTATATGACAACAGCATCTTTTATCATAATTATGTAGCAGGGCTTGCCGGAATGATGGGACTTTCGGAAGAAGTGAAGCAGGAACTTCTGGTACACGTCAATCTTGCTATGCAAACGCTGGATGAGCAGGGGCTGTCGCCGTATCGTACCTTTGACAGTATCAGCAAATTTGCGGAATTGTTAGCTGCGTCCAAGGGAGAGCATTTTATCCCAAGAATCACGCAGCATCAAATAACGGATAACACGGATATTACAATCATAGAGCCCCCTTGCGGAAGCAATGTTATGGTGATAAAAAGTCTGGGCGAAGTCTTGTTTGTGGATACGGGTTATGCCTGCTATCAAGAGGAAATGATGCAACTGATTTATAAGATTCTTCCAAACTTTGATCATATGAAAAAACGTGTGCTTTTAACTCACGCGGATGTAGATCATTGCGGACTTTTACCACTGTTTGATGAAGTGATTACAAGTCATAAATCAGCTGCATGCCTAAGCAACGAGTATGAGGGTGTCAGTGGCTACAGAGAGCAGAATCCCTTGCATAAGCCGTATATTAATATTTGTAAAATTTTAACGTCCTATGCACCAGTAGCCCCTTCTAAAATAACAGTGCCTTGGGAAAATAAAGAAGAAATGTCAGAGCCTTTAACACAGATTGGATTCTTTGACTTCGGGGAGTTGCATTTTGAGGTATACGAAGGCAAAGGGGGGCATCTGCCCGGCGAAATCGTGTTGATTGACTATAAACATCACATTGCTTTTACGGGAGATGTGTATATTAATTTGCGGGGACTGACGCCGGAGCAGGCAGAGTATAATCAGTATGCGCCCATATTAATGACTTCCGTGGATACGGACCCCGGGCTGTGTGCAGATGAAAGAAAAGCCATTCTTCAGCGCTTGGGTGTTGGGAAATGGCAGATTTTCGGTGCCCACGGCTATAAAAAAGAGTATTCCGTGAATATCTGAAAATATTATGCAAAAAAAGCATAAAAACCTTGTTATTTCCGCATAAAATGTGTAAAATTGATATTTGGTAGACTACGCTTATAAGCGTACCAGTATTTTTTAAGGAGAAATAACATGAGTTTAATCAAGAAGCCGGTTACCGGTATGAAGGACATGCTTCCTGAAGAAATGCAAATCAGGGACTATGTAATGGATGAAATCAAGAATACTTACGCAAAGTTTGGGTTTTCACACATTGAAACCCCTTGCGTGGAGCATATAGAGAACCTGTGCAGTAAGCAGGGTGGTGAAAACGAGAAGCTTATTTTTAAGGTGTTAAAAAGAGGCGAGAAGTTAAACCTTGAAGCCGCTAAGGAAGAAAACGACTTGGTTGACAGCGGTTTGCGTTATGATTTGACTGTGCCTTTGGCAAGATTTTATGCAAATAATGCTGCAAACTTAAACCAGCCTTTCAAGGCGTTACAGATGGGTAACGTGTGGCGTGCGGACAGACCCCAGAAGGGACGTTTCCGCCAGTTCGTGCAGTGCGATATTGATATCCTTGGCGAACCTTCCAACTTGGCTGAAATTGAGTTGGTGCTTGCAACCACAACTCTTCTCGGAAAACTCGGCTTTGAGAATTTTAAGGTACACATTAACGAAAGAAGAATCTTAAAAGCAATGGCTGCTTACAGCGGTTTTGCCGAGGAAGATTACGACCAGGTATTTATCCAGCTTGATAAAATGGACAAAATCGGCATCGATGGCGTGAAGGAAGCACTTTTAGGATGTGAATTCGCATCGGAATGTGTTGAGAAGTATATGACTCTCTTTGATAAAATGAATGCGGCGGAAGACAAGCTTGCTTTCTTAAAAGAAGAGCTTGGCGATTGCCTGGAAGAAGGCGTAGCTGACAATCTTGCGGAGATTTTTGCAACCGTGGAAGCAGCTAAAAAGGCTGACTGCGAGATTATGTTTGACCCCACACTTGTACGTGGTATGAGCTATTACACAGGTACCATTTTTGAAATTGAAATGAAGGAATTAAACTGTAGTGTCGCAGGTGGCGGAAGATATGACAAGATGATCGGTAAGTTTACCGGAAACGATACCCCTGCATGCGGTTTCTCAATCGGTTTTGAAAGAATTATCACCATTCTTTTAGAAAGAGGATTTAAGGTTCCCAACGCTGACAATAAAATTGCATTCCTTTTAGAGAAGGGAATGGATGCGGCAAGAACCGGTGAAATCATCGCAGAAGCCCAGGCACTTCGTGAAGAAGGCAAAATCGTTCTGGTAGCCAAGATGAACAAGAATAAGAAGTTCCAGAAGGAACAGCTTATGAAAGACGGTTATACCGAATTTAAGGACTTCTACAGAGAAGCGCTGAAGAACTAGTTTAAAGGAGATATAAAAATGGCTGAATCAATGAAAGGTTTAAAAAGAACCCATCGTTGTACTGAGGTAAGCGAAGCAAACCTTGGACAGGTAATTACAGTAATGGGATGGGTGCAGAAGAGCAGAAACAAAGGCGGAATTATTTTTACAGACTTAAGAGACAGAAGCGGTCTTTTACAGATTATTTTTGAACAGGGTGAAAACGGAGATTTCGTAAATGCTGAAGATTTTGAGAAGGCAGAGAAACTTCGTAGTGAATTCGTTGTTGCGGTAACCGGTAAAGTCGTAAAACGTGGCGGTGCAGCAAACGAAAACTTAAAGACCGGTA
The DNA here is from genome assembly GCA_045580855.1 of Lachnospiraceae bacterium. Lineage (GTDB taxonomy): Bacteria > Bacillota > Clostridia > Lachnospirales > Lachnospiraceae > UBA3766. Next base: position 251,691 of record JAZNOO010000030.1, on the reverse strand, counting down.
CAATTGAAGTACGCGCAACAGGACTTCGTATTTTATCAGAGGCAGAAACACCGCCTTTCCCGATCGAAGCAAACTCTAAGACCAAGGAAGAGTTGCGCTTAAAGCACAGATACCTTGATTTAAGAAGACCTGATTTACAGGGCAATATCATTATGCGTAGTGAAGTAGTAAATAAGATCCGTAACTTCCTTGCAGATGAAGGATTCCTTGAGATTGAAACCCCGATTCTTATGAAGTCTACACCGGAAGGCGCAAGAGACTATCTTGTTCCCAGCCGTGTGCATCCCGGAAACTTCTACGCATTGCCTCAGTCACCTCAGCTTTACAAGCAGTTGTTGATGTGTTCAGGTTATGACCGTTATTTCCAGATTGCAAAATGCTTCCGTGACGAAGACTTACGTGCGGACAGACAGCCTGAATTTACCCAGGTGGATATGGAATTGTCTTTCGTGGATGTAGAAGATGTTTTAGATGTAAATGAGAGACTTTTAAAGAAAGTCTTTGAAGATACCATCGGTGTGGAAGTGAGCCTTCCTTTGCCCAGAATTACCTGGCAGGATGCTATGGACCGTTTCGGTTCCGATAAGCCCGACACACGTTTCGGTATGGAGTTACAGAATGTATCTGACGTAGTTGCAGGTTGTGGCTTCAGTGTGTTTACAGGTGCACTTGAAAACGGCGGTTCCGTACGCGGTTTGAATGCCAAGGGCCAGGCAGGTATGCCCCGTAAAAAAATCGATGCCCTTGTAGAATTTGCTAAGGGTTACGGCGCTAAAGGTCTTGCTTACCTTGCAATTAACGAAGACGGCACCTACAAGTCATCTTTTGCTAAATTTATGGCAGAAGAAGAACTTGCTAAATTGGTAGAAGCTATGGACGGTCAGCCCGGCGACTTGCTTTTGTTTGCGGCAGACAAGAATAAAGTGGTTTGGGATGTTTTAGGCGCACTTCGTCTGGAACTTGCCAAGACTATGGAATTGATTGATAACAGTAAATACAACTTCCTTTGGGTAACCGAATTCCCTCTCTTAGAGTGGGATGAGGAAGAGAAGCGTTTCGTAGCGGTTCATCACCCGTTTACAATGCCTATGGACGAGGATATTCCTTACCTTGACAGCGACCCCGGACGTGTACGTGCTAAGGCTTATGACATCGTATTAAACGGTACAGAGCTTGGTGGCGGTAGCGTGCGTATCCATCAGGGTGATATCCAGAGCAAGATGTTCGAAATGCTTGGATTTACACCGGAGCAGGCACACAGCCAGTTTGGTTTCCTCTTGGATGCCTTTAAGTATGGCGTACCTCCTCATGCTGGTCTTGCATACGGCCTTGACCGTATGATTATGCTTATGGTCAAAGCTGAGTCCATCCGTGACGTAATGGCATTCCCGAAGGTAAAAGATGCTTCCTGTCTTATGTCAGAAGCGCCTAATGTGGTAGATCCTAAGCAGTTGGAAGAACTTTGTATCAAGATTGATCTTCCTGCAGAAGAAACAGAAGAATAAAAGAGCGAGTTGTAAGAAACTCTAACGGAATCCTCTCGTTTATCGCGGGAGGATTCTTTGGCATAAAAGGTGAAAAATATGTTGAATATTTATATGGCAAACCTAATTGGTTTGGAAGACTTTTATGATGAAAAAGTGAATATGTTGCATCGGGAGCGGGCAGAGAAAATAGGTGCCTATAAAATGCCCGCAGATCGTATTCGTGGGCTTGGTGCCGGACTTCTTCTGGAGAGAGGTTTAGAGGGCTATTTGGCCGATTTACGGGTCAATGCGGAGGCAACCGGGCAGGATGGTGGCAATGAGCGTAATTTGAGGTATATCATACCAAAGGACGAGGAAGGACGATATATCATTCACTATGGTTATGGCCCACAGGGAAAGCCGTATTTGATTGATTATCCCGGTATATATTTTAGCTTGTCACATTCAGGAAATATGGCGGTATTAGCCATTTCAGATCGTGAAGTAGGTATTGATGTGCAGGAACGCCGTGGTTATCAGGAGAAGGTGGTGAAACGCTTTTATCATGAGAGTGAGATTGCTGTAATAGAGGCAATTTCAGATTCTGCAGAGAAAGTCAATTGCTTTTATCAAATGTGGACCGCCAAGGAAGCTTATATAAAATTCACCGGTAAGGGAATGGGGCAGGACTTGCGAAGTTTCGGTGTGGATTTAGCCAATGAATGTATCTTGGAAGAAGGCAAGGAAGTCGCTTTGTGTAAAACAATCCGTATGGAAAGTAACGATTATTTTTGTTCCCTTGTTTGCGACAAAAAACAACAAAAAATTGGTAAAATCAGCAAAATCCAACTGTAATCGGCTGGATTTTTGTGCATTTTGCACAAAAGAAAAAAGTTTGATTGTCAAAGTTTACGATAGACTACATAACGGGGTTATGGTATCTTATATGTAAGGGGATTTTTTTGACGTGCTTATGTTGAGACTTGAGTTGGAGGACAAAATGGAAAGAGACAAATTAACCGGTTTGTTGCTGTTCAATGATTTTTTAAATGTTGCAACCGACAAATTGAAAGAAAGTGATGTTGAGGATACTATGGTGGTAATCTCTACAGACATCACTAAATTTAAGTACATAAACCGTTTATACGGCTATGAAGCAGGAGACCGTCTGATTCAGCAGTTGGCAGAAATCTGTGTGATGCAGGAAGGTTATGTGGTTGCATGCCGCCCGTATTCAGACCACATTGTCAGCTTATTTAATATCGGTAAGTTGACCTGGGAAGCGTTTGAAGAAAGGTTGAAAGCGATTCAGGATGATTTTGTAGCAAAACATAAAATTGAATTTCCAAAAGCTTCCTTGCATCTGAATACCGGTGTTCATGTAATTGAAAGCAGATACGAGAATATTGCTTCTGCAATCGATAAGGCAAATGTAGCCAGACGTAGTGTAAAGGGTAATTATAATGTGCCCTGTGCCCGCTATAACCGTAAGATTGAGGAGACCAAAGAAGGGGATGCTAAGATTATTCCCATCTTTGATAAAGCTTTGGAAGATAAGTCTATTCTGGTATATTTCCAGCCTAAAGTCAGTGTTAGTGAAAATGCCGTAGTAGGTGCGGAGGCACTTACAAGATTGAAAGATGAGGACGGCAATATTATTCCGCCGGCACTTTTTATCTCCGTACTGGAGAACAGTGGTAAAATTCTGGAACTTGACTGGTATGTAATGCGTTATGTTTTTGCGAAGATCCGCAAATGGCTGGATGAAGGCAAAACACCCAAGAGAGTATCCATTAACTTAAGTAAGTTGCATTTTTATTATGATAATCTTGTAAACGATATTATCGCGGAGTTTGACTCTTATAATATTTCTCCGGAATATATTGAATTTGAAGTAACAGAGTCTGTATTCTTTGAAGAAGCACAGCTTATTATTAATAAAATTGAAAAACTTCGTGAACGCGGTTTCCGCGTCAGCGTGGATGACTTCGGTGCAGGATATTCTTCACTTAATTTGATTGGTATTTTGCCTGTTGATATTATTAAGCTGGACAAAGGTTTTATTAAGAACAGTTTGGGCAACAATCGAGGTAAAAACATCATCAAAGGACTGATTTCTATTCTGAATGAAATTGATTTGGAAATTGTCTGTGAAGGTATTGAGACCAAGGAAGAGGAGAAGATTGTATATGAATTCGGTTGCGATTCCATGCAGGGATTCTTATATGACAAACCGATTCCGGTAGAAGATTTTGAACGTAAATATGTTATATAAAGAGTGAAAGTGATAGACGCCCTTCTTGCCGTCAATGCGGTAAGGAGGGTGTTTTTATGTTTTATAAAAATATGATATGGATTCACGCCTTTATTCTTTTATGAATAAAATATATAAAAGAATCATAAGGAGAGCATTATGGCAGAAACCATTATTTTGGACGCAGGCCACGGTGGTGCCAATCCCGGCGCAGTATACGGCGGGAGAAGAGAGAAGGACGATGCCTTGGCCTTGACATTGGCAGTAGGCGAAATTCTTGAAGATAAGGGTTTTAACGTGTATTACACCCGAACGGATGATGTTTATGAATCACCTTACCAAAAGGCGCAGGAAGCCAATAACTTGGGCGGTGATTTTTTTGTTTCCATACATCGTAATTCAAGCGTCTATCCGAATCAGTACAGCGGTGTGGAAACGCTGGTAACATAAATTAAGTAAGGAAAAGATAACTTTTTCTTACTTTTTTTATTGCACAAAGGAGGAACATTATGAAATTAAATTATGAGGAAATGCCGGAATACAAATATTTCTATTATCGGGAGAAATTTGAGGCATCAGGAAGCCTGGAAGATTTGGCCAGTCAGGAGATGTATGAAAACATTTTAAGGACTGAATACCATTATACGGATGAACTGTTAAATGAATTGTATTCAATGTTGCAGAATAAAGGAAAGTAAGCTGGAGACGTTTATGAAAAAAGTATTATATGTATTGGTTTTATTTTGTATTGTATTCTTCCTAAAGGGCTGTACTATTGTCGGACAGGAAGGAACAGAGCTTCCTTCTGCAGATGAGTTGGAGGCTGTTTCATATGTATATGCTGCAGATGGAGATACCATCGTTGTGTGTGATTCTTCCGGAGAAGAATTTAGAGTGCGTCTCATCGGCATCGATACGGAAGAGTCTGTTCATGAAGATGAATTACAGAATAATGAATTTGGTCTGCAGGCAAGTGAATACACGAAAGCGTTATTGGAAGATGTTGATACGTTATATCTGGAATATGATGTAGAACAGCACGATCAGTACGATAGGGTATTGGCTTACGTATGGTTGGCGCCGGCGCCGGATGAGTTAAGTGATATGCTAAATGCTACATTGGTTCAGGATGGATATGCCAGGGCGGTTGTTTATGAACCGAATCATCAATATTCAGTAGAACTGGAAAATTTGCAGAACCAGGCGCAGGAAGATAGAAGCGGATTGTGGCAGTATGATGCGTTTTGGATAATAACACAAGATTAGGAGGTTTGTAATGGACGAGCAGAGAAAAAAAGAAAAAGAAATATTTTTAAAAGCGATTGATAATTACTATAATAAAAAACTCGATATGAACGAGTTTATACCAGTTGGAAAAACACCTGAATATTTACAAAAGTTAGGCGTTGAAAATTTGGATGTTGTTGTAAAGCAAAGTACTATTAAAAAATGCATTCGAGAGCCTAAGGGTAGTATAAGCGCACATTCACTATCGCGTGCGATGATAGAGAGTATCCCAGAACAATTATATAATCCGGTTTTTGTCGTGGACGAAACAAAAAGAAACTCATATGCACTAATTTCCGATTCGCTAGATCAAAATGGTTACCCTATGTTAATGGCAATATCATTACAAAAAACAATACTGGGAGTTGAAGTGAATGAAATATCAAGTTTTTATGGAAGAAATAATTTAGAGTTTTATTTGAAGGAAAGGCATACGGTTGATGAAGTTTATATTTGTGACAAAGAAAAAGCCAAGATGCTTTCCCGTTTCCTTAGGTTACAATTACCAACGGCGTGGAAAGTTCTTGACCATACAGATATCTGTGAAAACATAGTATCGCAACCAACCGAAAATGTCAACAAGAAAATGTTAGATGATTTAAAGAAAAATAATTTTCAGCCGACTTCCAGTTTGGTGAATTATATGAAGGAACTACATAAAATTACTGGCCGGGAATTATCCATAGCAGATGTAAGCAATATGTATTCAGGAATTAAAAATCCAGAAATACAGGATATTGTAAAAAGTATTGCTGAAGAATGTGCGCAGCAAGAGAAAGCTCGTAAAGTACCTACTTTGAATGAATAATATATTTTAAGGACCACGTAAACAAATGAAACTAAAGTTATCAATTTTTGAAAAGTTAATAGCGTTTAGTATAACAAGAACAGAATTAGATCTCTTCTTGCTTTGTTTGCGCTACCAAGACGACACCGGCAGAGTAGTCGGTGTTCATCATCGTGAAATATGCAAGGAAGGGAATATGTGTGAACAGTCCTTTTACGATGCCTTAAGAAGCTTAAAAGAGAAGAATTTAATATTATACAAGCGTGCAAATGGTGATTATGATATTACGATCCTGGACAATGATTTTTCGGAAAAGAAGTTTAAGGGACAATATATTAACCTGCATCACGGTCTTTTTGAATCAGAAGATTTCTGGAATTTGTCCGTTAATGAGAAACTTCTTGTGTTGGATTTATTCCGCCAGTGCCAGGCCGGTGCCGGAAGAAAAGTTATTGGTAAGAAGAAGTTTTATGAGAAGTATATGGAACTGTTCCATGTATGCAAAAAAACAATTAGTAAGTACATCACAAATATTCGTAAGATATTCAGATTTGTATTAAACAAAAAGAATTATCATATTTCACTTTTGGAATTTGTGGCGCCGGCGCTAAGCGCTGCAGAATTGTATCGTCAGAGAATTGCACGTACGCTGATCAGAAGAAGCAGGGCCTTTACCACTCCGGGAGGATTTAATGATATCGTCCAGCTCCTGAAACAGTATCATAACAATATTAAAGATATTGTAGACGTTCTGGGTGCTGCAATGATAGCGTCTGTTCGAAAAGAAAAGATTTTACAGCCTGCGCTGGTACATAGCCTAATGCTTAAGAGTTTAGGAAAGCCGAATAATAAGACGAAGTCAAAGAACGGATATCTTCGTCAGGATTATGACTTTGAAGCAATTATGAGAGATTTGGGAATATTATAAGACTTATACGTACGTATAGGTCTAATTGTGATTATATAAATACAGATATCAAATGATTTTTGAGAGTATTTTTCACGGAAGGAAGTGAAATTGCTCTTTTTTTGTGCTTAAAATCAAGAAAAATTATGCGTATAAGCTATAGCATTCTATTTTTAGGGGTATTTTTTTGAAGTATTCTAATTTTAGGGGTAAAAATAAAATATGATATTCTATTTTTCGCGCCGGCAGTTGTTAAAAAAGCCTTATATTATAAGGAATATTTGAACTTTTTATAATGCAGTATATTTAATCTATAGTTATATTTTATCTATATGATTATACCGAAGAAATATTGCATTATATATATAGTTAAAAGTCCCTTCGGGGGATTTTTTTATTGACAAAACCTTAATAAAGATATATAATAGAAATATAACAGATATATAGAAAGGAGAAAAATGAAAGAGAAATTATGTTTATCTTTGGATCCGGAAGTAAGGAAAGCATTGAAAGAGCTTGCCGATGAAAGACATATGACGCAGGCGGCATTGATTACATTTTGGATTCTGGAAGAAAAGAAAAAGAAACAAAAATAAGTGAAATGGTGTAATCGGAAAATATCCGTAGATAATAATAACGTACCTAGTCCATAAAAGTATACTTTTATAGACGGGTACGTTTTTTGTTGAAATTTGCTATAACTTTATAGACTCATTTTACAAATAAATTGTATATAAGTCAATTATAAATTTAAGATAAACAAAGAAACAGCCGCCAACTATTCCTAGTAGCTGACGGCTAAAAATCATTACATTATTGAGTTACAAATTCTTCTACCGCATCATTAATCTGTTCTTCGGTATAACCGGAAGCAATCATTTCTTTTCTTTCTTCCGGGGATACATCTTTTACAACGTGTAAAATACATTCAAAGGTTTCGGTATGTCCTACGGTATCATATACAGTAATGCTGATATTGTGGTCGCCATAGTCGAATGCTGATGCAGGGATAAGCGTTTGGCTGGGGATTGTTTCATCTAATTCATAAGAATTACCATCTATGATTAAGGAAGAAGGTATACACAGTGAATTATCTGTAATACCAAAATACTCTTCAATATCAAAAATTTGAAACGCGGGATTTAGGACCCCATGTGGTGCAATATTTTCAAAGAGTACTGGCAATCCTTCAGCATAGTGAGCGTCCCTATTAAGTTTTATTGTATAATATGTATATTCTGTTTTTTCGATAGTTGGAGAAATAGTGTCTACATAGTTTACAGTCATAATTAACTGTTCTCCATAATCGCGAGTAAATGTGACCTTGCCAGGGACCTTATTTATTAAGGCATCGTTGGCTGATATTTCTTCACATTCATAAGAAATTATAGAATAATCCTTCGCAATAACATACTCTGAAATATCGTCACTCAAAGGCGTACCATATTCAATGGTAATACTTTCTTCCCTTAATTCAAAATGATCTTCCGAGAGAAATGCGGATTCCAGAGCGTTGCCTTGTGCAGATGAAGATTCTGATACTTCATCAGTAACGTCTGAGTTGCCACATCCGCAGAGCATCAGCATACAGCTGATGATTAATGATAAATAAAAATACTTTTTCATATTTCGTCCTTTCTATGTTGTTTGTTTTGTTACGTTTTGAGTATACATTAAAATGGTGTACCATATTATGTACTTGATTTGAGATTTTTATAGTCCGTTACCATTTTTTCAAAAACACTACGGTCTGTATCAATCGGTGATGCATCCAATAATTTTTCATACTGCACGAAGTTCTGTAAAAATTCTGCCTGTGCCTTTAAGAGATTTTCGTGAGCAACTTTGGCAGCAAGTTCGGCACGGTAAAGATTGGTTGCTCCGGCATCGATGATAGTAGTAGGTTTATTTTTTAATTCGTCCACTTGTCTCATCAGAAGTTTAATTTCTTCTTCCTTCCGGTGTAAATCTTCCTTCAGGCGAATTTCTTCTTCACTGGGTTTCTGTTCCAGGGCACCAAGTACCTTCTCATCAAACTCCTGCGGAGTATGAAATTCAATCTGCTTTGCAGATTCTTCCACTTCCAACTGTAACTTGGAAATAAGAGCTTCCTTCTCTTTGATTTCCTTGGCCAAGTTTGCCTTTTCCTTTTTCAAAGCCTTAATCTCATCCAAAGAAACCTTCTCCCCGGCGCGAAGAGCGTCAAGGATTTGTCTCTGTTCGTCTTCATTTAAATTGCCGATTTCGCTACCTTCTTTTAAGGTAATATTATTCTTTTCAAATTCTTCCTTCAGTTCGGGAAGTAGATTATTAAAAGATTTATAATTAGCAACCTGTTGTTTGCTAATATTCATATCTTCGGCCACTTTTTGCATTACATTTACTTTTTCAGACTTTTTCTTGCCAATATTTAATTTCTGATAAATCTCTTCCAACCTTGCAACAGCGGCAGCCTTTTCCGCAGGATTGGTAGAGCGCACATCCTCGTTGGTAATGATAAGTCGTGCCTCGGAGAGAAGAGTAGCTTCAGTTTCCATGCCGTCATAATCTTCTTCATCTTTTAAAAAACTGTTAATTTTACAGGGATATCCCACCTCATAAGGTTTTACATTTTTTAAATACAGTGCAATTCGTTCAGGTGAACCGAGTTCACCTGAAGTGTCATTTTGTTGTTCAGGTAAACCGAGTTTACCTGAACCATCATCTACGTTCGAGTAAACCGGGTTTACCTGAACTTCATTTTCAGGTGTAACCGTTACCCCTGAAAATTCTTCAATCAATTCATCCAACGCCTGACATCTTCTATGGCCGGCTTCAATGATATACATATCTTCTTCCAAAGAATACACTACGGTAAGGTTCTGCTGAAGTCCAAACTGTAAGATACTTTCCTTCAAGCGTTCTATTTCACGGATACCGTAGCAGTTTTTCTTGTTGGTTCTGATTTTTTTTCTGGGAATAATTTTAATCTGAAATCCTTCTGTTTTTGACTTCTTGGGTTCCAGAATAGTAGCAGGAGTCACTTCCTTTACTTCCTGAGTAGGTTCTGCATTGATTCCATTGTCTACCGGAAACTGTGCCGGTGTAAAACTAAATTTAGGTTTTGCCATTATTTCAATCCTCCTATAATCCTAATTCTTCCATTAATTGTTTGTAGTCCATCACTGCATTGGTAGTAGGGCAGTAGTCCATTACCGGAAGAAAATTTGTTTCCAATTCTGCAACACGGATATCTTTACGGATTGGTGACAAAAATTTATTATCTAAATTTATAACGTAATTTTCCGTAAGATGGTTACACAAATTTGTATTTTTTTCTGCCTGGGTAATAAATGCCCCTGCAAGATTCACACTGTCTAAATCGTGTTCGTCTTTTATGTATTGAATGGTTTTTAAAGTTTCCATCAGACCTTCATAAGAAAAGCCTTCCATTTTAACCGGTATTAAAATACTGTCTGATGCAAACATGGCATTTACTGTTAAGATATCATTTGCCGGTCCGTTATCAATCAGAATATAGTCATATTCATCTTTTATGGTCTGCAAAGCCTTTCGCAAAATAGAGTTGTTATTCCCGGTTTCATTCATACTGATTACCAGCTGTGTATTCTTATGGCGCTTCGACGCCGGTATCATATCAAGATTTTCGATGGGAGAGTGAACAATTATTTTCTTCACGTCTTCTTCCGTACGGTACCGGTAACGGAACAGTTCTGCGATATTCGGCACTGCAGGAGCAGTAATGCCGTTAATAACATCATCACTGTCTCTGCTAAAACATCCTAACATCATTGATAAGTTACATTGCTGATCTAAATCCACAGCCAATACTTTTTTGCCTTTGGCAGCCAAGAGCTGCGAAAGAATCCCTGTGGTAGCGGTTTTGCCACAACCACCTTTGTTGTTAATTACACTAATTACTTTCATTATAAATCCTCCTTTTTACTACTCATTTTTGAAGCGCTCTTTTTCTTTCCACCATTCATTTACTTTTTCAACTTCCTTTTCCCAATTTGCTTTCGGGTTGTTTTTAAGAAAATCTGCTTTCAATTCTGCAATTTGGTTTTTCCAGTCCTCGATATCAGTTCTTAAAAAATCTATTTCTTCCTCATCAAAAACACTTGGGTCTTTGCGGTAATCTTCTAGTTCGGCATATCCGCTTTCAATATCATCTATCACTTCTAAAAAATCATCATATACATCATAACCCATATTCAAAAGCCAATTTAGAAGTGTTGCTTCAGGAAACATTCCAAAACCACATCTTTCAAAGTATCTTTGTGCATAATCTCGTTCGTCGCTACCGTTTGTATAAGTTCCACCGATTAAGTCACCGATAAAGCTTTCTAATAATTCCGACACCTTGATATTGTGTATGCCGCATAATTTATAAATTCGCTCACAATCTGCTTCGGATAATTTAATATTAATTGTCTTTTTTCGAATTGTTGCTATTTCTTGTTTTTGACGTTCTCTATAATCCACTCTAATTTTCCTTCTTTCTTTTCATTTTTACTTGCTTTCCCTTCTGATTTTCAGAAGGCAGGAATAGGGCGTTACACGCCGAGACACATTTTCTAGGCAAAGCCTAGAATTTTGGAACTATTTCAAGTGTAACACAAGCCCATTTTTTATGTTAAAACTGTAACAGTTTAGGCTAAATATGCTTATCAATCCCATAAATACGCACTTTTTTGTGTAACACTAGCGTTCTTGATGCTGTGTTTTTCGCCTTTTTTTCTTCTTGTGAGTAGGTTTTGACAATGTTTTAAATGGATCTACGGCATTATTTTGCCTTGTTGAATCATTAATTACATTCAACGAATTTCTCACAAGTGAGAAACAAAGGGAAGAACGGCATTGCTCCGCATATTTCTCTTGGCTTTCTTTTTTTTGTTCTTCGAACTGAATGCGCCGTTCTTCGGAACGTATTGTTTTGGCAGTGGCCAGCACTACATTAGCAAGACGTTTATTTATATCATCCTTAGCGTGTACTTTATTGATATCTTTTTTTTGTTGGTTCGCACTGTAAGAGTCAGATAGTTGGTCAACGCTTTCATAATATTTTTCCAATTCCTTTTTTATATCAGGTCTGTCGCATAAGTCACGTACGATATCATCCGTAAGAAGTTTTGTTTCCACCGGCAGAAGTTTATACGCTATACGCCCGGTAGGCGGAAGTGCAGTAATGAGAATTTTCATCTTATCAGATAATTGTTCCAAGTTTTCCTTCGTAACTCTTCCGGGAATAGATGCGGAAGGATTCATTAAATCAGATAACTTATTTAATTCTTCTTTTGTCATTGCAATAGAAGAATCTCTGGCCAAAGTTTTATTAATAGCGGCAGCTTCTCTATCCGCTTCCAAAAAAACTTTAGAAATATTCATTCGGCACCGGTCCTGAACAGAAGAGTGTATAAATGGTGAACGTACTTTTTCATCCGTTCGCCAGAACATATAGTGACAGTGGGGGTGTCCGGCTTCCATATGCAACGCGCCAACCCAGGCAAGTTTATCAATCGGAATATGAAATTCTTTTGCAATATCCGGGAGAACCGCGTACATTGAGTTCAGCCAGGCTTCCTTTGTATCATATCCTAAGCGTAATGCATCTTCTTCATGAAGCGAAATGATACCGTTATATATATTTTTACCATCACGCGTTAATCCGGTTATATGATTTGCAAGTTTATGAATATCTTCCGTTTCGATATTTCCAAACAATCCGTTTTTTTCGGTTGGTTGCATTGAATCTAATTCTGCATCCGAAATGGATATCACACCCTGTAAAGCATCTTCCTGTACAAGCTTGTCCAACTCAGGATTAGATATATCCACTCCTTCACGGCTACCAATGTATACCAGGAGATTATGATTTCTCATAGGAGAAGACTTCTTATTTGGATTATTGCATCGTATTTTTGAAATTAGTGGTCTTACCATAAGCTACTCCTTCTTCCAGCGCAGGTAGTCATCGCTGATATCTCTTTCATAACCGGCATATTCGAGATTTAGCCATACAATATGCTTTTCTAAAAAAGCACATAATTCGCGCAGAAAAATTAATTTTTGGTTGGAACCATCGTCGCAATAATCTTCTTCGACAATATATAAATTTTGATAAAAAACATATTTATCAAGAATAAAATCCAAATCACCTTTTGCATCATCTATAATACTTTGACAAAATGCGGCAGCATGTCGATAGCATATATCTTCCTGACTTAAAAACTGATCTAATTCTGCCAAGTTATATTCTTTTTTGGGTGATATCCGTCCTTCTTTTAATAATTCCACTATTTCATCCATATTTAATTCAGTCATTATTCTTCCTTCTTTCTAACTGTGGCAAGAGCTTTTTTTCGAGCTTTTTCATATACTTCTTCAAATGCTTCCTGCTGGGAATCGTCCACAAATTTGGCGATAGTTTCCGCTGTCAACAGGCTTGCGGTTGCGGCTTCCATATAAGCTTTGGCTGATAAAGATGCCAGTCTTTCAATTTGTGGCTGCATTGTATTTTTAACCTGCTCACGAATAATGCCGGAAATGAAATCAATATTGTCGCTGTTTAATTTACCTTGCAGTCCTTCTTCCGTGTACAACCTGACAATGTCAGACATACTAACGTCTTTTTGCGCTGCTAACCGCATAATATGATCATACGTATCCGAATCAAAAGAAACATTGATTCGTTTGCTTTTCTTTTTCATTATCTTCCGCCTTTCTAAAAATAATAGTACGTTCTATGCCATTAAGAAGTAGATATTCGTTGGCATATTTGTAATAAGTTGATTTTTTTAGATCCAGTTTTCTCATAACTTCATTTGGTTTCATAGCACCATCAATCACTTCATCGAAGTAGGCACCGAAACGGTCTAGCGAAATTTTTCGTGGACGTCCCATTTCACCCCATTCACCACGAAGTTTTTTTGCTTCCAATCCTTCACGTTGACGTTTCTTTTTTTTATGCATTTCTGCCTGGGCAAGCGATGCATATAGTTCGATGAGCATATTTGTAATCATTTCAACAAATAATTTTGCCATATCATCTTCCAAATAAGAAAAATCAATTAATGTAGAAGGTAATTCTAAAATCATAACGCGGATCTCTTTTTCTTTAAAATATTCCAACTCTTTTAAAATAGATTTCTTATCGCGGCCAAGACGATCTATTTCAGTGATGATAAGAACATCACCAGGGTGTAAAATTTCTTCTTTCAACACCTTGTATCGTGGCCGGTCAAAAGTTTTACCTGAGAGTTGGTCAGTATAAATTTTTTTGATACTAAAATTTTGTTTGTGACAGAAATCCGAGATTTCAAGAATCCCCCTGTCAAGATGCTGTTCCTTAGTGCTGGTTCTGTGATAACCGTAATAATTCATAACGTCCTCCTTAATAGTGAATGGTCTATAAAGTGTCGATTTTTTATGAACGTATTTAAAATTTCAAAATCAAAACTTTATGAACCTTTTTTGTTTTTCCACAAAAGTATACTTTTATAGACAAAATTTTTAAAAAATTGGGGGGAGAATAATGGCTACTCTTAATAACGAACGCATTCAGGAAAATAAGAGAAAAAAGAGAAAATTTGTAATTGCGATTATCATACCGGTTGTAATCATAGCACCATATCTTGCTTACCTGATTGACCAAATACTACAGGGCGCCTTGGGACAGGATATGATGGATTATTCGGTTCTCACTGCATATAAAATGTTTTTTGATTTTTCTTCTTTTTCCATTTTACATACCTGGGCGCTGGGGATTGTGACGGTATGGATTGGTATTATCGTATATACGTCTATGACAGTAGAGCAGACGATTACCAAAGTAGATACGATTCAGGTGACAGACGATATAGAAATTCCGGTACCGGCAGGAAACGGACAACACGGTACGGCAAGATTTTTAAGGGACGATGAAAAGGACAAGCTATTTACCACTTTTCGTTATACCGGAACAGAAACGTTACCAACAAAAAAAGGCGGACTGCTTATTGAAATGACAAAAGATAAGGATGCTGAAGTAATTCGATATGTAGGCCAGGATTATCACGTAATGATTCTTGGTTCTACCGGATGCGGTAAGACAAGAAGGTTGTTGTTTGAAACCTTATGGTTGCAGCTTATCAGCGGATTATCGGTTGTTATCTCTGACGTAAAAGGTGAAATTTTTTATTACACGCATTTGTTTGCAGAAAGTCTTGGATATAACACATTGGCATTTGATTTGAGAAATCCAAGGAAAGGTGTTCATTACAATTTTTTACAGCCGATTTTGGATGCCTTTGCGGAAGGGGACGAAGCAAAGGGAATTGACTATACCTGGGATTTGGTTTCTGTTTTGGTTGGTGAACCAAAAGGTGAACCGCTTTGGTATAACGGTGAAACGGCAACCATAGCAGCTGCAATTCTTGCGGTAGTGGTTGAAGCTCCGGAAGATTGTAAAAATATGGCGAATGTATATTACTTTATTGCCAATATGTGTAAGAGTAATGAAATGGGCGAAATGCTCATTAATGATTATCTGGAAGGATTGCCGGATACGCACCCTGCAAAGACCGTATTTGCTATGGCGACCATAGCAGCAGATAAAACAAGATCTTCCTTCTTTACTTCCGCCCTTGGTACCCTTCGATTGTTTACGAATCCAAACATTGCGGAAATGACTTCGAAGTCAGACTTTAATCTTGCGGATTTAGGTAAGGAAAAAACAGTCCTTTATATGATGATTCCGGATGATAAGAAAACGTATTATCCATTGGTGTCTATTCTGATTACTCAGATGTATTCTCTTCAGGTGGAAGTGGCAAATGAGTATGGTGGGCGATTACCGGTTAATATTGATTACGATTTGGATGAAATCGGTAATTTCCCGGTGATTCCATCATTACCGGCAATGCTTGCTGCAGGTCGAAGCCGAGGGGTACGAGTATATAGCATTTGGCAGGATTTACAGCAGATGAAAACGAAATATAAGGACGATTTCGAGAATATCAAGTCGAATTGCCGTGTACATATGTTTTTAATGGCAGTGTCAGATGAAACACTAAAGTCTATGTCAGAAAGCCTAGGTAAATATACGGTGGAAGTGTCCAGTGCATCTACTTCTACAACAGAAGGGAAGAAAAACAGTGCAAATTATTCTTCGTCGGCATCATTGGCCGCAAGGTCCTTACTGGAGCCAAATGAGGTTGCAAAGATAAAAGCACCGTGGGCTATAGCTAAAGTTGCCGGAGAATATCCGGGTATTATGCAATTGCCGGATCTTACAAAATACCGATTGAACGATATGCTTGGTCTTGGTGATGAAGAACATAATACAAGAATTATTATGGAGCGTGAGGCGGCACGTCCAATGCGAGATATTCCGGAGCTGAAGTTATGGGGTATCTGGAATCAATTAAAAGAGGGAGAAGACGAGGAAGAACCAGCAGGAAAGGAGAAAAAAGGAAGAGTATCTTTCTTATAAGAAAAATGAAAAGAAATAAAATAATTATTACAGTTTTTTTGGTTTGGTGTTTGGTATTTGGAAATGTTATTTCTGTTAGTGCCGCACCAACTGCGGTGTCGGTTTATCATTTGCATTCAGATGAAGCCTGTGGCAAGACAGATTCTACAGAATATAGGGAGAGTGTGATTAATGGAAATTTAAGAACAGTGAGAACTGATACGTGTGCTTGTGGAGGACATCTGGACTATTATCAGTTTGACTGTACTTGTACCTGTGGTGCTTCCTGGCATACTACCGGACATGCTTGCATCAACAGTCCGGCAGGAAGTTATCAGGGAAGCTGCGGAAATTATTCGCGGATTAATTGCAGTACGTGGCATGATCACCCAACTACCACTTATGCGTGCGGTTTAACTACAACGTCAGAAGTTGCAACACTGGAAATTTCCATTTCCACGGAAGAACCGGCGCAGGAAGTGGAATTAGAAGCAATCATAAATAGTACAGCGACTATTTCTAATTTATCATATGCTTGGTCTGATGCAAGCACATTGAAGACTTTGACGGTGAATGCAAATGATACATACACGGTGACAATTACCGGTGATAATATCGCCACAACAACGGCCAGTATTACCGTGAGCAATATTGATGCTACACCACCAACGATTGTTTCTCTCGAAGCAGATATAACAATACCCACAGCCGGAAATGTTACGCTTGCAGTGAATGGGACGGATGAATCTGGGCTGGCAACAGAGCCGTATAGTTGGGACGGAAGTACGTGGAGTGCGACCAACACCAAGACGATAACGGCGAATGGTACATATACAGCATATGTGAAGGACTCGGTAGGAAATGTTTCGCAGGAGAGTATTACCATAAGCAACATAGATAAGACAGCGCCGGATATTACATTAGTGGCAGATGTAACAGAACCTACACCGGGAGACGTTGTTCTGACTGCAGAAGGAACAGATGCTTTTGGGCTGGCAACAGAGCCGTATAGTTGGGACGGAAGTACGTGGAGTGCGACCAACACCAAGACGATAACGGCGAATGGTACATATACAGTCTACGTAAAGGATGCAGTCGGAAATATTGCTGAAAAGAGTATTACCATATCCAATATTTATGTGCCGGCGCCACCGGCAGATACAACACCACCAATTATTTTGGACTTGTATCCGGATACTACGGAACCGGCGCAACAGGTAATTCTTACGGTGAGTGTTGCGGAACCGGGTGTGCTTATTTCCTGGGATGGCGGTCTTACCTGGGGTTCAAGTACCACTACTATAGCACAGGCAAATGCACTTCATACCGTTTATGTAAAGGACTATGCCGGCAATGTAGCATCAAGAAGCTATGATGTGACGAATATTTATATTCCGGTAAAGGAAGATGAAATATCGGAAATAGAAGTGATTGAAGTGGAAGAAGTAAAGCCGGAAGAACCGGAAGAAGAGCCGGAGGTAGATATCATATTGCCACCGGAAGAAGCGCCGGAAGAAATACCGGAAATATACGTGGAAGAAGTTAAAGTTCCTACAGAAAAAATTCAAGGCAGTCTTTCTTTTGGGGAAATAATGACAGTTGCCGCACCGGTAGCCGGTGGCGGTTGTTGCTTATTCTTCTTTGGATTCTGGTTTTGGGGAAAGAATGCTGTTCTTTTTGCCCTGGATGGGTTGCAGGAACGTAAAATAGGAAGATTAAAAATTAAAAAATCCGGCGGTAAATTTATTGTTAGGATTCCTGCTTCTATGTTGAAGAAAGCAAGCAGCAATCAGTTATGTTTAGTTCCTAATAAAAGGTTTTTGAAAAACAATGAAGGTATGTATTTGACCATTCAGTTTGCAAATACGGAAATAGGAAGCCGAATTGAGAGAGAAATTCGAATTGAGGTGTAAAAATGGGAAAATGGACAGAAATCAAGGATCAAAAATATGATTTTATAGCCTTAGAACAAGAATTGGCAGAGCCTGCGATTAAGCCACATATTCCTAAAACTCATATTATGGAAAATGGGGAATATATTACCCTTTACAATGGCAAGCGCATGGAAGAATTTACAACGGAAGATGTTATTGCATTTCGCATTGATACGGACATTGCATTAAACGGTAAAGTATTGCCTGATTTGGAAGAGGCGATTGAAAAGGCCGGATATCAGTATTCTTTCGAAGGTGAAAAAATTATTGTTTCTCAATTAGAAAAGGAAGTCAAAAAAGAAAAGCCTACGTATTTAAGGCTTCCTTCAATGGAAAGAGATGAATTTATAAAAGTAACGCAGCAGTTAAAAGAGAATGGAGCAAAATTTAATCCTTTTATTAAAAGATGGTATGTGCCTTCCGGAGTAGATTTGGATAAATTTAAAGACTATCTGCCCGGACAGAAAAATAAAAGCATAAATTCCGAAGAAAAGGAAAAACAACTGATTGCAAAAGAGATAAATCAAACCAAGAAATATCAGGCTAATCGTCCATTGGTGGAAAATATTTATTCCTTGAATAAACTTATCGGAAAGGAACATAGTGTAGCCGATTTGGCAAATGCATTTAAATCCGGTGCCTATAAGGATAATCCGGATGCAGATAAACTTATGAAGGAAATAGGAAAGGAATTTATCCGGCAGGAACAAGTGAGGGCGATTGCGCCGTAAATGAAATGCGTGATTGCCCGAAAGAGAGAAGTCCATCGGAGTGGACGCAACATAGTTTGATTTCAATATAGAACAGACTTTATACCTAAAATATGATTTTTGTTGGAAAGGAGAAAGGATTTGAATATTACCATTTTTACAAATGACTTAACAAGAGAGGAGATGGAAGAAGGTTATGAAGTCGACGGAATACCGGGAACAGTTGGCCAGGACATTTATCAATTGTCTTCAGGAGAAACAGTTATCTTGGAAGAAAGAATGGAAAGCCAGTAACAGCAGGGCGCCATATAATGCAGTTACCGGAAAGCGTTATAAAGGCATTAATCATCTGGCATTGGGACTTACTGCCATGGCAAAGCAATATCAGGATCCAAGATGGGCTACATTCAAACAAATTCAGGATAATGAGTGGAAATTAAAAAAGGGAAGTAAAGCGTCTGTGATTGAATACTGGTTTCCGTTTGATTATGAAAAAAAGAAAGCGTTAACTTGGGAAGAAGCAAGGTTATTGTCCAAAGAAGAAGCTTCCAAGGTGGGTTTGGTATCCAGATATTATTATGTGTTTAACGCACAAGAGATTGACGGAATACCGGCACTTCCGGAAATTCCTAAAAATACGAATGTGAATCAGGATAAATTGGTTGAAACAATTTCAAGAAATATGGACGTGCCTATTTTGTTTGATGGCGGAGACCGCGCTTTTTATAGACCTTCAGAAGATAAAATACATCTGCCGGAAAAGGAATATTTTGAATCTACCTATGCATTTAACGCTACGGCATTGCATGAGCTTGCACATGCTACCGGTGCGCCACATCGACTTAATCGAAATATGGGCAATGCGTTTGGAACACCGGCATATGCGTATGAGGAATTGGTAGCAGAAATGAGTTCCTGTTTTATGGCTACAGAATTATCAGTAGAACAGGAAATAACACATATTGATAACCATAAGGCCTATGTGCAGGGCTGGATTCAAGCAATTCAGGACAAACCTGAAATTTTAGTCAAGGCGGTTAAGGATGCATCTGAATGCGCGGATTTCCTTGCCTATAAGGCTGAGTTGATATCTGAACAGGAGTATAAAAAAGAGCGCGAGACAGGTGTGGATGTTAAGGTTGAAGATAATCCATCTTTCCCACAGAAGAAAAACGACAAAGAGATTTTGGAGGATATTAAAAATAGCGGATTTCAGCCTAACAGAACACTTGTGGAAAATATAAGAAACTGTGGCGGTGTTTCTTTAGCAAAAATCAGTGAAATGCACAAATCAAATAGCGTTCCTGATGATATGAAGGAAAGTGTCGGAAAGATTGTAGCAGAATGCAGGCGCCAGGAACTGGCTTTAAGCAGATAAAAAGAAAAGGAGAAAAAGTAAAATGAAAAAATTAATGGAAAGAACAAAGAAAACAAATTGGGGAGCAGTAATTTTAAAGGCGGTATTGATTTGCCAGATGGCATTTGTGTTTTTAGCATTGCCGATGGAAGTATCTGCCGGAGAAGAAGTTGTTTTTACGACGGAAGACGGTGGTGAATTAGGACAAACTAAATTAGTGAAGGGAACCGTTAACTTATTAAATGATGCTGCAACTGTAGCATTGATTCTGGAGGCGGCTATTGTTGTAGTGCTTTGCATTGTTAAATTTATAGGTATGCAGCAAGCAGATGAACAGGAGAAACCTAAATATAAGAAGGAAATCAAGTCTACTATTATTACCGGTATTATTGTAATGTGTATTTCCGGTATCTTGAAAGCGGTATTTTCTTATTATGCATAGGAGTAAGAGTAATGAACTTTGATGAAATAGCAAAACTTGTTGTGGATAATTCGGGAGAAAAACTTAATATAAATGATTTCCAGCTAGATGGATTAGACTGGGGAAGTTCCACGCTTTGGGGGATTTTAGATTGGTTACAATCGTTGATTGTTACTGCGGTAATGTCTGTTTTTAAACTTTGCTTTACTGGAGTTGAAAAATTATCGAATGTAAATCAATATTTCCCTGATAATTCGCAAGTAATCATTAATGGTATTGCTGATATTGCCACAATGATTCTTATAATAATTTTTTTAAAACAGATATTTACCAATTACATACTGGATTTGGATGGGGAAGCGGATGCGGACCCTATTCAGGCGTTGGTTAATATTTCTGTGGCGTTGGCGGTAATAAACTGCGG
Organism: Lachnospiraceae bacterium; assembly: GCA_045580855.1. GTDB lineage: Bacteria > Bacillota > Clostridia > Lachnospirales > Lachnospiraceae > UBA3766. The sequence continues at coordinate 230,693 of JAZNOO010000030.1, read as the reverse complement.
TAGTGAAATCCATAAGTATTCTATGAAAATATGCGATATGTCAGTTGCGTATATTGGGGAATTACTTACAGCCGCGACCATTCAAACTCATTTTACTACTACGGATATAATAAGTAATTTTTTAAAACAAGTAATCGGTTCATTAGCTTTAACTTTTGTTCCTGGCGGCGCTTGGGTATTAGCTTTCGGCGTTATTTGGCTGATAGTAGTAGGTGTATTAATGGTTGTTCTTTCATTTAAAATACTGTTTCGTGGTGTGGAATTATTTATATTCCAGTGCCTGATGCCGATTTTTGCCTGTGATTTGGTGACGCCTAATAAAGAATTGTGGAGACCGTTTTTTAAAGCCTATCTCATTACCATATTTGGGTGGCTGATTCAATATACCTGTCTTATGCTTTCTGTTGTAATTTTATTAGAAGCGGGAACAATGTCGGCTGGTATCGAAGGTTTAATGTCACCGCTCATCAGCACGGTAATGTTATATTTTGCCTGCAAGGCACCCAAATGGTTGCAGAGTTTCACGTATCAGACCGGCGCCGGACAGGCAGCATCTTCCGGTGCAAGAGGGCTTGTGGGCGGTGCATCACAAGTGATTTCCGCAGCAAGGGCAATTAAGTAGGAGAACAGTATATGGATGCAAAAATGGATTTAAAAACGTTTTTAGGGAATATCATCATTGTATTTAAAATTCTGATAGCTGCAGGAATAGTTCTTCGATGTATCCTGGTTATTCAAAAATGCAGGGATGAGGGATGCTCATGGAGTCAGACCTTTAATCAAATTAAGAAGTTTATCATCATTGGTGTTATTACGATGACGATAATGGAAATTACTACGGCGATAGGAAAATATTTTTAGGAGAAAAGGAAAAATGGAAAAATTACAAGTCGATTTTCAGATTCGGGATTTTAGATCATTATCGGTTGAAGAACAGTTATTATATATCAAAATGCAAGCTAAAGAACAGTCTATTGAAATACCGCAAATGTTATTTGAAAACGATGGAAAAATAAATCGTAACCAATTGGAATGGTATATTCATGATGAAGTGATGGCAGGTAATATCTCAGAAGAAAATGTTCGAAAACAGTTAGCAAAATTAAATCCTGAAGAATATCCGGATATAGATTTTACAGATTTAAAAAACAGTATTGATAAGGATTTTATGGAATATTATGAGTGGTGCGACAAAAGAAACATTCATAACAATGATAGATATTATTTTGCAGAGCAGAAATGGAATATCGAAAAATCTGATATGGATATAGAATTTCTTAATCTTTATCAGCCAGGGACTAAAGTTGAAATAGATATGGAAGGTTATATGAAGAAATGTAATTCAAACTATATTGCAGATGAAAAGGCATATGGTGAGGTTCGAGAAATCAGATACTATCATTCTAAACATATGGGCGTTGTATTTGATATTGATGGAATCAGCTCTGGTCGCCAGTTGGGAATGGAAGATGTAAAGAAATTTTGTACAGTTATAGAAAAATATCCGCCGGAGATTGAAAAATATAAAAATTCCAACAAACAGATTATAGAAGATTTGAAAAAAAATAAATTTCAGCCTACGAAAAGTCTTGTAAATAATATCACGAAATTATCGTTGCTAATAGGAAGTGACGTTTCAATAAGTGATGTCAGCAAAATATATTCGGGAATTAAAAATCCGGAAATACAGGATATTGTAAAAAATATAGCAAAAGAATGCGCTATGCAGGAGAAACAAATGGGTGCTTCTTCGCAAGAAATGTAATATATCGAAAGGAATTGTATGAAGAAAAAGGATTTATATATTCCGGTCAATGTGCCGGATCGAAATGAACTGATACCGGGATTTGGGACAATGGAACTGACTGTATGCGGAATTGCGGTGGCAATAGGTATTATTGTGGCGATTGTAATGTACATATTCGGTGTTAATGTTTTGTACGCAGTGGGAACTGCAGCTGCGATTATCACAATTGCCGTCCTTGTTTTTCGAAAGGATAAATATGGAGAAAATCTTTTGTTCAAAACGCAGTACGTGATTGCATTTCATAAGTCGCAGAAAAAGTATCAGTATCAATATCATAATATTTATGAGGGGAGCATCAAGAAATGAAAGACGAAAATTCATTGCTGACTGCCAATCAATTCGTGAATGTCAGTGATATTAAAGGGAATTTTTTATATACGAAGGATAATATGATTTTCGGATATCTTCGTATTTATCCCTTTAATAAGGACCTTTTAAGCAAAGAGGAATTACGTGCAAAAACGCAAATTCTTACATCAAGTTTTGAAAGTGATCGTAAGAATTTTTCCTATTTTGCTATGCAACGTGAAATTGATTTGGATGGTCAGAAGAAAGATTTGGAAAATAAGTATCGAAGCGAGCTTGCCAGTGTGGGAACCAGGCATTTGCTTAAAATAATGATTGATGAGCTGACAGTATTATCTACTTCAGGACAGAATTATGAACACCAACATTATATTAAATTATGGGAACCTTACACAACATCTAATCGGCCGGAAGTAGAAGCTGAATTAAAAATAAGACTTCAGGATTTTAAAAATCGTTATGAAAGTGTTGGCATAGCAACGGAGATTTTATCCCAGCAGGACATTATTAAGGTTTGTTCGCTGTTTGCATCTGCAGCGCAGGCACCGTTTTTGCAACTTGGTAAAAATTCGCGTTATGAACCTATGGTAAGACTGAAATAAAAGGAGCAGGAAATGAAAAAAGAGAAAAATGCCATACCTGCAGCCAAGCAGGTAAATCAGCAGATATTAAATGTTATAACTCCGGCCGGAATTGATTTTACGGATACGTGTGCCAATGTGGGGGATGCCTATGGAAAAATTTTTGCAGTGTCAAAATATCCTACAGATGGTGTGGAATACGGTTGGGCGTCACAGATTTGTAAATTGGAAGGTACCTGTACGGAATTTGATATCCGATATGGGGATCCTTCATTCATAACAAATGTATATAACAAAAAAATCAGTGACTTAAGAGCTGACAGAGATTTGGTAAAAAATGAGTCCGAAAAACAGCAGATCGATGAGGCTATTAAGGATTTGGAAGAGATGATCCGCAGGATATCTGTTCAAAACGAACCAGTTGCATATGTAAATACAATGCTGTTTATTCAGGATGTTTCAGAAAAAGCATTAAATGACCGTGTAAAACGTGTCTCCGGACGAATGGCTGTTAACGGAATGAACTTAAGACTACTTCGCTATAAGCAGAAGGAATCAATGCAGGTATTTGCACCCTATGGAACACAAAATCCTTTTGTTGCATGCATAGGTGAACGAAATATGCCGTTATCATCTTTTTTTGGCGGATTTCCTATGGCTGCCAGCGGTATTCGTGATGAAGGGGGATTTTATTTAGGGAAAACCGGTACTGATGATTTGATTTTTTTGAATCAGTGGCTGCGTAATAAAGACCGCGTAAATTCCAATTGGTTTATCACGGGTCTTCCCGGTTCCGGTAAATCCACGTTTTTAAAAACGATGGATGTGAAGGAACTTGCTTTTGGGACAAAGTTTATTATCTTTGATCCGGAAGAAGAATATATCGACCTGGCAATGCACCCGGATGTAAAAGGTGATGTAATTGATTGTGCCGGTGGAAGCACCGGACGAATTAATCCTTTGCAGGTAAGAGTGGCACCCAGGGTTACAAAGGAAGACTTAGAAGACGGAGAAACAATTGAAGATTATTTGGATTATGGGGATAGTGATATTTCGGATCTTGCATTACATATCCAGAATTTACGAGTTTTCTTCAAGCTTTATTTCGGCGCAGATAATTTCAATATTGTGAAAACAGCCTTGGAAGAGTCTCTTATTGAAATGTACAAGGAAAAAGGCATTGTTTGGGATACGGACATATCAACGCTTAAGAATGAAGATTTTCCCATTATGGAAGATTTATGTGCGGTTGTTAAGCGCATCAAAGAAAGCGAAGGTCTTTCAGAGTATCGTAAAAATAACTATGACCGGCTTGCGGATTTACTGTTTCCAATCGGAGAAGGCGCAGATAAATATATCTGGAATGGCTACACAACCATTAATCCTAAATCAAAATTTGTGGTTCTTAATATGTCAAAGCTCCTTGATTTGGATGAAAATGTAAAGCGCGCGCAGTTTATGAACCTTACTATGTGGGCTTGGCAGCAATTAGCTTTGGATCGTAGTGAGAAAACACTGCTTGCGGTAGATGAAGGCTACTTATTTGTGGATCCGGATATGATTGATTTGCTGAAGTTTATGCGTAATATTTCAAAACGTGCAAGAAAGTACGAAGCCGGTATTATGTTTATTACCCACTCTGTAGTGGACGTCCTGGATCCTGAGGTAAAGAGACTTGGACAGGCACTTATTGATAATGCCTGCTACAAATTCATAATGGGATGTGATGGTAAGAATCTGGAAGAAACAAAGAAGTTATTTAATTTGTCTGAAAAGCAGGAAAATATTTTATCTGCGAAAAACAGAGGGCAAGGTATTTTGTTTGCCGGCTCTGTAAGAGTGGAAATGCAGGTAGATGTATGCACGGAACTTCTTGAGATGTTTGGTAGTGCAGGAGGTAGATAAAAATGGCAGTTATAACGACAACAACATTAGTAAAAGTCGGTGCAAAAGTGGGAAAAGTAGTTGTAAAAAAAGGGTTAGAGGCAATTGCTAATCCGGAAAAAACCGGAAGCAAGGTACTTTCTATTTGTATCGGGTTATCGGCACCGTTATTACTGGTTGTTGTCCTTGTATGCGGTGTGTACAGTGGGGTGAATGGGTATGTAAGTCAGTCTATGGAAGATTTTTATGAATCTGAGCTTTATACCAAAATTGAGACAGCAAATCTTGTATTTGAAGTAAAAGAAATGGCGAATGCAAGGCAGGTGGCTATGCTAAATATTCCGTTGCCGGAAACGGAAGAGAATATTTCTGATAATACGACAGAAGAAACATCTGAATTATCGGAAGATGAGTTGTTTGCAATGCATCATATTACATTTGATATTGAAGCGCCTAATTTAGCATATACACTGTCTTATATTTCTCACACGGAAGAAGATAATGTACGTTCCAAATGGGGGAATGCCTTCGTACTTAATGCTGATGACGAAGCATCGCCTTCATTCTTAATGATAATGAGATTTTATGACAAGATTACGGCCTTACGTACCAAAACGTATATAGATGCGGAAGGAAATACTTGTACCAAATATTATTTGGGATATTTGTCACCGTTAGAAATTGCTATGTTATATTGGCCGGATGATACCGTAACACAAGAAATGTATGTGACGTCCTATGAACAATTCTGTGATGTATACGACATTCCGGAAGTGATTTATGAGATGGTAGACGGCCGAATGAATGTGCCGGTATATTATCAGACCTATAATTATAAGCCATTTGGCGGTGGCACCATATCATCTTCCGGATGCGGACCTACAAGTCTTGCCATGTGTCTTTCATATTTAACCGGAACTACTGTTTCCGTGAATGAAGTGGCAGACTGGGCCGGCAACAAATATTATGTGCCCGGTAAAGGACAGTCCTGGTCGTTGTTTCCTGCGGCTGCATCTAATTGGGGCTGTCAGGCAAGACAGACTGCAAGCAGTCAGGAGGTAATAGCAGCGTTGGAATCGGGGTGTCCTGTGATTGCAAGTATGGGACCGGGACATTTTACATCGGCCGGACATTTTATTGTATTATGTGGCACTACATCAGATGGTTATTTGATTGTGAATGATCCGAATCTTCATAATTACAATCATCACGGTGATACCGTACCGGCAGATTGGGTTTGGAGCGAAGCAAAAGGTTATTTTATCTTATCGGGAGGTCAGAATGGAACGTAGAATAAAGCAATTAATAACGTTAGCAATATGCATAGGATTAGCAATATTTGGATTTATAATAAGACATTTTTAGAGGTGAAAAGATGACAAAAAGAGTGATTATTCCAATTTACCAAGTGGAAAAAGATTACTGGCAGGAACATTTAAATAAAAACAGAGGAATTCGTTCAGTAGCTGCGTATTCTATGATTTTAGAAGGAATTAAGCATTGGAAGGAAGATGTTTCTTTTGATGAATATTTAAATGTTCCAACCTATCCGGAGACAAGTCTCGTATACAAAGTAGCCTTGCTTTTTGATGAGGAAGATGAAGTCTATCAAATCATTGAAGAGTTGCGCGCTACGCAAAAAATGCGAAGAAGTAAAATTGCAAGATTTTTTATGTTTTACGATTGGAGGTATCGCCAATGATTTTTTATATAACATCACCGACTTATAAAGAAGTAATCTCTTCTGTGATTCAGGAAAATGATAATTTTTTGCTTGGCGGATGTGAAGAGGGCGAAGATATTTTGCTGTATTCCTACATTAAAGCGAATAACGCTGTAGCTTTTTCGTCCATTGATTGCATTATTATCGATTTGAATGCCTGTGCGGATATTGATGAGAAGATAATTGAGGCATTGGAAATGCTTCGTATGACCAATGATGATATTAAAATTATTCTGTTGGCCACAATGCGACATCCGGGGGACGCATTATTAACACAGTGTTTTCAAATGGCAATTTACGATATTATCTGTGCTGATGATTTCTTGGAAATCAGAGAAGAATTAAAGTATTGCCTTACCAAGGGTAAACAATATAAGGATGCATTAGAATTTAAGAATGCGTCAAAAGAACAAGTAGTAATCAAAACGGAAGTTAAAAAAACAGTAAATAAAGTGATGATCGGATTTGCCGGAACACAGCGAAGAATAGGAACAACGCATAATGCCCTGGTACTTGCAAATTGGTTACGTAAAAAAGGGTATATGGTTGCTTTGGCAGAATTAAACCATCATTGTGCGTATAACCACATTGCGGAGCAAATGGAACTTCGCATAGCTGAAGATGGTTCTTTTACATACAACGGAATTGATTTTTATCCGGATGTGAATGAAGGGAAACTGGCTACCATTTTAGGCAAGGCCTATAACTTTATTATTACGGACTTTGGAGTATTTAAGGAATGTGACAGGGTGAGTTTTAATAAATCAGATGTACGAATTATTATAGCCGGCGCCAAAGCCTGGGAGATGCCAAGCGTAAAAGATTTGTTTGGTCTGGTGGGTGGAATTGAGACATTAAAAGGATACCATTATTGCTTTAATTTAACGCCTGTCGCGTGGCGTTCTGACTGCAAAGAAGGAATGGGTGAATTGAATAGGGTATTTTTCCTTGAATATGCGGAGAATCCTTACGTAGCTTCCGAATTTTCCGGTGCCGAAGAAATTTTAAAAGAATATATGCCGGATAAACCGGTGCAACAGAAGAAATCCTTTTTATCTTTTAAGCGAAAGGAGAAATAATGGCAAAGCAACAGAAGAAAAAAATATTATGGCAAGCGTTTCAGGAAGAAAATGTGGCATACAAGGAGCAGGAGGAAATTGGAAAACAATACCAGGTGGATGCAGACAAGATTGTAGTAAAAAAGGTTTCCACAATAGGTAAGCTTTCCGGCATTGCATATGATGCGCTTCTTTTGGCCGGGAAGGTATTTCTTTGGGTAGTGGATGTCGCATTGGTATCTTTTGCGTTGACGGTGTTATTAAACAGTCAGTTAAGGGAAGCTGTATTTGAAATTATGAAGACTTGGCAATTTTAGAGGTGGTATTTATGGGTAAAGTATTGGTTGTAGCAGAAAAGCCGTCTGCAGGGGCAGATATGGCGAAAGTGTTAGGATGCACAGAACGTAAAGACGGATACATAGAAGGTGGAAATTATATCGTGACCTGGGCGGTGGGCCATTTAATCGGATTAAAAGAGCCACAGGAGCATGATGAGAAATATGCAACCTGGAATCTGGAAGACTTACCGATTGCTTTTGATTTATCGGAGTCCTTAAAGGTTCTTCCGGATACTGCAAAGCAGTTTAAGGTTATTAAGGAACTGATTGCACGTCCGGACGTAGATAGTCTTATTAATGCCGGTGACGCCGGCAGAGAAGGGTATCTTATTCAGTCCTGGATATACCGTATGGCAGGAAATCGAAAGCCGGTGAAGGTGTTATGGGCATCTTCTTTAACGGAGGAAGCCTTGAAGAAGGCATTTGCCAATTTAAAAGATGATAATGAGTTTTGTTCCCTTCTGCAGGAGGCAGAAGCAAGGGCTGAAGGCGATTATATGCTTGGAATGAATTATTCCAGGTTGTTGACGTTAACACGTGCCGGTGCCGGGACTTCATTGGCTTTTGGAAGGTGCCAGACACCATTGCTTAATTTAGTGGTGCAAAGAGATTTTGAAATTGAAAATTTCAAATCGGTACCGTATTACAATTTGGAAGTTGTTTATGGAAAAGGGTTTAGGGGCTGTTTGGTCGAAAAGAATGATAAAGGAAACTTTGTACGTAAGGATATCTCGGATAAGGAATCTGCAGAAAAACTTATGAATTGTTTGCAGGGGAAAAAAGCAGTGGTAAAAAGCTATGATAAAGCGTCCAAGAGCAGAAAAGCCCCTTTGCTGTATAATTTGGCAGCACTGCAGAAATCGATGGGTTCTAAATATGGATATACTCCGGAAGAAACGTTGAAAATTGCGCAGTCTCTTTATGAAAAACATAAGATATTATCCTATCCGAGAACAGATAGTCAGCACTTATCAATGGATCTTTACAATGAGATTGTAGAGCATCTGAATTCTTGCGAATTTGGCCCATTTAAGGCTTTTATTGAAAAGATTGATAAATCTTCCATCGAAGCGGATAAACGCTTTTTTAATGACCATAAAGTAACGGATCACCACGCATTGATTCCAACCATACAATCGTCCATGGAGGGTGTGTATAAGGAACTGACAACAAAGGAAAAAAATGTATTTGATGCTGTAGTGAGCAGTTTTATTGCCATTTTTTATCCGGATTATGAATATGATGTGGCCGAAGTGGTTGCAGAAATCGAAGGAACCTTTTTCTTAAGCAAGGGAACTACCGTAAAAAAGCTTGGTTTTAAGGAAGTATTAAAAATTGAACCGGGTGAGACGGATGAGGAAGAAAAAGAAGAAAAACAGTTGCTTCCTGAATTTATGGAAGGGGAAGAACTGAGGGTAGATAAAATTGATTTTTTGAGTAAAACGACACAGGCGCCTAAGCGTTATACCGTTTCTTCTTTAATATCCGTAATGGAAAAATATAATATCGGTACAAGTGCAACCAGGGCGGAGATTATTAAAAAACTTCAGAACCCGAAACGTACTTTTATGGTGCTGGAAAAAGGAAAATATATGTCGACGCAACTTGGCCGAGACTATATCAGAATAGTACCGGAAGAACTAAAGACACCGGAGCTGACAGCACAGTTTGAAGAAGAACTTAACTTGATTAACCAGGGAAAACTTGGGAAAAGAGATTTTTTAAAAAAGTGGGAGAAAAAAATAATGGAAGATAAAGAAAATTTAAGTATTGATTTACCGGAAGAAGGAAAGGTTAGTTTTACGGCAGAGAGTATGGGAAAATGTCCCATGTGTAAGCAGGGAGAAGTAGTTAAAAATCCGAAAGGTTTTGGTTGCAGTGCTTATAAAGATGGTTGTAAGTTTCAAATTTGGGGTACCAATGTAAAAGAAGCGGATGTAAAGATGCTTCTTTCAGAAGGTAAGACAAAACTGATTAAAGGGTTTGTTAGTCAGGCTGGTAAATCCTATAACGCATTCCTTCAGTTAAATGAAGACGGTACCGTTGGTAAGATTTTTGAAAATTCAGCAGAAAATGCAAAAGGAATTTGTCCGAAATGTAAATCCGGTAAAATGATTCCCAGTATGAAGGCGGTTAGTTGTGAAGATAGGGAAGGGTGTGGCTTTATCATCTGGAAGACAATGTGCGGTAAAAATTTGACGGATACGCATATTACGCAGCTTATCGAAAAAGGAAAGACTTCCGTTATTAAAGGATTTACTGCTAAAAGCGGAAGTAAATTCGATGCTGCACTTTTTATCAAAGATGATTTTACTATTGGTATGGAGTTTGAAAACAAGAAATAAACTGTAAAAAAAGAGGAAAATATTATTATGAAAGTGATAAATACTTTCCCTTCTTACGATACTCCGGAAGAACGTGCGAATTCACTACAAAGATGTTATAATGATGCGCAAAGAAAATTGGCTCAATATCGTAGTTGTGAGAAGAGGGAAAGTCATGAACGCAATATATGCAAGACAGTCGCTGGACAAAAAAAATAGTATTTCCATTGAAACGCAAATTGAATTTGCGTTACGGACAATACCGGGAGAACCGCATCAGATATACATTGATAAAGGATACTCCGGGGGAAATACCAAGCGTCCGGAATTTATACGGATGATGAAGGATATTAAAGCCGGTAAAATTAAAAAAGTTATTGTATACAAAATAGATCGTCTTTCCAGAAATGTTTTAGAGTTCTCTGTTATGTGGCATGAACTGAATACATATGGAGTTGAGTTTGTTAGCGTCAGTGAACAGTTTGATACATCTACTCCTATCGGAAAGGCTATGCTCTTTATGGCAGAAATATTTGCGCAATTAGAGCGAGAGACGGATTCTGTCAGAGTTACGGATAATTATTATGAACGTATTAAAGAAGGAAGATGGCCCGGTGGCCCGGCGCCGTTTGGATGGAAAAATTCTGCAATTGTTTATGAAGGTGTTGATAAACCGATAAAAATTCCAATCATTGAACCAAATGAGTATATCGCAGAAGTGGTGGAATGGTTTACCCTATATGCATCCGGTAATTATTCTTTGAGAAAAATTGCCGGTATTGCCAATGAAAAAGGTGTAGCAAATAAAAAATGGGTAGGTTCTGTAATACGTGGCATCTTAATGAACCCGGTGTTTGTAAAAGCCGATGCAGATATTTATATGTATTATAAGAGTATTGGAGTTAGAATCGAATCTGACTTAGAACAGTTTGACGGTACCAGAGCTTGTACGTTACTTGGAAAATATACTCCGGATGATAAAAAGAGGGCAAATGAGGAACTGGTTGTAAATATTGCTTTATGGCCGGGGGTGATTCCTTCAGATATATGGTTGGCTTGTCAGCATCGATTATCGTTAAATCGACAAATTAAGAATGGTGGAAAGGGAAAATATACCTGGTTGTCCGGTAAAATCAAATGTGGGGAGTGTAACCATTCGGTACAGTTTTTTCCGCATATCAGTAGAAAATCCGGCGAGATGCGAGGGTTATTGGTTTGTAGCGGACATTGTGCTAAGTTTTGTGATCATGTTGTAAAAATGCGTCCGTATGATTTGGAAGATATTATTGCAGCAGAAATCAAAATACAACTATCCAAGGCCCAGAATGATGCAGTGGAGGAAGAAATTTTTACAATATCGCCTGAAGATAAAATTGAACTGGTGCAGATCGATGAAAAAATCAGTAATTTATTAAACTGTATTGCCACCGGCGAAGCATCTGATTTGACAGTGACGATGATAAACCGCGAACTTGAAAAATTGGCTACCAGACAGAAAGAGCTGGCCAGCCACATAGGACATATCAAGAAAAATAAGGTCCAATATAAACCTATTGACTTTGATGAATTATCTTTTGAAGAAAAAAAGATGGTGGCGAATGATTATATTGATAAAATTTTATTATTTGAAAATGGGGATGTAGAAATTGTGTGGAATGTATAGTACTAAGTAGTTGCTTTTGATTTAGAAGAGACGCAACTAAAATAATTAAAAATATATCTAATGACTATTGAAATTATATTGATATGTGGTATAATATAGCCATGGAGGGTCCTGCCAACTTAAGTGGACTTGTTGAAACAGAGTATTTCCGTTGCGACGGATGCTACCAAAAGGCTATGTGTATTCACATAGCCTTTTGTGTTTGCAGGGAAAAATAATGGATGAAGAATTAAATTTTTATACGGTAGATATGAAATATGTTAGAAACTTAAAAAATGTTGAAAAAAGGGCAACAGGAAGAACAAATACAATATTGTCAGTTTCATCGCAGAAACATAAGCAGGGGAGACCCTTTCTTGGTATTATCGTACTGGTAAACGAACAAAAATATTGTATTCCATTATCTTCTATAGAAGAGAAACCTAAATTTGCTAATATGTCTGAAAATATTACGTTTCGAAAGATCAAAGATGAAAAAAATAATACTATTGGAATTTTGAATATAAATAATATGATTCCTGTAAGAGAAAAGTATATTTCCTACTTTAATATTAACGAATTATCCGAAGACACACCCGATGCTAAAAAATATAAAGAAAAATGTCAAGCAGAATTAAATTGGTGTCGTTCAAATAAAAAACAAATTTATCAATTGGCTAATAATTTATACAACTGTATATGCAGTAATGATAAATTTAAAAAAAGAGATATATGTCCAAATTATATTGTATTAGAAAGAGAGTGTAATAAAGATAAAACTATATCAAAAAGAAATGTAAAAAAACAAAAGCAATGGAAAGAAGGACATTTAAAGGAACTGAAGCAAAACGGGTTTCAACCAAGCCGGAGAATCATAAGCGCCATGGAGCGCATTGATAAAGCGTATGGCAAGTACACAAATCTGCAGACCATTTCTGATATTTATAAGGGGAAAGAACCGGCTTTGACGCCGGAGATTAAATCTTGTGCAAAAGAGATTGGGGATTCTTTAAAAGCGCAGGAATTGAGCAGAGTATCTTATCGATAAAAATATTTGCCAAACAAAAATAAATATTGTATAATTTTGGATATGGAATGAAAAAAGGCTCATACAAAATTTGTACAAGCCTTACAATTTCATATAGGACAGTTTCTAAATGGTTCGCCAAAACCAATTTAGCGACTACAGTAAATTTCCCATAGACACAAAACTTACTATTAAGACTTCACTGACAAGCCTTCCACATAGGTATATTATAAAGGAGAAGTATTAGATTTGTCAATCACAAGACTTTGTGGCCTATGGTAGAAAGATATACCATAGGTCTTTTTTTATAAAATTCTTATATGCCTGCATTCGCAGGAGAGTACCCACTTACTTAATTTATGTAATCGGCGTGGAAACGCTGGTTTATAATAATCAGAGTCCGGCATATGAAATGGCTGTGAATATCAATCGGGAGTTGGAACGTGTAGGTTTTATTAATCTCGGTGTGAATGAAAGACCGAATTTGGTCGTATTGAATCGGACGCAGATGCCGGCGGTGCTGGTAGAAGTCGGTTTCATTAATACGGATAACGACAATGAGTTATTTGACAGGCGTTTTATGGAAATTGCCTGGGCCATTGCCCAAGGCATTGTAAGAACCTTTTATCCCGGCTGGGATATCTATCCGATTTAAAGATAAGAGTTTGCTACGTGCAAACTTAAAGCGCCGCATTTTCATACGGCGCTCTACATACATTTCTTTTATTCTTTTATTTTGCCTGTGAAAGCAGGTAAATCAAAGGTGAATTCCAATAAATTGTAATTTCATTGGTTGAGTAGCAACTGTCGTTGTCTACGTAGCACATACCACCGGTTGAGCTTGATAAAACAGCCTTTGCATAAGGGTCGTCAGCATTGGTGTTAGGACCGCCTACCAACATACCGGGCATTGTCTGTCCGAGAACCTGTGAAGGTCTGTGGTGTGTATGTTCAGGAGACCAGCTTCCGTAACCGGTTACGTAGCAGTAACCTAAAGGATTGGCACCAAGTAAGTAATCTAACTGATGCTGTGCATAAGATGCATATTTGGCATCGCCGGTAAACTTAGCTGCCATATGGTAGAGAATACCGTGGTTTGCAACTGTCATGTTACTTCCCCAAGGATAGCTTCTTTCCAAACAAATATAATATGCGTCTTTTTCTGCTGTTTTGATGTTTTCATCACATTCAGCAACAATTTTATCGATGAATTTCTGTGCAAGTTCTGCATCAGTCTGTAAAGCTTCATCGGCGGTAAGGTAAGAGTACATACCATAGTATCCGATGTCAGCCCAACCTAAACCTTTAATGTTATTTTCTTCATACATTGCCTTGGCTTTATCAAAATATGCGGTATCGCCTGTTGCAAGATAAAGTTCCATCGCTGCCCAGAAGATTTCATCGTAGAACTTACCGTCGGGATATTCACCGGTTACGATTTCTTCGGGATTTACAAAACCTGTTAAGGTTTCTTCGTTGTCAATTAAGTACTTGTAAGCTTTTACAGCTGCGTCCTTACAGGTTGCGGCAAATTCAGCATCATATTCCGCATAGATAGAAGATGCGCGTGCCATTACTGCGGCAAAGTCGCCGGTAGCAGTAGGAGAAACGGGAGATACAAGCAAGGGAGCTGTTTCTGCGGTTGCTTCCACGGTTTCGGGGAAGTTTGCACAAGTTACCTTGTGGTATACACCGCCGTTTGAAGCCTGCATTTTAAGCATCCATTCCAATTCATATCTTGCTTCATCAAGAAGGTCAGGAACACCGTTTCCGCTTTCTGGAATGTCTAAATCATCGCCTCTTGCACCTTCACTATCCTGGTAGGTAATGAACAAGTCCATTACAGTCTTGGCACCGGGAGATACGTAACGGCCGTAGTCGCCGGCATCATGCCAACCGCCGGTTACATCAATTATTTCGCCGGTTCCGTAAACGGTAGTTTCCTGCATATGACATTCTGCATGTGCAAAGTCGCCTGCAAGTGATTCGTCTAATGCGCAACCGCATCTCTGGAGATAGAGCATACGCACTACATCTTTGTAAAGGTCATCATAAATATCGTCTGCAATAGTAAATTCATAAGATTCACCAACACCATCAACAATTACTTTGTATGTACCGGGAGTGGTAAAATCGGAGAAATCACCTTTTACCTGAGCACCGTCACCGGATTTGGAGTTGGCAAAATCGGTTGTAAGCTTACCGGAGTATACAACGTTGTTATTTGTATCAACGATGGTGTAGTCGGTAATTTCGGGATCATACTTACAAATTAAAATCTTTTCGTCAGCAGGCTTGTATCCTACCTGATTTACTTTAACAGGAATAGGAGTAGGAAGGGGTTCCAATGCCATTGCGTTAGAAGCATCTTTAATAGTAAGTACGAAATTATCAATGTAAACTTTGTGGGCAACGGTTGTATCCAAATCACCCTGTTCACCTAAATTGAAACAAAGTCTGGGTGCAGGATCACTTGCTTCTTCCATTGTGAATTCTGCAGTGATTGTCTGCTTGTCGGGACCGATGCGTCTTTCTGTTTCAAGATAGTAGGGATGGAAATCACCGCCGTTAATCTGGAAACGCCATTCAATATCACGTTCGATATCAGAATAGATATCAAAAGATACCGTATAAACGCAACCCATATTCAGGCAGTAGCCGTCGCGGAAAATCTGTACCGCATATTCCATTCCGCCTGCATGTTTAATATCAACTACCATTTCGCCGTTTTCAGCGTAGAGATCAAAGGTACCGCCGTTGGAGTAAACACCCCACTCGCCTTTGGTATTATCGTCGAAATGATCGTCGATGATGTTTGTACCGTCAACTAAGTTATTACCGAAACCTTCAATAACGCCGTTATCGGAAGTTTCTTCGGAAACATCTTCTGAAGCTTGGGAATCGGCTTCGGAAGTAATGTCTTCTGCAGGTGTGTTGCAGGCAAAAAGTGAAAATGCCATAACGCTTGCAAGCAGAAGAGCAAGTAGCTTTTTGGATTGCATAAAAGCAACCTCCTTTCTCAAGTAAATGGGTTTTATATAATAGTTCAAACAGAACATATGTTCTTTACACTTTATTGTTATTATGCTAAAATAAGTGTAAATTACAAGTCTATTCCATTTTACTATATAAGTTGTAAAAAAGGAATAGAAAATAGTGCAAAAAGTAATAACAAAAGTATTAAAATTATCAAAAAATCAATCGGAATTTTTTCATACGAAAGGACTTTAATATGAAGTTTATACATTGTGCGGATTTGCATCTGGATTCTAAATTGGAAAGCAATATAGGGAAAGAGAAAGCGAAGGAGCGCAGGAATGAAATTTTACTAACCTTTGAGCGTATTGTTCAGCTGGCGAAGAAAGAAGAAGTGACGGCTGTTTTGATTGCAGGCGATCTTTTTGATACTAAGAATATTGCGGCCAAAGCAAGAAATTTAGTGTGGGATATGATTGTGTCCAATCCGCAAATTGATTTCTTATATTTGCGTGGAAATCATGATTGGAAAACCAATTTTTTCGAAGGACGTACTATGCCTGAAAACTTTAAATATTTTGGGACAGACTGGGTGGAGCATCAGTATGGAAAGGTATCTGTCTGGGGCAAGGAAACAATGGGGGATGATGCGAATTATGCGGCATTGATGACCGAACCGGACCGTACCAATATTGTAATGCTTCACGGACAGGAAGTACGAAGTAATGTGAAGGATGATGCGAGTTTAGTTGCATTACCGGCATTGAAGAATCGCAATATAGATTATCTTGCATTGGGACACATTCATTCTTATAAGAAAGAGAAATTAGATGACAGGGGTGAATACTGTTACAGCGGATGCCCGGAAGGACGCGGTTTTGATGAGTGTGGTGAGAAGGGCGTTGTTATGCTGGAAGTAAAGGACGGCAAAGTGGACAGTCGATTTGTGCCGATGGCGTCACGTATTCTTCATGAAATCAGAGTGGATATTACAGGGCAGGAAACGGCTACGGATATTTTGCGGGCGGTAGATAAAGAAGTTGCAAATATTCCGTCCAAGGATATGGTCAAGATTGTGTTGACCGGACATTATACGGTAGATACGGAGAAGGATTTTACATATTTTGACCAGGCTATGGAAGGGCGATTTTATTTTTTAAAATGGAAGGATGAATCACGTCTGTTCATTGATTATAAATCGTATGAGAATATGATTTCATTAAAAGGCGAATTTGTGCGTACGGTGATGAATGCGAAAGAAGAGGAAAGTGAAAAGGAACAGATGATTCTTTTGGGTATTCGCGCTTTGTCAGGGGAGGATTTGGGCGTATGAAATTAATTTCTTGTTATATTGAGAATTTTGGTGGCTTGCACCAGTTTTCCTATGATTTTACAGATGGTTTGAATGTTATTTTAGAAAATAACGGATGGGGAAAAACTACTCTGGCAGCTTTTTTAAAGGCTATGTTTTATGGGGTGGAACGAAGTACCAAACGAAGTCTTGATGAGAATGAACGTAAAAAGTATGAGCCGTGGAATGGCGGTCCTTACGGTGGTAATTTAGTCTTTGAAGCGGATGGTATTGTGTATCGTGCGGAACGCTTTTTCGCAGGCAAGGATAAGGAAGATACTTTTGTTCTTTATGATGTAAATACAGGCTTGGAAAGTACTGCCTACAGTGAGAAACTTGGGGAAGAGCTTTTTGGCATAGACAGAATTGCTTTTGAACAGAGTATTTATATGAAGCAGGGTGAATATGCCGTCAGTATGACAGACAGTGTGGCAACCAAAATGAGCGGTCTTATGGCAAGCGGTGATGATTTGGATTGCTATGAGAAGGCTTGTGCACGCCTGGAAGAAGAAATGAAGATTTATAAGAAAACCGGAAACAAGGGTAAAATTGCTGAAGTAACGGAGGAGATTGCCGGATTAAATCGACGAATTGCGGATGCGAAACAGACCGGTGCCACATTGGATGATTGGAGGGTAAAAGTACAACAATGTTATGCTGATATCCGGGAGTTAAAAACGAAGAAAGATGGTCTAAAAGTGCAAATGCGCCGGGCCGGTGAGCAGGCAGCCAGACAGGAGAAAGCGAAGCACTACAAGGCGCTTAGTGAAGAAAAAGACGGACTTGCGCGTGTGAAAAGTGTATTGGAAGACTATTTTGCTAACGGTGTACCGACCGAGGAAGAACTGGAACAGTATCGCAAGAAGCTGTACGCATACCGGAATTCCGAGGTTAGAATTACGGAGGAGAATTACGGATATAAGTACCCGGAACTGGTTAAGATTTTGGAACGTAACCCCATGACGGAAGAGGAATTGGATGCTTGTGAACAGAAGTGGAATCAGGTAAAAGAAAAAGAGAATCTTCTTGAAAAGCAGGAATTACAATTGCAATCTGTCAGAATTCGCGAAGAAGAGAAAAACAGCTATTTAAATGAGAAAACGGATTCTTACAAAGTCAAACAACGAATTTCTGTTGTAGTGGCTGTTCTTTCAACAGTTCTTGCTGTGGTGTTGTATTTTACAGTGGGAATCTATGGTTTATGGGCATTGGGAATTGCTTTGGTTGCTATGGTATTAGCCATTACTTTCGGTATGAAGGCAAAGGCCGCTTACTATGATGCAACGGATGATATCGAAGAATTAATGCAGGCGGAAGAAGAATATGAACTTTTAAGTAAGGCAGTTGAAAACGGTAAAAAATCCGTGCGAATGTATCTTCAGGCATTTTCAATGAAAAATGAGGAAGAAATCCCTTTCCTGATGAACAGAATACGTATCACGTTGATGGAATTAAATACGCAGGAGGCAAGAAAACAGCAGGTAAAGCAGGAAGAAGAAAAGCAGTTAAATGCCAAGGCGTTGCTTAAAGAAGAATTGATACTGTTTTTCAGAAGATTTTATAAAGATACCACTGATGTAGAGGAATATCTGTTGAAGGAAATTGTTCAGAAACGAAATGAGTATACTAATGTATGCGAGCAATATGCCCAAAAGTGCCGCCAACTTGAGCAGACGGAGCGAATAGAAGTGATTCCTACAGAGCAGATTTGTTCGATGGAGAAATTACAACAGCAGGAGGCGGAATTAGAACGCGAAATTCTTGCGAAGGAAGAACATTTCAGACAGATGAGTGCTACGGTTTCAAAGTATGCGGAACTTATGGAAGAGTGCGAAAAGTGGGAAATGGAGAAGGCGGATTTGGAAGAAACGCTGACAGAATATCAGTCGAAATATAAACTTCTTGAGAAGACCTTAAAGTATCTCAAAACTGCCCAAACCGAGTTTTCATCACGATATTTAAAGAAGATTAATGAGGGCTTTGTAAAGTATGTAACCTTAATCAATGAAAGCAGATATGAACATTCTGAGGTGGATTTGAAGCTTTCGGTAAAAACGGACGAGGGCGGTTCCAAACGTGATATTGCATACTTCAGCAAAGGCATGAGAGAGGCAATGGAACTGTGTACACGATTTGCATTAATAGATGCTTTGTTTGAGAAAGAGACACCCTTCGTTGTGTTAGATGATCCTTTTGTGAATTTGGACAAGGAATCTCTGGAAGGGGCACAGAAAGTTTTGAATGAAATTGCTTCAAAATATCAGCTGATTTATTTTACCTGCCATGCATCAAGAAAATAAAGAATTCCCCAGCCGGACTTGACTTTTCTTGCATTCACTTCTAAAATGAAATTATAAAACATCTATTAGGGGTGGATGCTTATGAGAAAAATGGAAGAGGCGGTTTTAAATCATGTAAAAACATTGATTTCACAGGCGAATAACATAGTGTGTATTACCGGTTTGGGAACGCTTGTGGAAAGTGGCGGTATTGATTTTTGGGACTTGGACCATTTGTGCCGTATTGAGAAAGAATACGGGGACAGTCCGGAAGAATTGTTATCGGCGGGCGTTTATGCGACCAAAAAGGAGAAGTTTTATAACTTCTATAAGAAAGAAGTAATCAGTACGATTCCGGAGCCAAGCGAGACCTATGCTGCACTTAAGAAATTGCAGGATATGGACAAGTTACGTGCGACTATCAGCTTGAATATCTGTGGATTGGAATACAGAAGCGGACTTCGTAATGTAATTGAGTTTCAGGGAACGATTTACAATAACTATTGTCCTTTGTGTAAGAAGAATTTTTCTCTGGAATACATATTGAATGCTAAGGGGGTTCCGGTGTGTGATGATTGTAAAGTGGCACTGCGTCCCGGACTTAGATTGTTTGGGGAGAGTGTGCGTAATGATCGTATGACTGAAGCTGCAATCGCTTGTGCAAACGCAGACTTGGTACTTGTTTTGGGAACGAATTTGTATGGTTCTAAAGTACGTTATTCGACGGGACATTATACCGGAAATAAGTTGATTCTGATTAACGAAGAAGAACACTTTACGGATCGATATGCGGATTATGTACTTTACGGTAAATGTAAAGATATTTTACCCAGACTTGTGGAAGAATAAAAGATAAGTTAGATAAGAGTCTTATCTCGGGATAAGGCTCTTTTTTCGTGAATAAAATGTGTTTTTTGTATGTTTACATTGAATAAAATATCAGATGGATTTAAAATCATTATAGATTGTTTGTAACTATTCGGCGCCAAAGGTACGATTTTATGAATTGTGTTCGGAATAGTTTCGATTATTTGAAATATAATCATAATTTGACAGGAAAAGGATAAAAGAATGGATATAAAAAAGAGTAAATATGATATGGGAAGCGGAAGCGTGCCGAAACTATTGGCTAAATTAGCAATTCCTGCGGTAGTGGCGCAGGTGGTAAATTTACTTTATAACATTGTGGATCGTATTTATATCGGGCATATTCCGGAGGTTGGTGCTTCGGCACTGACGGGTGTTGGCTTGTTTATGGCAATAATTATGCTAATGAATGCATTTGCAATGTTAGCCGGTGCCGGCGGAGCACCTTTGGCTGCTATCGCTATGGGAAAGAAAGACAACGAAAAAGCAGAAAAGATAATGGGAAACTGTTTTTCGCTATTGCTTATCTTTTCAATCTTTTTAACTATTGTATTTTACACTTTTGCGCCTGAAATGCTTACATTTTTTGGCGCAAGTGACGTTACGTTGCCCTATGCCGTGGATTATGCAAGAATCTATATCCTTGGCAGTGTTTTTGTGTTGATAGTATTGGGAATGAACACTTTTATAACAACGCAGGGGTTTGCAAAAGTCAGTATGCTGACGACTATGATTGGAGCAATTATTAATATAATTCTAGACCCGATTTTTATCTTTGCATTACAAATGGGTGTGAAAGGAGCCGCGCTTGCAACAGTACTTAGTCAAGCAGTAGGCGCGGTGTGGGTACTTTGTTTTCTTGCCGGCAAAAAGACAATTTTGCGTTTGAGAGTTGAAAATATGAGATTGGAACCAAAGATTTTTGGACCTTGTCTTGCACTGGGTGTTTCTACTTTTGTGATGATGTCAACGGAAAGTCTTTTATCCATCAGTTTTACGACAAGTCTTTCTAAGTTTGGCGGGGATTTGGCAGTAGGGGCTATGACGATTCTTACAAGTGTTGCATCTTTGATTCTGATGCCTTTACAGGGGATCTGCCAGGGCGGTCAGCCTATTATCAGCTATAATTACGGTGCCGGAAAAGCAGACCGCGTTAAAAAGGCTTTTTTGACGCAGTTTCTTGTCTGTGTGATTTATGCCATAGCTTTTTGGCTGTTGATTATGATTGTGCCTGAAATGTTTGCGGGAATTTTCTCGGATGATGCGGAACTGGTGAAATATACGGGATGGGCCATGAGAATTTATATGGCAGGGATTTTTGCCATGGGATTTCAAACCTCCTGCCAGCAGAGTTTTATGGCGCTTGGACAGGCAAAAATCAGCTTGATTATGGCATGTCTTCGTAAAATAATTCTGTTGATTCCTTTGATATTTGTACTGCCGTTGTTTATGGAAAATAAAGTATTTGCGGTGTTTTTGGCAGAACCGATTAGTGATATGATTGCAGGACTGGTAACTACGATTACCTTCTTTATTACTTTTCGTAAATTATTGCGTAAGCAGGAGACCACGTAATTGCTTTGGTAGTAAGAACATAGGTAAATAATGCGGTACGATACGAGCAAGTATAGCAAAATAAGAATGCAAATAACAAATATAAAAAACACTCTCATTACCGACGGTAGCGAGAGTGTTTACTTTTTAAAAACAATGAAAAGAAAGTTGATTAGTCCTCTTTCTTATCTTCTGAAATTTCATCTTCCGAAGTTCCTTCAGTAACAGTAGGAAGTTTCATTAAAACTTCTTCGATTCGGTTCTGGTTTACAGTCTTAACGGTAAGTTCAGTACCGTCTTCTAAAGTGACGGTTTCACCTTCTTCCGGAAGTTTATCGAGCTTTTCGATAATTAAACCGCCGATAGAATCATAATCCTCACTTGTGAAATTCGTATCGATAGAGTTGTTGATATCGTCCAACTTCATTCCACCGGGCACTACATAGGTGTTATCGCCTAAGTCCTGGATTAATGTTTCTTCATCTTCGTCATATTCATCGCGGATTTCACCAACGATTTCTTCGAGAAGGTCTTCTAAGGTAATCATACCTTCGGTAGAGCCGTACTCATTTAATACAAGTGCAATATTGGAAGAAGATTTACGCATTTCCATCATCAAGTCGGAAGTTTTCTTATATTCGTATGTATAATATGCATCACGCATAATGTCCTTGATTGCAAACTTCTCGGGATCCTTCACAAAAAGGAAATCTTTGATGTTAATGATACCTACGATGTTATCTGTGGAGTCGTGGTAAACCGGAAGTCTTGTGTACATATTCTCGCGGAATAATTCCATAACTTCTTTGTGGGTAGCAGTATCTTCTACCGATACCATATCGATTCGGGGAATCATAATGTCTTTTGCAAGGGAATCGCCGAAATCGAACACATTGTAAATCATTTCTTTTTCTTCTTCTTCAATAACACCGTCTTCATGGCTGACATCTACGTAACTTCTTAATTCGTTCTCTGTCATGGTTGAGTTTCTCTTGTTGGGGTCAATGCGGAACAGTCTTAAAATTGCTGTTGAAATTTTATCTACGATAAAAATTACCGGCGTTAATACCACCATTAAAAAACGCATAATAGGCGCATATACCAAAACAATTTTATCGGCATTTAAGTTTGCCCATGTTTTCGGAACAATTTCTCCACCCAGTAATACAACAACGGTCAAAATACCGGTTGCAAGACCTGTCATAAGACTTGCCTGAAGCCCTAAAGGCTCACTTAATGCAATTGCTATTGTGGTAGCAAGGGAAGATGCCGATAAGTTCACGACATTATTACCGATAAGAATTGCGCTAAGCAATTTGCTGTAACTGTCGAGAATCTTGATTACAAGGGCGGCAGTTTTATTTCCTTCGTCGGCCAAAGAACGCATTTTGATTCGGTTTGCGGAAGAAAATGCAGTTTCGGCTGAAGAGAAAAATGCCGAAAGAACAATAAGAAGAATTAAAACTACAATTTGAAAAATGATTGCCGGGCTGATTACCGCCGGCTCTGCTGTTAAAATCAGACTCGCTGGGTCCAAGATTTGTTACTCCTTTTCTTACATAAAAAATATTCAATCTGCGAAAAACTCCGCAGACCGTTAAGATGAAATATACAAAATATATGCAGTTCTGTCAAGTTGAAAGCGTTAAAAATGTGTGAAAAGAGGAATCTTTGCCGGTTATTAGTATATGAAAAAATATCCTAAAAATGTGATTCAAATTGACCAACAAGATTAAAAAGTAGTACATATTTGTTATTTGCTTAGCATATTTTTAAACAGGAAGCAATGAACTTTTTAGGGAGAGTGTGGGATGGAAAAGAAAAATACCTGGAATTGCGTTAGAAATGAAGCGCCTTTGTGGCTTTTTACATTGCTTGCAACATATATCATAACTGCTTTGATGTTGCTTTTGCTGGCTTTTTTAGTATATCAGTTTCATTTAGGTGAAAAGGTGGTGGATATAGCAATTATTGCTGTTTATATTGCGGTAAATTTCCTGGCAGGATTTTTTATGGGGAAGAAAAAGAAAGTGAAAAAGTATTTGGTTGGGCTTGGAGTAGGAGTTCTGTATTTTACAGTATTGGTTATTGTAAGTTTGATTTGTAATCACGGGTTTCAGGATTTTGCAGGAAACTTTTTTACAACTTTGGCAATTTGTGCAGGGGCAGGAACAATCGGCGGTATGGTCAGTTAAGGGAAATCTTCGGATTTCTCTTTTTTATTTTAAAACCAAACTATCAAATATTGACGAAGGTTACATATTAGAAGTAAAATATAATATTAAGGAAAAGGACGTGTAATGCTTTACATCAAATGAGTAAAGAATATTTTAGGAAATAAAAAATATATAATTTATTGCATTGAATAACAGATAAAATAAAAGTAAGCTTTGTAAGAAGGGGACGACTTTCTGATGGGTGAAGTTACGAAAGAGAAAGATGATATAGCGCTATATATTAAAGACCAGGAATATATTGCCAATAACTACGTAATGAAATGTTTTACCGTTACTATGTGGGTTTATACCACGGCATTTGTTTTAAACTTATTGGATATTTTCGTGGTACAGCAGGATTTGATGTTCAAAGGTTACGTACCTTCTATGGTGATATATATTGCGTCTGTAATTGTTTCAAAATGTATGTCGCCTTCCAATAAAATTAAGAAGTATATTATTTTAAGCGGCAGTATTTATGTATTTACCATTGCAGGTGTGTTCATTACATATCATGCGATTTTGGTGACGCTTTTGCCGTTCCTATATGCGACTTTATATTCTTCGAAGCGGGTACTGCGCTTTGTGTATATAATGACGACATTGAGTACGGTGATAATTGTATACTGCGGATATTTCTTTGGTCTTTGCGATGCGAATATGGCGTTACTCACTTCAGGAAGTCTGGCGCAACATTCACAGGACGGAGTTTTTATTTTAACGCAAGTAAACCCGAATCCATGGCTTACGCTGATGTTGTTTTTTGTTCTTCCGAGATGCTTGATTTATATCGCTTTTATGTCGGTTTGCAGTAGTATTTTCACCATTGTGAGCGGTAGTATTGAGCGTGCGAGACTGACGTCGGAGTTGGAGAAGGCGAAGGAAGAAGCGGAGCGGGCAAACCAGGCAAAATCCAAATTTCTTGCCAGAATGTCACATGAAATCCGTACGCCGATTAACGCTATTTTCGGTATGAATGAAATGATTATGCGAGAAAGTACGGAACCGCCCATACAGAAGTATGCCAAGGATGTCAGGGACTCGTCGGAAGTACTTTTAAATATCATTAATGAAATTTTGGATTCCTCTAAAATTGAGTCCGGTATGATGGAAATTGTTGAGAATGATTATGAAATCAGTAGCTTAATCAATGACATTTACAATATGACAAGCATCAAAGCCAAAGAAAAGAATCTGGAACTGGAATTTGATATTTCTCCCGAGATTCCTAGTAAGTATTGCGGTGACGAACAGCGTATCCGTCAGGTGCTTTTGAATCTTTTAAGCAATGGCGTCAAATACACGAACCAAGGCAAAGTAACCTTGAAAGTAACCGGTGAAAAGAAGGATGATTTGTCGGTACTTCATTTTACAGTGAAAGATACGGGTATCGGTATTCGTGAAGAAGATATCGATAAGTTATATGACGAATTTGAAAGACTTGATATTCAGCGTAATAAGAATGTGGAAGGTACCGGTCTCGGTATGACGATTGCGCAACAGTTTTTGCAGTTGATGGGCAGTGAATTAAAAATTCAAAGTACCTATGAAAAGGGAAGTGAGTTTTCCTTTTCACTCAAGCAAAAAATTGTGGATGAAACACCCATAGGTGATTTGCGTAAGAAGTTTAAAGAGGCGGAACTTGCACAGGATGCCAGGGTACATTTTACGGCTGCTAAGGCAAGGGTTCTGGTGGTGGATGACTATCGAATGAACCTGAAAGTATTCAGAAGTCTTGTCAAAAGCACCGGAATACAGGTAAGCGAAGCGGAGAGTGGAAGGGCGTGCATTCAGCTTTTAAAAGAGCAGAAGTTTGACATAGTATTCCTGGATCATATGATGCCGGATATGGATGGTGTGGAAACGCTTCATATAATCAAACAGGAGAATTTATGCGAGAATACGCCGGTTATTATGCTGACAGCCAACGCGATTATTGGAGACAGGGAAAGATTCCTTGATGAAGGTTTTGACGATTTTCTTACCAAGCCGATTATGCCGGATTTGCTGGATAAGATGCTTTTGGACTATCTGCCGGCAGAATATATTTTATATGAAAACGAAAGAAAAGAGAGTGAAGTACAAATGGTAAAAGTAACGCAGGAAGAATATTTTGATGCAATCCGTACAAAACTGCCGGAATTAGATTATAAAATGGGTCTGGCAACCTGCGCGGGAGATTCAGACTTTTATTTGGAATTGTTAAAGGATTTTACGGAGTTAACAATCCGTGATGAGTTGAATCGGTTTTTAAAAGAAGAGGATGCGAAGAATTATTGTATCCGTGTTCACGGATTTAAGAATAATGCATATTCTGTCGGTGCTAAGGAAATCGGTGATTTGGCATATGAGCTGGAGAAACTGACCAAAGATAATGTATTGGACAAGGTGCCGGAGTTACAGCGTCATATGTTTGAGTTGTATGACAGTGTATGCAGAAGATATAACGAGGTTATTGTAGTTTCATAAGGATAGGAAGAACGAAAGAATGATTATTTATTATTTAGCTACAACGATATTGGCGTTTCTTAATTTGATTATGTTGGTTTATACTTATGAGAATAAAAAGGCCAATTATTATTTTATGTTGTCCATATTAATTATGGCATTGTCAAATCTGGGATATTTTGCCCTGTCGGTTTCGACGCAATTGTATGAGGCAATTTTGGCAAATAAAATAGGGTACGTGGGCGGTTGTTTCATTCCGCTGATTACCTTGTTTATGATTTGCACGATTTGTAATTTTAAAATTAAGACGTGGCTACGCTATATTTTATATGCTTCCAGTTTCGGTGTGTATTTTATGGTGCTGACCATAGGATATACGGATTGGTATTACAAGGATTTATCGCTGGGGAAGCTTGGAAACGCAACGATTCTGGAGCATTCTTATGGTGTTGGACACATATTCTTTTATATAATTTTGTACGGATATTTGATACTGGAGATTATTCTTTTGGGTTATCATTTGGCCAAAAAGAGTGCGGTTTCAAAGAATAAGTTATGGATACTGTCACTGATGATGATTGTAAATATTGCTGCTTTTATCATCGGACGTCTGATTGAACCGGATATTGAAATTATGCCGTTGTTATATGTGTTTGACGGCTGGGTGTTCCTTTATCTGCAGAATAAAAATATGATGTATAACCTGGAAGACAGTATCGCAAGTACCATACAGAAACAGGAAGTGTATGGTTACATCATATTCGATAACGAATTAAAATATATGGGTTGCAACAAGGTAGCATCGGATGTTTTTGAAGGTGTTAAAGAGTGTAAGGTGGACAGTCCGATTGACGGAATTGAAAGCACTAAGTTGCTTTCGGACTGGTTACACAGATATGTGCAGAATGGTGAAGATAATCACCAGTACCGAAATGGCGAACAATACTATGAAATTAAGGTAAATCGCGTATGGTATCGTGAAAAAGCCAGAGGCTATGTTATTGAGATTAAGGATGAAACAGACAGATTAAAATATATGAGTCTGATTTCGAATTATAACAGCGAATTGCTGGAAAAGGTAAAAGAGCAGACAGGGGAATTGGTAGAAAAACAACAGCGCATTAAGGAGTTGTTTTTGCAGACCGTAACAGCGCTGAGTGAAGCGGTGGATGCCAAGGACCGTTATACCAGCGGTCATTCCAAACGAGTAGCGGAATATTCACGTATGATTGCCAAACGAATGGGTAAAAACAAGGAAGAGCAGGAGGAAATCTATCGTGCCGGCTTACTTCATGACGTTGGTAAAATCCGTATCCCTGTAGAAATTATTAACAAGGCCGGAAAGCTTACGGATGAAGAATATAATATTATTAAGGTGCACCCGGTGACAGGGTATCATATTTTAAGCGGTATTTCAGGCAGTGAGCAGCTTGCAATTGCGGCCAAATATCATCATGAGAGATATGATGGAAAGGGATATCCCAATGGCCTTGCCGGAGATAAAATTCCGGAGATGGCAAGAATTCTGGGCGTTGCCGATTCGTATGATGCGATGACCAGCAACAGAAGTTATCGTGACGGATTACCTCAGGAAGTAGTACGTAATGAGATTATCAAAGGGCGTGGAACTCAGTTTGACCCTGAAATTGCGGATATTATGCTTCAGCTGATGGAAGAGGATAAAGACTATCAAATGCGTCAGATTGATTCGCTTCAGCGTAAGATTCTGGTAGTGGATGATGAACCGATGAATCATAAACTTTTAAAGCATATTATGAGCGATGAACCTATGTATGAAATCAATGCCGTAAACGGTGGTGCAGAGGCTTTAAAGGAGTTGAATCATCAGCAGTACGATTTGATTATGCTGGATGTTATGATGCCGGATATGGATGGTCTGGAGACTTTACGCAATATTCGAAAGATTTATAATACCCCTGTGGTACTCATGACAGGAAATAAAACTCTGGATACTTCCGTAGAGTTTGCGGAGCTTGGATGCAATGACTATATTACCAAACCGTTTTTACCCTTATTGATAAAAGAAGTGGTGCATAATATGACCGAGAGAGGGGCAAAACGCTAAATAACCTTATAAAACTTGAAAAAAAGGCTTTTACATTTAAAAAAGATATGCTATACTTGACCGAGAGCAGAAATTTTCGAAGGAGGCTTAACAATGAAACACATTAAGACTTTAAATACCAGAGACTATAAGAAATCTTTAAAGAAGGGCGGATGCGGCGAATGCCAGACATCATGCCAGTCAGCATGTAAGACATCTTGCACTGTTGGTAACCAGAGCTGTGAACAGGCAAAATAAGATTGGTTGAAAGATTAGGGGGCAGCGTTTTAGGACGCTGCCTTTGTTATGAGAACGGAAATTACGAGTAAGGACAGGAGTTTTATTATGATCCTGACCTTTCATACGGAGGAATTTTAAGTGATACATCAATATAAAAATAACGGTTATAACATTGTTCTGGATGTAAACAGCGGTTGTGTTCATGCAGTGGACGAACTGGTTTATGATTTGCTTCCTATTTTTGAAAAAGAAAGCAAGGAACAACGTGTGGACCTTGATTATATGGTTGAGAAGGTCTGTTCTTTGAATCAGACTTTTTATACAGAGAATGAAGCCGGTGAGCGTTGTGAAGCGACGGATGCAGATTATAAAGAGGCAGCAGAAGAAATTATTGCTTTGATTCAGGAAGATATGTTGTTCGCAGAAGACATTTATGAGCCGTATATCGATACGTTTAAGAATCGTCAGCCCGTGGTAAAAGCGTTGTGTCTCCACATTGCACATGATTGTAACCTGGGTTGTAAATATTGTTTTGCGGAGGAAGGCGAATACCACGGCAGAAGAGCGTTAATGAGCTTTGAAGTGGGTAAGAAGGCTTTGGATTTCCTGGTAAAAGAGTCCGGCAGCAGAAGAAATCTGGAAGTGGACTTCTTTGGCGGTGAGCCCCTTATGAACTGGGAAGTGGTAAAACAGCTGGTAGAATACGGAAGAAGCATTGAAGAAGCGAATAATAAGAAATTCCGTTTTACCCTTACTACCAACGGTATGCTTTTAAACGATGAAATTCTTGAATTCGCGAATAAAGAAATGGGTAACCTTGTATTAAGTATTGACGGCCGTAGGGAAATCAACGATTTTATGAGACCGACGAGAAACGGCAAGGGTTCTTCTTACGATATTATTGTTCCGAAGTTCAAGAAGGCGGCAGAAAGCCGTAACCAGATGAATTATTATGTGAGAGGCACTTATACGCATTACAATACAGACTTCTGTGAGGATGTATTGCATTTAGCGGATTTAGGCTTTGAGCAGATTTCCGTGGAGCCTGTTGTGGCACCGGAGACGGAAGGGTATGCTTTGACCGAAGAAGATTTGCCGGTATTGTTTGAAAACTACGATAAGCTGGCGAAAGAAATGATTAAAAGACGTAAAGAGGGCAGACCTTTTAACTTCTTCCATTTTATGATTGATTTATCCGGCGGTCCCTGTGTGGCGAAACGTTTGTCAGGCTGCGGTTCCGGATGCGAATATCTGGCAGTTACGCCCTGGGGTGATTTTTATCCCTGCCATCAGTTCGTGGGCGAAGAAGAATTCCTGATGGGAAATGTAGAAGAAGGAATTAAGCGAAACGACATTCGTGAGATGTTCTCTGATTGTAACGTATATGCGAAAGAAAAGTGCAAAAACTGTTTTGCTAAGTTTTATTGCAGTGGCGGATGTGCCGCAAATTCATATCACTTCCACGGTCATATCAATGATGCATATGACATTGGCTGTGAGTTGCAGAAGAAACGTATTGAATGTGCCATTATGATGGAGGTCGCAAAAAGCACCGAAGAATAGGCAGGAGAACGGAGTAAAAGAAAATGAATAAAACAGGTAAAATTATAAGCTTTTTCGCCATAATATTGATTACAGTCGCATTAGGTTATGTGGCATTGGTTGGTGTGGGCGAAAATAAAACAGGTTCGCTGTATGACATTAAGCAGGGGCTGGATTTGGCCGGTGGTGTCAGCATTACGTATGAAGTAGTCGGCGAAGAAGAACCTACTGTGGAAGAAATGAATGACACGGTATTTAAACTTCAGCAGAAAGTAGATACCTACAGTACGGAAGCACAGGTTTATCCGGAAGGAAACGACCGAATTAACATTGAAATTCCGGGTGTAAGTAATGCAAATGAAATTCTGGAAGAACTGGGTAAGCCCGGTAGTCTTATGTTTATCGCTGAGACTGATTCGGAAGGAAATTATAATTATGAACCTGCGGTAACACCGGAGGGTATGATGGTTTATCACGATGAAACCTGGAATACCTTTGTTATGGTGGCAGACGGTGTTGCGGTTGAATATGATATGGAAACCGAGTCTGTTGTACTGGATGAAGCAGGAAATGCCGTGACTTATGAATTGGCAGAAGATGCCAGAATTGACATTCAGTATAAGTTAAATAAGACATTGGATGAATTACAGGCTGACGGTTCCATTATTTTAACCGGTAACGAAGTGCAGAGTGCGAAAGCAACCCAGCAGCAGGATCAGCTTGGTAATTTGGAGTATGTGGTTGCGTTAGGCTTAAATGCCGATGGTACCGCAAGTTTTGCGAAGGCTACTGAGAAAGCGTATGCTAACGGAGAAACCATTGCAATTTACTATGATGATAAATTTATCAGTGTTCCCCGCGTTGGTGTTGTAATCAGAGACGGACAGGCTGTAATTAACGGTATGGGAAATGCGGATGAGGCTGAACGTCTTGCGTCCAATATCCGTAATGGTGCGTTGAAGTTGGAGTTGCAGGAATTACGTTCCAATGTAGTAGGTGCACAGCTTGGTTCAGAAGCAATTACAACCTGTTTGCAGGCAGCAGTGATTGGTTTCGTTCTGGTTGCCGTATTTATGGTTGCGGTATACTTTTTACCCGGTTTTGTCAGTGTATTGGCGCTGGTATTATATGTATTTTTGATTATCATTACATTATCGTTGTTTAACGAGGTAATTACTTTAACCTTACCCGGTATTGCAGGTATTATTCTGTCAATCGGTATGGCGGTAGATGCAAACGTTATCATTTTTGCACGTATTCGTGAAGAACTTGCTACAGGAAAGACTGTACAGAGTGCAGTGGATATTGGTTTTAAGAAGGCGACTTCTTCCATCGTGGATGGTAATGTAACAACCTTAATCGCATCAATTGTATTGATTATTGCCGGAACAGGAACCGTAAAAGGTTTTGCATGGACATTGGCAATCGGTATTGTTTTATCTATGTTCACCGCTATGGTAATTACCAGATTTTTATTAAACGGTGCAATAGCGTTAGGATTGGATAATATTAAATTGTTCGGTATCGGTAAAGAACGTAAAACTTTTGATTTTATATCAAAGGGTAAAATTTTTATGGTAATTTCCCTTCTCTGCATTGTAATCGGTGGTGTGTTCATGGGAATCAATAAAGGAAGCATTGGCGAACCGCTGAATTTAAGCCTTGAATTTAAGGGCGGTACTTCCACAAGTTTGGTGCTTGCGGAAGATATGAGCATTGAAGATATTGATGCGCAGATTGTTCCCGGTATTGAAGCAATTACAGGTGACGGTAACGTTCAGGTGCAGAAAGTAGAAGGCGGTAACGAAATTATCGTAAAAACCAGAGAATTGGATGAAATAGAACGCCAGGAACTGGATGCTTTGTTTGTTGAAAATTATGACGTGGATCCCGACAGTATTCAGAGCCAGACCATTGGTGCAACCATTTCCGGTGAAATGAAGAAAGATTCATTGATTGCGGTTTCAATTGCGGTAGTTTGTATGTTAATCTACATTTGGTTCCGCTTTAGTGATTGGCGTTTTGGTATATCTTCCGTGTTGGCACTGGTTCATGACGTATTGGTAGTACTTGCGTTCTATGCCATTGCCAGAGTCAGCGTGGGTAGTACATTTATTGCGTGTATGCTAACGATTGTCGGTTATTCGATTAATGCAACCATTGTAATTTTTGACCGAATCCGTGAAAACTACAAGGAGACCAAAGCGAAGGCTGATGAGGCATATTTAAAGAAACGACAGAGAGATGCTTCCAAGTTTGAAATCGATTTGAAAGAAATTGTAAACAGAAGTATTACCCAGACAATGTCAAGAAGTGTGTTTACTTCACTTACCACGTTTATTATGGTTGCAGCTCTTTATGTGTTAGGTGTAACATCTATTAAGGAATTTGCATTACCCCTTATGGTAGGTATTATCTGCGGTACGTATTCTTCCGTTTGTCTTGCCGGTAATTTATGGTATTTCTTAAGAAAGAAGTTCCCGGTACGCGAAGGGGAAGACGATGAAGATTATGTATAAAATCTACTTATCGTAAGTGGATTTTGTACGGATCATATTATAAAATGATATAAGTATAAATTAACATTTGAAAAAAGTCCGAAAGGGCTTTTTTCACTTAAAAAGGAAATGGTTAAAAGTATGGCTGAATGGCGTTTGATTAGGCAGGGTGCGGATTATGAGGCACTTTCAAGAGAATACGGTGTCAATCCGGTAGTGCTTCGCATTATGCGAAATCGCGGGATTACCGAGGCGGAGCAGATTGAAGAATATTTGCATGGCGATATACAAGACTGCGATATTACGGATGGTTTTGTGGATATGGATGTTGCAATTTCATATCTGGAAGGCCTTTGCAATACCGGTCATAAAATACGTATTATCGGCGATTATGATATCGATGGTGTATGCAGTACCGCCATTCTTTACAAAGGGCTGGAAGCATTGGGCCTAAAAGCTGATTACGCCATTCCTCATAGGATTTTAGATGGGTATGGCATTAATGTAAGCCT
The DNA here is from genome assembly GCA_045580855.1 of Lachnospiraceae bacterium. Taxonomy (GTDB): domain Bacteria; phylum Bacillota; class Clostridia; order Lachnospirales; family Lachnospiraceae; genus UBA3766. The sequence goes on along the minus strand of JAZNOO010000030.1, from coordinate 197,455 downwards.
TGTAGAGCGAGCGTTTGAGGATGGTGTACAAACCATCATTACCTGCGATAACGGAATTTCGGCTTTTGAGGCTTTGGATCGGGCGGCTGAACTGGGTATTCAGGTTATTGTGACGGATCACCATGAAATCCGCAGGGAAAATGTGGAAGGCAAAGATATTGAGAAGTTACCGAAAGCCATAGCGTTAATCAATCCAAAACGTGAAGGGAATGCATATCCTTTTACGGATATTTGCGGCGCCTATGTGGCATATAAGCTGATGATTCGGATGTTGGAACGTGCAGGCAATATAGAGCAATACGAGGAACTGAAAGAAGAATTGAGAGTGTTGGCGGGATTTGCTACGGTGGGCGATGTAATGCCGTTAGTGAAAGAAAATCGCACACTTGTAAAATATTGTTTGAGACATATCAAAGATTGCGCCAACATTGGCTTAAAAGCGTTAATACAACAGAATAATCTGGCGGATAAGGATATTAAGGCCTATACAATCGGTTTTGTTTTAGGACCTTGTTTGAATGCCAAAGGCCGCTTGGAATCAGCAGAGCAGTCGCTGGAATTGCTTTTATGTGATGATGGAGAAACTGCAGAACGTAAGGCAATCGAACTGGTTCAAACGAATACAGAACGTAAAGCACTTACGGATGCCGGAGTGGAGCGGGCAATCGAGTTGGTGCGTGAACAGTATCAGAATGATAAAATCATTGTGGTCTATTTAGAGAATTGTCATGAAAGCATTGCCGGTATTATTGCAGGCAGGGTGAGAGAAGCCTTTTACAGGCCGACGTGGATTTTTACGGATGCCAGTGAAGGCTTAAAAGGGTCGGGACGTTCCGTTGATGCATACGATATGAACAAAGGAATGTGCCGGTGCGAAGATTTGCTTACACATTTTGGCGGACATAAACTGGCAGCAGGAGCATCGCTTCCCAAGGAGAATTTGGATGCATTCCGTAAGCGCCTTAATGAAGAGGCGAATCTTACGGAAGAGGACTTGACGGAAGTAATCCGAATTGATGTGGATATGCCTTTCGGATATTCCAATGAAGCTTTTTTGGAAGAATTAAGCCTTTTGGAACCATTTGGAAAGGATAATGAAAGACCGGTTTTTGCCCAGTCGGAAGTAACCTTTATCAGGGCGAGAATTTTTGGGGCACACAATAACGTGGTATCATTCCGGGTAAAAGATAAATACGGTAAATACTATGATTTAAAGTATTTTGGCGATATTCCGTCATTCAATTGTTATTTAGACGAAAAATACGGTGAAGGCAGTGCGGAACACTTGTATGCAGGCGACGGTGATTATAAAATGTCCGTTATTTATAATCCGGATTTGAACACTTACAACGGACGTACGGAAGTACAGCTTGTAATGAAGAATTACCGTTAAAAGCGCGGTATGGATTTAAAGTAAAAAATATGTTATAATAATATGATTTATTTATGCAAGAATACAGTGTAGCGGTATAGTGTATGGCAAAGCCCGGGAGGTTAATATGGCAAAGTTATCGTATTTGTTAGAAAAGCTTACATATGAGTGTGTATGCGGCAGTGTAGATAGAGAAATTACTGCAGTGTGCTATGATTCCCGTAAGGTAACGCCGGGAGCACTTTTTATCTGCATTGAAGGCGCTAATTTTGACGGTCACTCTGTGGCAACGGAAATGATTGATAAAGGTGCTGCCTGCCTTGTGGTATCCAAGGATGTAGAGGCGCCGGAAGACAGTGATGTAACCGTAATTAAAGTAAAAGATACCCGCTATGCCATGGCTTTTATTTCGGCGGCTTATTTTAACCATCCTGCCGATAAAATGAAGGTCATCGGAATCACAGGTACCAAAGGTAAAACTACGACTACCTATATGGTGAAATCCATTTTGGAAAATGCCGGTATGAAGGTTGGTTTGGTGGGCACTATTGAAACAATTATAGGAGATAAGAAAATCCCTGCGCTTAATACGACGCCGGAGTCTTATATCTTGCAGGAATATTTTGCGCAGATGGTTGAGGCCGGTTGTGATGCAGTGGTTATGGAGGTTTCTTCCCAGGGACTTATGATGCACAGAACCCAGGGATTTGTGTTTGATTTAGGCATTTTTACTAACTTGGAGCCTGACCATATCGGTCCCAATGAGCATAGCAGTTTTGAAGAATATATGGCCTGTAAGGGGCTTTTATTTAAGCAGTGTAAGGTAGGCATTGTAAATGCCGATGATAAGCATGTCAATGACTTGCTTGCAGGTCATACCTGTGAGGTAGAAACTTACGGCTTTGGCGCGGACGCCGATTTGAGGGCAGAGAATGTGGAATTATACCGTGAAAACGGAGAATTGGGCGTAAAATTTACCGTTACGGGTAAGTTAAACACGGATGTGAAAGTTCCCAGCCCCGGACGTTTTAGCGTGTACAATGCTTTGACGGCTATCGCGATTTGCAGGCATTTTAACGTGGAAGATGAGCGTATGAAAGATGCGTTGTTAAAGGCACATGTAAAAGGGCGCATTGAAATGATACCGGTATCGCCGGAGTTTTCATTGATGATTGACTATGCCCATAATGCTATGGCATTGGAAAGCCTTCTTACTACATTGAAAGAATATAATCCCGGACGGCTGGTTTGCTTGTTTGGATGCGGAGGAAACCGTTCCAAGTTGAGACGATTTGAGATGGGTGAAGTGAGCGGTAAGCTTGCGGATTTGACCATTATCACGTCCGATAATCCCCGTTTTGAGAAGCCGGAGGATATTATTGCGGATATCCGTACCGGTATTGCCAAGACAACCGGCGATTATGTTGAAATTGTCAATCGCAAAGAGGCCATTGCCTATGCGATTCAAAACGGTAAGCCCGGCGATATTATTGTGCTTGCAGGCAAGGGGCACGAGGATTATCAGGAAATTGAAGGTAAGAAATATCCTATGGATGAGCGTGTCTTAATCCGGGAAATTTTAGAAGAAAATAAACAATAAGCAAATTGATGTGTAATCAAATATAGCGGATACTGAAAGGGGCATTTTTATTTTGGTAAAAGTGTTCCGAGAGAAAGAAAAGGAGGAGAAGGATATGTCATATGCAGAAGTAATTGTAGATATATCCCACGAAAATGTTGACCGCCCTTTTACCTACGGTATTCCGCAACATTTACAGGGGCAGATTGCCCTGGGCAGTAAGGTAGAAATCCCTTTCGGTAAAAGCAATAGAATGATTACAGGCTATGTGGTGGGATTTACGGAGCATATAGATTTCGATGCATCACGTGTAAAAGATATTTCGGCCGTGTGTGAAAAAAGTGTTTCACCGGAAGAGAAGTTAATCGGCATTGCGTCTTTTATCAAAGAGAAGTATGGTTCCACTATGATTACCGCGTTAAAAACGGTTCTGCCGGTGAAAAAAGCTACCAAGGCCCAGGAAAAAAAATCGGTGATTGCCTTAAAAGACGAATCGGAGCTTTATAAGGCATCTTTGATTGCCAAAAGCAAAAATCAAAGAGCAAAGGTTCGACTTTTACAGGCCTTGTGCGAAAGTCCCAGAATTGATTATTCTCTTGTAACCGGCAAGTTAAATGTCAGTGCCCAGACTGTTTTATCCCTGCAGAAACAGGGGATATTACAGATAGAGACGGAACGCAGTTACCGTAACCCTATATCATTCCGAGCTGAAGAAGCAACGAAGGTTTCTTTAAGCAAGGCGCAGCAGGAAATTGTGGATGCGGTGGAGAAAGATTACGAAGAAGGCAATCCGGGCAAATATTTGATTCATGGAATTACGGGTAGCGGTAAAACGGAAGTTTATATGGAACTGATTGCCAAGCGCATTGAGCAGGGGCAGCAGGCGATTTTCCTGATTCCGGAAATATCCTTAACATATCAGAATGTGGTGCGTTTTTACCGCAGATTCGGAGATAAAGTATCCATTATGCATTCCAGACTGTCCGCAGGAGAACGGTTTGACCAGTTCGAGCGGGCAAGAAAAGGGGAAGTAAGCATTATGATAGGGCCCAGATCGGCCTTATTCACACCCTTTTCAAATCTTGGCATTATTATTATAGATGAAGAGCATGAAGGCACTTATAAAAGTGAAACAATGCCTAAATATCATGCCAGGGAAGTGGCGGAAGAAATGGCGAAGAGAGCAGGAGCAGCGTTGGTTCTAGGTTCGGCAACGCCTTCCCTTGAAAGCTATCAAAAGGCAAAGAGCGGAGAATATGTTCTTTTTACCTTAAAAGAGCGTTTGACCGGAGGTACGCTGGCTAACGTAAATTTAGTGGATTTGCGCGAGGAGTTAAAAGCCGGGAACAAAAGTATTTTCAGCCGTCGCTTAAAAGAACTGATGGAAGACCGTTTGGAAAAGGGCGAGCAGATGATGCTGTTTTTAAACCGTCGCGGTTATTCGGGATTTGTATCCTGCAGAGACTGCGGTGAGGTAATCAAATGTCCGCACTGCGACGTATCTTTATCCGAGCATAACAGAGGCGAGAAACTAGTATGCCATTATTGCGGTTATGAACAGCCTGCGGTGAAGAAATGTCCGTCCTGCGGTTCCAATAAGGTGGCCGGTTTTAAGGCGGGTACCCAGCAGATTGAAGAAGCGTTGCATAAGCAGTTCCCCATGGCGGTGGTTTTGCGAATGGATGCGGATACCACGAAGCATAAGGATGATTATGAAAGCATTTTATCCAAGTTTGCAAACAGGGAAGCCGATATTTTATTGGGAACCCAGATGATTGTAAAAGGACACGATTTCCCGGGGGTAACTCTGATGGGAATTCTGGCAGCAGACTTATCTTTGTCCAATAATGATTTCAGGGCGGCAGAAAGAACGTTTCAGCTGTTAACCCAGGCGGCAGGCCGTGCGGGACGCGGGGAATTGTCGGGAGAAGTGGTAATTCAGACCTATCAACCGGAACATTATGCGATTGTACGTGCATCCGGGCAGGATTACGAAGGATTTTATGAGGAAGAACTAGCATACAGGGAGTTTCTTTTATATCCGCCTGCGGCAAATATGATGGCGGTACAGTTGTCAGGCCCTGATGAGAAAGCATTGGAGCGTTTGGGACAGCGTCTGGCGACGGAAGTAAAAGCGATGGAGTTTGATTTTATGCCGGCACAAATCGGTCCGGCGAAAGCCAACTTAAGTAAAAAGAGTGATTTATACCGACAGGTAATATACTATAAGCATAAGGATTATGAAGAACTTGTCCGAATTAAGGACAGAATGGAAGAGTGCGTCCGGCTTTGGGAGATTAAGCGTGAGAGCGTACAGTTTGATTTTAATCCGATGAATACATTTTAAATTGCGTAAGCAGGAACGGAGGAAACGATGGCACTTAGAAAAGTCAGAGTAATGGGAGATGAAGTTTTAAATCAGGTATGTAAGGAAGTAAAAGAAATTACACCCCGCACGCAGATGCTAATTGAAGATATGTTGGATACTATGTACGAGTCCAATGGTGTTGGTTTGGCAGCACCCCAGGTGGGCGTTTTGAAAAGAATTGTGGTAATTGATGTATCCGAAAACGGCGATGAACCCATTCTTATGATTAATCCTAAAATTTTGGAAACTTCCGGGGAGCAGACCGGTAGCGAGGGCTGTCTTTCTGTACCCGGCAAGGCAGGTAATGTAACAAGACCTAATTACGTGAAGGCTATGGCCTACGATGAGAATATGGAGCCTTTTGAAATTGAGGGTACCGAACTTCTTGCAAGAGCAATCTGTCACGAATTGGACCATTTGGATGGCAAATTGTATGTTGATTTGGTGGAAGGCCCCCTTCAGGACGTGGATGCGGAAGAGTAATACCCTAGGGAGGTAAACATGAAAGTTGTATATATGGGAACCCCGGATTTTGCGGTAGGGGCATTAGAAAGTATTATAAAAGCAGGCCATGAGGTGGTTTTGGTGGTAACTCAGCCGGATAAACCCAAAGGCCGTGGCAAAGAAATGCAGATGACACCGGTGAAAAAATGTGCCGTAGAGCATAATATCCCCGTTTTTCAGCCTGTTAAAATCAAAGATGCTGAGGCGGTAGAGTACCTGAAAACGTTTGACGCGGATATTTTTGTGGTAGCGGCCTTCGGACAGATTTTATCATCTGAAATTCTTCATATGCCTAAATACGGTTGTGTTAATATTCACGCGTCACTTTTACCTATGTACCGTGGTGCGGCCCCGATTCAGGCGGTAATCATTCATAAAGAAAAAGAAACCGGCGTTACCATTATGCAGATGGATGAAGGACTGGACACCGGGGATATGCTGATGAAGGAGATTATTCCGATTGAAGCAAATGAGACCGGTGAAACTTTGCATGATAAATTAAGCGAGCTTGGCGCAGAAATGATTGTCAAAGCTTTAAAGGCTATTGAAGAGGGTAACATTACACCCGTACCTCAGGGCGACGGCGAAACCTGTTATGCATCTATGTTAAAGAAAGAGATGGGTTGCATCGACTGGAAAAAGTCTGCAGATGACATTGAGCATCTGGTAAGAGGTCTATATCCCTGGCCCGGTACTTACACCTTTTTAAACGGTAAAATGATGAAAATCTGCGCTGTTGCCTTAAGTGATGTTCCTGCAAACGGAGCACCGGGAGAGGTGTGCATGGTAACCAAAGACAGTCTCTTTGTAAATACAGGCGAGGGAACACTTGAAATTAAGGAACTTCAGCCGGAAGGCAAGAAACGAATGACCGTACATGACTTTTTGCTTGGCAACAAGCTGGAAAAAGGCATCTGTTTCGGTGTGAAGAATTCGTAGGAGAATGTAATGGCAGGTGAAAAAGACGATCTTCTTTTAAGACAACTGGTTATGGAAATTTTGCTGGAAGTAAGAAAAGGCGAAGAGTATTTGAATGTTGTTCTAAAAGGAGTGCTTGATAAATATAATTATCTGGACGGCAAAAAGAAAGCTTTTATCAAAAAGCTTGCAACCGGCTGTCTGGAGCGTCAGACGGAACTGGATTATGTGATTAATCTTTTTTCGAAAACCAAGACGAACAAAATGAAACCTATAATCCGCATCATTATGGAAATGGCGGTGTATCAGATTCTTTATATGGACAACGTTTATGATACGGCAGCTTGTAATATGGCGGTTTCTTTGGCAAAGAAAAAGGGCTTTCAGGGCTTGTCCGGTTTTGTAAACGGCGTACTTCGTACGATTTGCCGTGAGAAAGAACAAATTGTATATCCGGATAAAGAGAAAGATTTTATCCAATATGCTTTGGTGCGCTTTTCTATGCCGGAGTGGATTGTAACGCTTTGGCTGGAGCAGTACGGCAGGGAAACAACGGAGCGTATGCTGGAGGCATCGTTACAGGATAATGCGGTAACGGTGCGCGTAAATGAGAACCTGGCATCTGCGGTACAGGAAGAATTGATTGGGCAGTGGAAGAAAGACGGCGTTAAGGTTAGCGCGCATCCATATCTTCCGTATGCTTATATTTTAACGGGTGGCTATGGTATACAGAATTTGTATGGCTACGATAAAGGATATTTTACGGTGCAGGATGTAAGTTCTATGCTGGTGGCAGAATGTGCGGGCGTTAAGAAGGATGCTACGGTTATTGATGTCTGTGCGGCGCCCGGCGGTAAAACGATGCACGTGGCTACGAAATTAAACGGTAGCGGTAAAGTGATTTCCTGTGATGTATCCGAATATAAAACCGATAAAATTAACGAGAACATAGAACGTTTAGGACTTAAGAACGTGCAGGTGCAGGTTGCCGATGCAACCGTAGAAAATGCGGATTTTATTAAAAAAGCGGATATTGTGCTTGCCGATGTGCCCTGTTCCGGACTCGGTGTCCTTGGCAAAAAGGTGGATATCAAATATCGCCTAACCAAAGAGCAGACGGAAGAAATTGTTTCTCTGCAGAGACAAATTGTACGCAATGTATGCAACTATGTGAAAAAGGGCGGTACTTTTATTTATAGTACCTGTACCGTGAACAAGGCAGAGAATAATGATAATGTTAAGTGGATGACAGAGAATCTGCCGTTGGAGGTAGTGTCGATTGGAAACGAATTGCCGGAGGAATTAAGAACTTCGGTAGGTGAAGACGGTACCCTGCAATTGTTCCAAGGCGTACATAAGTGCGACGGATTCTATATTGCGAAATTAAGAAAGATTTAATTGCAGCAGATTTACAGTGCAAATTAAAAAGTATTAAATATAGCGAAATATATAGAATAAAGAATCATTATACATTAATAAAATTACAGGTAGACAGCAGAGAGAATTATGACAGATATTAAGTCCCTGACCTTACAGGAATTGAAAACTGAATTAACGGCTATGGGCGAGAAAGCCTTTCGCGCAGGGCAGATGTATGACTGGATGCATAAAAGGCTTGCGGAAAGTTTTGATGAGATGACAAATCTCTCTCAAACTATGCGGAATGCCTGTAAAGAACGTTTTGATTATGTAACGCTGAAGGCGGTACAGGTGCAGGAGTCCCAAATTGACGGAACGAAGAAGTTTTTGTTTGAGCTTCCGGATGGGAATCTTGTTGAGAGCGTCTGGATGAAGTATCATCACGGCAATTCCGTGTGTATATCTTCCCAGGTTGGCTGTAAAATGGGTTGTCGTTTCTGCGCGTCCACTTTGGATGGATGGGAGAGAAATCTTTTACCTTCGGAGATGCTGGAGCAGATTTATGCGATTACCCGTATGACGGGTGAACGTGTATCCAACGTGGTGGTAATGGGCACGGGCGAACCAATGGATAATTATGATAATTTGGTACGATTCATCGAACTTTTAACCAATGAGGACGGTTTAAATATCAGTCAGCGTAACATAACGGTTTCTACCTGCGGTATTGTGCCTGGAATCCGCAAGTTTGCAGAGGAAGGTTTGCAGGTGACGCTGGCATTGTCCTTGCATGCACCCAATGATGAGAAACGCAAGGAATTAATGCCTATTGCCAAGAAATATTCCTTAAAAGAAGTTTTGGAGGCCTGTGATTATTATTTCGAAAAGACAGGTCGCCGTATCAGTTTCGAGTATGCACTGGTAGGTGGCGTGAACGATAATGATGGGGAAGCGCAGGAACTGATTTCGCTTTTACAAGGCAGGAACTGTCATGTGAATTTAATTCCCGTAAACCCCATAAAAGAAAGAGATTATGTCTCTTCCAACCGGCAAAAAGTGGAAGGGTTTAAAAATAAACTTGAAAAAAGTAAAATTCAATGTACAATAAGAAGGGAAATGGGCAGAGATATTGATGGTGCCTGTGGACAGCTTAGAAGACGTCATGTTCGAAAAGAACAGTAGGAGGATACTTAAGGTGATAAGGTCGTTTTCCGTAACGGATATAGGAAGGAAAAGACAACTGAATCAGGACTTTGTTTTTACATCTGAATTGCCTTTGGGATGTTTGCCGAATCTTTTTGTGGTGGCCGACGGAATGGGAGGCCATAAGGCCGGAGATTTTGCTTCCAAATATACGGTGGAAACCATTATTGAGGAAGTGGGAAAGGCCAAGAATAAAGAACCGGTAGAGATTTTACAACACGCAATCAACCGCGCAAATCAGCGGGTGCGCCGTAAGGCTACGGAAGATGAGAATATGGTAGGAATGGGAACAACGGTGGTTGCATCAACCTACAAAGACGGTATTCTTTATGTTGCCAATGTAGGCGACAGCAGATTGTATGTTGTGAATGATGAAATAAAGCAGATTACAAGAGACCATTCTTATGTGGAAGAAATGGTGCGTATGGGAAATCTCGACAGGGTTTCTGCACGAAATCATCCGGATAAAAACATTATCACCAGGGCGGTTGGTGCCATGGATACGGTCAATGTAGATTTCTTTGAGGTTGAACTTCAGAAAGGGGACATTGTACTGATGTGTTCTGACGGTTTAACCAATATGATAGAAGATGAAGAAATTTTAGAAATTTTAAAAAGGGAAAAAGGCCTTGAGCACAAGGCAGAGGAACTGATAAAGACAGCCAACCAAAACGGCGGTAAAGACAATATTGCCGTAGTGTTGATGGAACAGATATAGTTGTGAGGTAAATTATGATTAAAATGGGTATGATGATAGGCGACCGCTACGAAATCCTGGAATCCATAGGAACCGGCGGAATGTCAGATGTATACAAGGCAAAGTGCCATAAGTTAAACCGTTTTGTTGCAGTAAAAGTATTGAAACAGGAGTTTAGCGAAAGTTCGGAGTTTGTATCCAAATTCCGTACCGAAGCCCAGGCTGCTGCAGGCTTAATGCACCCTAATATTGTAAATGTTTACGACGTAGGGGAAGAAAACGGTATTAACTATATTGTTATGGAGCTTGTGGAAGGTATTACGCTGAAGCGTTATATCGAGAAGAAAGCGCGCCTTTCCGTAAAAGAAGCTGTCAGCATTGCAATTCAGATTTCTATGGGTATTGATGCGGCACACAATAACAATATTATCCATCGTGATATTAAACCCCAGAATATTATTATCAGCAAAGAAGGCAAGGTAAAAGTAACAGACTTCGGTATTGCCAAGGCTGCTACCAGCAATACCATTACTTCTAATGTTATGGGTAGTGTTCATTATACTTCACCGGAACAGGCACGAGGCGGTTTCAGTGATGAAAAGAGTGATATCTATTCTTTGGGTATTACTATGTTTGAAATGCTTACGGGTCGCGTTCCTTTTAACGGGGATACAACTGTAGCGATTGCAATTAAACATATTCAGGAAGAAATGCCTTCACCCCGCAATTATGTTCCTGAAATTCCCATCAGTGTGGAACAGATTGTTTTGAAATGTACCCAGAAGAGTCCGGACCGTCGCTATCAGAAGATGCCGGAACTGATCGAAGACTTGAAGAAATCCTTAATAAGCCCTGACGAAGACTTTGTAAAACTGGCTACTGCTGAGAAGAGTGCGGTAACTAAGGCAATGTCTGATAAGGAAAGAGAGCAGATTAAACGTAATGCGGCTGTTAAGACCGATGTGGTAACTGCGGCTTCCGCAGGCGGTATTGCATTGCAGAATACAGATAAAATGGGAGAGCGTAAGGTTGCGGCTGCAAAGAATGCGGCAAGACCTGCAGGTACAGCCAATAAGCCTGCAATTACGGGAGAACGTCCCGTGCGCACACGTAAGGAAGAGGAACTTGCGGCAAGAAAGAAACCGGCTAATAAGCCTAAAAAGCCCCAGGTAGATGAATATGAAGATGATGACGAGGAAGATGATTCCGTACTTGAGAAAGTAAAAACCATTCTTATTATTTTGGGTGCGGTCATTATCGGATGTGTAATTTTATACTTTGCCGGATTGGCAGCAGGTATTTTTGGTGACGGTAATTCTTCCCAGAAGAAGGATATGGTGAATGTACCGAACATTATCGGTGATACCTTGGAAGAGGCCAAAACGGCTTTGGATATGGTTGAGTTAAAATATGATATTGAGTATGCACCTTCGGAAGGGACTGCCGAAAATACGGTTATTTCCGTAACACCTACCGCCAATACAGAGGTGGAAGAGGGGTCAAAAGTACTTTTAACCGTATGTATGAACGGTGAAGGTGTGGAAGTTCCCAATGTATTAAACAGATCGGAAGCAGAGGCTACCGCCATTCTTGAAAAAGAAGGTTTTGTGGTAGAGAAGCTTGAAGAAAATAATGATAATATTGTAAAAGGAAACATTATTTCTCAGACCCCTGCAGCCGGTAGTTTGATGAGTCGCGAAGGTACGGTTACCATCGTGATCAGTAGCGGTAAACTCCGCACAGATGTGTCTATGCCGGGACTGATCGGTATGACTGAAGAACAGGCGAAGAAAGTCTTAAGTGATATGGGATTAGTGTGTTCTTCCGTAAGCGAGGAATATAGCGATACCATTGAAGCAGGAAAGGTATGTTATCAGAGCTATACGGAAGGTGCTAATATTGATGAAGGTACGGAAGTAAGCCTTAAGTTGAGTTTAGGACCGGAACCCAGATATTACAGTTGCAATATTGCAGTTGCAGCACCGCCAAGATATACCGGTGGTACGGCGACCGTTATTCTTACGGCACCGGACGGAAGTGAACTTTGGAATACTACTGTATCATCTTTCCCGGTTATGATTAATTTAAGCAATATTTATGCAGTGCCGAAGGGAACACTTTCCATTACCTATACTGTTTTTGTGCAGGAAGAGGTTTATGATGCGGCAGGTAATATGACAATCCAGAATGTGCCTGCACAGGATACCTATACACAAGAGGTAACATTCGAATAATGGTAGCAAAAATGGAAGAAATTAAAAAAGGCAGAATTATAAAAGGAATCGCCGGTTTTTATTATGTGCATGTACCTCATGACGGAGTGTATGAATGTAAAGCCAAAGGGATTTTCCGTAAGGACGGAAGAAAGCCTTTGGTCGGTGATGATGTGGAATTAAAGTGCTTGGATGTTGACAAAATGCTTGGCAATATCACGGCACTTTTGCCGCGTAAAAGTGAGCTTATCAGGCCTTCGGTTGCCAATATTGACCAGGCATTGATTGTGTTTGCAATTACGAAACCGGCACCGAATTTTAATTTATTGGACCGTTTCCTGATTATGATGCAGAGTCAGGGGTTAAGTTGTACGATTTGTTTTAATAAGAGTGATATTGCAGACGAAAAGGAAATCGAAGAAATTAAACAAGCATATGAAGCTTGTGGTAATCAGGTGTTGTTTGTCAGTGCCAGAGAAGAAATCGGTTTGGAAGAAGTACGCAATGCCATTGCAGGCAAAACCACAGCAGTAGCAGGTCCCAGCGGTGTGGGCAAATCTTCTTTGATAAATAAGCTTTGCGGTTGTGAAATGATGCAAACCGGAGAAATCAGTGAGAAAATCGGTCGCGGTAAGCATACCACAAGACATACGGAATTATTTGCGGCAGAGCAGATTGGTGATGAAACCTATTTGATGGATACGCCCGGATTTAGTTCGTTGATGGTTTTCTTAGAGGACAAGTCTGACCTTGGCAAATATTATCCTGAATTTGATGATTATGAAGTGAATTGTAAGTTTCAGGGGTGTTCCCATATCAGTGAGCCGGTATGCGGCATTAAAGACGCTTTGGCTGAAGGGAAAATTAGCCGGTTGCGTTATGAGAATTACAAGCTTTTATATGAAGAGCTGAAATCTCAGAAGAAATATTGATTTAACCGAATGTCCGGCTGGGTTGATTGTATTTTAAGATATCATAAGAAAAAGTGTGTTGGTAATAACACGGTCAAGAACGGAGAATAATAATGAGAGAACGAATTTTAGCACCTTCAATTTTATCGGCAGATTTTACAAAGCTTGGTGAAGAAATCAAGCGCGTGGAGGAAGCAGGGGCAAAATATTTACATTTTGATGTAATGGATGGTTTGTTTGTTCCGTCTATTTCATTTGGTATGCCGGTATTAAAATCCATTCGTAAGGCATCGGATATCGTATATGATGTGCATTTGATGATTGTGGAGCCGGAGCGTTATGTGGAGTATTTCAAGAACTCGGGTGCAGATTTAATCACCGTTCATATTGAAACATTAAAAGATCCGGAGGCAGTTTTAAAGCAAATCAAAGATTTGGGTGCTAAAGTAGGTCTTGCATTAAATCCCGAAACAGATGTGGAAAAAGTATATCCTTATCTTCATTTGATTGATATGGCCTTGGTAATGACGGTTCATCCCGGCTTTGGAGGTCAGAAGTACATTCACGACTGCACTGCTAAAATTGCAGCTTTGGCGGAAAAGAGAGAAGAACTGGGCTTAGATTATGATATTGAGGTAGATGGTGGCATCGGTGAAGGAACCATTGATGAGGCTATGGATGCCGGCGCAAATATTCTTGTGGCAGGTTCCAGCGTTTACGGCGGGGATGCTTATGAGAATGCCAAGAAACTGATGGAGAAGTTCTAATATAGTACAATTTATAAAAATACAGATGAATAAAAAGATCGGATTGTTTCAATCCGGTCTTTTTTTGTTGGGCAGGGCGTATTTAACTTTTCGACCAATGTATATTGAAATCGACGTGCTATATTAATAGAACAACATAAAAAATGGAGGTAAAAGTATGAAAATTGAATTGAAGTATTCGAGAAAAAGCGATGAAAATGAAATTGTGTACTGTGCTGATTATAATTATGTGGTCAATTTGCGTGAAAATGATGAAATGAATTCGAAGATAATTGTTGAAACGTTGGAAAAAGGGATTTGCGATGATTATGAATCGGACAATGAAGATCATCGTCCGAATCAGGAATATGATTCTTATAGCGTATTCGTAAATGACAAGATTGAAATCAAGAACAAACGTAATGATAAAAGAATGGATTTACGTGCTTTAGCGGACGGTTTGGTCAGACGTTTTACCGGAAGTGTTGAATCGCTTGAGTTGTGTGTGGGAGCGGAACGTTGGGAATTGCAGGATGTACTTCCTTCAAATGAAAATCTTACTGCAAGCGCTATGGTAATTCGCACAAAGAAGGGGAAAGAATATTTCTTTAAAAATGTCACTGTGTTTTCACCCTACAGAGATTCGGCAAATGTGCCGGAAGAATATAATGCAAACGAAGTATGTGCCGATACCTGCTCACCTTTCTTTTATCTTTTACAGGGAGAAGCGGTAGATGGTGATGCAACTATGGTACATAGTTTTACCAAAGAAAAATTATACCGCGATAAAAAAGTGCTTTGGCTATTGAAGGGTAGCTTTCAACATACGGAGGAGTACTATATCGAAGAAAAAGAGGATTTAAGTAATTGCGGCGAGCCGGAATGGGAAGAGTACGGCTTGGGTGGTATCGTTACAATCACATATGAAGATGCATTAAATTATCAGGGAACATTCTTTTATGTGAATGATGTTTTATCCGCAGAACCGGGATTTGAGTGTGACAGTGAGAATACCGAGGCAGTATGGAAGAGAGTAACGGAACCGTTTCATTTAGTTCCCTGGTATGCGGTATATACGGCTTCGCATGAATGCACTTTTGGCTGTGTCGATGTCAGCATTATAATGCGAGGCTTCGGATGTGATATTGAAAAAGCGTGGAAAACAGAAGATTGTAAGGCAAGAAAGATTATTGCCCATAAGAAAGCTATAGGTGCTGAAGCAGATTTGCAAACCGCTGTGCAAGAGGCTTTGGAAAACAGCAGTTTTATTTTGAAAACTTATAAAATGTTAACCAGCAATACATTGGATGAAACTGAAAGTACAGGTTCCAAGTGGGAATATATGGTTTGTTGTCCGGAAGATTGGGAAAAGAACTATCGTTTTGAGATATGGATCAGACAAAAAGAAGCGAAGGAAACAATGGAATATCGTTTAAATATGTCTATGAAAAACGGTAGATTTGAGTTGAATAAGCTTTATGTAATTTTTGATAATAAGCAATATATTTTTAAAACAAAGGGAAACGTTTTGATTTTTGCAGAGTGCTGTAAATCCAAAAAAATCAATTCAAATGTATGGCCGTCACGTTATGAACTGACGACGGATTATACAGACCTAAATCTTTTGCCGGAAGAAGATCGGAAAGTAATAGAATCTTGTAAAACACTTATGAAATTGCGTGAAAATATTCATAAGTTGAAGAAGATTCGTGAATATGATATGAGAAATTATATCATTCGGGAAATGAACGAAAATAAGATTCGTTTTAGCAGAAAATTTTTGGAAGAAAGCTTTCGAAATAAAATTACGGAAGGTTCGGAGGAATATATTGTTTCGGAACAATTGGTGGAAGAATTTACACCTGCTTTTGCGGATTGGTTTCCGGTGGCTGCAATTTCACAACGAAAAGGAATTGCTGTTAAGAAACTGATTCGTGATCAATATGCGGTAAAGTGCAGTGAGTTATTATCGATTCCCTGGCTTGCATTGATGGGTGAGGCAGGAACCGGAAAGACGACTGTGGCAAGACGATTGGCGGAAAACTGTTTAGGGGCAAGTTTTGGCGAAACGCTGGGAAGCATGTTAAAAGGTGCTTATCTTGGGCAGACTAAATTGAGAGTTGCGGCCATTATCAATAAGCTGCAGCAGAAAGAGGGCGCGGGCCATCCGGCAGTTCTTTTTATTGATGAAGCTTATTCTTTGTTTGAAAATGATGATGATTATGCATCAGAAGTAATTGAAATGATTCTTGCAATTGCATCTTCAAAAGACGGCTATCGTATCGATGTTTCCGATGTTTCGGAAGAAAGACGTATAGCGGCAGGATTGGCAGACCAAAACAATAAAGCGTTGCGTGAAGTTGTGGTTCACCGCAATACTGCCATTTGGCTTGGAGGATATGAAGAACGATTAAGACATTCTTTCCGCGTGAATGAAGGTTTGAGTAGAAGATTTGCTTATCAGATTACTATTCCGACTCCGTCTTTGGATGAATTATATGAATTGTTCTGCAAACTGTTTAGAAACAGAAAATTGGAGCCGACGGATGAACATAAAGTGCGTGAGCTTTTAGGGTGGGGAACATCAAGAACACGCTCCCATCTTTTTGGAAACCGCTCCGGTGTAAATATGTTACTGAATTATTGTGATAAATATCTCAATATCGGTTATGATGTATCTTCCGCAATTCAAAAGGCGATTGCACGTGTAAAAGAGAACATCAACCGACAGTATTCTGCCGAATTAAAGTTAAATATTGGGAAAATGCCTTTTGAGGTCATCAGCGATGTAAAAGAAAATCTGGATGAAAGTTATGCAGGTTGCGAAGAGCTGAAGAAGGAGATTAATGAAGTCATTGATTTAATGATTGAGCCGAAAATCAGCCTTGAGCGCCGGATTCGCCTTCCCAAAGGTGCTTTATTGGTGGGAAGTCCCGGTACCGGTAAATCTTATTTGGCCAGATGCATGGCCGGGCAATTGAATAAGCGTATAAAAGAGAAATGTACTAAATCGGAGAATACGGATGCGGGAAATCTGATGGATGTAGCTTTTATCCCTTTATCGGGAGCGCAAATTCTTGCCAATAACCAACCGGTGGATGCCGTTAAAGTGTTGTTTTCGGAAGCATCTAAGTATGATGCGGTAATCATTTTCTTAGACGAGGTGGATACCATCGGAAGTTTGAACTGTAATGACAGTGTGAAAGAAGCCGTAATGACACAGTTAATGGTGGAAATGGATGGTTTTGGTGAAAACGGTAATATTTTTGTGCTTGCAGCAACCAATAGTCCTGAAAAATTGAATCCTGCTTTTAAAAGAGAAGGGCGCTTTGATATGACTTTTGAAATCAATAAGCCGGATCGTAAAACATCTTTTGCGCTGATTGAGATGGAGTTAAAAAAGTACGGCTTAAGACTTCACCCGGATTTTATGACAGAAAAAGAATATAATCCCTGCATCACAAAGGGTAAGAAGTTTAGTAAAGAACAGTCTGAACGTATCTGGATGTTGCTTGGCGGAATGGTGCCCGCTAAGGTTGCGGCTGTTTTAAATCAGGCGGTTATTCTTTATCACAGAACCGAAAAAGGCTTGCACGCTGAGGATTATAAGGGAAATGCCCTTCCGTACATGCACAGACAGATTAAGGAAGGGAAGTATTTAACCGATGCGAAATATGAGTCTGATATGACCGTGGAAATACGAAATCTTGAAGGCTTTATTTCTGATATAAAAGAAACGCTGGATATCAAAGCAATCGGAAGAAGAAGTGAACCGCGTGAGGAAAAGAGCAAGGAATTCAACCTTGAGCGTAACGAACTGGATGCCTCCAGCATTGCAATTCATGAGGTGGGACATGCGCTGATGAGTAAGTTATTATGTGGTAACTTTAATTTGGAGCGTATTACCATTCTCGGAAGAGGCGACGCGGCAGGTTATGTGGAGCATAGCAAGGATGGTCGGAAGTTAATTACAAAGAAGGATTATGAGAATCAAATCAAAATTTGTATGGGCGGCCGAATTGCAGAAGAAATTGTGTATGATGACATCAGTATTGGCGCTTCGCAAGATCTTATTGATGCCACGAAGTATGCAAGATGTATGGTGGAACAGCTTGGTTTTAGCAATGAAATCGGTTTTATGAGCCTTGGAGAGATGGGGGGTGGATATTTGTGTAATACCTATTACAATACCTGTTCTGAAGGCATGCGCCGACAGGCGGAAGAGGCAATTCAGGCGATTTTGAAGAATTGTTATAAATCAGCCAAAGAGGTGCTGACTGAGAATGAAGATATTTTGATTGCGCTTGCCAAAGAAATCTTTGTCCAAAAAGAAGTGTCCGGTGAGCGTTTGGAGAAATTATATGAAAAGCTTTCAAAAAGCAAAGCATAAAAGCTTTTGTAATAAAATGCTTATTCCACACTATCCGTAAAAAGATAGGATAAGTATGGCAATTATGACGGGACTTGTGTTATAATACAAGACGGATTGTAACATAAATCCCGGATTATTGTCAGAAAGAGGATATCAGAATGAGCATTTTAAAGAAGTATCGTGAAATTATTATATATTTGATTGTAGGTGTTTTAACCACCATTGTTTCCTGGGGAGCCTGCTTTGTGGCGAAGTTATTTTTGGACCCTACGCAGGACCTTCAGAATTTTATTATCAATACCATCGGTTGGGTGGCAGGTGTTGTTTTCGCTTACCCCTTAAACCGTAAATGGGTATTTAACAGTAAGAATAAGCAGATTATGAAGGAATTCTTGGGTTTTGCAAGTTCAAGACTTTCTACCTGGATTCTGGACATTCTGATTATGTGGTTTTTTGTAAATATCGTGCCTTTGAATAATTTGATTATCAAGGTATGCGGTTGGGTAAATATCAATCTTGCTGGTGCAGATATGGATTCCATCAATTACTGGGTGGTAAAAGTATGTATTTCGGCAGTGTTGGTTACTATTTTGAATTATGTATTCAGTAAGTTGTTTATCTTTAAGAAGAAGGACAAAGCAACGGAAGAGTAAAATAGCTTAAATAATGTAAAAGATATGTTTTATAAAATAGCGTCAAGATAACTTGAAAAAAGATTATTTTGACGCTATAATGATATCCGGCGCAAAAAAGATGCAATTATAATTAAGATGAATGGTTGCTTAAACAATATAGAGGGCAACTTTTAGGAGGAAATAAATATGAAGCTTGGCATAGTCGGACTTCCCAACGTAGGTAAAAGTACATTATTCAATTCATTGACCAAGGCAGGCGCAGAGTCGGCAAACTATCCGTTCTGTACCATCGACCCTAACGTGGGTATCGTATCCGTACCCGATGAAAGAATCAAAAAATTGGGCGAATTATACAATACCAAGAAGGTAACACCGGCGGTAATTGAATTTGTTGATATTGCGGGCCTTGTAAAAGGCGCATCCAAGGGCGAAGGTCTTGGTAATCAGTTCTTAAGTAATATCCGTGAAGTGGATGCTATTGTTCACGTGGTTCGTTGTTTTGAAGACAGCAATGTAGTTCATGTAGACGGTAGCGTATCCCCTGTCAGAGATATTGAAACCATCAATTTGGAATTAATCTTTTCTGATATTGAAATTCTTGAACGTAGAATTGCAAAGACAAGCAAGGGTGCAAGAAATGATAAAACCCTTGCCAAAGAGCTTGCTTTGCTTGAAAGAATCAAAGCATTCCTGGAAGAAGGAAAACTTGCGAAGTCTTTTGAAACCGAAGATGATGACGAAGCAGACTGGTTAAAATCATATAACTTATTAACTGCAAAGCCGGTTATCTATGCAGCTAATGTGGCAGAAGATGATTTGGGCAATGACGGCGCAGACAATGCCCACGTACAGGCAGTCCGCGCGTTTGCTGCAGAAGACGGAAGTGAAGTATTCGTAATCTGTGCGCAGATTGAGCAGGAAATTGCGGAATTGGATGATGAAGAAAAGGCAATGTTCTTAGAAGATTTAGGACTTTCCGAATCCGGCCTTGAGAAGTTGATTGCTGCAAGTTACCGTATTTTAGGGTTGATTAGTTTCCTGACTGCAGGTGAAGATGAATGCCGTGCCTGGACCATTAAGGTAGGAACCAAGGCACCCCAGGCAGCCGGTAAAATCCATACTGACTTTGAACGTGGTTTCATTAAGGCAGAAGTTGTATCTTATGAGAATTTAATGGAGCAGGGTTCCATTGCCGCAGCAAAGGACAAAGGTCTTGTCGGTTTGGAAGGTAAGGAATATGTAGTTAAAGACGGAGACGTAATTTTATTCAGATTTAATGTATAATTCCGGATTCCGAAGGTATTATCTTTATTAAAAAATGTGATTTTAAGCTAAAATTGTATTACTGAAATCTTACAAACTTTTTACAACTTTATTACAATTGTTACAGAATCTATTACGAAAGTATGACATTTTCACCCGAATTTGTCATACTTTTTTAATATTTCCGACTTATTTAATCAAATGTCGTTTTTTTGTCAAAAAGTGCTTGATTTTCGGGATTTTTGCGGTTATATTGTTGGCGAAAAATTCAAATAAAATGTTACGAAAAAATATAGAAAAATTTTTAATAAATTTTGAAAAAAGTATTGACAAAGTAGTAAAATAATACTAATCTGTAAATGAAAGTAGCAAAAATAAACTATCTGTGCTGTTTTTTGTGAAAAATAAAAACTGTATAAAGTAAAAATCAAAATAAAAAATTACTGAAAAGTGAAAACGGAAATAGAAGTTGTGTAAAAGGGAGTAGCCGGCATGAAAAAAATTCTATTCGTAACAATGATGATAATGTGTGCAGGATTGACAGCTTGCGAAAGTGCGGACACTGCAGATGCGAATATTCAGGGGAGAAAAGGATATGAATTCTGTGTCGATGCGGAAAACAGGCTTGGAGATATGGGCGAAAGCTTCTATACGGAACTTGTTGAGAAAGAGAAAGAAGCGGCTGAAGCCGAGAGTGTTGCCAAAGATTTAATCGAGAGCTTTGAAGAAGAACCCATTGAATGGAATGGGGAACGGGCGGAAGTTACCACAGAGCGCCTGTATCATATCAGTCAAAGCAATGCGTTTGTGATTGATTTTGAGCCTGCAGGAAGTGAATGGATCAATGGCTTGGCTATTACAAATCCGCCCCAGTATCAGAAGATTATAATCAGGGCAAAGGAAAACGAAATTGAATTAAACGGACATTACATAGAACCGACAAAAGCATTTTTATTACAGACTGCTGAGGGATATTTTTTACTTCTGGAAACCGATGAAGGATTGGATACGGACGAACAGCTATGGCTTTTTCAAATGAAAGACGGGCATGTCGTGCAGTGCGGTGAACCGATGCAGGCTAAGCTTGACGATGATGAGGCGTGGCGTTGGAGAGCGGATCATATTAAATGCAGTGAGATTGTAAATATAACAGACCGAATGACGGAGAGGGAGTACGCAAGCAGCGCAATCGATTTCATCTACCAGCGTAAGTATTATAAAATTGCCAACGGTCAGTTGACGGCGGTGGAAGAACTTGCCGAAACGGAGATAATTGAAACCGATTTACATACCTACAAAGCAACTATGTATCGCAATACGGAGACAGAGAGAATTATACGTTGGGAAGTGGAAGTTTATAACGGCGATGAATTATTCCAAACCATTTACTATGACCACGATGAAAATGTAGGTTGCATTCCTGACTTATATAAATTGATCTGGGAAGAAGATGTTAATTTCGACGGTACGAAGGATATCTTAGTTTGGCAGGGGCATTACGGTACGCACGGTGATTTGGCTTACCGCTGTTATCTTGCAAACGGATATGGTGGCTTGTATGAATTTTGTCCGGAGTTTCAAGAGATTCCAAATCCCAAGGTGGATAAGGAACAGAAACTGATTTGCGGATGGAACCGAAGCGGTGGGACCTATGATGATACTTTTTATCGTTACGATGGGAATACCTTTGTACTTGCGCAACGTAATATTTATGCCTGGGATGATGCAAGTGATAAACATTTGTTGGTGTGTTCGTTGGATGCGGATGTAGTGGTATATACCGAAACTGATTATGCATTGGTCGGGACTTATGAAGGCACAAGCGGTCGGGAATATAGTATTAGCATTTATACAAGTATGGACGGAGTAGGAGAATGCAGAGATATCGGTAATATTGCAGATATTACTTCGGCTGATGAAGATGCTGTAAGAAATCAAGGATTACTTTATAAAATCAGTAAAGGGCAATATTGCGTGTTTGATTATTTTTCATCGACAGTTTGTTACCTGTATGCGCAGGTGCAGAATGGCGTCTGGACCATTGAAATCAAAGACCGGGACGGAAATGTGCTGGATACTTTGACACAGACGGAACATTATGAGGCCTAAGTAAAAAGAGTTTTATGAAAAGCGTATATAAGGGATGCATAGGATACAGGCATATAATTTATAATTGTGCAATTTAGGGGAATTTATTTTATGAAGAAAATAGTATTTATCTGGATGATAATGATGTGTATGCTGGTAGTGGGATGTACTGCGACTACTGAAGGAGAAAAGGCAGAAGAAACAGTTAAATTAACAGAAGTGGGAGAGATAGGAGCTTCCTGGTATGCAGAGTCTCAATTTTATAAGGATTTCAGTGAGTTAGTGGTAGGCGAGAAGTTCCCGCTAAAAGATGGCAGATTTGTGCAGGTGACGGATGAGAAGATTGTAACGGATCGTGCAGAATTTAATTTCTCGGAACGTTTCGGCGAGTTGGATTCTAAAATCTATCTTTTTTATCCTTCTGATGAGAAATGGTATGTATTGTTTGAGACCTGGGCACCAAGCTATTTGCATTGTCTTCTGTTGTTCGAGGTTTGCGGAGATGACATTGTATTGTGCCAGAGAATGGAAGGCGCCTATATCGGGTCTGTACAGAGTTCTTCACAGATTCAGATTATGGGAGAATTTTACGGACTCGGACGTACAAGAAAGTGCGATAGTGCGGAAGGAATATATTGTATTGATTCAGAGACAGAATCTTTGGTGTTGGCAGAGGGTGAATGGCTGTATTTGGAAGAAGATGGTTTTAGGACCATAAAAGGGGAAGAACTTCCGGTTATCATTAACGGAAGAGAAACTACGTTGCCTGTAGGAACGAAAATTCGCTTTGTGCAGACCGATTTAAACGGTACTTACTGGATTTTATTGGAGGATACCAGTGAAAAAGCGATTTTAGCTTACGAAACGGATGAAAAGGGAAGATATTATATTGGCGGAAAGTCGGCAGGGCTTTATTTTAAATATGGCGTGTATGTTAATGAATATACCAGAGATATGCTTGAAATAGACAGTGCGACTTCACAACTTGAAGAGGGCAGCGAAATTGTATACCGTGAATATACAATACAGGGTGAAAAGTACGATTATCAAATTGAAGCTTTATATGATGTAGAGTCGGAAGAAGAGTCGGGCTGGCTGATTTCAATTTATGACGGCGATACCCTGATACAGACAATTCATCAGGAATTTGAATATTCCATGTGGGTTCATGCAGAGGAGCATATTCATGAAGCGGATGTGAACTTTGACGGAAGAATGGATTTGATTGTACGTAACGGTTTAGAGGATGTGGGCGGTAATTTCCACAGTAACTGTTATATTGGCAATGCAGACGGTACTTTCACGGAATGTGAATCTTTTTTAAGTATTAAATCACCATGGATTGATGAAGCGAATCAGGCAGTCTGCGATTACAATCCCGGCGAGACCTATCACATTGAGCAGGTTTATCAATATGACGGAAAAGAGTTTGTAATCGTTAAGACGAATCATTACTATAAGGATCCGGATACGCAGGAATGGATATTAAAAGAGAGCCATTCGAGAGAAGACTGTATTACGTTTGAATATTTATCTTCTGTAGAAGGCTTATCTGAAGCGGACAGGGTGGAGTTACAGCGGTTTGCACCTATTTTTGATGATAAAACCAAGATTCACTTGTGGACACAGGATAATAAGGAAGAAGGTATGTTCTCGTTGCATCAGATTCCCGGCTTTTATGGGGATGAAATTCCGGGCTTTATGGATATGTATGATTACACTATCGCGGATGTGACGGCGGACGGCAAGAAGGACTTAATTATGCGGTTTGACGATATCGGTGGCAGTGTATTTGTGGTTTGTGAGGAGAACGGCGAATATTATATGTCTTACAATTCCTGGCGCCAGATGCAGTTCGTATATGAGAACGGTTTGCATATGGGTAGTGGCGGTGCCGGAAATTATGTGTATAGTCAGTTATATTTTGAAAACGGAAAGTTTCGCGAGGATTACATTGCAATTTATGACTCGGATACCGTGTATGTGGGAAATGACGAATACGAAGTGCTGTTTGAAGGCTATATAAACGAGCACGAGGTATCCATGGAAGAATTTGCCGAATGGGAAGCTGCGAATATTGGTAATGAAGTGCATTGGTATGAAGTGACGATGGATGATTAAACGGACTGAAAGAGAGCAAAAGATACGAGGAAAAGTTGTATGAAGAGCAGAAGAAAAGTGCAGATGATATGCGTATGTATGGCTATGTTGACCTTGGTCGGCTGTACAGCCGGCGGACAAGCGGAGTCGGAACCGATGAATGTAATTCCTTTGGCAGAACTTGATGGAGAAGGTGTAGCTGATTGGAATTTGGATTCTTCAGAAGAAGATAACAGCGAAGTGGCTGCGGAGGAAGCAACCGAAGAAATAAGTGAAGAAATAAACGAAGAAGAATCAACCGAAGAGGAAGATTTGTCTGTAGAGAAATCCTTGGAACAAAATGGCTGGGCGAGGGTGCCTGAAAATACCGAATTTGTGCTGGGAAAAGATATGAAGTTCCGCCTTGCCGAAGACCGTTTGGTCAAAGGGGACCAAAGTGTGATTTTCGGGGACGTATACGGCACCGTTTACAGAGCATATGTTATGGAACCGCAAGAGGGACAGTACTATATGCTTTTAGAAACCTGGGATTATATGCAGTTAAGGGAAGATTATGTACTGGTGTATCAGTTGACGGAGAATGAAATGGTTCTGTGCCAGGAAATATATGGCGGAAGCATTAGTGACATAATTTCTGCCGATACGGTAAGAATGGGACAGGTGGAGAAAGATTTTGGGCTGACAAGGACTTTTAGTACCTATCGTTTGGATAAAAGTACAAAGACTTTGGTCTCGACGGAAGAATGGAAGGAAGTAAACAGATATATTACGGCAGAAGAAAAAGAGATTCCTATATGGTTTAATGGGGAAGAAACCCTTCTTCCGGTGGGAAGTTCTGTTCGGATGGTAGAAACGAATTTGCAGGGACATATTATTGTTGAAGTTGAGGAGACCGGAGAACGCGGGGATTTCTTTTATGAAACAGATGGAAACGGCAGGATATTAATCGGCGGAGAACCTGCGGGAGCATATTTTGAAAAAACGCTGGTTACGGAATTTCACGAAACGAATCTGCAGGAACGTGCGGAGGCTTTGGAAACGGCCGGCGAAGACGGCTTTGCCATAATGTGCGAAACGGTGGAACAGGGTGAGCGATATACCTATCATATTACGGATTACTGCGGCAGTTTAGAAGGTTGGAGTGAAAAACGCATTATCGAAATATATGAAGGGGACCGCCTGATACAGACTATCGAACAATTGTGGGAAACTCCTGTACAGCTTTCGGCTATAGAGGAGCGTGTTTGGGAGCAGGATGCTGATTTTGACGGTGTAGAAGATATCGTCTTTTTTGACTGTTATACAGGCAATCAAAGTGCCGAGTTATATAGCTGCTATTTATCAAGAGGCAGCAAATTTGTGGAATGTGAGTCATTTTATGGGATTTTTAATCCAAGATTTGATGAAGAAAACAAAGTGATATCATCTTTCGGCAGAGGCAGCGCAATATCTTACAGCATGAGTTATTACCGCTATGAGGGTACGGAATTTGTAAAATTCCGGGAAGATAATTATGTGGGAAATGAGGAAGTGGGCGCACATATTATGGAAGATGTGCATCCCTTCTGGAATTATATGATGGTGAGTGAAGACTTAAGCGAAGAAGAAGAGAAGGAGATGCAACGCTTCTATCCGGTTTTCTGTTCAAACAAAGAGATGACTTTTTGGTATGGAGGAATGGAAGTTATAGGAACTACTACCTTTGACGGAATTGCAGAACTCTTCCTGGAAGAAGAAGGTGCTACATTACAGTACCTGTACGAATTTGCTTTTGTGGATATGACGGGAGACGGTCAGAAGGAACTGGTGATGCGTTGCGGAGATTTGGGCAGCAGTGTTTTCGTTCTCCTGGAAGATGACGGGGAGTTTTATATATCCTATTTTGGTATCCGCTGGATGCAGACTGTTTACGAAGACGGAATGTATCGGGGAAGTGGCGGTGCCGGGACATGGATGTATCTGCGATTGTTTTTTGAGGACGGGAAATTACGCGAGGAAGAAATCGCTTGCCATAATATGAGAGATATTCACGTGGAAGATGCAGAGGATATAGTTGTTTTTGAAGGTAACGTCTATGGAGAAGAAGTCAATTTGGAAGAATTTTTACTGTGGGAAGTTGAGCATACGGATAATGAGGTAGAATGGAATGAGGCAGTTATATTCTAGAATAAAAAAGAATTTGTACATATCTGCAAGCGTCGGTGTGTCTGTGATGGTGCTGGCAGGATGTGCAGAATTGCAGGGCGCGTCTGAAGATAGTCTGCAACTTGTGCAGCAACAAAGGGAAATTGCGCTGGAACCTGTTGCGGGGATTGCGGAAGTAAAAGACAATCTGGCGATGATGCTTAATGATGATGTGCTGATATATGCGGAGAGTTCTGAAGGTGAAGATGAGGATTCGAGAATTGCGGATGCAAACTCTGAATGTGCTGATGAAGAACTTGAAAATTTGAATGGTGGCGATGAAATTGTAAACAGCGATTCCGGAGAAAGGGAAGAAGACTCTTTAACAACGGACGAGCGGATCGTAAATCGTATGAATAACATCGCGGATTTGAAAGATTATTCTTTTGATTCATATACCGGGTTGCCTGTATATACCAAATGTTACTATTTCGATGAACGCTGGGGTGCTGAATTATATGAAATGCGGACTGCGCAGGAAGGCAATGAGGTCTATGTGAATTTTGAAGGGACCTGGAATCGTACGCAGGTAAACAGCGGAATGGCTGCTAAACTGGAAATTTCGAATCAGGATGCAGAAGGCTTTGATGTTTCCGGATATATTATGGATTATAACAGCTATACACGTCCGGAATACAGGGCATATTTCCTACGTTATGATTTGGCAATTTGCGAATTTACGCCGGAAGAAGGAAAGACAGGGTATATTCTGTTTGAAAGAACTGCGGACGGAATGAATATATACGCTACCGGTTTGCTGGAAGAGTCAGAATATTATGACTGTACCATTACGATCGCAGGCGGGTATACAAGCAAAGAACCGCAATATATTAACGCAACCCGGGTGGAGGACAATTTTACAGAGGAAGAATTGGCAGAGATTCGCGCGCTTCTCGGGGAAGATTATTATGAGCACTATTTTTATAATGTGGTAAGGTACGGAGAACTGGATGTCACCAAAGTAGTATTAGAGGACGGAACCAAGGCAATTCATTATGTGGGTGATTATCCGGCGATGAATTATTGGACGTTTGAACTTTTAAAATGTGAGAACGGGGATTTGTATTGTAAAGTCTGTTTGATGAGTCCCACATTCTTTACCAATGTGGACGGTGAGGCGGATTTGCCGGAATATGAACTTGCCAAGGCAACGGAGCAGGAAAAGGCAATTGCTATAATCCAATCAGGAGACGGCCGGTTTGATGCCAAGCTTGGGGATTCATTATGGAATAGTCGTCCTGACGGACCGGTAAAAGATGCGGCAGATTTCACGGGTGAATGGAGCAGAACCGATGTGCATAGCGGTTTGTTTGCGACTATAGACATTAGTAATCAGGATGAAGAGGGATTCGATGTAGGTGGTAGCGTGGGGTACTTTTCCCACGGCGGACGCTTGGAGGACGGGCGTGCACATTTTATCACGGATACTATGGCAATCTACGAATATAACGGCTGTTATCTGTTGTTGGAGAGAACGAGAAACGGCATAGAGGTATATGAAGCGGAAGCGCAAGGTAAAAGTTTTCCTTTCGGGGCGGGCTGTTCCATGGAAGGAAATTATACTTTGGGCAGACCGGAGTATACGAATGAAGGATATATGGAAGAGAATTTTACACAGACGGAACAGAATGAAATCAAGGCATTGTTAGGTGATGCCTATGACATGAATTTTGAAGATGTGGTTAATTACGGTGTGGTGGATTCGTGGACCTGCGAATTGCAGGATGGAACCAAAGCTGTTTTTTATGACGGCTGGTTTCCGACCGTGGCATTCTGCAATTTCAGAATGTTAAAATGTGAAAACGGCGATTTATATTGCGAAGTGGGAAATGAAAATGATTGGTATACCAATGTGGCCGGTGAGACGGATTTTCCTGCATACAGAATTGTCTGGTATTAAAAGTGTAAAAAGGAATCGGGTAAGTATAATGAAGAGAAAGAAAAGAATGCAAAAATACATCATTATGTTCCTTGTGGCAAGTATGCTGTTGTCTGTGGGTTGCGGTGAAACGAAACCGGAGGAACCGGTGAGTGTAATAGGTTTTGGCGAGATGGATACAGAGGGTGTTGCCAGCTGGAGACCGGAAGAGAACAGCAATGATGCGGTTGATGTAAACGATGGTATTTCAGTTGATGATGAGTCGGACGAGGCGGAAAATGAGACTGAAATAGCAGATTCAAATGCAGAGAATGCCACAGAGGATGCAACGTCCGCAGGTCAGCAGGAAGAAAAAGAAGGCCTACTGTTTAGTATGGAGCCTGGAGTATTGGATAATCCGCTGTTTGCTTCTTTTCTTGCAAATGAAACGGCAGCAGTGGATAATACCCTGCAGAATGATGCAACCATCATAAGTTATCTTGATTTTGATTTTTATGGGGAGGAATTTTATCTGGAAGACCTGTATGAGGCATTTCAGGAAAAAACACTGAACAACGGCGGAATACAAGGCGTTCAGATTTTTACAAGGGATTTTGACCTGGATGAAAAAGAAGAACTGGTTGTATTGATTGAGTATTGGCAAAATAACGGTCTTGCAGGCGTGTTGTATACTTTTAAGGAAAAAAACGGAACGCTGTATGCCTGGGAAGAATCGTTTGTATTTGCAGGAAACAGTAAGGTTACATTTTATGAGAACGGAACCTTCAGTAAGGCTTATGCTGATAGTACCTTGTTTACAAGATATGATGAAAAGGGACAACTGGAACCGATATTAAGTCACTACGAGTACATTCCAAGGTTTGATTCCTATTGGGGAAGCGTAAAGTGCAGTCGTGGTGTTACGGTTTATGAAAATGGTGTTAAAGCAGAAAGCGCAGAATATGAGTTCAGATTATGGAGCGTAGGCGGTGAAGAACAAATTGAGAAGGAAGAAATTGCTTCTCAAAAAGAATATTATGAAATAATGAATGCATTTTGGGAAGAGCAGGGAGACGATGAAGGTCTTGCATTATGCACACTTTCTAATTTGAATAGGGCGGAAGAGTTTGCGGAACGGGTTTCTTTTTACCATTTATGCAGCTATTCGGCCCAGTATCCGGTACCTACGCCTAAATTATGTTATACCGATTATCAGGTAGATGAAGAGGTGGAGTCAAATGATCTTTTTGTGCAGTTTATAAACGGGGAGACGGAAGCCTATGAGCTTGTGGAAGTACGGGAAGAAGTAAAAGATTTCTACATCGGTGAAATACCGGAGGCGGATGAGGAGAGTACCGTAATCTCGTCTTTTGAAAAGCCGGTTATGATTACCGACGTTTATGAGGAGCATAAACAAAAGTACAATATTTATTATATTGATGCTTCCTGGTATGAGATGGATGCGGTCCGCTTTGCTGCAAGGGATTTGGACGGCGATGACAAAGAAGAATTGCTTATGCTGGTGGAATACGGTGAAAAGAAAGGCGATTTGCACGTTTTTCACGAAGAGAGCGGGAAACTCTATCGTTGGGAAAGTCTGCGTGATATCAGAGACAGCGTGGAAGACTTGGAATTATGCTTTTATAAGGATAATGTGATTGGTATTGTCGGAAAAGAAGATGCAGAGTATCTACGATATAATGAGGCGGGAGCTGTAGAGAAGATATTAAGCATTGATTTTGAGTACAAGGATCGTCAGGATTATGAGACAATGCGCATTTATTACCGTACTTACAAGGCGGTATTTTATGAAAATGGTGTGCAGACCGACGTATTGTATTATGAAGACAAGTATTTTATTGAAGATATTGACGGTTTGCCTTCGGATGCGGATGAATACAGGTCTACATCTGATGGTTTCGTAAAAGATCGGTATCAAAAAGAGGTTTCGAAGTTTAAAGAGGAACTTGGAGACTGTGAAGTGTTGTTGGGAGCAGACGAGACGCATTCTGCGGAGAAACTGTATACTGTTGAGGTAGTAGAGTTGTTCCGTACGGCGGAATGTGAGAGTCGTGAATTGCTTGATTATTTCCGTGAAGGTAAAATACCGGCGCAGTATGTTAGCTATGAGAACGGTATTCCTGAAATTACCGGAAGGCAAGGATTCCTTGTAGAACTTTATCATACTGCGAATCCGGAAATCGGCAGATTGGCTAATTTGGATGCGGATTCGGATTATGAAATGGTTGTGCGCGGTCCTTACGGCGGGACTTATCTGGATGCAAGAAACGGTAAAGTGTATATTATTGCAACCGGGCAGGGTACGGCTAATGAAATCAGTTATGCAGAATATGACGAGCAGAACTGGATTATGGAAAGCGATACTACCCACGGCGGACGGCAATGGTACCATTTGCGCAGGTTGGACTCTGACGGAACGATTATCGAAGAGTTTACGCTGGCAAAGTATTATTGGGACAATCCCGGGGAACCGGACGGACCGGATACGGTATATGAGTACAACGGAGAAGAAATAACCAAGTTTGAGTACGACAGAATACTGGGAAGTCTTGACATTGTTAAAACGTCTGCCTGGTATTATGAGTAAAAGAATGTGATGAATTAGTTGTATAGTTGGAAAGGTTATAAAAATGAAAAAGGTAATGCGTGGAAAGGGAATAAAAAAGACAATATATCTTGGGTTATTGGTTGCAATTATGATTATGATTGCCGGTTGCAATCGACAGGAGCCGATTTCGGCGGAAAACGTCTCGGATGCAGGTAGTGAAACCTTATCCATGCAACCTGAGTCTGACAGCGAAACCACAGATGATAACAGTGAAACGGCAGAAAGTGACAGCGCAGAGGAAGTTGATGAAAGCACTGTGGAAGAAACTTCTGTTCCGGAGATTTCAGAAGAAGAATTGCATCGTCTGGTGGACGGTAATTATTTCTGTATTACCAACGCTTTTGAGTACGGAAGACTTTCTATGGAAGGAAGCACGGACGGAAGAGTAGTTGTTTCAAATGAGTATTTTGCCGGTTTTGCGCAGTTTGAAGATTTTATACGTAGTATTTATACAAAAGAGGAGGCAGATTATCTGCTGTATGAGTACTGCGGCGGATTCCCGTTGTATTACGAAAAGGATGGTGTCTTTTATCAAAGAGCAGAACTTTTTGGTGGTGGCATGGTCTGCCCTTGGGAGAGCTATGTAATAGAGGATATTGAAGGAGATGACGATGAATGCAGATTCTCTGTGTATGCAACTTATCCCGCGGATATTGCACCGGAGGGTGTGCCCGGCGAGCGGTACGAATATCTTGCCGTAAAAGAGGATGATGGCTGGAAACTTGCTTTTATCGTAAGCAGACGTGACTGCAGCTTGAAAGAGGCGCAGGAGTATTTGGCAAAGGACAGAGCGGCAGCAGGCGTTGATATTGATTACGAGAACCTGATTACAGAGAAAGAGGCATTGGAAATTGCATATAACTTTATTTATGAGGGTTCTGATATCGAACAGTATCGTACATATTGCGATGCAATGTCGTATTTTGATCCGAAGGGAAATGCCACTGTTCAAATGGATGGCATTACTTATGAAGAAAAATCCGGTTTGGGTTATGTGACAATGCAGTATGGGGAAGGCGGTATGGAAAGCTTTGATGCAGCCAATCCTTCGCCGGATAAGACCAAAACCTGCCTGACCTATATCGGCAAATCCGAGAATGATGCATTTTATGTATTCTGGTTGTACTCATATATTTCGGATGGCGACGGGGAATATCACTATTCTTCGTTAGATTTTATTCTTGTTTCGGCAGACGGAAGGGAACTTGTTTCCGAAAGGCATGATGCAAACGGGGCTTATATTGAAGATTCGTTGGAATGGAAAGATTTCACGAAGTTTTTGGATTGTGAGATTGTAAACAGTTGGATTTTCTGATAAGGAGTTTTGAATAAAATGCCTGTGATGTAAAAGAGGAGAAAAACGCTATGCGAAAGAAGATAAAAGCTGTTTCGTTGATTGTAGCAGCATCTCTTATTCTGAATATGTTTGGCTGTGCGCAGAAAGCAGATGCCACCATAGCAATTGCGATGGGAATGTTTGCCTGTACGGTGAGAATGGATTTGGCAGCAGGACAATCGGACGGAGATGCCTCGCAAGATACATATGAACAAACCGCAAATGCGGAAGCCTCGGAGACGGAAGAAAGTGTGCCTGTGCCGACAATGACTTTGGAAGAAGCTTTGGAACGTATGGAATATGCCAAAACGGACCATTTCCTTGTGTTTGAACCGGAAGAGGGTGCAGCTTTGTTTTATTATGCATCTTCTCAAGAGAACGCGAAGGATTTTACGGGAACCTGGCAACGTACGGATGTAAAGAGTCTGTGTAGTGGATCGGTTTATATTAATGATCAGGATGAGTGTGGCTTTGATGTAGGCGGGAGATTTCGTTTTCAGTCTTACAAAGCGTCTATCGAGGGCAGGGCATATTTGGTAACGGAGAATCTGGCGATTCTCAGAGTGTATAATGAATGTGCCAAGCCGGATGAGGTGAGCGGTGAGACAAACTGGTACGAATACGTTGCTTTTGAATATACGGAAGACGGATTAAATGTATATGCTACCGCCCGGGGCGATGATTTGTTCGGCATGATTGATAATCATTGCTTTGCGGAAGGCAATTACGTGCAGGGGGAACCTTTTTATACGGATGTAAATATTTTAGATGATACATATTCAGAAACTTTACAGGATGAAATTAAAACCCTGATTGGTCCGGAACTCTATAGGGATTGTTTTGTGGAGACTACGGAGAACGGCAGTTTGTTTATATATGATATTGTGCTGGAAGACGGCACGCAAGGGAAGCATTATCATGCATATTCCATGGGCAGGGAAACAACACTTTTTTATAAAATATATGTATTTGATAATGGTGATATTTACGGAAAGATTGGCAAAGACAGGATATTCTTCAGCAATGTGGAAGGTGCGACGGAAGTGCCGGACTATGATTATGTGGAAGATGGGCTGATGTATGGATAAAAGGTAAGATAATACTTAGTTTAAAGTGCTATAAGAAAGTAGGATGAAATGAGAAAAAGTATAGTAATATTTTTAATGGCTGTTATGATGGTTGGGGTGCTTGCCTGCAATGGGCAGCAGGGCAATGCCACCGAAGAAACATCGGCTGCAGAGGAAAAGCTTGTCAGTGAAGAGAGCGTCGATGCATCTGAGGAAGAGAATGCGTCACAGTCAGAGGAGAGTCAAGAGATAGATTATGTTTCGGATATGACATTAGAAGAGGCATTGGCAGCTATGGATGCACCGGAGACACAGGAAAGTTTATATTTTGAAGAGGAAGTAGGGAAGGTATTATACAATGCCGTCACACCCCAGGAAAATGCAATGGATTTTACGGGAGAATGGAATCGTACCAATGTGCCAACCTACCATTACGGTAAAATTACTATTAGTAATCAGGATGAAACCGGCTTTGATGTGGATGGGGCTTTTCTCTGGTATGCAAATTGCGGGGATATTGTAAATGAGAGGGCTTATTTTGTAACAGAGAATCTGGCAATCTATGAAATATATAATGATTGGGCGGATGACGAGGAGTATGGAGGGTATGCGGTACCGTATGAATATATCGCTTTTAAACGTACCGAAGACGGATTGCAGGTATATGCTACGGGAATTGGTGGTGAAATCGGAGCATTCAGTGTGAATTGTTTTGCGCATGGTGAATTTGTAGCAGGAGAACCGACTTATACCAATGCCAATATATTAAAAGAAACCTATACCGATGAGCAGCTTACAGAACTGAAAAAACTGATGGGTGAAGAACTTTATGAGAAATGGTTTGTTACTACTACAGAATACGGTCGGGTAGAAATATCCGGTTGTGTACTGGAGGATGATAGCATAGGACTCTACTATAGAGGATATGTTCCGGGTGTTGCGTCTTTTCAATATTATAATC
Organism: Lachnospiraceae bacterium; assembly: GCA_045580855.1. GTDB lineage: Bacteria > Bacillota > Clostridia > Lachnospirales > Lachnospiraceae > UBA3766. The sequence continues at coordinate 163,092 of JAZNOO010000030.1, read as the reverse complement.
TGATTATCTGCGATAATGGAAACATTTATGGTGATGTGGGGCCGGACGGAACATTTTTTTCAAATGTATCGGGAGTTACCGAACCGCCTGAGTTTGATACTGTGGAGCGCTATATGACGTATCGGGAATTCAAGAATTATTTGAAAGAAACTGTGCCGGACATACAAGCAGGGGAAGCAATAGAGTTATCTACGGAGTTGGACTACTATTTCGTATTGCGTGATGAGCTGGAAAATAGTTTTCAAGGAGAAAAAATGAATCGTCTTGAAGACAGTTATGTTATAAAGCATCCCGCAGGAAAAATGTTTCTGATATTTCATATCTATAACATAAGTACAGGTTATGAGGTTCGCGTATATGATATCACCAGTGACAACGGTGATGATTGGGGTCGGACGGAGTATATGGGCAGAACACAAATGGTTGGTGAAGTGGGAATCGAAAGGATTGAAACGGTTCGTACGCTATATAAAATTGGAACCTATCAGAGTTATAAAGATTATGCCCTTGATGAGAACGGACACTTTGTGGAATTAAGTGAAGGTTATATTTTTGAGCCTCATGAAAGTGGAAATTTGAAAGTAATAAAGGAACTTCCTGTTATTATAGACGGAGAAGAATGTATTATCAAACCGGGAGAAGAGATTGTGATTACCGGATGTCCGTCGGATGGCAGTAAAGAGATATATTTCCGTGTGGTATCAACAGGTGAGGAGGGTATTATTAGTTATAAAAAAACAACTACGGAGTTTTTTGAGATTGCCGGAGTTTCTCACTATGATTATTTTGAAAATGTATTGGAATTCTCTGATTAACCAAAACGTTGTATAGAACCCCTTTTATCGGATGAAAAGTCCGGTAAAAGGGGATTTTTATGTGGCGTGTTTCTTTTTTGGAAGAATAGTAAAAATCAAAAATTAAATTAAAAAAATAAATTTTTAAAAAAGTATTGACAAAGTAGCAAAAAGATACTATTATACAAAATGTAAGTAGTAAGTTGATACGAACTAACTGCTTGCAAGTGTAAAAGGAATGTATAAAAGATTTGAGTGAAAGGGGATTCTTTATGAAAAGAATTTTAGTAACAACATTATTATTATCGTGTATGACATTGGTGGGATGTAATCCCGTAACAATGAAAATCACAGCTTCCGATGACTTGTCGAATATCAATGTGGAAGTGGACGGATTTTCTTTGGAAAACATTACAATGCAGGAAGATGGCAGTGTGAATGTAAGCTTTGACAATCCCGGAACAGCAACGCAGACCGGGAATGCAGTGGTTTCCACACAGGATGCTACAATGCAGAATGCATCGATGCAGACACCGGTAGTGCTTGGAAGCACAACCCAGAATACTGCATCAAGCAACCAGTCAAATGATATAACAGGACAGAATACAACAACTCAGAGTACACCTGTATCAAATGAGACAACGCAGGTACCTGAATCAAATACAACCATGCAGAATAATGTCACAAATACTCAGGCAACAGACAATACGGCAAATAACGCTGCTACAACTCAGGTACAAACGAAAGATTCTTATGGCGTTTTTAAAGATCTCGTTACGAACCATTTGACCGCTTATGATAATATTCACAGCATTGAGTTAAATCCGGAAGCAGTAGATTTCTCGTTTGTTTCCAGCGTAAACAATGACTGGACACGTGTGGATAAAGCTATTGTTGTAAAACATTCTGCAGGAAAAGTATTCCTTGTACTCGGATACGATGCGATGTCAGCTGATTATGTCGTGGAGGTTTATGAAGTAAGCGGTTCTGTACCTACATACTGTTCTACAGCAACAAATGTACGTGTTATATCATATGATCCCAACGAAAAGACTTTCGGAACCGAAGTAACGGTTAATGTATTAGGTACTTACTGGGTAGGTATGGTACATGAATTAAAGGATAACGGCGAATTTGCAGTTAAGGGAAATATTTACACTATGGATACAAGCTATAACGTTGAACGTCATACCCTTACCGTAATCAAAGAATTGCCTGTTTGGATGGAAGGCGGTAATACAACACTTCAGCCGGGAACCAAGATTATTGTTGACGGAGTAAGTACATGGAACGAGATGTTCTTTACAGTGGAGGGAACTGATGAAGGTGGTTATATCACTTATGAACTTGATGCAGAAGGCAGAGTTATGATTAACGGTATATCAGAAGCGGAATACTTTGAAACATTGCTTTATACCGGTTAATGAAAGTATAAACGGAAGAATTTTAGTATAAAAAACAATATATAAAATCGTTTGTGTAAAAAAATTATATAAATTACAAAAAAGAGATCGTTTTTGGGGAAGAACGGTCTCTTTTTTATTGCTTTTATAAATAAAAATTGTGTCCCTAAATTCCGAAACCACAAGATTTTGTAAAAGTCTAAAAAAATTATAAAAAAGTGAACAAAAAGTGAAAAAATGCTTGATTACATCCCTAAAAAGGAGTAAAATGACCATAAAAGTGGTAAAAAGTGAAACAAAGTGGTGGTTTGTGGAGTAAAATCACCCATTTTTGCATTCCAAAAGAGGTATTGTGTATGTTGATGGGTTTCATGGGCGAATACAATCATACAATTGATACCAAAGGCAGGCTGATCGTTCCGTCAAAGTACCGTGAAAAACTGGGAAACGAATTTGTTGTAACAAGAGGAATTGATGACTGCCTGTTTGTGTATGCCGGGGATGAGTGGGCGAAAGTAATGGACAAGCTTGGCGAAGTCCGTATGACAAACCGCAAGGCAAGAGAGTTCACAAGATACCTAATCGGTGGTGCCACGGAAGTGGAAACCGACAGCCAGGGACGTATTTTGGTTCCGGCATTTTTACGAGAACATGCAAGCATTGTGAAAGAAGTTGTGTTAGTTGGTATGGGTAACCATATCGAAATCTGGGCAAAAGAGAAGTATGACGATGTGATGAGCGCAACCAACATCAGTGAACTTGCAGAAGAACTGGATGAAACCGGTATTTGGATTTAGGACAGTCGTTTGGAGGAGCATATGGGATTTGAACACAAGTCGGTTCTTCTTTGGGAAACGATTGACGGATTAAATATCAAACCGGACGGAATATACGTAGACGGAACCTTGGGCGGTGCCGGACATTCTTTGGAAATTGTTAAGAAACTTGGCGATGGCGGAAGGCATATCGGCATTGACCAGGATGCGGCAGCTATAGCGGCAGCAACCGAAAGATTGAAACCGTACGAAGAGAAAGTGACAATCGTACGCAGTAATTATTCTGCCATGAAGGAAATTCTGAAAGAGCACGCACCGGAAGGTGTAGACGGCATTATGCTTGATTTGGGAGTTTCGTCTTATCAGCTGGATACGGTGGAACGAGGCTTCGGCTATAAAAATGACGCCCCGCTGGACATGCGTATGGATCAGCGTCAGAGCCTGACTGCGAAAGATATCGTAAACGGTTACAGCGAAATGGAACTGTTCCGCATTATTAAGGATTATGGCGAAGACCAATTCGCAAAGAACATTGCAAAGCACATTGTGAGAGCAAGGGCAGACAAGCCTATTGAAACTACTTTTGAATTAAATGAAATCATCAAAGCGGCCATTCCTGCCAAGATGCGCGTGACGGGAGGACATCCTTCAAAGCGTACCTTCCAGGCGATTCGAATTGAATGCAACCGCGAGTTAGAGGTTTTAAGAGATACTTTGGACGATATGATTGATGCATTAAAGCCGGGTGGTCGGTTATGCATCATTACGTTCCACTCCTTAGAGGACAGAATCGTAAAGTCCAGTTTTAAGAAAGCAGAGAATCCTTGTGTGTGTCCACCGAGTTTTCCGATTTGTACCTGCGGTAACAAATCAAAAGGCAAGGTAATCACAAGAAAACCGATTCTGCCAAGCGAAGAAGAGATGGAAGAAAATAAACGTTCCAAATCGGCAAAGTTACGTATTTTTGAAAAATGCAATGAATAATCGCTAAGAGTAAGATTTGCAAAATTTAGAAAAAGAAACCGAGAAAAGAAGAAAAAGGTAAAAGAAAAGTCAAAATTTTTATAAAAGAAGGATTGTGTAATATCAAGGAGGATAGTAAAATGGAAAGGGTACAGTACGCAAACAGAAGACCTGTGGCAGCAAATGCAGGTCGTGCGACAACCGGAAGAGAGTATATATATGGCAATACAGTTCCCGACATTAAGAGGGAATTGGACGAGGCACCCCGTAAGAAATTAAGTGCAACTACCAGAAAGAATCGCGAGAAGGCAAAACATATGAATTTGCCTTACGTTATGTTTCTGATTGCAGCAATGGCAATGGCGATTGTAATGCTGACGGGCTATATCCGTGCCAATGCGGAAGTGGTTAACAGCGTGGAGCGGATTGCATCTTTGGAAAGCCAGTATCTGAATTTAAAGGCAGATAACGATGAAGAGTACAGCCGCATCGTAAATTCAGTTGACTTAAACGAAGTAAAAAGAATTGCGCAGGAAGAGTTGGGAATGCATTACGCTACGGAGGGCCAGATTGTGAAGTACACCGATGAAATCGGTGACTATGTAAAACAATACTCTGACATCGATTAATCAAAGCGGGTGTAATTTTGAAAGCGTCAAAACAGACAAAGAAAAAGCAATTTAATATGGACATGCGAAAAAAACTAGTAATGCTGTTTGTAATGGTGTTACTAGCTTTTGTCGTGCTTGGGGTAAGATTGGTTTTAATCAATACGCAAAAGGGTGATGAATATACCCATACGGTTTTATCACAGCGTCATTATGACAGTATGATTATTCCCTATCAGCGCGGTAGCATCGTGGACAGCAACGGAACTACTCTTGCGGTCAGCAAGAAGGTTTACAATGTTGTCTTGGACGTGTCTGTTATGAATTATTATGAGAACCGTACAGCAGGTACTACAACAGCAACCATCAGCGCGTTACAGAAGTGCTTTGGGGTGAATTCGCATGAGATTTCTGCTTACGCGGCGGAGAATCCGAATTCAAAATACTATGTACTTGCCAAAAGACTGGATTATGAAGAGATTCAGCCTTTCTTAGCTATGGTGGAAGAAGCAAAGGCATCTGAAGAACTGACGGATTTGCAGGGCGTTTGGTTTGAAGAGGAGTATTTGAGATATTATCCTTTGGGAACAGTGGCATGTGATGTGCTTGGTTATACCAATGCGGGTAATGCCGGTGCTTATGGTTTAGAGGAGTACTATAACGATACTTTGAACGGAACCAATGGTAGAGAATACGGTTACCTGAATGAGGATTCAAACTTGGAACGTACTACGGTCCCGGCGGTAAACGGTAATACTCTGGTTACTACCATTGATACCAATATCCAAAAGATTGTAGAAGAGAAGTTAACGGAATACAACGAGGCATATTTCGGAAATTATCGTGAAAATGAAGACGGAAGCTATAATACCGGTTGTATCATTATGGAAGTGGATACGGGTAATATTCTTGCCATGGCAGGATATCCCTTTTATGACTTAAACGAACCCCGAAATGCGGAACTATATTTTACACCGGAAGAAATTGCGGCAGTGGAAGAAAACGGTGGAACCGTAGGGGAAATGCTAGCGGAATTGTGGAAGAATTACTGTATTTCTGCGACTTACGAACCCGGTTCTGTTGCAAAGCCTTTTACGGTGGCGGCAGCCATTGACTCCGGTTCCATTACCGGAAATGAAACCTATTATTGCGGCGGTTTGCTTGAAATCGGCGGTTATAAAATCCGTTGTCACAACCGTTATGGTGATGGTGAGATTAATGTATCTAACGCGGTAGCCCAGTCATGTAACGTTGCACTGATGCATATTGCGGATGCAACCGGAGAAAAGACGTATTTAAAATATTTTGAAGAATTTAATTTCGGTTTAAAAACAAACATTGACCTTACCGGTGAAGCAAGAACCATTTCTCTTGTATTTAACGAGAACACAATGGGCCCTACAGAACTTGCGACTTCGTCATTCGGTCAGGGTTACAATGTTACTATGATTCAGATGATTACAGCCTTCTGTTCCTTGGTAAACGGCGGGTATTATTATGAACCGCATATGGTAAGCCAGGTGCTTAGCGCGGATGGTTCTGTTATTGAAAATATTGAACCGAGATTGCTGAAACAGACCATTTCCGGCACTACTTCAGAAAAGATTATCGAGTATTGTAATGAGGTAGTAATCAGCGGTACCGGTAAAAAGGCAAGACCTGCAGGATATGCCATCGGCGGTAAGACAGGTACTGCGGAAACTGTTGTAAACGGTGTCAGAAGTGAAAAAGATTATGTAGTATCCTTTATGGGATATGCACCTGCGGATGATCCGCAGATTGCAATTTACGTAGTAATTGATCGTCCGAATATGCCTGACCAGACAGGTGGTACAGCTGAGGCGTGTCTTATTACGAAAGAAATTCTTACGGAAGTATTACCGTATTTGAATATTTATATGACAGAGGAATTGTCAGAAGAAGAAATTGCCGATTTGGAGGCAAGAGGCTTATACAATGCAAACCTTGTAAAACCTAACGAAGAGACTTCGGAGGAGGGCGAAGAAGGTGCAGAAGGCGAAGAGGGAACAGAAGATGAATCTTTTGCAGAACCTCAAAAACCGGAGGTGCAAATTGACCCTGAAACAGGTTATGCCATTGACCCCTATACAGGAGAATTTTTGGATCCTGAGACGGGAAGACCGATTAATCCCGGTTCCGGTTTGATACAGGGTGGACCCGAGGAATCGGAAGAATAGTGAGAATATTCGCAGAATAACCTCACCCAAGCGCTAATAAACTTATAATAAGGTCGCTTCGGTGGGGTTTCTATGCTGGAAAGAAACAAAACAAGGCATCACGGAAAGATTTTTGTTTTCTTTATGCTTGTTTTATTGTGTACATTTATATTGACGGGACGTCTTGGGTATCTGATGATTATCAAGGGCGAATACTATTCGGAAGTTGCAAGGCAACTTCATGAAAGAGAACGACATATTAAGGCGGCGAGAGGACGTATTCTTGACCGGAACGGTGTTGTGATTGCTGATAATAGGGCGGTATGTACCGTGTCTGTTATTCATAATCAGATTGAGAATCCGGAAGAGGTTATTAGGGTTTTGTGTACCGAATTATCTTTACCGGAAGAGACGGTAAGGGCAAGGGTCGAGAAACGTTCTTCTATTGAGAAGATTAAAAGTAATGTAGATAAAGAAATCGGAGACCGTATCCGGAATTACAATCTTCCCGGTGTGAAGGTGGACGAAGATTATAAAAGATATTATCCATATAACGAAGTAGCTTCCAAGGTGCTTGGTTTTACAGGGGCGGATAATCAAGGGATTATCGGTCTGGAAGTTATTTATGATGATAAATTGCAGGGGACGCCAGGAACCATTCTTACCATGACGGATGCGGCCGGAGTGGAAGTGGAAAATGCAGTTGAAAACCGTATTGAACCACTTAAAGGAAATGACCTGCAAATCAGTATGGATATGAATATACAGGAATATGCCACACAGCTTGCTTATCAAGCGATGGCGAACAATGAGGCAGACAGAGTGTCTATTATTGTTATGAACCCGCAGAACGGTGAGTTATATGCTATGGTTGATGTTCCTGAGTTTCAGTTAAACAGTCCCTATGAGCTTGACTTGGAAGTGGGTGTGGAAACGCCTACGGGAGAGGCGTATCAGGATGCATTGAATTCTATGTGGCGAAACGGTTGTATCAATGATACTTACGAACCGGGTTCCACTTTTAAAATTATTACCACTGCGGCAGGTTTGGAAGAAGGTGTGGTCAGTCCGGAGGATAGTTTTTATTGTCCCGGGTATATTATGGTAGAGGACAGAAGAATTCGCTGTCATAAAACCACAGGACACGGAAGCGAGACTTTCACGCAGGGAATTATGAATTCCTGTAATCCGGTGTTTATTACCGTGGGCGGCCGGTTAGGTGTGGACCGCTACACATATTATTTTGAACATTTTGGACTTTTGGATAAAACAGGTGTGGATTTGCCGGGAGAAGCCGGAACGATTATGCACCGGGCGGAAAATATGGGGCCTGTGGAACTGGCAACGGTTTCTTTCGGGCAGTCATTTCAGATTACGCCCATACAGCTGGTGACTACCGTGTCTATGATTATAAACGGCGGTGATCGCGTAACGCCCCACTTTGCAATGCGTACAATAGCACCCGACGGAAGTGTGGCGGAAGAATTCGCTTATGAAGTGCAAAGCGGTCTCGTAAGCGAAGATACTTCGGAGACGGTGCAGTACCTTTTGGAACAGGTGGTTTCGGAAGGCACCGGGCGAAACGGATATGTAGAAGGTTTTTCCGTGGGCGGCAAGACAGCAACAAGTCAGACTTTGCCCAGGGGAAGCGGTAAATACATAGCATCTTTTGTCGGATTTGCGCCGGCGGATGAGCCGGAAGTGATTGCGTTGGTGGTAATCCATAACCCTAAGGGTGTATATTACGGCGGCACCATTGCGGCGCCGGTAGTGCGACAGTTATTTGAAAACATACTTCCGTATCTGGAAGGGACGGATTATAATGAACAGCGGGCATTTTAAGCAAAAAATAGTGAAAAAGGTCACATAGGCTTATAAAATGTCAATAGAAAGGAAAATAAAATGTTATACGATTCAATTATCCCCATTATTATATCTTTTGCGGTAAGCGTGATTTTAGGACCCTTGGTGATTCCTTTTTTGCGCAGACTGAAAGTGGGGCAGACAGTAAGAGATGATGGCCCGAAGAGTCACTTGAGTAAGTCAGGAACCCCTACTATGGGTGGTATTCTGATTCTTGTGGGTATTGTGGTGGCATCAGTCTTTTATATCAAGGATTACCCGAAGATTATTCCGATTCTCTTTTTGACTTTGGGATTTGGTCTTGTGGGATTTTTGGATGACTATATCAAGGTTGTATTGAAGCGTTCCATGGGGCTTCGCGCATGGCAGAAGATGGGGCTTCAGATTATTATCACCGGTATTTTTATCTTTTATATTTATCAGTATACGGATATCAGTCTTGCAATGAAGGTGCCTTTTATGCCGGATACCTATATTGATATGGGCTGGTTTAACATTCTTTTTATGTTTATTGTAATTTTGGGAACCGATACCGGTGCGAATTTTACGGACGGTTTGGATGGTCTTGCAAGTTCGGTAACCCTTATGATTGCTATGTTTTTTACAGTGGTTGCTATGGGAACACAGAGCGGAATCGAGCCGATTACCTGCGCGGTAGTGGGTGCGTTGCTTGGATTCCTGTTGTTTAATGTGCATCCGGCCAGTGTTTTTATGGGAGACACCGGATCGCTTGCATTGGGCGGTTTTGTAGCGGCTACGGCATACGTACTTCAGATGCCTTTGTTCCTTGTAATTGTTGCCTGCATTTATGTGGCAGAAGTGTTGTCGGTTATTCTTCAGGTGGGGTATTTCAAAATTACCAAGGGTAAAAGATTGTTTAAAATGGCGCCGATTCATCATCATTTTGAATTGTGCGGTTGGAAAGAAACCAAAATTGTTGCGGTATTTACCATCATCACAGCAATTGCATGTCTGATTGCGTTGATGGGCGTGTAAGTTTGTAAGGTAAGGTTTTGGCAGGAGGAATCCAAATGGATTTTATAAGAAAGTTTTTTGATAATCGTAAAAGAGAAGAGAGTTTTTTTGACTACACTTTACTGTTTGTGGTTATTTTTCTTGTGGGCTTTGGTCTGATTATGATTTATTCCGCAAGTTCTTATGAAGCGAATTTGGATTATAATGATCCGGCTTATTATATGAAGCGTCAGGCCATTGCTGCGGCACTGGGGCTGGTTGCGATGATTTTTGTGTCGTTTATACCGACGGAACTTTTTTCTAAATTTTCGTTGACCTATTATATCATTGGTGCAGTGGGGCTTTTCCTTTTGCTGACACCCCTTGGTGTAGAGGTAAACGGTGCGACACGATGGTTAAAAACGGGTATCGGTTTTAACTTACAGCCTGCGGAAATAGCAAAGCTTTGTATGATTCTGTTTCTCGCAAATGTTATTTGTAAAATGGGTAAAAGTTTGAAGTCCTGGAAAGGATTTGGTATTGCATTGTTATTCCCCTTGCCTATGTGTGCACTGGTTTATTTTATCAGTAATAACTTAAGTAGTGCCATTATCATTTTTGCCATTGCTTATTTGATGATTTTTGTTGCAAGTCCCGATTATAAAAAGGTTGCCCTGGTAACCGGGGGTGGTATTGCCGTAGTAGCCATTATTGTGCTGTGTATTTATTTCTTTGTAGAACCCACCACGGAAAACTTCCGTTTTGCGCGTATTTTAGCATGGTTCCACCCTGAAGCTTATTCGCAGGATGAAGGTTTCCAGACCTTACAGTCTTTGTATGCCATCGGTTCCGGCGGTGTGTTCGGTAAGGGACTCGGTAAAAGTATGCAGAAGTTAAATTACATACCGGAAGCACAGAACGATATGATTTTCTCGATTCTCTGCGAAGAATTGGGCCTGTTTGGCGCGTTCTGTATTATGCTTTTGTTTGTAATTCTGATTTGGAGATGTATGGTAATTGCCAATAATGCCAAGGATTTATACAGTGCCTTGCTTGTAGTAGGCGTTATGGGGCATTTTGCCATTCAGGTGCTTTTAAATATTGCGGTAGTAACCAATACCATTCCCAATACCGGTATTTCTCTGCCGTTTATCAGTTACGGCGGTTCGTCTATTCTGTTTCTGATGATAGAAGTGGGTATTGTACTGGGAGTCGGCCGTGGTATTAAGTTAAGGGACGGACGATCATGAGTAAAAGAAAAAAGCGCAAACTGAATATGACCGGCGGAAAAAAAGGCCTTATGGTGAAGTGCAGTCTTGTTGCCTTGGTTATGCTTCTGATTACCGGCGGAGTGATTTGGTTTATGAATGCATTCCGCATTACGTCGGTAATGGTGGAAGGGAATATTCATTACAGTACCGATCAAATTACCGAGATGGTAATGAATAGCGATTTTAGCAATAATTCGGTCTTTTTGTCTATGCAGTATCATAATAAAAGTATTACCGACGTGCCTTTCGTGGAACGTATTGATGTGTCTGTTGTGGACAGGCAGACGGTTAAAATCACGGTCTATGAAAAAGCCCTTGCCGGATACGTACAGTATTTGGGCAGTTATATGTATTTTGATAAAGACGGTATTGTGGTGGAAAGTTCTAATGTTTTGACACCGGGAATTCCGGAAGTATCGGGCCTTAAGTTTAATCACGTGGTACTTCATGAGGCTTTGCCGGTAGAAAATGATGCAATATTCCAGGAGATTTTGAATATTACCAATCTTTTAAACAAACACGGATTGTCTGCGACGAAAATTCAATTTGATTCGTTGTATGATGTAAGTCTTCACTTTGGTAAGGTTCGTGTGATTATGGGCGAAGATGCGGATATGGATCAGATTATTATGCATTTGACCGGAATTTTACCGCACCTGGAAGGAAAAAGCGGAGTTTTGCATATGGAAAACTTCTCTGAGAGTAATAAAGATATTACATTTGAAGAAGATATTTAATTTTATAAAAAACAAAAAAACGATTTTTTATAAAAAGTCTTTTATTTCTTGATAAAAAACAAAAAAATAGGTTGATAAAATTTAAAAAAAATTATATCATTATAAAGATGAATATAAAAAATGGACAAAGAGTGCCATAAGAGTACATAGAGTGGAGTAATTGTTTATTTTTATGTGTAAGCGGAATAAGGAATATTAAGGAGGACGTAACCTTGCTTGAAATCAGAACCAATGATGCAAATGCAGCTGCCAGAATTATTGTAGTAGGTGTAGGTGGCGCAGGAAATAATGCTGTTAATAGAATGATTGATGAGAATATTACTGGTGTTGAATTTATCGGTATTAATACAGACAGACAGGCTTTACAGCTTTGTAAAGCACCTAAGTTAATCCAGATTGGTGAGAAACTTACGAAAGGTCTTGGCGCAGGTGCAAAGCCTGAAATCGGTGAAGCAGCTGCCGTAGAGAGCAGAGAAGAAATCGCAACTGCTATGCAGGGCGCAGATATGGTATTTGTTACCTGTGGTATGGGTGGCGGAACCGGAACCGGTGCAGCACCTATCGTTGCAGAACTTTCTAAGAGTATGGGTATTCTTACCGTTGGTGTTGTTACCAAGCCTTTCCGCTTCGAAGCAAAGGGCCGTATGGCAAATGCAGAAGCAGGTATCGAACGCTTGAAAGAAAATGTGGATACATTAATTGTAATCCCTAACGAGAAGCTTCTTCAGATTGTTGATAAGAAGACAACTATGCCGGATGCACTTAAGAAGGCTGATGAAGTATTACAGCAGGCAGTTTCCGGTATTACAGATTTGATTAATATGCCCGCAGTTATTAACCTTGACTTTGCGGATGTTCAGACTGTTATGACCAATAAGGGTATTGCACATATCGGTATTGGTGTTGGTAAGGGTGAAGATAAGGCTATGGAAGCTGTTAAGATGGCAGTAGAAAGTCCCTTGCTTGAAACAACCATTGATGGTGCAACCGATGTTATCATTAATGTATCAGGTGATATTTCACTTATTGACGCAAATGCAGCAGCAAGTTATGTTCAGGAATTAACAGGCGACCAGGTAAATATTATCTTTGGTGCAATGTATAATGCGGATGAGGTGGATGTATGTAAGATTACAGTTATTGCAACAGGTTTGTTTACACAGACTACACCTGCAATGAAGTATACACCGCCTACATTCCAGCCCTACAAGCCTCAGGTTGGCACAATGGGAACAATGCCTAAAGCAAACAGCCCTTTGTCGTCAAGACCTTTGGCGCATACACAGAATTTTACACCGGTTAGTCCTTTGGCGGCTGCACCTCAGGCAGCACCTGCACAGGCACCTGTTTCAAAACCTGTAGCACCGGCGAAGCCTAAGGAAATGAGAAGCAATGTAGCTGAGAAGACCATTGTGATTCCGGAATTTTTGAAAAATAAATAAGATAAAGTATGTAAAGCCCTCTTTTGCTATAAGCAGAAGGGGGCTTTTTTTGATGCCTGCAATGCTTGTCGAAAAATATTTAAGTTAAATAAGCCGTTTCGACAAAATTTTTAAGCCTTCAGTGGTAATCTTAACTTCAAGAAGGATATGAAGTATGAAATATGAAGTTTACCTGGATACGGTGTTTTTGATTCAGTTAGTGCTGAACTACTGTGTATTAATGTTAACGGCTTCTTTTATGAAGTTAATTACTTCAAGGTTGAGAATTATTCTTGCGGCATTCATAGGTGCAGGTGGAAGTTGCCTTATGTTTTTGCCGGGCGGAAGCGGTGCGGGATTTAAGTTTGTTGTTATATTCAGCGTGATCACTTTTATGATGATAAGGGTTGCGTTTCATGTACGAGGTTGCAAGCTTAATTTGTTTATGTTTCTTACGATTCTCGCAGTAATATTCCTGCTTGGCGGAGTAACGCAATGGGTAGTGGGAGGGCTTGGCGTGAGCGACACGTCTTGGCTGTGGCTTACCTTTATCATTGTGTTTTATAACTTACTGCAGTTTGCATTGAAACAGTATCGAAGGCAAAAGAGCCATTTCGTTCCGGTAACGATTGATTTAGGAACGGAAGAAGAAATGCAGAATAAAATCAGTGTAATTGCCTTGATTGATTCCGGGAATCGGTTGAGGGAGGAAACGACCGGAAAGCCGGTGTGTATTTTGGAAAATGACGTGTTCAAAATACAAACAACAAAAAACTATGAAGTAACGTATCATTCCTTGGGCAACAGAGAAGCGAAAATGCAGGCTTTCATTGCACCTGAGATTGTCATACATTTCGGTGAAGGTGATTTGAGACAAAAAGAAGTGATGATTGCTTCATATCCTGAAAAAATTACGAAAAAAGGATCATATCATATGATTTTGCATCCGGCATATTTAAAGGAGGATTAAAAGGATGGTGCAGTCTTTAAGAAACTGGTTGGTTGAAGGAAGTGTTTGTCGGAAGTTTTACTTGCCTGTAAATATCAACCCGGAGGAAGAGGGGGAAGTATTTTATATCGGTGGGAGTGATGCATTGCCACCGCCTTTGGAGACGGAGGAAGAGAATCGTTGTATTTATGAATTATGCATCAATGAGAATGAAGAAGCAAGAGCTACATTAATTGAACATAATTTGCGTCTTGTGGTATACATAGCAAAGAAATTTGACAATACGGGCGTTGGGGTGGAAGATTTGATATCCATTGGAACAATTGGGTTGATAAAATCCATTAATACCTTTCGCACCGATAAAAATATTAAACTTGCAACCTATGCTTCACGTTGTATCGAGAACGAAATTCTTATGTTTTTACGAAGAAACAGTAAAACGAAACTTGAGGTATCCATCGATGAACCGCTGAATGTGGACTGGGATGGCAATGAGCTGCTTCTGTCAGATATTCTTGGTACAGACGAGGATATTATATATCGTGACATTGAGCATGATGCGGAACGTAAATTGCTGATGAAGGCAATCGGAAGATTAAGTGAACGTGAACGCCTGATTATCAGCTTAAGATACGGTCTGAACCGTAGTGACGGGCAGGAGATGACACAGAAAGAAGTGGCGGATATGCTGGGAATTTCACAATCTTATATTTCGAGACTGGAAAAGAAAATTATGAACCGGTTGAAGAAGGAAATTAGTAAAGAGATATAGTAAAAGGGCGGAAATAAAACCGCCCTTTTATCAGGTTTCCAAGTAATTTCGCATGGTTTTTAAGGCATTTTTTTCAAGGCGTGATACCTGGGCCTGGGAAATACCGATCATATCAGCTACTTCCATTTGGGTTTTGCCTTCAAAGAAGCGAAGCGTAATGATTTCATGTTCCCTGGCATTTAGTTTTTTCATAGCATCGCTTAATGACAGATGTTCCACCCAGAGTTCTTCACGGTTCTTTTTGTCGCTGACCTGATCCATTACGTATAAGGTGTCACCACCTTCCGTGTAAACCGGTTCATAAAGACTCATAGGATTCTGGATTGCATCAAGAGCGTAGACAATGTCTTCTTTCGGAATGCCGATTTCCTGGGAAATTTCCGTGATGGTAGGCTCCCGCATGTTTTTCTTTGTAAGACTTTCTTTGGCGTAAATTGCTTTGTAGGCGGTGTCTTTTAACGAACGGCTGACGCGAATGGTGTTATTGTCCCGTAAGAAACGGCGGATTTCGCCGATAATCATAGGGACTGCATAGGTGGAGAATTTGACATTGAGGGAGGTGTCAAAATTATCGATTGCCTTCATCAGACCGATACAACCTATTTGAAACAAATCGTCCACGTTTTCGTTGTTGGAAGAAAAACGCTTGATGACACTTAAGACCAGGCGCAGATTACCTTCGATATATTTTTCTCTTGCTTCTTTATCGCCTTCAGCGATTTTTTCGAACAGTTCTTCTTTTTCACGGGCGTTTAACAGTGGTAATTTGGCGGTATTTACACCGCAGATTTCAACTTTTCCGCCGGCCATGGCATTCTCCTTTTATGTTTATTCCAGACTTTTAAAAGGCTGTAAAATAAGGATTCACGATTTGACCGATTTTATACAAAGTGACAGGGACAAAAATGCAGGCATAAGATAAAAGAAAAGGATTATGGCGATGTTATTTTCGGAATTAAGAGACAAGGAAGTAATCAGTATAAAAGAGTGTCGCAAATTGGGCCATGTCAGTGATATAGAATTCGATTATTGCAAAGGTTGTATTGAAAAAATTCATGTTCCGGGACGGCATAAAATCTGCAGTTTCTGGAGTCAGGAACCGGACTATGTGATATGCTTTTGCGACATCAAACAAATCGGTCCGGACATAATTTTGGTGGACATTTAAGTTTTTTGGATTAAAAGCTGTAAAAATGCAGTAACAACGGCGGTTTTGGCCCTGAAAAAGTCAGAATTTGGTTGACGAAATGACATAAATGTTATAAAATTTTATGGTAAACCAAGTTGTAGTTTGATTTACGCATCAGGATAAAAATCAATAAGGAGCGGTATGTTTTATACCGGAAGAGGAGAGCAAAATGAAGTGTCCTTTTTGTAATCATGAGAATACCAGAGTAATTGATTCAAGACCGGCAGAGGATAATAATTCCATCCGTCGTCGCCGTGTATGTGATGAGTGTGGTAAGAGATTTACTACATATGAGAAGGTGGAAACCATTCCCCTTATCATCATTAAGAAGGACAATAACCGTGAGACCTATGACCGCACTAAGATCGAGGCAGGTATTTTAAGAGCTTGTCATAAGAGACCTGTTTCGGCAGCGCAGATTACACAGCTTGTGGATGCGGTGGAAACAGAAATCGTAAACCGCGAAGAACGTGAAATCTCAAGTAACATAATCGGCGAGTTGATTATGAACAAATTAAAAGATTTGGATCCGGTTGCATATGTAAGATTTGCGTCTGTTTATCGAGAGTTTAAGGATGTAAATACCTTTATGGATGAGTTGAAGAAAATTTTAAAATAATAAAGAAAAGGCCGGTGGCAAACCGGTCTTTTGACGTATTAGGAAACTGTTGAAGTGTGAGAGTTAATTTGTGGGGGAGAGAAATGGTTCATTTTGCAGTGTTGGCGGCAGGCGGAATCGCAGCTAAAATGTCAAAAGCAGTATCAGAATTATCGGAAGTAAAGCGTTATGCGGTGGCTTCAAGAAGTTTGGAGAAAGCGGAAACTTTTGCGAAAGAATGGGGCTATGAGAAAGCTTACGGAAGCTATGAAGAAATGCTTTCGGATCCGACGGTGGAACTTGTTTACGTGGCATCGCCCCATTCACATCATTATGAGCATGCGAAGATGTGTATTGAGGCAGGGAAGCACGTGCTGGTGGAGAAAGCTTTTACGGTAAATGCCAAGCAGGCGGAGGAAATTATCACTCTTGCGAGGGAGAAAAAAGTTCTGCTGGTAGAGGCTATGTGGACAAGGTTTATGCCCGCAAGACAAATCATTGACGATTTGCTGGCGGAAGGTACGATTGGTGAAGTTATGTCCATAACGGCTAATCTGGGATATGATATCAAGAATAAAGAACGTCTGATTAAGCCGGAACTGGCCGGAGGTGCCTTGCTAGATGTGGGCGTATATCCGATTCAGTTTGCATTGATGACGGTGCACAGTCCTTTGGTAAAAATTACTTCCGATGCGGTGTTATCGCTTGAAGGTGTGGATTATTGTAACAGTGTAACTTTAACCTTTGAGAATGGCGTAATGGCGGTTTTACACAGCAGTATGTTAGGTCTGACGGACAGAGAAGGCGTGATTTACGGAGAAAACGGAAGTCTTCGCGTGCACAATATCAACAATTGCGAAGGAATTTCCGTATATGATAAGCAGGGCCGACTTGTAAAAGAAGTAGCTGTACCGCCGCAGATTAACGGTTATGAATATGAGGTGCTGGCCTGTGTAGAAGCAATCCGCAACGGCGAGTTGGAGTGCAGGGAAATGTCCCATAAGGATACTTTGCAGGGGATGAAAATTCTGGATACAATCCGTGCACAGTGGGGAATGAAATATCCCTGCGAAATGTAAGGTAATTATTGCGCGTCGTTTGATATATGTAATGCAATGCAAGAGATTGAATAGATGCAATGAAAAAGATTGAATGAAAATATAAGGCGATAAAGGAAATAAGAACAATGAAGAAAATTGTAATGTTGGAAAGAGACAATATCGGGGAAGATGTTGACTTAAGCTATTTTGAAAATTTGGGAGATTTGACAATATACGGCACAACGCCTTACGAACAGGTGGTGGAACGAATCGGTGATGCGGATGTTTTGGTAATTAATAAAATCTCCATGAACGAAGCAACATTGAAGGATGCAAAGAACGTAAAATTGATTTGCGTGACTGCTACAGGTACGGACAATGTGGATATGGAGTACTGTGAAAGCCGTGGAATTGTTGTAAAAAACGTAAGAAGTTATTCCACGGAAAGTGTGGTACAACATACCTTTGCCATGTACTTTTATATCAGTGAGAAACTTAGATTTTATGATGATTATGTAAAAAGCGGTGAATATATCAATTGCCCCAGATTCACTTACTTTGGAGAACAGTTCCATGAATTGTCCGGTAAAACCTGGGGAATTGTGGGCTTGGGTGAAATCGGTGCAAGAGTTGCCGATATTGCCAAAGCTTTCGGCTGCAAGGTGATTTATTATTCCACCAGCGGAAAAAACAATAATGATGCCTATGAGAGAGTGGATTTCGATACCTTGCTAAAAACATCGGACATTATATCCGTTCATGCACCCTTAACGGAGCAGACAAAACATTTATTTACCTACGATGCTTTTGTGAAAATGAAACCGTCGGCATACTTGATTAATGTGGGACGAGGTCCCATTGTAAAAGAGGGCGATTTGTGCAGGGCATTGAATGAAAATCTCATTGCGGGAGCCGGTTTGGATGTGTTGGAAAAAGAGCCGATGTCGGCTGATAATCCCTTGTTTTCTATCAAAGACAGCCGAAAATTATTGATTACACCCCATATTGCGTGGGCAACAACGGAGGCCAGAACCCGTTTGATGAAAAATGTATACAAAAATATTGAGGAAAACGCATAAAAACGAATAAAAAAACTGTTATTTTATTTGTTTTTATGATATAATTGACAAGAATATATGTATTTGGTTATAAGGGAAAGCAAAAATATTGGTGAGGTGACGTTATGGATAGCAAAATTCTTTTAGAAAACGGTACAAATGAATTAGAAGTATTGGAATTTGTGGTAGGAGGAAACTCATACGGAATTAATGTGGCAAAGATTCGTGAAATTATTCCTTATCAGCCGGTAACTATGGTTCCTAATGCCCATCCCAGCATCGAAGGTATTTTTATGCCTCGTGATTTTATGATTACTGCAATTGATTTATCAAATTGTTTACAGCTTGGAGAGGCACAGCCCGGCGGTTTGTTCATTGTAACCAACTTTAATAAATTGGATATTGCATTCCACGTAGAATCTGTAGTGGGCATTCATCGTGTGTCATGGTCTGATATTGTAAAGCCCAGTGCTACCGTTGTTTCTGCAGAAGACGGTATTTCTACAGGTATTATTAATATTAACGGCAAATTAATTATTATTCTTGATTTTGAAAAAATTGTATCCGACATTAACCCTGATACAGGATTGAAAGTATCGGAAGTGGAAGCGTTGGGCGTAAGAGAACGTAACGATATTCCTATTCTGATTGCTGAAGATTCAGCACTTTTAAATGCATTAATCTGTGATTCACTTAAGAAGGCAGGATATTGTAATATTATCAGTTGTGAAAACGGCAAGGATGCTTGGAATGTTATTCAGGACTGCAAAGCAAAAGATGTCTTGGATGAACATGTTAAATTGGTGATTACAGATATTGAGATGCCTCAGATGGACGGACATCATTTGTTAAAACTGATTCGCGAGGACAGTGCGACAGAAGAAATTCCGGTTATCATTTTCTCTTCATTAATCAATGATGATATGAGAAGAAAGGGAGAGGCACTTGGTGCAAACGTTCAGCTTACGAAACCTGAGATTGGAAATCTGGTTCGTGAGATTGACGCTTTGGTTCTTTCATAAGTTTTCAAAAGCCGGGAATCACTCCCCGGCTTTTTCTACTCTAAATACAGGTGTGTGTATTGTACGGGAGGAAGGTTCATGCAGTCTACAGAAGAATATTTGGATAGTCTTTTGGCATCGGTCAGTGAAGAAGAAAAACCTAGTGATTCAAATGCAAATCATAAAAAACATCATAAATCCATTGAAGAGTTGGACGAATCAGAATTAACAGAGGAAGCGTTACAGAAACAGCTTGCTCTGCTTTTAGGGTTGGAAACGGAAGATGATATGGATTACGATGATGATCCCGAAGATGATTTTATGGCGCAATACGCTGCGCAGATGGCAGTGGAGGAAGTGGAAACTTTTGATACCATTGTACAGGAAATGCAGGAAGAACCGGTACAACAAGTTTCAAATGAACCCGTTGAGATGAAGATTCCTGAGCCTGTTGTACAATCTGTGCCAGAACCGGAACCTGTAGTGAGCGTGCCGCCTACAACTTCTGACAGTGGAGTATTATCACCGGATGAGATAGCGGCTTTATTTGCATCTATGGAAGCGGATAATCAGTCAAAAAGTGTGCCAGAACCGGAACCTTTGCAGGAAACCGTACAGGAACCTACGGAAAATATAACACCGGCAACTTCTGACAGCGGTGTTCTATCGCCGGATGAGATAGCAGCCTTGTTTGCATCTATGGAATCCGAAGAACAATCAGAAAGTGTGTCAGAAACGGAACCGTCAAAGGAACCTGTACAGGAAACTACAGCAAATGTAGCGCCTACAACCTCTGACAGCGGAGTATTATCACCGGATGAGATAGCGGCTTTATTTGCATCTATGGGTACAGATGATTCCGAAAGCGCATCTGAGAATGAAGAAACGGACGTAACGGATGAAGTGTTGCTGGGTAGTACTCAAGGAACGGAAGAACTTTTGGCAGATGAAAGCGGTAGCATTACCAGAGAAGAACTGGAAGAGTTGGGGCTTGGAGACATTGCGGATGTTTTGGTAGACGGTGAGCAGGAGATTTTATCCGGAACGATAGAAAATGATGTTGTTTCAGAAGTGAATTCAGAGAGTGAAGTAACGGTATCTGAGCAGGAAGTTGAAGAAGAAAAACAAATTATTGATATTCCTGATTTTGGCGAAGAAATGCTTTTAGAGCTTGAAAATGTGGATGCAATGCTGGAAGCAACTGCCAAAATGGCGGAAGAAGAGAATGCTGATACGGATGCGGATTCTATGGCAGAAGAAGACATTATGGCTATGTTAAGTCAGTTCGAGGAAGAAAGCATCCAGGAAAGTATGGCTGCGCAGGAAGAAAGTGAAAAAGCAGCACAGGAAGCCGTAAATCGTGCATTGGAAGAAGAAACAACGGAAAATGCTGAATTATCGGAAAATGCTGAAGGTGGAAAGGCAAAACGTAAAAAGGCCAAGAAAGAAAAAGTTAAAAAAGAGAAACAGGTCAAAGAAAAACCTGTCAAAGAGAAGAAAGATAAGGTTTCGCTTAAAGAAAAAAATTTGGCATTTATGTTTGAGGACGAAAGTCTTGACGATGGTGAAGGCGAAAAAGTTCCTTTGGGAGATGGCGACGGATTGGCATATATGGATTTGCCTACGGAAGAGCCTGTCGTTGAAGCAAAGCCTGCAAAGAAAAAGAAAGAGAAAGCACCTAAGAAGAATAAAAAAGAGCAAAAAGCTGCAAGCAGTAAGGCGAAAGATGAAAATGCCGAAATTGCAGCAGAATTAGCGGCAGAAGATAAAAAGAAAGCCAAGAAGAAAGAAAAGCCCAAAAAAGAAAAGAAACCGAAAAAGGTTGTCATTGCTGATGCATCTGCAAATGATACCGGCGAAAAGGGTTCAAAGAAAGGTATTGGTGCCAAAGGCATTGTTGCCACGTTATTGGTGTGTGCATCACTTCTTGGATTGATTCTGGTGGGAACTTATTTTGTGCCCACGCAATTATCATTGATTCAGGCAAGAACTGCTTTTTATGCCCAGGATTATGAAGAAACTACCATGCGTCTGATGGGAAGGGATTTAAACAGCAGTGACCGTATCCTGTACGATAAGGCAAATCTTTTATATGGTTTGGAAGAAAGATATCACCAGTCTGAAATATATTTAAAGAGTGGTAAGACGAAAGAAGCCTTAAATTCTCTTTTGCAGGGTGTGGTTGCATGCAACAAGGAAGAGGTACTGGCAAATCAGCTGGGTATCGATGCGGAATGGCGGATTTGCAAAGATCGTTTTATGCTTGCATTACAGGAACAGTACGGGCTGGATGCAGAGACTGTGGAAGCAATTTGTGCGTTACGTAATCCGGATTATACGGTGGCGGTAGAGAATATTCTTGCCGGACGTGTGTTTGATGATAAGTCTGCGTATGGAGGTGCGGCATCCGATGCTGTTGTTTCGGATGATGCGGAAGCAGAAGAGAATGCAAAAGCGGATAACGACGAAACATTGCCCGGCGGTTTAAATTCGGACGAATTAGAGGACCTTTTGCCGGAGGAAGAGGCAATTCTTGAACAGTTACAGCAGGAAGCTACTGAAGCAGAAGATGTTTCGGAAAGCGATGTTGAAACAACCGGTGATAACGAGTTATATTCCGGTTCCGTAGAAGGCGGAGAAGTAAATTTTGTGGAATAAAAATAGAGCTGTTGTCAATTTTGATAACGGTGAGGAGATAAAATGATAGCAATTATTGATTATGATGCAGGCAATATCAAAAGTGTGGAGAAGGCATTGCAATCTTTAGGCGAAGAGGTAATTGTAACCAGAGATGCTGAAGTACTTTTGAATGCGGAGAAAGTAATTTTACCCGGCGTGGGTGCCTTTGGAGATGCAATGGACAAAATCCGCAGCTATAACCTGGAAGGAGTTATCCATCAGATTGTAGATAAGGGAACACCATTCCTTGGAATTTGCCTTGGCCTTCAGCTGATGTTTGAAGAAAGCGATGAAACGCCCGGTGTGAAGGGCTTGGGAATTTTGCCCGGTAAAATATTGCGAATTCCCGACGGAGAGGATATTAAGATACCCCATATGGGTTGGAATTCCCTGCATTTTGAAAAAGAGACGAAATTGTTTAAGGGGATAAAAGAAGGGGCTTATGTCTATTTCGTACATTCCTATTATCTGAAAGCAGAAGAGGAAGCAATCGTGGCAGCATCTACGGAATACGGAACCCATATTCATGCGGCAGTAGAAAAGGGAAATGTATTTGCCTGCCAGTTTCATCCGGAGAAATCTTCCGATGTGGGTTTGGCTATTCTTAAGAATTTTATTGAATTATAAAAGCGCGGATGGCGTGTTTGTAAGAAAATGGTAAGAAAAGTGTAAGTACAAAGAACTTATACTTTTTAGGAAAGGTTGTATCATGCATACAAAAAGAATTATTCCCTGCCTTGACGTAAATGCGGGCAGAGTAGTAAAAGGTGTTAATTTTGTTAATTTAATCGATGCGGGAGATCCGGTAGAAATTGCAAAGGCTTATGATAAAGCAGGAGCAGATGAACTGGTTTTTCTTGATATTACGGCATCTTCCGACGGACGCGATACGGTGGTGGATATGGTGCGCCGCGTGGCAAGCCAGGTTTTTATTCCTTTTACCGTAGGCGGCGGTATCCGTACCGTAGATGATTTTAAAAAGATATTAAGAGAAGGCGCAGATAAGGTTGCGGTAAATTCGGCAGCGATTATGAATCCGAATCTGATATCAGAAGCGGCAGAGAAGTTCGGCAGCCAGTGTGTGGTTGTGGCGATTGATGCCAAGAGACGTGCGGACGGCAGTGGCTGGAATATATACAAAAACGGCGGTCGTGTGGATATGGGTATTGACGCTGTGGAATGGGCAATGAAGGCGGATAAGTTAGGTGCCGGCGAAATTCTTCTTACCAGTATGGATTGCGACGGAACCAAGGCAGGATATGATTTGGAGCTTACAAAAATCATTTCCGAGAATGTTTCTGTGCCTGTGATTGCTTCCGGTGGCGCAGGAACCAAGGAACACTTTAAAGAAGCCTTGACCATCGGTAAGGCAGATGCGGCGTTGGCGGCATCATTGTTCCACTTTAAAGAACTGGAAATTTGCGAAGTAAAAGAATATTTGCACAAGAACGGCATTTCGGTTCGAAGAATGTAAAAGAAAAGTACAGGGATTTTACGAAAGAAGAATAAAAAACGTCGTAAAAGAAAAGTACGAAAAGGAGAAAATATCATGGCAGCAATTTCAAATGACTGGTTGGAGTATATTCAGCCGGAATTTGGAAAAGAGTATTATAAGGAATTGTATATAAAGGTAAAAGAAGAGTATGCCACCACAAGAATTTTTCCGGATTCGGGTGACATCTTTAACGCCTTTCATTTGACACCGCTCTCAGATGTGAGGGTGGTGATTTTGGGACAGGACCCTTATCACAACGTAGGACAGGCGCATGGTTTGTGTTTCTCGGTGAAGCCGGGAATCGATGCACCGCCTTCTCTTGTAAACATTTATAAGGAATTGCAGGATGATTTAGGACTTAAAATTCCCAATAACGGTTATCTTGTCAAATGGGCAGAACAGGGTGTATTATTACTGAACACCGTTCTTACAGTTCGCGCCCATCAGGCGAATTCCCACAGGGGAATCGGCTGGGAGCAGTTTACGGACGCTGTGATTAAAATACTTGACGCCCAGGACAGACCTATAGTATTTCTTTTATGGGGCGCACCTGCCCAGAAGAAGAAAGCAATGCTTCACAACCCGAAGCATTTGATTCTGGAAGCACCTCATCCAAGCCCCTTGTCGGCATACAGAGGTTTTTTCGGTTGCAAGCATTTTAGCAAAACCAATGAATTTTTAGTAGCCAACGGCTATAAGCCCATTGATTGGCAGATTGAAGATATTTAGGCAACTTTAGGAGGACAAGAAATGAATAAGACACCATTTGTCAGCAAAGCACAGATTGAAGAGATTGTAAAAGAAATTCCCACACCTTTTCACATCTATGATGAAAAGGGAATCAGAGCCAATGCACAGGCGATGAAGGAAGCGTTTGCTTGGAATAAAGGATTTAAGGAGTATTTTGCGGTAAAAGCAAATCCCAATCCCTTTTTAATTAAGATTTTAAACGAATATGGTTTCGGATGTGACTGTTCTTCCAAGACGGAATTAATGTTGAGTAAAGCAATGGGCATTACGGGAAGTGATATTATGTTTTCTTCCAATGCCACACCCGCGGAAGAATTTGAATATGCGGCTAAATTGGGCGCAACCATTAATTTGGACGATTTTACGCATATTGAGTTTTTGGAGAAAACCATCGGCTATATTCCTGAGACAATTTCCTGCCGATACAATCCCGGCGGTGTGTTTGAAGTGTGCAACGGCATTATGGATAACCCCGGCGATGCAAAGTACGGTTTTACACCGGAGCAGATGGTGGAAGGATTTAAAATTTTAAAGGAAAAGGGCGCAAAGCATTTCGGTATCCATGCATTTTTAGCAAGTAATGTGGTTCAGAATGAGTATTATCCTATGCTTGCGAAAGTGTTATTTGAGCTTGCAGTCAAGCTGAAAGAAGAAACCGGTGTGCATATTGCATTTATCAATCTTTCCGGTGGTGTGGGCATCCCTTATAGACCGGATCAGGAACCCTGCGATATCCGCGCGGTAGGCGAAGGGGTGCGTAAGGTATATGAAGAAGTTCTTGTGCCTGCCGGTATGGATGATGTGGCTATTTTTACAGAGCTTGGCCGTTTTATGATGGGACCTTATGGCGGACTTGTTACCAAGGCTGTGCATGAGAAACACATTCACAAGGAATACATCGGTTGCGATGCCTGTGCGGTTAACTTAATGCGTCCCGCTATGTACGGTGCTTATCATCATATTACCGTACTTGGCAAGGAAGATGCGCCTTGTGATCACAAGTACGATATCACCGGTTCTTTGTGTGAAAATAATGATAAATTTGCAATTGACAGAATGTTGCCCGAAATCGAAATGGGAGATTATCTCTTTATTCATGATACGGGTGCGCATGGCTATGCTATGGGCTATAATTATAACGGTAAATTAAAATCCGCAGAAATTCTTTTGCAGGAGGACGGAAGTGCGAAATTGATTCGTCGTGCCGAAACTCCCAAGGATTATTATGCGACTTTGGATTGTTTTGATATTTTTGAAAAGTTCGACTTCTAATCCTGAGCCTGCGTTTGCGGATCGCTTTGGAGAGAATTATGTTTAAAAATTTGATAGGTGATAAAAAATTTTACGGGATGGTGCTTCGAATCGCCATCCCCATTATCATACAAATGGCAATTACCAACTTTGTCGGCCTTTTGGATAATATTATGGTCGGTCAGGTCGGTACGGAGCAGATGACCGGTGTTGCGGTTGTGAATCAGTTGCTGTTTGTTTTTAATATCTGCATTTTCGGCGGTGTATCCGGTGCGGGAATATTCGGTGCACAGTTTTACGGCAGCGGAAATGAAGAAGGATTGCGTTATGTATTACGCTTTAAAATGATTATATGTATTGCCATATCGGCCATTGCCATTGCATTATTGCTTTTATGGCCGGACTTTCTGATCAATCTGTTTTTGACGGATTCCGGGGAAGGCGATGTGGCAGCGACCTTAATGTATGGAAAACAGTATTTAGTGGTTATGCTATGGGGGCTTGCGCCTTTTGCTATAAAAGAAGCTTATGCAAGTTCGTTAAAAGAGACAGAAGAGACAGTGCTTCCCATGATTGCCAGTACAATAGCGGTTTTCATTAATTTGCTTTTGAACGCGTTGCTTATTTTTGGTTTGTGCGGTTTTCCGAAACTTGGAGTGGTTGGTGCGGCGGTAGCGACCGTAATTTCAAGATATGTGGAATTTGCCATTGTAATCATCAGCTGTCACAGGGGTAAAAGAGCCTTTTTTAAAGGGGTATATAAAAAGTTTTATATTCCGAAATGGCTGATTCTTCAAATTATTTATAAGGGTGCCCCTTTGCTTCTGAATGAGACCTTTTGGTCTGCAGGGGTAATTGCAATGAACCAGCGTTATTCCCAAAGAGGTTTGGGCGTGGTAGCGGCCATTAATATTGCGTCCACCATTGCCAATCTTTTTAACGTGGTGTATTTGTCCATGGGAAGTTCGATTTCGGTAATTGTAGGAAAAGAACTGGGCGCAGGCCGTTTGAAGGAAGCGAAGAGCACGGCGACAAAGATGATTGCCTTTTCGGTAGCATGTTGTCTGGTTACCGGTGCATTGATGGCGGCTTGTTCTTACGGCTTTGCCAATATTTATAATACCACGGACGCCATTAAGGAATTGGCAGTGATTTTTATCTGCATTTGTGCAATTTTAACACCGGTGGAAGCGTTAAATAATGCGGCATATTTCACAATGCGTTCCGGCGGAAAAACTTTTATCACATTCCTGTTTGACAGCGTGTTCTTGTGGGTAATCAGTATTCCCGTGGCAACGGTACTTGTCACCTATACGGATTGGGGCATTGTACCTGTCTATGCTTTTTGCCAGTCACTGAATCTGATTAAGAGCGTAATCGGTGTGATTTTGGTCAAAAAAGGCATATGGATTCAGAATGTGGTAGTGCATAATTCAGTCACGGAAGAGTGATTTTGTACAATATAAACAAATATTTGCATTTTGGTTCTAAAAATATGTGAAAAAAGGAATTTTTTTGCCTGATTTTTTTGACAATTGCATTTTATAAGTATATAATTAAAATGGTTTTCTTTTATAAGGGGAAAATTTCGATTTTCGGGAGGTAGAGTAATGAAAGAATTGATGATCATGTATCATCCGGTTAAAAAGGAAATTCGATTTTTAGCGAAGGCAAAAGGAGAATTTGTTGAGATTCCGTATGCTATGTGTCCTTGGTTGTCCCAGTACGGACCGGATAAGGGTGAATTCTTATTACAGAATCATGGAAATAAATTCTTCGAGGATATTTGGGAGCAGTTCTTACGCGACAAGGTAAGCCTTGTATTTAAGGGTACCAAAATTGATTACGAAGATTTTGAGAAGAAGGTTAAAGAGTACAACGATACTTCAGGGGAAGAACGTTTTGTAATCAATAAGTTTATTGAATTGCCTACAGTAGCTGATATTTATACATGTATCAGTGAATTCTGTGATGATACCATCAGTGTTTTCAATAAGGAATTGCAGGGGTCTGATATTCAGAAGTCATTCCTTACACGTAAAGCAGAATTTGAAATTAAGAGAGAGAAGTTAAACAAGAACGACGTAAATCTTTGTCTTGTTGGTACATACAGTGCAGGTAAGTCAACTTTTATCAATGCGTTAATCGGTAAGAGAATTTTACCGGAAAGTATTAATTCGGAAACGGCTAAAATGTTCCGTATTAAGAACAGTGAGAAGCCTGCAGTATCTTTTATCGTGAAAAAGGGTGACAGCGATAAGGCAATCATCGCTAACATTGTTTGGGATGAGACAAAGAAGAAATTTGCGTTTCATGCAGATGGTGAATGTGAATTCACACAGGAGAAAGTGAACGGAGAAATCAATTCAGCGCTTATGTTCCGTTTACAGCAGCATGAGCAGTTGTACCAGATTCTCAAGAAGTTAAACGATATTCCTAATGCGCCCACAGCGGATTGTGAAGAATATATTGACGGTATCATTGAGGTTAATTTCTCCATTCCTTTGGATGAGAACATTAACTTTACATTCTATGATACACCGGGTACTGACAGTAATTCCAATGAGCATTTGTTAGTACTTCAGAAAGCACTTCATCAGCAGACGAACTCTATTTTGATTGTGCTTTATGAGCCTACCAAGATGGAAGGTACCGGTAACTCTATTCTTTATAATTTGATTAATTCTTCCAAGAATAATGAAGAAACAAACGGTGCGGTAACCATCGACTTGACACGTTCGTTGCATGTAATCAATCAGGCTGATACCAAGGGCTTGGCTGATTTGGCAGAGTTAAAGAATAAGAAGGTTGAAGTTACCTTAAAAGAAACCGATAAGATTTACAATGAAGAAGCACAGCAGATTGACCTTGCGAAGGAAAGATTGTTCTTCGTATCATCTAAGGCGGCTTACATTGCGAAAGCAATCAATAATAACGTAGATACGGAAGATGAAAGAAGATGGCTTGCAAACCACAGAAACGAAATCAATAACGAACCTGTGGAAGATCCGTTCTTGGGCAAGGCAAAAGCTTCTGAAGTTGAAACCGGTATGTACTTTAAATTGGATAAAATGGCGAATGCTGACAACGAAACCAAACAGCTTATTGAAGAGTGTATGGAAGAGTTGAAGAAGTGCGATAATCCGGATGATGCCAGCCTTTATCCTATTATCCAGCGTCTCTATGTAAACTCAGGTATGTTTGCAATTGAGCAGGAAATTATTAAGTACGCACAGAAGTATGCGTTGGCAGTTAAGGCGAAAGGCCTTTATGACGGTATTAAGAACGTTGTTAACTTCATCAAGGAAGATTACGAAGTAATCGAGAATCAGGCAAGACTTTCCAAAGAAGAAATTGCAAAGAATATTGATTTGATGAAAAACAATATGGTAAGCGATATCGATGCTGCTTATGCAGATTACTTACAGAATATGACTACTGAAAATATGGTATTCCAGATTGACGATATTAACACTCTTTACACTGTAATGGGTAACCGTCAGATTCAGGCAGGTCATATTGCTGATAAGATGAAATGGATTGCGCTTCGTCCTGAAGTGTTCGAAGAGAAGAATAATATCATTCGTAACGAATTAAATCGCTATTTGCAGGAAATCGACGATTACTACAAAGTAAACCGCGGTAGAATCCTTCAGCAGCAGATTGAAGAATTAAAAGGTATCATCATCAAGAAGATTACCGGTTACAAGGGAATCGATGAAGAACTCATTAAGAGAATTACCAACGTTGCGGATACACAGATTCCCCCTTCAAGCTTAACCGCATTGAAGATGGATGATTATATCAACAAGCAGAAGGCAATCTTTATTTTCTCTACCAATGACAAGAAGTCATATAAGAATGACGTAGAGACAATGTTTGCACAGACTACAAGAAAGCAGTTTGATTCCTATATCGATGAAATTACTGAGGTTGCAAAGGTTAAGACCGCAGAATTGATTCAGGAATTTAAGAACAATATTGATGTTATTTCAAGTAATTTGGAACTTCTCATTAAAGATGAAAAGAAAGCAACCGCAGAGCAGAATAAGGCTAAGGCAGTGCTTGAATTGGTTGAGAAGAAAGACGTGGAACTCAACAAGAAGATTTGGGGAGAAGAAGACTAAATATTTGCCACAATGGGCGCCGGTTTATACCGGCGCCTTTTATAATAGGACGCGGATATATGGGGATGGGTTAGATATGAGTCTGCGGGAATATAAAACAATAGGTCTTAGGGACGCTTTCGCTTGGTTGTGTTACGTAGCGGTACATAGGATTGTAAAAAACACAATCCAAGTACCGACGAACACAAACACCCTGTGAACCTATTTGTTTTATATTCCCGCAGATGCTTTATTTGTGCATTCCCATCCCCATATATCCGCTGTCTTAGATAAAGAAACTATCAAAAATTCGCAATATGATGTTGAAAGATATTTTTAGCTAATATTTTATGGATGATAAAATGTCTACAAGGCGTAGAAAAAGTGTTGACATAGTGTTCTACAAGGAGTAGACTAATAATATATTCTACAGTGTGTAGACATAGGCGGGTAAAATATTATATAAAAATGTTTTGCCTATTGTTATTGATTAAGTATGGCGATATCCAATACAAGGCGACATCAGATGGAGGAAAATATGGCAGAATACAGATTGGGCGAGATTGAAATGAAGTTTGCGGAAATAATTTGGAGCAATGAGCCGGTTGCATCAGGGGAACTTGCGAAACTTGCACTGGAGAATTTGAGTTGGAAGAGAACAACAACGTATACCGTGTTAAAACGTCTCTGTGAAAAGGGGATTTTTCAGAATGAGAAAGGGACAGTGACTTCTTTGGTTTCCAGGGAGATGTTTCAGGCAAAACAAAGCGAAGAATTTGTAGAAGATTCTTTTGAGGGATCCTTACCTAAATTTGTTGCGGCTTTTATGAATTCAAGGAAATTGTCCAAGCAGGAAGTGGAAGAATTAAGGCGAATGATTGACGAGGCAGATGTGTAATCAAAACGCAGGAATCGAAGCGCGGGTTTGTTAAAAGTGTTTTGTGATAAAGAGTGAGGGATGCTTATGTTACAGATGATATTTGAAACGGTTTTACGAATGAGTATGCAGGGTGCAATTATTTTTGCAGTTGTATTTCTGATGCGTTTTATATTAAAGAACTTACATATTTCGCACAAATATATTGCAGTTTTGTGGGTGATTCTTTTCTTTTATCTTGTGTTCCCATGGAAGATTGAACTGCCCATAGGATTTTGGAATGCAGATGCGATTCAGTGGGTGGATAGTAGTGAAGTTGTGTTAGATAGTGATGTTAATGATGAGTATAACGCTGCAGATACAATGAAGGAAGAAATGCCGGAAATTAAGGAGCAGGAGAATGTAACGATACCGGAAGAATATTTTACACTTCAACCCATAAATCCGTCAGCCCTAATAGAGTATATTGAAATACCTTTTTCGGGTGATGAGGTTGTAGATGCCACTGACGAGGGCGGTGTACATACTTTGCCTGAAAGTCAGGCGAACGGATTATTTTTGGCAGGTATAAAATCAGTGATACCTTATATATGGTGCGTTGTCGCAATGATTTTGTTCGGTCATTTTATATGGTCTTATGTGTCAATACAAAGAAAATTGTCTGTGAGTAAAAAAGGAAGTGACAATATTTATTATGTCCAGGATATTGAAACCGCTATGGTGTTTGGCGTAATAAAACCACGCATTTATCTGCCGTTAACCTTGGAGGAAAACAATCTTTTTTATGTACTGTCTCATGAGAGAATGCATATCAAGCGGGGGGACCATATTTTTAAAATTATCACATATATCGTGTGTATGATACACTGGTTTAACCCGTTGGTATGGGTGGCATATCATATGCTTGGGGAAGATATTGAGAAAGCCTGTGATGAGGCGGTGATACGTGGGATTGGCGAAGATAAAAAGAAAGATTATGCAAACGCCTTATTGCTTGCGGCGGAAACAGGGAACAGAAAGGGGAAAAGAGTCTTTGTGGCACCGATTTGTTTTGATGAAGGCAATGTAAAATCACGTATTAAAAATATTATAAAATATAAATATACCTTACCGATTGCAGGCACAGTGGTACTTGTTGTTGCAATCGTCTTGGGTGTTATTTTTATAACGAAGGACAATGAAGGAACGGATATCCAAAGGGATGAAGAAAATATTGTGGCAGAAAATACAGTCGAAGGTGATGAGTCGGAAAATGGCAATATTTCAATGGATAATACTGTAGGGGAAAATAGTGAAGTAGAGAACGGTAATGAAGTAATTACAGATCCGTATTATATTGACAGTGAAACCATGCGTCGCGTAAGTTTTCACGATTTGCTTGGGTATGACGGGTATTTTATAACGAAAAAGGACAGTACTCCGATGGAGACCACTTATTATGCAGTGGAAGGGGATGAGACTTTCATTATTGCAAAAAGCTGGGGATTTGAAAGAGATGATTATTTCCGTGATGTGGACGGGGATGGCGTTCGCGAGTTACTTTGCAATGTGTGCTGGGGCGATGGTGCGCAGGATACACTGATTTATCGCAGATTCGAGGATGGCATCCGGGTTGCTTACGGTAGTTCCCTGTTGGATGAAGAATATGATAATTATGGTGCGTATAGTTTGTACTCGTCTTTTGATATTACGGCCCAAAAAGTTGTGGTAGGGTATTGGAAAGAAGCAGACCAGTGTTATAGCATGAAAACCTACGAATTGGATTTAGAGGCCATTCCCCAATGGTATCGTCCGGATATTCCGGAGACGGGGGATTATATATTGAAGTCATTGGATTTCTATGTTGGTGATATACCGGTTACGGTAGCGGCATTCGGAAAAGAAATTGGTGATTATGAAATATATGGCATAAAAGAATTGGATGTTTATATTAATGACAGCTTAAGCCAGACCCTTATTATGCAGGAAGCCATTGAAAAAGATGGAATTCCTATGGTGGAAGAGGGCTATACCAGGTGTCCCGAGAGTATTGCCGAGGATCATCTTATAAACACTGTAGATATCAATTTTGACGGATATTTGGATTTACAGGTTTTTGCATGGAATACCAAAGATGATGATATATACTATTATTATTGCTGGAATCCTAATGAGAGCAAATTTGAATATGCTTTTTGCCTGAATACACCGGAGATTGATACAGAAAATCAACTACTGATTACCTATAATATTGTAAGCAGATATGAGATGTATCATTACAAATATTATAAAGTCAACGAAGATAATACATTAGAACTGGTAAAGACCGTAGAAGACCCTGTGGAGGATGATGGGTACTAAATCATACCAAATCATTCTCTAATCGCAATTAAATACAAAATCAATATATGGAATACTACGAATAAAAAGTACTATATTCATAGCACAGCAGGGGACCGGGCTTTCTCTTGTTCGATGACCGTTCAAGGTCGCCGGTGCTTAGTGAAAGAACTTGTGGAGCAAGTTTTTGAACTTAGCACCGTTGCGTTACCTTGTCGAGCGAAAGCGTGTCAGAGAACATAGAAATCCCGGTCCCCTGCGTCCTATTTATATATCTGCCCGTTTCTTTAGCATTTCATACCGTTTCTTTGCATTTTTTTCAGCTTTTTCAAACAGTTCTTTTGCACGTGCGGGATTACTGCGCAGTAACGAATTGTATCGTACTTCGCTTGCTAAAAATGTCTGGAAATCACCTTTTGGTTCTTTCGAATCTAATTGAAAAGGATTTTTACCTTCATATTCCAAGCGGGGATCGTAGCGGAAGAGATGCCAGTAACCGGCTTCCACTACGGCTTTTTCGGTATTTTTCGCTTTGGTCATACCGCCTTGAATTCCATGACTGATGCAAGGGGCGTAGGCCACAATCAAGGAAGGGCCGGGATAGCTTTCGGCTTCCGTAAAAGCCTTGATACATTGGTTAAAATCCGCCCCCATGGAAACCTGTGCCACATAAGCCTGACCGTAACTCATGGCGATGGCAGTTAAGTCTTTTTTACCCGATTCTTTGCCGGAGGCAGCAAACTGGGCAATGGCACCCAAAGGAGTTGCCTTGGAAGACTGTCCGCCGGTATTGGAATAAACTTCCGTGTCAAAAACCAAGACATTCACGTCGGAATTGCCGGATAAAACGTGGTCCAAACCACCAAAACCGATATCATAGGCCCAGCCGTCACCGCCTATAATCCAGTGGGATTTCTTTGCGGCATAATCCCTGTGTTTTAAGATATAGTCCTTATCTTCATCTATGCAGTCGCAGGCTTCCAAGGCTGCAATCATATTACGGGTTGCCGGACCGTTTTCCGAAGATGAATTTTGCGTATCCAGATATTTTTGGATTACTTCCCTGATGCTTTCGTGCTTGCTTTTATGCATCAGGCGTTCTGCAGCGTCCAAGATGGGTTTGCGTAGTGCAAGGCTTGCTAATTGAATGCCGTATCCGAATTCTGCATTGTCTTCAAACAACGAGTTTGCCCAAGCAGGTCCGCGTCCTTGCTTATTTACCGTATAGGGCGAGGCCGGCGAGGAACCGCCCCAGATGGAAGAGCAGCCTGTAGCGTTGGCAATATACATTTTGTCCCCGAATAATTGTGTTAAAAGCTTTGCATAGGGTGTTTCGGCGCAACCTGCGCAGGCACCGGAAAATTCCAGCAAAGGTTGCTTAAACTGACTTCCTTTTACAGTCTTTGGAGGGAATTTTTCAAATACTGCTGCAGGTGTTTCAATAGAAGCACCGTAATCAAACATCTTTTGGGCAGGACGCTGTGTTTCAAAAGGTTTTAAAAGAAGGGCCTTCTCGCCTTTTTTACCGGGGCAAATATTGACACAGGAACCGCAACCGGTACAGTCCAAAGGCGAAATGCTGATTGCAAATTTATGTCCGGGAATGCCTAACAAGTCTACCATAGTGCTTTCGGGAGCATTTTGCGCCTGCGCAGAGTCCATTGCAATCGGCCGAATGGCTGCGTGGGGACATACATAGGAGCAGAAGTTGCACTGGATACAGTTTTCCGGATTCCAGCTTGGTACTTCCAAGGCAATACCGCGTTTTTCAAAGGCAGAGGAACCGGCAGGCAAAGTGCCGTCCGCATATTCCATAAAAGCAGATACAGGCAGGGTATGTCCGATTTGCCGGTTGATTTTATTTTGAATTTGGTTTACATAATTCACAACGTCTGCGCGTTCTCCATGTGCCTGAATTTCCAAAGGCTCAAAGTCTGCCTGACCCCAGCTTGCGGGTATATCAATCTGATAAAAGGCAGTAGCGCCGGCATCTATGGCAGCATGGTTCATTGCCACGATTTCATCGCCCTTTTTTGTATAAGTGGCGGTTGCGGCTTCTTTCATAAGACGGACTGCATCCTGTACCGGCATAATATCTGTCAGGGCGAAGAATGCCGCCTGCAGAATTGTATTTATGCGGCCACCAAGACCGATTTCTTTGGCGATTTTAAATCCGTCAATTACATAAAAGCGGATTTTATGGTCGTACATATATTTACGCATCTGTCCGGGAAGTTCGTTTTCTAATTCTTCAAGCGTCCAACTGCAGTTTAATAGGAAAATACCGCCTTCTTTTAAGTCCTGTACCATATCATATTTTCGGACATAGGCAGGCTTGTGGCATGCAACGAAATCTGCTTTGTGCACGAAATAAGCAGAGCGAATGGGTTTCTCGCCGAAGCGTAAGTGAGAGATTGTGACACCACCGGATTTCTTGGAATCATAGTCAAAATAAGCCTGGGCATAGAGGTCTGTGTGGTCGCCTATGATTTTAACAGAGTTCTTATTGGCGCCTACCGTGCCGTCGGCACCAAGGCCCCAGAATTTGCAACTGATATTTTCTTTCGGAGTAGTGTCCGGCAATTTAATTCTGTCTAAAGAAAGATGGGTAACATCATCAACGATTCCTAAGGTAAAATGTTTTTTAGCGGAATTTTCAAACACAGCAGCAATATCCCCGGGAGGTGTATCCTTGGAAGAAAGACCATAACGTCCTGCATAAACGGGGACTGTTTCAAAAGGACTTCCTTTCAGTGCGGCAACGACATCAAGATAAAGGGGATCACCTACGGCACCAGGCTCTTTTGTGCGGTCAAGAACACTGATTGCACGGCAAGTTTGCGGAATTACCGACAATAAATGTTTCGCACTAAAAGGTCTATAGAGACGGACTTTAATCAGGCCGACTTTTTGCCCTTGGGACATAAGATAGTCAATGGTTTCCATTGCGGTTTCGCATACCGAACCCATAGCAATCATGATATGGGTAGCGTCAGGTGCACCATAATAATTAAAGAGTTTGTAGTCAGTGCCGATGCGGGCATTGATATCATTCATATACTGTTCTACAATATCCGGCACTTCATTATAAAAGGTATTGCAGGCTTCCCTTGCCTGGAAATAAACATCGGGATTCTGGGCAGTGCCGCGGGTGACAGGGTGCTCCGGATTCAGGGCGCGTCGTCTAAAGGCGTCTACCGCATCCATATCGCAGAGGTCTTTTAAGGTTTCATAGTCCCAAACATTGATTTTTTGAAGTTCGTGGGAAGTACGGAACCCGTCAAAAAAATGTAAAAAAGGAACGCGTCCTTTGATAGCAGATAAATGAGCTACGGGACTTAAATCCATTACTTCCTGTACACTGCAGGTTGCAAGCATGGCAAAACCGGTTTGTCGGCAGGCGTAAATATCGGAATGCTCGCCGAAGATGGATAATGCATGGGTCGCAACAGTTCTTGCGCTGACGTGAATGACGCCGGGAAGCAGTTCGCCGGCGATTTTATACATATTGGGAATCATAAGAAGAAGACCCTGGGATGCGCTAAAGGTTGTGGTTAAAGCACCGGCTTGTAGGGAACCGTGGACTGCACCGGCCACGCCTGCCTCGGATTGCATCTGTGTAAGAACTACGGGCTGACCAAATATATTTGTGCGCCCTTCGTGAGACCATTTATCAGTATAATCTGCCATTGGCGATGAAGGGGTGATTGGGTAAATTGCTGATACATCGGTATAAGCATAGGCAACGTGTGCGGCGGCTGTATTACCGTCCATTGTTTTAATTTGTCGTACCATAAGCGGAACTCCTTTGACACTTTTTTAATATAGTTTGGACAAAGCGGTTCTGTTTCATTCGGCCTATTGATTTTTTATATAAAAACAATTAAAATAAAGGGGTATTGGTGTAGTTTGATTCGTTTATAGATCTGTAAATATTTAGAAATAATCAATGAATGATGGGGTAGGGGTATGAAGAGAGTAAAATGTATCATTCTGATTGCAATTTTGACACTTACGATGGCAGCGTGTAATATGTCTGCAGTGACGACTTCAGAGGATATTTCTTCCGGTTCTGAGAATACAGAAGTGGTATCTGCAGAAGATGGTAGTGAGGATTCACAGGAAAGCAGTGTGGAAGAAGATAGAGAAGTATCCGAGCAGGCATCTGAAGAAGATGTAGCTGAAGAACAGGATTCTTCAACGGAAGAAACAGCTGATTCTGAAAATGATTCGGAAGAAACATCTGAGGCAGAAGAAGTTTCGGAAGAAGAAAAAAAGTCTGAGGAGCCGGAATTTACGGTGGAAGAATATAATGCTGTTTTATTTGTAAAGAAAGCCGTAAATGTAAGAAAAGGACCATCTACAGATTATGAAAAAATCGGTGGATTAAACAAGGGTGAGCAGATACAGGTTACAGGCATTGCTGATACAGGCTGGTATCAGATTCAGTATAACGGTGCGACTGCCTATGTGGCATCTTCTTACTTGATGGATGAAGCTTCTTATCAGGCAATGATTGCGGAAGAAGAAGCGACAGCATTGGCGGCACAGCAGGCGGCAGCGGAACAAGCAGCGGCAGAACAGGCGGCACAGCAGGCGGCGGCAGAACAAGCAGCACAACAGCAACAGCAGCAGGTGGCACAAGGTGATTATAAAGCTCAGGTGGTTGCGTTGATGAATCAGGAAAGAGCCAATGCCGGTGTTGGAGGGATCAGTCAAAATGCATCTTTGGATGCGGTTGCCCAGATCCGTGCACAGGAAATTGCACTAAGTTTTTCGCATACAAGACCCAATGGTACATCTTGTTTTACTGTATTGGGCGAGAATGGAATTGCCTATAATTATGCGGGTGAGAATATTGCTGCGGGCTACGGTGATCCGGCTTCGGTTATGTCCGGTTGGATGAATTCACCGGGACATCGTGCTAATATTTTAGATGGTTCTTTCGGTCAGGTGGGTATTGGTTATTATACCGACCCAAATTCCGGATACGGAACTTACTGGGTTCAGATTTTTACAAATTAAAATCATATTTTAATATATAACGAACGGACAGAAGCGGAAATGAACTTTCTGCTTCTGTTTTTTATTAAAATAGGCAAATGATATGTTTGACACGGAAGTGAAATCAACTTATAATATGAGTGTTGCTTATTTGGACTGATTAGGACATAGAATAGGTATCGGTGTCCTTTTTTATGAAGATGAATATATTTAATTACAACGTGGAGGTACGTATTGTGAAAGCGTATGGAGTAAACGAATTACGTAAAATGTTTCTTGATTATTTCGAGGCAAAGGATCACTTGAGATTAAACAGCTTTTCGCTGGTTCCCAAGAATGATAAGAGCCTTCTTTTGATTAACTCAGGTATGGCACCTTTAAAGCCTTATTTTACAGGTGCGGAAATTCCGCCTAAGAGCAGAATTACAACATGCCAGAAATGTATCCGTACCGGCGATATCGAAAACGTAGGTAAAACCGCACGTCACGGTACTTTCTTTGAAATGCTTGGTAACTTCTCTTTTGGTGATTATTTCAAAGAAGAAGCAATCAGCTACACATGGGAGTTTTTGACTGAGGTTGTAGGCCTTGATAAAGACCGTCTCTATCCTTCTGTATTTGAAGAGGATGATGAGGCATTTGAAATCTGGAACAAGAAGATTGGTATTGCACCGGAGCGTATTTTCCGTTTCGGACGTGCTGATAACTTCTGGGAGCATGGCGAAGGTGCCTGCGGTCCCTGTTCAGAAGTGTACTATGACCGTGGAGAGAAGTACGGTTGCGGTAAGCCTGATTGTAAGGTTGGCTGTGAATGTGACAGATTCATGGAAATCTGGAACGACGTATTTTCACAGTTTTATAATGACGGTAAGGGCAATTATACAGAACTTGAAAAGAAGAATATTGATACAGGTATGGGACTTGAGCGTCTTGCGTGTGTAGTGCAGGATGTAGATTCCATGTTTGATGTAGATACCATGAAAGCCTTAAGAGACCACGTATGCCGTCTTGCAGGCAAGCAGTATGGTGAAGATTACCAGACTGACGTATCATTGCGTGTCGTAACCGACCATATCCGTTCCGTTACTTTTATGGTATCAGACGGTATTATGCCTGAAAACAGCGGTTGCGGTTATGTTATGAGACGTTTGCTTCGTCGTGCATGCCGTCACGGAAGAATCCTTGGTATCCAGGGCGCATTCCTTGCTGATTTGGCAGTAACCGTTATCGAAGGTTCTAAGGACGGATATCCCGAATTGGAAGAAAAGAAGGAATTTATTCTTAAAAATATTGCAAAAGAAGAAGAACAGTTTAATAAGACCATCGACCAGGGACTTGCAATCCTTGCCAAGATGGAAGAGGATATGGTGAAAAAAGGTACTAAGGTGCTTTCCGGTGAGGACGCATTTAAGTTGTATGATACCTTTGGTTTTCCCATTGACTTAACCATCGAAATTCTTGATGAAAAAGGCTTCACTTATGATGAAGAAGGCTTTGAAAAGGCAAAGGCAGAAGCGAAGGCACAGTCTAAGGGAACTTACGTTGGTGCCGAGCATATGGCAGGCCGTGCAAAGAATGTATACGATGACTTGGATTTGAATTTAGAGACTAAGTATGTAGGTTATACAGAAAGTTCATGCGGAGCAAAGATTACTGCTTTAACCACAGATGCTTCTGCTGAAGATGCGAAAGTAACAGATGTTCTTACAGAAGGACAGAAGGGTACTGTAGTTTTGGATACAACCTGTATGTACGGAACTATGGGTGGTCAGCTTGGTGATGCAGGTATTATTTCCACCAAGGACGGTGAATTTACCGTTACCGAAACCATTCATTTAACCGGTGCAAAGATGGGTCATGTAGGTTACGTATCCCGCGGTGAAGTAAAGGTTGGCGAAGAAGCACTTGTAACAGTGGATGAAGACAAGCATGCGGCTACCTGCAAGAATCACTCAGCAACTCACCTTTTACAGAAAGCATTAAAGACAGTGCTTGGTAACCACGTAGAGCAGAAGGGTTCTTTGGTAACACCGGACCGCTTGCGTTTCGACTTCTCTCATTTTGAGGCAATGACAGCAGAACAGATTGCAGAAGTGGAAGCGCTTGTAAATAAAGAAATCGCTTTAGGCTTGCCTGTTATTACAGATGAGATGAGCATTGCGGATGCAAAGAAGACCGGCGCTATGGCATTATTCGGAGAGAAGTATGGCGAAAGCGTACGCGTTGTAAGTATGGGTAAAACAGATGCAGACACCATCGAAGATGCATTTAAGGATGCATTCTCTGTAGAACTCTGCGGTGGTACTCATGTAAACAATACATCTACCATTCAGTCCTTCAAGCTGTTATCCGAATCAGGCGTAGCTGCAGGTGTAAGACGTATTGAAGCTTTGACCGGTGAAGGCGTACTTGCATATTATGCAGACTTAGAAAAGAAGCTTAACAAAGCGGCGGAATTGCTTAAGACCACAACCGATAAGGTGGAAGAAAGAATCGCGCACTTGTTAGCAGACAATAAGGCACTTGCTTCCGAAAACGAATCCTTAAAGAGCAAGGCTGCTAAGGATGCGTTGGGCGATGTCATGAACAATGTCAAAGAAGTAAAAGGCGTTAAATTACTTGCAACCAAGGTTTCCGGCGTTGAAATGAACGGACTTCGTGATTTGGGCGACCAGTTAAAAGAGAAACTTGGAGATGGTGTGGTTGTTTTAATCTCTGACAAAGACGGCAAGGTGAATATGATTGCTATGGCAACAGACGGTGCTATGAGCAAGGGTGCTCATGCAGGTAACTTAATCAAAGGTATCGCGGCACTTGTTGGCGGCGGTGGCGGCGGAAGACCGAATATGGCTCAGGCCGGCGGGAAAAATCCTGCCGGAATCGATGCTGCAATCGCGGCTGTAGAAG
The DNA here is from genome assembly GCA_045580855.1 of Lachnospiraceae bacterium. Taxonomy (GTDB): domain Bacteria; phylum Bacillota; class Clostridia; order Lachnospirales; family Lachnospiraceae; genus UBA3766. The sequence continues at coordinate 122,130 of JAZNOO010000030.1, read as the reverse complement.
AAGTTCTTGCAGGCCAGTTATAAAAATGTCAAAAAAAGGTTGACGAATTGTAATTTTATGATATAATCTATTTTGTGCAATTTAGAAGTACCCGAACAGTCAGTGCACAATTTAGGACTGGGAGGAGGGTGAGTGTAGATGTCTAGAGTAGAAGTAAAAGAAAACGAATCTTTGGATAGCGCATTGCGTCGTTTCAAGAGAAGTTGTGCTAAAGCAGGTATCCAGCAGGAAATCCGTAAGAGAGAGCACTACGAGAAACCTAGCGTAAAGCGTAAAAAGAAATCTGAAGCAGCTAGAAAGCGTAAATTTAACTAATTAAAATTAAGGAACCATCGCAGATGCGGTGGTTCTTTTTATGTTATACAAATCTCAACCTGTTTACTGTATTAAAGAAAAAGATTAAAAACTTTGAAACACCGCAAGCGATTTCTTTGATATTATTTTATTATGAAGTGACTTGTATTTTAGTATTTGGGTTGATATGATAATTTTAGTATTCGTTTTAGGAGAAAAGTGGGAATGAGAATAAGAAATTTAGTGATATATGTTATGTTTAGTTTTGTAATATGCATATCAGCCTGTAATAATGTTTCCGAAGAGAATGTATCTGCAGAAACTTCTATGGAAGTGAATCAAAGCGAGTCTGTGGAGTCGGAGGAGAACGAACTTGCAGACGATGTTGTTGCGACTGAACAGGAAGAAGTCGAGATTTCCGTTTCATTTAAAGAAAAGGTATTTTCGGATGCATATTCTTATGAAGAAAAAGATGAATTTGCCTTTGAATATATGAGTGCTTGTGCCAAAGAGATGAGTCCAAGTATTCATTTACTTCCTTTTGACGAAGTGGGTGAATATGAACGTAGCGAAGCAGAACCGCTTTCAGAGATTGATATTCCTGAATACGTGACGGTTATAGCCCTTTACAAAGGTGATATCGGTTTGGACGGCGTGGAAGAGATTGCACTTGTTATGGAAATTTATGTGCAGGGAGAAGATGAGAGTGACTTTTTTGATGCGGACGGACAACGTATGTTGATTTTATATCGGGAAAAAGAAGATGGTATCTATGAGTACTGGAAAGAAAATCGTGGTGTGGTAGCAGCAAAATATGAAGGCGGTATGATGGGAGATGCTTTTTCCGGTATTCAAATTAAAGATGGGGAATTGTGTGTATATTCATACGGCGGTTCCAGCAGTGATCGTTGGAGCTACGATTACTTTTTCAATTTGCGTGATGGCGAATTGATGCTGGAACGTATGGAGTGGACAGAACTGTGTACTCTTAACGCTAATATGATAAAGGGAACTGTTTTTTATGAAGAAGGCAGGGAAGTGACATATGCCTATCCGGGTTGTGATACGGAGAATAAAATATTATATAGTGAAGAAACTTTCGAACCGTTTATAAATTCATTCGAGGAATCGGTTTCATATGGTACGACTTATCCTGATTTTGATTACCGCGGCCCAATGCCTTATGTCCCGCGTTTGGATTTTGATGGAACTATGGGGTATCATGCTTCTACATGGGATGTTCAGCCTGCGCAGAATGCAGATGCGGTATTGGATGAAATTATGAATGCCTATTATTCGGATATGACTCGCGTAGAGATAGGATACAGTGATGAAGTTATTTCCAACAGAGTAGAATTTTTGGGATATGAGTTTCCGACCTATTATTACGAGGATGGTAAAGGCAATTCTTTATATTACAAGCGTATGTGCCAGGAACGTACATGGGAAGGCGAGAGTGGAGCTTGTGTGGTACACGTGATTTATTATACCGTTATGGAAAATGGTAAGCTTGTGTATGCTGTAAGATATGAGGTAAATGATGCTACCGGTGAAATAATTTGGGAAGAAGCTGACTATGTTTACTAGTCTTCAAGAGAAACAGGCCGGAGACTATTTTATATAAAAAACTTGTAAAATATAATCTTATTTGATACAATAACCTCGGTTTTATATTAAAATGAAACCAAAATATAATTTCATATTCTAGAAGAAAGGAAAAGTAAAATGAAAAAAAGAAGATTATTAGCAAGTCTTCTTCTGATGATTTTACTCACAAGTACTGTTGCACTGAGCGGATGCTCAGGTGATAAGGAGAATTCCTCTTCATCAATCACCATCGGAATTCCTCAGGACATTGAGGACAGTCTTGACCCCCACGATATGCTGGCGGCAGGAACCAAGGAAATCTTTTTCAATGTCTACGAAGGTTTGTATAAGGCAGATTCCGAAGGTAATTTAGTGCCCGCAGTAGCAAGTGGTGTGGAAATTTCAGAAGACGGACTGACCTATACCTTTACGGTTAAGGAAGGTGTGAAGTTCCATAATGGAAACCCGGTTACGGCGGAGGATATCAAATATTCAGTTGAAAAATTCGCCGATATTGAGGGTGGTGCGCCTTCGATAGCGGCGTTTTCTAATATTGAGGCTGTAGAAATTACGGAAGATGGTGCGGTAGCTATTAAGCTTGCCCAGCCGGACAGTGATTTTCTTACAATGTTGTCTACCATTGAGGCGGCAATTATCCCTGCGGATAACGCAGATCCGGATGCAAATGCCATTGGTACCGGCCCTTATAAGTATGTATCACGTTCCCCTTTGACCAATGTAAAAATGGAACGTTTCGATGATTACTGGGGGGAAAAGGCCCATATTGAAAAGGTTACTTTTAAAATTTGTGCAAATGCGGATACCATTGCCATGGAATTAAACGGTGGTTCCATCGATATGTTCTCAAGATTGACCACTGCCCAGATGGCAGAGCTTGATATGGAAAAATACAATGTGTTGGAAGGCAATATGAACCTTGTACAGGCTTTGTATTTAAACAATGATTTTGAGCCTTTTAGCGATGTGCGCGTGCGTCAGGCACTTTGCTATGCAGTAAACCGCGAAGAAGTCTTGGATTTCGTATCAGATGGTAAGGGAACCATTATCGGAACAAGTATGATTCCGGCATTTGGCAAATATTATGATGAAAGTCTTGCAGAGTTGTATCCTTATGACGTGCAGAAGGCCAAAGACCTTTTGGCAGAGGCAGGCTATGGGGACGGATTTACTTTTACAATTACAGTGCCGTCGAACTATCAGCAGCACGTGGATACTGCCCAGGTTGTGGCAGAACAGTTAAAAGATGTAAATATTACTGCAGAAATCCAGTTGGTTGACTGGAATACCTGGTTGAGCGAAACATATAGCAATCGTAATTATGAAGCAACTGTAATCGGTGTAGATGCGCCTCAGCTTACGGCTACGGCCTTTTTGGACCGTTTCGTAAGTACGGCAGGAGATAACTTCGTAAATTATGAAAACGCGGATTATGACGTGGCTTTTGCAAATGCCATGGCAACTACGGACGAAGCGCAGAAGGTTGTGTATTTTAAGGAATGTGAGACCTACCTTGCAAAAGACGCGGCCAATGTATACATTCAGGACTTGCCTGAGTTCACCGCATTGAATAAGAAGTACGCCGGATATGAATTCTATCCGATGTACGTAATGGATGTGTCTAAGATTTATATTGTAGAGACATCTGCAGAGTAAGATTTAGAAGAATTTGATGAAAGAAAGGAGACCCAAGATGGCAAAGTACATGTTGAAGAAAATTTTAATGCTTGTACTGACCATTCTTGCGGTCTCTTTTGTGGTATTTGCGGCCTTTTCCATTTTGCCCGGGGACCCTGCGCTACAGAAACTGGGCACGGAAGCAACACCGGAGAAACTGGAAGCCATGCGAGAGCAGATGGGCTTAAATGATCCTTTTATGGTCAGATACGGTAAGTGGTTATTGGGTATGCTTACCTTTGATTTCGGAAAATCATATTCGTATTCCATGAGTGTTACGGATTTAATCGGAGATAAAATTTTTATCAATTTTACAATGTCGGCCTTAGCCCTTGTGATTGTGTGCGCGGTATCCATTCCTTTGGGAATTTATACTGCAAAACGCGTGGGTGGCGTGGTTGATAAAATTTTTATCGTAATCAATCAGTTGTTTATGTCTGTACCGCCGTTCCTACTGGGTCTTCTTCTGACCTTTGTATTTGGCTTGACCTTCCGTTTGTTTACACCGGGAGGCTATATTGATTATCATGATAATTTTATAGGCTTTGTGGGGTATCTCATATGTCCTGCGATAGCCATTGCTTTGCCGAAATGTGCCATGTGTATCCGCCTGTTAAAAGCGAATATTCTGGAAGAGGCGAAGAAGGATTATGCAAGAACAGCTTATAGTCGCGGAAACAGTACCACGAGTATGTTGTACCGCCATATTCTGCAGAATGCCATTATGCCTACGATTACTTTTATCGGAATGGTTGTGGCGGATATGATTGCGTCCGGCATTATCATCGAGCAGGTATTCGGCATTCCGGGACTTGGAAGAAGTCTTTTATCGGCTATATCGACAAGAGATTATCCTGTGGTAATGGCAATTGTAATGCTGATAGCGGCGGGAATTGTAATCATCAGTACGGTGACGGATTTGATTTATGCCTGGGTAGATCCGAGAGTCAGGGTGACAGGAGAGGAAGAGTAAGGAGAAATTTACACAGGTTCATAGGGAGTAATAAAAAGATTCTGTTTTGGATACAAAGCGGCTGGATTTTGGCGGGGTAATAGAGAGGAAACTTTGCAGTTGTTATGAAAAGGAGTGGATTGAGTTGAAAATGTATAAGTCGAGAACATGGCAACATGAGGTCACTGGCTTTGATGGTAACGTAATTCTGTTTGGGATAAATATATTTGAATATGAATGGAATAGGACTGGTGAAAGCATATCGGTGCAAGACCCACTATATCATCAGGATTACAAGTTTCCTATCTATACTGTAAATATTGATGGAGAACTTCATAGTTTTGCTGCTGGCGAATTTAGTAATTGTGTATGGGGCTTCTATTTATTTAAGTATTAGATAAAACAATTTTAAATATTGTAGTGAGAGTAAACTTTCGGTTTCACGAAGCCTTTCGCCATATCGACACATCGCAACTCTTCGTATGAAAGGATAAACCAATGAAAAAAACAACCACCAACAAAAACTTCATAATCGGTTTCTGTATGGTGCTGGCAGTGCTTGTATTTGCGCTGGCAGGTGTTGTTTTTGCGCCCTTTGATCCGGAGGAAATGGATGCTGCATCAAAACTTGCATCTCCTTCATTTAAGCATTTGTTTGGCTGTGATAATTTCGGTAGGGATATTTTAAGCCGCGTACAGCAGGGAACGCGAATGACCTTATTGATCGGGCTTGGTTCCACCGCAATCGGTGCAGTAATAGGCACCATCTTAGGCGCGGTAATGGGGTATTTTGGAGGTCTTTTGGACGAAGGCTTGATGCGTGTGATTGATGTGTTGTTTGCAATTCCGAGCATTCTTTTGGCACTGATTTTTATCAGTCTTTTCGGTACGGGAACTTTCAATGTGATTCTTGCTTTGGGCTTTGCCATTGTGCCGAGTTTTGCAAAGATGGTTCGAACCGAATTTATGAAACAGAGAGAAATGGATTATGTCAAAGCTGCAAAACTGATGGGCGCGGGTCGAGGCAGAATTCTTTTTGTGCATATTTTACCCAATGTTATGCCTACGCTTTTAAACTGCGTCTTGATTTCTTTGAATAATGCGGTTTTGGCGGAAGCGGGTATGAGTTTCTTAGGGATAGGCGTGCAGCCGCCTCAGGCAAGCCTTGGTCGTATGCTTTCGGAGGCGCAGGGGTATTTGCAGACGGCGCCTTTTTATACCATATTCCCGGGCCTTGTGATGATTATTATGCTTCTCGGCTTTGGTCTTATGAGTGAGGGAGGAGGTTTGAAAGATGCTTTCCGTAGAAAATCTTAAGATTGAGTTTTATGACCATTCCCTGCCTGAGACTGCGGTGGATGACGTGACGTTTACTATGGGAGAAGGGGAGATTCTCGGAATCGTAGGCGAGTCAGGTTCGGGCAAAAGTTTGACGGCCCTTTCCATTGCGGGGCTTTTAAACCGAGGCGATATTACCAAATCGGGAGATATTGTTTTTAACGGTCTGAATCTCCTTCATTGTAAAAGAAGTGAATTGCGTGAACTGCAGGGCAAGGATATTGCCATGATTTTTCAGGAACCCATGACCTGCTTAAACCCTGTAAAAAGGATTGGCTGGCAGGTGGAAGAGGCCTTACGTGTTCATGGCGAAAAAGATAAAATCAAATTAAAAGAAGAGGCAATCAAGGCGTTAACAGACGCCGGACTGGAAGATGCCGAACGGATTTATGCATCTTTCCCCCACCAATTATCCGGCGGTCAGAGACAGCGTGTGATGATTGCGGCGGCAATGATCAGTAAGCCGAAACTTTTGATTGCGGACGAGCCTACTACGGCTTTGGATGTAACGGTGCAGGCGCAGGTAATAGAACTGTTGCGAAGAATTAACCGGGAGAAGAAGACGTCCATTCTTTTTATTTCCCACGATTTGAGTCTCGTGCGTCAGTTGTGTCAGCGCGTACTTGTAATGAAAGACGGTAAAATTGTGGAACAGGGCGAGGCGGAAGATATTTTTGCAAACCCGCAGGAAGAATATACGAAGGAATTGATTGCAGCGATACCGGTGGTGAAGAAACCGGATTAAGCAGTAGATAGTGCTAAACAGAAGCCGGAAATACCGGCGTAAGAATATAAGTAAGGCAAGAAAGGCGGTGTGAAGAAATGACAATTGAATATGTATGCAATGTGCAGAATCTTTTCTTCACATACGGTGGAAAGAAGAACAAACCTACGCTGGAAGACGTCTCATTACAATTAAAAAAAGGCGAGATTCTGGGACTTGTAGGCGAAAGCGGTAGCGGCAAGTCGACTCTTGCCAAGGTGATGACGGGACTTTTAAAAGAAGATTCCGGTACAGTGGAATGTGCGAAGACCGCGATGATTTTTCAGGACAGCTACAGCGCTTTAAATCCTGCGAAAACAGTGGAGTGGCTTTTACACGAAGTCCAGCGTTTACAGGGCGTCAAAGACAAAGAAACGAGACAAAAAGAAATCCTTAAAATGTTGGATGCGGTGGAGTTAGAGGAACAGTACCTAAACCATTACCCGTCTGAATTGTCAGGCGGACAGAGGCAGCGCGTTATGATTGCCATGGCGCTTTTATCAAAGCCGGAGGTGCTGATTGCGGATGAACCTGTTTCGGCCCTGGACGTAACGGTGCAGAAACAGATTGTGTCGCTTTTAAAGCGCTTAAGCCATAAAAGAAATTTGGCCGTTCTTTTTATCTCGCACGATTTGCGTACGGTTTATGAATTGTGTGACCGTGTGATTGTAATGAAAAACGGAAAAATAGTTGAAGAAGGCGATAAAAATGAGTTATACTTTAATCCGAAAGACGAATATACAAAAGCATTGCTGACGAGTGCAGGAATAGATTGGGAGTAAACATGTTTAAAGCCATTTATCCGGACGAGTATCTGGATTCTACTTATGAAATTGATTTTGAACAATTGTATGAAGACGGGTACCGCGGTGTTATTTTTGATATCGATAATACGTTGGTTCCCCACGGGGCACCGGCGGATGAGCGCAGCAAGAAACTTTTAAATTATTTGCGTGACCGTGGTTTTAAAATTGTTCTTTTATCCAATAATTCCAAAGCAAGAGTTGATATGTTTAATGAAGATTTGCATTTGGACACCATCCCTATGGGCGCAAAGCCTTTTTTGAAAGGTTATAAAAAAGCAATGCAGATTATGGGAACGTCCAAGGAGAATACCTTCTTTGTAGGCGACCAGCTTTTTACGGATGTGTGGGGTGCTAAACGTTTAGGGATACGGTCCATTCTGGTAAAACCCATCAATGCAAAGGAAGAAATTCAGATTGTTTTGAAGAGAAAACTGGAAAATATCGTCTTGAAAGAGTACGATGAAAATAAAAAAAATTAAAAAAAGCAAAAAAATGTTGAAATATGCTTGTTCTTATATTAAACTATTGATGAATTATTATGTTAAAAATTAGGAGGAAGAAACAATGATTTCTGCCGGCGATTTCAGAAACGGTATTACGATTGAATTAGACAGCAACGTTTTTCAGATTATTGAATTCCAGCATGTAAAACCCGGAAAGGGTGCTGCGTTCGTTAGAACCAAGCTGAAAAACATTAAGAGTGGTGGTGTAGTTGAAAAGACTTTCAGACCTACCGAAAAATGTCCTCAGGCTCGTATCGACAGAAAAGAAATGCAGTATTTGTATTCTGATGGCGATATGTTCAACTTCATGGATGTAGAAACATACGATCAGATTTCCTTAACAAAGGACGAAATCGGTGATTCTTTGAAGTTTGTAAAAGAAAACGAAATGGTTAAGATGTTATCACATAACGGTAGCGTATTCGCAATTGAACCCCCTCTGTTTGTTGAACTTGAAGTTACAGAAACAGAACCCGGATTCAAGGGTGATACAGCAACAGGTGCAAGCAAGCCTGCTACAGTTGAAACAGGTGCAACCGTTAGCGTTCCTCTTTTCGTTGAAATCGGGGACAAGATTAAGATTGATACAAGAACCAGCGAGTACTTGAGTAGAGTTTAATCTGTATAATTCAATAAATCATTAGCTTATAAAGACAATGAAGAGATTTCTTTTCGTTGTCTTTTTTGCGTCTTAATGTGGAATGTTTTCTGATAATATTGCGTGCGGAAATAATCTGAAATTCTATTAACAAATCTATTTTCAAATTGCCCGTTCGGGTAAGTATAGGAGGTTCTATGAAAATTCACACATTTATTTGTCACGTTTTACAGAAGATGCAGGAAGAATTAGGGGCGGATATTAAGGTTTCCATTCAGGATGTTACCAAGAATAACGGCGTGGTGTTTACCGGTCTTACTTTTACACAAAAGAATGTTAATATTTCGCCAACTGTCTATTTGGAAGACTTTTATGAGAAGTATCGGGAAGGTACAGCTATGGAAGATATCATCAAAGAAATTCGGGAGATTTACGAGAAAAGTAAATTGGATCAAGATATTGATATGGAATTTTTTACGGAATATGAGAAGGCCAAGGGGCGTATTGTATATAAACTGATTCATTATGATAAAAACAGAGAATTGCTGAAAAACATTCCCCATAGAGAGTATCTGGATTTGGCAATTGTATATTATTATCTTGTGGATATGAAAGAGTTTGCCAACGCAACTATTTTAATTCACAATAAGCATTTGGATTATTGGAAGGTGGATGAGAGTGAATTATACAGACTTGCTACCGAGAATACGCCAAAGTTATTAAAAATGCATTTTTGCGGAATGATGGATGTGTTAAAAGAGTTAACCGAAGAGGACTTTTGGCTGGAAGATAAAGAAAAGACTGAAAATGGCGATAATAGGGTATTTATGGAAGCACATAGTGAAAAAGATGCAACCGGAATGTATGTACTTAGCAATGTCTCGAGATTGTATGGTGCATCGGCTATTTTGTATGAAGATGTTTTAAAATATTGTTATGAACGGTTGGGTGGAAACTTTTTTATCCTGCCAAGTTCGGTACACGAAGTAATTCTGGTGCCGGACGAAGGACAGGTTACGAGGGAGAAACTGAGTCAGATGGTGAGAGAAGTCAACGCTACGCAAGTAGAGGAACAAGAGCAGTTGTCAGATTTTGTCTATTACTACAATGCTGAAAACGGGGGGATTGTGCGACTTTAAATACTAGACAAAAACGAAATAGTATGATATGATAGGCAACAGTGGCGTAACATTTTCGTAACATTTTGCCACTGTTGTAATGCACCCGTAGTCTAATGGATAGAACGGAGGCCTCCGACGCCTTTAATGCAGGTTCGATTCCTGTCGGGTGCATTTAGAAAGAGTTACAGGGGGACTGTGATGAAAGCAATTAAGGCCTTTGTGGTCGGTTTTATAAGTAAACATTCGTTAATTACAGCGACTGCGTTGTTCGCAATTTCAGTAGGTGTTGTTGCTATGATTGTATTCGGTGTTGGCGGAAAGGAAACCACAACCACCGGAAATAAGGTGAATGAAGTTTCAGAAAGCGAATCCCAGAGTAGTGAAGTGCAAGATGATATTCAGGATTTGACATTATTGTGTGATGCATATCCGGAAATCAATGAAGTGATGACTGATTATCACAATGCATTGGCTGAAAACGATGAAGAAACTATTAAGAAATACCTTTTATATGTAAATGAAAATGAGTTGGTAAATATTGCCGTAAAGAGTGAGTTCGTAGAAAGCTATAACGACATTCATTGCTATACACAGGAAGGCTTTGAAGAAGGTTCTTACTATGTGTATGTATCTTATCAGTTGAAATTAACCAATTTCGATACCACAATTCCGGGATTAATCGGTTTGTATTATTGCCCCAATGAGGAAGGGGATTATCATATCTATCGCAAGGCTGATATGAGTGAGAATGTTTTGGACAATTACTATTCTGCATATATGAAGCAGGAAGTGCAGGATTTATATAATACCGTTGATTTGAAGTATAATGAAGTTTTGGATTCCAATCCGGATATCAAGACTTATATGGAAGGCTTTGAGGAGATGGTAACCAATGAAATGGTTAAAATCATTGCCCTTCGTGAGGCAAGTGAAGCAATTAAAGAGTCTGAAAGTGCTTCGGAAGCTTCTGAAGCAGAGTCTGAGAGTGAAACGCCTGAAGTTGCAACCACGGAAACCGTTAAGGCAACCACAACCGTTAATGTCAGAAGTTCAGACAGTGAGACTGCTGATAAACTCGGTAAGGTAAGCACAGGAACAACCCTGACCCGATTGGAAGATCGCGTAAACGGTTGGAGTAAGGTTATTTATGAAGGTAAAGAAGGTTATATCAAATCAGAATTCTTAGAGGTTGTATCTACAGAGACCGAAGGCGGTGAAACAATTGCAGGTGCTACTTACGTTACAGTCAAAGAAAACGTAAACATTCGTGAGGAAGCTAGTCAGGATGCAGACCGTGTTGCGTTGGCTTATGCGGGAACCAAGTTAGAATTGGTAGAGAAGATGAGCAATGGCTGGACCAAGATTAAATATAACGGCGAAATCGCATATGTGAAATCTGAATTCGTTGAGTAAAGGTAAACTAAGGATAAAAGGTTCGTAATCGCAGGATTATGGACCTTTTTTAATATAATATAACTATGGTAAAATGTGTAAATAATGGCGGATTTAATATTAAAAAATATATCATTCTGTGGTAGAATATAAATGTTGTACATACGATACAGATATTGAGATTTTGAAATGAGGGACTTATGGAAGTCAGAATTAATAAATTTTTGGCGGAGGCCGGAGTAGCGTCCAGACGTCAGGCTGATAAACTGGTGGAGAGTGGACAGGTTACCATTAACGGCATAAAAGCCAAGAATGCGGATAAAGTAAAAGATGGTGATAAAGTCTGCGTAAAAGGAAAACAGATTTTTATGCAGGATGAAAAGCATGTGGTCGCCTTTTATAAGCCGGAAGGCGTGACCTGTACCAAGCAGGATAAATATGCGAAGGTGACCATTGATGAAGTATTTAAGTATCCGCTTCGTTTAAATTATGCCGGGCGTCTTGATAAGGATTCCAAGGGGCTTTTGATTATGACCAATGATGGTGATTTGATTGATCGTATGATGCGGGCAAGAAATTATCACGAGAAAGAGTATATTGTTAAGGTTAACAATGCGGTGACGGATGATTTTATCCATAAAATGTCGGAAGGTGTGTATTTGGATGAACTGGAAGTGACTACCAGACCGTGTACAGTGACTAAGGTTGGTGAATATACATTTCGCATTATTTTAACACAGGGATTAAATCGTCAGATTCGCCGTATGTGTGCAAGTTTAGGGTATAAAGTTGAGTCACTAATGCGTGTCCGTGTGATGAATGTGGAGCTTGGAAATTTAAAGCCCGGCGAATATCGCAGAATTACCGGGGAAGAATTAAGTGAGTTGTATCGGTTGGCCGGCGGAAGTGAAGAATAAGCATATATAGAGAAGGATTATGGTTATGAATAAAGAGCAAAAAATCGAGAGAATGAAAGAACTGGTTAAGATTTTATCCGAGGCTTCCTATGCGTATTATGCCAAAGATGAAGAGATTATCAGTAATTTCGAATATGACAGATTGTACGATGAACTGGAAGCTTTGGAAAAAGAATGTGACATGGTTCTGGCTGGAAGTCCCACCCTAAAAGTGGGATATGAGGCTGTGGACGAGCTTCCCAAAGAGAAACACGCAGCGCCTATGCTTTCTCTTGGTAAAACAAAGGAACGCGAGGAGTTAAGAAGTTTTCTCGGAGAGCAGAAAGGCCTGCTTTCCTGGAAATTAGACGGTCTTACGGTTGTTTTAACCTATGAAAAGGGCGAGTTGGTGAAGGCAGTTACCCGCGGAAACGGTGAAGTGGGTGAGGTGGTTACCAACAATGCCAGGTTTTTTAAGAATATTCCTTTGAAAATTTCGTATGAAGGTACCCTTGTAATTCGTGGTGAAGCTGTCATCGGCTATGAGGACTTCGAGCGTATCAATGCCAAAATAGAAGATCCGTCTTTGCAGTTTAAGAATCCCAGAAACCTTTGCAGTGGTTCCGTTCGTCAGTTAAATAATCAGATTACCGCGGAACGTCATGTGCGTTTCTTCGCATTTTCACTGGTGGAAGCCGAAGGAGTGGATTTTAAGAATTCGAGAAAAGAGCAGATGGAGTTCCTTAGAGGTCAGGGTTTTGATGTGGTAGAGTATGAGGAAGTGACCGCTGATAATATACTTGAAGGTATTGAATACTTTGCAGATGCCATTGCAAGTTATGACATTCCTTCAGACGGCTTGGTTTTAATTTTTGATGATATTGCCTACGGCAAATCTTTGGGCCGTACAGCGAAGTTTCCCAGAGACGCCATCGCTTTTAAATGGGCGGATGAGGTAAAGGAAACCGTTTTAAAAGAAATTGAATGGAGTCCCAGTCGTACCGGTTTGATTAATCCGGTGGCGATTTTTGAACCTGTGGAACTGGAAGGAACTACGGTAAGCCGTGCCAGCGTTCATAATATCAGTGTAATGCGTGCCTTAAAACTTGGTATCGGCGACAGAATTACCGTATACAAGGCTAACATGATTATTCCGCAGATTGCGGATAATTTAACGGGAAGTGACAGCGTAGAAATTCCCTGCGCCTGCCCTGTGTGTGGTGAAAAGACCGAGATTCAGGCAGTAAATGAGGTGCAGACCTTATATTGTGTGAATCCGGAATGCCCCGTAAAGAAAATCAAAGCGTTAACTCTGTTTGTAAGCAGGGATGCCTTGAATATGGACGGATTGAGCGAAGCTACTTTGGAGAAGTTTGTTGCAGAAGGTTTTATTCGTGATTATAAGGATTTGTTCCGCCTGGAGCGTTATCGTGATCAAATTATTGCAATGGAAGGCTTTGGCGAGAAGTCCTATGATAATTTGATTGCAAGTATTGAAACAGCAAGAAATACCACATTGCCCCGTTTGGTTTATGCTTTGGGCATTGCCAATATCGGTGTGGCTATGGCCAAAGTGGTTTGCAAGCATTTTGATTATGATTTAGAAGCTATGCGTGTTGCTACGGAAGAAGAGGTCAGCCAAATTGAGGGGGTAGGCGATGTAATAGCGGGCACATTTTGTTCATATTTCCGTGATATGGTAAAGATGCAGTCTTTGGATGAATTATTGCAGGAAGTGGTGCTTGAGAAACCGGAAGCAAGCGCGGATGCGGATAAGCTAAAAGGTAAAACCTTTGTTGTAACCGGTAGCGTAAATCATTTCAACGGAAGAAGTGAGTTAAAAGAAATTATCGAGAATATGGGCGGTAAAGTAGCCGGAAGCGTTTCGGCAAAGACAGAGTGTTTGATTAACAATGATACCGCGTCCACATCTTCAAAGAATAAAAAAGCTAAGGAATTAAACATTCCGATTTTGTCTGAAGAGGATTTTATGGAAAAGTACGGTGTGGAAGGTACGATTTAAGTAAGAATCGTGTTTTATTCGCAGGAATGATTATTTGGAATGTTCTTTCGTTGCGTGTAGTTGCCTGTAAAAGCATTTTATGATATGATTTCCAGAGATTGTTTGATAAAAGGAGGGTGTTTTTATGCCCATTAGAACACAAAGCGATTTGCCGGCAAAAGAAAAGCTGGAGAATGAAAATATATTTGTGATGGACGAAACCAGAGCGATGCATCAGGATATTCGTCCGTTGAAAGTGTGCATTTTAAATTTAATGCCGTTAAAAGAAGAGACGGAATTGCAGTTGTTGCGCGTGTTGTCCAATACACCGCTTCAGATTGACGTGAGTTTTATGACCTTAAAGAGTCATGTTTCTTTGAATACGTCAGCAAGCCATTTGAATAAGTTTTACATTACTTATGATGATGTGAAAGATGAGAAATTTGACGGTTTGATTATTACCGGTGCGCCGGTAGAGAAGATGGAATTTGAAGAAGTAGATTATTGGGAAGAGTTATGTAAGATTATGGATTGGTCCAAGCGAAACGTAACTTCTACCTTACATATCTGCTGGGGTGCTCAGGCCGGCCTGTATTATCACTTCGGTCTTGAGAAGAAATCTTTGGATAAAAAGATTTCAGGTATTTTTGAGCATCGCGTACGTAACCGTAAGGAGCCGTTGGTGCGTGGTTTTGATGACTATTTCTATGCACCGCACAGCCGTTATACGGAAGTGACGCGAGAAGATGTTTACGCTTGTGATGCATTAAAAGTTCTGGCAGAGTCTGATGAGGCCGGCATTTATATTGCCATGGCAGGGGACGGTAAGCAGATTTTTATAACAGGACACCCTGAGTATGACAGAGTGACATTGAAGAACGAGTATATCAGAGACTGCGGTAAGGGCTTGAACCCTGAAATTCCGGCACATTATTTCCCGGACGATGACCCTGAACAGGAGCCGTTCTTGCAGTGGCGTTCACATAGTATTAATTTATACAGTAACTGGTTAAATTATTACGTATATCAGGTTACACCCTACGAGTTGTAAAAATTGTCGGAAATAGCCGGTTGTTTTAGAAAATAAAGTATAAAAGAAGCACTTTTATAACAAGAAAGAAGATTAAATTATAAAAAAGAGGTATGTTCATAATGGGACAATTCTTAATGAAAATGGAGCGAAAATACGGGAAATATGCAATTCGTAATTTGCCGTTATATATTACGATTGTTTACACCTTCGGATTTTTCTTATATATGTTGTTTCCCCAGACTATGGATTTGTTTTCTTTGAATTTTCACGCGATTTTTAGAGGGCAAGTCTGGAGATTATTTACCTGGGTTTTAATTCCGGAAGGAATGAATATCTTTTTTACCCTGATTAGTTTGTATTTTTATTATTCTATCGGACGGACGCTGGAGCGTGCCTGGGGAAGTTTTCTGTTTAATGTGTACTTCTTCTCGGGGTTGATACTGACGGTTTTGGGCGCGTTAATTCTGTTTGGTTTTCTGGAAATCTTTGGACAGGACTGGCTTACTGTAATGGAACAGAGTTATGTTTGGGCATACGGAGAGTGCCCTGCGTTGTATGGTGGCTCTTACATTCATTCTGTGATTGCGCTTTCCTTTGGAATTTATTATATCAATATGTCCATTTTCCTGGCATTTGCTATGACATATCCTGATATGCAGGTATATATATTCTTTATTTTGCCGATTAAAGTTAAAGTGTTAGGAATTATTTATGTTGTGATTATGGCATTCAGCATTGTAAGTAGCTTTTTGGGCGGAGATTTTTATATCGGTATGATTAGTCTGGTAAGTATCGGTATGTCTTTGATGAATACTTTCTTATTCTTCCTGATTTTTAAAACCAGGTTGGGACGAAAGAGTCCGAAGCAGATGAAGCGTCAGCATGATTACAAAGTAAAAGTGAAGGCGGCGTCCAATGTGACCAGACATAAATGTGCAATTTGCGGTCGCACGGAGCAGCACGACCCGAATCTTGCCTTTCGCTATTGCTCAAAATGTGAGGGCAATTATGAATATTGTTCGGACCATTTATTTACACACGAACATGTAAAAAGAAATTAAAGGCAATGAAAGTGATAAGAAATGAACGGATTGAATGAAGCAACTTTTGCGAAATTATTAACTGAGTTAAAAGAAACTGCAGCAGTACAGGGGAATGTACTTACCACGGAACAGGTGGAAGAGCAGTTTGAAGAATATCATTTAAACGATGAGCAGATGGCGTTGGTTTATGAGTATCTGAAGGGTGCGAAAATCGGCGTGGATGAGCCTGTGGATTTGGACGCAATGATTGAGGGCGAAGACCGCAAGTATCTGGATATGTACCTGGAAGAACTTGCTAAATTACCGCCGGTATCCGATGGCAAGAAAGAAGCCCTTCTTTTATCAGCTATGGCAGGAGATTTGTCGGTTCGCAATGAACTGACCGAAGCGTTTTTACCTCAGGTAGTTGATATCGCTAAACTTTATGCAGGGCAAGGCGTTTTGTTGGAAGACTTAATTGGTGAAGGTAATGTAGCCCTTGCAGTTCTTATGGATATGCTTGGAAGTCAAGAGTCTGCGAAAGAAGCAGAGGAAATGATTGCGCAAATGATTATGGAAGCTATGGAAAGCCTTGTTTATGAGAACCAGACCGAGAACGAAACTGCCGGTGAATGGGCAGAGAAGGCTAATCGTGTTATGGAAAAGGCAAATGCATTGGCGGATGATTTACTTCGCAAGGTATCAATGGAAGAAGTCAGCAAAGAAACCGGTATGAGTGTGGAAGAGATTGCTGAAGTTTTGCAGGTGACCGGTTGGAAGATAGAAGTGATTGATGAAAATAAGTAGTCCGGTCAAATTCAAGAATTAAGCATGAAAGCAACATTTGCGAAGACTGATGTTGTGGAAGAATTGAGGCAATAGTCGAAATGGAATATGCAAATGAAAGAGATTTTAAATATGTGATGCAGGATACCTCTCATGTTTTTATGGGAGGTAGAATGACTTATGAAGATATGATGACCTGGGAAGATACGCCGTTTAAAATCAAAGCAATTGTAAATAAATATTTTATGGGCAAAGAAGAAAGCAGTCTTGCAGAAACTATTTTGGTGCTGAACCAGGATGATTTCAGATATCAGATTTTAAAACAGTTAAAAATTAAAATTAAAGCAGGAAACTATCAAATAAAGAAAAGTCTCTTCGGCAAAGAAGAGGAGAAATATGTCAGTAAGCTGTATACGCTGGATGAGTTTATGGAGTTGGCACAGGGTGAAAATAGGCTTGTTACGGAAGAATTTATCTTTTCCAAACTTGCGCTTATGGCCTTTTCACTTTGATTTAATGCGAAATACATAAAAAATGATATCTTTTCTTGTTATTTTCGACGAAAACGAAGAAAAAAACTTGGTAGAAGTTTCTAAATATGATATAATCATAAAGATGTCATATTATGGCAAAGTATGTGATTTATTTCATTGTAGGGGACTTTAAGCCATGGAACGAGAAAATAATTCAAAACAGACCGGATATAAAAAGATACGATATTACCTGGTTACCGAAAATGTCTTTATTGTATTGGCGTTTTTGTTAATCGCGGTTGGTGCGTATAACTTTTGGGCATCCGGTTTTTCTTATTGGGTTTCATACATATACATTTGTGGAGGTATCATTTTATTTGTAGTTGGTCTTATTATTGCAATTAAAATGATTAAGGCTTTTCAGAGAGATGATATTCCTGCTTATGCAAATCTTTTGGAGTCTATTGATATCGATCCCGAAACAGGACTTTTATATTATGATGAATTTATGAAGCAGGCGGATACCAGAACGCAGTTGGCGTTGACTACCTGCTATTTGGCATGTTTCCAGATTGAAGGTGTAGAACATTTAAGACACTTTGTAGGATATCAGAAAGCGGCCGATACTATGGCTGAAATCGGTGATATTTTTAAACGATATCAGAAACTCCGCAGTGAAAGAAATGTTTTATGCGGTTGTAAATCCGGACATGAATTTATGGTGCTGGCTCAGGATTGTGAACGTCAGGAATTTAAGGCAGACTTGCAGAATATTATTACACAAATCGAGAATATTCTGTTGAAACTTGCAACGGCGGAGAATTTTACGACCTATTGCGGTTACAGCAATTATCCCAGACATGCAGCATCTGCAGATGAGATGGTGAAGAATTCAAGCTTTGCTGTGTATGAAGCGGTAATGTTCCGTAAATCAGACCCGCACTATTTCTCGCCGGATGCGTTTAAGCGTCAGGAAACAGAATATATGAAGGATAACAAACTTCGTATTCTGCTTGATAAAAATGAATTACAGTACAAATTCCAGCCGATTGTCAGTGCAAAGACCGGTAAAATCTATGCGTATGAAGCGCTTATGCGTTCCAAGGGCGAGATTGGTTTGAGCCCCGTGGATATTTTGGAATTGGCACAACGTCAGGACAGATTGTATGAAGTAGAGCATTATACATTTTATAATGTTATGAAGATTATGAGCCAGCACGGCGGAATTTTTGAAGACCGTAAGTTGTTCTTAAACAGTATTCCAACTGCAATTCTCAAAGAAGAAGAATTTGATGAATTGTTGGACAAATACCAGGATTTGATGAAGAGCCTGGTTATTGAAATTACTGAAAATGGTTTCCAGTCAGAAGAGTCCTGTGCGGCAGTCCATAAGTATATGGAAAAGAGTGGTTGCGAGCTTGCTTTGGATGATTATGGTACAGGTTATTCCAATGCCTCTACATTGCTGAATAACAGCCCGAATTACTTAAAGATTGACCATTCTATGATTATGGGTATTGATACCGACAGTAAGAAGCAACATTTGGTTTCAAGTTATGTGTCTTTTGCGAATAACCATAATATGAAAATTCTTGCAGAAGGTGTTGAGACAGCTGAAGAATTACAGATGGTAATTCAGCTTGGTTGTCATTTGATTCAGGGCTTTTATACCGGAAGACCTAATGCGCAGATTGTGGACCATATCAATGAAGATATTGAGAATCAGATTGTTGCAATTAACTTAAAACTTGCAAAACTGGCTTATGAGAATAAAGTATACGAAGCAAACAATTATGATGTAATTTCATTGGTAAATCTTGCGTTGGACTTTTATTCGCAAATATATATCGGTCATTCCACTACCAAAATTGTTGGGGAAACCGGCCGTGAAGTATGTATGGGTATTCGTATTAAAGACAATACGGATACGGTATTGACTATTTCGAATATTAACTTGCGCGGACGCGAAGCACCTGCAATTGAAATCGGTGAAAACTGTCAGGTAATTCTCTGCGTGGAAGGTGATAATATCCTTTCTTATGAAGGTATTTACGTGCCTAAGTCATCGAAACTGATTATTCAGGGCGACGGAGATTTGACCATTCATGTAGACCATAATAACGGTATCGGTATCGGATGTTCATCAAATGAACCGTATGGTAATATTTTAATTGAAAGCAAGGGCACGATTCGTGTGGAAACCAATGGTGAAATTGCGATTGGTATCGGCGGTATGGTGGCAGACGAAGATTCTGAAATTAAGATTGCATCCGGTAATATTGAAATCATTGCTACCGGTAGCAAATCCATCGGTATCGGTTCTATGCAGGGGCCTACCCGAATTATATTGGATAATTGTGATGTCGCAATTTCGTCTTCAGCGGCAGATTCTATTGGTATCGGTTCTTTCAATGGCGATGTGGATATTGCATCGATTGCAAATATTGAAATGGACGTATCAGGTAGCGTATCTACCGGTATCGGAACCCTTTGGGACAGAGCAGGACGTGTTGCAATTAACGATGGTATCGTAAAGATTCTTTTACACTGTATGGAAGGTGTGGGAATCGGATCCAAAGACGGTGATATTGATACATATATCTTTGGTAAGGAAGTATTCGTATATGTAGAAGGTTCAGATGTCGGCGGTATCGGTAACTATCGCGGTGGCGGTAATACCTACATTCGTACGGGTACGGTTAAAATCGTGCTTCTGGCGGCAAATCCTTTGTCCCTTGGCGGCTTAAAAGGTCGTTTGGAAATAACAGGCGGTAACATCTTCTGTGACTTGGGCGACGGTGTTCAGCCGGTAAATGCATACGGTATGCCGGTATATCCTAAGGTGATTGAGACTAGCGAACCTTATCGTAAAAAAATCGAAACGACAGAAGGTACATACCAATATCTTGCGGATCCTTCGGACTTGTTTGAAAACATTCATATTTTTGTACCGAAGTTCTGTAATGAAACGGATTTACAAACCTAAGAGAAGTGATAAAACGGGAAGAGATACATATTCTTCCCGTTTTTTACCGAATATATAGTAAGAAAGCGAGGGAAATGAATGAGATTAGATGAGTTAAAAGCTTACGAAATTCTTGAAAAAAGAACAATTGAGGATTTGAACAGCGAAGGCATTGTTTTAAAACATAAAAAAACAGGAGCGAAAATTGCCCTTTTATCCAATGACGACGATAATAAGGTTTTTTATATCGGTTTCCGTACACCGCCCAACAACAGTACAGGTGTCGCGCATATTGTGGAGCATACCGTACTTTGCGGTTCCAAAGAATTCCCGGTAAAAGACCCTTTTATCGAATTGGCAAAAGGTTCTTTGAATACTTTCTTAAACGCTATGACCTTCCCCGATAAAACCGTTTATCCGGTGGCAAGTTGTAATGATAAGGATTTCCAGAATTTGATGCATGTATATTTGGATGCGGTTTTTTATCCCAATATTCATAATGAGAAGAAGATTTTTCAGCAGGAAGGCTGGCATTATGAATTGGAAAGCGCTGATGATGAATTAACCATCAATGGCGTTGTTTATAGTGAAATGAAAGGTGCTTTTTCTTCTGCAGATGACGTTTTGGAACGTGAGATTATGAATTCGCTGTTTCCGGATACTGCTTATGGCGTGGAATCAGGCGGTGACCCGGATGTGATTCCTGAACTTTCTTATGAAGAATTTATTGCCTTTCACAAGAGCTTTTACCATCCCAGCAACAGCTATATTTATCTCTATGGTGATATGGATATGGCTGAGAAATTGCAGTTCATTGATGAAAAGTACTTGAGTAAATTTGATGCTTTGGAAATTGATTCTGAAATTAAAAAGCAGAAACCTTTTGAACAGGTAAAAGATATCGTCATTGAGTATCCTATTTCTGAGGCGGAATCAGAAGAAGGAAATGCATATCTTTCTTACAATGCAATTGTAGGAGACAGTTTAGACCGCGAGTTGTATGTGGCTTTCCAAATTCTGGATTATGCAATTTCATCTGCGCCCGGCGCACCTTTAAAGACTGCCCTGATTGATAAGGGCATCGGTAAAGATGTATACAGTGTGTATGAAAACGGTATCAGCCAGCCTTATTTCTCGGTTATTGCCAAGAATACGGATGCAAATCGTAAGGACGAGTTTGTAAGTACTATTGAATGCGTGTTAAAAGACTTAATCGCCAGCGGCATTGATAAGAAGTCCCTTGCGGCGGCAATTCAGTATTTTGAATTTAAGTATCGTGAGGCAGATTTTGGCGCATATCCTAAGGGATTGATGTATGGTTTGCAGGTGTTTGACAGCTGGCTTTATGATGACACTAAGGTATTCTGGCATATTGAAGCTAACGCAACTTTTGCGTCACTTAAGGATAAAATTGATTCAGGCTATTTTGAAGAATTGCTGGAAAAATATATTTTAAATAATACCCATAAATCCATTGTGACAGCAGTGCCTGTGAAAGGTTTGGGCGACTGTAAGGAAGAGGCTTTGGCAAAGAAACTTGCGGATTATAAGGCGAGTTTGAGTGCTGAAGAAATTGATGCTATTGTAAAAGATACCGCAGCACTTAAGTTGTATCAGGAAACACCGGATAGTGAAGGGGCGCTTGGATGCATTCCTTTGCTTACCAGAGAAGATTTGCGCAGGGAAATTGTACCGTTAAGCAATAAAATGGAAGAGATTGAAGGCACACCGTTTTTACGTCACGATATCTTTACAAACGGTATCGGATATGTGCGGCTGGTATTTTCGGCAGAGCATATCTCGACAGATTTATTGGCTTATACGGGTATTTTAAAGAATGTTTTAGGATATATGGATACCGATAAACATACCTACGGTGATCTCTTTAATGAAATTCATTTGTATACAGGCGGTATTTCTGCCGGTATGGTACTTTCTGATGATGTAAAAGAAAAAGGAAAGTATCGGATTGCCTTTGAAATGAAGACCAAGGTATTATACGAGAATATGCAAAAAGCTTTCGAGTTGCTGGAAGAGATTCTTTTGCATACGGATGTTACCGATGAAAAGCGCCTTTACGAGATTGTGGCAGAAAATAAGTCAAGAATGCAGTCGATGTTAATGTCTTCTTCGCATTCCGTTGCGGCTATGCGTGCGGCGTCATATTTTGACGAGGCTTGTGCGTTGACGGATATTATGGGCGGAATTCCGTATTATCGTTTGCTTGAAAAAATCGAGAAGAATTTCGAAGAAGAAAAAGGTAAGCTGATTGAGAATTTGCAGCTTCTTATGAAGCAGTTGTTCCGCCCTGAGAATGTGATGATTGGATACACTTCGCCTTTGGATTGCGAGGCAGGTATCCGAGAGGCCTTCGTTGGGTTGAAGAAGAATTTGTATACAGAACCGGTACAAAAGTTTGAGAGAGTAGTACCCGTCGTAAAACGCAACGAAGGGTTCCAGACTTCAGCGCAGGTACAGTATGTTTGCCGTGCCGGAGACTTTTCAAGAAACGGACTTCCTTATACCGGTTCGTTAAAAGTCCTTCGCGTAATCATGGGTTATGATTATTTGTGGAATAATGTCCGTGTAAAAGGCGGGGCTTATGGTTGTATGTCCGCGTTTAGACGAAGCGGAAGCTGTTATTTCGTATCTTACAGAGACCCGAATCTTGGAAAGACCGTTGAGACATACGAGAAAGTTGTAGATTATCTTGAAAACTTTGAGGCCGGCGAGCGCGAAATGACTCAGTTTATTATTGGTACCTTAAGTGGCGAAGATACGCCCTTAACCCCTTCGGCAAAGGGTAATCGTTCTTTTATGTCTTATATGTCAAACATTGATGAAGCACTTTTACAGAAGGAGCGCGATGAACTGCTTGGAACAACCAAAGAAGATATACGCAATCTTGCAGGACATATGAAGGCATTTCTTGAGCAGGATTGTATTTGCGTAATCGGTAACAGCAATGCAATTGAGAATGAGAAAGAATTGTTCAAACACATTGAACCCTTGTTTAGATAAAATAAAAATCCTCCGTGTTTTACGGAGGATTTTTATTATTTCTTAGAACATGTTGTTATACGTTGTATTCCCAGTATCAGTGCAAATACGGTAATTGATAAAATTCTGCAGGTATATTGCCAGTGCTGAATCGAGTGATTTTGCGTTGCGAGATACCATAAAAAGGGTGATGTCGCAATAAACACATAAGGGAGTGCATAATGCATATTTTTAAGGGAACGCAAAATACCGTTTTTGATAATGAAAATAATGGCGCCAACAAGAATGCAAATCACAATGAACAAATAACACCAATTCATAAAAGGTGAAGTATTCTGTTTTAATACATCAAAGTAACCGTTTATACCGTATCCGCCGGTAGCGCTTTGGGTGCGTGTACCGATGGTTGCCAATGCATCTTTAATTGTGGAACTGTCGGTTAAAAGGTCAGATAATATCCATTTGGAAGCCCACATACCTACATAACCGATTCCCCATTCCAGACTGAAACAAAAGATGGTTCGAAAATCTTTTTTTACAGTTTGTCCGTGTGTGTATAAATATATACCCAAAGGAAATGCCAATGTAACCAAAGGATAGGTTAAAAAGTCAAAATATGAGGTAGTGATACCTACGATTAAAAAGTAAATATAGTACAGTTTTTTATCATATAACTTTTGGTCCCATTTGATTTGCGCTAATAGTGCAAAAATTAATATATAAAAGCAAATACTTAATGACAATGAAGAGAAAGTACTGATAAAAAACATAAACGGCAGGGAAATTAAAAATGCCTTTGCCAAAGGTTCTTCTTTTTTACGGGTCAGTCCCATTATAATGCAACCTACGCCGAACAATTGCAGTGCCGAGTTTAACAGACGGAAGGTGTTAAAGGAAGTTAACAATAAAACCGGTTTTAATACCACCAGATACCCATGCCAATAACGGCCGTATTCGACTTCGCGGGGCTGCGGTACGAACTCTACATAATCCTTCAATGAATGTCCCGGCCACCAACCGGTAGGGTCACCTTCTACATTGTAGGTTTCGGCGCGATACATATGCATAACCTGTTCTAATGAGGAGTGTTCAGGATTATTATAAATAGCATGTTCCAGCATTAAGCAATCAGTAAAATTCCCTGTCAAAGTTGAGCGATATCCGTCAACCACCAATTCGTCCGTAAACTCCTGTTCAATCATGTCCATTGACCAATATACGTGCTGGCGCATCGGTTCTGTCGGCAACTGCTGAACCAAAAGGAGTAAAAGTAAGCCGAAGATTGGTGCGCAAATCAATATGGTTATGTTGTTTCTTAATATTTTTAAACCGTTTTTCATAAAATGACCTCTTTTTGCGGATTTTTCCCGAAATCAATCCATAAATTGCTTTTTATTCTATCATAAATGAAAGATAATGTGCAATTGCTTTGAATAGGATTTATACATTTGCAATTATTTTGAAAAAAGAAAGATTATATAAAATTTTTTATATTTTTAATTTTTTTACTATAAAATCCATAAATTTCCTGTTTGCAATCCGTATCTGTTTTAGAAGCATGAAAAAGACACTCCCGAAAAGGGTGTTTTGATATTAAGGAGGAGCTTATGAAACAGAAAAAGATGAAAATGGTTAGTATGAGAAAGAAGTGTCTGGTAATTGCAATGACGGGGCTAATGCTTTGCAGTCTGGTTGCCTGTGGCGGAAAGTACAGTGATATGGCAACTTCTGACGTAAACGGTATGATGCAATATGACAATGGCATCAAATATGAGACCGGTTATGAAGCAGAAGAAAGCTACGATATGATTACGGAAGATTCGGGTGCTATGGAAGAAGCACCCACCGGAGATTCGGCAAATGGTTCGGATGTTACCACAAACCGTAAATTGATTCGCACTGTTTCTATGGATGTGGAAACCGAAGAGTTTGAAGTGATGATGACGAATGTGGAAGATAAAGTCGCTTCCATGGGCGGTTACATTGAACATGCATATACATACAACGGAAGTGCATATTACAATGGCAGTAACCGATATGCGGAAATGACGGTTCGCGTACCGGATACAAAGTTGGAAGATTTTGTAGACCAAGTGGCAGGATTTTCGAACGTGGTTAGTAAAACAACTTCTACTCAGGATATTACACTGGAATATGTGGATACTGAAGGTTTGAGAGATATGTATTTGGCGGAAGAAACCAGTCTTTTAGCCCTTCTTGAGAAGGCTGAAACCGTAGAAGATATCAGTTATCTTACTTCCAGATTGTCAGAGGTTCGTTACAATATCGAGAACCTTGAGTCAAGACTTTTAAAATATGACGATTTGGTAGAATATGCAACCATTCACTTATACATTGAAGAAGTGGAAGTTTACACACCGGTGGTAACGGAAGAAAAGACCTTCGGCGAAGAAGTGAAAGAAGGCTTTATGGCGAGCGTACAGGATATTTGGAATTCCATCGTAAGATTTGTGAAAAATCTCATTATCGATTTACCTTATATTATCCGTTTCTTTGTGATTGTTGGTTTAATTGTTCTTGCAATCAGATTAATAATTGTTATAATAAAAAAGGTTATTAAAAACAAAAAAGCAAAGAAAGCTGCAGCTTTAGATAAAGTAAAAAAGGAAATGCCGGTAAAAGAAGAGTCAAAGGTAGTTGTTGCTTCAACCGAAGACTCTAAAACACAGAAAACCGGAGAAACAAAGCAGGAGTAAGGTTTTTTAGATAAGGACAGGTAAAATATGGAGCAGAAGAAGTCGGGTTTTGTAAGTATCATAGGAAGACCAAATGTGGGTAAGTCCACATTGATGAATCAGATCATCGGTCAGAAAGTGGCGATTACTTCCAACAAACCCCAGACCACCCGCAACAGAATACAGACTGTATATACCGATGACGTGATGCAAATTGTATTTGTGGACACACCGGGCATTCATAAGTCCAAAAACAAGCTTGGTGAATATATGGTGAATGCCGCCAAAAGTACGTTGAACGAAGCTGATGTGATTCTCTGGCTTGTGGAACCCACCGATTATATCGGTGCCGGTGAAAAGAGCATTATCGAGAATTTAAAGCAGGTGAAAACACCCATTATTCTTGTAATTAACAAGATTGATACGGTAAAGAAAGAAGAATTGCTTCATATTATCGATACCTATCGCAAGGAATTGCAGTTTGCGGAAGTGGTTCCCGTATCTGCCCTGAAGGGAAATAATACGGATACACTTTTGGAGTGCATCGGTAAGTATCTTCCTTATGGCCCTTGGTTTTATGAACCTGATACTTTGACGGATCAGCCGGAGCGTCAGATTGTGGCAGAGTTGATTCGTGAGAAAGCCCTGCGTTGTTTGGAAGACGAAATTCCCCACGGTATTGCCGTGGCAATTGATACTATGAAATTCAGCAAAAAAATGGCAGATATCGAGGCTACTATTGTATGTGAGCGCGATTCGCACAAGGGTATTATTATCGGTAAAGGCGGACAGATGCTTAAAAAAATCGGTTCCCTTGCCCGTGCTGATATTGAAAGAATGCTGGATATGAAAGTAAATCTTAAAATTTGGGTAAAAGTTAAGAAAGACTGGAGAGACAGCGATTTTATGCTGAAAAACTTTGGTTTCCAGTCGAAAGATTTCGAATGATTTAGTAAAAAGCAAATCCGAAGCAAGGAGCCGCGAACTGTTTTGGCAGGTCGTGGCTTCCTGTATATGAAAGTTTTGGCAGGCATTTCCACGTAAAAATTGCGTGGGATTGGAAATGCTAAAATCGAAGGCGCAAGTCTTACAAATACAGGAAGCAGAAAGGCGGGTTTGCTATGATAAACGGAAGTGACTGGGATACTTTTTACAGAAGCGGTAAGGTGGAGGATTATCTGAATTACTGCCAAAACAAGGAACAGAGTGAGACGGCAAAAGCGGACAGAGGTTTAAAAGAAGAGCATGCAGAATTTTATGGTGGTTTTAGGTCTGGTGCTGAAAGCGGAACCCATCGGGGAATATGACAGAAGGGTGGTGCTTCTTACCAGGGAAAAGGGTAAAATAACGGTGTTTGCCAGGGGCGCAAGGCGACAGAATAATCGCTTTCTTGCCACGACGACACCCTTTTGCTTCGGGGAATTTAAATTGTTCGCCGGACAGAATTCGTATTCCCTTTCCGAAGCCAACATTACGAATTATTTCGAAGGCGTGCGTTCCGATTTTGAGCTTGCATTTTATGGGATGTATTTCCTGGAAATGGCAGATTATTATGCAAGAGAGAATTCCGACGAAAAACAGCTTTTGAAACTTTTATATCAGTCTTTGACGGCGTTGACGCATCCGACGCTGGAACGTGATTTCGTAAAAATGATTTATGAAATCAAGGCAATTATGATAAACGGTGAATTTCCGGGAGTGCCGGAGCAAAGAGATGATTTGAGCGGTGCCGACAGGGCAATCCGTCATTTGTGGGATACCCCGGCGCAGAATGTTTATTCCTTCCGCGTAAGTGATGCGGTGCAGAAGGAGTTGAGTGAACGTTGTGAGGAGATTCGCAAGCGTGTCATAGATAAGGAATTTAAAAGTTTGGAAATGTTAAACAGCTTAAAACCGGATTCGGAAGAGCAGTAAATACTTAAGGAAAGTGAAAAGATGGGAGAAGTACATACGAGTAAAAAAAGAAGGTTTTTAAGGCCTTCCATAATTGCTTTTATTATGCCTGTGGTGATATTATCGGTTCTTTATATCATCAGAGGCGTATTTCCCTTTGGAGATAAAATCTATGTGCGTATGGATTTCTACCATCAGTATGCACCTTTTATGAGAGAGTTTTGCCGCCACATATTAAACGGTGAAAGCTTGCTTTATGATTGGGATTTTGGTCTGGGTACGAATTACTGGGCGCATTATGCGTATTATTTGGCAAGCCCGCTGAATTGGCTTTTGATATGGATTCCGGGCGATTATATTATCGAAGCAATGAACTTCTTGCTTGTTTTACGCGCAGGAATTGCAGGCAGTGCCTTTGTATTTTTCTTAAAAGAAAATCGCAGAGAAAATATGGCTATGGCAGTATTTGGTGCTTTTTATGCACTGTCAGGCTATTATCTGGCTTATTCCGGCAACGTAATCTGGATGGACGGGTATGCCCTGTTTCCGTTGGTGGCGCTGGGCATAAAACGTATTGCCAAAGGGAAGAGCACAACGCTTTATACGGTAAGTATGCTGATTTGTACGTTCAGCAACTTTTATCTTGCGGTTATTATGGGAATGTGTTGTGTTCTGTGGCTTATTATTTGCCTTATCAATGAGAGAAGACAAACTTTTAAGGCGGTTTGTCTGGCAATCGGGAGGTTTACTTTGTCTACGCTTCTGTACGTGGGTATGTGTGCGGTCATTCTTTTGCCTGTGGCATCAGCACTTATGAATACACCGGCGGGGGACAGCAGTTTTCCGGAGAAGACAGAGTTTTACTTCGCATTTTATGATATGTTTGAGCGTATGTGCGTGAATGTACCGAGCAATTTAAAAGGTTCGGATTTGCCGAATCTTTATGCGTCTGTATTTGCACTTGTGTTGTTGCCGATGTATTTCGGAAATAAAAGTATCCGCTTAAAGAATAAGATTGTAAACGGTTTTGTTTTATTATTTATGCTGGCAAGCTTTGAAATTAATATGTTGGATTATATTTGGCACGGTTTGCATTTCCCCAACAGCTTCCCGGCAAGACAATCCTTCTTTTTTATCTTTCTTGTTCTGGTATTGGGATATGAAGCTTTTGCAAAGCGTAAGAGAGTGTCTTTGAAGGTAATTTGTATTTCGGTGCCATTGCTTATGGCGGCTGCGGGAGCGGCATGGATTTTCCTTGGAAAAGATAATGATTTTAACGGAATCCATATTTACTTATGTACTATTTTGTTTATGCTGGCGTATGGAATCCTGTTTATAATGGAACGGAAAATATCAGCCAAACCGGCGTTTATTATTCTGCTGGTTATGTGTTGTGTGGAAGTGTCTGTGAATACCTGGGTTGTAGGGATTGATTCGGTGGTTTCCAGGGCATCGTATATGGAAGACAATGCGGAGACTTTGGCAGCGTTGAATGAGATTATGCCTGAAGAAGGATTTTACCGTGTGGAAGAACAGGACCGTAATACCGTAAATGATGCTGCCTGGGACGGATATTACGGAGCGTCCTATTTTTCGTCTACCATGCCGGGGGGCGTCAAGGAATGGTACGATGCCTTTGGTATGCGAAACAGCAGTGTTTCATATTCGTATGATGGGGCGACACCTTTGATAACTTCGTTGCTTGGAATACGTTATGTATTTGCAAGTGAAGATGCGTATAAGCCCGGAAATACTTTTATTGAGACGGATATTTGTCTGGAAGATGAAAGTATAAAAGTTTATGAAAATACCACTGCTTTGCCGTTGGGGTATATGGTGAAGTCTGATTTGGAAAAGGAATTTAATTATAATTTCTCGAATCCTTTTATTACACTGAATGACTATGCCGGTGCTGTTTTGGGTGAAGATACAGATTTGTTTGAGCCGGTGAAACAGTACAAAGAAATTGAAGTGTTGCAGTTTGATACTTCTGCGGGCGCGGAGGCGGAATTGGAAGAATCCGAATATGAAAAGAAAAAGGTTTCTGTAGAAATCCCTGCCGGCGAAAATGTATTTCTCTACGTATATACCTATCTGGAAGCAATAGAGGTAGAGGTACGTAATGAGAAAACCGGTGAAGTTGAAACTCGCGAATATGATGATTTGAAGTTTAAGAAGATTATTTCAATCGGTGTGGAAGCGTATGACCGCGTGATTATCGTTTCTTCGGCAGATGCCGGAGTGAGTGAAGTTAAGTTTTATTCATATGAAATGAATGAGTCTGTGTTGAAACGTATTTACGACAAGCTGAATCAAAATCCGATGGAATTGACAAATTTATCCGGTACGGAAATTAGCGGTAAAATAGACGTGAAAGAAGCGGGAGTTCTTCTTTTATCCATTCCGTATGATGCGGGCTGGACGGTGTATGCCAACGGAGAAGAAATGCCCTGCTTTGCCTGGAAAGAAGCCTTTCTGGCACTTGAATTGGAAGAAGGCAGTTATGAACTGGAATTTGTTTACTGTCCGGTAGGTTTTAAGAAAGGCCTGGTAATCAGTCTGGTATCGTTGACGCTGGCATTGTTGGTAATGGGCAGCAAGATATACGCTAAAAATAAGAAAACAAAGATCGGTATGGTTGCGTAATTTTAAACAGATGTCGCGGAAACATAAGATATAAAAGAAAGCCTTGAAAAACAAGACGGACTTGGTTATAATTAGGTACGTGTGTTAGAAAACAGGTATTAAAATTATATTTGGAAGGAAGAAAAGCATGAAAAAAGTGTTACTTCTTGTGACAATGATTGCAACGGTTTTTTTATGTGCATGTTCAGAGCAGAAACCTGAAGAGATTGGTGCGACAACGGTTTATGTCAAGAATGACGGAAGCGTTATTGCAACCTTTGTGGAAGATTTCAGTCAGTCCTACTATGATACGGAGGAACTTAAGGCTGATACGGAGGCAGATGTTCTTGCATATAATACGAATGCCGGTGAGAATAAAGTGGAAATGACCTTCTTTGAAGTAGAAGGAAATATTGCAAAGATGCAGATGGAATTTTCTGATACAGCAACTTATAGAGACTACATTGGTGAGACCGTGTTTTACGGAACGATAGCCGAAGCGTTGGAAGAAGGGTATGACTTGAAGTTTAGCTTAATCAACGTACAGGATGCAAATGATGTAATCAGCGAACATGAGTTGCTTTCTATGCAGGATTCTCATATTATTATTGTGGAAGATGCTGTAAGAGTCCGTGCAGAAAGTGCAATGGTTTATATGAGCACAGATGCGAAATATATTGATGAATATGAAGTGGACGGATACGATAATCCGGATGCGACAGTTATTGTGTATTAAGATTTGTGATAAGTATTTGAATGTGATTTTTTAGAAGTAAAGAGAATTTTGAAATAAGATTACAATAAACATAAAGTTAGGAGAAGAAAAATGGAAAAGACAATGGACAAAATCGTAACCCTTGCCAAAGCAAGAGGATTTATTTATCCCGGCTCTGAAATTTACGGCGGTTTGGCAAATACTTGGGATTACGGTAATCTCGGTGTTGAATTGAAGAACAATGTGAAAAAAGCATGGTGGCAGAAGTTTATCGTAGAAAACCCCTATAACGTAGGTGTAGACTGTGCAATTCTTATGAATCCCCAGACTTGGGTAGCTTCAGGACACTTGGGCGGTTTTTCGGATCCTTTGATGGACTGTAAGGAATGCCACGAGCGTTTCCGTGCAGATAAAGTAATTGAAGATTTCTGTGCAGAAAAGGGTATCACTTTAACAGAAGCAGTAGATGCATGGTCACAGGAAAAGATGATGGATTTTATCAAAGAAAATTCCATTCCCTGTCCTACCTGCGGTAAGCACAATTTTACAGATATCCGTCAGTTTAACCTGATGTTCAAGACTTTCCAGGGCGTTACCGAAGATGCGAAGAATACAGTATACTTACGTCCTGAAACAGCACAGGGTATCTTTGTAAACTTTAAGAATGTGCAGAGAACTTCAAGAAAGAAAGTTCCTTTCGGTATCGGTCAGATTGGTAAGTCTTTCCGTAACGAAATCACACCCGGTAACTTTACATTCCGTACCCGTGAATTCGAACAGATGGAATTGGAATTCTTCTGTGAACCCGATACAGACCTTGAATGGTTTGCATATTGGAAGCAGTTCTGTATCGACTGGTTAAAAGCACTTGGCATGAAGGAAGAAGAAATGCGTGTGCGTGACCACGATCCCGAAGAACTTTCATTCTACTCTAAGGCAACTACTGATATTGAGTTCTTATTCCCCTTCGGTTGGGGTGAACTTTGGGGTATTGCTGACAGAACCGATTACGACTTAACACAGCATCAGAATGTGTCAAAGCAGGATATGTCTTACTTTGATGATACGAAGAATGAAAGATACATTCCTTACGTTGTAGAACCTTCATTAGGTGCTGACCGTGTGGTTCTTGCATTCCTTTGCGGCGCTTATGATGAAGAAGATTTGGGTGAAGGAGATATGCGTACCGTACTTCGTTTCCATCCTGCTCTTGCACCTGTTAAAATTGGTGTGCTTCCTTTGAGCAAGAAGTTAAACGAAGGCGCAGAAGCAATCTATACAAAGCTTTGCAAGAAGTATAATTGTGAATTTGATGACAGAGGTAATATCGGTAAGAGATATCGTCGTCAGGATGAAATCGGTACACCGTTCTGTATCACATACGATTTCGAATCAGAAGAGGACAATTCAGTAACCGTACGTTTCCGTGATTCCATGGAACAGGTTCGTGTAAAAATTGATGAATTGGATGCCTTCTTTGCAGACAAATTTGATTTTTAAGATGAGTGCTAAATCCTGCTTTGTTTCGGCAAGGCAGGATTTTTCATGTTTATGGATGAAAACAAAAATATGAGGTGCAGAGTATTGGAAAAGACATTTTCTTAGGTTAAAAACTGTGCAATTTGTCATAAAAAAAGCGGGGTTTATTTTTAAAACCGACATTCTGCTGTTTTTGAAAAAAAGGTGGCAGATAAAAGAAACTTGTGATATAATATTTTAGCGCACGGCATAAAATGCGTGCAGATAGTATGAGACGATACATTTTTACATAAAAGTATCTACGTTTCAAAGGAGGAACAATTGGCATGAAGAAATGGGTTTATTTATTCAAAGAAGGCAGCGCTGATATGCGTAACCTTTTAGGTGGTAAGGGGGCAAACCTTGCAGAGATGACAAATATCGGATTACCGGTACCTCAGGGTTTTACCATCACAACAGAAGCATGTACACAGTACTATGAAGACGGCGAAGTAATTAATGATGAAATCCAGGCACAGATTATGGAATACATCGGCAAGATGGAAGAAATTACCGGTAAGAAGTTCGGTGACAAAGAGAATCCCTTGCTTGTATCAGTTCGTTCCGGTGCAAGAGCATCTATGCCCGGTATGATGGATACTATTTTGAACCTTGGTTTGAATGAAGAAGTAGTAGAAGTTTTGGCTGCAAAGTCAGGAAATCCCCGTTGGGCTTGGGACTGCTACAGAAGATTTATCCAGATGTTCTCAGACGTAGTTATGGAAGTTGGTAAGAAGTACTTCGAAGAACTTATTGACGAAATGAAGGCTGCTAAGGGCGTGACTCAGGACGTTGATTTAACAGCAGAAGATTTGAAGGAACTTGCTAACCAGTTTAAGGCAGAATACAAGGCAAAAATCGGTGCAGATTTCCCTACCGATCCCAAGGAGCAGTTGATGGCTGCTGTTAAGGCTGTGTTCCGTTCATGGGACAACCCCAGAGCGAATGTATATCGTCGTGACAACGATATCCCTTATTCATGGGGTACTGCTGTTAACGTACAGATGATGGCATTCGGTAATATGGGTGATACATCAGGTACAGGTGTTGCGTTTACACGTGACCCGGCTACCGGTGAGAAGAAGCTTATGGGTGAATTTCTTATGAATGCACAGGGTGAAGACGTTGTTGCAGGTGTTCGTACTCCCAATAAGATTTCTGAATTACAGACAGTTATGCCTGAAGTATATGAACAGTTTATTCAGATTTGTGCAACTTTGGAAGATCATTACAGAGATATGCAGGATATGGAATTTACCATTGAAGACAAGAAGCTTTATATGCTTCAGACACGTAATGGTAAGAGAACGGCTCAGGCTGCTTTACAGATTGCATGTGACTTGGTAGATGAAGGCATGATTACAGAGGAAAAGGCGGTTTCTATGATTGATCCCAGAAACTTGGATACTTTGTTACATCCTCAGTTTGATGCAGAAGCTATTAAGAAAGCAGTTCCTGTTGGTAAAGCTCTTGGTGCTTCACCGGGTGCGGCTTGCGGTAAGGTTGTATTTACAGCAGAAGATGCTAAAGAATGGAATGCAAGAGGCGAAAAGGTTGTACTCGTTCGTCTTGAAACATCACCTGAAGATATCGAAGGTATGAAAGCAGCTCAGGGTATCTTAACCGTACGTGGAGGTATGACATCTCACGCAGCAGTAGTTGCACGTGGTATGGGTACTTGCTGTGTATCAGGTTGCGGCGATATCGCAATGGATGAAGCAAATAAGAAATTTACTCTTGCGGGCAAAGAATATCACGAAGGAGATTTTATCTCTATTGATGGTTCTACCGGTAAGATTTACGACGGTATTATCCCTACAGTGGATGCTACTATTACAGGTACATTCGGACGTATTATGGCATGGGCAGACAAGTATCGTGTGCTCAAGGTTCGTACCAATGCTGATACTCCTGCAGATGCTAAGAAGGCTCGTGAGCTTGGTGCAGAAGGTATCGGTCTTTGCCGTACAGAGCATATGTTCTTCGAAGAAGACAGAATTGCTGCTTTCCGTGAAATGATTTGTTCAGATACTGTTGAAGAAAGAGAAGAAGCATTAGAGAAGATTCTTCCTTATCAGCAGGGTGACTTTGAGAAATTATATGAAGCTTTGGAAGGAAATCCTGTTACAATCCGTTTCCTGGATCCTCCTCTCCATGAGTTCGTTCCTACAGAAGATGATGATATTAAGAAACTTGCTGATGCTAAGGGCAAGAGTGTAGAAGAAATTAAGGCAATTATCGATTCGCTTCATGAATTTAACCCTATGATGGGTCACAGAGGTTGCCGTCTTGCGGTTACTTATCCTGAAATTGCGAAGATGCAGACTAAGGCTGTTATCCGTGCTGCAATTACAGTAAAGAAGGCACATCCTGATTGGAATGTTAAACCTGAAATTATGATTCCTCTTGTATGCGAAATCAAGGAATTAAAGGTAATTAAGAAGATGGTTGTTGAAACCGCAAATGCAGAAATCGAAGCTGCAGGTATTGCATTGGAATACGAAGTTGGTACTATGATTGAAATTCCCCGTGCAGCACTTACTGCAGATGAAATTGCTGCAGAAGCTGATTTCTTCTGCTTCGGTACAAACGATTTAACACAGATGACCTTTGGTTTCTCTCGTGATGATGCAGGTAAGTTCTTGGATGCTTACTATGACAGCAAGATTTTTGAAAACGATCCGTTTGCAAGACTTGACCAGAATGGTGTTGGAAAGCTTATGGAAACGGCAATTAAGCTTGGTAAGCCTGTAAATGATAAGCTTCACATCGGTATCTGTGGTGAGCACGGTGGAGATCCTACTTCTGTAGAATTCTGTCACAAGTTAGGTTTGGACTATGTTTCATGTTCGCCTTTCCGTGTGCCTATCGCAAGACTTGCAGCAGCACAGGCAGCGATTAACAACAAATAAAATATGCTATAAGGAGTCCAAAAGGACTCCTTATATTTTATATAAACTATGGATTATTTTAATAAAGGAACATTATGCAATGAAAGAAAACAAATCAATGGCAAAAAAGGTTTGGGCAGTTTTGTTGGCGTTTTTATATAGCGTTTTTTATACTGTAATTGGACCTAAAATTATGACTCAAAATCTAAGCTTTGATGGTTCGGAAGTTTGGCCTTTTTTTATATGTTTTTTTATCTGTTCGGTTGTGAATGTTCTGATTGTGGTGATTGTTGAACGATGGGATTTTGAAATTAAACATAAAGGGTTTGTACGTTTTTTTAGTCGGATTAGTAATCATAAACTGCTTTTTCTTGTATGGGGGTTGATCTTTGTATCGTGGTTACCGGCATATTTTGTTATTTTTCCGGGGATATTATCGTATGATATAATAGATCAAACCAGATATGCATTGGGGACTATTCCGGATAATCACCATCCTGTAATGCATACATGGCTTCTAAGAGTATTTATGCAATTTGGAGAACGTGTTTTTTCAAGTTATGAAGTGGGTCTTGGCTTTTTATCATTGCTTCAGATGTTGGTGGTGAGTTATGCCCTTTCGCGCTTGGTTGTATTATTAAAGAAAAAGAACGTACCGAATTTGATTGTAATCATTACTGCATTATTTTCTGCAATTTGGTTTATGAATGTATGTTTATCGCTTACGATGATAAAAGATACGTTGTTTGCTGCATTCTTGGTATTGTTTGGCTGCCACTTTGTTGAAATTGTAATGAATCCAAGTGAGTATGTACGCGATAAAAAGAATCTGATTTTATTGCCTGTTGTTGGATTTTTAATGTGTGCATTGAGGAATAACGGTTTTCATATCTATTTGTTTTGCTTTGCGGGTTTGCTGATTTTAAGGATAAAACATATAAAAAAACTAAAGATATATATTGCTTTGGTCATAGCAATTATGTTGCCTATATTTGCGTATAAAATTTATACAGGCCCTGTGTTTGACGCTTGGGATATTAAACCGGGACAGGTAAGGGAAGCGCTGTCTGTTCCCATTCAACAATTACAGCGCGTTGCTTATCACAGAGCGGATTTATTAACGGAAGAGCAAACCGAATTAATGGATTACTATATTGATAACCTGGATTGGATGGAACCGTCGCCGGGACGGGTTTATGTACCTTTTGTGGCGGACCCTGCCAAAAGTTGTTTTCGTTCGGAAGCTTACAATGATGACCCGATTGCTTTTTGGAAGTTTTATTTAGAGATTGGAGTACAATTTGCCAAAGATTATTTGGTTGCATTTTTGTCCAATTCGTTAGGATTTTGGTATCCGGGATATAGGGAATTTTCATTTGTGGAATATGAAAATTATCCGTCGGATTGGTTTCCTGTACCATTGGAACGTAAAAGCTTGGCAGATATAGGATTTATTGATAATTATTATGCGAATCTCTGTACTTCGGAAACGTTGCGGACTACTCCCGGGATAAGACTGTTTTTTATGCCCGGATATGCACCATGGATTTTGCTTTTTACTATGATTTTAGCATGGAAGAAGAATTTTACTAAAGTAATTCCGTTGTTTTTACCATTGATTGCACAGCTTGGAATTATGTTGCTTTCGCCAATAGCTTCTTTCCGCTATTCTTGGCCCCTTTTCTTATTGTTGCCGATTAGTTTTATCGGAATTTGGGGTAGTAATGAACCAAAAAAGTCGGAGGAATAGAATAATTTTATAAAAACTCTCACGTAGAATATGCGTGGGAGTTTTTGTTTTTTGAAAAACGTAATGTATTCTGTCGAAATTTGTCGAAGTGTTTTCCTTGTTTCTTTTGTTAAGTGAAGATATAATCAAGATGTTCTGATATTTTCTAATAAATCTTTGTTTCAAAATCTGAAACAAATACCAATTTTAAAAATAGAATAAAGAAAGAAGGTATGTTTATGTACAGTTTTGTGTCTACAGGTGCATTAAACGGTATCGAAAGCTATCTTGCAACTGTTGAAGTGGATGCATCAACGGGCTTACCCGGTTTTGAGATGGTAGGGATGCTAAATGCAGAAGTAAAGGAAGCGAAGGAGCGTGTAAGAGTAGCTTTAAAAAACACGGGTTATTCTATGCCGCCTTTTCGAGTTACTGTAAATATTTCTCCGGCTAATCTTCGAAAAAACGGAACTGCTTATGATTTGCCGATAGCAATAGCATTGTTAATTGCAATTGGAGAACTTCCGCAAAATTGCATAGAGGGGCTCATGATTGTAGGCGAGTTGGGGCTGAATGGAGAAGTGAAATTTGTGAGTGGCATCTTGCCTATGGTTATGCAGGCAAAGGATTCGGGTGTAAAAGTATGTATTGTGCCGAAAGACAATGCAGAAGAAGGCGCGGTAGTTGAGGGAATTGATGTAATAGGGGTATCACACCTTGCCGAGGTGATGGAATATCTTTGTGCAAATGAGTCGGAAAGGAAAAAGCATTTTAAAAAAGCAGAGGTCGATTTGGAAAAGCTGATGCTACAAGGCGGAATGTGTGACGGCTTGGATTTTGCACAAATCAGTGGTCAAGAGAATGTAAAGAAAGCTGTAGAAACTGCGGCGGCGGGTTTTCATCATATTTTGCTTATCGGAGCACCGGGAGCCGGAAAAACTATGATTGCTAAACGCATTCCATCTATTATGCCACCTTTGTCGGTTGAAGACAGTCTGGAGGTGTCGAAGATTTATAGTATATCGGGGTTGTTAAATGAAAAACAATCTTTAATCACGAAACGACCGTTTTGTAGTCCGCACCATACTATAAGTGAACAGGCTTTTGCCGGCGGAGGAAGAATTCCAAAACCCGGAATGGTTTCATTGGCACATAAAGGTGTTTTGTTTTTGGACGAGGTTGTGCATTTTAGCAATGCAGCTGTTGAAGTATTAAGACAACCTATGGAAGATAAAAAAGTGCAGATAGCCAGGGCTTATGGTACGTTTACGTATCCTGCGGATTTTATGTTGGTAGCGGCGATGAATCCTTGCCCTTGCGGATATTTTCCGGACCGAAACCGATGTGCCTGTGATGAGGCAAAAGTGAGAAGATATTTGTCTGCAATTTCCGGTCCGATTTTGGATCGCATAGATATATGTGTGGAAGTTGCGCGAATGGAGATGAAGGATTTGGAAAACAAAGGTGGGGAAAGCAGTGAAGATATGCGTAAGCGCATCGAGAAAGCACGGTGTATGCAACAGGAGCGTTTTGCGGGTATAAATATTGCATTTAATGCACAAATGGGACCTGAGGAAATTAAGAAGTTTTGTAAGTTAGAAGATAAAGAACGAAGGTTTGTAGAGGAGGCGTTTAATGCACTGAAATTAAGTGCGCGGGCTTATCATAAAATTTTAAAGGTGGCACGAACTATTGCGGATTTGGATGAAAGTGAACAAATTAAAGAAGTGCATCTTGCGGGTGCGATTGCGTATCGGAGTGCTGACCGGAAATATTGGTAAAAGCAGTGTTTATTTAAAAAATTAAGTTTATAAAGGGAGGAAGGGATGAAAAATTATAAGAAAGAAGAAGTTCTTGCTTATCAGATGTTGCAGATACCGGGCGTGGGTGGAAAAAGTCTTATGAAACTTATGCAGTATGCGGGTAGCCTTGAAAGTACGCTTGAAATGAGCGAGGACGAAATCAGGGGATGTATAAGTGCTAAAACGGCTAATGCTTTTATACAAGGGCGAAATAAGAAAATAAAAGGCACGCCGGAATCTCTAAAAAAGGAAAAAGATATTTCTTTCATTCCGTTTTTTTCGGAACAATTTCCGGCGAAACTAAGGAATATTCCGGACCCGCCGTTTGCAATTTTTATAAAAGGTGAAGTCCCGACAGCGGAAAAACCGTCGGTTGCAGTTATTGGTGCAAGAGCTTGTTCCGAATACGGTAAAAAAATAGCATATGAATTCGGTAAAATATTGAGTTTACATAATGTACAAATTATAAGCGGGATGGCAAGAGGGATTGATGGTATAGCGCAAAAAGCCGCTTTGGATGAGGGCGGTGTTACATATGGTGTGTTAGGCTGCGGAGTTGATGTGTGTTATCCGCCGGAAAATCAAGAACTTTATCAAGGAATAGTAAAGCAGGGAGGGCTCCTTTCTGAATATCTTCCGGGTACTTTGGCTCAAAGTACACTGTTTCCGCAACGAAACCGGATTATTAGTGGATTGGCTGATTTAATATTGGTAATTGAGGCAAGAAAAAGAAGCGGTACTTATATAACCGTAACCCAGGCGTTGGAGCAGGGGAAAGAAGTATATGCAGTTCCCGGGCGTATTACGGATGCTTTGAGCGAGGGCTGTAACTTTTTGCTGTCACAAGGCGCAGGAATCGCTACTAATCCGGAGGATATTTTACAGGCGTTAAATTGGAAGGGGACGAGTGTGGATTGCCTTAAGAAAACACCGGAGAGCGGCATTTGTGATAGGAAGGACGAAATGACGAAAACTATATTGTCGGAGTTGGATTTCGTACCAAAAGATATTAATACGGTTTATTATAATGTCCGCTTAAAATATAATGTCACAATGGATGAATTAATACTAAAACTATTAAAAATGCAAGCAGAAGGTTTGGTGAAAAGTATGGGGAGTTATTATTGTTTGACTACCACTTTGTAATAAATGATAGTTATAGACGCGATTATTTGTTAAAAATGCACAATTTCACAAAAAAAAGAAATAAAAGTATTTATTTATTGTGCTGTTTGTGGCATAATTGACAGTGTGTATGACTAGGCTCTTTTTATGCGCATATACAGTGTTTAAAGGGAAAAGAGGTTAAGAAACAATGGCATTATTTAGTAACAGAATTCGAATTGGTGATTTGCTCGTACAGAAGGGGTATATCACAGATGACCAATTATCACAGGCATTGGAAGAACAGCGCGAGAAAAAAATGCGTCTCGGTGAAGTTTTGATTTCATTGGGATATGTTACGGAAGAACAGTTTGCTGCCGTATATTGCGATCAGTCAGGTATCCAGCCTGTTGATTTGAAAGAAATCAAATTAAATGAAGAACTTCTCCAGCTTGTAGGAGAAGATGTAATGCGTAAGCAGGAGTTAATGCCTTTCGCATATGATGAAGATAACTTCAACTGCATTAAGGTTGCGATGGCAAACCCTATGGACTTGGGTGCGATGGATGATATCCAGTTAATCACAGGTATGGAAGTTAGGCCGTTTTACTGTAGCGCAAGTCAGATTAATATTCAGTTGGATAAATTGTATGGTAAAAAACAGGCGATGGAAGCGGCTGAACAGTTCCAGGCTGAACATGCGGATGAGTATGGCAGTGATGAGGCTGAGGGAGAAGATGAATCCGTAAGTGATGCTCCTATCGTTAAGATTGTACGTACGATGTTAGACGAAGCCGTACGTATGGGATCTTCCGATATTCATATCGAGCCGTTAGAAAAATCGGTTCGTGTAAGATACCGAATCGACGGTGTTTTGCAGCAGGTAATGGAGTATAATACCAACGTTCTTTCAGCAATGGTTGCACGTATTAAGATTATTTCCGGCTTGGATATTTCAGAAAAGAGAAAACCGCAGGACGGTCGTATCACTCAGATTGTAGACGGTGAAGAATTCGACGTCCGTGTATCTATTCTTCCTACTGTATACGGAGAGAAAACCGTAATGCGACTTACCAAGAAGAAAGGTTTGACCAGGGATAAGAAATACTTGGGTCTTTATCCTGAAGATGAAAGAAGACTTGACAGTATTACACATAACCCGCACGGTATTATCCTGATTACAGGTCCTACAGGTTCCGGTAAATCAACTACCTGTTATACGGTATTGAATGAATTAAATAAGGAAACAGTAAATATTATTACGGTAGAAGACCCTGTCGAAGCGAATGTTCCCGGTGTTAATCAGGTACAGGTTAATGTTAAGGCGGAATTGACTTTCGCAAGTGCACTTCGTTCTATCTTGCGTCAGGACCCTGATATTATTATGATCGGTGAAATTCGAGACGGTGAAACAGCAGCGATTGCGGTTCAGGCGTCTATCACAGGTCACTTGGTAATTTCAACACTACATACAAACTCAACATCAGCATCTATTACCCGTTTGATCGATATGGGTGTAGAGCCTTACTTGATTGGTGATGCTGTTGTAGGTATCATTGCACAGCGACTTGTTCGCCGTTTGTGTCCGAAATGTAAAGTGGGAAGACAGGCAACAGAAGAAGAGAAGAAGATGCTGGGAATCGACGTAACCAAGGATCAGATTATTTACGAACCTTGTGGTTGTGATGAATGTAACCGTGGTTACAGAGGTCGAATTGCTATTTACGAAATTATGCCCATTACTTCAAATATCAGAAGAGTATTGCATGAAACGGTTACAGCAGATGAAATTCAGAAGGTGGCTGTAGCAGAAGGTATGAATACACTTCGTATGGCTGGTGCTAACAATGTTATTGATGGTGTAACATCTATTGAAGAAATGGTTCGTGTTGCATTTGATATGGATGAAGCAGTATAAAAATAAAACGAAAGTAAAGGTGGAAGAGTATGGCTGAGTTTCAGTACAAAATGATTGGCCCTGACGGAAAACAGAAAAAGGGTCATATGACAGCAAAGAGCAAAGAAGCTGCTGTCGCTGCTTTAAAAGCAGAGAAGAATGTAGTAACTTCCATTCAGGAAGTAAATGGTCTTAAGAAAGGTATGAATCTTTCTTTTGGTAAGAAGGTAGGATACCGAGATTTCAGTATTTTCTGTCATCAGTTCGTAAGTATCGTTGGTGCCGGTGTTACCATTGTAGATGCGTTTAGTATGTTGGCGGATCAGACAGAAAACAAGGCTTTGCAGAATGCAATCAGAGCGGTTCATTCTGATATTTCCAAGGGTGATACTTTGGCAATCTCTATGAGAAGACAGGGTGGTGTATTCCCTATGATGCTTTGTAATATGGTTGAAGCCGGTGAAGCATCAGGTAGTTTGGATAAGTCATTCAGCCGTATGGCAATCCAGTTTGAAAAGGATGCGCAGTTGCAGTCGGCAGTAAAGAAAGCGTTGATTTATCCTATCGTATTGATTGTTGTTATGATTGGTGTAGTATTTGCGATGATGACCTTCGTTATCCCCAGCTTTATGGGTATGTTTGAGGATATCGGTGGTGAACTTCCTGGAGTAACAAAGGCATTGATTGCAGTCAGCGATTTCTTTGTAGCGTACTGGTGGGCAATATTGCTTGGTGCCGGACTCATATTTGTGGGATATAAAGTATTTTACGCAACTGCTAACGGACAGAGCATTATTGATAAATTGAAATTAAAGATTCCTGCATTGGGACCTGTACAGACGAAGTCGGCTTGTGCAAGATTAGGTCGTACCTTATGTACGTTGCTTGGTGCCGGTGTTCCTATGATTGATGCATTAGATATTACTGCGCGAAGTATGGATAATCTTCATTACAGAAATGCAATGAAGGAAGCGAAGGATCAGGTTACACGAGGTGTAACATTATCCAGACCGCTTAAGACCTGTGGTTTATTCCCGCCCATGGTAATCCATATGGTATCTATCGGTGAAGAAACCGGTAATATTGAGGCGATGCTTGAAAACGTTGCGAAGTATTATGAAGAAGACGTTCAGGCAGCAACTGAGTCTATGATGGCTTTGATGGAGCCTGCGATTATTATCGTTATGGCCGGTGTTGTTGGTTTCCTTGTAATTGCAATGCTTTCACCGATGTTCAGCTTGTACGACAGCTTAGGCTAATGATTATGAGAGTGTCACGAAACAGATTTGTGAACGAAATGTAAATTAAAAATAATATAAACCGCCGTTGTCCATGAGGATAACGGCGGTTTATTTCTTTAAACTCGAAATACGTCCTGGGAGTTTTTTAGGGGTAAAAAACAGTTTATAAATGTATTTTTTTAATATGGTTTTTTCCTAATATTGTACTTTTTTTATTATAATGAAGGAAAAAGGAATTGCGCTAAAAAAGATGAAAAACATGAAATAATA
The DNA here is from genome assembly GCA_045580855.1 of Lachnospiraceae bacterium. GTDB lineage: Bacteria > Bacillota > Clostridia > Lachnospirales > Lachnospiraceae > UBA3766. The sequence goes on along the minus strand of JAZNOO010000030.1, from coordinate 78,523 downwards.
ATGAATTGTCACGAACTAAAAAAGAGAAAAAACAAAACTGTGCAATGTGCATAAAATCAAAAACTTTCCTTTGTAAAAACCTACAAAATCGATAAAAATGGCAAATTTAGGCTAGACGAAGCGGTGTTTCTTTGCTACAATGAGTTTACAGAAATGTCACAAAAATGTCACAAAAAATGAATGAAAAAGGAGAATGAAAAGACATGAGAAACAACAAAGGTTTTTCCCTCGTGGAACTTATCATCGTTATTGCTATTATGGCAATCTTAGTAGGTGTTATGGCACCTCAGCTTATCAAGTACATTGAAAAGACAAACGTATCTTCTGATACACAGGTTTGCGATACTTTAAAGAGCGCAATCACAACTTCTATGATGGATCCCACTGTATTGAATGATTCAGATGCAGCTGCTTCTATCAATACTTTAAGCGACAGTGATTGGCATGGTTTAGACGAAATCCCTACAGATGATTTATTTGGTTATTCTGTAGCTGAAACACTTGGTGTTGAAGTTGATGCAATCGGTGATGTAAATGACAAGCTTAAATCTTGGAATGGTTCTACTGGTGGTGCAGGTGAAGTTGAATTTGCTATCGTTTCTGCTAACTCTGTTCACGTAAGAATCGCTAACTCTGACGCTAGAGGTCTTAAGGGTGAAGAAGATGCAGCTGGTACAGCATATGATGCTGACGAAGATCTTATCTACGTTGACTAATTTTAACTTAATAAGTTAACTCAAGACGGAAGCGAAAGCTTCCGTCTTTTTTTGCTATTTTCACGTGATAAGTAATTCTCTTTGGTTTTAGAATAGGTACAAGTCTAAATGTTCGATGTTTTTTGCTTGCTTTTTTAATGAATATAATATATGTGTGGTTCACAGGTGTTGTTTCTCATCTTATGAGGACACATCTTATGAACAAATCTAAATCATTACAGGAACTCAATCTGGTAGATTCATTTTTATTCAGTGCATCCACTAAAAATCCACAAGACGCAGAATTAATAGCGATGGCATCGGTAAGGAGTATCTGGAGTTGCCGGAACTGAGGAACTTAGGAGTTTACTCCGGTACTTCGTAAATTCAGACTTTGCCAATGCAACAGACGAAGAACTTGGGGAAATACATAAGATTGTAACAAGCATTAAGGAGAATGCAGAAAGGAGGAACCGATACTGGACAATGTAATTCAGAAGTTCAGTGTTTCCAAAGAGAAGGCTATGGAGTTAATGGCAAAGAGTAACTGTTAACTTATTTCTAATGCGAGGAACAAAACCTGTAAAATGTATTTAACAACGGTAAAAAATATTTGATTTATGCTTGCATATTGGAGAAAAGTGTGATAAACTTTTTGCGTTATGCTAAAACACACGTATTCTGATTTGTGACAGGTGCTTCCTTTACGCGGGAGGTTGTCTTCAAAGGTGAGGAATGCGGAGGCAAAAAAACAAATAAACGGAGGATTTTAAAATGAGCGTAATTTCAATGAAACAGTTACTCGAAGCAGGTGTACATTTCGGACACCAGACAAGAAGATGGAACCCTAAGATGGCTCCTTATATCTTCACAGAAAGAAACGGTATCTACATTATCGACTTACAGAAGTCTGTAGGTAAGGTTGACGAAGCTTACAATGCAATTTCTGAAATCGCAAGTGCAGGCGGTACCGTATTATTCGTTGGTACAAAGAAGCAGGCTCAGGATGCTGTTAAGACAGAAGCAGAACGTTGCGGTATGTACTATGTAAATGAAAGATGGTTAGGCGGTATGCTTACTAACTTCAAGACCATCCGTACAAGAATCGAAAGACTCAAAGAAATCGAAAGAATGGCTGAAGACGGTACATTCGATGTTTTACCTAAGAAGGAAGTTGCTAACTTAAAGAAAGAATGGGATAAGTTAGAGAAGAACCTTGGTGGTATTAAGAACATGACAAGAATTCCCGACGCAATCTTCGTAGTTGACCCTAAGAAGGAAAAGATCTGTGTTCAGGAAGCTCATACACTTGGTATTACTTTACTTGGTATTGCAGATACAAACTGCGATCCTGAAGAATTGGATTATGTAATTCCCGGTAACGACGATGCAATTCGTGCCGTTAAGCTTATCGTAGCTAAAATGGCAGATGCTATCATCGAAGCTAACCAGGGTGAAGTTATGACTGATGAAGTTGCTGAAGACGTAGTAGAAGAAGCAGCTGAAGAAGTTGCAGCAGATGCTGAATAATTTAATCTGATTCAATAAGGAGGATAATAGAATGGCAACAATTACAGCAGCTATGGTAAAAGAATTGCGCGAAATGTCAGGCGCAGGTATGATGGATTGTAAAAAAGCACTTACAGAGTGCGATGGTAATATGGAAGCAGCTGTCGAAGCATTACGTAAAAGCGGTGCTATGAAGGCAGAAAAGAAAGCAAGCCGTATCGCAGCAGAAGGTATCTGCCGTATTGCTAAGGCAGACGGTAAGGCCGTTGTTGTGGAAGTAAACTCTGAAACCGACTTCGTTGCTAAGAACGAAGTTTTCCAGACTTTTGTTGAGAAGATTGCAGAACAGGTTGTTTCATCTGATGTAGCAGATGTTGAGGCACTTCTTGCATCTACATGGGTAGATGATGCATCTAAGACTGTAAATGATGCATTGGTTGAGAAGGTTGCTACCATCGGTGAAAAATTAAGCATCAGAAGATTTGAGAAGGTTGAAGCTCCTATCGTTGTTGGTTACCTTCACGGCGGCGGACGTATCGGCGTTATCGTTGGTGCGCAAGGTTCTAAGTCAGATGCAACAGAAGAAGCGCTTACTAACATTGCAATGCAGATTGCAGCAATGAACCCTCAGTATGCAAGCAGAGATGATATCTCAGCAGATGAATTGGCTAAATTAAGAGAAATTACTATTGACAGTGCATTAAATGATCCTGCATCTCTTCCTAAGCCTATTTTGAACAAGTTAATTGAAAAGGCTATGACAGAGAACCTTTGGAGTGATGAAGATAAGGCTATCTACGAAGAAAAGAAGAGCAATATGAACTTCTTATTTAACTTCCTTTCTAAGGAAGCAACTGCTACATTGGCACAGCTTGCTATGGCTGGCAAGGCTGATTATGTTGCAGATAAGATTTTCAGCGGACTTGTAGAAGGCCGTATTTCTAAGCAGGTAAAAGAAATCTGCTTAATGGATCAGACATATGTAAAAGCAGAAGACGGAAAGCAGACAGTTGCTCAGTACTTAAAGAGCGTTTCTGCTGACTTGAAGGTTGTTAAGTTTGTTCGTTTCGAAACCGGTGAAGGTATGGAAAAGAAGGAAGAAGACTTCGCAGCAGAAGTTGCTAAGCAGATGGCAGGGAACTAAGCATTGGTTACGAGCCACGCATAAGAAAAATAGAGGTCTGACGAGAGTTTACTCTCGTTCAGGCCTTTTATTTTTCTTATATGCGGCGACAGCCGCTTACGAAGTAAGTCGCGAAGCGACTTGCGAGTAAGCGTGGCTTGTAACGTATATTTATCTTGCGACGCACGTATACGAAGTAAGATGCGAAGCATCTTGCGAGTAAGCGCTTGTGCTTTTTATCGCGAAGCAACTTGCGAGTAAGCATGGCTTGTAACGTATATTTATCGTGCGACGCACGTATACGAAGTAAGTTGCGAAGCAACTTGCGAGTAAGCGCTTGTGCTTTTTATCGCGAAGCGACTTGCGAGTAAGCGTGGCTTGTATTGCATATTTATCTTGCGAGTAAGCGCTTGTGCCTACCACTTGGCAAATACATTTTTTTATGATAAAAATATAGAAGCATGAAACTTTTTGTAGGAATAAAAACTCTAATATATGAAACACTTAAAAATAACATAAAATGAGGAGAAAAATATGAAAAAATTAACAGTAGCATTATTATTGGTAACAATGTCACTTGCGCTTGTAGGATGTGGCAAAGAAGAAACTCAGGAACCTGAAGTAAACACTTCCGAAGAAGTATCTGTAGAAGATTCTGTAGAGGTTTCCGAAGAAGAATCAGAAGTCACAGATGATGAGACTTCAGAAGATGTAGTTGTATCTGATAACGCATCAGTAACAATTCTTACAGATGTATGGAATGCATTTGCAGAGGAAGAGAAGTTCCCTGCTATGGGTGGTGACTATACTACTATGGTTGACGGTGCTCCCGGAGCATTTGATATTACCAAAACAGAAGATTTGACAGCAATGCTTTATGTACCTGCTGATTTGGCAGGACAGATTGATGAAGGGGCATCACTTTTACATGGAATGAACTTAAACACTTTCACAGGTGCTGCACTTCATTTAACAGATGCTGCAAATGCGGAAAGCTTTACAACAGCATTAAAAGAAAATATTCTCGGTACACAGTGGATGTGTGGTTTTCCTGATACTTTGGTGATTTATACCGTAAACGAGGAGTATGTGGTTTATGCTTTCGGTAACGTAGATGCGATTGCAACTTTTAAAGCCAAAGTGGCAGAAGTGTATGGTGATAACGCAGTTCTTGTTGCAGAAGAGAATCTTGCGGGTTAAAATAAAAATAAGATAAGTTTATATTTTAAGTGAATATTAAAATGACATAAGCTTATATTCGTAGATTTTTTGAAAATATAATGTAGCAGAGGTGTAAAATGTTATTTTCCGGCATACCGTTTTTATATTATTTCTTACCGGTGGTTTTACTTCTTTACTTCATTGCGCCCAAATGCCTGAAAAATACGGTGTTATTAATTGCCAGCTTGTTTTTCTATGCGTGGGGCGAACCAAAAATTGTATTGATTATGATAGCCTCAATCTTGGTAGGATATATGTCCGGCCTCTTGATTGAGGCTTTTCGTCGTAAAAAAACGGCTAAAATCGTTATGATTACATCGGTGGTCCTACAACTTGGATGCCTTGTATATTTCAAGTATATGGACTTTTTTATCGGCAATTTTAACAATGTATTCGGTACGGAGATTCCGTTGTTAAAAATAGCCCTTCCTGTAGGAATCAGTTTCTATACGTTCCAGATTTTAAGCTATACCGTGGATATTTATCGCGGTGAAAAGGTACAAAAGAACCCGATTAATCTGGCAACCTATATTGCTATGTTTCCGCAGTTGATTGCGGGGCCTATCGTTCGCTATAAGGATATTGCGTCTGAGTTACCGGTGCGCCGTTTTACAACAGAGGATGTGGCATCTGGTATCAGACGCTTTGTTTTTGGCCTTGCAAAGAAAGTGCTTCTTGCAAATCAACTGGGCGAGTTGTGTGATATTTTCCGTATGTCGCAGGAAAAATCAGTGCTTTTTTATTGGATGTATGCAGTGGCCTTTGCTTTGCATATCTATTTTGATTTTTCGGGATACAGCGATATGGCGATTGGACTGGGGCGGATTTTTGGTTTCCACTTTGTAGAGAACTTTAATTATCCCTTTATTTCGGGTAGTGTAACAGAGTTCTGGCGTCGCTGGCACATCTCATTGGGAAGCTGGTTCCGCGATTATGTTTATATTCCTTTGGGAGGAAACCGAGTTCCGAAATGGCGCTGGTTTGTGAATATTTTCATTGTATGGATGCTGACGGGATTCTGGCACGGAGCCGCGTGGAATTTTATAATATGGGGATTGTTTTTTGCGGTGCTTTTGGTATTTGAGAAGTTATGTTTCTTAAAAGTCCTTGATAAGCATAAAATACTCGGGCATTTTTATGTTATTCTTGCGGTTTTAATCAGTTTTGTGATTTTTAACGCAATTGATATGAGTGGGGCATTTTCAGATATTGGCGGAATGTTTGGTTTTGCCAAGGTGCCGCTTGTGACGGTTGAAACGATGTATTACCTGCGCAGTTACGCTGTGATATTGATTCTTGCGCTAATTGGTTCCACACCTTTTATCAAAAATACAGTGGTAAAACTTGCATCAAAGCCAAGTTTTCAGAAATTTTTAGTTTTGGCAGAACCTTTGATTTTATTGGCGTTGATGCTGGTTATCACAGCATATTTGGTGGATGGTTCTTTTAATCCGTTTTTGTATTTTAGATTTTAAGAGAGGAGGATTACTATGGAACAAAGAAGAAACAGAATTACAGTGATTACCATGGCAATCTTCCTGCTTACAGTCAGCCTGCTTTGTTGGTTTAAGGGGGCGGATCAATATTCCGAGGCAGAACGCCGGTATTTGAAAGATTTCCCTGAATTGTCTTGGAATACAGTGATGAACGGCAAATTTATTTCGGAATTTGAAAGCTATACCCAGGATCAGTTCCCCGGAAGAGATGCTTTGCGCGGTTTGAAAAGCGGTGTGGCACTCTATGTTTTTGCAGGGATGGATAATAACGACCTATATTACAGGGACGGATATATCGGTAAAATTGAGTATCCATACAAGCCGGAGGCAATTGCATATGCTACCAAGGTTTTTCAAAGTGTATCAGACAAATATTTAAAGGACACGGACTGTAAAGTCTATTATAGCATTATCCCGGATAAAGGATATTTTCTGGCAGAAGAAAACGGGTATCTTGCTATGGATTATGCTTTGCTGGAAGAAGAGTTCTGTGCCGGGATGGATGGAATGACTTATATTGATTTGTTTGATGTGATGGAATTGGATGTTTTTTATCAGACGGATACCCATTGGAGGCAGGAAAAACTGCCGGAAGTGGCAGGGGTAATAGCTGATGCAATGGGAAAGGAATTGAATGCGGAGTATGAATGCATTGCTTTGGATGAACTCTTTTATGGCGTGTATCACGGTCAATTGGCATTGCCGGTTGCAGGAGAGACCTTGTATTATTTGAACAATGAGGAATTGGCCGGGTGTTATGTTTATGATTATACCAATGCACAGGAGATTGCCATATATGATATGGATAAGGCAAATGGTGCTGATCCTTATGAAATATATTTATCAGGTCCTCTGTCTTTGATTACCATTGAGAATCCTTCGGCAGATACGGATGCGGAGTTGATTATATTCAGGGATTCCTTCGGAAGCAGTATCGCGCCTTTGCTGGTGGAAGAGTATGCCAAGATTACATTGGTGGATATCCGTTATATTTACAGTGGTGTGTTGGGGAACTATATAGAGTTTGAAGACCAGGATGTTTTATTCCTGTATAGTACGCTTGTTTTAAATAATAGCGAAACTTTAAAGTAGTTTTAATAAAAAACTTTAAAATAGGGTTTTTTAAATGTTTGGTTTGTGGTAGAATGGATAAGAAATTGTTATAACATAGGTTAAGTATGTGTTATTGGCGGTTTCAAATGATTTTAATAACAAACACGAGGAAAATAATGGAGCAACAGATAAGCGGCAATAGTAATTTGGAGTACCGCAAAAAAAGAGTCAAAAGAATTAAAAAGTTTCTGATTATTTCATTGGTGGTTTTATTACTGGTTCCTAATATTTTATGCGCGGTCTTGATGGTTCAGGTTTTCAAAATCAATCAGACCTTAGAGGAAACCCAGGAGTCTCTGTGGGAACTCACCGTACAGATGGAAGATGCCAATGCTGCGGCAGTGGTGGAACAGGTTTTAAGTCCTGTGCAGGTTTTGGACGAGGATATTAAAGCAGTGATTCCGGATGCGCAGATGTATGAGGGAAAGAAGCTGGTTTATCTTACTTTTGATGACGGACCCAGTGAGTATACCAATGAAATTTTGGATATTTTAAAAGAATATGATGTAAAAGCTACCTTTTTTGTGTTGGCGAAAGACGGATACGAAGAGGAATATCAGCGTATTATCGACGAAGGACATACCTTGGCGATACATTCCTATACGCATCAGTACAGTCAGATTTATGAAAGTCCTGAAGCATTCCGACAGGATATAGTACAAATGTCGGACTATATTTATGATTTGACGGGATATCGGTGTGAATTTTACAGATTTCCGGGTGGAAGTTCCAATTCCATTATTCAGTTTGATAAAGATGAATGTTTTGATGTTTTGGAAGAAGAAGGATTGGTTTATTTTGACTGGAATGTTACCAGTAAGGATGCAAGTTCGTATCGGTTGTCTGCCCAAGCGATTACCAATAATGTGCTAAACGGAACGGCGCAGACTAATTCAGCAGTGGTACTTATGCATGATGCATCGGATAAGTATACTACCGTGCAGGCATTGCCCGCAATTATTGAAAGTCTGCAGGCAGAGGAAGATACGGTTTTCTTACCGATTACGAACGGGACAACGCCGGTTTGCCATGTAGTAAGAAGTGATGATGGTACGGAATAGAAAGAACGGAGGATATAAAATGGGTTTTTTCAGTGATTTAAAAGAAGATCTTGCGCAAGCAGTAAATGAATTAACAGAAGATACGACTGAGAAAGAGTTATTGGAAGAAGAGGAACTCTTGAAGCAAGAGTTGTCTGAAATGGAAGATGAGTTTCAGGTTTCCGGTGTGGATGAGACCACAACGGATGAATATGCACATTATATGGCAGAAGAAGCGGTTTATGATACCGAGGCTTTAGAAACAGATTTGGGTATTGATGAAAGTTTTGAAGGCGTAAATGAGGAAGTAATGGCTACATTATCAGCAGGTTTCGCCAATGCAACAGAGAATCTTCCGGATGATGAAGATGCGCTGGTTGAAGAATTTGAAGCGGCTTTGGCAGGGCTTGAAATGTCTGAAGATGCGGTGGAAGAATTGCTGGAAAATGCAGATGAGTCTGTAGCCGAAGCAGACGATGAAATAGGCGAAGTGGAAGAAATAGAAGAGATTATGGAAATTGAGGAAGTGATGGAGATGGCACAGGAAGAAATTAAGATGCCTGTAGTACAGGAAGATACCTTTGTATCTATGGCAGATGAAAACGCAGAAGTTGGTATTATTCCCGCAGGTATGATGATTACCGGTGATATTAAAACAGAAGGTGCACTTGATTTAAGAGGTACTGTTCTTGGTAATATTGAAATCGGAGGCAAATTAAATGTTTCCGGAAGTATTCAGGGTAATTCCAAGGCTGTGGAGATTTACGCTCAGGCTGCGAAAATCACAGGTGATGTGGAATGCGATAACAGCGTTAAAATTGGTCCTAATTCCGTAGTAATCGGTAACATCAGTGCAAGAAGCGCAGTAATCGCCGGTGCAGTTAAGGGTGACATCGATGTACGCGGTCCTGTTATTTTGGATTCTTCCGCAATTATCAAAGGAAATATTAAGTCCAAATCCGTGCAGATTAATAATGGTGCGGCAGTGGAAGGTATGTGTTCACAGTGTTATGCAGACGTGAATCCTTCTTCTTTCTTTGAAGGGCTAGAATAAAACAGGGGAGGCTACATAAATGAAAAGAATTCTTTTGAAATTAAGCGGTGAAGCCCTTGCGGGAGATAAAAAGACCGGCTTTGATGAAGAAACCGTCAGAAAGGTTGCCCTTCAGGTAAAACAGCTTGTGGATGACGGCATCCAGGTTGGTATCGTAATCGGTGGCGGTAACTTCTGGAGAGGAAGAACCAGTGAAAACATTGACCGTACCAAAGCAGACCAGATTGGTATGCTGGCAACCATTATGAATTGTATTTATGTATCGGAAATTTTCCGTTCCGTAGGTATGATGACGAATATTTTAACACCTTTTGAGTGCGGTTCTTTTACCAAGTTATTCTCAAAGGACAGAGCCAATAAATACTTTGAAAAAGGTATGGTAGTATTTTTTGCAGGCGGTACGGGACACCCTTACTTCAGCACGGATACAGGCGTTGTGCTTCGCGCCATTGAAGTGGATGCAGAGGTTATTTTACTTGCCAAATCCATCGACGGCGTATATGATGATGATCCGGCGAAGAACCCTGCAGCGAAGAAATATGATGAGGTTTCTATTCACGAAGTAATTGCCAATAATTTACAGGTTGTGGATATGACAGCATCCATTCTTGCAAGAGATAACAAAATGCCCATGTGGGTATTTGGTCTCAACGAAGAAAACAGTATCGTAAATACTGTAAAAGGAAAATTTAACGGAACCAAGGTTACCGTGTAAGTAGAGAAATATTATAATACGAAAACGTAATTTTAAACAAAATTTAAAAAGTAATAAGATGCAAATATAAAATAAAAGTATCGGGAGGATATGACAATGAACGAAAAAATTAAAGTATATGATGAGAAAATGAGCAAAACTTATGACCACCTTGTAGCTGATTTTATGACAATCAGAGCAGGCAGAGCGAATCCCCACGTATTAGATAAGTTGGCAGTGGATTATTATGGTGTGATGACACCTTTACAGCAGGTTGGTAACATTACCGTTCCCGAAGCAAGAATTATCCAGATTGCACCTTGGGAGAAGAGCTTGATTAAAGCAATTGAAAAGGCTATTTTGGCATCTGATATTGGTATTACACCCAGCAATGACGGTTCTGTAATCCGTCTTGTATTCCCTGAATTAACAGAGGAAAGACGTAAGGATATCGTAAAAGATGTTCGTAAGAAGGGTGAAGATGCAAAGGTTGCGGTTCGTAACATCAGACGTGACGGTAACGATGCATTGAAGAAACTTGCAAAGACAGAAATTTCAGAAGATGAAATTAAGTCAATGGAAGATGAATTACAGAAACTTACAGATAAGTATGTTAAGAATATCGGTGACTTGGTAGAAGAGAAGTCTAAGGAAGTACTTACTGTATAATCAGAGAAATTTAAGGAAGAATCATGAAAAAAGTATGTGTTTTTTGTGATTCTTCTTGGTTATTTATAAAAGTGTTTTATAATGAGGTATGGAAACGCCGGTGAAGCATATAAAAGATATATGAAAAATATGTGCTTTCAAGAAATTAAGGCGTTTGGAACGGAGCAAAATATGAATATTCCCAAGCATATAGCGGTGATTCTGGACGGTAACGGAAGATGGGCCAAGAGCAAAGGTCTTCCCCGTAAAATGGGCCATGTCCAGGGCGCTAAAAATGTAGAAGATATGATTTATATTGTGGGTGAAATGGGTGTACAGTATTTTACGGTATATGCTTTTTCTACCGAAAATTGGAAGCGCAGCGAAGAGGAAGTGTCCGCATTGATGGACCTGCTTCGTAAATATCTTCTGACCGGTTTTAAGAAGGCTGCAAAGAACAATGTTAAGTTCCGCGTAATCGGTGATAAAACCGGACTCGCGCCGGATATCCAGCAGACCATTGCTGAACTGGAAGAAGATTCCAAAAACAATACCGGTTTGTTTATCCAGATTGCCATTAATTACGGCGGCAGGGACGAAATGATTCGTATGATGCAAAAAACAGCTGCGGATGTAAAAGAAGGCAAGGTATTACCGGAAGAAATTACGGAGCAGTATGTATCCGACCATTTGGATACGGAAGGTGTGCCCGACCCTGATTTGTTGATTCGAACCAGTGGTGAACAGAGAATTTCCAACTTCCTTTTATGGCAGTTGGCTTATACGGAGTTTTATTTTACCGATGTTCCCTGGCCTGATTTCAATCGCGATGAATTGGTCAAAGCAATTGAGGCATATAATAAAAGAGACAGAAGATACGGTAATGCGAAGTGATAAGCAGACCGGATTCTGTCAGGCAAAAGAAACTTACACATAAAAATGTGCAAGGAGAGAGAGTATGTTTAAAGCAAGATTTTGGAGTTCTGTAGTAATTGTGGCGGTAATTCTTTTATTTGGATTTGCCGGTGGTCCGCTGATGGCGTTATTTTTGGGAACCATATCCTGCATCGGATATTTGGAATTTACCAAAGCGACCAAAGTGCGTCCAACCCCTGAGAAAATGTCCGGTTTTGAGAAAATCGGTCTGGCGGGAATTATTTTATATTATTTATTGTTGTTAGTTACGGATGATTCCCTGCCTTTTAGAGAAATGTATGGCGAATGGCTGTTTAAGACACAGGGCACTTTTAATTATTTTACAGTGCTTATGTTGTTTATATTTGTGTTAAGTGTGGTATCAATGTTTATGGTATACATTTTTACCTTTCCGCGACATAATATTACCCAGATTACCCATGCGGCATTTGGTTTGATTTATGTTGCGCTGACACTTTCGTTTATTTATTACATAAGAGAATTACCCAATGGTATTTTCTTAATGTGGCTTGTGTTTATGAGTTCATGGGTGTGTGATACCTGTGCTTATGTGGTTGGTATGTTATTCGGAAAACATAAGCTGACACCGAAGTTAAGCCCTAAGAAATCCGTAGAAGGCGCAATCGGTGGTGTGGTAGGCAGTAGCCTTGCCGGCGGTTTGTTCGGCTGGTTGTATGTGGCTTGCACGGATTCAAGCTATGGCATTATTGCGGTATTTGCAATTATTTGCTGTGTGGGTTCTGTAGTATCCCAGTGCGGTGATTTGACAGCATCTGCAATTAAGAGAAATTATGAAGTAAAAGATTACGGCAAACTCATTCCGGGACATGGCGGTATTCTTGACCGATTTGACAGCGTTATTTTTACCTCACCTATGGTATTTTTCCTGGTAATGTTGATGATGCAGTTTAATTAATAAAAGAAAGGCAAATCCAATTTTTTTACAGGTTATATTGGATGCGGAAGAAAGATGAAGAATATTGTTGTTTTGGGTTCTACCGGTTCCATCGGTACCCAGACTTTGGAAATTGTACGTGACAATCCGGACTTGAAGGTGGTTGCTCTTGCGGCAGGTACTAATGTCAAGCTTATGGAAGAGCAGGTACGTGAGTTTAAGCCTTCGGTTGCGGTTATGTGGACAGAAGATGCGGCTAAGGATTTAAAGGCGCGTATATCGGACTTGGAAGTGGAAGTATTAAGCGGTATGGACGGCTTGATTGAGATTTCCACACACAAAGATTGTGAAGTATTGGTAACCGCTATTGTGGGTATGATAGGTATCAGACCTACCATTGCGGCGATTAATGCGGGTAAAACCATTGCTTTGGCAAATAAAGAGACTTTGGTTACGGCAGGGCATATTATTATGCCTCTTGCCAAAGAGAAGAATGTGGCGATTTTGCCGGTTGACAGTGAGCACAGTGCGATTTTTCAGTCGTTGCAGGGACAACCTAAGGATCGCATAAGTAAAATTCTTCTTACTGCGTCAGGCGGACCTTTCCGCGGTAAAAAGCGTGAAGAATTGTTGAATATTCAGGTGGAAGACGCATTAAAGCACCCGAACTGGGCTATGGGCCGTAAAATCACCATTGATTCCGCCACACTTTGTAACAAAGGCCTGGAAGTAATGGAAGCTAAATGGCTGTTTGATGTGGATTTGGACCGTATTGAAGTGGTGGTTCACCCGCAGAGTATTATTCATTCTGCAGTAGAATATGCTGACGGCGGTATTATGGCACAGCTTGGTGCGCCGGATATGAAACTTCCTATTCAGTATGCGTTGTTTTATCCGGACAGACGTCCTATGAGCGGTAAAAGAGTGAATTTCTTTGAATTGGGTTCTATGACTTTTGAGAAGCCTGATATGGAGACTTTCCGTGGCTTGAAGCTTGCCTATGAAGCGTCTGCAATCGGTGGCAGTATGCCTACGGTTTATAATGCGGCAAATGAAAAGGCAGTAAGCCTCTTTTTGGAACGTAAAATTAAGTTTTTACAGATTCCGGAAGTGATTGAGGCTTGTATGCAAAATCATAAGAATATCATGAATCCTACGGTGGACGATATTCTGAATACGGAAGCGGAAGCATATGATTATATAGCGAAGCATTTTTAAAAGATTGAAGGAGAAAGTAACATTTCTATGAATTTTAATATTTGGGCAATCCTTGCGTTTGTGATTATTTTCGGCGTTGTGGTAGTGGCCCATGAATTTGGTCATTTTATAGTGGCAAAGGCAAACGGCATCAAGGTGCTGGAATTTTCCATTGGTATGGGGCCTAAGCTTGTGAAGTTTACAAAAGGGGATACGGAGTATTCCTTAAGACTGTTACCCATCGGCGGTGCATGCATGTTTGAAGGCGAGGACGGTCTTTTTGAAGAGGATGAGGAAACGGAGCGCATCCAGGAAGAAAATCCCCTGGAACGTCCCAAAACAACCCAGGAAGGTTCTTTTCAGAATGCATCGGTTTGGGCGCGTATTGCTACGGTAGTGGCAGGACCGTTGTTTAATATTATTTTGGGATACATTCTTGCGATTATCATCGTTTTGGCATGTGGAACGATTACGCCAAAGGTAAATTGGGTGCAGATTGGATATCCTGCCCATGTAGCAGGCCTTAGAGACGGCGATGTTATCACTGCAATTAACGGTGAGAAGATTCATCTGTTTCGTGAAATCCAGTTAAATGCCATGTTATACGATGGTGAGCCTTGGGAAGTGGAATACGAAAGAAACGGTGAAACCTATACCACGACCATAAAGCTGGTGCAAAGCGGTGGTTCCTATGTAATGGGTATCAAGGGCGGTGAATTGCATATTTGCGAAGGCTTGGATTTGTTTGAATACAGCTGGTATGAGGTGGAATACTGGCTGGATACCACTTTTAAAAGTCTTAAAATGCTTGTGACCGGTAAATTAACCAAGGATGATGTGGCAGGGCCTGTAGGCGTGGCCAGTGTTATCAGCGATACCATTGAAGAGACAAAGCAGTACGGATTACCTACTGTGTTGATTAATATGGTGAATATTGCGTTGTTATTAAGTATCAATCTTGGGATCATGAATATGTTACCGATTCCTGCATTGGACGGCGGAAGATTGATTTTTCTGCTGATAGAGGCGGTGATTCGTAAGCCGGTGCCCAAGAAAGCGGAAGCAATTGTGCATATGATTGGATTTGTGCTATTGATGCTTTTGATGGTATTTGTATTGTTTAATGATGTATCGAAGTTTTTTCGCTAAATAAAGTTTATATAGTGCCCTGTGCCTGATGGTGCAGGGCATTTTTTGTTGGAAGTAGGATTGATTCATTGTTTGTTGATGAGTGGGGCCATTTTTGCTACACATTGTCGAAACTTGCGATGAAAAAGCCTGCCCAGGCTATTGTTTATGCTATAAAAATATGTTATATGTGTTATATCTTTTTTCTAAAAGTTCCGAAACGTTCGTTTCAATTTTTCAAAGAATGATTTATCGAATTATGCACTGAATAGTTACGTGAAATTATTAAAAGGGGGATTCGAATGCATTTTATATATGCAAATGCATGGGATAAAGGAGATTATTATGCCAAAAATCAGGACAGTTTTGGGATACAAACGGTGCTGACGGGAAGCGGTCCCTATGGTATGGCAATGATATGTGACGGTGTGGGGAGTCTTGATAAAG
Organism: Lachnospiraceae bacterium; assembly: GCA_045580855.1. GTDB lineage: Bacteria > Bacillota > Clostridia > Lachnospirales > Lachnospiraceae > UBA3766. The sequence goes on along the minus strand of JAZNOO010000030.1, from coordinate 63,327 downwards.
GTGAGTATGCCAGCGGAGTGGTAGTGCGGGAGATGACGGAGTGGTTCTATGGTTGCGGATTACCGCTTTTGTGCAAGGGAGCATCTAAACTTAAGTTGTGGCGCAGTTGCAGGCGAGGATTACAGGCTGTGCATAATCAATTGGCGGAAATCGGCACGGCGCAAGGCATTGTTATGGGGACTACATTTACCATGCTTATATTGACGCGACGCAGATATTATTGCTTTCAGGTCGGTGACAGCATTTGTTTTAAAGTAGCAGGAAAGATACGTATAGTCGGTAAAAGACAGGTGAATGAACACGGGGAATTGTTTGGTGTTGTAGGAGCCGGAGAATTACCCGATATAGCGTTGCAAACGGGAAGATACAGCAGTAAACACCGTTTTATTTTATGTAGTGACGGTTTTGGACGTTGCCTTTCTTTGCAGGCATTAAAGAAAGTCGGGGATTATCGAATATCTTGTGAGCAGACGCAAAAGTTGATTTATGAAATTATCAATAGGGGAAGAAGAAAAGGGGAATGGGATAATTGTACAGTGATTATGATTGGGCGAAAATGATACCGGACAAGTATAGTGTTCTTGGACAATTGGGTAGGGGCGGTTTCGGCAGTGTATATAAAGTAAAAGATGAGCACATTGATAAATTTTATGCAATGAAAATAGTGAAATATAATGCTTTGGGTGATGCCGATAAAGAAATTAATATTCTTAAATCATTAGATTTTCGGGGACTTCCTGCGTTGCATGATGTTTTTTATGATGAAGAATATATGTATATTGTTATGGAATTGGCAAGGGGAAGCAATTTGGAAACTTACGTAAGAACAAAGGGAAAGTTAAGTGTGGAAGAAACCCTTCAAATCGGTTGCCAAATATGTGATATTTTAAAGTATTTACATCGAAGACCGATACCGGTTATTCATGGGGATATCAAACCTGAAAATATAATGGTATCGGATGAAGGAGTAAGTTTAGTTGACTTTGGGTGCGCATTTTTACAGTATTCGGAAGAATATAAATATATGGGGACACCGGAATATGCAGCTCCTGAATTGTTGCGGGGGGAGGCATTAACAGAGAGTGATGTATATTCTTTTGGAAAGGTTTTGATTTTTATGTTGACGGGAAGACAGATTGGGATTGTGAATGGCATTAAGGTGCAGGATTGTCTGGCCGCTTATGCGGTTCCAAAGCGTTTGTGTAAATTAGTGGTGCGTTGCCTTGAGGAAGATATAAAACGGCGGTTTCGAAGTGGTTTGGAACTTTCAAAAGCAATGCAGAGTATTTGGACAAGAGGTAGAGGTTTTGGTGGTAGATGGACGGCACATTCAGCGTTTCTTTTACGCTGGAGCGGTGTTTCTATGATATTGTATTCGTTGTTTTTATACCAAAGGCAACTTGAGTGCAAATTCTGGTTTTTTGTGGGGATGGTGTTATTGACGATGGCTTTTATCATTGGCGCGCGGGTGGATAAATATTATAAAAGCACCATTTTGGAATGTGAGTGCAATATTCTTGTTTCGGAAGGGTTATAGGGTATATATGGGGCAAAGCTTTTGGCGGTTGATGTGCGGTAAAAGTTTCTTGTAAATCTGCCCCGATGCGTTATAATAAAAATAGATATTTTTAAACTTGTAAGAAAATATTTGTGCAAAGGAGAAGGAAGATGGAACAATATACGGGGTACAATCAGAATGTGCAGACGGGGATGAATCCAAATTATCAGCCGGGAGTGAATCCTAATATGCAACCGGGAATTGGGCCGAATATGCAGGCAAATGCAGGAGACGGAATGAAAATGGAAGAAATGTATAAAAAATTAAAAAAAGATATGCTGATTAATCGCATTATCTCAATTGTGACACTTGTTTTTACAACAGCTATTCTTGTGGTGGCGGTTTTTGCCTTTGTTGAATTGAAGCAGTTTCTTGACGAGGTTGAGCCGATTGTAGAAGAATTATCAAAGCTTGATATAGAAGCATTGAATGAGTCATTGAACCATTTTAACGATATTATTGAAACCTTTAATCTTGATGATGTAATGGACACCATCAATTCCATTGATTTTGAGGGAATCAATGAGATTTTGGAAGGTCTTGATGTAGAAGAACTCACGGAGACTTTGGAGAACATTAATGAAGGCGCAGACAGACTGGATCAAATTGGAGATTGGTTTGAAAATTCACCGTTAAACATCTTTGGAATTGGAAACAACTAAAATTTGCTTAAAAGTTAAATTTCAAAAAATACAGGTTTTGCAAATTGAATAATACAGGTGAGTGTGCTAGAATAATTTCAGAAGTTTTATGCATAAAAATCGAAAGTGGCAGGGCTTTTCAAACCTGCAAAGGAGAAACAGTTTTATGACCAGAAATGATACAAGAGTAATTCATATCGGAGACAGAGTGATTGGTGGCGGGAATCCGATTCTGATTCAGTCTATGACCAATACTAAGACGGAAGATGTGGCTGCAACCGTAGCTCAGATTAAGGAGCTTGAGGCCGCAGGTTGTGAAATTGTACGTTGTACCGTGCCTACTCTTGAGGCAGCAAAGGCAATTGCTGAAATCAAGAAACAGATTCATATTCCTTTGGTGGCGGATATTCATTTTGATTACAAGATGGCAATTGCCGCTATGGAAAACGGTGCGGATAAAATCCGTATCAATCCCGGAAATATCGGTGGTATGGATAAGGTAAAAGCGGTGGTGGATGTTGCCAAAGAGCGAAACATTCCCATTCGTGTCGGCGTAAACAGCGGTTCTCTTGAGAAAGAGCTGGTAAAAAAATACAACGGTGTTACTGCAGAAGGTATCGTAGAGAGTGCGTTGGATAAGGTTGCCAAGATTGAAAGTCTCGGATATGAGAATATGGTAATTTCCATTAAATCATCGGATGTTATGATGTGCATTAAAGCCCATGAATTGCTGGTAGAGAAGACAAATTACCCCCTACATGTAGGCATCACGGAATCCGGAACCTATTTTTCCGGAAATATTAAGTCTTCCGTTGGCTTGGGCGTGATTTTATATCAGGGCATTGGTGATACCATTCGTGTGTCCTTGACCGGTAATCCCGTAGAAGAAATTAAGACAGCGAAATTGATTTTAAAGACTTTGGGACTTCGTAAAGGCGGAATTGAAGTTGTAAGCTGTCCGACCTGCGGAAGAACCCAGATTGATTTAATCGGACTTGCAAACCAGGTAGAAACGTTGGTTGCAGGATATCCTTTGGATATTAAAGTTGCCGTGATGGGTTGCGTGGTAAACGGGCCCGGAGAGGCCAAAGAAGCAGATCTCGGTATCGCCGGCGGTATCGGAGAAGGCTTGCTTATTAAGAAAGGCGAAATTATTCGCAAACTTCCGGAAGACCAGCTTTTAGCAGCGCTGAAATATGAGTTGGACAATTGGAAGTAAAGAAATACGAATGTTAAAATGTTGCATATGAGGAACCGGCCAAGTGCCGGTTTCTTCATACATAAAGGATGATAATATGGCTATGAAATTTTTTGAAGTATTCGACGGGATTCATTTGGAAGAACGTCTGAGCGCTTTGATGGAAGATACAACAGTTGAGAAACTGACTACAGACTCGCAGAGAACTCTTTTGCGGGTTTATTTGTCAAGTCCCCGTTTGATTGACCGTCAGGATATCTGTAAAGTACAGGAAGCAATCCGGAAACAGAAGATGGCTTCAAGTGGTATGGATGTTAAGGTATACGAACGCTTTCAATTGCCGAATCATTTTACGGCAGAGAAAGTATACAGTTCTTACGAGGACAGTATCGTATTCAGTATTAAGGAAATCGGACACGTGGATTACAAAATTTTCCACGATGCGGATGTGGTATTTGAAGAAGGCGGTGTAATGAGACTGACCTTGGAAGATACCATGATTGCCCATGAAAAAGAGAAAGAACTGATTGAGGCATTAAACAGTATCTTAAATGTACGATGCGGATTAAATGTAAGTATCTATGTGGATTACAAGGAACCGCAGAAGAGTAGGTTTAAGGAAGAGAATGAGCACAAGGTAAATCTTATGGTTCAGGAAATCACCAGAAGAGCGGGCGGTAACCGAAACGAAGGCAGTGACGGTTCCGAATTCGCGGACTATGGTGAAGAGAAGAAGGAAGAGAAGAAAGAAGCAAAGCCTGCAGAAAACCAGAAGAATGCTGAGAAAGCAAACACTGCTAAAAATACCGGCAAGGACAATAAGGGCGAAGGCGAGAAGAAAGAGAAGAAGCGTATGCCTTTGAAGCGTTCTGATGCCCCGGATGTCATTTACGGACGTGACTTTGATGATGATACAATTCCTATTAAGGACATTGTGGACGAAATCGGAGAAGTTACCGTTCGCGGTAAAATCACCGAGGCGGAAGGCAGGGAACTTCGTAATGATAAATATATTTATACCTTTGCGGTAACGGATTTTACGGATACCATTTCAAGTAAAATTTTCTGCTGGGCGGATCAGGCAGAGGAATTTGTACCTGCCTTAAAACCGGGAGAATTTGTTAAGATTAAAGGTATTGCCAAATTTGATGAGTATGTAGGCGAACTGATGGTATCATCAATTGCCGGAATCAAAAAGATTAAAGATTTTACAACAATAAGAATGGATACTGCTTTTAAGAAACGTGTTGAATTACACTGCCATACCAAGATGAGTGACAGTGACGGTGTTTCTTATGCGAAGGATTTGATTAAGCGTGCACGCAAGTGGGATATGCCGGCCATTGCAATTACGGACCATGGCTGTGTGCAGGCATTCCCGGAGGCAAAGCATACCACGGATAAATTGGAGGGCATTAAGGTTCTCTATGGCGTGGAAGCATATATTGTAGACGATTTAACGGATACAGTAGTAAATGATATGGGGCAGAGTCTGCGCGATGATTTTGTTGTATTTGATATTGAGACTACAGGTTTTTCACCGATTAAAAATAAAATCATTGAAATAGGTGCGGTAAAAGTATCTGATGGTAAAATTTGTGAACGATTTTCCTGTTTTGTAAATCCGCATACCCCCATTCCTTTTGAAATTGAAAGACTTACGGGTATCAATGATGATATGGTTGCGGATGCGGAAGATATTGAGACTGTATTGCCTAAGTTTTTGGAATTTTGCAAGGGTTGCGTATTGGTAGCCCACAATGCTTCTTTTGATATGAGTTTTATCAAAGAAAATATGAAACGCCAGGAAATTGTGCAGGAATTGACATCTGTGGATACCGTGGCAATCTCAAGAGCACTTTTAACTGATATGGCGAAGCACACTCTGGATTCTATTTCCAAGAAGTTGAATATATCATTGGAAAACCACCATAGGGCGGTGGATGATGCGGAAGCAACGGCACAAATTTTTGAGAAGTTTATTTTGATGCTGGAAGAGAAAGATATACATACTCTTTCTCAAGTAAATGAGTTTACGGATGCCAGTGTTGAGACAATACGTAAAATGCCTTCTTACCATGCAATTATTTTGGCTAAGACAGAAGAAGGACGAAGAAATCTGTATCGTATGGTTTCGGAGTCCCATGTCAAATATTTTAACCGTCAGCCTAAGTTACCTAAGAGTTTCGTGATGAAACACAGGGAAGGTATTATTCTTGGTACCGCGTGTGAGGCGGGAGAATTGTACAGGGCATTATTGGATGAAAAGTCGCCGGAAGATATTGCGAGAATTATCAACTTTTATGATTATCTGGAAATTCAGCCCTTGGATAACAATAAGTTTATGCTGAAATCGGATAAATTCCGCAACATCAATTCTTATGATGATTTGATTGCAATTAATAAGCGAATTGTTGAGCTGGGTGAAGAATACAATAAGCCGGTATGCGCTACCTGCGACGTGCATTTCATGGATCCGGAAGATGAAATTTACCGTCGAATTATTATGGCGGGTAAGGGCTTTTCGGATGCAGATGATCAGGCGCCGCTGTATTTGCGTACAACGGAAGAGATGCTAAAGGAATTTGAGTATCTTGGAAGCGAAAAGGCAGAAGAAGTTGTAATCACGAATACCAATCTGATTGCGGATATGTGTGAGGTGGTTTCTCCCATCGACCCGAATAAGTGTGCGCCTGTCATTGAGAACAGTGATGAAACTCTGCGAAAAATCTGTTATACCAGAGCCCATGAACTCTATGGTGAGAACTTGCCGGAAGTGGTAGAGAAGCGTCTTGAACGCGAGTTGAATTCCATTATCAGCAATGGTTTTGCCGTTATGTATATTATTGCGCAGAAATTGGTATGGAAGTCAAATGAGGACGGTTATCTTGTAGGCTCACGTGGATCCGTAGGTTCTTCTTTCGTTGCAACTATGGCAGGTATTACGGAAGTAAATCCTTTATCGCCTCACTATTACTGCAGTGAGTGCCATTATTCGGATTTTGAATCCGATGATGTCAAAGCATACGCAGGCCGTGCGGGTTGCGATATGCCTGATAAAAATTGTCCTGTTTGCGGTGCGAAATTAAATAAAGACGGTTTTGATATTCCTTTTGAAACCTTCCTTGGATTTTATGGTGATAAGGAGCCGGATATTGACCTTAATTTCTCCGGTGAATATCAGTCGAAAGCACACAAATATACGGAAGTTATTTTTGGTGCAGGACAGACTTACAGAGCCGGCACCATCGGTACGCTGGCGGAGAAAACAGCGTTTGGATATGTAAAGAAGTATTATGAAGAGCGTGGCATTAAGAAACGTACGGCGGAGATTAACCGTATTGTACAGGGCTGTGTTGATGTACGAAGAACGACGGGACAGCATCCCGGTGGTATTATTGTATTGCCCATCGGTCATGACATTAACGAGTTTACACCGATTCAGCGCCCTGCGAATGATATGACAACGGATATTATTACCACACATTTTGATTATCATTCCATTGATCATAATCTGTTAAAGCTGGATATTCTCGGACACGATGATCCAACGATGATTCGTATGTTACAAGATTTGACGGGAATTGATCCCTTAACCATTCCCTTGGATGACCCGCAGGTAATGTCTTTGTTCCAGAGTACAGAGGCCCTTGGTATTACACCAGATCAGATTGGCGGATGTAAGTTGGGTTCTCTTGGTATCCCTGAGTTTGGTACTGATTTTGCGATGCAGATGTTAATTGATACCCACCCTACAAGTTTCTCGGATTTGGTACGTATTGCGGGACTTTCTCATGGTACCGACGTATGGCTTGGAAATGCGCAGACGTTGATTATGGAAGGTACGGCAACTATTTCCACGGCGATTTGTACGCGAGATGATATTATGGTGTACTTAATCGGTAAGGGCGTAGATGCCGGTATGTCTTTTAAAATTATGGAAAGCGTACGTAAAGGTAAAGGTTTAACCCCTGAGTGGGAAGAGCAGATGGTTGCTCACGATGTGCCGGATTGGTACATTTGGTCTTGTAAAAAGATTAAGTATATGTTCCCGAAGGCACATGCGGCGGCTTATGTTATGATGGCTTGGCGTATCGCATATTGTAAGGTAAATTATCCGTTGGCCTATTATTCCGCATATTTCAGTATCCGCGCGGTAGATGGTTTTGATTATGCGATTATGTGTCAGGGACAGAAGCATTTGGAGCAGGTAATGGAAGATTACCGTTCCCGCGAAAACGAACTTTCTAAGAAGGAAGAAGAAGTGATGAAGGTTATGCGTATCGTACAGGAGATGTATGCCCGCGGTTTTGAATTCTGGACGTTAGACATTTTTCGTGCGCATCCCAGAAACTTCCAGATTATCGATGGTAAAATTATGCCGGCTTTAGTCAGTGTGGAAGGTTTGGCTGAAAAAGCTGCGGAAGGCATTGTGGAAGCAGTGAAGGGCGGACCCTTTATATCTCGAGATGACTTCAGGGAACGTTCTAAGGTGTCTAAGACGGTTGTTGAAACAATGGCGAATTTAGGCTTGCTTGGTGATTTGCCGGAGAGTAATCAGATGAGTCTGTTTGACTTCGTGTAATTAACAGTTTATCCAAGCATCGTAGATGTGACTTTGCAAATGGACACATCTAAACTGTTACTTAAACATCATATATATATATTATTAAAAAAGTACTTGCATTTTTAAGCATATTATAATAAAATAATCATTGCCTGTGAGAACAGGCAGTGATGAATGCCTCGTTGGTCAAGCGGTTAAGACGCCGCCCTCTCACGGCGGAAACAGGGGTTCGATTCCCCTACGAGGTGTTATGATAGCATCTCCGAGGAGATGCTATTGCTATGTATGGCAGAGGTGCACAAGGAAATTTGTCATGCAGAGCATGACGTGCACCTCGCCGGCGATTCTGCTAAATGCAGAATCGAATTAGAACAGCCCAACCCTAAAGAAGTGTTGAAATCGAAAGGTTTTGATGCTTTTTTTATTATTAATTAAGACGGATTGAGTATTGGTTTGGTTGTCGGAATTTGTCGATGTCTTTATGCAATATGTATATAGACATATCTATAAATATTTGTTAGCATAAAATCAGCAAGTCTTATTTCTTATTTTATCTTTATGCGAAAGCATTCTGTGGTTCTATCATTACGAAATTGATATTTGTTATATCAATGAATTCCAAAAGAAATTTACACTTTGCTATGAAAATTTAATAGGAAGGAGGTGAATACTATGCTGGATGCACAAGATCTTGCTGCGATTGCTGATTTATTAGATCAAAAGTTAGAAGAAAAACTTGAGATTAAATTGGAAGAGAAACTTGAAGCTAAATTGGAAGAGAAACTCGACGCCAAATTAGAAGAGAAACTCGACGCCAAATTGGAAGAGAAACTCGACGCCAAATTAGAAGAGAAGCTTGAAACAAAATTTGCTAAGTTTAAAACTGAAATACTGGAAGAAACAGACAAACGCTTGGAAGTAAGGATAAAGGAAAGTGAAAAACGTTTACTTAAGGAAATGAATAAGCGTTTAGAAGCAAGAGTGACTAAATGTGAAAGTAATTTGCTTACGGAAATGGAACGTTTGTATAAGCGCACAAATGACAAAATAGCAGTATTAGATGAAAGGGTTGATAGATTTAGAAGAAAGATACAATAAAATCAAACTGGAACACAGTAATATTGCGTTGATTATGCAAATGATAACTGCATTACAAAAAGATGTTGAAGAGATTAAACTTAAAATTGCGTAATAATAAAGGAAATAAGGAGATATATTATTATTTTATCCCTTGACGAATCTCATTTATGATGTTACAATTCAATAGAATTAAATAATGCAAGATGATAAAGAGTGGGCTGCGAAGTCCACTCTTGTTTGTTGGTTAGGGCATTAGCAGTTCAATTGCAAGATGATTTAACCAATAGGAATCAAAAGAAAGGAAGTGCGTAAGAATGGCCAAAAGAGATACTTACGAACAGAGGACTGAAGAACTTCTGCTTCCGATTACAGCCAAACACAATGTGGAAATTTATGACGTGGAATTTGTCAAGGAAGCCGGCGAGTGGTATTTAAGGGCTTACATCGACAAAGAAGGCGGTGTAAATATTTTAGATTGTGAGGCGGTAAGCAGAGAATTGTCGGATGCTTTGGATGTGGCGGACTACATTGAAGAGTCCTACATTTTGGAAGTCAGCAGCCCGGGATTGGGAAGAACCTTAAAGAAAGATAAGCATTTGGAGAAGAGTCTTGGAGAAGAGGTAGAGATTAAAACCTACAAGCCCATCGACAAATGCAAGGAATTTGCGGGCGTTTTAAAAGCATATGATAAAGATACAATTACCATAGAGAACGATAACAATGAAATGATTTTCCAGAGAGCGGACATTGCAGTGGTGCGATTGGCACTGGATTTTTAGGATAGGAGGAAAAAGGAAAAAATGAACAAGGAATTAATGGAAGCGCTGAATATTCTCGAAAAGGAAAAAGAAATCAGCAAGGAAACTATTTTTGAGGCAATTGAAAACTCACTTATGCTTGCTTGCAAGAACCACTTCGGTAAGGCAGACAACGTAAAAGTTGAAATTAACCGTGAAACATGCGATTTCTGCGTATATGCAGAGAAGACTGTTGTAGAAACAGCAGATGACGTAATGGACGATATGCTTGAAATTTCTTTGGAAGATGCTAAGAAGATTGCAAAGAAAGCAAAAGTAGATGATGTTGTAAAAGTTGAAATTAAGTCTAAGGAATTCGGACGTATTGCAACACAGAATGCAAAGAATGTAATTTTACAGAAGATTCGTGAAGAAGAAAGAGCTGTTGTTTACAATCAGTTCCATGCAAAAGAAAAGGACATCATCACAGGTGTTGTTCAGCGTTACATCGGACGTAATATTTCCATTAACCTTGGTAAGGCAGACGCCATCTTAAACGAGTCTGAGCAGGTAAAAGGCGAGCATTTCCGCCCCACAGACCGTATTAAGGTATACATTTTAGAAGTAAAAGCAAATTCAAAGGGACCCCGTATTTTGGTAAGCCGTACACATCCCGATTTCGTTAAGAGATTATTCGAAGCGGAAGTTACCGAAATTAAGGATGGTACCGTTGAAATTATGAGCATCGCAAGAGAACCCGGTAGCAGAACCAAAATGGCAGTTTATTCACACAATGAAAACGTAGATCCTGTTGGTGCATGCGTTGGTTTAAACGGTGCACGTGTAAATGCCATTGTAGACGAATTGGGTGGTGAAAAGATCGACATTATCAACTGGGATGAAAACCCCGGTAACTTAATTCAGAATGCATTGTCACCTGCACAGATTGTTGCGGTATTCGCAGATCCTGATGAAAAGACTGCAAAGGTTGTTGTTCCCGACTATCAGTTATCTTTGGCAATCGGTAAGGAAGGACAGAATGCCCGCCTTGCAGCGAAGTTAACCGGATATAAGATTGATATCAAGAGTGAAACTCAGGCGAAAGACGCTTACGGCTTCCGTTATGAAGATTATATGGATGACGAAGAAGAATACGAAGAGTATGAAGAGTACGAAGAAGGTGAATACGAAGAAACTTATTCTGAAGACGAAGAGTAATTCGTGAGACTTTTTTCGACGGACAGGAGGTTGTTATGAACAAAAAAATTCCCTTACGCCAATGCGTGGGCTGCATGGAAATGAAAGAGAAAAAATCTATGATGCGTGTGTTAAAAACACCGGAAGGCGATATTGTTCTTGACACAACCGGAAAGAAAAACGGAAGAGGTGCTTACCTTTGCCAGTCAATGGAATGCCTGAAAAAGGCGCAGAAAAACAAAGGTTTGGAACGTTCTTTCAAAATGGGTCTTTCCAATGAAATTTATGCCGGTTTGGAAAAGGAGTTTACAGAACTTGATGCATGATAAAATTTTAGCCCTTTTAGGTTTGGCAACCAAGTCCGGAAATGTAGTCAGTGGCGAGTTTATGGTTGAGAAAATGGTGAAGGCCGGCAAAGCAAAACTCGTGATTGTTGCTACAGACGCATCGGACGGTTCAAAGAAAAGTTATAATGATATGTGTACATTTTATCGTACGCCCATTTACTTTTACGGTACAAAAGAAACATTGGGACATTGCATCGGCAAAGAGATGCGTGCGTCGGTGGCCGTAATTGAAGAAGGTTTTGCCAAAGGCATAGAAAAGAAATTGAAAGATTCAATCATCGATACGGAGGTAAATAAATGAAGATAAGCGAACTTGCAAAAGATTTGAATATAACCAGTAAAGAAGTCATTAAGTTTCTTCAGGACAACGGCTATGATTATAAAAGTCCCCAGAAGAACCTTGTGGAAGATGAAGAAAAATTAGTCAGAAAAGGCTTGGCTACAGGCGGACAGTCAGAAGATAAAACTGCTAAAAAGGCAGAGGCATCGGCAGAAAAAGCACCTGTAAAAGAAGAGGCGCCTAAGGCTGAAAAGGAAGAGAAGAAGACAGAAGTTGCACCTAAGAAGGAAGAAGCAGTGAAAACAGCTACACCGAAAGCGGAAGCGACTGAAGACAGACCGAAAAAGAAGAAAAACATTATCTTTGTAGGTAATCCCCAGAACAGCAAGATGGGCGGACAGAATGCAGGCAGACCGGCACAGAGACCCGGACAGCCGATGCAGAATAAGAAGCCTGCAAACAATAATGTAAGCAGTGTAAGACCTTCCGGTTTGATTCGTCCTACAACCCCGCCTTCGGCAACACCGTCTGTAAATTTTGTTCCTGCAGGCAATCCTAACAGCAGACCCCAGTCTGCACCTAAAAAGGAAGCAAATGTTGAGACAACAGAACAGACAGCAAGACCTGTAAATGACAGACCCCAGGGAAATGTTGCACGTAATAATGGCGAGAGACCCCAGGGTGGTTTTAATAAAGACAGAGGCGAGAGACCCCAGGGTGGTTTCAATAAGGACAGAGGCGAGAGACCCCAGGGCGGTTTCAATAAAGACAGAGGCCAGGGTGGTTTCCACAAGGATGGCGATGACAGAGGCGGTAGAAGAGACGATAACCGTTTCGGCAAGAAGTCTCAGGGTGGTCGTATGTTTGGAAACGATACTCCTGTTGTGGAACCTGAAAAGCATAGAGACGATGAAAAGCGTCGTATCAGCCAGGAAAAAGATAAGAAGAAAAAAGACGCAATCTATGAAGACGGCGATTTTAAGGGCAAAGGAAAGGGCAAGTTAAAGCCCGGAAGCTTTATTAAGCCTGAAAAGAAAGTGGAAGAAAAGGTTGAGGATGATATTAAGGTAATCACAATTCCTGACGTTCTTACCTTAAAAGATTTGGCTGACAAGATGAAATTACAGCCTTCCGCTATTGTTAAGAAGTTATTCTTAAAGGGCGAAATCCTTACCGTAAACTCAGAGATTTCTTTCGAAAAGGCAGAAGAAATCGCTATCGAATATGATATTATCTGTGAAAAAGAAATTCAGGTAGACGTTATCGAAGAACTCTTAAAGGAGGAAGAAGAAGACGAAGCTACCATGACAGAAAGACCTCCCGTTATCTGTGTTATGGGTCACGTTGACCACGGTAAAACATCCCTTTTGGATGCAATCCGTAAAACACACGTAACTGACAGGGAAGCAGGCGGTATTACACAGCACATCGGTGCTTATATGGTTCAGGTGGATGACAGAAAGATTACCTTCCTTGATACACCCGGACACGAAGCATTTACAGCTATGCGTATGCGTGGTGCCAATGCAACAGACATTGCAATCCTTGTAGTTGCAGCAGACGATGGTGTTATGCCTCAGACCAAGGAAGCAATCAACCATGCAAAGGCTGCCGGTGTACAGATTATTGTTGCAGTAAACAAAGTTGATAAAATTGGTTACGATTTCAACGATCCCAGCAGAAAGATGGATAGCTATCCCAGCATCAATAACCTTATGCGTGAGTTGGCGGAAGAACATGAACTCTTAAGCGAAGACTGGGGCGGAACCACAATTTTTGCACCGGTAAGTGCAAAGATGGGTCACGGTATCAGCGAACTTTTGGATATGATTCTTTTATCCGCAGATATGCTTGAATTAAAAGCAAACGCTAAGAGACAGGCGCGTGGGCTTGTCATCGAAGCACAGCTTGATAAGGGTAGAGGTCCCGTTGCAACCATCTTGGTTCAGAAGGGTACACTTCACGTTGGTGATTTTATTTCTGCAGGTGCATCCCATGGTAAAGTACGTGCTATGGTGGATGATAAGGGTCGCAGGGTAAAAGAAGCAACACCTTCTACACCGGTTGAAATTTTAGGCTTGAATGACGTTCCCAATGCAGGTGAAATCTTTGTCTGCCACAAGAACGATAAGGAAGCAAAGAACTTTGCTGAAACCTTTATTGCACAGAATAAGGTTAAATTATTGGAAGATACTAAGGCTAAGATGTCGCTTGATGATCTGTTCTCACAGATTCAGGCAGGTAACCTTAAGGAACTTAACCTCATCGTCAAAGCTGACGTTCAGGGTAGTGTGGAAGCGGTTAAGCAGAGTCTCGTAAAACTTTCCAACGAAGAAGTTGCGGTTAAGGTAATTCACGGCGGTGTTGGTGCAATCAACGAATCCGACGTTATCCTTGCAAGTGCGGCTAAGGCAATCATCATCGGTTTCAACGTAAGACTTGACAATATGGCCAAAGATACCGTTGAGAAGGAAGGCGTAGACGTAAGACTTTACAGCGTAATCTACCAGGCGATCGAAGATGTGGAAGCTGCCATGAAGGGTATGTTAGACCCGATTTACGAAGAAAAGGTAATCGGTCACGCAGAAGTGCGTCAGATTTTCAAAGCATCTGCAATCGGAAATATCGCAGGTTCTTATGTGCTTGACGGTATGTTCCAGAGAAATGCTTTGGTTCGTATTACACGTGAAGGCGAGCAGATTTACGAAGGTAAGCTTGCATCCCTTAAGCGTTTCAAGGACGATGTAAAAGAAGTGAAAGCAGGTTTCGAATGCGGTCTTGTATTTGAAGACTTCGATAAGATGCAGGAACTTGATATTGTAGAAGCTTACATTATGGTAGAGGTACCCAGATAATGAGAAAAAACAGTGTAAAAAATACCCGTGTCAATGGGGAAGTGCAGAAGGTTTTGGCGGAGATTATCCGCGGTGAATTAAAAGACCCCCGCATCAACCCCATGACTACGGTCATGGCTGTGGAAGTAGCACCGGATTTAAAATCCTGTAAAGCTTTTATCAGTGTTTTAGGAGACGCACAGTCCCAGGAAGACACCTTAAAAGGCTTAAACAGTGCTATGGGCTACATCAGAACCCAGCTTGCAAAAAAAATCAATCTTCGTAATACACCGGAGATTAAATTCATTATGGACCAGAGCGTGGAATACGGTATCAATATGTCTAAATTAATTGATGAAGTAAACGCAGGCATCCATGAAAGAGAAGAAGAGGAATCAGAATAGTGATTGATATTGTTGCAGAATGCAGCGGAGCAAAAACAATCGGAATCAGTGGGCATATCAAACCGGATGGCGACTGTATCGGCGCCACTCTTGCCCTGTCTCTTTATTTACAGAAGAGACTTCCGGAGGCGGAGATTACGGTGTTTTCCGACGAAATTTCGTCTTGCTTTGACTGTGTGGAAGGCATTAAACAATTTAATTTTACTTTTGATAAAGAGCAACCGGAGATTTTTATTGTGGTGGATACCACAGACAGTCGTATCGGGAACGCAGAGCGTTATTTTAAAAATGCCAAGAAGACCATTAACATCGATCATCACATCAGCAACGCAGAAGGCTGCGCAATGGTAAATTACGTTGTGCCCACAGCAAGTTCTGCCAGCGAGCTGATTTATAATTTGATTGATACCGCTTATTTGGATCGGGATATTGCGGAAGCAATTTATATGGGGATTGCCCATGATACAGGCATTTTTAAATTTGCAAGTACTTCGCCCACAACTATGCGTATTGTGGCGGATTTGATGGAGTACGGCTTTGATTTTCCGGCATTGCTTGATACGACTTATTACGAGAAGACTCATTTGCAGAATCTGGCTTTGGGAAGGATTTTATCCGAAAGCAAGTTGCATTTGGACGGCAAGGTAATTTCCGGATGTATGGACATTAAAACAATGACGGAGATGGGAATTACCGGCAATCCTTTCGAGGGTGTGGTAAGTCAGCTTCGCATTACCAAGGGTACGGAATGTGCTATTTTTATGTATCAGATTAATGCGGTTACTTATAAAATCAGTCTTCGTTCCAAGAAAACCGTGGATGTGGCCAAGGTTGCCGAGCATTTCGGCGGTGGCGGTCATGTAAGAGCGGCGGGCTTTTATTATAAAGGCGAAGCACAGGAGATTCTGGACGAGATTTTAAGTTTGATGAAACCGTATTTTGATTGAGGTTTGTGAATGGACGGAATTATTGTAGTTCATAAAGAAAAAGGATTTACGTCCTTTGATGTGGTTGCCAAATTAAGAGGCATTTTAAAACAGAAAAAAATCGGACATACCGGAACACTTGACCCGGACGCAACGGGTGTGCTTCCGGTTTGTTTAGGTTGTGCCACGAAATTATGCGATATGCTGACGGATACTACCAAGGTGTATGAAGCGGAGCTTTTACTCGGTGTGGTAACCGATACCCAGGATACCAGCGGTGCAGTTTTGGAAGAGAAGGAAGTTTGCGTTACGGAAGAAGAAGTAAAAGTTGTGGTTGCATCTTTTATCGGTGAACAGAAGCAGATTCCGCCTATGTATTCGGCCTTAAAAGTAGACGGCAAGAAACTTTATGAGCTTGCCAGGGAAGGCAAAACCATAGAGCGTAAAGCAAGAGATATTACGATTGATAATATCGAAATACTGGATATGAATCTGCCAAAGGTCCGAATGCTTGTGACCTGTTCGAAGGGTACATATATCCGCACATTGTGCAATGACATTGGTGAAAAGTTAGGCTGTGGTGGTGCCATGGCAAGTCTGATTCGCCGTAAAACTGCCGGCTTCGTATTGGAAGAAGCCAAAACGCTTGATCAGATTGAAGCAATGATGAAGGCCGGTGAAATACAGTCGATTATCAAGGGCGTGGATACGGTTTTTGAAAACTATCCTAAGGCAATTGTTAAGGAAGAATGTATGAAAGCGGTGCAGAACGGCAATTGGCTGTATCCGAATATGCTTCATATTGAAAGCAATGGTGTATCTTCGGAAACCGCGGACGGTAAAGAACCCAAGGTAAATCTTGCGGAGTGTGAAGATATCCGCGTATATGGTACGGATGATGTATTTTACGGTATATATGGATATGAGTCGGAGAAGAAGGCTTTTAAACCGAAGAAGATGTTCTTTTATAAGGTATAAAAGAAGATATTTATAACCCTATTTTACAGAGGAAAGAGAAATATGAGAATAATCAGAGCAAAACAATTTCATATTGATGAACTGACCGCTGTAGCTATGGGTAAGTTTGACAGCCTGCATTTGGGGCACAAGGTTATTTTAGACCGTCTAAAAAGAGAAGCGGAGTGCAGTTTGCGTACGGCAGTGGTTTCTTTCGAACCGGGACCTGAGGTGTTTTTTGGAAAATACAAGGGCGGTTTCGTTTTGACGGATGAAGAGAAACAGGCATTGCTGGAAGAGATGGGCATTGATTATTATGTGTTGTTTCCTTTTGATGGCGAAACTGCAGGTACCGATGCGGAAGTGTTTTTGCGGGAAGTGCTTTTAAAACAGATGAATATGCAGGTTCTGGTGGCCGGTGAAGATTTGTCCTTTGGAAAGTGCGGACACGGAAATACGGATATGATGGTTGAGAAGAGCAAGGAACTGGATTTTAAATTCTGTTCCTGTCCGAAACTTCGTATTCAGGAGGAAGAAGTCAGCGCAACCCTGGTAAGGGAAAGCGTGGCGCAGGGTGATATGGAGAAGTGTCTGGAACTTTTGGGACGGGCGTTTCGTGCAAGTGGTATTGTATGTAAGGGAAATCAGTTGGGAAGAACCATAGGCGTTCCGACCTGCAATATTGTAGCGCCTGCAGAGAAACTTTTACCGCCGAACGGAGTTTATTTTACGAAGGTGTTCTTGGGCGACCATACTTATTTGGGCGTAACCAACGTGGGAACCAAGCCTACGGTCAGCAGTGAAGGTGCGGTAGGAATTGAGACGCATATTTTAGGATTTGATGAAGATGTTTATGGGGAAGAAATTGCGCTTGATTTTCTGCATTTTCAAAGGCCGGAGCGAAGATTTGCGTCGCTGGAGGAACTTAAGAATCAATTAAATCAGGACATTGTAAATGCAAAGGAATATTTTAAAATATAATTCACATCATAGTTTTATGGTGTGAATTTTTTGCATTTATATGACGTCAATACATAAAAAACACCGAAAAATGACGAAATTTGTCGGACTAATATGTATAAAAGGACGAAAAAAATTTCCCTATTGAAATCTTGACACATCTTCCCATATAATTGTATTGTATGTAAATTTGGCGTAAAAATAATGTAAAAATACACTTGAAAAATTGCCCCTTGGGTGAAGGAGACAAAAATGGACGGAAAACAGATTTTTGAGATGGTTACAGGACTTGCAGGTGGTTTGGGATTATTCCTTTTTGGAATGAAATTAATGAGTGAATCCATTGAAAAGTTTGCAGGTGCCAGACTTCGTAAAATTCTTGAGTTTTTTACCAAGAATAAGTTTATGGGATTGTTTGTAGGTATTATTTTTACAGGTATTGTTCAGTCTTCATCTGCATGTACCGTAATGGTGGTCAGTTTCGTAAACTCAGGTCTAATGACCTTGTATCAGGCGGTAGGCGTTATTTTTGGTGCCAATATCGGTACTACGGTAACCTCTTTGCTGGTATCTTTTAATTTGTCTAAGTATGCACCGATCTTTTTGCTGCTTGGTGTAATTATGATTATGTTTTTCAAGAAGCAGGGCATTGTTAAATTCGGTGATGTTCTTGTGGGCTTCGGCGTTTTGTTCCTTGGATTGTCTCTTATGAGTTCATCTATGGATACTTTGAAGCAGAGCCCGATTATTGAAGAAATTTTTGCCTCGTTGACAAATCCGTTTTTGGCTGTTCTGGTAGGTTTCCTGGTAACAGCGGTTATTCAAAGTTCTTCCGTAACCGTAAGTATTGTATTGTTGCTTGCACAGCAGGGATTGCTTAATTTACCAATTTGTATGTTCATTATTTTGGGTTGTAATATGGGTTCCTGTGTTACTGCATTGATTGCTTCTTTGGCAGGTATGAAGGATGCAAAACGTGCGGCAATGATTCACTTTTTGTTCAACCTTGTGGGTTCGGCGGTTGTATTTGTGATTCTTATGTTTGCCGGCGATTATGTTGTGGATACTATTTTAAATGTTGCAGCTAACGACCCCGGACGATTTGTTGCGTTCTCACATACAAGTATTAAAGTGTTCCAGGTAATTTTATTATTCCCGTTTGCAAATTTACTTGTAAAAGCAACGTACCTTATCATTCCCGGTGATGAAGAGAAAGTTGGCTACCATGACGACCATAAGTTACAGTTTATCGGTGACAAGGTGGTATTCAATCCCGCAACTGCGGTGGTAGAAGTTGTGAATGAAATCGAGCGTATGGCAAGCCTTGCCAGCGACAACTTAAATCGTGCAATGAATGCCTTGGTAACCTTGGATGAGGATGATATCAGGGAAGTATGTGAAGTAGAAGAAAACATTAACTTCTTGAATAAGTCTATTACCAATTATCTTGTTAAAATCAACCAGTCCACACTTCCGATTGAAGACTTAAAGAGTCTCGGTGGTTTGTTCCATGTGGTAAACGATATTGAGCGTATCGGTGACCATGCGAAGAACATTGCGGATTCGGCTGTTTTACGTAAGGAACGTGGTATTAAGTTCAGTGATGAGTCATTTAATGAGTTAAGAGAAATGATGGAACTCATTAATGAAAATGTACATCTTTGTATTGAAGTGTTTGCACATCAAAAAGAAGAACATCTTCCCCGAATCGAGGAATTGGAGGATAAGGTTGATGTGATGGAACGTCAGGTTCAGCAGGCACACATCGACCGCTTGAAGAGAAACGAATGTACACCGGATGCGGGTATGTTATTCTCTGATATTGTTTCCGGTTTGGAAAGAGTATCTGACCACGCTGTAAACATTGCATATTCCATGGTAAAGGAAAATGCTTCCAACTAAAAATGACAAAATGTGATTGACATAAAATAAAAAAAGATTATAATTAAAAACGTAACAATTTTGTAACATTTTAAAATTGTTGCGTTTTTTCTTTGTTAATTTACTAAAGTTGTTTTTGATGTTAAGGAGATATAGATGTTTCGTAAAATACTGTTAAAGAGCGGTTTGTTAGCAGTGATTGGTGTTGCAATGATTGGTATGATGTCATTTGCCAAGCCTAAGGATTCGGTGTGCTTTAGTGCAGGAGCCGAAGGGGTTATGGATGCAACTGCAACTGCGCCTACCGTACAGAAGGCAATAGAAGATGCAAGCAACCGAAGTATTGATGCCGGTGTGGCATCTGTTTTGGAGCGTGCGGGAGATGCAACTCAGATTTCGCAAAGTGACATTGACAGCGTGGATTTCTGGGGATATAACAATATCGGTATTGCCCAGGTGGACAATCATTTAAATGTAAGGCAGGAACCTCATGAAGGCGGTAAGCTGGTGGGTAAAATGTCTAACAATACCGCTTGTGAAATTCTTTCGATTACGGAAGATGGTAAGTGGGCGCATATCGTGTCCGGGGAAGTGGAAGGATATGCAAGTACGGATTATCTTTTGACAGGAATTGACGCCGTACATAAGGCAGAAGAAATTGTAAAGCCTATGGCATATGTGGAAGCGGATGCTTTGAATATTCGAATTGAGCCTAATACAGAATGTGAAATTGTAACAACAATTCCGCATGGTGAGTCTTTGGAGCTTTCACAGGTTTTGGATGACGGTTGGGTAGAAGTATACCTGGATGGTGATAAAGTATATGCCTCGGCAGAATATGTGACGATCGAAGAAAAACTGGGAACTGCAATTACAATGACCGAACTTTTATATGGTGAAGGTGTATCCGACGTGCGAGTAGAACTTTGCCAGTATGCCAAAGAGTTTATCGGCAATCCTTATGTTTGGGGTGGTACAAGCCTTACAAACGGTGCCGATTGTTCCGGTTTTGTACTTAGCGTGTACAAGAAATTCGGTGTTACATTGCCTCATCATTCCGGTTCGCAGGCACAGTACGGTACCTATGTTTCCATGAATGAAATTCAGGCGGGCGACCTGGTATTTTATGGATATGGTAAAACCATTAATCACGTGGCTATTTACATTGGAAACGGACAGGTAGTACATGCCAGCAGCCCTTCTACGGGTATTAAGATTTCAAGCGTATATTACAGAACGCCGCTTACGCAACGATCGATTTTAATTGATTAAAAAAACACTTTACATAACACATTCTTTGTGTTAGAATGATTCAGTGTGGAAATTGTTGCCAGGTTATTGGACACTCCGACCTATGACTTAGCTGCAATAATAAAAATAACAGGAGGAAACAAACATGATTTCAAAGGAAAAGAAACAGGCTATTATCGCTGAATATGCAAGATGCGAAGGCGACACAGGTTCACCTGAAGTTCAGGTTGCTATTCTTACAGCAAGAATTAAGGAACTCACTGAGCATATGAAGCAGAATCCTAAGGATTACCATTCAGGAAGAGGTCTTCTTAAGATGGTTGGTCAGAGACGTGGTTTACTTGACTACTTAAAGAAGAATGACATTGAAAGATACCGTTCTCTGATTGAAAGACTTGGAATTAGAAAGTAATTGCAAAGGCGGACGATACTTCGTCCGCCTTCATTTTTTAAAAATGTGAATTATGGTGGAAGATGCTGCCGAGACCACTGCAAAGCCCGGAAAGAGTTTTCGGTTTTTGCAGTAGTTTCGGGTCTTCTGCCTCTATATAATTTTTAAGGAGGAAATAAAATGTTTAAGACTTTTAGTTTGGAATTAGCAGGTCGTACACTTTCCGTAGATATCGGAAGAGTATCTGCACAGGCAAACGGTGCAGCTTTTATGCACTATGGTGATACTACTGTATTATCAACAGCAACAGCAAGTGAAAAGCCCAGAGACGGAATTGACTTTTTCCCTTTGAGCGTTGAGTACGAAGAGAAGTTGTACTCAGTAGGTAAAATTCCCGGAGGATTTAATAAGAGAGAAGGTAAGGCGTCTGAAAATGCGATTTTAACAAGCCGTGTTATCGACCGTCCTATGCGTCCCTTATTCCCTAAGGATTACAGAAATGATGTTACATTAAACAACCTCGTAATGAGTGTTGATCCCGAATGTCGTCCTGAACTTGTTGCTATGTTAGGTTCTGCAATTGCAACTTCTATTTCAGATATTCCTTTCTGCGGACCCTGTGCAACAACACAGATTGGTTTGGTAGACGGTGCATTCGTTGTTAACCCTAACCAAGAACAGTGGAAGAACGGTGACTTACAGTTAACCGTAGCTTCAACTTCTGAGAAGGTTATTATGATTGAAGCAGGTGCAAATGAAGTACCTGAAGCAAAGATGATTGAAGCAATTTATATGGCACATGAAGTTAACCAGAAGATTATTGCTTGGATCAATGAAATTGTGGCAGAAGTAGGTAAGGCAAAGCATGAATATACAAGCTGTGCTATTCCTGAAGAAATGTTTGCTGCAATTAAGGAAATTGTTCCTCCCGTTGAAATGGAAGAAGCAGTTTTCACAGATGAAAAGCAGGTTAGAGAAGAAAATATCCGCAAGATTACAGATAAGTTAGAAGAAGCTTTTGCTGATAAGGAAGATTGGTTACCTGTACTTGGTGAAGCAGTTTACCAGTATCAGAAGAAGACCGTACGTAAGATGATCTTAAAGGATCAGAAGCGTCCTGACGGCAGAGCAATGAACCAGATTCGTAAGCTTGCTGCAGAAGTTGATATTATCCCTCGTGTACATGGTTCTGCTATGTTTACTCGTGGACAGACACAGATCTGTAATGTATGTACCTTGGCTCCTTTGTCAGAAGTGCAGAAGATTGACGGTTTGGATGATAACGAAAAAGCTAAGAGATATATGCACCACTACAATTTCCCTGCATACTCTGTAGGTGAAACAAAGGTAAGCCGTGGTCCCGGACGTCGTGAAATCGGACATGGTGCTTTGGCTGAAAAGGCATTGGTTGCAGTACTTCCTTCAGAGGAAGAATTCCCTTATGCAATTCGTACAGTATCAGAAACATTTGAATCAAACGGTTCTACATCAATGGCATCTACCTGTTCTTCATGTATGTCACTTATGGCGGCAGGTGTTCCCATTAAGAAGATGGTTGCAGGTATTTCCTGTGGTCTTGTAACCGGTGATACAGATGATGATTTCGTACTTTTAACAGATATCCAGGGTCTTGAAGACTTCTTCGGCGATATGGACTTTAAGGTAACAGGTACAGAAGACGGTATCACAGCAATCCAGATGGATATTAAGATTCATGGTTTAACACGTCCTATCGTAGAAGGCGCTATTGCAAGATGTCGTGAAGCAAGAATGTTCATTATGGAAAACTGTATGAAGCCTGCAATCGCAGAGCCTCGTAAGACAGTTAATGAATATGCACCCAAGATTGTTCAGATTAAGATTGATCCTGAAAAGATTGGTGAAGTGGTTGGTCAGAGAGGTAAGACCATCAATGAAATTATCGCAAGAACAAACGTTAAGATTGATATCACAGACGAAGGTGCTGTAAGCGTATGCGGTACAGATGCTGCAATGATGGATAAGGCAATCGAAATGATCCAGACCATCGTAACTGACTTCGAAGAAGGCCAGATCTTCAAGGGTAAAGTTGTAAGTATCAAGGAATTCGGTGCGTTCGTTGAATTCGCTCCCGGAAAAGAAGGAATGGTTCACATTTCTAAGATTTCCAAGGAAAGAATTGAGCATGTTGAAGATGTACTTACTTTGGGTGACGAAGTTAAGGTTGTTTGCCTTGGTAAGGACAAGATGGGAAGAATGAGCTTTTCAATCAAAGACTGCAAATAATTAGAGATAAAAGATATTATTTATATCATTATCAAAAAAGTGAAATGCTTAGATAAGGAGTAGATTTGTAAAAATCTGCTCCTTTTTATGTTCCGGGGTAACTAAATATGTAAAAATATTATCTAATAAGTGTAAGAAGCAATTTCCGGAAACATACTTACAAAAAGCAAAAATCATATGGAGGTTTTATGCACAATGATTTAATAAAGCTGGCTAAAAAACAAGATAAACAAGCTTTTTCAACTCTTTATGATATGTATTTAAAAGATTTATATAAAATTGCTAAAGCAATTTTAAAAAGAGATGAGGATGTAGAAGATGCTTTGCAGGAAACCGCATTCATTTGTTGGCAAAAATTACCACAACTAAAGAATGAAAAATATTTTAAGACATGGCTGATTCGCATTCTGATTAATGAGTGCAATACTGTTTTGAAAAAAAGACAAATATTGACGTGGGATGCTGAAGCGGAAGAAAAGGGTGAAGAAGATTACGGATACCTTGGTGTAGAATGGGAACTGTTTTTGAATGTACTTGATGAGAAACATCGTCTTGTTATCATTTTACATTATGCACAAGGGTATAAGGTGCGCGAAATAGCCAGGATTATGGAAGTTGGCGAAAGCAGTGTGAAAAAATATCTTGTTCAGGCAAGAAGCAAATTGGAAGAAATGTATGAGAAGGGAGAATTAAAATGAGTGGATTTGAAAAGATTATACATAAACTTAATGAAGATGTGCCAATTCCGGAAGATATAAAAGCTAATATTGAAGCGACGATATCAGAATTACCGGAAAAGTCAGTTTCAAGAATAAAACCAAACAATCTTTGGAAGAAGACAATGGTAAAAGTAGCAACAGTAACCGGATGTGTTGTTGTAACGTCAGCTACCATATATTCTGCTGCGGCCTATTCAGGAATTGCAGATTATTTAAAAAAAGTGTGGGGCAGAGAGTTATCTGCTGAGGAAATGGCATTGGTGGAAACAGATGTGGAGCAAAATGAGTGTTTAGAAGAAACAGAAGTAACGCCAAACATAGCTTTGAATTTTAACGATTATGTTAATGTGAAAATTTCAGAGGCACTCTGTGATAACGGACAATGTATTGTTGAGGTGGTTTTTACACCTGCAGAAGATAGTAAATATATGATTATTCATAATGAAGAACAGCTGAATGAAAATATTTTGGACGATGCGGGTGAAAATATAACATTAGGCGAATATGTCAAAGAAACAGGAATGGAAATTCTGTATGCAAATGTTTCTATCAGTGAGTTCGGTGATTATGAAAGTGTTGTTACGGCAAGTGACGGTGCAATTACTTATAAGGATGGCAGTTGTCATTATGTTCTCAGTTATAATTATCCTATGAAAGGTCAAAAGAAAGAGTTTTTCTGTCATCTGAATGTATTAGGAGAGAGTACAAATAATGAATTTGTATCAAGCCAATTGGAATTCACATTGTGCGACAGAAGCCAAGCCACTACATATGTGTATGCACCGGAATATAAACAAGAGGTGGAAGATTCCAATACGGTTATTGATAAAGTTGTAATTACAAAAACCGAGCTTGGTTTGAAATGTGTTACCTATTATCATCTTGCAGAAGAAATGGCTGAGGATGAAAAAATGAATTTTGGTACATTTATATGGATTCTTGACGAGGATGGAAATCGTTTAGAACACAATGAAGGAAGTGCTGTGGGAGGAAGCAGTAAACTTACAACAATCAGTACGAAGGAAAATTCGATTACATGGACCGATTATTACACAAATATTGAAATGCCGGATGTTCTATTGGTACAGCCTCACGATGTTGTGAATGAAGAGGTATATGAACCGATTAAAGTATATTTAAGTCAAACCAAATAATGAATTGTAAAGACAGACTTTTTTAAAGCCTGTCTTTTTTTATGCATAAAAGCGGACAGGTTTCATATATTTAGATAAGTATATTTTTTCATTATTTTGTACATCAGTTTTTAAGATTCTATTTATGGAAGAATTCAGCATAAGGACGAGCATATTATGTATAGGCAAAACAGTATCAAAGCGTTGTTCCCGGAACATTTGCGGTCATATTTTGGCAATGTAATAAGGGACTGCGAAAAAATAAGAGAATTGCGCATACGAAGAAACGGTCCGGTTCAGATTATCAGAGAAGACAGGCCTGTTTATCTTACAAAAGCAGGCTGTTATTCGGTTTTTTCACAGGATGGTCTTTGTTTGACGGAAACTGAATTTATGGATTTATTCAGTCATATTTGCAGACATTCCGTTTATGCCTTTGAGCAGGAACTTTCCAAAGGCTACATAACCGTAGAAGGCGGACATCGAGTGGGTGTTGTCGGACAGACTGTGTGGAACGGCAAACAAGTGACCGGGATGCAGTATTTTACTGCAATGAATATTAGATTTGCACATGAAATCAAAGGCGTGGCCGACAAGGTATTGCCCTATCTTTATCAGGAAAACGAGTTAAAAAGTACGCTGCTTATATCTTTGCCCGGTTGCGGAAAGACAACACTTTTGAGGGAATTGGTCCGTAAGATATCCAATGGGAGTAGGGAGCATTCTGCCCAAAACGTAAGCTTAATAGATGAGAGGTCAGAAATTGCATCCTGTTATCTTGGGATGGCACAAAATGATGTTGGGATGCATACGGATATTTTAGATGCCTGTCCAAAGGCAGAGGGAATGTTGATGGTACTTAGGTCAATGTCGCCACAGATCATTGCGGTGGATGAACTTGGGGGCGAGGAAGATTATAAAGCAATACAACAAGCGTTCTATTTAGGGTGTCGGCTTCTGGCTACGATACACGGTACTGATTATGATTCGATTAAAAGAAATCCATACTTGCAAAATAATCTCGGTGCAGGAGGTTTTGAAAGGTTAATTTTCCTTAAGAGAAGCCCGGGTAAAGAACAGGTGATCAAGATATGTAACGAAAAGGGAGAAGTATTGGATTTATGCTGAAAATATTGGCTTGTGCATGTTTTATATCCGGAAGTTGCGGTTTTGGCTGTTTAAAAGTCCTGGAATATAAAAGGCGATATGAAGAATTGACTTATATCAGATATATATTGAATACATTGCTGTTGGAAACACAGAATCGGAGAGGGACTTTCGGGGAAAGCTGTTTTCGACTGGCTTCAAAGATTAAAGCGCCGTATTGTGATATTTTTATGGGGCTATACAGGATGCTTGAAAAAGAAAGAAAGAAGCCCCCGCATATATATTGGGAGGATAAAATGAAGGAATTAGCACCGGGCATTCCGCTAAAACAAGAGGAAGTGAAGATTTTACAGGGGGTCATACGTTGTGTCGACGGCACTACCCCGGCGATGCCGATAGAAGTGTTAAGGGAGAGCATCATCGAGTGGGACAAAGTAATCCGGACAGCGGAGCAGGTACGAAAGGAAAGAAGCAAAGTTACATTATGTTTGAGCATAACGGTGGGATTGTTACTTTGCATTACTGTAATTTAGCATAAATTTGGAGGCGTGGCATGAGTGTCGGACTAATTTTTAAAATTGCGGCGGTGGGGATTTTGGTAACAATTCTCAGTCAGGTATTGAAGCACAGCGGGAGAGAGGAACACGCTTTTTTGGCAAGCCTGGCAGGCTTGATTTTGGTTTTGTCTTGGATTGTTCCCTATATTCTCGACTTGTTTCAGACCATCAGTATGCTTTTTGAATTCTAGGTGAGGTAGACTTATGGAACTCATAAAAATTGTGATGATTGGGATTGTAACCGTTTTGCTTGCAATGGAAGTAAAAGCGTACAAACCGGCACTTGGCGCGCTCCTTGGACTTGCGGGAACGGTTTTGATTATTATTTTATCCTTAGATCGGATTTTGCTTGTGTTAGAGCAGATTAAGTCGGTGTTTTCTTATTTAGGCACTGGTACGGGGTATTTTTTGATACTCATAAAAGTTTTGGGCGTAACATACCTTTGCCAGTTTGCGTCAGGAATTTGTAAGGACGCGGGGTTTGGAAGTCTGGCGGAACAGATTCAGGTGTTTGGGAAACTTTATGTGATGTTATCGGGGATGCCTATTTTGTTTGCTTTTATAGAAATTCTGCAAAATTTATAATTTCTCGGCACTAAAACGAATATTTGAAAACTGTAATATCAAATAAAGAAAAAATAATGAATGTAAGGTGGGTGAAACGTAAAATGGATTACACTGAATTAACTGTACAATTAGAACATTTTATGCCTACCTTTGGTGATTTGTTCCGGGATTTTTATAATCAATTGCTGACCGGCGAAGTGCCGGGCTTTGATATGATTTGGGAAATGATTTTAAGCACAATCAAAGAAAATGTAGCGGATATGATGTATGTTATGATTTCGCTTTTGTTAATCGGTGTGGTTTCGGCGGTTTTAAACCAGTGCGGAAATTTATTCGGCAATCGTCAGATTTCGGAACTGGCCTTTTATTTTACATATTTGTACGGAGTAATTCTTCTGTTACAGGTATTTTATGTGATGGCAGAAACAGCGGTTCTGGTGGTGGAAAACATCGTTTCTTTTACGCAGATTCTGATTCCGGCATTTTATATTGCAGTGGCGATGTGTTATGCCTCGGTAACTGCGGGCGCCTTCTATCAGTTGAATTTATTACTGTTGTATGCGGTGGAAATTATTTTTCCCGAAGTGGTATTACCTATGATTTCCTGCTTTGTTTTTGTTTCGGTCATCAGCGGTTCTACGGATGATGACAGATTTAGTGAAATGATTGCCCTGTTAAAAAAGGGCGTCTCGTTGCTGATTAAAATATGTATTACCACGGTGACCGGCGTCGGGGTGATGAAAAGCCTGATTCACCCGATAGCGGACGGTGTCAGTTACACCATGTTTCAAAAGACCGTAGCAGCAATCCCGGGTATTGGAGACATTACGGATTCCGTGTCGAAGATGCTTCTTGGTTCCGCCATTTTAATCAAAAACAGCATCGGAATTGTCACGTTGATTCTTATGATTCTTCTGGTCTGTGCGCCTTTGACCAAAATTTTTATTTTGGCCTGTATTATCAAAATTTCCGGCGCTTGTGTGGGAATGTTTGGGGATAAAAGAATGACAAAATGCATCGACAGAGTTTCGGAAGGCGGTTTTTTACTTCTGAAAGCTACCCTTGCGGTGGTAATGATTTTTTTCATACTGATTGCCTTGGTGACGGCAGTGGCAGGAAGGGGCGTTTAGATGTTTGACAATGTTTTGGAAATTATTAAAAAAGCCGGAATTTTTCTGATTCTGGCACAAACCGTATTGCACTTATGTGTCAGCGAAACTTACGAAAAATATATCAAAATGATGGTGGGGCTTATTACGGCAATGCTTTTGATATTTCCGGTGATTGATTTGATAAAAGAAAACGGATTTCAGGATTTTGAAAGCTATCGCATGGAATATGAGGCTAAAATTTGGAGCGGAACGCCGGACTTTGAGAAAATCAAAGAGGATGCCTGGGAAGAATCGTTCAAAGAACAAACCGGGCAGGACTTTTAAAACAGGAGAATTTGTGGCGTGGTTTAGGTGCCGTCCGGAGGTGTATTATGAAAGAAGAAATCAAAGCGTTACTGGAGAAAAAGAGGTGGAAGGGTAAGGATTTGATGATTGCGATTGTTATAATCGGCGTGCTGATTGCTGTGTTGTTCATTCCGACAGGAGAAAAAAAGGGGAATTCTTTTATAGATATTCAGACTCCGGTCAGCGAAAATACTTCTACAGATACTTCTTTGGAATATGAAGAAGAACTGGAGTTGCGTTTGGAAGAGATTCTTTCGCAAATGGAGGGCGTTGGTGAAGTGGAGGTGATGATTACATTAAAATCGTCAACCAGGACTCGGGATAATAGTTTTACTTATACAACGCAAAATACATACCCTGAAGTTGAGGGCGTATTTGTGGTTTCGCAGGGCGGAGGTGACAGTTCCGTAAAACTTGCAATTACCGAGGCGATTCAGGCATTATTTGGAATTGATGTACATAAAATTAAAATAGTTAAAATGAATACATAACAGAAGGGAAGAGAATAGTGAAGAAAATATTTAAAAAAAATCAGATGATGATTGTAGCCCTTGCACTTATGATAGCCGTAGCAGGATATTTAAATTTTGCCGGTAAAAATATTGAAGAGGATGAAGTGGCGTCCTTAGATGAAAATACGGTAGTGGATGAGAACGGTGTTGCCTTACTTGATATCTCTGATGAGGACATTGCAAGTTTGGACAGTGAATATGTGGAAGTGAATGACCAGTATACGGATATTGTAATGGATATGGAAGGGGATTTGAGTGCTTTTATCAGTGAAACCGTAGACAGTGCAGATGTGGAAGCGCAGCTTGCTAAAGAAACTGCAGGCGATGATGTGGATGCAAGCTTAGCAGAAGGCGGAGAAGTGGCAGAGAATGATACTATTGATGAAATACCCGGTGAAGCTGTTTTTACATCTACGGGTGCCATTAACAATCTTGCAGATGCCAGACTTTTAAAAGAACAGACCAGAGCAAGAAACAAAGAAAATCTTTTGGAAATCATCAATAATGAAACTTTGACCGAAGCACAGAAAACCGATGCAATTAATTCCATGATTGCATTGACGGACATTGCGGAGCGTGAAATGTCTGCAGAAATTCTTTTGGAAGCAAAGGGCTTTGAGAATGCGGTAGTCAGCATTACGGGAAGCAGTGCAGACGTTTGTGTGGCAGTTTCCGAGCTTACGGAAGTACAATGTGCACAGATTATTGATATTGTTCAAAGAAAAACCGGTATTTCGGCGGAAAATATCGTAATTAGTCCGATTCAATCCTAAAAGAATGGATGATTTTTACACAAATATGTGATAATATATTATATTAGAGGGCGAATGTCCGAAGAGAAAAAGTACGTAAAAGAACAGTAGAAAGGAAGTACCTTATGAAGAGAGTATTTTTGGTAGTACTGGACAGTTTTGGCATCGGTGAATTACCCGATGCTGCAGAATATAATGATTTGGGAACCAATACATTGCGTTCCGTGGCGACAAGTGAATTTTTTGCAATGCCGAATATGCAGAAACTTGGTTTTTTTAACATTGACGGAGTAGAAGTCGGCGAGAAAACTGACAATATCAAAGCCGTAATTGCAAGAATGAAGGAGGCTTCCAAGGGTAAGGATACCACAATCGGTCACTGGGAGATTGCGGGCCTGATTTCCGGGAAGCCTATGCCTGTTTATCCGAACGGTTTTCCGAAGGAAGTGATTGAGGAGTTTGAGAAGCGTACAGGCTGTAAAACATTGTGCAATCTTCCGTATTCCGGAACCAAGGTAATCAATGACTACGGCGATGAGCACAGAAAGACAGGCTCATTGATTGTATATACATCGGCAGACAGCGTGTTCCAGATTGCGGCGCACGAGGATGTAGTGCCGGTAGAGAAATTATACGAATATTGTAAAATTGCGAGAGAATTATTACAGGGTGAGCATGGCGTAGGACGCGTCATTGCAAGACCTTTTATCGGTGAGAGCGGTAACTATACCCGTACCGCAAGAAGACACGACTATTCCCTTTTACCGCCCAAAACAACCATGTTGGATGTGTTAAAAGACAAGGGAATGGATGTCCTCGCCGTAGGCAAAATCAATGATATTTTTGCCGGAAAAGGGATTACGGAATATGTGTATACCACTTCCAATGCAGACGGTATGGATAAGATGTTAAATTGGATGGACAGGGATTTTAACGGTCTTTGTTTTGTAAATCTCGTTGATTTCGATATGCTTTACGGTCATCGTAATGATATTGAAGGCTATGCGAAAGCCTTGGCTGAATTTGACCAAAGACTGCCCGAAATGCTTGCAAAGCTTGGCGAAGATGATGTGTTAATGATCACCGCCGACCACGGATGTGATCCCGGATACACCGTATCTACGGATCATTCCAGAGAACATACACCTTTTGTGATGTATGGTCCTGCGCTTGCGCCTTCCAATATAGGCACGAGAGACAGTTTTGCGGATATTGCAGCCACAACCTTAAAATTGCTTGGTGTGGAAGGCGATATCGAAGGCGAGTCTATGATTTAAAGTAACTATTCAGAGCCAAGCACCAAAGGTGCGATTTTGCGAATGGTGTTCTGAACAGTTACATTATAAAAGAATACAAACGATTGAGTTTCGGAGGAAAAAATTGTGAGCAACTTACAACATGAAGTAAACCGCAGAAGAACTTTTGCGATTATTTCTCACCCGGATGCGGGTAAAACAACATTGACAGAAAAGTTTCTTTTATACGGAGGAGCCATTAATCTGGCCGGTAGTGTAAAAGGAAAGGCAACTGCCAGACATGCGGTTTCGGACTGGATGGAAATTGAAAAAGAAAGAGGTATTTCCGTAACTTCTTCTGTTTTGCAGTTTGAATATGACGGATATTGCATTAATATCCTGGATACGCCGGGACATCAGGACTTCTCGGAAGATACTTATCGTACATTAATGGCTGCGGATTCTGCGGTCATGGTAATTGATGCTTCCAAGGGTGTAGAGGCGCAAACCAGAAAGCTTTTCAAGGTTTGCAGTATGCGCGGTATTCCCATTTTTACTTTTATCAATAAGTTGGACCGCGATGCCAACGATACCTTTGATTTATTGGACGAAGTAGAGAAGGAACTTGGTATTGCCACCTGCCCCGTAAACTGGCCCATCGGCAGCGGTAAGGCATTTAAGGGTGTGTATGACAGAGAAGCAAGGGAAGTGGTTCTTTTCTCAGATACGGAAAAGGGTACCAAGGAAGGTCATACCGAGCGCATTTCCGTGGAGGATAAGGACAAACTTCTCGAATATATTGGTGAAGAAGCATTTGCAACACTGTCTGATGAAATTGAATTATTGGACGGTGCCAGTGCGGAATTTGATTTAAGTGAAGTACAGGCGGGTAAGCTGACACCGGTATTCTTTGGTTCTGCGTTAACAAACTTCGGTGTGGAAATCTTTTTACAGAATTTCTTAAAAATGACAACAACACCTTTGGCCCGCAAGGCGGATATCGGTGTGATTGACCCTTGTGAAAATGATTTCAGTGCCTTTGTTTTCAAGATTCAGGCGAATATGAATAAGGCGCACCGTGACCGAATTGCTTTTATGAGAATTTGTTCCGGTAAGTTTGAGGCAGACCGCGAAGTATTCCATATGCAGGGTAATAAAAGTATGCGTTTGTCACAGCCCCAGCAGATTATGGCAAGCGAGCGTAAAATTCTGGATGAGGCTTATGCAGGCGATATTATCGGTGTATTTGACCCCGGCATTTTCTCAATCGGCGATACCATTTGCACGGCGAAAAATAAATTTTTATACGACGGAATTCCTACCTTTGCGCCGGAGCATTTTGCCCGTGTGCGTCAGGTAGATACTATGAAGCGTAAGCAGTTTATGAAGGGTGTAACCCAGATTGCCCAGGAAGGTGCAATTCAGATTTTTCAGGAATTCAACACCGGTATGGAAGAAATCATCGTGGGTGTTGTTGGTGTGCTTCAGTTTGAGGTATTGAAATATCGTCTGGAGAATGAATACAACGTAGAAATCAAGTTGGAGCCCTTACCCTACGAACACATTCGTTGGATTGCCAATAAGGAAGAAGTGGACGTGGCAAAGATTGTGGGTACTTCCGACATGAAGAAGGTAAAAGATATGCGAGGCAATCCGTTGTTATTGTTTATCAATGCATGGAGTGTGGGTATGACATTAGATCGAAACGACGGATTGGAATTGTCTGAATTCGGACATGAATAAGTAACCCTCGTTGTTTTAAGGAGTGACTTAGTGAAAAAATATATCATACTGTTCAGTGGTTTTCTTATTATTTTTGTCGGGATATTGCTATCCATCAACATATTGGATCAAAAGTTCGGGACAGCGGATTCGACATCCGCGCCTGTTATAAGTTTCGGCCGCGATGATGGCGGACAAGACTCTTTGTTGGGAAGTTTACAAGGCACGTCAACAGAACATGAATTAAAAGATGTCGATAATTTTATAAACAATCCGGAAGGGGATTATGTCAACCAAACAGAGATGATTATGGATGCCAAATTAAACGACCGGGATTGGCAGTTGAGGGCTGATGCCGGTTTGACCAACCGTGCTATTGTGGATGCAATGACGGAATGTCAAGGTTTGTATGCATATGATAATCTTTCTGACAGACAAAAACAGTTATATGCAGAGGTTTTACTTACAATTCGGAATTATACAGTTGGGATTCCTATGTGCGGAACCGATGAAGAGGAATTGGAAAAAGTAGTATCTTGTGTATTTTTGGATCACCCGGAGCTTTTTTATTCAGAAGGTTATTCTTATGAAAAGTATATGTTTGCAGGTATGATACAAAAGATTACATTAAGTCCCAACTATACCATTCCTAAAGACCAAGTGACGGCAAATCAGCAAATGATTGATCAATATGTAGAAACTTGTAAAAACGGATTACCTGAAAATGCGGATGATTATGAAAAAGTACGATATGTGTATGAGTTCATTGTTTTGAATACGGAGTATAATCTTGATGCTCCCGATAATCAAAATATATGCTCTGTGTTTCTGGGGAGAGAGTCCGTTTGTTTGGGATATGCCAAAGCGGTACAATATTTATTACAAGAGATGGGAGTAGAGGCAACGGTTATTACCGGTTCGGTTATTTCAGGAGAATCCCATGCGTGGAATTTAGTAAAAATAAATGGTTACTATTATTATGTAGATGCTACTTGGGGAGATGCTTCTTATACGGATGAATCAGGAATTACTAATTCTTTGGCAACAATAAATTATGATTATTTATGTATTAATACGCAAGACTTATTAAAAACGCATATAATTGATAATCCCATCGGAGTACCGAATTGTACGGTAAGAATGGATAATTACTATGTAAAAGAAGGATTGTATTTCTCAGAAATGGATACGCTTAGACTACAAAGGATTTTTGAATCTGCATATGTAAATGGTCAGGAAAGCGTATCAATTAGATGTGCGGATCAAAATTTATATAATAGTTTTCAAACGGATTTACTTGATAATCAGCATATTTTTCAATATTTAGGTAGCGGTACCACAACTTTAGCGTATACTACCAACGACAAATTGTATACTTATACATTTATGCTTTAAAAGACTAGGCAAAGTATTCAAAATTTGGTATAATTTTTGCGAATGGTGTTCTAAATAGTTACAGCAATTATAAAATAAAATCAGTGTAGGTTCAGATAGAAGGAGGAAATAGAAATGGCAAAAGAAGCAAGCGAAAAAATCGGAGCAGTAAGAATTGCAGATGATGTGGTTCCCGTAATTGCAGCTTTGGCGGCAGCGGAAGTAGAAGGTGTTGTCAGTGTTGATAATTCACAGAATGAATTTATGAGCCGTATGGGTGTTCGCAAAGCACCTAAGGGTGTTAAGGTTGATATCGTAGGAAGAACTGTTAAGGTTGACATGGCATTAGGAATCAACGCAGGATACAAGGTTCCTGAAACCTGCCGTGAAGTACAGGAAAAGGTTAAGACTTCCATCGAAACCATGACCAACTTGGAAGTTGTGGATGTAAATGTTAGAATAGCATCTGTTGTAGTTCCTACAGCAGAATAAAATACGATATGTCTCCCGTAAGGGAGGCATTTCTATGATGGAGAGATTATGGGAAGAAGAGAACAAAGAGAACAGATTTTTAAATTGGTATTCCAGTTGGAATTCAATGATAAAAAAGATATGCCTGAACAGATGAAATTGTATCTGGAGCAGGAAGAAATACAGTCGGGAAAGGACTGTACATATATTTCTGAAAAGTTTGAAAAGATTCAGGACAAACTTTCTGAAATTGATACTTTGATTAACGAGCAGGCAACAGGCTGGAAGACTGACCGTATGGGGAAGGTGGATTTGGCTATTATCCGTCTTGCCGTATATGAAATTAAGTATGATGATTCCGTGCCTACATCGGTAGCTATCAATGAAGCCGTTGAGCTGGCAAAGAAATTCGGTCAGGATGAATCATCATCCTTTGTAAACGGTGTTTTGGCAAAGTTTTCAAAGTAAAAGATTCCGGCAACAGAGGTAATAATGGGAAGCATCTATTCGGTAGGACAGCTTAACAACTATATTAAGAATATGTTTACGCAGGACTATCTTTTAAGTAATGAAGTATCGGTTCGTGGTGAAATCAGCAATTGCAAATATCATTCCACGGGACATATTTATTTTACCTTAAAAGAAAACGGTTCTGCTATTTCCTGTGTTATGTTTTCTTCTTATCGTCGCAATTTGAATTTTCAAATGACAGACGGACAGCAGGTTGTTGTAAAAGGTAAGGTAGAGGTTTTTGTCAGAGACGGCAAATACCAGATTTATGCAACCGCGGTTGAAAAAGACGGAGAAGGAAATCTTTATCTCGCATTTGAACAATTGAAGAAAAGCCTGTCTGCGCAGGGCATGTTTGATGCCGAATATAAAAGACCGATTCCCACGGGAATTAAGACACTTGGTGTCGTTACAGCACCTACGGGAGCTGCGGTAAGAGACATTATTTCTGTGGCAAAGCGAAGAAATCCATATATTCAGATTATTTTATATCCGGCAATTGTACAGGGCGACGGAGCGGCCCCCAGTATTATCAAAGGTATTGAAGCTTTAGAAAATTATGGCGTGGATGTAATGATTGTCGGTCGCGGTGGCGGTTCCATTGAAGACTTATGGGCTTTCAATGAAGAGGCGGTAGCCCATGCGATTTTCCAATGTGAGGTGCCGATTATTTCTGCGGTGGGGCATGAAACCGATTTTACCATTGCGGATTTTGTGGCGGATAAAAGAGCGGCAACGCCTTCTGCGGCGGCAGAGTTGGCGGTAGAAGAGTTTGCGAAGACAGAGCGTTATCTGGAAGAATACAGAGCGCTTTTATACAAGGCAATGGAAAGTCATATTAATAGGGGAAAGACAAGAAGCCAATTATTGAAGCAAAGAGTTCATAGTGCGTCACCGGCGGTGAAGGTACGCGAGTATCGTATGACCGGTGCAAGACTTTCCGAGAACTTGGATCAACGTATGAAGCAATTGTTATTACGAAAAAGAAATCAATTGCAAATTCTTGTAGAGCGGGCACATGCGGTTTCACCGGTAAAACGCTTAAACGGAGGTATGGCTTATCTTGCCGATGATGCGGGGCAACGAGTCTCCGGCATCAAAGACATGGAAGTCGGCAAAGTAATAAGAATTCGTATGAAAGACGGTGAGGCAGGGGCAACCGTGAACGAGTTGACTTCTTGGGGAGAGGGCGATGATTGAATATAAAGACTGGGCTTCCTAAGTTACGGACTAAGCCTAGGTGTCTCAAATAGAGCAAATGTAAGGGGAGAGTAGAATGTCAGAGAAAAATACAGCAACTTTAGAAGAAAATTTTGCTAAAATCGAAGAAATTCTTTCGGATTTGGAGCGAAGTGACATCAGTATTGAAGATGCTTTTAATAAATACAGCGAAGGCGTGGAATTATTGAGAAAATGCGATGAAAGCATTGATAAGGTGGAAAAGAAAGTATTAAAGCTTATGGAAGACGGTAAAACAGAAGAATTTGCCGATTTGGAGAAGGATAAGCGATTAACGGAATAAAAGTAAGAGGGTTAAGCATGAGCAATTGGAATGAGGAAATGAAACTTCATGTAGATGAGATTGAGGAAATTCTTGCAGAGTTTCTTCCGGAACAAAAGGGTGTATATTACGAGCGCGTAATTGAAGCAATGCGCTATAGTTTTTATGCAGGCGGCAAGAGATTGCGCCCTATGATGATGTTGGAAAGCTTCCGTATGTTTGGCGGTAAGGATGAAAACATTGTTAAGCCCTATATGGCGGCTTTGGAAATGATACATACCTATTCGCTGATTCATGATGATTTGCCTGCAATGGACAATGATGATTACAGAAGAGGACGTCTTACTAACCATAAGCAGTTTGATGAGGCAACTGCAATTCTTGCCGGCGACGGACTTTTAAATTTTGCATTTGAAACCGTATCAAATGCTATGATGAAAACCGCCGAGGCGGGAGATTGTGATTTGTTAAAACGTCAGACTAAGGCGTTACAGGTATTGGGACGTAAGGCCGGTGTGTTCGGAATGATTGGCGGACAGGTTGCGGATATCGAGGCAGAGAAAAAGGAGGATGCAACCAAGGAAGAATTGCTTTTTATTCATGAAAATAAAACAGCCGCTTTGATTCAGGCCGCACTTACCATCGGTGCAATACTTGCGGGTGCAGATGATATTAGTAAGACTGAAAAGATTGGTTATAATGTAGGTGTAGCCTTCCAAATTCAAGATGATATTCTTGATAAAATCGGTGATGAAGCTTTGCTTGGTAAGCCGGTGGGAAGTGATGAGAAGAATGAAAAGACGACCTACGTTACTTTGGAAGGTCTTGATAAAGCACAGGCTGACCAGAAGCAGTTATCGGAAGAAGCGATTGCGATGCTGAATGAAATTACCGATAAAAAGGTATTTTTAAAAGACTTAATCGGCAGTCTTGTAAACCGTGACAAATAGAGGTTAGAGAGTAGAGGACAAAGACATGTTTCTTGAAAGAATTGAAAAACCAAACGATATAAAAAGAATTCCCAAAGAATACTACGGCGATTTGGCCCAGGAGATCCGCGAATTCTTAATTGAAAAAATCAGTGTGGCCGGTGGTCATTTAGGTGCAAACTTAGGTGCGGTAGAACTTACCATGGCATTGCACTTGTGTATGAATTTCCCGGAGGACAAACTGATTTGGGACGTAGGTCACCAGTCTTATACCCATAAAATTCTTACCGGCCGTAAAGACGGTTTTGATACCTTGCGTAAATTTAAGGGTATGAGCGGTTTCCCTAAGACTGTGGAAAGCGATTGCGACTGTTTTAATACGGGACACAGTTCGACTTCCATTTCGGCAGGTCTTGGTATGGCAATGGCAAGAACCTTGCAGGGCAAGAATAATACCATTGTTTCCGTAATCGGTGACGGTGCGTTAACCGGTGGTATGGCCTATGAAGCGCTTAACAATGCGGCAAAAGCGGATACTAATTTTATTATCGTATTAAATGACAATAATATGTCTATTTCAGAGCCTGTAGGCGGTGTTTCCCAGTATTTGAACAGCATTCGTACTACAGAAGCTTATATCGATTTAAAAGACAGCGTAAAAGACAGATTGCGTCAGATGCCCCGCGGTAAAAATATGATTCACGGCATTCAGCGTGTGAAGAGTACTTTTAAGCAGATGGTAATTCCGGGTATGTTATTTGAAGATATGGGTCTGACCTATTTAGGACCCGTGGATGGTCATAATATTGCAGATATGGTTCGAGTGTTCAAAGAGGCTAAAAGATGCAAGGAACCTGTGCTTGTGCATGTTATGACACATAAAGGTAAGGGATATGCACCTGCAGAAAGACATCCCGCACGTTTTCATGGTGCAGAGCCTTTTGAAATTGAAACCGGTTTGCCCGCTTCTAAGAGAACCAAGCCTAATTATACGGATATTTTTTCTACCGTTATGTGTAAAATGGGTGCAAGAAATGAGAAGGTGGTGGCTATTACAGCAGCAATGCCTGATGGTACCGGCTTAAAGCGTTTCCGCAATATGTATCCGGACCGATTTTTTGACGTGGGAATTGCGGAAGAACATGCAGTCACATTTGCGGCAGGTCTTGCGGCAGGCGGTTTGCGACCGATTGTTGCGATTTATTCTTCTTTCCTTCAGAGAGCTTATGACCAGATTTTACATGATGTCTGTCTTCAGAAATTGCCGGTTGTATTTGCAATTGACAGAGCAGGATTGGTAGGCAGTGACGGTGAAACCCATCAGGGTGTATTTGATTTGTCGTTTTTATCATCTATTCCCAATTTGACGATTATGGCACCCAAGAATAAATGGGAGCTTTCTGATATGTTGAAATTCGCCATTGCTTTTGACGGCCCCATTGCAGTGCGCTATCCCAGAGGACAGGCTTATGAAGGCTTGTATGAGAACCGTGCAGCGGTGGAACTTGGTAAATCCGAGTGGATTTATGAAGAAAAAGACATTGCAATTTTTGCAGTGGGAAGTATGGTTAAGACCGCAGTAGATGTTCATTCCAAGTTAAAAGAAGAAGGTTTAAATTGTAGTTTGAATAACGGACGTTTCGTAAAACCCATTGATGAGGAAGCACTGAAAAAAGCAGCTGAGAACCATTCGTTGATTGTCACCATGGAAGAGAATGTGGCAAGCGGTGGCTACGGTGAGAAGGTACGTGAGTATCTTGCCGGTATCAAGGCGGATTGTAAGGTTTTAACCATTGCAATTCCTGATAAATTTGTGGAACACGGCAGCGTGGATCAGTTATACAAAGAAATCGGTATGGATGCGGATTCCGTAGTGGCACGTATCAAAGAATGCCTGTAGGAATTTGCAGTATTACGTAGGAATACGTTTTATAGAATGAATAATCGTTTGAGCAAACGATTTAACAGGAAGGTATTGTAATGAAGGTACGGTTAGATGTACTGGTTGTAAAAAAGGGTTTAGCCGAGTCCAGGGAAAAAGCAAAAGCATATATTATGTCCGGTATTGTCTATGTAAACGGACAAAAAGAAGACAAAGCAGGCGATTTGTTTGAGGAAGAAACGGCCAAAGTCGAAGTGCGTGGCGCGACCTTGCGCTATGTCAGTCGCGGTGGTTTAAAGCTTGAAAAAGCAGTTGAGAAGCATCAGCTTTCTTTCGAAAATATGGTTTGTATGGATATCGGAGCTTCTACCGGCGGTTTTACGGACTGTATGTTGCAAAACGGTGCGTCTAAGGTTTATGCCGTAGACGTAGGACATGGCCAGCTTGCATGGAAACTTCGCAATGATGAGCGCGTGGTTTGTATGGAGAAGACAAACTTTCGCTATATGGTAAGAGATGATATCCAGGATGACTTGGATTTTGCTTCCGTGGATGTATCTTTTATCTCTTTGCAGAAAATTCTCCCACCGGCATATAACTTATTAAAGCCCGGCGGACGTATGGTATGCTTAATTAAGCCCCAGTTTGAGACCACCAAAGAAAAGGTTGGCAAGAAGGGTGTTGTAAGAGAACCGTCCGTACATAAAGAAGTAGTGGAAAACGTTTCCAAAATCATTATGAATATTGGTTTTGATATTCTGGATTTGGATTATTCTCCGATTCGCGGACCGGAAGGCAATATTGAATATCTGGCTTATATTCAGAAACCTATGGATGCACCAGGTGCGGGAACGCTTTCGGCGGAAGATATTTTAAATAAAAGTGTTGTTGCGCAGGACACTGTAGAATTATCCAAGGAAATGACGGACAGAATCAATGAAATTGTATCGAAATCCCACGAAACACTGTAGAGATTTGTTAAAGAATAGAAGAGATATAAAGAAATTAAAAAGATACTAATAGGTATAAATAGATTTACTGTATAGGAACAAGTCGATTCATTTTTTATGATGTTTTCAAAGAAAGGAAAACAATGGAATCATTTTTATTGATTACGAACAATCAAAAAGATAAGGATTTGTCAGTAACACGTAGCGTACAGGATTATCTTGTAAACAAGAAGCATAAGAAGGTGAAATCCTTTGTGCCCGAAAGTCGTGACTACGATATTTCCAAAGAGCATTTGGACGGCGTGGACTGTATTATTGTTTTGGGCGGTGACGGCACTATTTTGCGTGTAGCAAAAAAGATTGTCCAAAATGATTTACCGATTCTTGGCGTAAATATGGGCCATTTGGGTTATTTGGCCGACGTGGATAAAAGCAATGTATTCAGTGCGTTGGATGCTTTGTGTGATGGCGCGTATACCACTGAAAACCGTATGATGTTATCCGGAAAGGTTATGCGCGGTAGTGAAGAAATCTGCTGTTTGGATGCCTTGAATGATATTGTTATCACCCGTGGCGGTTCCATGCAGATTTTGAATTTTGAAGTAAGCGTCAATAATAAAATGTTAAAAGCTTATCGTGCCGATGGTTTGATTTTGGCAACCCCCACCGGTTCAACGGCATACAATCTTTCTTCCGGCGGTCCCATTGTGGAGCCCGGTGCGGATATGACGATTATCACCCCAATTGCACCCCATACCATGCTTAGCAGAAGTATTATTTTTAATGCGGAAGATGAGATTGAAGTGGAGATTTTACCGCCCCATGATTTGACGATAGAACAGTTGATTGAGGTATATTTTGACGGAATCGAGCGTATCAAATTGGAAGCGGGCGACAGGGTTGTGGTAAACAAATCCAAGATGACTACGACACTGATTCGCATCAGCAGTGCAAGTTTCCTTGAAACCTTGTACGAGAAGATGAAAGAAAATTAATTGATTATATAGACAGATATGACCGCATATTACGGAGTATTGGAATGAAGAATAAAAGACATCAAAGAATCATGGAATTGATTGAACAATTTGATATCGAAACTCAGGAGGAGCTGGTAGGGAAACTTCTGGAAGACGGTTTTAACATTACCCAGGCTACCGTTTCCAGAGACATCAGGGAATTAAAGATTACCAAGGTGTCAAACGGAAAGGGCAGACAGAAGTATGTGGTTTTAAACAACGATACCGAGCACCTGGCTGACAAATACATTCGTATTATCAGAGACGGTCTGACCGGTATGGATACGGCGCAGAATATTCTTGTAATTAAAACCGTATCCGGTATGGCAATGGCCGTAGCTGCCGCTTTGGATGCTATGAATTTGTCGGAAGTAGTAGGCAGTATTGCGGGAGATGATACCATTATGGTAGCTGTGCGAACTACGCAGGACGCCGTTTTGGTGAAAGATAAAATAGCAGATTTAATCAAAGCAACCTTTTAACAAAATCCTTGGAACAAGAGAGAGGGAAGGGTAAAAGGAGGCCTTATGTTATTACAGTTACACGTTAAAAATTTAGCCATCATTGATGAGGTGGAAGTGGATTTTACGGAAGGATTGAATATCTTAACCGGTGAAACCGGTGCGGGTAAGTCCGTAATCTTAGGTTCCATACATCTGGCACTGGGCGCTAAGGCGGATAAAGACAGTATCCGCGACGGTGCGGAATATGCACTGGTGGAATTGGTGTTCCAGGTTGAGAATGAAGAACAGAAGAAAAAAATAGAAGCACTTGATTTGCCTGTGGAAGAAGATGGTGTGGTGATTTTACAACGTAAAATCAGTCCTGCGCGAAGTGTATTCAAAGTGTGCGGAGAGACGGTTTCGGCATCTGCGTTAAAAGAACTGGCACCGATTCTTTTGGATATCTACGGACAGCATGATTACCAGAGTCTTTTACAGGACAAAAAACACTTGGATATCCTTGATTCCTTCGGGGATAAAACTTTGGCAGAGCAGAAGGCAATTTTAAAGGAAGAATATGCTAAATATCTGGATTTAAAGAAGGTCTATGATACGCCGGAAATGTCGCCGGAACAGAGAGAACGCGAGCTTTCATTTGCACGTTTTGAAGTGGATGAAATCGAAAAAGCAAAGCTTGTGCCCGGTGAATTGGAAGAACTGGAAAGTAATCTTCGCAAAATGGAGAACAGCGGGAAGGTCAAAGAAGGCCTTGTGCGTGTGCTTCAATTGCTGAAAGAAGAGGATTCCAGCTGTGAAAACAGTTTAAACCGCGCATTGCGTGAAATGAGCCATTTGTCGGCTTTGGACGATGATATGGCAGAGCTGGAAGAGCGCATGACTGAGGTGGATTCGCTTTTACGGGATTTGTCCAGGGATTTAAACTTTGCTTTGGAAGCGGATGATTTCGACGAGCGTGAGTTTGTCCGCGTGCGGGAGCGTGTGGATTTAATCAATCATTTACAAATTAAATACGGTAAAAGCATTGAACAGATATTGAATTATGCTGAAGAACGTAAAGCATATATTTATCGTTTGGAAAATGCCGTGGAAGAAAGTGAACGCATCGGCAAGGAATTAGCTGATAAAGAAGCACTTTTAGAAGAGTATGCGAAGGCACTTCGTAAATTGCGTCAGGCGGAAGCGGTTAAGCTTGAGAAAGAAATTGTGGAAGCTTTGCACGATTTGAATTTTATGCAGGCAGAGTTTGAAGTATCTTTCGAAGACGCGGAGCAGGTCGGCGCCAACGGTAAGGATAAGGTTGTGTTTATGATATCTACCAACCCGGGTGAAAAATTGCGTCCCTTATCGGCAGTGGCCAGCGGTGGTGAGTTGTCCCGTATTATGCTTGCGATTAAGACAATTTCTGCGAAACGCGATGATATTAACACCTTGATTTTTGACGAAATTGACAGCGGTATCAGCGGTAAAACAGCCTGGAAGGTTTCGGAGAAGTTAGGAATTCTTGCCAAGAGTCATCAGGTTATCTGTATTACCCATTTGCCCCAGATTGCGGCAATGGCAGATTCACATTATTGCATCGAAAAGAGCGAACAAAACGGCAAAACCGTTACCAATATTATGCCTTTAAATGAAGACGGTGCATTAAATGAAGTTGCAAGGCTGCTGGGTGGAGAAATTATTACCGATGCGGTCTTGGAAAATGCCAGAGAATTAAAAATTCAGGCACAAAATACAAAAAATGGATAAGTAAAAATTTCATATTATCACATAATAAGAAGGACGAAAGTCCTTCTTTTTTTGTTAGAAAATTACGAGTATTCTTTCCGGAGGTTGTGATGGGCGAGATTGATAACAGTTTTATGAAATATAGAAGAATGAGAATGTACAGAAGAGTCCTTATTTTTATGATGGGATTCGGGATTGTGATTGCCTTTGCGGGCTTTTATATTTATGAATGGAACCGTATGCCGGAAGTGATTTATGTGAAAAGCGATAAAGAGCAGATTATTGACTTTGACATTCCGGCCAGTGGTGAAATATATTTGGAAAGTGTTGAAACGGGTAATTATTTGGAACCTGCAGTTGAGAGCATCAGTCGACTGAAAGATACAGGAGTGGGCGGTGATTTTATACCCAGCGTGGAAGTGGATTTTTCGAAGGAAATTGTGTTAAGCGGTGTAGAGGATCAGACCTACTGC
The DNA here is from genome assembly GCA_045580855.1 of Lachnospiraceae bacterium. GTDB lineage: Bacteria > Bacillota > Clostridia > Lachnospirales > Lachnospiraceae > UBA3766. Next base: position 18,797 of record JAZNOO010000030.1, on the reverse strand, counting down.
GCGGATTTGAAACTATTTGGCGTGTTGCCTTATAAAACCGTTCGTATTGAAACTATGGATTCAACCAAGGTCATTCCATCCGGACAGACTGTCGGTATATATGTTAAAACAGATGGCGTGTATGTGATAGATATCGGTGATTTTACAACGACGGCTGGGGATGCGGTAATGCCATGTAAGGATATTTTACAGTCGGGTGATTACATTGTGGCAGTGAATGGTGTAGAAGTAACGCGTAAAAAAGATTTTACGGAAATCGTGCATAACTCAGGCGGTGCAACGTTGCATTTAACCATAAAACGGGGACAGGAAGAAAGGGATGTTAAAGTGACACCGGTCCTTTCCAAGGATGGAAGTTATAAAATCGGTGCCTGGATCCGCGATAGTTTACAGGGCGTAGGAACAATGACTTTTATAGAAGAAGACGGAGATTTTGGTGCCTTGGGACATGCGGTGAGAGATGCTGACACAAATGAACCGATATCTATTTCTTCCGGTGCATTATATGAGACCTCCATTGTATCCATCAATCGTGGCGAAGTAGGAGAGCCGGGGTCTGTCACGGGTTTGATTCAATACGAAAAAGATAAAAAAATCGCCGAAATTGTGGATAATACAGGCTGTGGAATTCATGGAAGCATCGTAAAGGAAGAATGGCTGGACGATACGATTGAAAAGCCCATGGAAATTGCGCTGAAACAGGAGATTAAAAAGGGCGATGCATACATTATTTCGGAGATCAGTGGAACCTGCGAGAAGTACGCAGTGGAGATTATAGATATTAATTATAATGCCACTGAAAAAAAGCGTGCTTTAACCATTCAGGTGACGGATGAGCGCTTACTGGATATGACCGGCGGAATTGTGCAGGGGATGTTCATGAGTTATAATGGGTACAACACAAGGAAAACCCAGTAAAATCAGGGGATTGCGGTGTTCTAGTCCTATTTTTTCATTGACCAGAAAAAAGGCTAGTATTTTGCGCAAGATACAACTGAATCGGGCAGTAAAAAATACTGTTCCAGATATGAAAGCGGGACTAGATTAGTAAAAGTTTATGCCCTTTTATTAGGGTACGATATTGCTAATTTGGTTCCGTTTTTTGTAACTAAAGGTAAGTAGGACTAAGTTAGCTGAATGAAAGCTCCTTGGTCCTACTATTTTTTATAAGGAGGAGCGGACATGAGGACTAGCTTAGTAATCAAGAAAAAAGGAGATTTAAGGCACAGGAAAACTAACACGGAAGAAGGTGCGATATATGGGTAAGCTGATTATTGCACTGATAATTCTACTAATTATGGTTATGTACATTTGTTTCATCCGCTCTGTAGGAATGATTAACCGGAAATATGATGATCTGGTTTATGAAAGATTTTTCAGAGAGGAAGTGCAGACAAATGAGTAATACAGAGAAGCGGCTTTTAAGAGAATACCGGAACGCTCACGATTGTGCCTACTGTTTATATTACAGAACAGACAAGTGTGATTCTAATTTCAGGTGTTACTTAGAAGAGGAACAAACAATGCAACACGTTGTATTAGAAGCCTACAGGATAAAGAAGGGGTGCTTGGCTAAGGATGGAAAGTTTTGTCCTTATGGAAACGATGTTGGAACATGTTTTGGATATTGTTGGAAGGAGATTCTTAATGAGTTTAAAGAGAAGAAAAGACAGGAGGAACAAACATATGAATGATATTGAAATCATCGGTATTGACCACGGCTGGATGAATATGAAAACAGCTTCAACCATATTTACATCAGGTGTAAATAAGACTACAGAACCGGCGTTCTTTGACGATATGTTAGAGTTTGAAGGTAATTATTATAAGATAGGCAGTAAGAGACTTGAGGTAAACGAGAATAAGGTTGGTAATGAGAATTATTACTTACTTACGCTGGCAGCTATGGCAAAGGAGCTTAAGAAGAGAAATAAGACCTCTGCAAATGTAGTACTTTCAGTCGGACTTCCGATTACAAAGTTTGCCAAGGAGAAAGCAGATTTTATCTCTTATCTGTCAAAGCATAAGCAGTTACACTTTAAGTATGAGAAGGTCGCATATAATGTGAATATTGTTAAGGTTGTAGTGTTTCCACAGTGTTATGCAGCAGTTGCGGATAGATTACCGGAGAATCAAAGGTTGCATGTAGTGGTGGATGTGGGTTCTTGGACCGTTGACATTATGCCGATTACCAAATGTAAGCCTGATGAGTCCCATTGTGATACGCAGGATGAAGGCTTAATTAGATGTATCAATCGAATCAATGATAAGTGTGTAAGATATACTTCGGGAAAGCTGGACGAAAGCGACATTATCGAGTATATGATGACCGGTAAGAACAGCGAGCTGGATGATAAGTATATTTCGATTATGCAGGAAGAACTTGAGGGATTTGCTGAAGGTATTTATCAGAAGCTTATCTCAGGCGGATACAATATCAACACCACACCGATTATCTTTGTGGGAGGCGGTGCAACCGTAATGAGACTGTTTGGTAAGAGAAATCAGAAGAACATCAAGTTTATCGAGGATATTCATGCCAATGCAAAGGGTTTTGAATTCTTAGGCAAAGTTCTTCTTAGAGGATAGGCAGGTGTAACGGATGAAGGATAAGGGAATCTATCATAATGTGCGATGCAGTATGCATAATAAGCAGCATGTATATGTGCATAAGGTTCTTACAGACTTGAATCTGAGTATCTATAAGTCGAAAAACCAGTTTATCATTGATGCTGTTGAACATTATGCAAAATCATTGAATCAAGAGGATTTAACCAATACCGCAGCAGAGCAGTATATCAGAGCTGGACAATCAAAGGAAGGTACTGATACAGAGGCTCTGAAAAAGGAAATTGTTAATGAGGTCACGGTAGCGGTTCAAACAAATGTGATTTCTGTTCTTATGACTGAACTGGCAAAGATAAAGCTTGGTGCAGGTGCAAAGCAGAAATTCATTGAAGAAGATGTAGAAGATGAATACGAAGAAGCTGAATTTGATATACCGGATGATTTTCGTGATGTAATCAAAGGCTTAGCAGGAATGGGGGAATAGTATGATAGGAAGATTTTTTGCCGGATTAGGCAGTATATTAGTAGCAATATTAAAAGCAATCGCATGGCTTGTCCTGAATGCGTTGCAGTTAGTCCTAAATGTGGCAAAGGTCTTCCTGTTGCTGTTAGGACTGGTAGGCAGAGTATTTCTTGCTTTTGTAAGAGCAGGAACACCATAAGAAGGGAGGAAAGCGGTATGATGAAGACTTATATGAACTATCGTAAGAACCGTAGACTGGTAAAGTATTTCTTCGCTTTAAAGAAGATGGTATGATGAAAGGAGATTAAGATGCATCGAGTACGGGACCGACCCAATTAAGTGTCCCGTGTACCAATAGGATATTGTTCACATTGTAGGAGTGGACAGGCACGGACACTACAGCCTATCCCTCTTACGGAAAGGGATAGGTGATGATTATGAAGAAATTATTTTTGATTTTTTTATCCGTAATGGTTTTATCAGTAGCGGGATGCAATTCAACGGATGTTGGAAATAAAGCAGATTCCGGAAGTGAAGGACCGAAAGAGACAGTGGAGCAGACCGAATTAGTTCAGGCAGATAGCGAGCAGGATGCAGATGTAGAGGAACAAACATCTACGGAAGCGGTAGAAGAAACTACTGTACCAAGCAATACTTCAAATGAAGATACCTCAAATGAAAGTACAGAGCAGAATACACAGACTCAGGAACAAACAACTGCTCCTGTGGAAGAACCACAAGAGGAGCAGGTTCCCGAAGAACCTGTGGATAACACTCCGGCTCCGACACCAGAACCGACACCGGAACCGACACCAGAACCGACACCGGAACCAACACCGGAACCAACACCAGAACCAACTCCTGAAGTACAACCAGCAGGTTATAGCCCGGACACAGTGGTGGCACGTGCCATTGCGAAGTGTCAGGCGGGAGGAATGATAACTACTCAGGACAATCTTGCAAATGCATTGGCAGAGGGCAGGATAACTCAGGAAGAGTATAATGAGTATTATCCGTATGACGGTTTGGAAGGCAGTTATTACAGCGTATTTGTTGAAACGGATTTGAATATTGCCAGTAAGATTGACGGTACTCCTTTACGAAGTGAGGATGAAATCGCAACTTACATAGCTAATATGCTTCTTTTAGAGCAGAGTCCGATATTCAATATTGTGTACGCAGGTGTATATAGTAGCAACGGGACAGATTTCTATGAGTTCCGCTGTCTCAGATAACAATTAAACAGATTACAAAAATGGCAGGCCATGAAAGTGACCTGCTTTTTTTGTGCCCAAATTTAAGAGGAGGAATGAAACGTGAAACAAAAGTTTAGACGATTTATGGCTGGCTTTTTGGCAGTGCTTACCATGTTTACAACCTTGTTTACTAGTGGAACAACCGCATTGGCGGCAAGCCCTAGTGCTAATATTGCATTCTGGCATGCATCGGCAAGGAATGTTGGTGTGGTTGATGAGTTAAAGCCGGGGCACAACCATGAGAAGATTTTGTATGCAATGATTGACGGAAATGCAGCTTACTGTATGAATTATGGTCTGGCGGCGGATGGTGGACAGCTGATGAACAGTTTTGAAAATCCAAACACAAGTCTTTCAGATGCACAGAATAAACTGCTTGCTTACTGTTTGTACTTTGGATATGGATGCAATTCTGCAACAGCACCAAGTAATGACCAGTGCGATCAGTATATTGCAACACAGGCTATGGTTTGGGTCATTGTAGGCAATTTATTTGGTACAGGTTCGGATGACACTGCTGCAAAAAAACTTTGTGATTCAGCACCCAATCCGAGTGCATCATATAGTTATTACACTACACTTAAAGGCAACATCAGTGCTTCTTATTATGCAACAAGACCAAGTTTTGCAAGCTCAACCAAGAGTGGAGCAACCACTTATGAATTAAAGTGGAATGAAGCAAATCAGAGATTTGAGACAACATTAACTGATTCAAACGGTGTGTTATCAAGCTTTGATATTTCTCTTAGCGGTTATAGTGTAGAGAAGAGTGGAAATAGCGTGACTATTCATACCACTTCTGTAAACACAAATTCAACTACTGCAACAATGAAGTCTACAGCAGGTGTAGTAGAAACAACATCTAGCTGTGTGTTCTGGCTTACTGATAAATCCGGTTATCAGGAATTCGTATCAGAAAAGCCTACTGCCGATCCTGTATCCGCCTATTTCAAGGTTAGGACCGAGAATATCGGTTATGGGAAGATAATTAAGCAGGACGAGAAGACAGGTGCATATCTGCCTAATGCTGAGTATGGCATTTATACAGATAGTGCTTGCACCAATAAGGTTGATACTCTCAAGACAGGAAGTGACGGTACAGATACTTCCAAGGGATTGGTGGCAGGAACTTACTATGTGAAGGAGATTACTGCACCGGAAGGATATGTATTAAGTGATGAAATTCATACTGTTGTTGTTAAGGCAGGTCAAACTACTGTGTTTACTGCTAATGACAAAGAGCAGATGGGCGCACTTACTATATATAAGGAAGGTGAGGTTCTTACCGGATGGAATGGAACCAATTTCGTATATGAGTTGAGAAAGTTGCCGGGTGCAACATTCAAGGTAACTGCCGGAGCGGATATTTATAAGGCAGATGGAACCAAGGTTTATAGCAAGGATGATGTAATTGCAGAAAATCTTGTTACCGGTACTGATGGTCTGGTAGTTCTTACCGACCTTCATCTTGGTACTTATGTGGTAACAGAAACAAAGAGTATTGACGGTTATACCATCAACACCACACCTGTGACTGTTAAGATTGAGTACAAGGATCAGAATGTGGAAGTGCAGTATGAGTCTGCAACCATCCAGAATACAAGACAGAAGGCAGAGGTTTCCGTAGTAAAGAAGGACTCTGACACTGCAAATGTGTTGGATGGTGGTAAGTACACTCTTTATGCAGGCAATGATATTAAGAATTACGCAGGTCAGGTTATCGTAACCAAGGGTACTGCTTTACAGACAGTAACTTCAGGAGAAGATGGCAAGGCTGCATATACTTTGGATTTGCCGATTGCTAACAGCTACTATATTTCTGAAACCCAGGCACCTTTTGGATATATCAGAAACAGTAGTGATGTTTACAGCTTCAATTTCAATTATCTGTCTGAAACTACAGCAAAGGCTACTTTCAGCCATGAGTTTGTAAATGACAGAACTACTGCTAAGATTCATATCTACAAGGTAGATAAGGAAACCGGTCTTGCAGTACCACAGGGAGATGCTTCTTTAGAGGGAGCAGTATATGGGTTATATGCCCGTGAGGATATTATGCATCCTGATGGAACTACTGGAGTCGTATTCAAAGCGAATGATTTAGTAGCAACCATGACTACTGATGCCAATGGTGATGCGGAAGTAAATAACCTTTATCTTGGTAATTACTATGTGAAGGAAATTACTGCACCGGAAGGATACCTTTTGGATGAGGAGGAGCATGATGTAGTCTGTGATTATGAAGGTGATCTTGTGGCAGAGGTTTCAAGAAGCACAACTTCAGCAGAGCAGGTTATGAAGCAGCCTTTCCAGATGATTAAGGTATCTGATAATGGAGAGGATACTGAAGCACCATTGCTCGGACAGGCAGGATTTACCGTTTACCTTAAGTCATCTTTATCCGTAAAAGAAGATGGCAGTTACGATTTTAACAGTGCAACTCCTGTAGTAATTGGTGCAAATGGAGAAACTGAACTGTTCACGGATGAAAAGGGACATCTTGTAACAATTCCTATCCCTTATGGAACTTATGTAGTGATTGAGACTCATACACCTCACAACATGGAGACGATTAAGCCTTTTGAGGTACACATTACTGAGAATAATCCTACAGAACCACAGGTTTGGAGAGTATTCATTGACAGAGAGTTTACTGCAAAACTTCGTGTGATTAAGAAGGATGCAGACACCGGAATGACAGTTCTCATTCCTAATACTGAGTTTAAGATTTTCAATATGGATACCAATGAATATGTGGAGATGATTACAACTTATCCTTCAAAGGAAATCCACACATCATTCTTTACGGATGCAGATGGTGATTTGATTTTACCTGATGTATTACCTCTTGGTAATTACCGCATTGAAGAAGTGAAAGCACCTTTTGGATATGTACTCAATGTAAACTATGTAGAGGTGAAGATTGATACTGATACCTTCTACGAAGTGGACCCTGACACTTATGAAGCTATCATTACTGTAGAGTATGAAGATGCTCCAGCGGTTGGTGAGCTTGTGATTGAGAAAAAGGGTGAAGTGCTTGATGATTACAAGGGTGGCTTGTTTGCAGATTCAGAAGAAAAGGAATTTGTGTATGTGGAAGGCTCCCTTGCAGGTGCTAAGTTTGAAATCTATGCTGCTGAGGATATTTACACAGCAGATATGCAGTGTGATGCAGATGGTAACAGAAATAAGTATTACAGTGCTGGGGAATTGGTAACAACTGTTGTTACTGATGAAAATGGTAAAGCTGTGGTTTCTGATTTGCCTCTTGGTTCATACAGAGTAGTTGAGATAGAGGCTCCTTACGGTTATGTGCTTAACAGTGAAGAGCAAGTTGTAACCTTCGTGTATGTGGATGATAAGACTCCTGTGATCAAAGAGAGTGTGACATTTGCAAACGAGAGACAGACTCTTGATTTATCTGTAATCAAGAAGGATGCAGAGACTGAAACACCGATTGCAGGTGCAGTATTCGGCTTATATGCTGATGAGGATATTGTGAATGCAGAAGGTAAAGTAATTGTAGAGGCTGGAACTCTTATGGAAGTAGCTACTTCTGATGCAAACGGAGTAATCCAGTTTGTGAAGGACTATCCTTTTGGAAAATACTACGCAAAGGAATTCGAAGCTCCAAAGGGTTATGTATCAAGTGATGTGGTTGTAACCTTTGATGCACAGTATATGGGTCAGGACGTAAAAGTAGCAGAGTATAGCTGCGATTATAAGAATGCACCTACTACCTTTGAGTTTACTAAAGTTGATATTACAAGCGGTGCAGAGCTTTCCGGTGCAACACTTACCGTTCTTGATATGGATGGTAATGTGATTGATACTTGGACTTCCAAGGCTGGAGAGGTTCATGTGATTAAGAAGCTTGTTGTGGGTGAAACTTATGTGCTTCGTGAAGAATTTGCTCCTTATGGATATCTTAAGGCAACTGATATTGAGTTTACTGTTGAAGATACAGAGGAAATCCAGAGTGTTGTTATGAAGGATGAGGTTCCGACAGGAACTATTATTATCAACAAAGATGGTGAGTTTTTCTGTGATGTAAATCTGGTAGCTGACCATTGGTACGACTTCATCTTTGATTACTTCAAGGATTCATTAGCTGGTGTTACCTTTGAGGTATACGCAAGAGAAGATATCGTAAGTCCTGATGGACTTGATACTGTTTACTATAAGGCTGACGAGCTTGTGGCTACCATTGTTACAAATGATGACGGAATTGCCATGATTAGTGAATTGCCTCTTGGTAAGTATTATCTTGTGGAAACAGCAACAATTGATGGATTTGTGCTTGACAGTACTCCTATCGAAGCCGATCTTTCTTATATCGACCAGGATACAGAAGTGGTATATGCAGGTATGGATGTAACCAATGAGAGACAGAAGGTTCAGATTACTGTTATCAAGAAGGATGCAGAGACAAATGAACCTCTTGAAGGTGCGGTATTTGGTTTATATGCCAAGGAAGATATTTACAATGCGGAAGGCAGACTCATTGTTGGTAAGGATACTTTCATTGAGAAAGCTGTAACTGGAGCTGACGGAACTGTAACATTTGTGTCAGACCTTACACTTGGAAGATACTATGTGAAGGAGATGGAAGCTCCTGCCGGATATGTGAAGTCAGACGAATGTTTTGATGTAGATGCTACTTACAAGGGTTCTGATGTGGAAGTGATTGAAATTGAAGCAGAGTTTGTAAACTATCCTACAAAGCTTGAAATCTCTAAGACTGAGATTACCGGAGAGCATGAGCTTAAGGGTGCTACACTTTCAATCATTGATGCTGATGGAAATGTAGTGGCTAGCTGGGTATCTGATGGTACTGCTCACTATATCGAGAGAATCCCTGTTGGCAAGTATATCCTTAGAGAAGAAATTGCTCCTTATGGATACAAGATTGCTAATGATGTGGAGTTTGAAGTAACAGAGACTAAGGAAATTCAGAAGGTATCCATGAAGGATGAGCTTGTAAATGGAAAGATAATTATTGAAAAGACTGACGAGGATACTAAGAAGGGTATTGCCGGAGTCGAGTTTGAAATCCGTGATAAGGATGGCAATGTGATTGCAACACTTGTTACTGACAAGAACGGTCATGCCGAGTCGGATGAGCTTCCTATTGCTGTATTTAAGGATGGCGAATATGTAGAGGATATTAAGTATTATGTTGTTGAAACAAAGGCTGCTGAAGGCTATATTCTTGATGAAACGGTGCATGAAGTGGTATTTCAATATGACGATGCAGCTCCTGAAGTTGTGACTTATACTTTGAACATCACAAACAAACCTACAGAGCCTAAGCTTCCTCAGACCGGGGATGACTTCAATCCTTGGCTTTATGGTTTGCTTGGATTATCTGCTTTGGCAGTAGGTGCAGTCGCATTCTTTTGTAAGAAGAAGGAAGACGAAGTAACTGAATAGTGTTTATTTTTGTGAGGTGTAGGCCGTTTTGCTTACACCTCATATTTTTTGGAGGGATAGCTTTGATTGGAGAAAAGATAAAGGAATACCGGGACAGAAGAGGTTATTCAAAAGAAGAGTTAGGGCGTTTATGCGGATTTGGTAGAAATAGTGAAGCTGTTATTGCCAGGTTTGAGCGTGACGAGGGATTTCCGGACCTTGAGAAACTGAAAAAGATTGCAGAGGTACTGTATGTGCCGCTTGAGGTTCTGTGTCCGGTGCCTTGTAGGGAGTGTCCCTACAAAAAGAAAGAGGTGATTATCCATTTAGAGGATGATCCCGGTTATGAGACAGATGTAAGAGAGTATGGAGAGCATGATGATGAAGGCTTTTTATATGACAATTTGGATTAAGGAGGACATTTTATATGATGAAGTATGAGATTTTTAAGGAAGTAGTAGCAGAAAAGTTTAAGGATTATCTTCCTGAACGTTATCACGATATGGAGGTTCGCGTGGCTTCTGTAAATAAGGTAAACAGAGCATTAGATGGAATTACTCTGGTAGACAACGGTGGGGAGAAGAATGTTTCGCCTACTATTTATATCAACGACATGTATGATCATTATCTTGCAACAGAGAATTTGCAGGAAGTATTGCAGCATGCAGCTGAGAGTATGGATAAAGCATTTTCACTTGCTCCGGATGCAGGATGCCTTGATTTTGATACTGCAAAGGACAATATTGTGTTTCAGGTAATCAACACTATGCAGAATGAGGATATGCTTAGGGATATGCCTCACAGAGAGTTTCAGGATTTATCCATTATCTACCGTTGGGTAGTGTCAGTGGATGAGAGAGGCGTTCAGAGTTCAGTTGTGCGTAATAGTTTTGCACAGGAGATTGGTATGACAGAGGAGCAGCTGTTTAAGTGTGCTGTGGAAAATACCAGAAGAATTTTCCCACCTGTGGTTAAGTCTATGAATGAAGTGATTCGTGAGATGTTTATCAGTGATGGTATGCCGGAAGAGATGGCAGATATGATGATTGGTGAAATGCCTCAGGATAAGATGATGTATATCATCAGTAATGAGCAGGGTATCAATGGAGCAGGTTCAATGCTTTATGAGGATAATCTTCATAAGCTGGCAATGGAACTTGAGACAGACCTTTATCTGTTGCCTTCGTCAGTGCATGAGTGCATTGCTGTATCTGTGAATGCCGGAGATCCCTATGAGCTTGCAGAGATGGTAAGTGAAATTAACATGTCTCAGGTCAGATTAGAGGAGAGATTATCTAATCAGGTTTATCACTATGATAAGGATGCAAGAAGGCTTACCCTTGCTACTGATACGCCTAATAAGAGACTTGATGGTATGGTTGCGGAAGCACAGCTTATCTATGATAATGGCAAGTCCAGATAGGAGGCAGTTATGGAGCAGGAAATGACCATTGAGGAACTGATTGCTCTTATGAATAACTGCGAGGGTAACTTTATGATACAGATTGAGCTTAAGGAGGATGCCTATGAAAAAAGAGACAGAAACTCTGATTAATGATGCAGAACCCTTTCAGCTTGATGTGGTAAGAGTAAAACTTGTGAAGGATGCTCCGATTTTTTCGGAGCTTCCTTTGCAGAACCCTTATGATGCAGTGGCAGCCATCGGCGAGCTTCTTTGTGATATGGATAGGGAAGTGGTATGTGTGGTAAATCTGCAATCAGACTTAAAACCTATTAATGTAACTTTTGCAAGTATCGGTTCACTGAATGAAGCTATGGTGCATCCAAGAGAAATGCTTAAGGCAAGCATATTATCAAATGCAGCAAGTATTATGATGATACACTCACATCCCAGCGGTAATCTTCTTCCTAGTAAGCAGGATACCATGATAACGGACCGCATGAATGCGGTGTGTGAGATGGTTGGGATTCAGATGATTGATCATGTGATAGTTGGCGGTAATAATAGAGAGTTTTTCAGTTTCAAGGAAAAAGGTCTTATGGATAATCCGAAGATAACTTATGCAACAGACTACAGGAATTTCAGCTTTACAAACAGCCTTGTGGCAGAGCAGGGAAAGGGGAGGTAACAATGGATGAACGTTTTACGGAAAGTGAGCTGGCTCTAGCAAAGAGCGTAGATTTAACAGCAGTGGCTTCTTATCTTGGATATACTGTGAAGCGTGTGGGACATTACCATACACTCAAAGAAATGGATTCTATAAGAATTTATGACAAAAGCCATTGGTTCAGATGGTCTAAACAGTATGAAAAGGGTGAAAACGGTGGTTCACAGATAGATTTCCTTCGTGTGTTCTGTGGAATGGATGTAAAGGAAGCGGTTTGGTGGCTACTTGATTTTGCAGGATATCGAAGGATTGAAGGAAATGACAGGAAACCGGAGTTAAAGTTTCAGGTGCAACCTTCTAAGAAACAGGAATCGAAGAAATTTGAATTGCCGATAGCGTCTCCAAGTAATTGCTTCCTTTATTCGTATCTGAATGAGGAGAGGGGAATTAGCAAGGCTGTGATTGATTTCTTTGTATCACACAATCTGATATATGAAAGCAGACACTATCACAACATTGTATTTAAGGGCAATGATAAGGATGGTGTTACGAGATTTGCCAGTATGAGGGGTGTGTTTGATAAGGAAGGGAAACCTTTTAAGTGCGATGTTGCAGGAAATGATAAGAGGTATGGCTTCAATGTGGCAAATGATGCCAGTACAGAACTTGTAGTGTTTGAAGGAGCAATAGACCTTATGAGCTATGTCGATATTTTCTCGGATTATGAGAGCAATAAGATAGCTTTAGGAATGCTTGCAGATGCACCACTTATGACTTTTCTGGGGGAGCATCCACAGATTACTTCCATAAAGTTTTGTATGGATGGTGATGAACCGGGACGTAAGGCAGCATGCCAGCTTATGGAGAAATACTACGGGATGGGATATGAGGTAGAAGACTGTCCCCCACCTGTAGGATATAAGGATTATAATGAATGGCTGGTAGCTGTAAAGGTAAAAAATCAAGCTCAGAAGAATGAAAAGAGCAGGTATGTTGGAATTTCCAACATACTCGGCAAATTTCATTAGGAAACACCGACATACTCGGCAAAAACTATGTTGGAAATGTATGTCGGTCATTAACCTGATATAAAATGTAACTATTTTAGGTATGTTGGAAACACCGACATACTTTGCAATTTTATGTTGGAAACACCGACATACTTTGCGTTTTTTATGTTGGAAATACCGACATACCTATATATTTTGGGGTTTTAGGGGGCGAAGCAGCCCCTAACTAGATGCATTTTGGGCTGGATATCCAAAATGCGTATCTAGCCGTTGTCAGGTCTGAGCTACAGACTGGCAGGGCAATGGAAAGGATTCTCAAAACACAGATAAGGAGGTGTGGTTGAAACAATGGGAAATGAAACTATTAGCATAACAGAAATTAGTCAGCCGGCGGAACTGTTGGCATATATTCAGGATAATTCAATCAGTATAGTGATGACGGATAAAGAGGCTGATATGATACTTGGATATCTGACAGGTCACGATTATACCATAGGGTTTTGTGGTGCGGATTTCTATAGAGGAGATTTGGACGAGGTGCCTGGTGAGATTGTTTGGAATGATTATACAGTAGATGACTTGATTGACACTGTGTGTGAATGGAATTATGAGATGATACTTGAGATGGATGCCGAAAGGCAGGACCCTAAAGATATGATTGATTTTTCCAATAAGCAGAGTAAATATGAAAGTCTAAAAGAAGATGAAGCAGTCTTAGATAAGCTTTTCGACCAGACAAAGTATCGTTCAGGAATTGATAAGCTGGCAGAGGAACTGGCTAATCAGTTTATACAAAATCTGAATCATAGCGGTGCTGAGATTGCTGTTAAAGCTTTAGTAGCCGATGTTAGGCAACCGGCAGTGAGTGGAAGGGCAAGGTGATGGTATGGAGAAGAGGCAGCATAGTGTCAGCAAGCTTTTAAGAATGACACCACAGGAGGCTAAGATACTGGAGTCAAAAGCGAGAGAAGCTGACATGAGTGAATCACAGTATTTACGACTGATGATTACACAGAAGCCAAATGACTATCCAGAGGTACGAAAGTTACTTCGAGATCTTATCAATGAGGTTAATCGTATTGGTGTAAATATCAATCAGATTACACACAGCCATAATTCAGAGCTTTACTCATCTGATGATAAGGAAAGATTAATTGCCTATATGCGAAAGTTGAATACAGCTGTAGCAAAGGTGGTGGATATGGTTGGCAATCAGTAAGATACTACACATGAAGGAAAATAGAACTCATCAACGTGGAATGCATCTTATGAGAGCATTGGATTATATTATGAATCCTGAAAAAACACAAAATGGCAGATTAGTAGGAAGCGTTAATTGTCAGCCGAATAAGGCTTTTAAACAGATGATGGATACGAAGGCAAAGTTTGGTAAATTAGATAAGCGTCAGGGTTATCATATAATCCTGTCATTTAAGGAAGGTGAAGCTAATCCGGATATGGCTTATGAGATAGCAGAGAAATTCGTCAGGCAGTATCTTGGTTCAGAATATGAAGCCGTTTTTTGTGTTCATGACAATACCGAACACGTCCACGCTCACATTATATATAATAGTGTAAGCTTTGTGGATGGTAGGAAATATCGTTATGAAAAGGGAGACTGGGCAAGAGATATTCAGCCGATTACCAACCGTTTGTGTGAAGAGTATGGGCTTTCAACCATTGATATAGGTAGTGATAAGGATGAAGCACAGGATTATTACAAGGAATACAACGAGTATCGGGAAGGTAAGTTTGTCTGGGGTAAAATGATTGCCAGAGATTTGGATGCCTGCATATTACAGGCTTCTGACTTTGATGATTTTATCGAACTGCTTCAGGCTAAGGGCTATGAGATAAAGCAAGGTAAACATCTCGCAGTTAAGCCACCCGGTATGAGTAAATTCAGAAGGTGTAAAACCTTGGGTGATGATTACACGGAGGAAAGTATTCGCAGGAGAATTGAAGAAGAGGATTTATCCTTTTATCAGTCTCATAAAGAGTTTAAGCCAGAGATTGTAAAATGCTATGTGAGACGATACAAAAGAGCCAAGCTAAGCGGATTACAGAAAAGATATTATGCAAAGCTTTACAGGATAGGGATGTTAAAGAAGCGTCCATATTCACAGGCTTGGAAGTATAAAAATGACATTAGGAAGATGGAAAAGCTGCAACAGCAGTATTTGTTTCTTGTCAGGCATAATGTTCATTCTATGGAGGAACTGGCGGCTACGGTTGTGAATCTGACAGATAAAAAGAAGGAATCCTCTTCGGAAAAAAGCCGGGTATACCGTGCCAGACAGCGATGCAAGGAACTGTTTGATGTGGCAGCTCAGATGGATGGCTTGGCAGATGCAGAGAACAGCTATCAAAAGGGCGATTTCTTCTTTGAAGATGAGCATATCCAGTGGATGGAGCTGGAAAGTAAGCTGTTAGAGGAAGGATATACCTACGATGAAGTTAAAAAGCTTAGAGAATACTACCGAGAGCAAATTACTTATGTAAATGGTAAGGAAAGTGCGACTATTAAGGAATTAAAGCTTGGGAAATCCATATGGAAGGATATGGTCAATGAAGATACTGGATTGGAGGATAAGAAAGAATTATCCCGTGAAAATGTTGAAGAGAAGAAACTTGTAAAGCAGCCTAAACGATAGGCTGTATTTTTTATGGACTGAAGGAGGTAATGTATGGAAGGCAGAAAATTAAGCGTTTCAGAGCGTAACGGATATATCAAGAAATTTACTGATATTGGTTATAACAAGGATGTTATGGAGCTTGCCTTGAATGACTTAGAGTACGGTTTAGAGTATGAAGATGTTGAGCGCTACTTGGATAAGAAATGGGATTTGAGACAGAAGAAGGTTTATTCCATGTGTTTAAGAGCAGAAATAGGCGAAGAGATAATTGCTGTTATTATGCGTGATGGACTGGATGGAAGTCAAATGCAGGTGGCACTAGAGTTTTATCAGAAGGGTGTATCTATTAGTACGATTGAGGAAGTAATTGGCAAGGGTGAGAATGCAAAGCATATGCAACTTGCATTTGAAGGTGTTTTATCCAATCTGGAGGCTACTAAGGAAAGTGCAAGATCTGCCAGTGCCGTAGACAGAGAGTATGTGGACAATCTGGTAAAGCAGATTGAGACAGTGGTGGAGAAGATTCAGTTTCAGGAAGCAAGATATGATGAACTGAATAAGAAGCTTGCTGTCTTTGAAACTGCGCAGGCGGATAAGCAGGTACATGATAATCTGCTTAAGAAGTATAACGACAGCGAAGCGGCTCTTAACAGTCAGCAGGAGGAGATAACCAAAGCAAATGCAACGATAGCAAGGCTTCGTGATGACATTGATGATAAGAAAAAGGAGATGGAGAGGATGCAGAATCGAATTAATACGTTAGAGGATAAGCTGGTGGATATGGCTAGTGCAAAGGGTGCAGATACAACACCAAAGCAGCAGGAAGAGGCTACAGAGAAAGCTCCTGAAAAGGAAACAGTTGTAAAGTCAGATGTGAAGGAGTCTGGAAATACACAGACATTCTTCAATGAAAAGCCTTTGTCACAAGGTTCGTATCAGATACCTGTCTTTTATCAGTTGCCTGTTGTGGATGCAAACGGCAGGGTTGTTCAGCATGTGCAGGTGGAAAGAACCGTAAGAAAAGGTAATCAGGGTGCTATTGCTGGGTTTCTTGGTAAGCTTGGATTTATGAAAAAATCCCGTCAGGACATTGTGAAGCTTCTTGCCAGTGGAGACTTGGTTCCGGCGCAGCTTGTGCAGATTAGATGTGCCATAGAGAAGGGACTTACCGAAGCACAGCTTGTGGAACTTATCAATAATAATGTTTCAGCAGAGAAAATGAAAGAGATTATTGATATCGCAGTCCTTGAAAACAGTATGGATTATTAGGAGGTAGCTATGGGTTTGACAATTATTAGTGAGACTGTGAGTGAAATGTGTAAGGTTGCACACAGTTTTTCAGATGGAGAAAAGGAGTTTGTTGTCCAGTTTGCTTTTAAGAGTGGAGACAAGACCTTAACCAATCAACTGATTGACGAGCTTTCCCAGTGTGAGGACGGGCAGGAATCACAGAGCATTATGGAACAGTATGCCAAGATGATTGCTATGAAGCCTGTGTGGGTAAGTCAAATTGAAAATCTGCTTGTTTCCATTGAGATGTACCGTATTGAGGAAGAGAAGGCAATCAACCGTCTTGCGGAAGTTTTGACTGCTTATGGTGTGGATGTAACGGAGGAGCAGGTCAGAAGGGCAGATGCAGAGGAAATTAAGGAAAAGGTCAATGAGAGCAGAAGGGAGAAGGAAGAGGAGGATGAGGAGCGTGAAAACGCAGAACAGTCCGAGCAGTATGTTCCTAAATGCACACTCAGAGAATCGGTGTTATAAGGAGGGATTTTAGATGGCAGAAGAAATTCAGGAAGCGGTGCAGATTATCCGAGTAGCCTATGATGGTATTGAGATTGCAATGAAGGTTGGCAGTGGTGGTATCAATGCCATGCAGAAGGCAATCGACTTTTTGAAGGGGATGCTTGATTATGAGAAGACGCTTGGTAAAACATCCATGAGAAAGCTTCTTATGAAGGGTGGAGATTTGCAGGTATTGCAGTTTGAAACCAAGGATATGAAGAAAGTTGAAAAGATGGCGAAGAAATATGGTATTCTTTATTCTGTATTACCGGATGTCAATAAGAAGGATGGACTTAGTGAGGTTATCTTCCATACAGAGGCAGTTCCCAGAGTGAATATGATGATACAGAAATTAAGCTTTGGTCGTATCGCAACCTTTGACGATTACTTAAAAAACGGGGATGAAAAGCAGCTTGGGAGGCTGATGGATTTCCTTAAAAGTCAGAAAATGGGAAACGATAAAACCCACACTGCAGAAAGTGCCAGAGCCAGTGCTGCAATGGATGGTCTGATTGAAAAAGTCGGATTGTTTGCAATGGAGAAGCAGAGTATCAGTGTGGATGCTGTTAAAGAGAATTTCAGTATTGATCATTCACAGGCAGAGAATGTTTTAAAGCAGTTAGAAACCATTGGTGTGTTAGGTGCGAAGAATGAAGCCGGGGAGCATAAGGTTATTATGGATAAGGATGCCTTTTTGAATCGTATCAGAGGATATCAGAACCTTGCAGAGCGAATGATGGCAGTATCTGCATCCAAGAATACAAACCTTTCCGATGTCACTATCAGTAAGACGCTGATTGTGCAGGAGAATGACCATGCGGTGAAAACCAGAGTGCCGGGAACATGGGGCGAGAATGCCCGCTATGTGTGGCTTAAGAAAGAGAATATCATGGATATTCACAGCGGAAAGACCATGCTTACCTTCATTGACAACAGCAAGAATTATAAGTTGTATGATGAAGATAACCGTGTGGTGGAAACCAAGCGTGGTGATGAGCTTTACAGTCATTATGACAAGGTAGAGTCCTCTGTGCGTGAGAAGTATGAGAAAACGCAGGTTAAGGAAGAAGTCAAGACAAAGACTGTACAGCAGACGAAGAAAAGCACACCTACAGTGAAGAAGAGGTAGTGCCTATGCAGACAAGTAAGAAGAAACCTTCCATGGTGTTTTTGTTACTTGGTGCAGTACTTGCCGGGTATTTGGGATACCTGATTGGCGGAGCATGGGAGGAAGGCATAGAGCTGATGGATTTTATGGACCGGTTCAGTGTTGTATGTGAAACTCCTTTTGCAAATTATTTCAATGAGAATAGTGTGAAGTGTATAGCCATAGTTGTAGTAGTCTACGCTATGGCTGTTATTATGTATTACACCAGTCAGAGAAACTATATGCCCGGTAAGGAATTTGGTACAGCCAAGTTGGAGACTCCGGCGAGGGTAAATAAGATTTTGATGGATAAGGATGAGAACTTCAACCGTATCTTAAGTCAGAATGTAAAAATGTCACTTGATTTCAGAAGGTTGAAGTTAAACGGAAACATTCTTATCTGTGGCGGTTCCGGTGCTGGTAAGACATTTTATGAGGTAAAGCCGAA
>JAZNOO010000029.1:0-78069 GCA_045580855.1 Lachnospiraceae bacterium | reverse complement strand
CTTTGGCATCGGAGAGCTGTTCAGTAACTGGAAATATGCGAAACATCTGGATGATTTGAATGTGGACGCCTCGGATATCAAAACCATCGCCAGGGTAACGGAAGCCACGGAAGAATGCCTTGAGAACAGTCCAAAGACCATTAATAATATCTTAGAGCAGACGGATATAGCACGGTACGGAAATGCGGTAAATGATGTAGGTGGTATAGGTTCTGTGATTGTTATGACCAACAAGGTGGCGGGTGAGAGTGACGAGGTAATTAGTGCAGTCATTAAGCAGTCTGATGCGGTAGAAGATGTCGGGGATGTGGTTATTGATGTTAATAAGATGGTTAGTGAGGATATAAATGTACCAAGAACCATACCTCAACAACTTGTGAGAAATGGACAAGTTCCTACTATCGGTAAAATGGCAGACTTAAATACATCAGGTAACGTAGCGGATGGAGAATTTAAGGTAGCTGATTATTTACCTGATATGGGAAATCCCAAGGGGAATTGGCATCAAAACAGTGGAATTCTACGCAGTGTAATGAATGAGGGAGTTCCAATCAAAGATGTATCCCCATTTCCAATGGATAATGCAGGTTTTTTAGGCGCTGAAAGAAATCTATTACAAAGTAGAGGGTGGACATATATGGCTGGGTATTGGTATCCACCACAATAAGGAGATATTATGAGTCAACTTTATGAATTTACGGAAAAACATTTTGCATTTTTACAAAGGTATGGATATATGTGTTTACAAGCGGATGATAAAAATTGTGTGAACCTTGTAGGGAAAAATAATAGAATAGATATTAATTTTTCGGTAGTTGGATACGAATTGACAGGTCAATTTACTGATGATGCTAGAAACACTTTCACACTACAAGATGCGTTGGGGTATGTGAATATAAAAGAGTTCAAGGGGTTATATCAAATACCAAGAAAAGAAGAGCTTGAGAAGGGAATCATTTATTTGGCAGATGCTGTAAAAATGCTCTTTAGTAAAATCGATATATCGGATACTGGGAATTTTCAAAAAATAGTTCAATATAGGTTCGATATGCATAAAGAGTTATTGGAAGATTATTATTATAAAATTGATATTAAAAGAGCAGAAGAATATTGGAGAAATAGAGAATATTCTAAAGCGCAAGAATTGTATGAGAAACATATCAGTAGATTATCAGAGGCGCAAACAAAAAAAATTGAGTATATTAGAAAGAATATATAAGTAAATGGAATAATGCACGTGTTTATTTCCAGACGCCCATATTACAATGACACTTACCAAGGGGGTAAAAGAAAAGCACTTTTTTACTGTTTCGTGACGGAACCAGGGCATCCAAAGAAGAGTGCTTAAACGGTATGCTGTATTATAAAGGATTTGTGTGTAATTATGAAGGGGAATGGGCCTAACTTCAACGGTAACAAATTTAATGATTTAATATCAGTATTATTACATAAGAGGAAGGGATATTAATGAGAGATAATAATGGTGATAATTACGGCACTATAATTGATAATAGTACTAATTATATTATTAAAAATAAACAGAAGAATAATATTACACATAGTACTAGTGTTGAAAAAGAAGAAGTGTCATTAAAAGCAATAATAAAAGAAAAAATAATTGAAGGTATAATTGGAACGGTATTAACGGCAATATCTTCATTCTATTTTTGTGGAAATGAAGTGCAATCTAAAATTGATAATTTACTATCTGGTAATAAGACATGGCTGATTATAATAATGCTTGTTTTTTTATTTATGGGTATATTTTTGAGTATATGTTTTATTATAGATTTTTTGTCCTGTTTGAAATTGCGACAAAAGGGGGCTTTTATTGAGATTACTTCTAAAAGATGGCATATATTAATTGCATTAGAGTCTTTGGTTAATATAGCTCATTCAAATTTAAGAAAATGTGATAAGGCATATTTAAATATTGACGGAAAAATATATTTGATTAAGAGTAAAGGCTGTCCTAAATGTCAAACAGAACCAATAGGTAAAATGAAATTACATTATAATATAAAAAGAAATAGATACCAATGGATATGTTCAGAAAATTCAAAGCATATTTTTGATTTTGATCATAAAACAAAAATGTAATAATTAGAAGATTTGCGAAGCGATATAATGATAGAGTCGTATAGCAGTCGAATAAAAGTATAGCTAAATTAAAGTACATAAAGAAAGGAATTTTACAATGAAAATACCGAAGAAAGTTAATATACACATTATTATTATGAGCGTTATAGGAATCATTATGTCTTTAGCGGGTTTATTGGCTATAAGGAATCCTATTGCATTTTTGATGCTTGGAGTTTTACCAATGGTAAGTATAATCTTGTTTTGGGTAAATAAGCATCCGGCATTTGGAATTATTTATACAGTGTTGTTTTTTATTAATCGGGCTGAGGTCTTACTGGTAGGTACATTATTGGCGAGACTTATGATTGTGGCTATGCTTGCATATTTTGTTTATGTTATTTGTATAAGTGTAAAAGCGCGATAGCAAAGAGAAGCGGTTAAGATTATTATAATACTTGCTTTATAGTAAGTGATAATATAATACTAGATAGCATTGTTAAGTATAATAAAACAGTCAAGAAGTTAAAAGGATGGATAATAAAGAGTTATTGATTAGTTATCTTGCAAAATAGGAGGGGACTTATGGAAGATATTCAAGCACTTTTTAGAGATCATGCCAATAATTTTACGATATACGTTGTTGAACAACGATTTGTTGTAGGAAAAGGGTTGGATTTTTTTAAAAGTTATAGAGGCAAGCCAAATTATATTGATACAGATCAATCTGCAAAAAATTTTATAACAACAATATTAAATTGGATTTTAAAAAAAATTCCATCAGTAGGAGATATTTTAAAAGTTTGTTTTGAAGGAATAAGTACAGTTGGGATTATAGATATTGTTGTTGCTTTTTCTAAATTATTTGGAACACAAGAACACCAAGCAGCAGGGCCAAAGGCAATAGACCCAATTATTATACAAGAAGAAAAGGTTAATAAATTTCATATTAATCATATAATTAATCTTCATCAAAATAGTATTTGGGCTCCTGCTATTATCATATTGTTAAAAGATAATGATTTTGAAAGAGCAAAAAGAGAATTATCACAATGCCCAGATGGTTTATATGTTAAATTTATTCGCAATAATGGAAAACATGAATTACATAAAGTTATTAATACCGGTGCAGAAAATATATATGATTTTATTACTTCGTTTTCGCAACAATGTTTTAGTACATGTTCTAATACCAGACATGATATAATAACGAATCAAGAATGGGCAAAAGACTCTAAAGTAAAAATATATGTTCCGCAATTAATGAAATATAGGGCAAATTTATTATGTGATGAAAAAAATGAGATTAAAAATGGCTTGTCTTTACTTATCTTGGAATTAGAAAAAGAATTAAAATCTCAAAAATTAATGCAGCATGATATTATCCTGTTAAAAAATTTTTTGTGTGTAGCTAAAATATTTAGAGTTTTTTGTAATGATTATGGTGGCAAAGATATTACAGACGCTCTATTGCTTGCAAATGAATTGGATAATGAGATATTTAAGGCATATGTATACAAATATGCATTTTTCTTGAAAAATAATAGTATTGAAACGCAAAATAAATATCTAAAAACGGCATATCGTATTTTTGAAAAAAACGATATGATTGACAATGCAATTTATTGCAGAAATAATCAGTTAGTGCTTCAGTTTGATACGGAACGAATTAAACCCGGAGAATTTTCAGATATGGTTGGTGAAGCAACTAGTTCAGTCCCTGGTTTGGTAGGAATGCCACATTTATATAACAATGCAGGAATGGCATATATGATGTCGGCACAACCGGATTTGGCTATGGAGAATTTTGAAAAAGGAATAGAATATTCTAAATCCGCTAAGCGTTCCGTTCAAAGAAATGCAATACAAGGAAATATGTTAATTACCAAATCGTATTATAAGGAAAAAATAGAGTATTCGGAAATAGAAAGACAAATAATACAAATTTTTGATGGTATGGTTAATAATGAACAATTGCCGTTTATTGCGTCTCGTTATGCTATGAATTTACTTGTTGTGGCAATACGTGAAAATTCCGCTTGGGCAAAAGAATTACTACATAATTATGATATAGTAAAATTATTTAATGATGGACTTACAAATAATTCAATAGGAACTGGGCAGCTTTTGGCTCAATTAGATTATATTGACCAAAAGCTACCTGAATTAAATTTGAAGTCACAATGTATTATACCTAAACATATTATACCGGTAACAGGACAACGCCGAAATTTCATACAAAAATCTGGCTTGAATCCTTTTTATTTTTTCACTTGGTTATAAAACGATAGCATAGATGCGCTAAGTAGAAAGCTATAAACATTAGCATCTTCTGCCAGTTCTTTCAAAGAGTTAATGTACGGGTAAAAAGTGCTTTTTTCATTGATTTGCGAAAAAGAGTGAGAAAACGCATTGTTTACCCATACTGTTGGCATTGGATTAATTTCTATAAAGTATAAATCATCAGCCTTTAAAGGACTATTTAGTACTTCTGCTAATTTATCGTTATCAAAACATTTAACTCGTGCATCAATTCTACAAAAAGTACTAATTGACATACTTTTAATTAAATCTAAATATAGTTTTTTAACATCGTCGTTTATATCATAAATAGTTTTTCTTATAAAACCGGATCTTGTTTCTTTATGTTCTTCTCCCAAATACCATTCGACAGTTTCTTCTTGAGAAACATATATTACGGTGGGTAAAAAGTCCATTTTTTTAGTTAATGGATTATATACTATAGGAGTAGTAATATCATAACCTTTTATAAATTCCTGATATAATCCTTCTGGTTCTTGGCCAGATAACGGACCTCTCTTTATTCCTAAACTGCTACCCAAATTAAGCGGACGAAAAATTCCTTCGGTATCACTTGGTAGTAATGTTTTTGGCACATTTAAACCTATTGACTGTGCTAACAAATTAGATATGTACTTATTTTCTCCTGTCAAAATAGATACTGCATTGCACGGGATACATGGAATATGAAAAAAAGCACAAAGGGATGGAATAAGAGCCATAGGCGAAAGTTCACAGCCACCACAATTGAGATTTATAACATAATCGAGTTTAGGTAATGTTCCTGCGATTGCTTTTTCAACAAAGGTTCTAACATCTAAAATAAATGGCTTACAACGTATTTGTTGAATAGCAACAAGCCATTGAGCAATTATATCGCTTTCCCATATATGGTAATGCCTAAAACCAGGAGCGTTTTCGCCTTCATATGTATAAATAACACCAATCGTTTTTCCTTGTATAGTTTTTATGTCTTGCATATAGTATTCCTCCGTAATCCATGTCATTTTTATTATAGATAACTCTTTATTATCCATCAAAAAAGCACCCAACCGGGTGCTTTTACCATACCAAGACTACATATCATCCAACCTACTTTTATTTTTTCCCTCACACCCTAAAATCCTTCCGCGGATGCTTTTATTTTTCCCCTCACACCCTAAAATCCTTCCGCGGATGCTTCGTTGTCAAAATATCCCTCTGTTTCGCCATTGCTACATGAGTATAAATCTCCGTGATATGAATGGAGCTATGTCCAAGCATTTCCTGAATATAACGGATGTCAACATCCGCTTCCAAGAGGCTGGTGGCGAAAGTGTGGCGGAACATATGCGGGGTAATGCGCATATCAATGCCGGCAAGAGAGGCATATTTACGGATTGTACGGCGCACCGTCTGGTCGGATAATGGGCGGCCGGATTGATTGACGAAGAAATGCCCGCAAGCATCTATTTCTCGGTGGAAAACATTCCGATATTCCGTAAGGATGTGATACACTGCATCGCTGCCAATTTGGATGTGTCGTTCTTTGGAACCTTTGCCGTAAATAAGGATATTGCGGTTAATAAGATTAACATCTTTCTTTCGGAGAGCGCAGAGTTCAGAAATACGCATGCCGGTTGCAAACAGCAATTCAATGACGGCAATATCGCGAAGGCAATTCCGGTGCCGGAAATCAGTTGTTTCCACAGCATACTGTTGATACATCACAACCAGAAGGCTTTCCAGGGTTCCCAGTGGGATGGTTTTGGGAAGAATTACAGGTTCACGGAATTTGATTTGCATTTTATTAAAAGGATTTATTTCAATATCATTGCGATATTCCAGATAGCGGAAAAATGCTTTGAGGGAAGCGATTTTGCGCTTTACGGTTTTGGGCTGGTAGTGTGCGTGGAGATTCTTAATATGTTCCTCTAACAGAGGCGTAGTAATATCGGCCGGATGCACGGCAGGTAGCGCGCAAAGAAATTGGCGTAAATCGATGCGATAAGCTTTTAAGGTTTTGGAATCTAAGCGTTTCTGATATTGGCAGAAATCCAGATATTCGGTAGTCTTCATCTCAAGGTAATTCATTGTAATGCTCCTTTTTGGTTTTTTGACCTATTGTAGCAGATTTATAAGAAAAACATATTTTTATCTTTTTCGACATTGAAAACTTGTCACAAAACATATATAATGGGATATGTGTGACTATGTGCACAAAGGATAGTTTGTTGGAGGATAAACCTATATGGGAAATGTAAAACGTATTTATGTTGAGAAAAAGGCTGACTTTGCGGTTAAAGCAAGTGAGTTAAAAGAAGACCTTAAAAATTACCTTGGTTTGAACAGTGTAGAAGAGGTCAGAGTTTTTATACGTTATGACGTGGAAAATTTATCAGAGGAGATTTTTGACAGAGCGTGCAAGACTGTATTTTCAGAGCCCCCTGTTGATAAGCTTTTCTTGGAAACAATAGAAGTGCCTGCAAACGGCCGTGTATTCTCGGTAGAATATTTACCCGGACAGTACGACCAGCGTGCAGACTCTGCAGTACAGTGTATCCAGTTCTTAAAAGAGGACGAGGAGCCTATTATTAAGACTGCAACCACATATTTGATTTGCGGTGAATTAAGCGATGCGGACTTCGACAGAATTAAGGCATATTGTATCAACCCTGTAGATTCCAGAGAAACAGGTATGGTAAAACCTGATACTTTGGTAACAGAGTTTGACGTGCCCGCAGATGTAGCAATTATGGATGATTTTATTACAATGTCAGATGCGGATTTGAAGAGCCTGTATGACAGCCTTGGACTTGCTATGACTTTTACGGATTTCTGCTTTATCCGCGACCATTTCAAGGAGGATGCAAAGCGTAATCCTTCCATGACCGAAATTAAGGTACTTGATACCTATTGGTCAGACCACTGCCGTCATACCACATTCTCTACAGAGTTAGAAGATGTAAAATTTGACGAAGGTTTTTACAAGCCTGTTTTAGAAAAAACATACAACAACTATCTTGAAACCAGAGAAGAAATTTTTGCCGGAAGAGACGACAAGTTCGTTTGTCTTATGGACCTTGCCCTTATGGCAATGCGTAAGCTCAAAAAAGACGGCAAATTGGAAGATATGGAGAAGTCTGATGAAATCAATGCCTGCTCCATCGTAGTGCCCTTGGAAGTGGACTACAACGATGGCAAGGGTGTGATTACCGAAGAATGGTTAATCAGCTTCAAGAACGAGACACACAACCATCCTACCGAAATCGAACCCTTCGGTGGTGCGGCAACCTGTCTTGGCGGTGCAATCCGCGATCCCTTATCAGGACGTTCTTATGTATATCAGGCGATGCGTGTAACCGGTGCAGCGGATCCTACCGTGCCCATCGCAGAGACAATGCAGGGCAAGCTTTCACAGAAGAAGCTTGTAAAAGGCGCAGCAAGCGGTTATTCATCATACGGTAACCAGATTGGTCTTGCAACCGGCCTTGTAAAAGAAATTTATCACCCGAACTACGTTGCAAAACGTATGGAAATCGGTGCAGTTATGGGTGCAGCACCCAGACGTAACGTTATCCGTGAGAATTCCGATCCCGGCGATATCATCATTTTACTTGGTGGTCGTACAGGCCGTGACGGTTGCGGCGGTGCTACCGGTTCTTCCAAGGTGCACACAGTTTCTTCTATTGAGACCTGTGGCGCGGAAGTACAGAAGGGTAATCCTCCTACAGAGCGTAAAATCCAGAGATTATTCCGTAGAGCGGAAGTCAGCAAGTTAATCAAGAAGTGTAATGACTTCGGTGCCGGCGGTGTTTCTGTTGCAATCGGTGAGTTGGCTGATGGTCTTAGAGTAGAACTTGATAAGGTTCCTAAGAAGTATGAAGGTCTTGATGGTACAGAATTGTCTATTTCCGAATCACAGGAAAGAATGGCAGTAGTGGTTGACCCTAAGGATGTAGATGCATTCCTTGCATATGCTGCAGAAGAAAACTTAGAGGCAGTTTGCGTGGCAACCGTAACCGAAGAAAAGCGCCTTGTGCTTGTATGGCGTGGTAAGGAAATTGTTAACATTAAGCGTTCTTTCCTTGATACCAACGGTGCTCATCAGTCTACCAAGGTAGCTGTAGATATGCCGGATGAAAAGGACAATTATTTCAATAAAATTGCCTGCGATGCAGTAGCAGATGCAGTGGCAAACAGAGACGCAAAGAAAGCATGGATTGAAAGCGTTCATGATTTGAATACCTGTTCCCAGAAGGGGCTTGTGGAAATGTTTGACTCTTCCATTGGCGCAGGTACAGTGCTTATGCCTTATGGCGGTAAGCATCAGTTAACAGAGACACAGACCATGGTAGCAAAGGTTCCCGTTCTCGGCGGTAAGTCTGATGCGGTAACTATGATGAGCTATGGTTTTAACCCTTATTTATCAAGCTGGAGCCCTTACCATGGTGCAGTTTATGCAGTAACTGAATCTATGGCAAAGATTGTGGCTGCAGGCGGCGATTACAAGAAGATTCGTTTTACCTTCCAGGAATACTTCCGTCGTATGACAGAAGATCCTTACAGATGGAGCCAGCCTTTTGCAGCATTGCTTGGTGCATATGATGCACAGATGGGTTACGGACTTCCTTCCATCGGTGGTAAGGACAGTATGTCCGGTACTTTCCAGGATATCGACGTACCTCCTACATTGGTATCTTTCGCAGTAGATGTTGCGAAGTCACAGGATGTTATCACACCTGAACTTAAGAAAGCAGGCAACAAGCTTGTAAAATTCTCTATTGAGAAGGATGAGTATGACGTTCCCAAGTACGATAAGGTTATGGCACTTTATGATGCAATTCATGGTATGATGCAGGCAGGAATTGTTGAATCCGCATATGCTTTGGATGCTTATGGTTTGGTACCTGCAGTAAGTAAAATGGCCTTTGGTAACGGACTTGGCGTTGCAATGGATGATTCTTTGGAATTACCGGCATTATTCGCAAATGAATTGGGCAATATCGTTGTAGAAGTTGCACCCGAAAACGTAGCAAAGATTACTTGTGACTATACATTGGTTGGTACTGTAACAGAAGGTGACTTCTCTTACAAGGGAACCGTAATTTCACATGCTGAAATTTTAGATTCCTTTAAGTCTAAATTGGAGAAAGTATTCCCCAGCCGTGTAACTTTTGATGATACTAAGATTGATATTCCCGAATACAATGCAAAGGATATCTATATTTGCAAGAATAAGGTTGCAAAACCTCATGTATTTATTCCGGTAATGCCCGGAACCAACTGCGAATACGACAGTACAGCAGCTTTTGAGCGTGCAGGAGCAACTGTAACAACAGGCATCTTTAGAAACTTAAGCGCAAGCGATATTAGAGAATCTGTTGATATGTATGTAAAAGAAATTGCTAAGGCACAGATTATCATGTTCCCCGGCGGTTTCTCAGCAGGTGATGAGCCTGATGGTAGTGCGAAGTTCTTTGCAACAGCGTTCCAGAATGAAGCGTTAAAAGAAGCTGTTATGAAGCTTTTGAACGAAAGAGATGGTTTGGCACTCGGTATCTGTAACGGTTTCCAGGCACTCATTAAGTTAGGTCTTGTACCTTTCGGTGAGATTGTGGGCCAGACAGAAGATTCACCTACATTGACATTCAACACCATTAACCGCCACATCTCTAAGATGGCTTATACCAAGGTTGTTTCCAATAAGTCACCCTGGTTACAGCTTGCAGAGGTTGGTAAGACTTATACAAGCCCTGCTTCCCACGGTGAAGGCCGTTTTGTAGCGCCTAAGGCTTGGATTGAGAAGTTGGCTGCTAACGGACAGATTGCGACTCAGTATGCAGATCCTGACGGCAATGTAAGTATGGATGAAGAATACAACATCAACGGTTCTTATGCTTCCATCGAAGGTATTACATCACCTGACGGCAGATGCTTTGGTAAGATGGCTCATGCAGAACGTCGAGGCGACGGTGTGCCAATCAACATCTACGGTGAGCAGGATCTTAAGATTTTTGAATCCGGTGTGAAGTATTTTATGTAATGTAAAATATGTGAATCGAAAGATTTGCGGATTGAAAAATGCGGTTTAAACATATGAAATAATTAAACATATTGAAAGTATAAAAGAAGAGATGATGTGAAGTACATCATCTCTTTTTTATTGTATGAATGTTAATTTGGAGTCCATAACTCGGATTTGTTTATTGCATTCATAATCTTTATTAGAAATTTGTAATAATTTTTAATTGGTTGTTTGATTTTTTGCAGGCTTGGTTTTTAACAACTGATAAACCTGCTTTAAAATTGTTTTAAATTCCTGATATTCTTCAGCTGTCATCTTAGCAGGCGCATAGAGCGATTTTTCAAGAAGGCGGAAGAGTTCTTCCATTTCTTCCTTTTGTTCTGCGGTAATATCAAGCGGTGCGAGAATATCTTTGATATGCTGACACAATTCATCCGGTAATGGATTCGGATTAGCAAGGGATTTCTTTGAATTTGCCTTGCGGCAGAGGTCCATATAATCCTGATATATCAATTCGGCATATTTCTCTTCTTTTAACAGTCGGTGATTCTTGTATAATTTCAACAAATAACGCCCTAAGAAGAATAGACTGATAAGACCGATAACAACGCATACCATAATGATAAAAGGTGTTGCGGAGGTTTTAAAAGAGAAGTTCAACAATGATAAATCATCTCTTTCAAAATCTTCAGGGTTATATTCTTCGCCAATCACATTATTCATCGGAAGCGGTGTTGTAAATAAGTTATCAAAAATTCCACCGAAATCGAAATTAATAGGTGTTTCATCCATAAAGTCGGGCGGTGTCATTTCAAAGGGAACGAAACCGTATCCTTCCAAGTAAATTTCTACCCAGGCGTGGGCCTGCGCATCAGTCACATTAACTGTTAAAACACCTTTTTCAGAAATTTGAGTGGGACCCTGATACCATTCATCATAGTTCGCATCTACACCCTGACCTTCTGACATAGTAGATAAGGGAATGCAGTAGCCTTCCACATATCGTGCGGGGATTCCCATGGTACGTAACAACATTGTGGCAGAAGCAGCAAAATGAGCACATACGCCACGTTTTTGAGAAGTCAAAAAGTATTCCACAAAGTCCTGACGATAGGGAGTAGTTCCCGGTGACATAGTGTAGTCAAAGTCAGCAACATAGTGTTCATAAATTGCCTGTGCTACTGCAAGGCGGTAAGCATTTACATCTTCCGGTTCTACAGGAACGTCAGTAAATTCGCCGGAAACAATTCCGGGGAATTCCTGTTCTGCGCAATAGCTTTCCAAAGTGGGACGAATTTCTTCCGGTATTTGTAAGCAGAACTGATTTATATATACATCGTAGTAATCCGGTAAAACAAAATTTTCTATATTTTCATCATAATGTCCCAGATAAGGGGCGTAGTTGACGGTCAAGACAGTTTCGGAATCTGAATCATTCACGGAGCAGTCTTCATCTGATGAAAAATAAGGTAAAAAGATTTCGTCCCCCGTATCAACACATACAATTTCCATTTTACCGGAAGAAGAAGTCGCGGGAGTATATTGCGCATCGTAGGATGCAATGGTTTTCCTGTCCATATATATCAGATTTTCGCTTGAGGTAGTTTGATATGTGGCAAGCACCTCTTCAGGAACTGCGTCAATGGCATCGGGATAAGTGTTTAAATAAGTATGCTCGGTCCAGAGATTTCCGTAATAATAACTGCCCGTAAAACTTTTCAAATAAACCGTATCATAGGAATAAGGCGCAAAGGTTACGGTAAGATCTGTTTCGAAGTCCGGACGGATGGAACTGACCCCCCCCAAGCGCCCGTTATTCAAACCACCTGTGGAATCATAACGATCAAATAAGCCTGAAAAACCGCTTTGCACAAAGGTTTTAACATATTCGTCGGTTGTTTTTTTGATTGCGTTGGCAGGTTGTTCCGGTACTTCCGAATAATAGGAACTATAAAATCCAAGACCGACAATCGTGGCAAATGCAAGAGAGAAAAGCAAGGTCTGTAATGTTCCTTTTGCACTGCTTTGATACGTGTAGGTGGTGGTTTTCTTCCTTCGGAACCGAATATATTCAGGCGTATGTTTGCCTTTTACCTGCATTTTAAAATGTCTACTTGCCTGTTGGATACCAACACAGATATATACGGAAACCAGCATTATTACACAATAAAGAGGAGGTCTTTTTTCAATGTAAAAGGCAATTTCCAGGAATGGGAATGTAATTAATATTGTTTCAAACAAATTCATATAACCGGAAATGGTTACATTCAAAAGGATGGCAAGAAAGGCACCTACAAGAATCATTGCAATTGTAACCGTTAAATATCGATTACTGATAAGCTCCTGGGCTTCTCGTAAGGAAAGCAACTTGAAATAATCGGAATATTCTTCATAAATTATGTTGGTAATAGCTTGGAAACCGGAGTTGGCATATGGATAATACCGTGCTAATTCGTAAGTGAAACCAAACAGTAGCAAGAAATAACCGATATAAAATACTATTTTACGGATGTATAAAAGTGATGCAAACAACGAAATAAACAGTATAAACAAAGTGACTACTGTAGCATTATAGGGAATATCAAATGCGTCTACGAGACCGACCACAGTAGCGTAGCATGCCAAAAAAACCATCAGTCCGCGGAGCAGACAGATAGCAAAACGTTTCAAACCGTCCTCATTGTGAACAGTACCAACATACAAGCCGGTTTGTGCCAGTTCTTTATTTTTGTTTCTTTTTTCGAGAAAAGGAAACATAGCATACTCCAATCGATATTTGTTTTATTTTAGCGTATTATAAGATACATTCTGATGACATTATGTTAACCAATAACAATTTCGCTGTCAATTCGCTTTAATTCAGTACCGCAAATTTGTAAAATAACTGCAGACTTCTGGGCAGAGGCAACATATGCTTCTTTTGCAACATCATTTCCTTCATATAAGGGCATATAAAAAAAGTGAATCAATGTTTCTGTGATTTGACTTTCTTCGGTTATCAAAAAATAAGAAAATTCGCAGGCTGCGGAATTGTAGAGGCAAACTTCATATCGTTCTTCGCGTTTCCAAAGCTGTTCCATTACGCTTCTAAGTACAATAGCTGTATCCTGAATTCGTTCTTTGTCACATTCGGGCAACACCACAAGTGAAAGAATAGTGGTGTGTGCCATTTCTTTTACCAAAAGATCATCTAATTTAGCAGACAGTTTCCAATGGATTCGTTGCAAACGGTCTCCGGGACGATACTCACGGATTTCTTTAATATCTGACGATAAATTGCCTTTGTTGTCGGATTCCGTGAATTCCTCCATTCCATCGGTAACAGGAGCAGTGGATGGTAATGTTACGTCCGTTGTTGCGGGCATAACCGGAACCTGCACTTTCAAAGGCAGGGGTATTTCTTTGGTTATAAAATGTAAGTAATCCGAAACATACAATGCTTTTGCTTCCAGGGAAAGCATACCGCAAATCGCGGTTTCTACCGGTATTTGGATGCGGTTTTTCTTCCGTGGCAGAAGGGGAAGCGAAAGTTTGTGGATTACGTCATTCGGCTTATAAAAGTTCTGAAGCTTAAAGTCAAAAATACAGGCAAAAAGCGGGAAAAATGAGTTGTTTTCACATTCCAGAACAAAGGGAACCGTGTTTCCGTTTTCGACGGAGACCACTTCGCTGTAAATATTCACTTTTACTTTAGAGATTGCGAGATGAAAGAACCAAATACTCAAAGCGGGTAATATAATCAAAAGAAATAAAAGCATCAAAAGAAAGGGCTGCTCAAAAATCATAATGCAGGCCCAAAGGATTAGAATTCCCAAAATATATCCTATGATGCTAAACCAGTGCTTTTTCAATATTTTACCCTTCCTAATAAAGAAGATTTGATTTGTGTGATTCTTGCTTACGAAAACCATATCCGCATTAGCATTCGCGTCTTATGCCTTAGGAAGCGGAATGCTTTCAAAGGCCTGTTTTAAAGCATCGCTTACGGAAATACCGCTTGCTTTGGCTTTGGTAGATAAAATAACACGATGATTTGCTACATATTCAAATACGTCGCGGAAATCTTCGGGAACTACGTAATCGCGGTCGTTATAAAAGGCATGCGCCTTAGCCATTTTCATAAGGGCAATGCTGCCGCGGGGGCTTAATCCCAAAGCAAAAAGGTCCGGATTACGGGTAGCTTCCGTTAAAGAAACCGCATATTCATATAAGCCGTCCGAAACATGGGTTTCAGAAACTTTCTGCTGGAATGCAAGGAGTTTATCACGATTGATGGCAGCTTCCATGTGACGAATGGTGCTGTGGGAGTCGCCTTTTAAAATATTGATTGCGCTTTCGTGATTGGGATATCCCATGGAAAGGCGAATCATAAAGCGGTCCAATTGGGAATCCGGTAATTTCTGGGTGCCGGATGCACCGATGGGATTCTGTGTAGCAATAACAAAGAAAGGAGTGGGTAAATCTCTTGTAACACCGTCAACGGTAACATGTCCTTCTTCCATTACTTCCAAAAGGGCGGACTGTGTCTTGGGTGAAGTACGGTTAATTTCGTCCGCAAGAAATAGATTGGCATATACGGCACCTTCGTGGAAGGTAAAATTGCCCGTGTTCTTGTCGTACATATTAAAACCGGTCAAATCACTGGGAAGAACGTCGGGAGTAAACTGTACACGCTTGTAATCCAAAGACAGAACTTTAGCCAAAGCAGTAACAAGAGTGGTTTTACCTACGCCGGGGATATCTTCCAGCAAAATATGGCCGCCCGCAAGCAGAGCGCAGATAACGGCATCAATGATATCATCCTTTCCGTGAATTGCGGTACGGATGGTGTTTTTAATTTCAGAAGTTTTTGAAACGGTTGACATTTGTGTGTTCCTTTCTTCAAATGATTTTTGTAAAAATATCGTCAAGTCTAATAATACTATTTTTTTGTGTTTTATGCAATGTTTATCCGTACTTTGCTACAAACTTCGGGTATGCCTTTTATCCTTGAAGAAACGTGTAAAATGGTTGTTTGCTTTTCTTTTATGTGATATACTTTCAATAAGTATGCGCAGAAGGAGGAGACAAGATGAGCCAGAATAGGAAATTAAATACGGTTACTGCCAAAATTCTTATGACCGGTCTTGGTATCCTTGCGGGATGTCTGTTGGCATGCTGTATTCATTTGGTCACTGTGGGTAAAATTTATGAGCGGAATGCGGAAGAGGCGTTACTGGGTCATATGCAGGTGGCTTTGGAAGTAATCAATAATGAAGTGGAAGAACAGAAAGAAGTTACGCAGGCTTGTGCGGATGCAATTCTGTACAACAAGGATAATAAAGGGCCGGTCTCTATTATGTGGGACTGTATGAAAGAATACGAAGGTTATGAATTTTATCTGGCAACGCCGGATGGAATTACACATTATGCCAACGGCATTCATGAGGCAGACGGTGCGTACGAACAGTTGTCAGTGATACATAATTATGAATATACCAATGATTTTATCTGTATTACCCAGGAAGGGCATAATGTAAAAGGCGAGCATTTATCCTATTGGGTAGGGGTTTATCAGCTTCAGTTGGAAGGCTATGATAAGCCTTGCCTGTTAATGAGCCGAAGACCGAATCAGGACATTTTTGATGATGAATGTTTTTCGTATTTAAGCGAATTGGGTGTGTGCAGTATTATTACCAAAGATGGTGTTATGGTTACTGCGGATGATAATTACGTACGTGAAATGGGATTAAATCACTATTTTTTTGAAAGCTTGGAAGAATACAGTAACGGTAGTGAAAACAGCGAGAAGCAGATTAACAGAATGCAGACTTCATTATCGACGGCAACGGAAGGAACTATTGAAATTAAGTCTAATGAAGGACGAAATGTTTTTGTGGCATATCAGGAAATCCGCGGAACAAGAGATCGTTTCCTTACGGTAGTGTATCATGAAGACATTCTTTTTGATATGATACAGCCTGTGTTGTTCAGAAGTTTCTTACTTTGGGTTATTATTTTGGTTATTATGTTAGGTACCATCGGTTTTGTATGGTCCCAGGCAAGAAGTGCCCAGAAGAATGTGGAACGTTTGGCTTTCGTGGATGAAGTTACCGGAGGCAGGAACTTGAACTATTTCCGTAAAAAAGCTGCTGATATCATTAATCAGAACAGAGAAACTCCGTTCCTGATTTACCGATTTGATATTTTGAATTTCCGATACATAAATGAAGCGTACGGACATTCCAAAGCGGATGCCGTATTGAAAGCCTGCGTGCAGGAGTTCAAGCGTATTTACAGTGATAACGAATTGTGTGTACGCATCAATTCTGATCATTTCCTTGCACTGGTAATTAACAGTGCCGAGCGTAAAAACAATTACCAGGCGTATACTAAGGCAATTGGCGAATGCGCAAGAGTAAATGATGTCCGTTATCCCATCAGACTTCGTATGGGTATTTATCAGGTACGTAAGGATGACTATGATATTGATATTATGATTGACCACGCCAATGCGGCGAGAAAATCCATGACCGGTAAAGAAAAGGTCTTGGAAGCTACATATTCTGAGAAGATTGTATCTAATATGAAAAAAGTGGATGCCATTGAATCCCAGATGCAATCAGCAATTATCAATGATGAATTTAAAATATATTTGCAGCCTAAGTGGGACATTAAGAATGATTGTCTTGTTGGTGCAGAGGCTTTGGTACGTTGGATTAAAAACGACGGTTCTATGATTTATCCGTCGGATTTTATTCCGCTGTTTGAAACCAATGGTTTTATTGAAAAATTGGATTTTCATATGTTGGAGATGTTATGTAAACGACTTCGCGATTTGGAACAGGATGAAAAATATAAATTAGTGCCTATATCCATTAATCAGTCACGTATTTTGATTAATAACCCTGATTATGTTAAGAATGTAGAAAAGGTTATTTCAAGATACGATATTGATGTAAAGAACCTTGAAATTGAAATCACGGAAACCGTATTCTTTGATGAAAAGAATAAAATGATTGAAGTGGTAAAACAGTTAAAAGAGTTGGGATTAAACCTTGCCATGGATGATTTTGGTTCCGGTTATTCGTCTTTGAATATTTTAAGGGATATTCCTTTCGACATTCTGAAAATTGACCGTGAATTCGTAAGTGAATCCGTTGCGTCCAAGTCTTCCATCATTATTATGCAGAAGATTATTGAAATGGCGAAAGGTTTGAAAATTAAGGTTATCTGTGAAGGTGTAGAGACTAAGGAACAGATTGAAACATTACGAGATCTTGGCTGTACCATGGTACAGGGATATTATTATGACAAGCCGATTCCGATGGACGATTTTCTTGAGAAATATTGTCGTACGGGTATGGTTTGTAAAGAAGATGAGGCGAAAGAAAAGCCGGAAGTTTCGGAAGAAGTTGTTCCGGAAGAAAGAATTGAAACTTTGGAAGAAGTTGTTCCGGATGATAAGCCTGAGGAAGTATAATTATGAATTATCAGTCAGAACTTGAAAAAATACTTGCCAAGGACAGTGTGCAGGGGAAAAAGGTACTGTTACACAGTTGTTGTGCACCCTGCAGCAGTTACGTACTAACGTATTTGCGACAGTATTTTAGGGTGACGGTATTTTATTTTAATCCAAATATTACTGTAGATACCGAGTATTATAAAAGGGTGGAAGAGCAGAAACGCCTGATTGAAGCACTGAATGAAGAAAAGAGCGGTTATAAGATTGATATCATCGAGGGTGATTATCAGCCGGAAAGTTTCTTAGAACTGGTAAAAGGGTATGAGCTATGCCCGGAAGGCGGAGAACGTTGTAAGTTGTGTTTCAGGCAAAGATTGGAGGCGACTGCGTCGCTTGCTAAGGCACAGGGATTTGATTATTTTGCAACCACTTTGACTGTGAGCCCTTTGAAAAATGCGACGGTTTTAAACGAATTGGGACTTGCTTTGGCAGAGGAATATGATGTATCTTATCTGGTGTCGGATTTTAAGAAGAAGAACGGATATAAGACAAGCATAGAGTTGTCAAAGAAGTATGATTTATACAGGCAGGATTATTGCGGTTGTGCTTTTTCCAAAGCAGAGCGGGAATTGCAGAAACAGAAGAATGCCGAATGATTATTTTATAAAAGTAAAACACCGCAGAGAGCGGAAACGGAGGAATAAATTAGAAATGAAGAAGTTTTTGGACTTGTTATCAAATGAAGTGGGGAGTGCTTTTGAGAAAGCCGGCTATGAGAAGGAGTTGGGAAGAGTAACTATTTCCAACAGACCTGACTTGTGTGAATACCAGTGTAACGGTGCCATGGCAGGTGCAAAGAAGTACAAAAAAGCCCCTGTAATGATTGCCAATGATGTGGCAGAATTTTTGAAAAATTCGGAAGTGTTTGAGAAAGCAGAGGTAGTACCGCCCGGATTCTTGAATTTAAATGTAAGCGGTGAAATGATTCAGAAATACTTAAATGAAATGGCTTCAGAAGCAAAGTTTGGTGTGGAAGCACCTGCACAGCCCAAGAAGATTATGATTGACTACGGCGGACCTAACGTAGCGAAACCCCTTCACGTAGGACATTTGCGTTCTGCGGTTATCGGTGAGAGTATCAAGCGAATTGCAAGATATATGGGACATGATGTAACCGGCGATATCCATTTGGGCGATTGGGGATTGCAAATGGGTCTTATCATTACCGAGTTAAAATTGCGTCAGCCGGATTTGGTTTATTTTGATGAAAGTTTCGAAGGAGAATATCCTGCAGAGGCACCTTTTACCATTTCTGAATTGGAAGAAATTTATCCTACCGCAAGCGGTAAGTCGAAAGAAGATCCTGCATACAAAGAAGAAGCGATGCAGAATACTTTTAAATTACAGAACGGTGTGAGAGGGTATCGCGCCCTTTGGAAGCATATTTTAAATGTGTCTGTAACAGACTTAAAGAAGAACTATGAGAATCTTTCCGTGGAATTTGATTTGTGGAAAGGAGAATCCGATGTTCATGATGTAATCCCCGAAATGGTGGATTATATGAAGAAGGAGGGTTATGCCCACGAGAGCGAAGGTGCTTTGGTCGTAGATGTTAAGGAAGAGACCGATACCAAAGAAATCCCGCCTTGTATGATTCTGAAATCTGACGGCGCGGCGCTTTATAATACCACAGACCTTGCTACCATTATGGTGCGTATGAGAGAGTACAATCCCGATGAGATTATTTATGTTGTAGATAAGCGTCAGGACTTGTATTTCGAGCAGGTATTCCGTTGTGCAAGAAAGACCAAATTGGTGGATGAGAATACTTCTTTGAAGTTTTTAGGATTCGGTACAATGAACGGCAAGGACGGAAAAGCTTTTAAAACCCGTCAGGGCGGCGTTATGCGTCTGGAACACTTAATTGCGGACATTAATGAGGAAATGCTTAAAAAGATTCTTTCCGGCCGTGAAATGGAACGTTCAGAGGCGGAAGAGACATCTAAGGTTATCGCATTATCAGCTTTAAAATACGGAGACTTGTCAAATCAGGCAAGCAAGGACTATGTCTTTGATATTGACCGCTTTACTTCTTTTGAAGGCGATACAGGCCCCTATTTGCTTTACACAGTAGTGCGTATTAAGTCTATTCTGAAGCGTTATGCAGAGAATGGCGGTTCTTTGGAGGGCTTGGCTTGTAAGAATTACAGCAATACTTCCGAAAAGAACTTAATGATGCAGTTGGTATTGTTTAACAGTATGATGGAGAGCGCATACGAGGAAATTGCACCCCATAAGGTTTGTGCATATTTGTATGATTTGGCCAATGCTTTTAACAGCTTTTATCATGAAACAAAGATTCTTTCCGAAGAAGACGAGGAGAGAAAAGCAGGCTGGATTGCCCTCTTGAGTCTTACCAAAGATGTGGCAGAAAGCTGTATGGATGTGCTTGGTTTCAGTGCACCCGAAAGAATGTAAAAGTGAAAAAAGCACGGATTATGGCATTTGCGCTTGAGAAATGTAAATATTTTGAAAAAAGTGCTTGACACTTTCACGTGTTTTTTGTATATTAATAAGGCAGTCGCAAAAAGGCTATGGGATCTTAGCTCAGCTGGGAGAGCATCTGCCTTACAAGCAGAGGGTCACAGGTTCGAGCCCTGTAGGTCCCACTCATACTTTTTGCGACTACTATATGGCGAGATAGCTCAGTTGGCTAGAGCACACGGTTCATACCCGTGGTGTCGAGGGTTCGAATCCCCCTCTCGCTACGACGAAAAAGAGAATCCATTTGGATTCTCTTTTTTGTCGTACAGAAAGAATATGAACCCGAGACACCGCGGAGTGGTGGAGAGGGCGCTAGACGTCCGGGGGACGTCTGTTCAGCGCCGACCGAAGCGAAGCGTAGACCCGAATCCCCCTCTCGCTATTTGATAAAGGTACTTCCTATATTAGGAAAGTACCTTTTTTCTATTGTAGTAAAAAAGGTTTTTGTGTATAATTTTATTATCTATGGGCGTTAAAACATTCGCAAACAAAACCATAGAAATCATCACGACAGGAGGAAAAGTATGCATTCAAAAAATACCAAGCATTTGGAATGGTTAAAACCGGACAATACGGCGAATTTCTGTACTATGGTTACTACCAAAAAATTTGCGCATATTTTTCGTCTGTCTGTAGAACTGGAAGAAGAAATAGACCCTGTGGTACTGGATTGTGCGTTACAGGTGGTTTTAAAAAGAATTCCATCTTTTGCCCTGAAACTCCGTTATGGTTTGTTTTGGAATTATATGGAACTTGCCAAGGACAAGCCGGTGGTGGAAGAGGATGTACGAAACCCTATGGTGCGAAGGAGTTGGAAGTTAAATAAGCACTTTCTGTTCCGTGTCCGCTATTTCGGTAAAAGAATTTCGCTGGAGGTTTTTCACGCTTTGGCAGACGGTACCGGCGGTATGACTTTTATGATGACGTTGGTAGCAGAATATCTTCGTCAGAAATATGGCTATGAGATTGAAGAAAGCCGGTGGATTCTGAATCCCGATGAGGAACCAAATCCGGAAGAATATGAGGATGCCTACAGTAAGGTGGCGAGGCGCCAGAGCTTTAAGCGTAAGAGTCCCAAGGCTTATCAAGCCAAGGGAAGTAAAGAGGCGGAGGGCTTTTTGAATATTGTAACCGGTCGTATGCCGGTGGAGGCTGTGAAGGCGAAGGCAAAAGAGTACAACTGTACCGTAACCGCTTTTTTGACGGCAGTTCTGATGGATGTTTTTCAGGATATCCAGGAGAAGGAAAAGAAACGTAAAATCCGTCAGATGCCTATTGTAATCAACATTCCTGTGGACTTGCGTAAGTTTTATCCGTCAAAGACCGTTAGTAACTTTTTTGCCAATATTAACATTGGTTTGGACCGTGCGTTGGGACATTATTCCTTTGCGGAAATCGTGGAACAGGTGAAGCATGGAATGGCGTTAAATATTACGGAGAAGCGCGTAAACAACTTGATTGCGGGCAATATTGCAAGCTATCAGTATAAGGTATATAAGGTGATTCCTATGTTTATCAAGAAACCCTTCGTAATTCTTGGCAATTATATGGGCGGGGAGATTAAGTCTACCTGTACAATGTCAAACCTTGGAAATATGGTTTTACCGCCTAAGATGTCAACCTATGTGAAGGGTGTGCAGGCGGTGGCCGGCAGGAATTTCGGTCGTGTAACCAGTTGTATGGGAGTAAGTTACGCCGATATTATGTCGGTTACTTTTACCCGTAAAATCAAAGAAGCCGAGATTGAGAGACTTTTCTACACGAAGCTTGTTGAGATGGGGATTCCCGTGGAAGTTGAGAGTAATCAGTCATAACGGAAGCGGAGTTATGTAAACCATGCAGGCATTGCGTAAAACAATGTATTTGATAAAAGGAGTGACACTATGTCATATTGCGTAAATTGCGGTGTAAAACTTGCCGCATCCGAAGAAAAATGTCCGCTGTGCAATACAGTGGTTATAAATCCCAACGAAACGGGAGAAGATAAAAAGGAAGCAGCATATTCGCATCGTTTTGAGGAATATCCCGGGCGTACCATCAACGTAAAATATCTGGTGCAGATTATTCTTGCTATTGTGGGAATCGGGGTTTTGGTGCAGACACTGTGCGATTTTTTGATATCCTTTAGTATCAGCTGGTCGCTATATGGTATCGGTGCGTTTGCGTTGCTGGTATGTTTTGTATTGCCTGTGTTGGTGAAGTTCAAATCGCCTTATATCGCAACTATGATTGACCTTGTGGCGGTGGCATTGTATATCTTTATGATTGCCGTAATGACGGACGGTGAAATTTGGTATTATGAGTTTTTCCTGCCGTTGCACATTTTATCTTCAATTTATGTGTGGTGTATGGTAATTTTCCTTCGTAAAAAAAGAAGAAACTATTTCCGCGCGGGCGGTATTAGTTTGTTATTTGTGTGCTTTTTGCTTATTTTAATTGAGTTTTTACTGGATATTTATATTGTGGGAAAAGTGTATTTGATTTGGTCACTTTGTTGTGCGCCTTTGTTACTTGCGATTGCGATTCTTTTATTGGTAATTGCAGCAAATCCGAAGTTGCGCGAGGAAATGGGCAGAAGGCTTTATATGAATTATTAATGCGGGCGATGGTTGGATGATAATCCGGCCTGTTAAGAATAAGAACTGAGGGTTCGTATGAGTGATAAAAAAAGAGCGTTAATCGCCATGAGTGGCGGTGTGGATTCTTCTGTGGCGGTGCATTTGATGCAAAAGGCCGGCTACGATTGTGTGGGTGCCACTATGCGATTATATGAAGCACAACCGAATAACGGAGATGCCGACGAAACGGCAGAAAAAATAGAGAATGCAGAAGATAGGGCGTATGACGAAGATGCAGTTTGCGGAAGTAGTAGCGCCGTAAAAGATGCGGAGGCTGTGGCAAAGCATTTTGGCATTCCTTTCCATGCTTATGACTATAGGAATGATTTTAAAGATGAGGTAATCTGTCGATTTATCAACACCTATATTGAAGGCGGAACACCCAATCCTTGTGTGGAATGCAACCGTTATATGAAGTTTGGCCGTCTGATGGATAAAATGCGCGAGGAAGGCTGTGATTACGTAGTAACAGGGCATTATGTACGTGTGGAATATGACGAAGAATGCAAGCTTTATTTATTAAAAAAAGGACATGACGAAAGCAAAGACCAAAGTTATGTTTTATATAACTTAACCCAGGAGCAATTGGCGCATTGTAAGTTTCCTTTGGGCGAATACAGCAAGGACGAAATCCGTGATATTGCAGAGAATTTAGGCTTGTTAAATGCGAAGAAAAAAGACAGCCAGGACATTTGTTTTGTGCCCGATGGGGATTATGCGGCTTTCATTGAAGATTACACGGGACAGTCCTTTGAGGAAGGTAATTTCGTAAACCGCGAAGGAAAAGTTTTAGGACGTCATAAAGGTATGATTCGCTATACCATCGGTCAGCGAAAAGGTTTGGGACTTGCTTTGCAGGAACCGATGTATGTGTACGAGAAGCGGATGGATACCAATGAAGTGGTGTTGTGCCGGAACGACGAGCTGTTTAGTTCTGTTTTAGAAGCAGATGATGTAAACTGGATTATTAAGCCGGAAGAAGGGAAAGCTATATATTGTAAGGCGAAAGCGCGGTATAAGCAGAAAGAAGCCGATGCGGAAGTTGAGTGCCTGGAAAACGGCAGGGTGAGGGTGACTTTTACAGAACCCCAGCGAGGAATTACCACCGGGCAATCTGTAGTCTTTTATAACGGTGATACGGTGCTTGGCGGAGGAAGGATTCTGTAAGATGCGAAGGATGTGAAAAGGCCCGGAGAATCGCATATTGCCTGTAGTAGAAAAATATTG
The DNA here is from genome assembly GCA_045580855.1 of Lachnospiraceae bacterium. Lineage (GTDB taxonomy): Bacteria > Bacillota > Clostridia > Lachnospirales > Lachnospiraceae > UBA3766. The sequence goes on along the minus strand of JAZNOO010000029.1, from coordinate 53,849 downwards.
TATGGAGATATCAGAATGAAAAATATTGTTAACAGTGCAATTGAGTTAGTAGGAAATACACCGCTTATGAAGGCGGACAGATACGGTGCGGCGGCAGGTGTGAAGGATGTTACCCTGCTTGCAAAGTTGGAGTATTTGAATCCGGCGGGAAGTACGAAGGATAGAGCGGCGCTTTCCATGATTGAAGATGCAGAGGAAAAAGGGATATTAAAACCGGGCGCTACCATTATTGAACCGACCAGCGGAAACACCGGCATTGGCTTGGCTTCCATGGCGGCAATTAAAGGGTATAAAACCATATTGACGCTTCCGGATACTATGAGTATAGAGCGAAGAAATCTGCTGGGAGCGTACGGAGCAGAGCTTGTATTGACGGAAGGTGCGCTGGGAATGAAAGGCGCCATCGCCAAGGCTGAGGAATTAAGAGACAGTATTCCCGGTGCTGTTATTCTCGGACAGTTTGAGAATCATGCAAATGCGGCTGCGCACAGAAAAACCACAGGCCCCGAGATCTGGGAGCAGACGGAAGGGAAAGTGGATATTTTCGTAGCAGGTGTAGGCACGGGAGGAACCATTACCGGAGTAGGCGAGTATTTAAAGTCTAAGAATCCTTCGATTAAAATTGTTGCGGTAGAACCGGCAGGAAGTCCACTTTTATCAGGCGGACAGGCAGGGGCGCACCAGTTGCAGGGCATCGGCGCAAACTTTGTGCCTGAACTTTTGAATACGGAAATTTATGATGAAGTGATTTGTGTGGAGAATGAGGATGCTTTTGCGGAAGGAAAGCGTTTTGCGGTGACGGAAGGCGTGCTTGTGGGAATTACTTCCGGTGCGGCATTAAAGGCGGCAGGTATTTTGGCAGGCAGAGAAGAAAATAAGGGTAAAATGATTGTGGCGTTGTTGCCGGATTCGGGCGACCGTTATTTATCGACGCCGATGTTTGCGCAGAAAGAGGAAGATAAATGAGTGAAAGATTCAGTCGTACCGAAATGCTTCTCGGTGCGGATGCGATGAATAAGTTGGCAGGTGCCCATGTGGCAGTGTTTGGTGTCGGCGGTGTGGGCGGATATACGGCAGAGGCTTTGGTGCGAAGCGGTATCGGTAAGCTTACACTGGTGGACAATGATACGGTGGCGGAGAGTAATATTAACCGCCAGATTATTGCTACAACCAAAACCATCGGAAGATATAAAACTGAGGTAATGAAAGAACGTGCCTTGGATATTAATCCTGAAATTGTGATAGAGGAGCGCAGATGCTTTTATTTGCCGGATACGGCAGGGGAGTTTGATTTTACCGGGTACGATTACGTGGTGGATGCGGTAGATACCGTAACCGCCAAGCTTTCTTTGGTGGAAGCGGCGCAGAAAGCGGGAGTGCCCATTATCAGCTGTATGGGTGCGGGAAATAAACTAAATCCCGGAGCTTTTGAAATTACGGACATTTATAAAACTTCGGTATGTCCTTTGGCAAAGGTGATGCGCCGTGAATTAAAGCAACGTGGCATTAAACATTTGAAGGTGTTGTATTCTAAGGAAGAGGCAATCAAACCGCAAGTAGTGCAGGGAAATGCAAATGAAAGCGAAGAGATTAGTGAAGAGGCAACCAATGGGAATGTGGTTAACATAACACAAAACAGCCGCCGTCGCGCAACCCCGGGTTCCGTGGCTTTTGTGCCTTCGGTAGCAGGACTGATGATTGCGGGAGAAGTGATTCGGGATCTGATAGAGGTTTAGAAGGCAGGATACAACGAAAGATTTGAATATTAAGCATTAGATAAAAGTGATTGTAGCAGGAGGAAAGACCATGAGAATAGGAATGGGTTATGATGTACACCGTCTGGTGGAAGGAAGAGATTTGATTATCGGCGGAGTGAAAATCCCCCACGAGAAAGGGCTTTTAGGACATTCCGATGCAGATGTGCTTGTGCATGCTATTATGGATGCCTTGCTTGGTGCGGCTGCCCTTGGCGATATTGGCAAACATTTTCCGGATACGGCGGAAGAATATAAGGGTGCTGATAGTATGAAGTTACTTGCCCGCGTAAAAGAAATTCTGGATGAGAATTTGTATTTTATCGAAAATATCGATGCAACCATTATTGCGCAGGCACCGAAAATGAGACCGCATATTGATACTATGCGTGCCAATATTGCAGAGGTGCTGGGAATTGATATTTCCCAGGTGAATGTGAAGGCTACCACCGAGGAAGGTCTTGGTTTTACGGGAAGTAAGGAAGGAATCAGTTCCCAGGCGATTTGCCTTTTATCTACACCGGAACAGATGCCGGGAGTAACCTATGGCAATTGTGAAAGTTGTGGCGGATGTAACAAACATTAACACAGATTTGGATATTATGTAAACTAACGGAACATATAAGCAAAGACAAGTGCATATGCAGATAGGTTTACATAAAAGGAGAAACGATGAATTCAGGTTTTCTGGCAGAGAAAGAAGTTCATAGTATCCGTCCCTTGTGGGAGCAGGTTTTTGCAGAGGACAGCAAGGCTTTTACTGAGTATTATTTCGAAAATAAAGCGGAGCGTAACCTGGTTTTTACAAGGATGGACGGTGAGGATATTGTCAGTATGTTGCATTTGGCACCCTATATGACGGGCAGAATGGAGTCAGTCTGCTACATTGTAGGCGTGGCGACCAAAGAGGCATATCGCAGACAGGGGCTTATGGCTGATATGATGAAAGAGGCTTTGCAGTTTATGAGAGCGGAAGGCCAGCCTTTTACTTTTTTGATGCCTGCAAATCCGGCTTATTATACACCATTTCAATTTACATACATTTACGATAAACCGGCTTGGAAAATAAACGAGGGTGTTTTGCCAACGAGATATCTGGATGCCGGTGCAAAATACAACGCAGAGTTTCATCTTGTTGTAAAAGACAAGGGGACGCTACAGATGAAAGCCGTAAAAGAGGCAGATTATGTGAAGGTAGCAGAGTTTGCCAATCAGATGTTAAAACAGAATACGGACTGTTATATGCTTCGCAGTTCCGGATATTATAAAATTCTTAAGAAAGAATTGATGGCACAGAACGGTAATCTTTTCCTGATTGAAAAAGATGGTGAATTAAAAGGCCTTCTTGCCTACGTTCACGAGCAGGATAAGCCCGGTGTGCAGGAAGTGATTTTGGATGAGGATTTGGCATCCTGGCAATTGGTTACTTCGGAGGAGTATAAGCCTGCGATTATGGCAAGAATCCTTCGTCCTGAGGCAATGCTTCAGTCATTGCGTTGTGATGGCGCGGTTGATTTAATGATGGAACTTAAGGATCCGATACTTGCCGTAAACAGCGGAGTTTATCATTTGTATTCGAATGATAAGGGCAGGCTGGTTTGCAAAAAGCGGAATCAGGAAGCTGCGGACTGCCAAATCACGATTGATGATTTGACTGCTTTTGTATTCGGATATAAAAGCGCCGGGGATTCTTTTGAAATTTCTGAAACGCGTGAGCAGGATGAAATTCTTGAGAGTTTGGAGAAAATTCAGGTTTTAAAGAAAGTTTTCATCAATGAAATCGTTTAAGCTTTGAATTGGCAGAAAAAAACAGTACTTTTATAACGGTTTTTATTGACAAAAAATTAAAAAACGCATATTTTATAAGAGGAATATGACAAAGGCTGTGAACGAAGAGAGTACGTCAAAGGAAGATAACAGAGAGAAGCGGTCACCGGCTGAAAGCCGCTTTTATGTATGAGTTTGGCGGAAGTGCATTCGGGAGCTGATGCGGGGAATTTAAGTATCCGTATCCGGGGCGTACGTTATACGTGTGTGAAGAAGGCAAGGCCTTTGACATTAAGAGTGGAATAGCGATGAACTCGTCTCTTTTTGAGGCGGGTTCTTTTGATTTTTAAGATAAATTTTATTATTGAAAAGTTGTAAACAGGTCCCTGTAAGGAGTAGAATATTCAATGGGCATCATCAAACGTATCAAAAACGAAATAGCCATTGTAAAAGAGCGTGACCCGGCAATCCATAATTCGATGGAGGTTTTGCTGTATCCCAGCTTTAAGGTTATGCTTCATTACAGACTGGCGCATAAATTATATAACCGTAAAATGTATTTTCTTGCCCGTTACATTTCGCAGCGTGCGGCAAGACGGACCGGTATCGAAATTCATCCCGGTGCGACCATTGGCGAAGGTCTTTTTATCGACCACGGTAATGGGGTGATTATCGGCGAGACCACCATTATCGGCAACAATGTTACACTTTATCAGGGCGTGACGTTAGGAGGTACCGGTAAAGAGCACGGCAAGCGACACCCGACTATTTGCGATAATGTAATGATTAGTGCGGGCGCCAAGGTTTTAGGCTCTTTTACGGTAGGTGAGAATTCCAAAATCGGTGCCGGAAGCGTGGTGCTTGAGGAAGTGCCGCCCAACTGTACCGTAGTAGGTGTTCCGGGCCGGATTGTGAAACGCGATAATATCGCAATTCCCCGTGATACCATGGACCAGGTACATTTGCCTGACCCAGTTAAAGAAGATATTAACCGTCTGCAGTCTGCCAATGTACAGCTTCTGGAGAAGTTAGAGGCTTTGGAAGCACAGATGGCGGAGTTAAAGAAGAACGTAAAATAAAGACGTGGTATTTTAGACGAAGTTACCGCAAATGTTTATCATAAAATAGGAGAAGAAAAATGAAGATTTACAACACATTAACGAAGAGAAAAGAAGAGTTCGTACCCATCGAAGAGGGTAAGGTGCGTATGTATGTGTGCGGTCCTACCGTATACAACCTGATTCATATCGGTAACGCACGTCCTATGATTGTATTCGATACCGTAAGACGTTATATGGAATACAAGGGTTATGAAGTAAACTATGTATCTAACTTCACAGACGTAGATGATAAAATTATCAAGGCTGCAAATGCAGAAGGCGTAGATTCATCCGTAATTTCCGAGCGTTACATTGAAGAATGTAAAAAAGATATGAAGGCTTTGAATGTAAAAGAAGCAACTACACATCCCAAGGCAACCGAAGAAATCGACGGTATGCTTGAGATGATCGGTACTTTGATTAAGAAGAACCACGCTTATGTGGGCGGTGACGGTACGGTTTATTTTAAGACCAGAAGTTTTAAGGAGTACGGTAAGTTATCTCATAAGAATTTGGATGATTTACAGGGCGGAAACAGATCCTTGTTGGTAACAGGCGAAGACCAGAAGGAAGATCCACTGGATTTCGTTCTTTGGAAGCCGAAAAAAGAAGGAGAACCGTTCTGGTGCTCGCCCTGGTGCAACGGTCGTCCCGGCTGGCACATTGAATGTTCTGTTATGAGTAAGAAATACCTGGGCGAAGAAATCGATATCCACGCAGGCGGAGAAGATTTGGTATTCCCCCATCACGAAAATGAAATTGCACAGAGTGAAGCTGCAAACGGCAAGACTTTTGCACGTTACTGGATGCACAATGCATTCTTAAATATTGACAATAAGAAGATGAGTAAGTCTTTGGGTAACTTCTTTACCGTACGTGATATTGCGGAAAAATACGATTTACAGGTACTTCGTTTCTTTATGCTTTCCGCACATTACAGAAGCCAGTTAAACTTCAGTGCAGACCTTATGGAAGCGGCTAAAAACTCTCTGGAGCGTATTTTAAATGCAGCAGAAAGAATGCAGGGTTTGCTTGCAAATGCCTCAGGCGAAACTATGAGTGATGGCGAGAAGGAATTGCTTGCAACTGCTAAGTCTTTGATGGATAAGTATGAAGCTGCCATGGAGGATGACTTCAATACCGCCGATGCTATTTCTGCAATTTTTGAATTGGTGAAGTTTATGAATACCAATACAGATGAGAACAGCAGTAAGGCATATTTAGAGGCTGTAAATGCATTCTTTAAGACAATGACAGATGTTTGCGGTATCATTACCGAGAAGAAGGCAGAAATCTTGGATGCAGAAATCGAGCAGATGATTGCAGACCGTCAGGCAGCAAGAAAGGCTAAGGATTTTGCCAAGGCAGACGAAATCCGCGGGCAACTTCTGGAAATGGGTATTGTTTTGGAAGATACAAGAGAAGGAGTTAAGTGGAAACGTGCATAACGAGAAACTCTTTTTGGATAAAATTAAAGAAGAATTCGGGCTTGGGGAAGTGGATATCAGAACCTATTCCCCGCTGACTCTGGCTTTTATCGGGGATTGCGTGTACGACCTTGTGATTCGCAGTATCCTTGTGGGAGAAGGAAATCGCAACGTAAATGGTTTACATAAAGATAAAAGCAATCTGGTAAAAGCAGAGACCCAGGCGCAGATGGCCGAAGCGCTAAAAGAGCATCTGACGGAAGAAGAGTTGGACATTTATAAAAGAGGTCGCAATGCAAAGACCGCATCCCATGCCAAGAATGCAGGGATAGGGCAGTACCATAAAGCTACAGGTTTTGAAGCTTTAATTGGTTATCTTTATCTGAAGGGTGAAGAAGAACGGATTCTTGAGTTGATTAAACTGGTTTTACCCAGGTAAATGTTTAAACTTTTATGGTGCAAATGTAAGTGGCGACCACTATATAATTCCGGGGAAACAGGAAACTTGGATTCTCCGGATTGGGAAGAACAGAAAGCAGGTAACAAATGGGATATCATGAATTTACAATAGAGGGCAGAAATGCCGTAATGGAAGCCTTCCGTTCCGGCAAATGTATAGATAAGTTGTTTGTGTTGGACGGTTGTCAGGACGGCCCTGTTTTAAGCATCAAAAGAGAGGCGAAAAAGCAGGATACGGTTATACGTTATGTAAATAAGGAACGTTTGGACCAGATGTCGGAAACCGGAAAACATCAGGGCGTAATTGCCTATGCGGCAGCATATGATTATGCAGAGGTGGAAGATATTATGCAGTCAGCCAAAGACAAGGGCGAAGACCCTTTTATCTTTTTGCTTGACAACATTGAAGACCCCCATAATTTAGGTGCTATGATTCGTACCGCACATTTGGCGGGAGCTCATGGTGTAATTATCCCGAAGAACAGAGCGGTAGGTTTGACCGCAACCGTGGCAAGAACTTCAGCAGGCGCGTTGAATTACCTTCCGGTAGCTAAGGTAACAAACCTTGCCAAAACCATTGAGGATTTGAAGAAAGAAGGCCTTTGGTTTGTATGTGCCGATATGGATGGCACTATAATGTATGATTTGAATTTAAAAGGCCCTATCGGTTTGGTAATCGGTAGCGAGGGCGAAGGCGTAGGAAGACTTGTAAAAGAAAAGTGTGATTTGATTGCATCCATTCCTATGAAGGGGCAAATTGATTCGTTAAATGCTTCGGTGGCAGCAGGCGTTTTGGCTTATGAAATCGTAAGACAGAGATTGCAGTAAAGCCGGTTTGGGTATTGTATCCGTTTGTAATGAGAATATAGAGTATCGTATGCAAGATGTAGGGAGATAAGATACTATGACAGAACGATATGAAAATTGTACCGACGAGGAACTCATAGAGCGTCTTCGCGAGGGTGAAGATCAGATTATGGAGTATCTGATGGACAAGTACAAAAATCTGGTGCGAAGCAAGGCAAAGTCTATGTATATTCTGGGCGGAGATACCCAGGACTTAATCCAGGAAGGTATGATTGGTCTTTTTAAGGCGGTCAGAGATTATGATTCGGGACGGGATGCATCCTTTTTTACCTTTGCGCAACTTTGTGTGTCCAGAAATATCTATTCTGCAGTGCAGAGGTCGGGCCGTAAAAAGCATTCACCGTTGAACTTTTATACGTCTATTTACGGGACGGATAACGGGCGCGACGGAGAAGGTTCGGAAGGCGGATTTTATAACGGAATGGAACTGATGGCGGACGGTGAAGCATCCAATCCGGAGGAAATTCTCATCGGCCAGGAAAATATGGAGCAACTGCAAAAATATATCGAAGATGAGTTAAGTCCCTTTGAAACCCAGGTTTTGGAATTACATATCACGGGTATGGGATATGTGGAAATCGCCAAAGTTCTTGGCAGGGACGAGAAGGCAACGGATAATGCATTGCAACGTATTCGTGCGAAATTAAAGAAATACATGAATCGTTAATTTGGGGGGGCAGTAACCGGTACAGAATGTTTATACAAAATAGTTTGTATAACACATAAATGCTTAGAGGGGATACTCCTTTAAGTAAACTCTATAAAAATGTCATAGGAGGCAAAACAATGATTAGAGTAGGAATTTTAGGCTATGGTAATTTGGGTAAAGGAATTGAATGCGCGGTAAAAAACAATCCTGATATGGAATTGAAGGCTGTTTTTACCCGTAGAAATCCTGCAGATGTAAAAATCCTTACGGAAGGAGTAAACGTGTATCACGTAGATGACGCCATCAGCAAAAAGGACGAAATCGATGTTTTGATTCTTTGCGGCGGAAGTGCTACGGATTTACCGGAACAGACCAAAGAATATGCGAAGTATTTTACCGTGGTGGACAGCTTTGATACCCACGCAAGAATTCCTGAGCATTTTGCCAATGTAGATAAAAGCGCCAAGGAAGGCGGCAATGTTGCAATTATTTCCTGTGGTTGGGACCCGGGAATGTTTTCGTTGAACCGTTTGTATGCAAATGCGGTTCTTCCTACCGGTAATGATTATACGTTCTGGGGCAAGGGCGTGAGCCAGGGACATTCCGATGCCATCAGACGTGTGGAAGGCGTAAAGAATGGTAAGCAGTACACTATCCCCGTAGAAGCAGCCTTGGAAGCGGTAAGAAACGGCGAGAACCCTGAACTTACTACAAGACAGAAACACTTAAGAGAATGTTTTGTTGTAGCGGAAGAAGGTGCTGATAAGGCGCGTATTGAGGCAGAGATTAAGAATATGCCTAACTACTTTGCGGATTATGATACAATTGTTCATTTTATTACAGAGGAAGAATTACAGAGAGACCACGCAGGAATTCCTCATGGTGGTTTTGTATTCCGTACAGGCAAGACAGGCTGGGATTTAGAGAATAATCATGTAATTGAGTACAGCTTGAAATTAGACTCTAATCCTGAATTCACGGCATCTGTTATTGCGGCTTATGCAAGAGCGGCAGTAAAGATGCAGAGAGAGGGAATGTCAGGTTGCAAGACTGTGTTTGATATCGCACCTGCATATTTAACACATTTAAGCGGAGACGAAATAAGAGCGCATTTATTGTAATTTTTGGGGCCTGCTTTGGTAAGTTTATGCAAAGTGGGTCCTTTTCATTTTTTATCGTTGACAAAGTAAAATTGTATGTGGTAATATAGCTTTCGGTGACACAATCACTTGCTGCTATGGCTCAGTCGGTAGAGCGTCGCATTGGTAGTGCGGAGGTCACGGGTCCGATTCCCGTTAGCAGCTTAGTAAAAATATGGAACTGACGGGAAACGTCACATATTTTACAATTAGAATCTCACAATAAAAGAGAGCCTGGCAGGGCTCTCTTTTATATTGCAGACATATTGGCCATACGAATATAATCGTTAACATGCTGCGTTGAATAATAATAATATTGTCTGGTTGTTCTAATGTCACTATGGCCCATCTGGTCCTGAACGAATTTTTCGGTACAACCGGCATCAATCATTTTGCTGGCAAAGGTTCTCCGGATATCGTGCATGCTGAATACCGGAATATCAATCTTCTTACATAAGCGACGCAGGCGGTCATTAAACCGGTGCGAATGCTTATGACCATCCTGATCAGGAAACAAAAAGCCGGTAGGAGTAGCCAATAATAATATCCGGGCAATTTCAATAGCCTTATCAGAAAGAATAATAACACGTTCCTTATAACACTTTGGAGCTGTATCTGTATAAACACGATTTTTTCCATATCCGGAAACAGACTCTGCGCGCTGGATGCGAAGCTCTCGCTTATCCAAACAAAAATCTTCAGCCTTAAGCGCAGACAATTCACCAACACGAACACCGGTATGAAAACAAAGTTTAATACCCAAATCAATTTCATTATCATCTCTCAAAAATTCAAAGACCTTAGAAATATGATCATCTTTAAATACACGATTTTCAGTAGTCTTCTTTGTGGCAAATGCACGCTGTGGAAAACGCATATTAGAAAATACCGTATTAACACGCAAACACTCAAGACCTTCCTGAACACGCGCATAGCTAAATACCAGACGAATAACAGTCTTAATATTAGACACACACTTTGCAGTAGGTTTATCATCCATAATACCGGAAAAAAACTTAATCATATCAGCTTCGGTTATAACCCTAATATCCTGGTCAAATATCGGTGAAGGAAAAATATACTTCATATAGTCAACCCGGTACCGGTCAATAGAAGAGGGTGCCAAATAATCGTGTTCCTGGTTAAAGAGCAGAGCGCGTTCAAATACATTCCCAAAATAATATAATCCGGAACAATTCTGAATATAGTGCATTATAATTTTATCCTGCAGCCCTTCTTTCGTTTTGCAGGATATCCTTCTTTTGTTGTCAATGTACGTTGTGTATAACATCTTCTTGGAATTAAAAGATATCACACGATTATGGTTTCTTAGAATCTCACTTTTTAACATATCATAATCATATGCAAGTCCAATTCCAACATTATCACAATAATCCTGATATTGTAAATATGTATTATATGCTTCTTCCTGAATACGATCTAAATTCAAAACAACACCACCTAACCAAATAAAAATTTAATTTGTTCTTCCTGTTCCGGAGTGATAGAAGCAAATCCATCATTCCAATCCTGATGTAAAGCATCACATACAAGCTTGTCATAACAAATATATTCCGACATAGGACAATAAAAAATATTAAAAGAATTATCAACCTTAGATTTATAATGATAAAATACACCGGTAATTCTACGTTGTAACTGTTCAAAAGTATCTATCTTCTGGTCACCATTTTGAACCATCTTATGATAAAGCTGTTCAGGTGCAAATACGGAAGTAATATGAACCTCTTCCCACAATCCAACAATATTTTTATAACGAGCGTGAAATCTGGAAGTATAACCATGTAACATGGTCAAAAACGTACTGAAACGAATCTGCCCACGAAATTCATCCAGAAATAGAACATATTCCCCTAAATAATCATCCAGGTACCCGGATTCATAATCAGACACTTTATACACGTTATCCGGATATTTTTCATTCAGTTTATGCAGCACATGAGTTTTACCGGAACCGGTAGCTCCAACATGCCAATAAACATTAACAACACGTTCAACCGGTGCAGCCTTTAATTTTTTGCGAAAATAATGCTGCTTAATAATAGTCTCAAACTTTTCATTCTTTAAATTTTGAAGAAGAATATTATTTGGATGAACACCATCATCAAGCAGCTTCTCAATGGTTACAAGGTCAGTTCGCTGGCCTTGCTTACCTCTAATTTCACCATAATACCTAATACAAACAACGATTTCGCCCTTTTCCTGCCATTTTCCACGTTTATTGATATAATCCTCAGCTTCAGTCTTATTACCGGCTGTAGGGGCTATATGCGCGCGTGGAAAGAGCTTTTTAACAGCAGAAAAACGAAAAGTCTTATTGTCCTCAAGCACTATATGTAAATGCTTCAATCCTTTGGCAGAAATACAATAAGCACAAGCACCGGTTTTTGTATCAGGAGAATCAGATACCCAAGTATCCAAAACCTTATCACATATTTCTTCCGGAGAAAGCCCAGCGTATTCACTGGGCTCACTTTTTTCAATAATTCTATCATTATTCACATCACGAATATATTCCCCGGAAGAATCTGTTTTATATGTAATATATTCTTCCGGGTTATTAAATACCAAGAACCAGGAAGCAACAGAATCTTTTGCCATAATTAATCACGTCCACATACAAGATTTTTTTCCATCTGGATTGTATTTATGATCATAATCATAATATGCATTTCTTCCTCATCCAGATTATTAAGCATTTCTATCAAGTGATTATATTTAGACACTCTTGACAATCTGGCAATATCAACATCCTTATTCATCTTTTTCACCTTCTTCCGCCAATTCAATATAAAGACAATTTACATACTCATCAGATACAGTAAATCGTATAACAAAACGAGATAAAAGATTATGAGGAATCGAATCAAAATCACCATAAAATATAATTGAATCATTATTATGATCATTATCATAATAAGAATCTGAGAAAAGACCACAATCAAAAATTTCAAGTCTACAAGGATACATAAAAGTTAAAAATTCTCTTAATTCAATCATCAGAATCACCACCTTCCTTCAAAGCAATATCAAATATCCGCTGATACTCACAGGCCATATAAGTAATACGAACCATCTCATTATCCGTAAAAAGCAAATCACGAATAATTTGCACCGGCTTGCAGTTCTGGCAACAAGATTCAAATTCTTCTTCGGACAAACCTTCATAACAATGGTGACAATTATCACATAGTTCCTGTAGAAGCACTTCTCGATCTTCTTCACTTAATAAATAAATATTATCCATAAATTAATACCTACCTTTGAACAAATACATAATAAAATTTCTTTCAGTCATACCATGCATATAATCCCAATACCAAGGAACAAAGCGAGAAAAAATAATAGCAGAAAAACCGAAAATAATAAGAACAACAAAAACAGAAATAATTTCAATAATTAATGCTTCCATAAAATTATTTCACCTCAATATCGATACGCCCATAAAGTACACCAACGGTACAAACTCTACAAAGACGCAAACCACCAGGAACAAGCCGAGGCGAACCTGAATATAATACTTCAAATTCATCTGATTCTGAATCAGGCCCGGTAACATCCCGATAAATACTAATTTTATCTTCATAAATAAAATCTAATAAAAATCCTAAACTCATAGCTTTAATCATAAAAATTCTCCTTTTTTTATCTCCTTCCTAAAACTTAATTCCACAATACGAACAACGCTCATCATTATCCGGAATACCGGCACAATAAGGACAAAACTTAGGAACTTCCTTGGCTTTAGTAACCGGTTGCATTATAATCGGCTTAATAATTACTTCTTTAGGTTTCTCAGGTTCCTTTACTTCCTCAATATCCGGCTTGGTAAAAATATCAATATCAACACTAGAGGAACCATAATCAAGACAACCGAGAAGAAATTTAATAATAGGCGGAAAAACACCTGCAGCAATAACAAAAGGCAAAAATCTTAAAATAAAATCAGAACATTCTTCCAACAATTCAGTCATACTAGCTTCCATAAATATCTCCTTCACTCAAAAAGCAATTTCGCTAGAATAGTACCAATTATTGCACCAAAAACAGCTAATAAAAAATTAAAAATAATCTCTTCCAAAACAACTTTCTCCTTTCTACAAATCAACTCTTTCATAAGCAGCAACTCCACGGTCTTCAACAAAATATTCTGTTAATTTACGACCACAATTTGGACAATATTGAGGATAATACGTGCCCAATGAAACCCATCTCGAAAACTCATCATCAAAAATTTCAAATTCAAGATGCACCGGCTGATTATTACCAGAACAAATCATAAACCTCTTAGACAAAGAATGCGTATTGCCAACGTTAATCGCAGAAAAATCAAAACCATCACACAAATCACCACTTATACGAGCAGAATCACACATATAGCAAGGTGCTTTTATAAACTCATTTTTTTTAAACAATATTCTAGCCATATCTCCCTCCTTATTTCCGGCTGGCAATCAATGGTTATCTGCAGCTTCCAATGATTCTTCTAACGTACGTATAGAAGTGCCACCAGCCGGTTATTCCAGAATTAAACTACCGCAGGAACCGCCTCTCAATTGTTCCTGTCTGGGTTTAGCATCTCTTATTCAGTCGCGGCCACTTCATTTAATCCTGGAGCAATACGATAAAATCGTAATGCTTAATACTAATATAACGATATTATCGTCATTTGTCAATAAAAAAGTTTGACTTTTAACGAAAAAATCGTTAAAATACCAAATAAGGAGGTGAAAACGTGAATAAACGTCTTAAATATTTAAGAGAAGAAATCCTATTACTAAGCCAAGAAGAATTTGCAAATAGAGTAGGAAGAAAAAATGACATTATTTCAATTTACGAAAATGGTAAGAAACCAATCTCAAAAAAATTTATAAAACTGGTTTGTGATGAATACAACATAAATCAGGAATGGTTAGAAACTGGAAAAGGCCCTATTTTTAAAGAAATGACCGAAATCGAACAAATGAAAAAAAAGATTGATGAAGTTATGGAATCCAAAAGCGAGTTCCAGAGAAATGCACTTTACGTTCTGGCAACTATGTCTGAAGAAGAGTGGGATCTAATCGAGAAAATGTATTATAAAATTAAGCAGCACAGCAAAGATAAAGCCGATTTGTGAATAAGTTGATTTTTTCTTGTGAAGAAGTTATTCACAAATTAAAAGCCCGATTTTTAAAGGATTTAACCATATTTTTGTGAACGTGAAGAAGTGGGGGGTAATACTAGCCCCCACTTCTCAAGGCCGGCATAGCCGGCCTTTTTCTTTTAATCTAATCGCTCATCCGTGACTGCAGCGTAACTTTTTGGCACAATTTACGTCATTATAGCAAGAGGCAGGGGACCTGCGCGATGTCCCCTGAACCCCTTCCGCGGTGCGTTTTTCTTCTTAGTGTTGCGTGGAAGTGCGTACCGGGGGAATCACAGTCGCAACAACCAAGAAGAAAATCCGCTTCCTGAGGGGACATAACCCTAGAGTTGACGTAATGGCAGCGTGTTAATATAATGTGGTGTGTAGGGAGGTTATAGAAATGTGGAAGAAAGCTTATAAATTCTTGTTATATACAATAATCACAGTTGGTTGTATATTTTCTTTACTTTTTGCCATAGTATGCGGAATAACAGGTTATTCATTTGTGGAAATTATCGCAATCACATTACAGGATCCAAATCTGGAAACGGTTGCAATGGTCGCAGGAGTCATAACCGGACTTTTAGGTCTCATAGGAGGAGTGTTACTTACGTTCATGGCTGCGATGGGAATAGGTTTTGCAATCGAAGTTGCAGATGATATTGAGCAAATCAAAATCAACACAACACCGAAAGCACCGGAACCAAAGCAACCAATACCGGAACAAGATAGAATTGATATTAACAAATACATATATCCATACCAATAAAAAAGAGAGCGCGCAGCTCTCTTTAATTTTTCAATACAATTTCTTCTTCAATTTTCTTTACAGCATTTTTAAACATACCAGGATAATCAAAACAACTCTGACATTTCTTTGTTATTCTTCCGGTGGAAGCAATCTCTTTATATTCCCGGCAATCACACATACAATTCTTATTATCCATCATTTCCTGGAGGAGCTTCTCAACAACTAAACTCATTTTTCAATTCCTTTCTTTGCTTATTTTGGAACTCAAATACAAAATTCATAGAATCATATTGCCGGAGCAAATTGTCCGGTAAAGGACTAATAACAATCAGGTAAATAATTATGATCATAATTTCTTGCCAGCCTATAACATCACCCCCAAATTACGAACAATGCGGATAATCAAATAAATAATCGAAAGGATCATTAATGCATAACCTAAATATTTCTTCATTTAACCCTCCATAAAACGCTTCATCATATCATTAGAATTGACATCAACTCGATTGTAGCGTTCATTTTTTGGTGTAATACCAGACTCAACCAAACGCTTAATCTGTTTATATGTATCATAAGATTCACGAAGTTCTACAGTATGAACAAACCAATACATACCTAAAAAACGATAAGTTTTAATACAACCTTCACTATCATAAATAGGTTTTTTACGACACACAAAAGTAACACAATTGAAAAAAGTTTTACAAGAACGAACTTCTCGACATTGCGTTCTCATATGCTTGGCCATCATATAATAACGCTGACAAGTACCACCAATAAATCTACGGTTTTTACGATTCTGGGTAACAGTTTCCAACATTTCAGGAGGAAAATTTTTACTATCTTGACAAGAAAGCCAGTTCTGAATCTCATCAATATTACAAATAACACCATAAATACCGTTACTAAAATCAATCAGCTGCGACCAATGAGTTAATTGTTCATCCTCATACGAATAATCAAAATTAGTAACACACTTAACATCCGGATATTCAAGCTGCATCCGACGCGTCATCTCAACCAACGCAATAGATTTTCCATCCCCTTGGTCACCTTCAAAAATATAAATACCCTGATATGGAAAAGCATCTGGTTCACGAGTTAAAATATCATGAGCCATAATTTTAGGAAATTGATAAAATATTCTTTTTAATACCGGAGTTTTTACCTTCTTATGACTGTGCTTAGCTTTTTTAGGCTTCATACCGGTCTTTTTCATTTCAACAAGTAAAAATATTCGAATAAGAATCCAAAAAAACAAAACAATGCAAACAATAACGATTAAAGGCCATTTAAAAAAACTCAACAATTTAAAAAACAAAGAAATAAAAGAATTAATCATTTAAACCTCCATATGCCCTGAATAAGCCGCGCGTGTGCCCACCGGGCACCCAACGCGCGGTCAACCATTCAAGGCTGCATATTTTACCAGAAAGGCAACAATGTACGAACCAGGGCAATACTGATTCTAAGAAAAAGGATCATAAAAATCACAGTCAACAAAGGCATCAGATACGGAACCGGTAAAAAATAAAACACATACTTCAAAATATCAAAAAAATACAAAGATAAAGTCTGCAAATTATCAATCCACACAGACAAATCCAAAGCTTCAAACAAATCAGCATTTAAAGCAATCGAAAACTCAATTATCGACCGAAGTATCCAAACAAATATCATCTAATCACCTACTTCCTAAAAACACCATTCTGCCAATTAGATACCAAAGGAACATTAGGTTCCTGCATATGAGTAGCAGCATAAGTAGTTGCAGCTGTACCATTCAAAATACCGGGAATAGACATAAACAGATGCCAAAAATATGTAATATATAAAAATGCAGCTATCAATGGATCAGTGTAAGGCTTCCACACCTCAAACCACTCAAAGCTAATCCTAATTTCATTCTTAATCGTTATAAAACCATATTCACCGGGCTGAATAGTAAACATCGGAGCAACAGGTTCCAAATCAACCAGATGCTGCTTAAACCATTCCGCAAAATCTAATATCTCTGCAAATTCACTACTTGAATTAATAGCTTCACTAAACATATCATGCATAGAATCAGGATCAGGAACAAACCAATAACCAAGCATAGTATCAACCCCAAAATTACCATCTGCATCCAAACCGGATTCATAGAGCTGGTCAATCATTGTAACTAGATTCTCCGGAAGTGCGGCAACTGCTATATCCTTAATAGCTGCCAAAATATCTTCCAGAAGTCCATTTACACCATTAAATCCATTTTGAACGATATCATTCATATAACTATCCAAATTAGAACTAATTTCACTAATATGAAAAGCAATCGAATTGACCAATTTACCAATATTTGATTGAATACCCGTCATAGATTGAAAAATGCGCAAAAAAACATTTGAATTAGATGTAGAATCCGTATCAGTCAAAGTTTCTGCTTGTACACCAGCATCTAATCCCTCGAACATAGCATCAAGCGCACCAAAATCATTATTTGGAGTAAATCCAGAATCATCAACAGATGAATCTTCAATCCCAAGTAGATAAATATTTCCCTCAGCATCAGTAACAGTATGAGAAGAACAAATAAATCTAGAATCTTCACCAGAGGAAATAGAAATACTAGTACCGCTTACTTGAGAACCATCATCATAAGCAGAAAAAGAAGCACTCGTACCATTACTGCATAAAACTATTCTCTGCCGAACATCACCACTTGAACTAACAAAAAATTGAGAATCGTCAACTCCTTTCAATTCAAATGGACTGTCAGAAATATAAATACGTGCACGACAGTAATCTTCTTGATACTTGTCAACATAAGAAGAAGCTATATAGTATAGCTGTCCAGTATAACCGGTATTATCACGATAAGACTGCAAAGCAGAATTTAAGCAAATAGTTGTAGAAGTATAAATGGCACGATTGGGAGTATAAAGTTCAGCATAATTCACCGCACTGACTGAAGAATCAAACAATATCAAAAAACATAAAACGAGCGATAGAATAATCGGTATATATTTAAATGTTTTTTTCATAAAAACCTCCAAAATAAAAAAAATGAGTGGTCAACATATAAGCCGACCACTCACCCTCTTACGCACTGCATAAGACACCAGACACACTGATATATTAAGCACTACGCAAGATGCCAACAAGAAACGAAATACCCTTACGTAACGCAATAAAGCCAATTACAACAGGGATAGCGATGGGAAGTAAATTAACAACCTCATCAAGTACTCCGGAGAGCATTTCCTCTGTAACAACAGAAGCTAAACCAGTAGCAGTACCTTCCATGACGAATACCTCCTTATTTTATTTTTAAAAACCTAATATATCTAAAATCGACCTGCAAATCTTACAGACGATAAAGATAACAATAAAAAAAAGCAAACAAACAATAACTTGCAAACAAGATTCGATTCCAACTAAATCACTAGAAGAATAAGAAGTCTCATATATTATTTCCGTGGTGGTTTCGGTAACTTCATTAACTTCTGAATCTGACGTGAGCTCTTCGGAAGGAATATCAACCTCTTCCGAAGTATCAACTTCTTCCGAAGAATTAACCTCAAGCTCAGACTGTTCTGAACTAACGTCAGGAGATTCTAATTCCATAAGTGGAGAGGATAAAAGCATTATTTACAAATCTCAATACCGCACAAGTAAGCCTTACCACCAACGTTGTCATAATATACTCTAATTTTAGAACCGACTTTTACATCAGTTAAAAAATGAGCATCATAGACAAAAATATTTTCACACTGTTTACCGACAAAACCATCACGGACGATATTATCTACAGTAACAGTATGAAGAATATAAAAAGTCTTACCGTCTTTCTTGATTTCCTGAATACCTTCAACAATTTTAAGTAACATAATAATCAATCTCCTTATCTACTTTTTTACGTTATATCGACTTGTTACATAATCAATCATAAAAAAAAAAAGCCACTAATTGACGAAATTAGCGACTTTTTATCAATAAAAAAATCTGGACTTGCATTTTTTCCTTTCTAAAAAATTGTATAGTACTTTAAAAATAAACAAATTTTGTAAAATCCGATTCCCGTTAGCAGCTCTTAAAACACCCTTTTATAAGGGTGTTTTTTGTATTTATACTTGATTACTTTTATGAAATCGTGTTATTATTTATTATGTGGTAATATGATTACCTAGAGACACGTGTAAAAGAGGATACAAGTTACGAGGAGGATAAGAAATTGTTTTGTACTGAATGTGGAACGAAATTAGAAGATGGTGCAGTTTTTTGTACCAATTGCGGATATAAAATTCCGGCAGAAGCAGTTGTAACAACGATGGCAGAGGCAGAAACACCGGTGGCAACACCTGTTGTTGAACCTGCACAGAATACAAGCCAGTCTATGTATACAGAACCTGCACAGAGCGTGGGACAGTCAATGTATACACAGCCTTCACAGGATGCAAGCCAGTCGATGTACTCACAGCCTACTCAGAATGCAAGCCAGTCAATGTATTCACAGCCTTCACAGGATGCAAGTCAGTCGATGTACCCACAGCCTTCACAGAATACATATCAATCGATGTATTCACAGCCGGATAGTGCAGCTACAGGCGCTACGGCAGGAATGGCCTATGGTGCAAGTCAGGGATATGGAACAGGTACACAGAGTGGTTATGGTGCACAGAATTCATATGGTGCTCAGAATACATATAATGCACAGCAGACGAATGCGTCTTATAATTACAATGCCGCACCGCAGCCTCAGAAGAAAAAAGGCAAAGGTTGTTTGATTGCAGCATTGATTGGTGGCGGAATTTTAGTTATTGTGATTATTGTTGTAATTATTGCTATTATTGCAGGTATCTCTATGCTGGGTTCAGGTGATGACTATGACTATTCATATGATGCCGATTATTCATATTCATATGATTATGGTGATGAAGATGAAGATGATTCGATAGTACCTGATGAATTGGATGATATGATGGATGATGCAGATGACTATGATTATGTTCCAGCATCCGGCGAGTATGATTTGTATGATATTTATGGTGAATGGGAAGGTACTTCCACATTAGTAAGTGTTTCCGGCGCAGATGAGATGCAGGAGTACTTAGAAGGTTTAATTGGTCGTCCTTTAACGGAAGATGAAATTGCAGGTCTTAATGGTACAAATGCCGAAGAAGAATGGTTTGGCTTCAATATGTTTGCATATGATGCCGCAGGTAATGGCGTTTACGAAGATGGTTTCTGGGAACTTTGGTTGAATATGGGTTCTTATTTCGATGAAGAATATTTTGATATTTATGATGCAATGACATACGAACAGTATATGGATGATGATTATAGTACTGCTGCAATTGAGTTAGATTCCAATAATTGTTTTGAAATCGAAGTAATGGAAAGAGACTATTACGGCGAATATGGATGTCAGTTCTTTGATGCTTATGATTATGATGTTCAGGAATCTGAAGTAGAAGAAGACGGCGCATATGGTTTTGTAATCAACGGACAGGTAGTGGATGGCGAATACGGACCTGAAATCCATGGTGAAATGGTAGTTATGTTCCAGTATGGTGATATGGAAGAACCTTATGGAATGGCATATGAATATGTGTTAACAGATTTTTATGATGTATATTAATTTTTGAAATAAATGAATAAATGCAGGGCGACTCTTATATAGACAAGAGTCGCTTTGTCTGCGTATAGATTAATGTTTTTATTTTCAAATAATTAGCGTGTGGAGGTATTTTTATGAAACCGGTGAATCCGAATGCGACAAAAGAGGCAGTTGAGTTATTGGCATATCTTTATAAAACTGTGGAAGATGGCAAGATTATTACAGGTCAGCATACCCAGACCAATCCAATGGAGGAAGTGGATTATATTTATGAAGTAACCGGTAAGAAACCTAAATTGCAGGGGTTTGAACTTTTAAGTTATTCGCCCAATATTAATTGGGATGATGCGGATGAGGCTTGCCTTACCGAAATTCGTGAAAATCAGGGAACCGTTGAAACTGCGATAAAATGGGCAAAGGAAACCGGTGGTATTGTTTCGATTTGTTTTCATTGGTATTCACCTGTGGGGGGACGCGATAAAAGCTTTTACCAGAAAAATACGGATTTTGACGCGAGAAAAATCCTTGAAGAAGGAACGGAAGAGCGTAAAGCCTTTTATTCCGATATGGATGTAATTGCGGAGATTTTAAAGAAGTTCCAAGATGAAAGAATTCCTATTCTTTGGAGACCGTTCCATGAAGCAGACGGTGATTGGTTCTGGTGGGGTGCAAGAGGACATGAAACCGGCAAAAGGTTGTATCAGATGATGTTCGAATATTATGTCAACCAGAAGCATTTGGACAATTTGATTTGGGTTTGGAATTCGCCGGCACCGGAAGGATATCCCGGAGATGAGTACTGTGATGTAATTTCACGTGATGTATATCTTGAGAAGGGCGCAAGAACGGATTATGCCAAGGAATATGAAGAGTTACGCAGAATTACGGATGCACCTAAGGTTGCGGCATTGGGTGAGGTCGGTATGATTCCCGATATGGCAATCTGGGAGGAGTCCAAAGTGCCTTGGTCTTACTATATGACATGGTCCAAAGAATTCTGTATGACGGAGGAATATAACAAAAAAGAGGTTGTGCAAGCAATGTATTCTTCCGATTGTGCAATTGTATTGTAATAATAACCAATTTCGAGAAGTGCGAATTGGTTATTACGCTGAAAATTTTTATAAAAACTTGACAAGACATTGTAAGTTTACATAAAGAATTCTATAATTAACATAGGGTAGTGTGGAGAGGTATGAATACATGAAAAAAAGCACCTTGAACGCTATAATGCAGGGCGTAATAATCGTACTAGTTATAGCTATTGCGGTTGTAACAATTAAGCTGGTTATGAGACCGGATGAAATCCCGGTGGCGGATGATTTCAGTGAGGAAATTTCGGAAGTTGCTTCTGTAATTGAGGAAGTGTCGGAAGAAGAACCGGAGCCTGTAATTGAACAGCGTGTAAGAATGACAAGCGATAATATTAATGTGAGAAGCGGTCCCGGAACGGATTATGAACGATTAGGGTCTGCATATATCGGGTACGATTTTGAGTTTGTGGAACAGTTGGAAGAGTGGACCAAAATTATATACGATGGTAAAGAAGCTTACGTATACAGCGAATATGTGGAGATAATTCCTATGGTCTTACAGGAAGACGGTTCATATGCGGAATATGTTAACTTAGAAGAAAGTGCGGAAGGAATCGGCGGTGAAGACCCGGTAGAGGGTGAAACATCATCCGCTGAAGAAAATGAAACGGAAGATGTGACTTCAGAAGAAATGTAGAAAAAAGCAAATTGTCTATACAGTTTTATAATAAAAAGCCGAGATATATAGGTGGAGTAAGATATGAACAAAAAGAAAATAATTCTTAGATGTCTTACAATTTTCTTTGTTTTGTTATTCTGTTTATCGGGTTTTGTTTTGGTAAAAGATATGCTGGAAAGGCAAGCGGATGCGGATAATTTTGATGAATTAACGCATATGGCTGAAATGAACAACAGTGGTGCCGTAGAAAGTAACCAGATGATTGTGGCGGAAGGTACGGATACGACTGTGGAGGAAGAGAAGGAGCATGTAAGAAATTTGGCCCTTTTGCAACAGGAGAATGAAGAGTGTGTTGGCTGGCTTTATATTGAGGACACTCGAGTAAATTATCCGATTATGCATACGCCAGACAATCCCGAGAAATATCTTCGAATGAATTTTTACGGTGAGTATAGTGTTTCCGGTGTTCCGTTTATGGATGCGACATGTAGTTTGACAAGCATGCATATTATTTTATACGGACATAATATGCGGAATGACACTATGTTTGGAGATATAGCGGAGTATACGAAGCGTGAATATAGGGAGGAACATCCTTTTATTGAGTTCGAAACCGTAAACGGATGTGTGCAATATGAGGTGTTTGCAGTTGCAATTGTGGATGCCTCAGATGATTGGTATTTTACTAATACGGCAGAGACTCCTGAAGAGTATAAAGAGAAAATTTTATACATCAGAGAAATTGATTTGTACGAAACCGGTATTATGCCGGAATACGGTGAGCAGTTATTAACGTTATCAACCTGCTACGGCAGTGATGATGATACAAGATTGATTGTAGTAGCAGTTGCACGTTAGTAAAGGCTTGATAGATTTTACGAACAGATGAGAAATTAGCCCAAGATCATATAAAAAGAAGAAGAGGAGAAGAATGATGAAAGGGTATATGAAAAAAGTAAAAGCAAAAAGAATGTTGGCGATGCTGTTATCGGCAGTAATGGTGCTTTCAATTTGCCTTCCGCAGAATGTAAGTGCCGCATCGGCTGATGACAGATATCAGGGAACAAGCGATATCAGAAGTTTGTTAACTGATTTCCAGTATGTCATTGAAGAAAACGCTTATTTAGGACAATCAGGACATACTGTCGGTTCTGTTGCAATCGGTGGTACTTTTAAAGCTGATAACACTGTAGGAGATGGTGCACAGAGACCTTCTTATGCAAATCATATAGAGAAAGGTACTGTGGGTGACGGTAGAGGTTTTCTCGGAAGCACGCAGGTGTTTTACTATGGTTCGAAGTCGGATTCAGCTTCTTTGACAGATCATTTCATTGCGAATAAAGAGTATATGAATGTTAAGGGGATGTTTCCTTCTATTCTGTCTCAATCGCAGGCTTTGGCACAGGATGCTTCCAGTGTTAAAGTGGGTTGTGATGCAGACAATTCAACAGTAATTACACTTGATTTTTCAAAGAGCAAGTCATATACCATTAATTATAAGGATTTTTATAAGGCTGAAAAAATCAATATTGTTATGAATGATATTAATGATATACAGTCTACAGAACATGTTATCAATATTGTTGGTGTTGAAGGTGAGGATATTTACTTAAACGGTGAAAATGATAACGGTACTGCTAATTCCAATAATGTAGATGTTTGCTTCAATGGCTCACAGTCACAGTTTTTAGGCGGATTAACAGGACAGATTAACGGTATCCAGTGTAACTTATCAGGTATGAAACTTATTTGGAATATGCCGGATGCAAAAGGTGAAATCAAATGGACCGGTATGGGTGGACATTTAGTAGCACCTCAGGCTCATGCAAATGCTGCAGTTTCCCGTTTTGAAGGTGGTATTATTGCAAAATCCTTAGAAGCAACAGCTCAGGCTCACTACTTCCCTTATGGCGATTTCTCCGTAAATGAAGAGGGTGAAATTGTAGCGAAAGATATTCAGGTAAAGAAGTTGTACTTAGGCCAGGGCGGTGTTGCTATGACACCTAATGAGCAGGCGAAGTTTTCGTTGTATTATGATGCGGCTTGTACACAACCGGTACCTAAAGCACAGAATATTGTAGTAGATGCAAATACAGGATATGTAACATTTGATTCAGAAACCATAGGTTTAGAGTGTGATAAAGAGTATTACGTAAAAGAGACATATGCTCCGTACGGATATGAAATTAATGATACTGTTTATGAATGTGCTATTTCAGCAGGCGGTCAGGTTTCATACAGAAAAGTAGAAACTAATAACACGGTATATAGTAATATTCCGCCGGTATATGAGAATTATAAGAAAACATCAACTTCGCAAAAGGGTACTTTATATATTGCGGCAGAAGATTTGGACAATAATCGTGCAAAAATCAAAGGCGTTGTTGTAAAAGTTGTAAATGATACAGTATCCTATGAAAAGGAAATTACAACGGTTGATAATGATTATGTTGTACTTGAGCAATTAGAGCCCGGAACATATACAGTAACTATGACGACAATTCCCAGTGGCTATGTTGTTCCTGTCTCACAGGAAAGAACAGTAGAAGTCAAAGTTGATAAAACAGCATATCAGGTATATGAATTAGAAAAAATCAAAGCTAATGTTACGATTAAGTTACGTGAAGACAGCGTAGATAGCGATAAAATAGTTGGTGGTGGATATGTTGAAATTATTGGACCTGATGGTTATTCAAGAAGAGAACATGTAACAAGCTTAGGTGAGGTTGTTTTTGAACAGTTACCTGCTGGAAATTATATTGTAAATCTTATTGAAATCCCGGACGGTTATAATGAACCTGCTGCTGCCGATAAGACAGTTAGTTTTGCTTTAAGTACTCAGGATAAGGAACATACCTTTGTTTTAACGAAGCCGGTTGGTGATGTTGTTGTTAAAATTGTAGAAGAGAATACGACAACGGTTGTAGACAGTAGTAAGACATCAGTTGGTGGCTCTGTAACCATTACTTATCCGGATGGAACAACTGAGACCAAACAGGATGCGGATAAAGACGGCGTGGTTATCTTTACAGGAGTTCCCGCAGGCACATCAACTGTGCAGATTACAACTGCACCGGATGGATATGTTTTGCTTGAAGATAATCCCAGTAAGAGCGTAGAAGTTACAAACGGAAGTGTAGCAAACGCATCACTTCCTGTTAAGAAGGTTGAAGAAAAGGGTAATTTGACAATTCAGGTGCTCGATAAGGAAGAACCTAGTGCTTCTTATTCAGATAAGGTAACACTTAAAATTACAGGACCGGATGGCTCTTCTTATAAAGAAGCTACCATAAACGGATCTGTAATCGAATTGTTAGATATTCCTGTTGGTACATATACAATTGCAGTGGAAACTCCTGACGGCTGGAAGACAATTGAGACTACAGTTGATGGTAGTGTACAGCCGAATGCGGTGAATGTGAGCGCAACTGTGGATGCAGATGACCCTAATACCAATGTGGAAGAAACAACAGAAGTTGTTGTATATTTAGATGTCATTAGTTCTTTGAAAGTAATTGTACAAGAAAAAGATGGTGATGTAATTCCCGGAGCTACGGTAGTAGTTAAGGATAAGGACGGAACAGTACACGAAATTACGACAGGTCCTGACGGAAGTAAGACTATTGCGGATATAGCTGATGGCGTTTGTCAGGAGGTTACAGTAAGTCAAATTCCTACAATAGACGGAAAAGAATATAAGATTCCGGATGATGTTGTTGAACCTACTGTTATTAGAGGGGCATCAGATAATGAGTTAGTAATTGAAGTAGAACCTTATGGTAATATTATTGTTGAAGTAAAAGAACAGGGTACTAATAAGGTGATTTCGGGTGCAAGTATTACGATTACACCTGCTCCTAACGGAACAACTACAGATTATACAACAGATGCTAATGGTAAAGTAACTGTAAATAAAGTATCATTGGGTAATTATACAGTAGAGATTACTGATGCTGACGATATATGGGTTCTTCCTGCAGATACGGATGAGACAGTATCTGTTACCAAGGATGCGGATGGTACACATACTTTCTATGTTACCAAGAAGACCGGAACATTGACTGTTAGTACAGTATGGAATGATAATGGAACCAAAACTCCGGTAGATGGTTGCACAATTAAGATTGTTGATGAAGATGGTAAAGAAGTTGTAATTAATAATCCTACTACGGATGCTAATGGTGAATTAGTAGTACCGAATCTTCCTGTTGGAAAGTATGAGGTTACTATCGTTTCGGCACCGGATAATGAATATATTTTACCGGCTGTTAAAACACAAACGGGAGAAATTACTGTTACACAGGACGGTGAAGTTGAATTTATCTTAACCAAAAATGTAGCAGCACAGGATGGTTCTTTAAGGATTGTTGTAGTCTTAAAGGATGGTGATAGTGAGAAAACGTTCGATTCGACGATTGTAGACCTTTATGGTGTTGGCGGAAGTAAGATTGAAATTAATCCTGACGATGTAAAAGAAAATGTAACAGAAAAAACTGCATTAACTCCCGGTGAGTATAAAACCATCATTAATGTACCTGATGGTTATGTATTGGCCGAAGGCTATTCAAAAGAGTTGACCGGAGAAGTGGAAGGCGGGGCAGCAGAACCTACAGAATATAAATATGTTTTGGTTAAACTGGGTACGATTAAAGTTACGGTTACAGATAGTGATACTAAGCCTGTAAAAGATGTAGAAATCGCAGTTGTGGATAAAGAAACGAAGGAAGAAATTACCAGCGATAAGACTGATGAAAATGGTACGTTTACTTTTGAGAATTTACCCAGTGGCGAATACGATGTTATTATCAAGAAGTTACCTGCTGGATATGAAAATCCCGAAGATACACCTGAAGGTGAAGATCCTACTGAGTCTACCGAAATTACAATTAATGCGGATGGTACTGCAGATTTTGAGCTTCCTTTAGCAGGTAAGATTAATGTTCTTGTCTATGAAGAAGGAACAACTACTTTGGTTAGTGGTGCAGAAATTTCATTGGATGCAACAACCAACAATAATAATGATAAGAGTAATACTGCTTATGACGGAAAGACATTATTTGATAAGTTATGTGATGATGATTATAAAGTAACGATTGAAACTGCACCTACTAATTATGCTGTTGTTAATACTGTGGCAAATCCTTCTACTGTTGATAAGACAATTGGTACAAGTGGCAGAGAACATGAAGTTATCTTCTATGTTAAAGCACTTGGCAATATGAAAGTAAAAGTTATCGAAGACAGTACAGGCAATGGTGTAGATGAAGTAGAAGTAAACATCAAAGATGCAAATGGAAATGTAATTAAAACTTGTGAAACTGTTAACGGCGAGATTACAGAGAATAATCTTCCTGTTGGAACGTATACAGTAGAAGTGGATAATGATACAATTCCTCAAGATACAAAACTAATCACCGGATCTGAAGGAAGTAAAAAGGTAACTGTAGTCGCTAATAAGACAGCAGAAGAAGTATTCAAGATTGTAAAAACAACCACTCTGATTATTGATGTTGTAGATGAAAAAGATACGGATGAAATGTTGGATGGTTCAAAGGTTATTGTAGAAGACCAGTATGGAAACAAGACAGAAGTTACAGCAACAAACGGAACAGTAACTTTACCGGATTGGCCTGTAACAACTGATACTAAGAATCCGACCAAAGTTACTATTACAAAGGTTCCCAGTACACATGTTTTACCTGATAAAGAAACAACAACCGTTGTTGTGAAGGATCAGCCTGAAAATAAGCACGTTGTAAAGGCACCGACAGCACCTCAGAAAGAAGTTACTGTAACCATTACGGTTAAAGATGAAGAAACTCAGGAATTAATTCCGAACGCATCGGTTGAAATCACCTATCCGGATGGAACTAAGAAGATTGTAGATACTGACGAAAATGGTAAGATTGAAGTAACCGGCAAACCGGGAACATATAAGATTCAGGTAATCTCTGTTCCTAAAGGATATACAAAACCCAGCAAAGAAATCACAAAGGTTAAGGTAACACGTGATTACAGTGTTGTGGTAGAAATCAAGAAGCCGGTAACTCCTCCTGCAGGAAGTACAAGCGGAAAGGGTTCGACATCGACTAACAGCAATTCAGAAATAACCAGAAAATCACCTAAGACAGGCGATACAGGTTATACACCGATTGCATTGGCAATGATGGTTGTTTCAATCGTTGGTCTTGCAGGTATCGTAGTATACAGAAAAAAGACTGAAAACGAATGATAAGTCAAAGCAACAAAACAAATAAGTATTAAATGAAAACGGTTGTCCGTATATATGGGCAACCGTTTTTTTATGGGTAAATATTTTAACGCATTTTAAGGCACAATTAAGGCTCCTTAGTTAAAGGAGCCTTAAATTTCTCTGATATACAATTCTAAAAGCATCATTGGGGCGCTTGGAGCGCTGCAGCAGCGGCTGCCTGGCGTCGTTGTTCTAATTCAATAGCCTGCTGGTTAATTAAATCCTGATAATTCGGTAACAGATAGAATTGAACACTGTGTGGGCACATTCGTGTGGACGCGCCTGCTGCAATCACATTACCACTGGCATCTGTAATCATAGAGCCACTTTGGATGGAAGGATGTTCTACCAATGGAAGCTCTGCAATTCCGTTTACTTTAAAAGGACAATTTTCGCATGCTACCAAACCGCTGTATTCACAAATGATTCCGCTGTAGTGTACGTCACAGGTTTCGGTAGGTATTGTGTTGGCTGTAAATAAGCCTGTGGTTAAAGTGTTGTCACACATACCTTCAATTGGCAATTTACCGGAACGGCTACATACGGTTGCCGTTACAATTCCATTAGGCATCGGGAAAGCCTTATTCGGTAAGTCTTCATGAATTCTGGACATTACTGCACGCCATAAAGTCTTGGAAAGTGCTTTTTCATCGGAACTGCGAAGCTTTGCATTGTTATCAAAACCGGTCCAGACAGTAGCAGTATAGTAAGGAGTATATCCTGCAAACCATACGTCGTTGTACCCCTGGGTTGTACCGGTTTTACCGGCAATGGCCATTCCGCCGAAATTAACGGAACCACCTGTACCTACAGTAACAACATCTACCATAGCAGTAGTAAGCATATAAGCGGTTGTTTCCTGAATAACGCGTCTGCTTTCGGGAACTGTTTTATCAATTAAAACGTTACCTTCGCTGTCTAAAATCTTGGTATATAATGTAGGTTCATAGTAAACACCGCCGTTTGCAATACATGCATAAGCTGCGTTTAATTCCATGTTGGTTACACCATAGGTCAAACCGCCTAAAGCAGTAGACTGGTTGATATCGTGGAATACGCGGCCGTCATCTTTTACTTCGCGTTCCACAATTGTTGTAAAACCAAAGTTTTGCAGATAATCAAATGCCAGCTGAGGGGTAACCTGTGTAATAACCTTAACGGCTACGATATTTAAGGACTGTTCGATACCGTAGCGAACGTTACAGATACCTCTATATTTTTCACCATACCAGTTATTTACCGGTTTACCGTTATTATAGTTAAAAGGTGCATCCATATAAACATCTGTCAAGGAAATGCCACAGGCATCAATAGCAGGTGCGTAAGCAGCCAAAACCTTAAAGGTTGAACCCGGCTGACGCATTGTATTGGTTGCACGGTTCAAGGTACGGCTACCGGTTTTGACACCGCGACCGCCGACCATAGCTACGACATAACCTGTACTTTGGTCCTGTACGGTAATGGATACCTGAGGCTGAATTACAAGGCTGATGTTTTCGGCCCGGACTTCGTCGCCTTCTTCCATATGCGCTGCCTTGTAAGCTTCAATGGCCTCCATTGCCTCTTCTTCCGATGAATATAAAAGATCAAAAGAAGGATTTTCTTGCTGATAATATTTCTCGTACATTTCTGTACTGTGGTTTTCTAAATCGCCATTAGCTTTCTCAATGGTGAGAGCGTAGTTCAATAACCATTTGGCATTGGCGGGGTAATTATCTTCGTTTGTGAAGACCTCATTACAGATACCTTGAATTTGAGGATCCTGAGTTGTAAAAATGCTAAGACCGCCACTGTATAACATTCTGTTTGCCTGTATGGAATCATAACCGCAGTATTCCTGCAAATCTTCCACGACTTGTTCTGTTAATTCATCTACGAAGTAGGTATAAACGGAATTGGTTACGGTTTCGTTGTTTACTTCCTGAATGCGGGAGTATACATCATCAGCCATTGCCTCATCGTATTCCGCTTGGGTAATATAACCCTGTTCCAACATATCATTTAATACTTTTTCACGTCTGTCAGCATTGTCTTCGGGATGAGAAATAGGGTTATATTTCGAAGGATTCTGGGTAATTGCTGCAATTACCGCACATTCGGAAAGCGTTAACTGATAAACAGGCTTATTAAAATATCTCATGGAAGCAGCCTGAACACCCAAAGTACCTTGTCCTAAGTTAATGGAATTCATATATAATTCCAAAATTTCTTCTTTTGACAGTTTCTTTTCAATTTCAATCGCTAAGTACTGTTCCTGAATCTTTCGTTTGATTTTGGCCATATCATCTTCTTCGCCAACCCAGCCTTCAAACACGTTGTTCTTTAACAACTGCTGGGTAATGGTACTTGCACCCTGGGTTAACTTACCGCTTCGGATTGCTTCAAAACCTGCTCGGAAGATACCGTAAATATCAATACCATTATGTTCATAGAAACGGGAGTCCTCGATTGCTACGAAAGCGTCTGCCAGATTCTGCGGAATTTTATCCATGGTAACATAGCTTCGGTTTGAATTCTCGGCTACAAGTTTGGTCATTTCGTGACCTTCGCTGTCATACACCACGGTTGCATATCCGTCCGGAACTACGTCCAGAGTGGAAATATCCGGTGCCGAGCTAATAATACCTTTGAACATACCCAAGCCTACGCATACTACCAAGATAACAGCAGTAAGAGCAATAATGCTAAAGGCTTTTAGGAAAAGTACCTTGCCTGATTTCTTAACTTTTATTTCTTTGGAGTTCAGGGTCTGTTGTTTCTTACGAACACCCTTCATACTATAATTCATATCGTAATCCTAGCCTTTCCTTTCATTGCGCATATGTAAAAGAAATGCAAATGCACATAATTAGCCATAATACATAGACATTATACCAAAAAAAATATGGTAAATAAAGGTTTTTCTTATATTGTTCACACAAAATAAAAGAATATGCAGAAACTACGTTTTTCTTTTTACAAAAAGTATGATATACTACAGTAGAAATACAGTGAATGGTATTAGTGTTCTAAACTATAATACAGTAAAAGGTATTAATATTCTAAATTTTGCAGCACAAAATATGCGCAATTTTTAATTGTGGAAAAGAAATTTGAAAAGAGACAGATGCATTTATGAAAATACTTCTTGAGCCGGGAACTGCTGAAATTGTGGAAAAGAAGTCGCGTTTTATAGCGAGTATGTGTTTCGTATCTACACCGGAAGAGGCCCAGGCTTTTATAGAACAGGTGAAAAAGAAATATTGGGACGCTAAGCATAACTGTTCAGCTTATGTAATCGGTAAGGATGCACAGTACACCCGTTGCAATGATGACGGGGAGCCGGCCCAGACTGCAGGACTTCCCATGTTGGAGGTGCTTTTACATTCTGAAGTAAGGAATGTAGCGGTAGTGGTGACAAGATACTTTGGTGGTACGTTGCTGGGGACCGGTGGTTTAATCCGTGCCTATGGACAAACCGTAAAAGAAGCACTGGCAAACAGTGTCATCGGTGAAGAAGTTGAAGGTTTTATGTTAACCATAGAGGCGGACTATTCCGATGTGGGCAAAGTTCAGTATCTTTTGGCGCAGAAGAAAATTACGATTTTAAATTCCGTGTTTGAACAGAATGTTACTTTTGAATTACAGATGCGGAAAGAAGTTTTGCAGGGAATTATAGACGATTTGGTAGAAAGTACGGCCGGCCGGATTCGCATTAAGGATAAAAAAGAATGTACTTTTTTGGCAGAGGCTGAATTGCCGGAAGAATAATGAATGCGCAATCGGTAATAAGCCGGATTGGGAGTATGAATTTTTTAAGTATAGATGAAAAATTTAAAAACTAGATAAAGGTAAGGAGAGTAAGATGAGTTACGCAGATCAGATTTTTGTTAATATGTGTAAAGATATTTTAGAGAATGGGACAAGTACGGAAGGTGAGAAGGTAAGACCTAAGTGGGAGGACGGAACCAGTGCCTATACCATTAAGAAGTTTGGCGTGGTAAACCGTTATGATTTATCCAAAGAATTTCCGTTGATTACCTTAAGAAAGACAGCGTTAAAGAGTGCCACAGACGAAATGCTTTGGATTTGGCAACAGAAGTCTAACAATGTAAATGATTTGCACAGTCATATCTGGGACGAATGGGCAGATGAGAATGGTTCTATCGGTAAGGCTTACGGATACCAGATGAGCGTAAAACATCAGTACAAAGAAGGTATGATGGATCAGGTAGATCGTGTGATTTATGATTTGAAGAACAATCCCTTCAGCCGTCGCATTATGACTAATATTTATGTGCATCAGGATTTGCATGAGATGAATCTCTATCCTTGCGCCTACAGTATGACTTTTAACGTAACACAGAAGCCGGGAGAGGATAAATTAACATTGAATGGTATTTTGAACCAGCGTTCTCAGGATGTGTTGGCAGCAAATAACTGGAATGTTGTACAGTATTCCGTACTTCTTCATATGTTGGCTCAGGTGTGCGATATGAAGGTGGGCGAGCTTGTGCACGTTATTGCGGATGCCCATATTTACGACAGACATGTGCCTATTATTAAGGAATTAATTGAAAGGCCGACCTATGATGCGCCTACATTTTGGTTAAATCCGGAAATTAAAGATTTTTATCAGTTTACAAGAAATGATGTAAAAGTTGAAAAATATATTACAGGACCTCAGGTTGAGAACATTCCGATTGCGATATAGTTATGTAAACTACATATGTTCGAAAAAATAATGTTAAAAATAGATTGAAAATTATGCAATCTATATTATGTAAACTATATTGTGTAAAGAACATATAGAAACGGAACAGTAAAAAGTACATTTTATATTAAAATGATCAAGGAGGAAAACCGCGAGATGCGGTGCAAAGATAAATTATGAAATTAATTGTAGCAGTAGATGCAAATTGGGGAATCGGATGCAAGAATGAGTTGTTGGTAAGAATTCCTTCCGACCAGAGATTTTTTAGAGAAACAACAACCGGAAATGTAGTGGTTATGGGACGTAAAACTTTAGAGTCTTTTCCCGGCGGAAAACCGTTAAAGGATCGTGTAAATATTGTTTTAACCAAAGAAAACCGCGAGAGCGTGAATGGTGAAATCATTGTACACAGCGTGGAAGAGGCTTTGGAAGAGATTAAGAAATACAGTGAAGAAATTTACATTATCGGTGGTGAAACCGTGTACAGACAGTTCCTTCCTTATTGTGACGAGGCTTATATCACTAAGATTGAGTACAGCTATGAAGCGGATGCGCACTTCCCTAATTTAGATGAAGATGATGAGTGGGAGATGGTAGAAGAAAGCGAAGAGCAGACATACTTTGATATTCCTTATACTTTCACAACATATAAAAGAGTGAAATAAAAATAAGCCGTAGGTTTTCCTACGGCTTTTACTATTTTAATAAACAACTTTATTTCGCCCGCTGTTTTTACCTTCGTATAACTTTTGGTCAGCTTTGGAAATGGTAGATTCAATACCGATGATTTGTGAATATTCTTCCAAACCAAAGGTCATAGTGATTTTCAATGAGTGTTCTTTGAATTGGAAATTATATTTCTCAATCTGTAAGCGGAGAATTTCCAAGGTAGCATGCGCCTGTTGCACACTCATACCTTCGAAACAGAAGAGGAATTCCTCGCCACCCCAACGGGCAACTTTACCACGGCCTTTTACGATGTTCTGAAATAATTCGGAAAGTGTTTTTAAAACGTAATCGCCAGTATCGTGTCCGTAGTTATCGTTAATCTTCTTGAAGAAATCCACGTCACCGATTGCAACGCAGAAAGGCTTGCCTGTTCGGTCATTGTCATATACGAGTGTTTCCAAATGTTCATTCATACTGCGACGATTCGGAAGCTGAGTCAATGCATCAAGGGATGCCATTTCAATGAGCTTCTTATTGAATTGGCGTAGTTTTTCTTCCGCACGATTGAACTTCGTACAATAACAATAGGCAATAATGCAAAGCATAACCGCGTAGAAAGAAGCATGTATGGTTTGAAAAAAGAAAGAGAAGAGTTCGCTTCCTTCACGATAGGTAGGCGCCATATGCGTAAAAATAGCCAACGCAACAATCAGTACAAACAGAAGCTTCATATATTGGATTTTTTTACTCATTTTAATTTCAAGACTATAGAATATGATTAAAATGGTAATCAGAATATTCCACTGGAAATTCATAAACCAACCTGCAGCTAATGTAAAATACGATGCGCTGGCAATGGTTACAATGTGGAACATCCTTCGGGCCTGTTTGGTTCTGTTGTCGTAGGTGATTACAAAACAACCAGCGAGAAGACCGGCACAAATTAAAGCAATAAAAGCGTGGCCGTAATGATACAAATGTGTAAGTGAAAGGGCTACAAATATGTAGTAGGCAATATAAATAAGTGAAAGTACGCGTAGCAAGACTGCCAAGTCTTTGGCTTCTTTTTCATTATTTATGTCTTTGGTAATCAAATTGTGCAGTTTGCGAATCCACTTTTTCATATTGTCCTCCTTTCAAAGATATTTCAAACATATCTATTTTATCATATAATCAGAAAATATTCTATACATTCTATAATAAAAGAAGAAACAGAAAATGTTGACTTTTCGGACAAGAAGAATATAATAAAAAAATAATGTAACGTATTATAAAAATTTACATATGAGCGCTTTTGCACTCGAAGGGAGACAACATGAATATCAGATATGAATTAACTCAGACACCCAAAGAGAAACCCGGAAAAGATAATCCTTTAACATTCGGTACTATTTTTACAGACCATATGTTTGTAATGGATTATAGTGTGGAAAAGGGCTGGCATGATGCAAGAATTGAGGCATATGCACCGATTTCCCTGGAA
This sequence comes from Lachnospiraceae bacterium, assembly GCA_045580855.1. GTDB lineage: Bacteria > Bacillota > Clostridia > Lachnospirales > Lachnospiraceae > UBA3766. Next base: position 18,377 of record JAZNOO010000029.1, on the reverse strand, counting down.
CCTTCTGCAATGGTTTTCCACTACGGACAGGAAATGTTCGAGGGTATGAAGGCATATAAGTCAGAAGAAGGTAAGGTTTTACTTTTCAGACCTGACAAGAACATTGAAAGAGCAAACAATACAAACGAAAGAATTTGTATTCCTACCATTCCTGCAGAAGATTTTCTCCAGGCAATTAAGGAACTTGTTAAAGTAGACCAGGATTGGATTCCCACCAAGCCCGGAACTTCCCTTTACATCAGACCTTTTATCATTGCAACTGACCCGTTCCTTGGTGTACGTCCTTCTTCTACATATAAGTTCATCATCATCCTTTCACCGGTTGGTGCTTACTATCCGGAAGGACTTAATCCTGTTAAGATTTGGATTGAAGATGAATATGTACGTGCAGTACGCGGCGGTCTTGGTGAAGCGAAGGCAGGTGCAAACTATGTAGCAAGCTTAAAGGCACAGGTTAAGGCTCATGATGAAGGTTATTCTCAGGTTCTCTGGCTTGACGGTGTAGAAAGAAAGTACATCGAAGAAGTTGGTGCCATGAACATCTTCTTCAAGATTAACGGAACCGTTATTACACCTGCATTAAACGGCAGTATTTTACCCGGTGTAACAAGAAGAAGCTGTATCGAACTTTGCCAGTCTTGGGGATATCCTGTAGAAGAAAGAAAGATTTCTGCAGATGAACTCTTTGAAGCAGCACAGAACGGTACTTTGGAAGAAGTTTGGGGTACAGGTACAGCAGCTGTAATCTCACCCGTAGGTCACTTAAGAAAGGGTGATGAAGTGGTTCAGATTAAGGACGGCGGAATCGGTGAATTAAGCCAGAAACTTTATGACACTGTTACAGGCATTCAGTTAGGAAAGATTGAAGGACCTGAAGGCTGGGTTGTAGTAGTAGAATAATTTTTGAACTCGCATCAAAGCGGCGATATAGAGATTTTTAGAATGAAATAGTCAATGAAGGCATAGATTGTGAAAACAGTCTGTGCCTTTTTGTGTTCCGGAAAATGTATTTAAAATAAAATTTTATAAAAATATGGATTTGCCCATTAAAAATTCACAAACACTTGCTACGATTAGAAAGTATTTGATGAAAAATGTCAAAGTTTGTAAAAGATATGTGCGAAGGTGTCGAAACACGCGCTATTTTCCCTGCAAACTTGCGGAATAGAGGTCATTTTGTGTGCTTTTAAAACATATATTTATTAGTGCATGACAGAAAAAATTCTTTTGTAGAAAGACAAAGAAGGGAGAACCAAAATGACAGATAAGGTAATTGAAAACAACCAGGTGGTAATAATGGGTGAAATCGTAGGAGAGTTCGCTTTCAGCCACGAGATTTACGGAGAGGGATTCTATATGGTGGATGTGCTGGTGACACGTTTGAGTGAATCGGCGGACATTATTCCCTTGATGGTATCCGAAAGATTGCTGGATGTCACAAAAGATTACAGGGGCACCAAAATTATGGTGACCGGACAGTTCCGTTCCTACAACAGACATGAGGAACGAAAGAATAAACTTGTATTGTCTGTATTTGCCAGAGAAGTGGAATTTATCGAGGAAATCGGCGAGAGCAGTAAAACCAACCAAATTTTTCTGGACGGATATATTTGTAAGGAACCGATTTACCGTAAAACACCCCTTGGAAGAGAGATTGCGGATCTTTTACTGGCAGTAAACAGGCCTTACGGCAAATCGGATTACATACCCTGCATCTGCTGGGGAAGAAATGCCCGCTTTGCATCCGGATTTGAGGTGGGAACCAGATGTGCAATCTGGGGCAGAATCCAAAGCCGTGAATATGTAAAGAAAATTTCCGAAACAGAGGCTGAAAAAAGAGTGGCTTACGAAGTATCCGTAAGCAAATTGGAGCAATTGGAGGCGGAAGAATAAAAAATAACCGTAAGCGGTAAAAATGTAATAGACAAAGAAACATTCTTCTCCTATAAGCATATAATTTAATATAGGTATTTTTATAACACTGCGCGTTGACATAATCGACGGGTAGTGTTATGATTATACGCAGAAAAATGCCTTTTACATAGGTATATAAGACCAGTCAGGAGGAGACATATATGTCAGTTTTTACCGGAGCAGGTGTTGCTATTATTACCCCTTTTAAAGAAAACGGGGATGTAGATTACGAGAAATTTGCAGAGAATATAGAACTTCAGATTGCAGGTGGAACAGATGCTATTTTGGTTTGCGGAACCACAGGTGAAGCATCTACTTTATCGCATGAAGAACATTTGGAAGTTGTTGGTTTTTGTGTGAAGCAGGTAGCAGGAAGACTTCCTGTTATTGCAGGAACAGGTTCTAACTGTACCGCAACAGCAATTTACCTTTCACAGGAAGCTGAGAAGCTTGGTGCGGATGCTGTTTTGGTGGTTTCACCTTACTACAATAAGGCAACCCAGCAGGGCTTATACGAGCATTTTAAGATGATTGCGGATTCTATTAAGATTCCTGTAATTCTTTATAATATTCCCGGAAGAACCGGCGTTAATATCCAGCCTAAGACAATCGTCAGATTGTGTAAGGATGTTGAAAACATCGTTGGTGTAAAAGATGCTACAGGTGATTTATCACAGACAGCTCACCTTCTTGCATTGGCAGACGGTTGCGTAGATGTTTACAGCGGTAATGACGACCAGATCGTTCCCATGCTTGCATTGGGCGGTAAGGGCGTACTTTCCGTATTGTCTAACGTAGCACCCAGACAGACTCATGAAATCTGTGCAAAGTACTTTGAAGGCGACGTGGAAGGCTCACGCAAGATGCAGTTAGAGGCAATTCCTTTGATTGATGCATTATTCTGTGAAGTGAATCCTATCCCCGTTAAAAAGGCTATGAACCTTCTTGGCAACAAGGGTGGTATCGTAAGACGTCCTTTGACAGAGATGGAGCCTGAACATGCTAAGGTTTTGGAAGAAGAAATGAAGAAATACGGCTTAATCTAAGCTGAATTTATAAGGATAAGAGAAAAGGCAGAGTCGTCTCTGCCTTTTTATAAAATATAGTGAGGAGATAAAAATATGATTAAAGTAATTATGCATGGCTGTAACGGTAAAATGGGACAGGTTATTACCAGATTGATTGCCCAGGAAGCCGATATGGAAATTGTGGCAGGTATTGACCCTTTTGACGGAATTAAGAATACTTACCCCGTATATAAAAGTATTGATGTGTGTGATGTAAAAGCAGACGTTATTATTGACTTTGCATCGGCAACCGCTGTAAACGGTCTTTTAGACTACTGTGCGAACACTCAGACTCCCGTGGTACTTTGCACAACAGGTCTTGATGAAGCGCAGATTCGTTTGGTAGAAGAGACTTCCAAAAGCACTGCCGTTTTAAAATCAGCAAATATGTCTCTCGGCATCAATCTTTTATTAAAAATGTTAAAAACAGCAGCGGGAACACTTGCACCTGCAGGCTATGATATCGAAGTAGTGGAGAAACATCACAACTTAAAGAAGGATGCCCCCAGCGGTACAGCCCTTGCGTTGGCAGATTCCATCAATGAAGAATTGGATAACCGCTATGAATATGTGTTTGACAGAAGCCAGAAGAGAGAGAAGCGTTCTGAGAATGAAATCGGTTTTGCGGTAGTGCGCGGTGGTACTATTGTAGGCGACCATGACGTTATTTTTGCAGGCGAAGATGAAGTAATTACATTTAGCCATACTGCATATTCTAAGGCTGTATTCGGTAAAGGTGCCGTACAGGCTGCGAAATTCTTAGCAGGCAAGAGTGCAGGACTTTACAATATGCAGGATGTAATTGAAGGGTAATATTCTAAAAGTTACATTATAAATTGTAATTGAAAGACCATAAAATGAAATATGTTTCGTTTTGTGGTCTTTTTTATAAAATATCGCCTGAAATCGGCAACTCTACCAACGGTCGATTGTTGAAAAACATGCAGTGTGATAGCATTTGGGTAAGGAGAAGAAGTCACTATGGATAAAGAAAAAATTGGTGAGTTTATCTCGGTTTTAAGAAAAGAGCGTCAGTTGACGCAAAAGGAACTGGCAGACGAGCTGGGCCTTACTGATAAGGCGATTTCCAAATGGGAGAGAGGATTAAGTTATCCGGACATTTCCATGTTGGAACCGATTGCAAATTTCTTTGAGGTTTCGGTTATGGAATTGTTAAAAGGTGAGCGTATGGATGCTGATGCTACCATTACGGTGCAGGAAGCACAATTAATGATTAACGAATCATTGAGTATGTCTGAAGATACGCTTATCAGAAAGCAGAATAAACATAAACGGATTGTATATATTCTCAGTGCTTTATTGATATGTTTCATTGCCGGTTTTTTTAATGTGCCATATCTATTGTATACGGTAGCACTGGTGATGATTGCTCTGCCCGGGATTTCTTTTGCAAAGAGGAAATCATTTATTGAAGTTCCTCATGACAAGGGAACCTTTAAACAATTATTCGGATTGTATTCTGTTGTAATATTGTTACATCAGTTAAATGAACGAATGCTAGAATTTCCGAATTATGGTGGTGAGTTGATTTACTATCGTCCCGCAGGAACAATGTTGATGGGTTTTTTCTTCTTTTTCCTTGGATATGAAGCGGTAAAAGGTTTACATAATGACAAGGATTGCCTGAAACGTTTTCCTGTTCATCGAATCGGTACGTTGTTATGTACATTCTATATCTGTAACTTCGCTTATATATTTATGACTTTGATACGAGGAGACAGATATCCTGCCGAAGTTTTGATAAAAGCATTTATAGGTATTGTTTTGTTAAATGACCATATGTGGTTTTTGGTTGAATTATTGCTTTTGTATACAGTATTTTATATCGTTTTTCGTTTTTTAAAGAAAGAGTTCCTGCAATACGGTTGTATGCTTATTGTAATTCTTTCCATCATTGTGGTAAGTTTTTTGGCCGGTCATGATTTGAGAGGGAAAACAATATCCAACTGGTTGGAAGGGGAATGGTGGTATAATACAATTCTTCTGTTTTTTGTAGGAATGGTGGTTGCGCGCCATTATGACAAAATCATTAGATTTTTAAAAAAATGGTTTTATCCTGTATTAATTGTAGCGATTGTTGGATTCTTCATTTTTTTTGATGGTACGGACTATGCGATGCTAAACTATGGATACTGGACAGAAACTGTTATGACTATGGGGTATTTTGATAAGGCGGTTACATTGGCGGTTCAATTCCCTATGATTGTATGTTTTACAGCGATAGTATTCTTGCTGATGATGAAGATAAAAGTCAATAATCGTGTGTTGGACTTTATGGGTGAAATCGGGTTATGTGCCATAATGATGCAAAATACGATTTTATTGGTTTTTGAATATATGACATGGAATCAGAATATACACATTTATTGTGCGGGTGTTATGGTGGCAACGCTTGTTGTAGCAATTGGTATTTACAAATTGCGGCAACTTGTATTTGAATAATAACTTGTATAACGAATCGCGGGCAATAAATGCGAACCTACTTGCCCCGATTCGTTTTGTATTTTATAATGAAGTGCATAAAATATTTTACGGGACGGAGATTGGTAAATGGAATTCAGACCTTGTATTGATATACATAACGGAAAAGTAAAACAGATTGTGGGAAGCAGTTTAAAAGATGAAGGGAATCAGGCACAGGAAAATTTCGTGTCTGAGAAGAGTTCAGCTTATTATGCGGATTTGTATCGTAAGAACGGTTTAAAGGGCGGACATATCATTCTTTTAAATAAGGCAGGCAGTGAATATTACGAAGCAACCAAACAAGCGGCAGTGGATGCCCTACAGGCATTTCCGGGTGGTATGCAGGTTGGTGGTGGAATTCACGACGGCAATGCCAAAGAATATTTGGACGCAGGTGCTTCTCACGTCATAGTGACATCTTATTTATTTGACGGAGATATACTTTCAAGAGAAAAAATGCAGACTTTAAAGGATGCAGTAGGCCGTGAACACGTGGTATTTGATTTGAGTTGTCGCAAAACAGCAGAGGGATATCAAATCATGACCAATCGGTGGCAGACTGCAACTTCAGAGTATGTAACCATAGAACTTTTAAAAGAGTTGGAGCAGTATTGTGATGAATTCTTAATTCATGCTGTAGATGTGGAAGGCAAGGCAGAAGGAATTGAGAAGGAACTGGTAGCGTTGCTTGGAACTTATGAGGGGAATGCGGTCACCTATGCCGGCGGCATTCATGCAATGGAGGATTTGGCTCTTTTAAAAGAATTAGGGAATAATCGTGTGCATGCCACCATTGGCAGCGCATTGGATCTCTTTGGAGGATATCTGCATTTTGATGAAATTGTAAAATTTTGTAACGGATAGCCGTTGAGAGGAGCAAGTATGAAACCGGAATACTTATTGTTGTGCATTTACCCTTTGATTTTACTTGGCGTTATGTTGATTAAAATGAAAGTTGCGCCAAAGGGAGAATTTCATGAAGATTTTCTTTCGTTGAAGCAAAGTAAAATCATGCAGGGTGTGGCAGCGGTAGGTATCATCATTCATCACCTGACTCAGCATATAACCCAATATGGAATGGAGTATAAGGGACCTATCAGTTACTTTATTTTTGCGGGTATCTTTTTTACAAGTATATTTTTCTTCTGTTCCGGGTTTGGTCTGATGACCAGTCTGCAAAAGAAGCCCAATTATCTGGATACATTTTTGAAAAAAAGACTTTCGGCGGTTTTGATACCGTTTTTGGTTTCGAATGTACTATATACCGTGGGAGTTGGTTTGTATTTCGGGACCGTGGGAAGCGTTACCGAAATGATAAAATGTTTGGTGGGAATCCGCTTGATTAATACCAACACCTGGTTTTTGGTTGAAATTGCGATTCTTTATCTGGCGTTTTATTTTATTTTCCGATTTATTAAAAAAACCGATAAAGCTTTGTTAGCAATGAGCATATTCGTGGTGGCATTGATACTTTTCAGCCTTCTTCTCGGTCATGACACAAGTGAGGCTGGCGGTCGCTGGTTTATGGGAGAATGGTGGTATAATACTACAATTTTCTTCCTTGCGGGTATGTTTATGGCGCGGTACTACGATAAGGTGGTAGCCTTTTTAAAGAAACATTACAGATGGTTGCTACCGGTGTCCATTGTTCTTTTTATCGTTTTGTTTTATGGACAGATGATAGTGCTTTCCTTTTTCGGATATTATCAGGAATGGGAAGGACATCCGGGGTATGGTGCGAAGCTGATTACCTTGCTTTATCAGAATTTAAGCTGTGTGGTTTGGTTGGGAATGATATTGCTCCTTGGTATGAAAATAAAGATTCAAAATGTCATTTTATATACGATTGGCGAAATTAGTCTGGCTTTGTATATTGTACATGAACTTGTAAAAGTTTTTGTAACGTATAGTGAGTATGTAAGTGATGTGCAGATTTTCCTGTGGGTGTTGGTTGCCTCTTTTGGATTTGCCCTTGTCGTACATGCGCTGAATAGTTTCCTGATTCAACTTTTTCTGGAAGAAGATCGACCGGTAGATGAAGAGTATATGACTCCGGAATTTCGTGACAGGCTACGGGAGAAACATATTAAGAAAAAGAAGATCGTGATTTCGTTGATCCTTTCAGTGGTGGTTATTGTTATTCTGGGAATTGGTGAATTGTATATAAGATATGTACGCCCTATCGTGTATTATAAGCAGGAATTGAAAACGTTTGCTACCGCAGAAGTTGGCGATATTGTATTTTTCGGTATGATGGAGACGGATTATGTCAAGGCGGGACTTGACAGAATGCAATGGTACGTTGCGGATAAACAGGGAGAACGATTATTGTTGGTAAGTACTGAGGCGGTGGACGGACATTATTATAATGATCAAATTGATGGACCGAACAGTTGGGAAAATGTGGCGTTACGTTCGCTTTTAAATCAGTATTATACGGATAGTATTAATCAGTATGAAAAAGAACTGGTGCTTTTGACTACCGTGGAAACGAAAGGTAACCCTCAGTATGGAACGGCTGACGGAACCGTAACGCAGGATTATATGTTTATTTTATCTGCGGAAGAAGTGGAATTGTATTTCCCTAACGCGGAGGATAGAAAACTAAAACCTACACCGGCAGCAGTATTTGAAGGTATCAATATAAATATCAGCAGCGGTTATAACTATGAAACGCGAGATGGAAATTGTTGGTGGTGGGTCCGTACTCCCGGTGCTGATGAGAGGAAGGTATCTTTTGTAAACGAAGAGGGCGTTATCGAATATGAAGGACGCTACTGTACGATAAGCAGTGGCGGAATCAGACCCGCTATGTGGGTAACATATGTGGAGCCAACGGAAGAGTAAAGATTATAAAAGCAATGAAAAAGGAACCTTTTGCAAGGTTCCTTTTTTGAATCTTAGCGTTAGAACGTAATGTTCGTTAATCTGTTAAAACAATACTGCTTTTTTCTAAATATATATTTAAGAATAGGCACATCGATAAAACTGATTAATTATAACTTGGTTACGTTTACTGCCTGAGGTCCTTTTTCGCCGTTAACTACTTCGAATTCAACAGCTGCACCTTCTTCCAAAGTCTTGAAGCCTTCCATGTTGAGTCCTGAGTAGTGTACGAATACATCATTTCCTGATTCGTCAGAAATGAAACCGTAACCCTTCTGGTTGTTAAACCACTTAACTGTACCTTTGTTCATTGTAGATACCTCCGAAAAAATATAAGTGCTGTAAATATTTTACAACAAAATCAGCATAGCACAATGAACCAAAATTGTAAAGATAATTCGCAAGGTTTTGTTGATAAAATATGGGGGATGTGGTACGCTTTTTGAAGAGTGTTTTTAGTATATTTATACATAAAAAAGAATGAAAATTTTAGAGAGTACACAGGGGTGTTTTATGAAAAAAATAGGTGATTTTCTGAAGGAATTCTTTATTGACGGCCTGACCGGAATGGCCCAAGGGCTTTTTGCAACCTTGATTATCGGTACGATTATTGTGCAAATCGGCAGTTGGATTCCGGGACAGTTCGGCGGATATATTTTATTGATGGGTAAGGTGGCTACTGCGTTGACGGGAGCAGGTATCGGTTGCGGTGTTGCCGTGAAGTTTAAGGCAAGTCCCCTGGTAACATTATCAGCTGTGGTAACGGGTATGACAGGCGCATTTGCGACTAAGATTTTGGCCGGCGGTGTACTGGTGGATGGCGTGATGTGCTTTAGCGGTCCGGGAGAGCCTTTGGGTGCGTTTCTGGCTGCAGTATCAGGTATTTATGTTGGACGTTTGATTTCGGGCAAAACCAGATTGGACATTATTCTGACCCCTTTTGTATGTATTTTAACAGGTGCAACGGTTGGACTTCTTTTGGGACCGCCTATCAGCACTTTTATGAATAAAATCGGTGATTTGATTGCACTTGGTACACAACAGGCACCGTTTTTAATGGGCATCATTGTAGCGGTGTTAATGGGTATGGCGCTTACGCTACCAATCAGCTCTGCGGCGTTAGGTGTTATTCTTAATCTTTCCGGTATTGCTGCCGGCGCGGCTACGGTAGGTTGTTGCGCAAATATGGTTGGTTTTGCAGTGGCAAGTTACCAGGATAATAAGTGGAACGGCTTGCTTGCGCAGGGACTTGGAACCAGTATGCTTCAGATGGGTAATATCGTGAAGAAGCCTACCATTTGGTTGCCGGCGATTATTTCCAGCGCTATTATGGGGCCGATTTCGACGATGATTTTTAAGTTCCAGAACAATGCGGTAGGTTCCGGTATGGGAACTGCAGGTTTGGTAGGACCAATCAATGCATATAACACTATGGTAGAGACCGGCTTGGATCCGGCATTGGCTATTCTTGAAGTGTTGTTATTGTGTTTTATTTTACCGGGATTGCTTGCCTGGGGCGTGGCATCTATGATGCGAAGATGGAACTGGTTAAAACCGGGCGATATGAAGTTAGAGGCATAAGGGAAATGAAAAAAATTAAAAAAAATATTTCATCACAGAATAAATGGATATTGTTTTATTTAGTGGCTGCTTTAGTTGCCTGTTTTTCATTTGGGCAGTTAATAAATTCTTATGGTACATATACATTGTTTACAACTGCTGTAGGAATTTGTCTCGCAGTTGGATATTATATATATGAGAAACGACAAAACAAAAAGGAACAATTACCTTCACCGTGTGTTGCAGTGATTTGTATTGGTGTTTTTGTTGTACAATGTTTTTATGTAATTGTAGGAGAAATGATTAATTGTGTTTATAAATCTGACACCGTGCAATGGCCGTTTTCTATCCTGCTTGTCATTGGAATTATAACGATTGCAATGGTCTTTTGCAGACAGTATAAAAAAGGAAAAATAGATGCGGAACAGATGATTGCCATTATTATTTTTATAACATTTTTATTCCGTCTGATTTATACGCAATTTACATGGAGTGCCAATTTGTCCCGACAAAATGATACAATTGCCTTTACAAACGGAGGAGGACATTTGGGATACATTTGGCACCTTTGGGCGAATGGACAATTACCTCAATGTGATCCGAGAAGTATGTGGGAATTTTCACAACCGCCGTTTTATTATATTGTGAGTGCAATTTGGGTGAAAATAAATACAGTTTTGGGTGTGCCTTTATCTAAAGTGGCAGAGAATATACAAGTTTTATCCCTGTTTTTTGTGACGGTTACAACTATTTATTTGGATAAAATTATGATTAAGATGAAGTTGAGTGCCACTAAACGATTATGGGGAATTGTGTTGTTTTCGTGTATTCCTTATTTTACATATTTGGCAGGAGCGGTGAATAATGATGTTCTGATGTTGCTTTTGACGGTTATGACATTTTATTATGCGATGCGCTGGTATGAGAGCCCTTCATGGCATTTGTTAATTATAGAGGCGATTTTGACCGGCCTTCTTGTTATGACGAAGTCTTCCGGAGCGTTAGTGGCACCTGCGATTGTGGTAGTCTTTCTTTTTAGAATGGTTAAAGACAAAAATGAGAGAGTTAAAAGGCTCGTGCAATATCTGGTATTTGGTGTCATTTCGTTACCTATTGGATTATGGTGGAATGTTAGAAATATGATGCGATTTGATATGCCGTTTTTGTATGTAAATGAGCCGAGTAAAGAATCGGTTCAGTATATACCTGATTATAGTATTTGGCAAAGATTGTTTGATTTGGACCAACAATTAAATCATTTGTATACGGAGCTGGTAAATACAAATCCTGATGTCGATCACAATATTATTATTTCAACAATAAAAACTTTGGTTTTCACACAGAGTCATGAGATGATGAGGACTGATGTAACTTATTTTTACGGATTACTTTTATTTGCTTATACGGTAATATTTGTTATTGTTTTGGTAGGGTTTGGATTTGTGGGCTTAATAAAGGCAAATGTTGATGTTTATCAAAAGTTGATGTGGTTAGCTTTGAGTATCAGCTATATCGTTTTTTATTTGTATTTCAATATATCATACCCATTTGTGCATACTATGCATGCAAGATATTTGTTGCCGTTATTTGTGGTGGGAGTACCTTGGATGATATTGGGAATGTCACATTTTCGACAAATAATTAGTGAGAAGAAAGTATTTGTGAATAAGATTATGTTTCCTGTTTTGGTGTCTTATGCCATTTCATATTATGGAGTTCTTCAAACATATATGATACAGATATTGATACAGGCAGGCGAGCAGTTGTAGGGCAGGCAATGATACTTTCTTGAATTAAAGTGATAAAAAGATAAAGAAAAACTATTGACAATCAAAATGAGAGTGCTATAATGAACACGAATAAAACTTGAAGGAGACAGAAATGAGTAGATTTGTAAATTTCTTTTTTACATACTTTTACTTTTACTTTATTAAGCAATTTAATAAGGTTTCTCTGTCGTGCAATTAACAAGGTTTTTATGAAAAGTAAAGTAAACCTGTGTTTCGTCGGAGAAACGCAGGTTTTTTTGTATGATTGGATAAATCCAATCATACAACGCTCCGCGAGGATGCGCACCTCGCGGAATGGAAAATGCACTAACGTGCCCGCTCGGGCGCAGAGAATGTGTTGAACACATTCTCTATTGTTAACGACGGTTGACAAATGAAAGCTTAAAAGAAAGTGATTGAATAAAAAGAAAAGAGGACACAAAAATGATTATCGTATTAAAATCAAATCCCAATCCCGAACAGTATGAGCAGTTAAAGAAATGGTTAGAAGACAAAGGTCTTGACATCCATAGAACCCAGGGTATCCATTCTACTATTTTGGGTCTGGTAGGCGATACTTCCAAGGTAGATATCGATTTAGTATCTGCTATGGAAATCGTAGATACCGTTAAGCGTATTCAGGAGCCGTACAAGGCTGCAAACCGTAAGTTCCATCCCTTGGATACTGAAATTACCGTTGAGAATACCAAAATCGGTGCGGGACATTTTGCAATGATTGCAGGTCCTTGTTCCGTAGAGACAGAAGAACAGATTATCGGCATTGCAAAGGCAGTAAAAGCAGCAGGTGCAACCATGCTTCGCGGCGGCGCATTCAAGCCTCGTACTTCACCCTATGCATTCCAGGGCTTGGGCGGCGATGGTATCAAACTTTTATTGGAAGCAAAGAAAGAAACAGGACTTCCCATTGTTACCGAAATTATGGACTTATCCCAGCTTGATTTATTCGAAGAAGTAGACGTAATTCAGGTTGGCGCAAGAAATATGCAGAACTTCCAATTGTTAAAAGAACTTGGCCATACCAAGAAACCGATTCTTTTAAAGAGAGGTTTATCCAGCACAATCCAGGAATTATTGATGAGTGCGGAGTATATTATGGCAGGCGGCAATGAAGACGTAATTCTTTGCGAGCGCGGTATCAGAACCTTCGAAACCGCGACCAGAAATACCCTTGATATTTCGGCGGTTCCTGTTTTAAAAGAAAAGACACACTTACCGATTGTCATTGACCCTTCACACTCTACGGGTTATTCTAAATATGTAAAATCAATGTGCTATGCTTCTACAGCAGCGGGCGCAGACGGTTTGATTATTGAAGTGCACAACGACCCTGCCAAAGCATGGTGTGATGGTCAGCAGTCCATTACTCCGGCGGCATTCGAAGAAATCAACCGCGGCGTGCAGATGATTAGAGAGGATATTTTAAAATTATGATAAAAACAGTAGGGATCGTTGGTCTGGGCCTTATCGGAGGGTCCATGGCCAAAACGGTTCGTGAAACCACTACCTGTAAAATTTATGCCTGTAACAGAAGTAAAAATATCGTGGAACAGGCAATTGCCGAGGATGTTATTCACGGCGAATTAAATGTAGATACCTTAAAAGAGTGCGATTTGCTGATTTTAAATTTGTATGCGCGAAGAAATATCGACTATGTGAAAAATAATATTTCTTTTATGAAGAAGGGCGCGGTTTTGGTGGACAGTACCGGAATCAAAGGTAGTGTATGCGAGGAACTTTCGGATTTTTGCGAGGAAAACGGCGTGCATTTTATCGGTGGACACCCGATGGCCGGTATTGAAAAGTCAGGATATCAGTACTCGTTCTTTGGGTTGTTTAATAACGCGACTATGATTCTTTGTAAGGATCATAATACAGATGAGGCATTGTTTGAGGAAACAAAGGAATTCTTTCTGAAGCTGGGCTTTGGCAAAATCAGAGTTACTACGGCGGCAGAACATGATGCGGTGATCGCTTATACATCCCAGATGGCCCATTTGGTATCCAGTGCCTATATTAAAAGCCCTACCTGCGAGAAGAGATATGGGTTCTCTGCCGGTAGTTTTAAGGATTTGACCAGAGTTGCGTACTTAAATGAAGATATGTGGACAGAGTTGTTTGCGGAGAATCGCGAGCATTTGTTGGCAGAGTTGGATGTCTTCATCAAGAATGTTCAGGATTATCGTGATGTCTTGGCGGCAGAAGATTATGATGGTTTACATAAAATGCTTGCTGCGGGACGTATTTGTAAAGAAAACGATAATCGACGCGAAGAAGAGTACAAGGCTACGTTTGAAAAGTTGACATAATGTTAATGGCAAAGACAGAAATGATTGAATTTCAGATGATTTTAGATACTCAAGTTTACATAAAGTAAATTTGTTTTATAAAAAGATAAAAAGGACTAGTTCTATGAATCAAATTGTACAAGTAAAAACCAGCACAAAAGAATATGAAGTAATCATCGGTGGCGGACTTCATTACGGCGAAGAGATTGCTAAGGTAAAAAAGCCTTGTAAAGTTGTTGTAGTCAGCGATGATATTGTATTTTCCTTGTATGGCGAGAAGTGCGTCAACGAATTAAAAGCATGCGGATACGAAGTATTGTCTTTCGTATTTCCCAATGGTGAGAAATCTAAGAATTTAAGTACGGCTGAACAGGTACTTTCATATTGTGCAGAAAACGGTGTTTCAAAGTCCGACCTTTTGGTGGCATTAGGCGGTGGTGTAACCGGAGATTTGACCGGTTTTGTGGCATCGGTATTTTTACGCGGAATGGAGTATGTGCAGTGTCCCACAACACTTTTAGCAGCTATTGATTCTTCCGTAGGTGGCAAGACAGCAGTGGATTTACCCCAGGGCAAGAACCTGGCGGGAGCTTTCCATCAGCCTTTGAGAGTAGTGTGCGATACGGATACTTTTAAAACCTTGCCGGCGGAGGTGTTTTCTGATGGTATGGCAGAGGCTGTAAAATACGGTATGATTCGTGATTTGGAACTTTTTGAACAGTTTGAAAAGAAGGAATTTGATATTGCCGCCATGGTGCAAAGATGTGTACAGATTAAGGCAGATATCGTTGGAGAAGATGAATTTGATACCGGCGTGCGTAAGCTTCTTAATTTCGGCCACACAGTCGGTCATTCCATTGAAAAATTAAGCAATTACGAAGTTCCTCACGGAAGTGCGGTGGCAATTGGTATGGTAGTGGTAACCAAGGCTTATGAGAAAGCGAATGGCTTGGATAATACTATGTCAAAGCGCCTGATTCAAACATTGAAGAATTACAATTTGCCTATTTCTTGCGAGTATACCCTTTTGGATTTGGCGGAGCAGGCAATTTCTGATAAAAAGCGTGCCGGCAAGAAGATTAGCGTGCTTTTGCCGGAGACTATCGGTAATTCCATTATTCAGGATATGACTATGGATGAGTGGATTGCATACATTGTAAACAGCGGAGTTTAGAAAGGTACCAATATGGATATTACATTATCACCGGCCAAAAAATGCATAAGTGAAATCGAGGCCATATCGTCTAAATCTTACGTACACAGGCTACTGATTGCGGCGGCATTGTCGGATCAGGCGTCTACTGTTAAGACCAATATTTTATCGGAAGATATGAAGGCCACCATTGATTGCCTAAATGCAATGGGCGCAGATATCAAAGTAAAAGATGAGATTACTTATGTAAACCCTATTGCGGGAATTTTATCAGGTGAAAAATGTGAAGTAGCTCACTTAAATCCTAATGAAAGCGGTTCGACAGCAAGATTTCTTTTACCTGTGGCGTCAGTTTTATGTAAACAATTCACCATGGAAGGACACGGTAAGTTGCCGCAGCGTCCCTTTGGTCCGGTGTGTGAGTGCATGCAAGCAAACGGCGCTGTGATTTCAAGCGATTTTATCCCATTGGAAGTAAGCGGAGAATTAAGACCGGGGACTTACAAATTGCCCGGAAATATATCATCCCAGTATATTACGGGGTTGATGTATGCATTGCCTATGTTAAAAGGTGATAGTGACATTATGTTAACTACAGAACTGGAATCCAAGGCATATATCGATATTACTTTGGATGTGTTAAATATGTTTGGCATTCGGGTGGAGCCTACTGAAAACGGCTATCATATTCCCGGAAATCAGAAGTACATTGCGCCGGATAAAATGCAGGCTCAGGGAGACTGGTCAAATGCGGCGTTTTTCTTGTGTATGGGGGCTATTGCGGGAGAGATAACCGTAACGGAGATTGATGCCACATCCCCTCAGGGCGATAAGGAAATTTTAAATATATTGAAGAAATTCGGTGCAGAAGTTACAATAGAAGAGACTTCGGTCACCGTAAAAAAGAAAGAATTAAAAGCGATTCGTGCAGAGGTATCGGAAATACCCGATTTGGTTCCGGTTATGTGTGTGGTTGCGGCCTTGGCAGAAGGTACTACCGTGTTCGAAAATGCAGGACGACTTCGCATTAAGGAAAGTGACCGTATCGAAACCACTAGGGCTTTGTTACAGGCGCTTGGCGCGGATTTAAGGGCCGTAGAAGAGGATGGTAAGGTGAACTTATATATCGATGGCGTGAAGGAATATACCGGCGGTGAAGTGGACAGCGCAGGAGATCACCGTATTGCTATGTCAGCTGCAGTTGCGGCAGTAAGGGCGACGACACCGGTGACAATCTACAGAGCGGAGGCAGTAAATAAGTCTTATCCCGGATTCTTTGAGGATTATAAAAGGGTGCTTGGGGAGTTGCGCATCATTGACATAGAGTGAACTTAGTGGTATGATAATAACAGTAGAAGTGCTACCGATAGACGGTTAGCCTGATTAGTTTAGTGATTATAAAAATAACCGCCAAGTTTTCTCAGGACAGGGCGGTTATTTTTGTGTCTTGCTATTACGACCAAGCGAATAGCCAAGACTGAAACAAGTTAAGCATAAGCCGATAACTGCAATCAAGCTTTCGATGGTGAGCATAAGCATAGTTCTCCTTTTATAAGATTTCTGCAAGCAGATTTCTATGTAATCGGAGGTCACAGTCCCCCGTGGAAGACTAACCGCCTACCGTTATGGTAGCACCTAAATATATTATACCAAACATATGTTCGATAATCAAGTGAAATATATGTGTTAATTTAAATAATATATTTTATAAGAAATGGTGTAATACGTGAATTATAATTTTTTTGAAAAGAATTACTTTTTTGAGAAAGCATTTTGGGAGTTTTATGAAAGCATAACTGCATTGACTTTATGTGGTGAAGAACGGTCAATGGAAATAGCAGAACAAATCACGCAAAATTATCAAAGACTATTAAAGTATATTGTTTTTCACTTTGATCCGAATGATGATTTGACTTTAGAGACTTTTCCGGGGAATTATGTTGATTACTTAGAAAGAATTGAATATGTGATAATGGCGTATTTTAGAGGAAATGTCAAGTTGATAGATAATGGCATTTTTGAGTTGCAGAAGCCGGAATAGTATTTAAGTTTTGTAAACAAAGACAAATTTGAAGTTTCGCCAGAGATACTAATTTGTTAAAGGAGTAAAAAAATGTTCCCTAAAATACTTGATGGTGCAGAAGTTTTGTATTATACACCTTATGACAATTTTGGAGAAATATATTGGGATAATGGAGAAATTGCACATTATGTAAAATATCTTGCTATATGTGTGTATCCTAATAAAAATAATGAATTTTACCTATTCCGTTGTGATGAACAATATGATGTTGTTGGAGATTCGCTATGGGACAGTATTGAAATGTGTATGGCTGTAGCGAATACATCGCATGGGGGACAGATTATTTGGATAAAGAATGAGGTGTAGAAGTAATGTATAAAATTGTGGGATATTATATTTGTGAAAAATTAGATATTCCTAATTTTCTTGGTATAAGAGGTGATGAACTAATATCTGTAAGTGGTTGTTTTTCGGGTATACACCCTGATCTGACATATTGTTATTTTATCAATGATAGAAAAAACGAACGAATAGAATATCATGAAAAGTGGAATATAACTGAAGAAAAAGCCATTGAATTACAGAAAGACATACATTCTATATTTGAAAGTTGCTTAGCAATTGATGGTCGCTTTTTGAATCTGGAGGATGCAAAAAAAATTCGTGAAAAATATTTTACTACAAGCGAATGTATGATTGTTAGCGTATCGACAACTGAAGAATATTATGAAATATTAACAGAGGAACTAAGTGAAAGTTCATGCGGAATAAATAATTTCTTTTCCGGTGAAATAGATAGTAATGAACTACTTGGCTATGATATTCTAGGTTGGGATATTAGTGGTTTTCATTCCTTTTTATGTAATAGTTTGCATAAAGAATCGGAAACATTGAGATTTAATAAATTATGTTTGATGGAGAATGAATTTGAAACTGTGCAAGATTTTACAAAGAAGATTCAGGGTAAAGGAGAACCTGTAGAATGGATTCCGTGTAGGATTGGAAAGTGCAAATAGTATAGTTATGATATATGCACAAATTTCAGTCTTACGGAGAGATTGAAAGCAACTGAAGATTTGAATTTGGAGGTGAGTTTTAATGCAGGACATAATTGCAAAGTTGACAGCAAAGGATGATAAATATGCTTGTGCCATTGCTGATAAAATCATATCCGAAAGTCAAGATACTGATAAATGGTATGAATTTTTTGATGCG
>JAZNOO010000028.1:0-69242 GCA_045580855.1 Lachnospiraceae bacterium | reverse complement strand
AAGAATGTGCACAGCACATTCTTCCGGCGCGCGAGCGGGGTTGCGAAGCAACTAACTTCCTTTCCGCGAGCTGCGCATATAAAAAAATCCCTAGAATCCTTTCAGATTCTAGGGACGATAAATCAACTTTTACCGCGGTACCACCCATATTACTGTAGATACAGTCGCTCATTACGAATACCATCATATTCGCAGCCTTGGTAACGGGGCTTGCCGGAATTCTTTACTAAATCTGTTCGAGAATTCTGCTCCGGAGTGAGACTGCCTTCGTTCTTAAGTATCGGCTCGCATCAACCGCCGACTTTCTGAAACTGCCAAACGACGCATAATTCCTTCATCGCATTTGAATTATTTAACTGTTTTACATAATAAAAAAGTTTTTTTCTATTGTCAATAACTTTTTCTCAAAAAATTGTGAAATTTTGAGAATCAAAGCTTTTAAGTACTTCTACCTTATTTATATTATTCAATAAAATACGTATCCTAACACATATTTATTTCTTTAGTATGATAAAATACTCTGTCTCAATCACTTTGGCATCCGCAAAATTCTCTTCAATCCACTCTTCCATTACAACGTTTCCCAGATCGTAATGATAATTCAAATCCACACCAAGAAGCTTATCTTTTACTACTACATCAGGTATTCTGTCCGGGTGTTCCTCGTAATATTTTAAGAACATCTCGTTGAAAACGGTAGTTCCCTGAACAGTGGGCGTCGCAAGCTTCGCACCGGGCACAAGATAATAAATATCCTCACAGCCGAAATACAACAACGTATCATCTT
The DNA here is from genome assembly GCA_045580855.1 of Lachnospiraceae bacterium. Classification (GTDB taxonomy): domain Bacteria; phylum Bacillota; class Clostridia; order Lachnospirales; family Lachnospiraceae; genus UBA3766. The sequence goes on along the minus strand of JAZNOO010000028.1, from coordinate 68,455 downwards.
CGTCTATGTGCTCGCGCAATTCAGGGATATTTGCGTTGAACATTTGCGCCTTATCCGCAGGCACCAGCACCCCCGCTATAGGGCCGCAGGTAACCCAATCCATATCGGCGTTCATTTTATAAGGAACACAGCTGTTTACACGGACCTGCACAATTTTACAAACCATAAGACCAAGGATAAAAGCAACCAACACCGCATAGGCTGTCGCTTTTACCGCGACATCATCCTTAAATTTGTCCTTAATTAACGTTGCGACAATATAAATTCCCGCCATAATCGCAATATACATTCTGGCAAAGGAAATCTCCAGCGTCATATTGGTAATCATCGCAGACGCCGCCAGACTCACAAGGCCGGGTAAAATACCAAGCCAAAAGTAAGCGGATGCTTTTCGAATGCACATAAAAAGCGCCACCAGAATTGCCAAAACCGCAATTCCGTATCGGAAAAAGATAAAAAACTGGTTAATATCGGTAAACAAAGCAAGGATAAAATGCTTGCCCACGAATACGCCTGCCATTAAAAGGGCAAAAATCAGGACAAATTTTAAAATATAATGCCAAGGTTTCTCGCCTCTTTTACTGCGAATACCCACAATCACGTCCACTATGGCAATCAAGCCTGTCATTCCCAGCGGTACAGGCGAATAACGCACCAACTGCCTGCCGATATGTTTTAATTCCTCGCTGAAATGATAACACTTTAACGACAAAGGCTTCTTGTGAGAATCATCCATAAAAATATAAGATATATTCTGCAAAAACTCATCCACGGTCATATATGAACGCAAATATAAAAGGAAAATAACCCCAATAATAAAAGTTACACCGGTAAATATCATCCATCCGCGCCACTTATCTTTAGCTTTAGGCCCTTTTAAGGCAAAAATTGCTATGGCATACACCGGATATAACGCAATCATTGTGGGATAGGTCATCATCGCCATAAATAACGCCGCGCCTGCTAAAATAAGATACCAATCTTCTTTGCGGAACGAGAAAAATTTCTTGCTTCTTACCTTCGATTCGCTTTCTAATGTTTCTTTATTCGCAAGATTCAATACCATTCTTTCCTGCCACGCAAGAAAGGCCAGAAACATAATACAAACCGCCCAATAATGCATAATTTCAAATTCTGCCACTACAAGCCATTTAGGCAGGAAATTAACGTGGGCAACTGCGGCAAGAAGTCCTGTCGTTGTGCCGAAACGCTTCTTGGCACTTGTATAAAACCACCAACCAATCAAAAGATGGATAACATTTCCAAGCACACGAAGGTACAAAACAATGCCCGCCGTTTCACCGCCGGTAATCAGCAAATAAGGCGCAATCATAAAAGCAAGGGCAAAAGAACTCATCTGGTGCGGTTCCCACATTTCCGTGAACATATTATCACCCATTACCAGACGATAAGACTGGGCAATGGCATAACCTTCATCCACATCGAAGCCTACAAAAACCGATTTTATCACACCTAAAACAGTCAATGCCAGCAAAAGGACATTGACTACCACAAGCGCATATTGAATTATCTTTGTTGACTTCGTTTTACTCATGGCTCTATCTTACCTTTTTCTGTGAATTGTGTCAAATTGAAAAAGGATGCGCTTTCGCACATCCTTTTTATCATAATCACTAGTTTGTGATAACCTGCTCTGTTTCTTTGTCGAATACGTGAATCTTTTCAACATCCATAGCAAACTTGATAACGTCGCCAGGTCTTGCAGTTGTTCTAGAGTCAACTCTTGCAGTCATAGGGAACATTTCAAGATCGAAGTATAAGTAAACTTCTGCACCGAGTAATTCGTATACCTTAATGGTAGATTCGAATACGCTCATAGGTGAAGTTTCTACGTACATTTCGCTATCATATACGTCTTCAGGACGGATACCGAATGTTACGCTTCTTCCGTCATAGCCGCCTTCGATTAACTTCTTAGACTTAGCGGGAGGAAGAGGAATAGCGTGACCAGCCACCTTAAGGTATGCTGTTTCACCCTGTACTTCTACGATTGCATCAAGGAAGTTCATCTGAGGTGATCCCATGAAACCTGCTACGAACAAGTTCTGAGGCTTGTCATAAAGGTTCTGAGGTGTGTCAACCTGCTGGATAACACCGTCCTTCATAACTACGATTCTTGTACCAAGTGTCATAGCTTCTGTCTGGTCATGTGTTACGTAGATGATGGTGGTACCTAATCTCTGATGTAACTTAGCGATTTCGATACGCATCTGTACACGCAACTTAGCATCCAAGTTTGACAAAGGCTCGTCCATAAGGAATACCTTAGGGTTACGAACGATTGCACGACCCATAGCAACACGCTGTCTCTGACCACCTGATAAAGCCTTAGGCTTACGGTCTAACAACGGAGTTAAGTCAAGAATCTTAGCTGCTTCTTTAACCATCTTATCGATTTCGTCCTTCGGTACCTTTCTTAACTTAAGACCGAAAGCCATGTTTTCATATACTGTCATATGAGGATACAAAGCGTAGTTCTGGAATACCATCGCGATATCTCTGTCCTTAGGCTCTACCTCGTTAACAAGTCTTTCACCGATTCTTAATTCACCTGAACTGATGTCTTCAAGACCAGCGATCATACGGAGTGTAGTAGACTTACCACATCCTGAAGGTCCTACGAAGATGATGAATTCCTGATCAGCGATTTCAAGATTAAAATCTTTAACTGCTTCGAATCCGTTAGGATATACTTTACATACGTTTTTTAAGGATAATCCTGCCATTTTAATGCCTCCTGATTGTTTTTCTCCGGCTCCACAGGAACCGCGTCTTTTTAGATTATATAGAAAAACAGGTCAAATTACTATGCCACAATTACACAATTTTTTTGAAAATCCTTGTAAAAATTGCCCCCAAAACCGTAAAAATCGAAAATCCCTGAACAAGTTGCACAATCATTTATCGTTTGACTGTACAAGTTGCCCAAGGATTTTGACTCATTTTATAAATTTATTCTTCAGTATCGGAATTATTTTCTTCGCCGGACTTACACTCTTCTTCTTTGTCCTCGCTTAAATTATCTTCTTCGCTATTTTTTTCCGTAATATTGGAATTTTCCTCCGATTCTTTGTCAACTTCGCCGACTTCTTCCGCTTCGTCGCCACCCGCGAATTCATCCTCATCCACAGGCTTCTTCTTGGCATCTTCATCGCCCAGGGCTACAAATACCTTCACCATTCTGGTCGCCGTAAAATATGCCACTGCCGAGAATTCCACAAACAAAAGCAAGGGAATAACTGCCGGCGCAAAAGCACCCAGCGCCACAACAATACCGTTAACCAAAAGAAGTCCGATGGAACGGGGGAACTGGACAATACTGATAAAAAGTGCATTTTTTAAGGTTGTTCCCACCTTGTTCTCATAACGCGCCTGCAGGGGAAATACGTAAATTAACACAAATCCCATCAACACCGTGAGAAGAAGCACAATCACCATAATTACGGAACGCACGCCTTCGGAAATACCTTCCATCTCCAACGACAACAAGTAATAATTTGCTCCGATAAAAATAATACCCACCAGGCAAATCAGCCAAATTACGGTACCCTTTTTAAAATTCTTGCCCAAAGCCTTAAAATACGGCTTCCATATTCCGTTATCCCTATCCAGGGCCATTCGAATCATAACATCATAGCAGGCCGAAACAGCCGCTCCTACCGTTATCACCGGCAGGGAACAAATAATGGTAAGTACGGATAAAAGCATACAGTCAAACATTCTGCTCAAGCCACGAATCAAAGGACTGTCAGAATCAAATAACCAGTTTTTCACGTAAATTTCCTCCGATTTTATCTAAATTGTAATGGTCACGGGATTTAACCACGTCTCCCACTCCATTTGCATTAACTCATTTACATCTGCATTTTATACCTGAAGCACCTGAAGTACCGCCAGATATTTGCTGTGTAGCGAATCCACATTCCACGCAATACTGTCGGATCTGTCCCAGAACTTCTCCTGGGCACTTGCTTTGTCGCCTGCAATCGCTTTGGCAACATCTTCTTTCCAATCAGGCACCACTACCGCCTTAATGTTGGTGCTCTGAAGTCCGAGACAGAACATAGCAAAATCCAAGTACTGCTGCTTTGCCAAATCGTTCAAATGCAAATTATCCAGAAGCTCTTCTACTTCCGGCATATATTCCTCGTAACGAAGCTTCTCAAAGATTTTTTCTTCCGCGCATAAATCGTTTAATAAATCAAATACTTCCTGGGAATATTTGGTACCCACCTGTTTCTTAAACATATGGCTGTCAAAATTCTGGCCCATGGCATGATGGTACACATCTGCTGCCTCCGCAAGGCTTAACACATCCGTTTCAAAGCCCCACATATAATCTCTCTTGGGAATTTTATTATAGCCTACACGATGAAAGAGAAGCATTTTAGCCTTGTTCTCCATAGGCGGAAAGTATTCGCTTAACAAAAGAAATCCAAACACACTATGCGCCCTGTATTTGTTAAACTCATAATTCAGCATATTGTCCATATTATCTGTTTTATACACACCTACGTCATGAAGTGCAGCCAGCACAAAGAAATCCGCCAGCACTGCCGGTGCGTATTTACCCGTATGTTTTAACATTTTATACATTATGTACGCAGTTCTGATACCGTGGTCGATGGGACGCTGGTCCAACGAACGCAAACTGTCGCAAATTGCATAAAACACATCTTTTCCTTTTAAATTCTCCATCCGTAACTCTCCCGTTTGTTATTTTCCCTTACAAAACCCCTAAAACAACTCTTTGCGCATCGGCGTAATCCGCATACCGGCCTCAACCTTTTCCGCGCCTAAATCATAAAATCCAAGTCTATGATAAAATTCTACCGCATATGGCGAAGAATTAACAGTGCAAAATGGAACTTTTTTTTCACGAAGATAGCTCCAAAGCTCTTCCATCAATGCCCTGCCCACACCCTGCTTATGATACTTCTCATCCACAAAAAGCAGGGAAATCAGCTTTCCGCTCCGTAAGGAAATCAGACCAATAATCTGATTTCCGTCCAAAGCCACCCATAGATGATATTCATGAATCATAAACATTTTACGAAGTGCGTTATCCGAGATAAAATCCAGAAAGTTTTTGATACCTTCCGGCGAATATTCGTGAGCCTCAAACCTTTGAAAGGTACGCCACGCCAGTGCCATGGCATCTTCCCATTCGTCAAGCTCGGCCCTTCGTATTTCGTATTTACATATATTGTTCATGGAAACTCCATTTATTTTTTTATTATTCCGTCGAAACCATTTTATCTGCCTTCGCACTGACTTACTCCGCCTCCACACGGTTTGGCGATTTTTCACCTTTTTCCACGCTGATGGCATTCTCAAGCGTCACCCTCGCAATGGCCTCCATAGCCTCTTTGGTGAAGAATCCCATGTGAGAAGTCACCATTACGTTGGGGAAGGTCATAAGGCGGGCAAGGTTGTCGTCCCTGATAATTTCATTGGAACGGTCCTCATAAAATAAGCCCTCTTCTTCCTCATAAACATCCAGCGCCACGCCGGCAAATTTTTTGTCCAAAAGCGCGTCAATCAAGTCATCGGTGTTAATCAAAGCACCGCGGGACGTATTGATCAAATAAACGTCCTTCTTCATCAACTCAATAGTGCGCTTGTTAATCAAGTGCTTCGTAGAACTTGTAAGGGGACAATGCAAGGTAATCACGTCCGCATTTTTCACCAGTTCTTCCATGGATACGTATTCCACATCCAAACCGTCCACGGGATAGGGGTCGTATGCAAGAATGCGCATATTAAAACCTTTTAAAATACGGATCATGGACTGGCCGATTTTACCCGTTCCGACCACGCCTGCGATTTTACCGGACAAATCCGTACCCATAAGGCCGTTGATATTCATGTTAAAATCACGGCTGCGGATATAGGCTCTGTGAATATTGCGGTTGATGCAAAGGAACAAACCCATAGCATATTCCGCTACCGCATCCGGTGAATAGCTGGGCACGCGCAAGACCTCAATCTTGCCTTTGGCTGCTTTTAAGTCCACGTGGTTATAGCCCGCACATCGTAAAAGAATTGCCTTGATGCCCATAGCGTGCATTTTATCAATCATACTTGCATTCACGGGGTCGTTTACAAAAATGCAAACCGCTTCACTCCCCTGCGCAAGCACCAGTGTTTCTTCATTCAAGGCCGTTTCCACGAAGTGTACGTCCACGCCGTACTCCTTGGAAAGCGGTCCGAACCATATTTCATCATAAGGTTTTCTGCCGTAAAAGGTTACTTTCATAGTCGTTCCTCCTTTTGATGAAGCCCTGTTATTATCTACCCAAAGCCAGTCGCTTGGGCATATTTTTATTCGTTTTCTGCGCTATTACCGCTGAAGAAATCCACAATAGAATTCCAAAGTGTAGAGAAGAAGCTCTTAATGCTGTCCCAAAGACTTGCTTTCACTTCTTCCGTAAAAATGCCGTCCAGCACTTCCTTCGCTTCTTTCAAGGCAGTTTCGCCATACTTGTCATACAAGTCTCCTGCCTGTTCCAAAAGCTTGGTAGGGTCGATATCCAAATCGGCAATCTTTTGCATCAAGCCGGCAATCTGCTCTTTCTGCTCATCCGTCAAAGTAATATTAAACTCTAACTCTGCCTCCTCAATGACGTCCAAAATTCCTTCCAAGTCACTGATATCGCCGCCGATAACTTCAGCTTTGACATAATCAATCACTTCCTGAAGTTTGCCCTCTTCTTCCTCGGTTTCACCACTGCTAACCACTTCGCCCGTAATAACAATTTCAGCAAGGGCTGCGGTTTTGGCCTCTTCTTCCAAGGTCTCGCCGGACATTTCTTCGTATGCCTTCATAGCACCGATTAAAGCTGCAGTTCCGGATAAGGGGAAAGGCCCTACCACCAGGATATCCGCATTCTCAACACCCGCCGTAATCAAAGCATTACGGTACATATTGATGGTGCAGTAATTGATATTAACCGTAGTCAGCCGAAGGCCGCTTCCGGCATCGGTTTCCTTTACCATAACGCAGGAAAGCGCATTAGTACCGATGACCGAACTGTCAATGTATCCGTCCAGATACTGATGCTCTTCTTCGTTAGTAATATAAACTACGTTGTAATTTGCCAAATCTTCCTTGGCAATGCCCATTTTATCCAGAACAACCTGTAACTGGTCCTCGGACAAATCCGCGCCCAAGGCCAGATAAGGCTTGTTCTCGTTCTCTACGATTGCATCCGCAATCTCTTCCTCTGTAGGTAAATAAGTTACAATGCCGTCTGTGGTTGCATATGCGGTCATAGACATAGCCATAACCATAACAACTACCAGCGTCACACACATAAACTTCTTCATTTTTCACCGCTCCTCTCTTTCAAGTCGGGTGTTTATCCAATGTACGGGCTTCATAACCTTAATATGTCCTTTTAGGATAAAAGGTATTCAGATTAGCAAATTTCAGCTCCGGCAGGCATTTCCTTCTCAGGTACCATAAGTGCCAGGTTGCCTTCCGCGTCTTCCGCACACAGAATCATACCCTCAGACACAATTCCCGCAAGGGTGGCAGGCTTTAAGTTCACAAGAACCATAACCTTTTTACCAACCATTTCTTCCGCACTGTAGTGCTGCTTAATACCGGAAACAATCTGTTTTACACTGCTACCGATACGAACCTGTGAACAAAGTAACTTCTTAGACTTCTTTACTTCTTCGCAGGCAATGATTTCGCCCACCTGGAACTGCATCTTGCCAAAATCATCATAAAGAATTTCTTCCTTGGGTTCAATATCTATCACAGAATTTCCACAGTTTTCCTCTGCTTCTTCTGCAGGTGCAACTGCTGCCGCACGCTCTGCAAACATAGCGGTTGCTTTCTCGATTACTTCATCTTCTTTTAATCTTGCAAAAAGAATTTCAGGTGCATCGGTTACCTTATTTCCGTCAGGATATAAGCCGAATTCTTTTAACTGATCGAAGTCGCGCAGCTCGGTATTTAACTGCTCTGCAATCTTCTTAGCCGTTGTGGGTAAAAAGCTCTCTAAAAGAGACGCACCGATAATAATGCCCTCTGTTAAGTTGTAAAGTACGGTTGCAAGGCGATCAGCCTTGGCTTCGTCCTTAGCAAGTACCCAAGGTTCTGTTTCGTCAATATACTTGTTGCAACGTTTGAACAATGCAAAAATCTCAGTAAGGGCATCTGCCACATGAAGGGTTTCCATCTTGGAAAGCACCTTATCAAGTGTGCCTGTAGCCACTGCTTTTAAGTCCTCATCAACTGCCTCAGCAACGCCCTTGTTGCTTACCACACCGTCAAAATACTTGTTAGACATAGAGATGGTTCTGTTTACAAGGTTACCTAAGGTATTTGCAAGGTCAGAGTTAATACGTTCCACCAATAATTCCCAAGAAATGGTACCGTCGTTTTCAAAAGGCATTTCGTGAAGTACGAAGTAACGCACTGCGTCCACACCGAAGAATTCTACCAAATCGTCTGCGTAGATTACGTTACCCTTAGACTTACTCATCTTGCCGTCGCCCTGCAATAACCAAGGGTGTCCGAATACCTGCTTAGGCAGGGGCTCATCCAAAGCCATCAAGAAAATAGGCCAGTAAATCGTATGGAAACGGATGATATCCTTACCGATTAAGTGAAGGTCTGCAGGCCAGTTCTTGCCGTACATAGCGTCGTGGTTGCCGTCCGCATCATAACCGATACCTGTGATGTAGTTGGTTAACGCATCAAGCCAAACATAAACTACGTGTCTGTCATCGAAATCTACAGGGATACCCCATTTAAAAGAAGTTCTGGATACGCAAAGATCCTGTAATCCCGGTAAAAGGAAGTTATTCATCATTTCATTTTTACGGGAAACGGGCTGAATAAATTCCGGATGTGTATTAATATGTTCAATTAATCTGTCAGCGTATTTGCTCATCTTGAAGAAGTAAGCTTCTTCCTTGGCAGGTTTTACATCTCTGCCGCAGTCGGGGCATTTGCCGTCTTTTAACTGGGACTCTGTCCAGAAAGACTCACAGGGGGTACAGTAAAGGCCTTCGTACGCGCCCTTGTAGATATCGCCCTTGTCGTATAACTTCTTAAAAATCTTCTGTACCTGCTTCTCGTGGTAATCGTCTGTGGTACGGATAAACTTGTCATAAGAAGTATCCATCAAATCCCACAAGCCCTTGATGGTGCCTGCTACATCATCAACAAACTCCTTGGGTGTGATGCCTGCTTCTGCCGCTTTTAACTCGATTTTCTGACCGTGCTCGTCGGTTCCGGTCTGGAAGAATACATCATATCCTTCTTTTCTTTTAAAACGGGCGATGCTATCCGCAAGGACAATTTCATAGCTGTTGCCGATGTGGGGCTTGCCTGAAGTATAGGCAATCGCCGTCGTAATGTAATACTTTCCTTTGTTTTCCATTTTAGTTGCCTCCTATTTTTCGCGTAATGCGTTGTTTTTTATATAAAATTATTCTTCAACCTCATCCAAACTGTAAATATACTTAAAGGCGATTATATCCGAAGAATCGCTTGCCTGACCCTCGAACTCCTCCTTCAAAGAATTGTTCTCGTCAATGATAAAATAAATGCATTTGCATCCGTATTCTACCGCTTTCGGCATAAAATAATCCGCCACCCACTGCGTATCCTCGGGGATATTCTCAAATCCGCTTCGCGTATCTGCTACATAATCGCAGTTTTCATGTTCTTTTATAATGTTTAAGGCGTATTCCAGCGGTGCCCTGTAATCTTCGTTACAACAGAACTTCTTCCATTTGACGAAGACTACGTTGTAGTCGGGTTTGTATGCGACTTCGCAGAATTCTGTTTGATACATAGGGCTCCTTTCTTTCACTACCTGAATTTATTCACCTTGCGGTACATTTCCATTCACCTAAACTTCTAAAAATTTCCGGTTATAATCTGAAAGAGTACTATAATAACCATAATAACTGCCACAAAAAAGAAAAAACCTGCCACGAAGAGACCCTTTTTCATTTTCGTTTTTTTGATGACTTTCATTGCAGCTTCTTCTGTATCAAAGATGCTCGGGTCATCTTTTGAGAATTCGCGGATTTTGTCGGTTCTTTTATTTTCGCAGACATAACGGTCTCCACTAATCTCACGAATTTTCCAAATGCTCACTATTTGACTAGTGAAATTGATTGTGTATAAGTAGTCTCCTATTTGTTTCATGCTTTTATCCCCTTAAAATCCAAATCTCCTGCATCTGTTTTCTTCTTCAAACAACTTCATTTTCTACAATACCACTAACCGTTTATACACACGCAAACCACCACAACTGCAACAATACCGATAAAAATCATTCCAATGCCAATCATACCGAGTTTACGGGCATTTCCGGCTTTCGGGTCATATATGCAACGGGGATTCTCCGGCGTAATCAGAAGTTCTCTTACTTCGCCCACTTTTGCATATCCTCTGTTTGCATAGACTTTTTCGTGACTTCTGTAAACCTGACCCTTGTATGTGTATTCGTATATTGATCTCCGCTGGTTTATTTTTCCGCTTCCGGAAGCAAGTTCATGAGAAATACATTTTCCCTGAACATGCTCTGTCATATATTTCTTTGCCGCAAATGCGGTGCGGAATTCACTCAGAGAGATTCCCAATCCCACTACTAAAGTAAAGGATAAACCGATCATATCTTTATACGTTAAAGACGGCAAAAACATTTTACTGCAAATAATGCCAATAATGCTCAATGCAATGAACATCACAAACAAAATTACAAAATATCCTACCAATCCCTTGCGAAGTGGCGATGGTCCTGTTTGTCCGTTTTCTGCTGCTTTAAATCTAAATCTGTTGGCATCCTCCAGATTTGCCTGACTTGCATCACCCATATACATCTGTCCGGCTTTTACTTCTATACCAAGGGAATTAATATCGTCCGGGCTGAGACTCTCCAATCCGCCTTCCGTAATTTTTCGAATCAATTCAGGGTCCGATATTGTCATCCTGAAAGGATTGTTATTTTCTTGTTCTTCTATCTTCATTTGTTAATCCTCCGTACTGATTATGTATAAAACATGCTTCACCAACTTCAAAATATTTGATACCTTTTACATATTTCGGAACTTCCTAAATTCACCTAAACTTTTCAAGGCGATACAACAGACCGTCTTCCAATTCATCTTTACCGTCTTTGTATACATATCCCATTTTTTTATAAAATTCTACTGCGGTAATTGATGCAGGAATTTCAACTCGCTTAGCTCTCAAAAAATATTCGTCCATCTCAAGTGCTTCTATAATTCTTTTACCGACACCTTTTCCCTGATAATTAGGCAAAACAAAAATAGTCAGTAAAATACTTTCGGTTACACTGCCCCAATATCCTGCAATTGCCCCGCATCCAACTATTTTCGAACCATCACAGGCAACATACATATGTCCTTCATTGGCTCTTGCAATCAGAACTTCTGCAGAATGCGAAGATATATTGGCTTCAATATATTCACTCGCATAATCCTTGCTATTACTTATTTTTAGTGTTTCGGCAATTACATCTGATAATTCTATCGCGTCTTCTGTTTTAAATCTTCTGATTTCCATCTTCTTTTCCTATAAATCCCTTCTACGCACAGGGCAGGTATGCGGTACTCCGTATTCTGCGCGTTGCGGAGAATATTAGAATAAAAAAACGCCCCCTGTTTCCAGAAGGCGAATTGACCGCGTTACCACTTCTTTTCATCTGCTCCTCACGAAACAGACCTTGGCGGGTACCTGTGATACCCTGTCGCTTTAACGGGCGAACCCCGTCGCAGCCTTACCGCCTCTGCGGTTCGGTGCGCCACTCCAAAGCCATCTTCAACCGTACGTTACATCTGTTCCTCTCAGCCGGTTTGCACCGGGAACATTCTCTGTGAATGCCTGTTACAGCCTACTCTCTTTTTCATTGCGTTTGTTTTATTATGTTCCTTATCAATCTAACATATTCGGATATAAATTGCAAAGAATTTTTATTGCTAATTATCATTTAGACCAAATTCTCTGGTATGTAATTTGTCTTTCCATATATTTTCCTTGTGAATAACTTCGTCTTGCGAGAGATTTTTAGGCAATATTTCTAACACAGAAAATTCAAAACTCCTGTATCTCTCTTGTTCTCTCTCTAATAAGTCCTTCATTCTTTTGTTATTTCCATGTCGTGTTTTAACATATACAGTCCATCTTCCCAACAGACCACCTACATCACTATAAGCTGAACCTACATATTGCATACCGCTTTTTAAATCTGTAATTAAATATATCGCATATACTGATGATAAAATCGCATGCCAATTTTCATTGCTTAACTTGTCTTCTACAATTTCTTTTAATTTATCATAGGAAAGTCTTAATTTTTCAAATCCTTCAAATAAGAGTAATTGTTTTGCCTGAATAGCTACTATCGGTTTCTCCGTGGTTCCTTTTTGCGCCCACGACCTTGCAGATTTTCCCCATTCAATAATCATCTTACCTTCATAATCATTAAAGGTATCAAGTTTTTCAATTGTAAATATGCTGGCTTTACCATCAAATTGCTCAATATCAAGACTTCCTTCAGGCTTATTCTCCGGTATATCAGGAACCTCATTCAATACTTTATAAAATCCTTCCAGCCTAGCCAGTTCTCCCCCATCTGAAATGAAAACCATCCAATATTTATATCCATCGGAAAATCCTTTTCGTTGATGCTGAGTGTATTCTTTAATTTTTCCTTCATCATAGTATTTCTTACATTTTTTATGTGATAAAGCATGTCTGATAAGTTTAACTTCCTTTGGATTTATTCCTGCTCTTTTTATAATATCCGTTAGAAAAAGATAATTCATATTAAATCCTCCATATTATTTGTAAAACTTACCTTCATTTTAGTTCATCTACATATAAAATACAATCAATTACTACAATTTAATTGACTTACCGAATTACAAATGCTATATTCAGCTTTAAGGAAATGGGTTTTTTGCTGAGTAAGGTCTTACGACTGGAAAAGGGTGCTCGTTTCTTTTTTTATGCTAAAATTTTTCTTAGCATACTAACCCTTCTCATTTTCATTTTCGTTTAAAATCGCAAATTAAAATACATTCTTGACATACTTATCCTTGAATGATATATTGATTTGTAGAAAAGAAAACGGGTTTGTTACCATACGGCAGATGCTTAAGTGGGGTGCTTCGTTTCCTTTTCTTTTTTTATATTTACCATATCATACAAATATAGTCTGTTATCTTCTGAATGTCTTACTAACATCTCTATTCGGAAAATATTATATCTCTCTACCGAATCGCCATTATATACAGGTAATGCAAATCGAGTTGTGTATCTATACCATCCATATTTTGCATCTGCTTTATGCTTTTCTTTTTTATTTTCACTCCATCTCTTATTTGTAGCACATGCTATTAACTGTGGTACTTTTTGAGTTGCATTTGCCTTTGCTTTTGCATTCGTTCCTCTTAATTTGATCGTATCCTCCGAACCTTTTACTTCGCTCGGAAAGTCGTTTCCTATATAAATTTCATCTGCGGTTTCTAATACATCATAACACTCCCCCACATACTGCTTCAAATATGCCTCTACATCCTTCCAATCGACCGAACGCTTTCCCTTGAAACGAATATCATGTATGAAAACTATCTTATTTCCGTCTAAATCTTCAATTACATTAACTTTTCTTTTCATCTATATGCTCCTTCATTTTAATAAAAATAAAAACAGACAGCCTGCGCCATCTGTTTTCCAAATAAATTTTCAAAGCATATAATTCAATTTCATTATAGTTCCGGTTATAAAAATGTTCAACCGCAACAAATCGACAAAATTCGACAATTCCACCTACAACTCCGTATAAAACATCCCCATCAGCAACTGCACACCGATAGACACCGCCGTAATCGCCGCCCAACAGGTAAATCCCATAAGGATAGGCTTTCCGCCTTTTTTTACCAGATTGATCAAGTTGGTATTCAGGCCGATGGCGCACATTGCCATAGCAATAAAAAATTTCGCCAGCCACTTCATTGCCTTCACAAATGTACCGCTATAAATAACCGTAAAATCACTCTCCGGCAAAATTCCTACAATCGTGGTAACAATCGATGCCCCGATAAAATACAGAATAAACCAGGGGAATATCTTTTTAAAAGAGAATTCACTGCCCTTATTCCCGGATTTCTTTGCCTTATAGGTACGAAACAACGCTAACGCCAAAGTAATCGGAATAATTGCAAGGGTTCGCACCAGCTTAACGGTAACCGCAGAGGAAAGAATTCCTTCCACTCCGTATAAGCCCTCCGCTGTGGTCGCTACCGCAGTTACAGATGAAGTATCATTTACCGCAGTTCCCGCAAAAATCGCGAATCCTTCCGAACCAAAGCCGATTGCCTGCCCAAAATAGGGGAATACCAAAGCCGCAATCACGTTAAAAAGGAAAATAACCGAAACCGACTGCGCTACTTCTTCATCATCCGCATTAATCACCGGTGCCGTTGCCGCAATGGCGGAACCGCCACAAATAGAAGAACCAACGCCGATAAGGCAGGATACCTTTTTATCCATTTTTAAGACCTTCATCATAAGAAAGGCCACAATAAGCGACGTGCTAATCGTCGATATGATAATGGGCAGACTCTGGCTACCCATCTTCGCAATGGTTCCGAGATTCAGGCTGAATCCTAAAATAATAACCGCCCACTGCAGAATCTTCTTAGAAGTAAATTTGATGCCGTCTTTTAAGTTATTATGTGCGGGAAGTTTAGGCACAATCATCGCAATCATCATACCCATTAATATGGAGAATACCGGCGCACCGATAATCTCCATTGAAAAGTTCCCTATTTTACATTCACTTAAAATCGTGGCAATGCCTGCGATAACAACGCAAAACAAAATACCAAGTAATTTTTTCATCATTTGTTTCCTTTTATTATTTTAGATATTTATTTTTCAAATACTTATGATATACCATCATTGCAGGAACTCCTATAATAGCACACAACCCCAAAGCAATGTATTGATAACCCGCCGACTCCTTAATAAAAAAAGCCGGCAACGCAGTAACAGAAATAACAGCACCAAATATAATCCACATCATTCCGTGACATTTGTTCCATTTTGCTACATCAACAAGTTGAGAAGAGTTTAAAGGCTTTTCAAATCTGTAGAAGCGAATCGGTTTTTTTGCGCAAAAATTAAATATGCCGATTACGATGTAAAAAACTCCCAACGCACATATAATCGCAGAAAATAAAATACTTAATTCCTCTATGTTCATATTGCAATTCTCCTTTACATCATATCTTTTGCAATCCTACACATCCATCTGAAGCTCAACCGGACAATGATCGGAACCAAAGATATCTGTATGAATCTTCGCGCCTTTTAACTTGTCCTTCAAGGCACCTGACACAATAAAATAGTCAATACGCCAGCCTGCGTTCTTGGCTCTTGCGCTAAAGCGGTAAGACCACCAGGAGTAGATATTCTCCATATCAGGATAAAAGAATCGGAATGTATCAATAAAACCATTCTCCAGAACCGTGCTAAATTTGCCACGCTCTTCGTCGGTAAAACCGGCATTTTTACGGTTGGTCTTGGGATTCTTTAAGTCGATTTCCTTATGGGCCACGTTCAAGTCACCGCAGTACACCACAGGCTTGCTCTCTTCCAACTTCTTAATATAAGCAAGGAAATCATCCTCCCAGCGCATACGGTAATCCAAACGGGCAAGGCCGTCCTGTGAGTTGGGCACATACACCGTAATCATATAGAAGTTCTCATATTCTAAGGTAATCACACGACCCTCGTTGTCGTGCTCCTCCACGCCGATGCCGTAACTTACGCTAATCGGTTTATGCTTGGTAAAAATCGCGGTTCCTGAATATCCCTTCTTCTCCGCATAATTCCAATACTGCTCATAGCCGGGCAAATCCAGTTCAATCTGCCCCTCCTGCAATTTGGTCTCCTGCAAGCAGAAGAAGTCCGCATCTATTTCATTGAAGAAATCCATAAAACCCTTTTCACGGCAGGCTCTGATTCCGTTTACATTCCATGATATAAATTTCATTCATAATTCTCCTTTTACAATGATTTCAACACATATTCCGCGTTCTTAAAAAGCGACTCCCGCAGGAGTCGCTATCCTTACTTTCTTTATTTTACATCATTGTTTGCGGTAGTTTCAATATCCTTATTAAGGAAATGCTGTAATTTCTCGCTCTTGGGATGTTCAAACACTTCCTCAGGCGTACCCATTTCTTCGATAACGCCGTCTGCCACGAAAATCACCTTCGTCGCCACTCTTCTTGCGAACTCCATTTCGTGGGTTACCACAATCATAGTGCTGTCGGAAGATTTTAAACCTTCGATTACTTTTAATACTTCGCCGGTAAGCTCGGGATCTAACGCACTTGTGGGCTCGTCAAAGCAAAGAATGTCCGGATTGAGAATCAATGCTCTTGCAATGGCCACACGCTGCTGCTGACCGCCGGACAATTCGCAAGGGTACGCATCTTTCTTATCCGCAAGTCCCACTCTGTCCAGAAGTGCCAGGGCCTGTCGTTCGATTTCTTCAAAGGCAAGACGTTTCTCTACCCTGCTTCCTTTATTCTTTTTGATGCGTTCCGCCTCCAGAAGTTCTGCCGCCAAAGTAAGATTTTTTAACACGTTATACTGCGGAAATAAGTTAAACTGCTGGAATACCAAACCGAAATGCAAGCGGTTCTGACGAAGCTGCGCATCGCTTAAATTTTCTGCCTGCGAAGCATCATAAATCACCTTATCATTTACTCGAATGGTTCCCCAATCCGGAGTCACCAACTGGTTTAAGCATCGAAGAAGCGTAGTTTTACCGCCGCCGGAAGACCCGATAATCGCCAAAACCTCTCCCTTATCCAGGGAAAAGGAAATTCCTTTTAATACTTCTTCTTTGCCGTATATTTTACGAATATTATCAACCTGTAACAAAGCCATTTTTCATACCTGCCTTTCTCTTTACTAACCTGCGTAATAGTTTAACTTCTTCTCAATCTTGTTAAAGAGAATAGTTAAAACACCCGTAAAGAGCAGGTAAAATGCGCCGATGTAGAAGATAGGCCAGATGATTGCGTGCAAGCCTACAATGTCCTGCGCCGCTTTCAAAAGTTCCACTACGGAAACTACGCGGGCAAGGGACGTATCTTTTACAAGGGTAATGATTTCGTTGCCCATAGGGGGCAGGATTCTTTTAATTACCTGGAACAATACCACGCGGAAGAAAATCTGCGTCTTGGTCATACCAAGCACCTGACCGGCCTCGTACTGTCCGGCGGGAATACTCTCGATACCGCCGCGGTAAATCTCCGAGAAGTACGCTGCATAGTTCACGATAAAAGCTACCACAACCGCAGGGAAACGGTCCAAGCCCTGAACACCGAAAATAAGTCCCGGTCCGTAGAATACCAAAATAACCTGTAACATCAAAGGTGTTCCTCGGATAATCCACACAATGCCCCTTGTCAGATAGCGCAAGGGCTTAAACTTGGACATAGAACCAAAAGCAATCACAAGACCTAAGGGCAATGCACCAAGCAATGTGATAAAAAACAGGATTAAGGTAACTTTAAAACCATCCAACAATTGTAACGTAACTTCTAAAAAACTCATATGTACTCCTTCTCTTTTGAGAATTTAAAATACTTTTAAATTATACTTCATAGTGCCTGCAACGTATATTATTTGTATGCCAATACCATTTCATAGCACACATCTTTTATATTCTACCTTATAATACAGAAAAAGGGCAAGCAAACTTGCCCTTATCTTTTATTAATTTAATCTAAAATCTTAGTAAACTACGTTAACGCCGTACTTTTCACCAAGTTCCTGCATTGTGCCGTCTGCCATAAGCTCAGCAATTGCGTTGTTAATCTTCTCTAAAGTCTGTGCATCTTCCAAACGTAAACCAATTGCATATTCTTCTTTTGCAAGCTCGATGCCTTCTACAACCATAAGATCGCTGTAGTCTGTTTCATCTGTGATTACGGCTCTTGCAAGTACCCAGTCAAGTACGCAAGCGTCGCAAGTACCGGACTTCACTTCAAGAAGACCGTCCTTCTGTGCAGAAACGCCGATAAATTCGTTGGTAGAAAGAGTTGCGTCATCTTCGATTGCGCTCTGTCCTGCAGAACCGCTTTCAGCACAGATTGTAATACCTGTAAAATCTTCGATTGCCTTGTATGTATCAGCGTTATCCTTGTTGATTACAACAACCTGCATATTTTCTACATAAGAAGTAGAGAATGCCATATCTTCTTTTCTTTCTTCGGTAACAGTAAGACCGTTCCAGATACAGTCGATTGACTTAGACTGTAATTCGAATTCCTTCTGGTCCCATTCGATTACCTGGAAAACAGGTTCTACGCCAAGCTTTTTACAAACAGCTTCAGCGAATTCGGTATCAAAACCGGTTAAGTTACCTTCTTCATCATAGTAGTTCATAGGTTCGTAAAGGGTAATACCGATTACAAGAGTACCCTTATCTTCAATGTAAGCCCAGTCTTCTTTCTGTGAAGAACAGCCTGCCAACAAAGTAGCCATCATTAAAGTTGCCAATAAAACTGAAACAATTTTCTTCATTTTTCCTCCATCTCGGATTATACATCCGTATTTATAATACTTTCTTCTAGTAAAGCACTAACATACTAGCATGTAAAATCTGTCCTTGTCAACCGGATTTAGGCCTATAACTACATTATTTCATTAAATATAAAATGCTGTACGGATTATTTTATCTTCCTACAGAACGCGCTCTCGCTCGATTGTCCGCGTAACAGTACTAAACTCGCAGAACATCACAGTTCTGCTCGTTAAGTGCTGACGCGTACAAACGGTTCTTTCGGAATGAAAAATATCCGTACAGCATCCATTATATTCAACAATAATTATGAATTCAAATATGCTACCTGCTCTTCGGTTAAGACATCGATAGATTTTCCTAAGAAGGCAAGTTTTCTTGCCGCAACGTTGTTGTCTACTTCCTTGGGAACGTCGATTAACTTGGTGTTTAACTCGTTAGCATGTTCTACAAGATATTTAGCAGACAATGCCTGAATTGCAAAGCTCATATCCATAATTTCTGCGGGATGTCCGTCACCTGCTGCCAGGTTTACAAGACGGCCTTCGGCAAGGATAAAAATCCACTGGCCGGTAGGAAGCTTATATCCCATAATGTTTTTACGCATTTCTTTCTTCTCTACGGCGATTTCTTTTAATCTTGCCATATCGATTTCACAATCGAAATGTCCTGCGTTGCAAAGGATTGCTCCATCCTTCATTACTGCGAAGTCGCTCTCGTCGATAACCTTGTTACATCCGGTTACGGTTACAAAGAAATCACCAAGCTTAGCTGCTTCGTTCATAGGCATTACTTCAAATCCGTCCATAACCGCTTCGATTGCCTTAATCGGATCGATTTCGGTTACGATAACTTTTGCGCCTAAGCCTTTCGCACGCATTGCGGTACCTTTACCGCACCAGCCATAACCTGCAACAACAACGGTTTTACCTGCTACAATTAAGTTCGTGGTACGATTGATGCCGTCCCATACAGACTGGCCTGTACCATAGCGGTTATCGAATAAATGCTTACAATCAGCGTTATTCACTTTTACCATGGGGAACATAAGCTCACCTGCAGCATCCATTGCTTCCAAGCGGATAATACCGGTTGTGGTTTCCTCGCAACCGCCGATTACGTTAGGAATCAAATCGCGGAATTCGGTATGCATCATATGTACTAAGTCGCCACCGTCGTCAATGATGATGTTGGGGCCGACTTCCAATACCTTACGGATGTGATGATTGTATTCTTCTTCGGTTGCATCATACCATGCATGTACTTCAAGACCTGCCGCAACCAAAGCTGCCGCTACGTCGTCCTGAGTTGACAAAGGATTTGAACCCGTTACATACATTTCGGCACCGCCCGCTGCCAAAACCTTACAAAGATATGCTGTCTTTGCCTCCAAATGCACGGAAAGCGCTACCTTCTTACCTGCAAAAGGTTTTGTCTTAGAGAATTCCTCTTCCAACATTCTTAAAAGGTCACAATTTCTCTTAACCCACTCTATTTTACGTTCGCCGCTTTCGGCCAAGTTAATGTCTCTGATTTCGCTGCTCATATTTTTTCTCCTTATAAAAGATTGTCCGCCGGGAAACACTTCCTTTCGGACTTTTTCATTATATATGAAAATAAGACGGGCTGGCAAGATAAATTGCGAAACTACTTAAAACCTTACTTCCATAATACTACCTATTTTTTTACCTTGGCGCAATTTCCTCCTTAGCATAAAAATAAAAATCTCTTCCAAAACGCATTTTCATTCTCTCACCTCCTCATATATCTCCCGAATCAGAAACAGACTGACCGGCCCTAACACGATACCACCCACGCTAAAAAAGTGAAGCCCGAAAAACACCGACAACAGCACCAGAATCGGATACACATTCATTTTATCCCCGATTAATTTCGGCTCCAGAATCTGCCGCAGAAACACACAAATTCCGTACACCGCAAGGCAGCCCACTCCCTGCCACACCTTTCCCTGCAAAAACTCAAAAATCGCAATGGGAAGTAAGACAATTCCGCTCCCTACAAAGGGAAGCATATCCAGAAACCCGGTCAGAAAGCCCCACAGATACCAACGCTCTACCCCGCAGGCAAAAAGCCCTGCCATCGCCACAGCAGATACGCACAGCACAATGATTAGCTCTGCTTTTATATATATTTTAAGGAGTGTCAGGATTTTGCGGCTCATCAGGCGCACCTTCTCAAACGCCGCATTTTTCGACAACTGCGCCTTAATACGATCATAATCTTTGGTCAGCAGAAGAATGGCAATCACGGTAACCACGATAAAAAAGACGCCCTCCGCCACGGCTCCTGCATAGGAATACGACGCATCGATTGCTTTGGGCGCAAAGTTATCCTTAATGCTGACCACCATATTCTCCGTACCTTCCACCACCCTCTGCTGTAACAGCCTTGAATCCAGGTGCATTTTATCGCCGATGAAATCACAGCAGGTATCCAGGGCCGACATACAGCAATCCTTCAGATAATCCCCGTTTTGGCGAAAATCCCCCACCATATCCATTCCGCGACAAAACAGAAACCAGGCCGACAACAAAAGAATAATTGCCAGAACCGCCAGCAATCCCCCGGCCAAAATCCCCTCAGGGATTTTAATCTTTTTATGAAGCTTTTTTAAAATAGGTAGAAAGATGAGTACAAAAAGAAACGCCAGTACAAAAGGCGCAAGAAAGGGCAGTACGTAACGGAAAAGCAGCAAAGTCCCCGCTGTAATCACTGCAAGTTTTACAAGATTCTTTTTCCACAATGCCATCAAAAAACTCATACTTCACCTCTTTGGAAACGTTTTGGAACAGTTGCACATCGCTTTGCAAGCGAAAATCGTTTCCTCATAAGTTAGTATGAGTTATTTTTCTTAATTTAACCTTCGTCAGTTCAGTTTTCAATATAATTTTATTTTCAAATCAGGTACTTGCCTAAAACACCTGCGGTGCCGTAAAAGTCATCTTTTCGCCCGTTTTCGGATGGACCAAAGTCAACCGATACGCGCAGAGCTTAAGACCTTTGCCGATTTGCGCAGACAACGCTTTCGACACTTCACTTCCGTACTTCGTATCCCCGAGAATCGGGTGGCCGGCGTGAGAAAGCTGAACGCGTATCTGGTGATGGCGCCCCGTATAAAGCCTAATTTCAAGCTCCGAATAACTTTGCCCTTCCAAAGACAACTCCTGCAATACTTTATATGCAAGCTTTGCCTTTTTACCAAGGCCGGCTTCCTTGCTTCCCGGCTGAACCACCCTTGATGTATTACTTTTTGCATCCTTGTATAAAATATCCTCTAAAACGCCCTCTTTTGCTTCTTCGAAAGTACCACAAACCATGGCCCTGTAGATTTTTTCAGCCCTGCCGTCCTGTACCTGGGCAGAAAGCGATGCCGCAGCCGTCTTATTCTTCGCAAAAACCAAAACTCCGCTGACCGGCTGGTCCAAGCGGTGTATCACCGCCACATAAGGCTCCTTCCCACCGGCCTGCTTATTGTGTGCACTTCCGCCGGCAAGATAATTTTTTAATTCACTCACCATATCCTGCTGTGCAATTCCCGCGGTCTGCACCGCAATTCCCGCAGGTTTATAGCATACGATTATGTCATTGTCTTCATATAAAATCTGTGTCTTCATAAAACCTCTGTATTTGCTATCATTTGGAATTTACATTAATTTTATCACATTTTTAAATATACGCTATCGAAAATTATTTATCAAAAATTTGTAATCACCTTAAACGAATCCTTTTTACCCTAAATTTTAATGGATTACATTGGTTTTTGGTTGAAGTAAAATAACCGATATGTTACACTTTTAGTCAGTTGGAGGCTTACAATGAAGCAAGAAAAAAACAAAGCGGAGAACCTGATTTTAATCGGCGGAATTCTGATTTTAACAGGCCTAATCTCCTATTTTCACTATAAAATTCCATTTATGATGGATGATATGTGGTATTCCACTAACCTTGCAACGGACAAACCTTTACAAAACTTCGGAGACATTATCGAAAGTCAGGTTTGGCATTTCCTGCACTGGGGCGGGCGAAACATCACCCACGGCATTCTTCAGCTTACCCTTATGGCGGGCGATACGATTGCCAATATCATCAACGTAATAATGACACTGCTCCTTGGCTGGCTGATTTGCGTTCTGGCAGGACAGAAGAAACCCTTATGGATACTTTTATCCTTATCTATGATGATTGCCTGCAATCCCAACATCCGGATGAGTATGTTTTGGCAGGCAGGTTGCGCAAATTACGTGTATTCTACGGCTTGGATTTTGTTCTTTTTATGGGTTTATTTAAGAGAAATCGGCGAAAAAGAAGCACGCAAACTCCCCCTGACCGTGGTTTGGATGATTCCCTTGGGAATTATGACCGGCTGGAGTAACGAAAATATGGGTCCCGCAAGCTTCTGCATTGCGGTTGCCGTAATGATTTATTTATGGAAGTTTCGCAAACGTAAACTTTCCGCCTGGATGTTTACCGGCGCGGTATCCTCTTTGATTGGATGCGGATTTGTCATTCTTGCGCCCGGAAATTTTGCCCGTTCATCAGCTTTACCGGATGTAGGGATTTTACAGACCCTTTATGAACGCCTTGTTAATATGCTTCGTGCCGGCGGGGATTTTCTCTTCCCTTCTGCCATCTTGTTGGCTTTGGTCTTAGTTTTTTACGTAGGTATATTAAAAGAGAAGTTAAAACCTTTTCAGTGGTTTCTTCTTGCACACGCTATATTATCTTATGGAGCTATGATGCTTTCGCCCCATTATCCCGACCGTGCAACCTTCGGTACCATGTGCGTCTGCATTACACTGACTATCTCCATGCTGGGACAGGCTTTAGCCCGTAAAAAAGAATATAATCGCTATCTTATCGCCATGACCGCCTGCTTTTTCCTTTATGCGGTATGGATGTTGGTTTATTCCATAAATACACTTTCTTTATCCTAAAATGATTCGCTTTTGAAAGGAGCCATCATGTTAAAAAAACTGTTTGATTCTAATTTTGTCTACTATATTCCCGTATGGATTGTGCTCTCAATCCTAGGAAGCGCGGGTAGTTTTTATCTGATTGATTTAACTTACGCAACCCTATTCCGCTCAGCCGTATTGTTAAAAGTAATTGTGGCCATTGTTGTCACTGCACTACTTTTTATTACGGTTTTAGATTGGAATACGATAAAAGAAAAGAAGAAACTTGCCAAAAGAATTGCTTATTCTTTTATTTTCTGTTTCTTTTTAGCCCTTTCTTATGTTTGGGGTTATCAAATGGAAATGAACGGAATGACAGACGTTGGTGTAAAAGGCAAATTGTTTAGCTTTCTGGTATCCGGCGGTGTAGGCATTGGTATGATGCCCCTTGCCAACCTTTGGTTCCGCCTTATGGATAAGGTAAAACTTTATCGCGACAAGGAACAGAAAGAATTGCCCAAAAAGACCACTGTAAAATTATTCTTCCTTTCCTTTGGGATTATTTTATTATGCTGGATTCCGGTATTTTTGGCTTATTATCCCGCAATTATGTCTTATGACTTCCATAGCCAGTCCCAAACCGCCTGGCTTGGATGGATTTGGTTTAATACCCATCATCCTCTGATTCATACAGCTTTAATCCGATGGTTCCTTTTACTTGGAGATGCCATTGGTTCTTTCCAAGTTGCAATGGCACTTTTTAGCATTATGCAAATGTTGATTCTTTCATCCATTTATGCATATGCCTGTACCATGATTACCCGTCTCACCTGTAAGAGATGGCCTATGTGGGTAGCTACCGCCTGGTTTGCTTTAGTACCTTTCCATCCTGTTATGGCTCTTAGCATGACCAAAGATGTTTTATTTACAGGCTTTACCGTTTTATTTGTATTACTATTGTTGGAATATCGAATGGCAACAACCCAAAAGAAACGAATCTTTTTATATATTGCCTTAATTTTAATCGGTATTCTGGCCCTTATGTTCCGCAATAATGCAGTTTACGCATTTGTTGCTTTTGCATTCTTTTACATTTTATTTACCAAAAAACAACGCCTTCAGGTATTACTTTTATGCGTTGTAATCTTGATGGGTAGTCATATCGTAAAAGATACAATGCAAAAGTCTATGGAAGCGCATGACGGCAGTCCTATCGAAATGTACAGCCTTTTCTTACAACAGATGTGCCGTACCGGCGCAAATCATTTCGGCTACTTAAGCGAAGATGATCACTTCAGTTTAAACTATTATGTTCGCGAAGAATACTGGCTGGGATATAATCCACATATTGCGGACAGCTTAAAAGCTGCTGTTGCTTTTTCCACTTTTGAATATTGGCGAAATGATATGCTTCCCTTTTTTGAAACCTGGGCGCGAATTGGTGTAAAATATCCCAATGATTATCTGGATGCTTTCCTAGCCATGACGCAAGGATACTGGTTTATTGACGACATGTCACACGCAGACGTCCTGGGCTTTGGTGAAGATACTAACATGGGACTCCTTTACACATTCAACGCCTCGAAGTCCGACATTTTCGAAGGCGTAGAATCTCACTCCTACCTTCCGGGCCTATTGAAAATGTATCAGAAGATTGTAAACGGCAACAGCTATCAGTACTGGCCGGTATTACGACTTCTTTTCAAGCCGGCATTTTATACATGGATTTTCCTTTTATGCATTATATCTGTCAGCTATTTAAAAGAAAAGAACAAAGTAATTTTATACTTGTTCCCTTTTATGTATTTAATGACACTTTTGCTGGGCCCCGTTGTAAACTTCCGCTATGTATATCCGGTTATTTCAACAATACCCTTCTTTATTGCCTGGGTATTCAGTAAAAAAGACTGGTGGAGCGCCTATGTCGCACTCCCGAAGAAAGAAAAAATCAAGAAGGTTAAAAATGACGCAGAAGAAAATTCACAATCATAAAATTTCATACCTGATTTGCATTTGCTTCTGCCTGTTATTTTTTACCGGAGCAATGTTTGCTTATCATGATGTACAAATTGCTCAAGGCGCCGGATTGTATTTAGCCGGCAAATATGGTTTTGGCGACAGGGTTCCTTTTGATGTGCTGATGGATTTTGTTGGTGGTTTAGGATTATTGATTTGCATTCTTTGCCCCACACTTCTCTTAAAGAAGAAAACCCCAGAATCCCTGTTGCGGTTTATTACTGTTTTCCTTGCTTTTATTCCTTTGATTAATCCGGGAAGTTTGGTACACATTGCATCGCATATAAGCAATTGGCAAATCCGCGAAACTCTTTTAAACGGTAATTTCTTTCTGGAATTTATCATCGTTCTCTCTGAGCCAATGCGGTTGCTGGTGTGGGAGCTTCCGCTCTTGATTTTAGCGTTGATGCTTCATACAAACCACAATGAACACAAGATAAAAACCTGGCAAAAAATCATGTTTGCTATCTCAGCGATTTGTATGATTTTATATCTGCTGTTTCCGGAATTTCAAGAATACACATTATTCCTGATGCACTATCCGATTATCATTGTTCTCTTTTATGAATTAGAACTGTTGTGGGAGAAGAGTCTATCCGCAGACAAGCGAACTCCGCTTTGCATCTTCTGGATTTTTTACGGAATCTGCGGTCTGCGCGGGATTTTCAGAATGATTGATTTGTTACAGAATACACATTTGTAAGATATAAATAAAAAACTCCGTACTAAAATGTACGGAGTTTTATTTTCTCATAATGCCCTATTTCGGCACAACTCGCTACTCTCTATTTTAAAACAGCAGATTGCACCTCTTTTCATATCCAGAAGCTTACACTTTAAATCTGTATCCCACACCCCATATAGTCTCAATATATTCGGGCTTATCGCTGCTCTTCTCAATCTTTTCACGGATTTTCTTAATGTGTACGGTTACTGTGGCAATGTCGCCCACCGACTCCATATCCCAGATTTCACGGAACAAATCTGCCTTAGAGAATACGTGATTGGGGTGTCCCGCAAGGAAAGTCAGCAAATCAAATTCCTTGGTGGTAAAAATCTTCTCTTCCCCTTCCACAAACACTCTTCTGGCGGTTTTATCAATACGAAGACCGCGAATTTCAATGACTTCATTCTTGTTCTTAACCTGGCCTACCAAACGCTCGTAACGGGAAAGATGGGCCTTCACGCGGGCTACCAGCTCGCTGGGGCTGAAAGGTTTGGTCATATAGTCATCGGCTCCCATTCCAAGGCCATAGACCTTATCCAAATCTTCCTTCTTGGCACTTACCATAATGATGGGAATATTCTTCTGCTCACGAATGGTACGGCATACTTCATATCCTTCCATACCGGGCAACATTAAGTCCAGAATAATCAAATCATATTCATGCTCAAGTGCTTCCTTGGCACCCACAGCACCATCACCGCAAACTTCAACTTCGAAACCGTTCATTTCAAGGTAGTCGCGCTGTAACTCTGCAATTGCCACTTCATCCTCTATGATTAAAATTTTACTCATTCTTCAGTCCCTCCCTCTTTGGAACTTACGTCTTCCGACGGATTTTTATTTCCTGACTTCTTTTTACCGCCTTCGCTCTTCTTCGGGGTAAAACGCTCTTTGATTCCTTTTTCATTGATACCGAAACGCTCCAATGATACCTTCTCGGCCTCGGTTTCGATTCGCTTGGCAGTATTCTTAATCATCTTTTCAATCTTGTTAAAAGGTCCGTTCTCTTCCGGTTCTTCCACAACTTCTTCTACGATACACTTACGCAATGTAAAATGAATGGCAAGGCCCTTGCCCTCTTCCCCAGTGGCCCAGATTTCACCGCCGTGCTCTTCCACGATCTTTTTACTGATGGAAAGACCGATACCGCTACCGCCTTGGGCTGAGTTACGGGAAGCATCCGTGCGATAAAATCGTTCAAAAATCTTCTCCAAATCTTCCTTAGGAATGCCTTTTCCGTTATCTTCCATATCAATACGGACCCGGTTCTTTAAATCCGCCACGTGAATGGAAATGGACGCATCTTCCTTACGACGATATTTTACACTATTGTTAATAATATTGTTAATGACACGTTTTAACTGTTCGGGATCCGCCCAAATCTGCACGCCTTTATCTACTTCGTTGGTATATTCGAAATGGATTCCTTTCTGCTCCAAATCAAGCCCCACTTCTTCAATACAGTCACCGAAGTAATCGGTTACGCTGATTTGATGGAAACGGTAGGGGATACTCTTGGCATCCAACTGGGAATATACGGTTAATTCGTTGATTAAAAGGTCCATATCATTTGCCTTGTTGTAAATGGTACGGATGTATTTATTCATTTTTTCAGGTGTGTCAGCCACCCCGTCCATAATTCCTTCCACATAGCCCTTAATAGAAGTAATGGGCGTCTTTAAATCGTGAGAAATGTTACTGATAAGTTCCCTGTTGGTCTTCTCCACCAACGCCTTCTCTTCCGCAGTGCTTTTTAACTGCTTTCTCATAATTTCGAAATTATCAAAAAGGTCCTTGATTTCGCCTTTTTCTTTGGTTACAAGCTCTGTATCCAAATCCCCTTCGGCAATCTTCTTCATCGCGTCTTTAAGCTGGTTCATAGGGCGGAACATACTCCGACGCAACCACAGAATAAGAAGGATACCCGTCACCACAAGTACCAGAATCATGGCAACCAGCATTGCTGTGACCAGGGCTTCCGACACCATAGTGTTAACCTTGGTTACTAAATAAATGCTACCTTGACTGCCATCCTCAAAGGTAAACTCCAGCTTCTTAACGAGGCGACGCACATCTTTGAAATAATATTCCAGATTCGTATCTGCGATATCCGTCAACTGATGAATAACCGGGTCGTACTGGCTCTCTGCGGAAACGTAATACAGGCTGTTACCCTTTTTTACTACAAGAAAGGCCGAAACTTCACCAAGGCTTTCATCCATCTGTGCAAGGATTTCTTTATCTCCCAATTTAGAAGGGTCACTTAAAGCATACTCTTCTAACGTTTCATAATGCTCACTGATAATTTCATCATAAGCCGACGCAGGATTAGACGCAAACGAAAAACTAATGCTGTCTTCCCCATAAGTATCCCGCATTCCCAGCACAACGGTTGCTCCGATGACTAAGTACGCAATGGTGGTCAACAGAATCGGCAAAACCACAATAATGATAAACGTAATCCACAATTTGGTCTTTAACTTCATAAAAACATCCCACTCTTGATTTTTCTCTTTTCACAGTATAACATAAACCACAGAACGGCACGGCTTTTTTTTCTAAAATTTTTATAAAAAAGCCATAAAAACCGCTTCCGCTCTCCGTATCTTATACAGATACGAAAAAAGGAGGATATTTTATGAAAAAAAGATTAGTAAAATACATAGCAATTCTGACCTTGATTCCGGTTCTGTGTCTGACCGGATGCAGCAATTCGCCTTTTCAGTTCAATATTATGAACGAGTTGTTTGCGGAGTTCGAGGAATCCGAAACACCGGATGTGGAAATCCCTTCGGATTATGAAAGACCGGTTCCTGCAGAGGATATGAACGAAGCTTACGCGGATTTCTCGGTGGAACTTTTTAAAAGAAGTCTTACCGCGGGCGAAAACAGCTTAATTTCCCCCGCATCCGTGGAATTTGCCCTTGTAATGGCTTTAAACGGTGCTGACGGCGATACTTTAACCGAAATGCTCACCGTTCTCTGCCCCGGCGCCACCACGGAAGAAATCAATGCTTTTGTTGCAGACTTAAACAGTATGCTGGCCTACAGCAGAGAGTCTGAATTCTACGTTGCCAACTCCGTATGGTCCAACGAAACCATTCTTGGCGACTGTTTGAATGAAACTTACGCCAATACCTTAAAAGAAGATATGAACGCAGAAGCACATATGCTTCCCTTTAACAATAAAGCTGTAGATGAAATCAATGACTGGGTGAATGAAAATACCGACGGTATGATTACGGAGTTGTTAAAAGAAATTCCCCCCGATGCGGCAATGTATTTAATCAATGCCATGACTTTCGATGCGAAATGGTCGGAAGCGTATGAAGAATATCAGATTAGGGAAGGCGAAGTTTTCACCAATGCCCTGGGTGAAGAGGAAGAAGCACGAATGCTTTGCGAAACAGGCAGCCTCTACCTGGAAAACGATGACGCCACAGGTTTCATCAAATACTATGAAGGCGGTGAATATGCTTTTATGGCAATGCTTCCTAAAGAAGAAGGCGCTATCGAAGATTATGTGGCGAATATGACCGGCGAAGACTACATCGCATTCTACGAAAGCCTTACTACAGAATATGACGTAATAACCCAATTGCCCTGTTTTACATATTCCTACGATTTAACCTTAAACGATGCCTTAATAGAAATGGGAATGCCCACAGCTTTCACAGAAGGCGCGGCAGACTTCTCTCCTATGGTAACGGACCCTGATGTAAAATTATTCATCAGCAACGTTATCCACAAAACCTACATTGAATTAGATGAAAACGGCACTAAAGCCGCTGCGGTGACTGCAGTGGAAATGACTTGCGAAAGTTGCGCGGAACCGGAACAACGTGAAATCAAAGAAGTTATTCTGGACCGACCTTTTGTATATGCAATTATTGATACCAACACCGGATTGCCTATTTTTATGGGAACCGTAAATTCGGTAGCTGAATAAAAAGCGGTCGTATCTGACCGATAGAATTACTATAAAAAACAACATATCTTTCTTCGCGGGGACGCTTTCGCTTGGTTGCTCTACGTAACGGTACATAAGGCTGTAAAAAACACAGCCTAAGTACCGACGAGTGCAAACACCCCTTAAAGAAATGATATGTTGTTTTTTAATTTACACATTCTTACTCCACATCAAAAACGATACTCCACTCGCCCTTGATGCTGCCGGCGCGGACTTCGCCTTCGCCCCAGAGTGTATAGTTCGCAAGTTCTTCTTCCGGTACAACGAAATAGTACTCTTCCAGCGAAACCGTCTCTCCTTTTACTTCGTCCTGCCAACCTACCGCCAAATTCGGGTAAGTCTGATTTCCGGCTTCATCCTGAAGATAAATATTCATATGACGGTCTGCCGCCTTGAAATTTCCGCGGAACAGCTGGACTTTTAAGATACCGTCTTCGTAGGCAACCGCCGTCACTTTCATCGTCTCAGGATCCAAATCCGCTACCGGCACGTCCATTACAAGATGTCCTGGTGTTGGGTCGGTTGCATCTCCGGGTTGACTTAACTTACTTAATAACGAATTTTCCTGTCCCATTCCGCTACGACCGTTTAGACTCACAGCCTTCAATCCGTATACCGCATCTATATTCTCCAGCGAAATCTCTTCCGTGAAATTTTGGCAGTCCGTCAAAAGCTGATACACACTAAATTCCATACGTTCCGTATCAAAAATTTCTTCCGTGCTTATAAGGTCAATCTGAAAATATGCCTTATCCTGCACTTCATCGTATTCCATAAAATAACAGCCGCCCACATTACTCTCTCCGCTATAACTTTTCAGGTGATAGCTGTCGTACATATCCACCATTCCATGAATATAATCCCCGGTTCCGTCATCCGTAAAAGAAACCAGTATTTCCGCGGTATTTCCGTTGATTTTGGCCGCCTCCAAATTCAATACAATTCCTTCACTGCTGTCCGTTTCTTGCACGGGAATCAAATAATTAAGCAAACCGGGTGCATTTCGCTCCAACACTGCATAGAAGCCCGGGATATTCTCTGCCGCCACCGGCACTCCCAAGAAAAGGCCAAGGCAAATCATCAGGCAGACTGCTGCCGCCAAGCCCGGGAACATGCCCATTGCCCTTCTGTTTCTCCTCTTTTCCCGGCTTAATTTACCCATTTCCACACTTTGGGTAAAATTGTCGTCTTTCTTATCTTCTAACAAACTTTTCTCAACCCAGCCCTGTATCGTTTTATCACTAATTACTGTGGCCCCGGCACCTATTTTATCATAAGCACTTTTATATATATTCTGAAACATCACACATCCTCCTTTAACCAATTTTTCAGCATCTTTCGTGCTCTGGTAAGTCTGGCCCGGACATTGGAAGGCTGAAGCTTCAGCGCGGCGGCAATCTCCTCCACACTCATTTCCTCATAATAAAAGAGATGTATCACGCCCCGATATTTTATGGGTAAGCGCTTTACGGTTTCTATGACCCGTTCTTCCTCATCTGTAAGGGTCATCTGCGCAAGAACCTCTGCCGTATCCTCAGAAATATCCTTTATACTTCCGCTAATTTGTGTTGTACCCGGTCTCTCCCTGCGCTCATTCTCCGGCCCGAAAGTCCCATCCAAACTTACCGTTTTCTGTCGCCAGGCCGACTTCCACAGATTCTTACAAAGATTGGTCGTAACCCGGATAAACCACGCTCTCTCGTGTTCCGGGCTCTCAAATGCGGGATTTGTACGAATATATCGCATAAAAACTTCCTGTCTTATATCCTCCGCATCCTGAACCGTTTTAACCATGGAAAAGGCAAGGCGGTATACACTATCTGAATTTCGTTTAATTGTCTCTGTCACCTGTTCTATTCGCGAATTTGGGTGCATTTTATCACCGTCCTTTCACTTAATATACAATTCAAATGCTTAAAAGGCTACAAAAAACCCCTCTTTGCTGAAATTTTAACTTACATTCAGACAAAAAGGGGTTGTATGATCACTATTTTTTTAATTTATTCTACTACTGTATACAAATTTAATTCTTTCTTAGGGGAAAATTTTTCTTACTTCAAAATTACCCACATCAAATATGCAATGGTAAGCACCAGACCCATACAGAAGAGAATCAAACCATAAGACAAACTTCTTCCGATGATCTGATTGTTCTCCGCCAGTTCTTCCCAACGCACCGCAAAAATATGTTCAAAAGACTTACGAATAGGTTTCTTGCGGAAAAAGGTTTTATTCAGAAGCCAAACAATCTTTTCCACTATCACGGCAGCCACGTGGGTTACAGGATTACCTTCGGGCAACTCGTGGGGCAAGGCGCTGTCGCGATACACGGTCTTACGAAGTCCTACCACGAAGAAATCCACAAGGCTGTCTAATACACGGCAAACCACACCGCATATAAAAGGAATAAAACGGATAAAAATCGGTCTGTAAACCAAATTCTCCAAATCAAGCCACTTCGGCCAAAGGTCGGCATATTCTTCCTTGCCTTCGGCATTTTTATTCATAAGGCACACGCGCACCAGTGCATAATAAAGAATCACACCGATTGCAATGGAAATCAAAGAACCCTTCATATTGTGGAAGGCAAAATAATGCACGCCATGACCTAAAAGTCCCACATTAAAAATATTCTGGCCCAAATCCATGATAAAATCCGCTGTTGTATTGGGAATCATACCGATTACGGGAATCACCACCGCACTTCCAATCAAAGCAAATCCGCTGCCAAAATTCATATATTTCTTCTTGGCATCGTAGTTTGCCTGTTTCTCTTCATCATTATTCTTCTCGATAAAAATACAGATGTACAATTTTAGCATATAAGCAAGGGTACAGCCGCCGGCCAAAAGATACAGCATTTCCACAAATGCCGGAATGGACGAAACCTCAAGCATCCCTTCGTGAATTAAGGTTTTACCCACGTATCCATTAAAGAACGGAATACCGGAAATACCCAGCACGCCAAGTAAGAACGCTACATTCAAAAGCGGTTTCTTACGGCCGAAACCTCTGATTTCATTCAGATTCAGCTTATGGGTATTCATATAAACAACGCCTGCTGCCATAAAAAGTACAAGCTTAAGAATCGAATGGTTCACCATATAAATAAGCGAACCGCGGGCAGCAAGGATATTCTCTCCGTGGGAAATTGCCAGTATCGCTACACCGGTTAAAATAAAGCCAATCTGCGAAAGAGACGAACAAGCCAGCACTCTCTTTAAATCCACTGAGAACAACGCCAGCAGCGCACCCATAAGCATAGTCACCACAGCAATTGCCAGCAACATATAGCCAAACCATTCCGTATACTGGAAAATCTGTACCGTCACCACAATGATACCGAAAATACCTGTCTTGGTAAGCACACCAGATAAAAGTGCCGACGCCGGTGCCGGTGCCACGGGATGGGCTTTCGGCAACCAAATGTGTACCGGGAACGCACCCGCTTTTACCGCAAAACCAAATAAAATACATATGCCTGCCGCAATCACCTGCCCGGGTAATTCCGTCAAGCTGCCGAATCCAAACATAATACCGTTGGTCAGTTCTGCAAAAGCTACGGTACCAAGGCTGTTATACAGCATGAAAATGCCCATCAGCATCACCATACCGCCGATAACGGAGATTCCAAGATAGGTTTCCGCTGCTTTTAACGCCTCCGGCTTTTCTTCCTGGGCAACCCATACATAAGAAGTCAGGGACATAATTTCAAAGAATACGAAAGTCGTGAAAAAGTCCGTGGACAGAAATACACCCATAGTCGCTCCCTGCGTTAACAAAAGAAAGGCATAAAAGCGGTTACGGTTGTGATGCTTTGCAAAGTATTCCGGACAAAGTAAGGTCACCATCATCCACATAAAAGCCACTACCAAAGCATATATGCTACGGAATCCGTCCAAGGTAAAATTAAGTCCCATACCGCAAATTTCCGGCAACACCAACTCGAAATTCATAAAAGTACCCATTACCACCGGCGAAATACTCGCAGCAGTATCTGACGTAAGGGAACCTACAAAACGGCTTACCATTCCGTAACCCGACAACACCACGAAAGCCGTCAGGGCGAATTCACTGATGGTTATAAAATTTGCCACCAGATTCCTTGCCGACTTCCATTTAAGCCCCACCAAATAAGAAATCAGGGCACCAATCATCGGATAAAATATCATTATGCCTATCAAAATATCATATCTCATACACAAAACTCCATTCTGCCGCCTACGCGACACACAACGTTGTTTTCATCAAATCTCTTTTAAAACCGAATCCTTAAATAGACTCGCTTCACCTTAGAGCAATCCGCTTGCAATCTGCGTAAAGTAATCCACAATGGGACCGGAATACAGGCCGAACAATACACAGCCGATAGCGAAAATGTACAAAGGAAGCATCATTCTCCACGTCGGGTCTTTGGCCTTCTCATACCCTTCATCATTCTCTTCCGGCGCAAGAACAAAGGCCCTTACCACAATATTCATCATATAAATACCGGTGAGAAGTGCCGAAATCAATAAAGCTGCAATTCCTACATACGCCAATACATTACCGCTGTCTACTGCTGCCTTGGTCAAATTCCACTTACTTACGAATCCGCAAAGCCCCGGCACGCCCATAAGCGCAAGGGCTGATAAAGTAAACAGCGTAAAAATCTGCGGCATTTTTTTACCAAGACCGTTTAACTGATGTACAAAAGTTTTACCACTCTGCACGATCACGGCACCGGCGCAGAGGAAAGAAAGAATCTTCATAAAAGCGTGGAATACCATATGGCTTAAACCACCCACAAGACCCAGAGGACTCATCAGTACCACACCGAACAAAATGTAAGATAAGTTGCTGACAGTGGAGTAGGCAAGACGTCTTTTTAAATGCGTCTCTTTCACAGCCATGGAACAACCGTAAATGATAGTAAACACCACGAATCCCATAATCACATACTGCGCCCAGGTTCCTTTTAAGAAATCGGGACCGAACATATAATAGGTCAGGCGCATTGTGGCGAAAGCACCCGCTTTTACCACGGCTACCGCATGAAGCAAGGCCGTAACAGGAGTAGGCGCTACACCCGCCTGGGGCAACCAGGAACTTAAAGGAAAGATTGCCGCTTTGACACCAAATCCCATAAATGCCAGTACATAAACCAGCAAAAGAACATTTTCGCGGTCGCCAATTGCCGCCAAATCAAGAACGCCGCCATAGGCGAAATCCGGCGTCACGCCATAGGTAATCACAAA
Source organism: Lachnospiraceae bacterium (assembly GCA_045580855.1). Classification (GTDB taxonomy): domain Bacteria; phylum Bacillota; class Clostridia; order Lachnospirales; family Lachnospiraceae; genus UBA3766. The sequence continues at coordinate 32,963 of JAZNOO010000028.1, read as the reverse complement.
GATCATACCGATAAAAGCAAAGGCCGCACCACCGATGGAATAATACAGATACTTACGGCTTGCAAGAATGGCTTCTCTTGAACCGCTGTGCATTACCAAGGGGAAGGTCACCAAAGTCAGCATTTCATAAAAACCATACATGGTAAGTACGTTTGCCGCCATGGAAATACCAAGAGTCACACCGTAAGTCATGGTATAAAACATAAAAAAGCTTTTTTCTTTGCCCTCATGCTTCATATATTCAAAAGCATACAGCGTGGCAAAAGGCCAAAGAAAGGCCACCATTGCGGTAAAAACACTGCCCAGGCCGTCTAACTTAAAGGCAATACTCAAATCCCCGAAGAAATGAATCAAATTCATGGTTTCTGCCGGCGGATTGAATAAAATAACAAATACCAGAATACTTGTAAGAATTACAAGGGTCTCCACATAAATGTGCATACCGCGGTTCTTTTTGAAAGGAAGAACGGGAACCAGCGCACCGCCAAGTATCGGCAATAAAATTGCAATCGGTAAAATATAAGATGGCATACTTTTTCCCCTTTCCTAAAATACTTTTGCGGGAATCCAGAGAAGGTAGTCTGTAACCACTTCTGAGAAGATACCGCCCACAAAGCTTAAAATAACAAGAATGATAATCGGCAACCACATCCAAACGGAAGCCTCTTTTCTCGGATTGTTTTCATAATCATAATCCGTTCCCGGGAAGAATCCCTTGATGGGAATCGGTAAAAGATATCCGGCCGTCAACAAGGCACTGGCCAATAAAATCGCAGGAATAATATAGCGGAATGCGCCCACTTCTGCTGCCAGGGCACCGGTGGCAAGATACCACTTGCTCACAAACCCGCCTGTAGGCGGAATACCGATTAACCCCAGGGACGCAATGGTAAAGCCCCAGATTGTAACAGGCATTTTCTTGCCGATACCCGTTAATTCATCCACGCGCTCTTTTCCGGTCTCATGGATAAAAGCACCGGCGCAAAGGAACAACGCAGTTTTAATCAATGCATGAAATACCACGTGCAACAAAGAACCTGTCAAAGCCTGCGGTTCCAGCACTGCCAGGCCCAGTAAAATATATGAAATCTGGCTGACAGTCGAATATGCCAGACGCTTTTTTAACACTTTTTCACGATAGGCAAGAAGTGAACCCATAAATACCGTAATCAGGGCAAGAATTATCCATGTGGTCTGCACCCAGGTTCCGCGTAAGAAATCCGGCCCCACAATATAATAAATCACACGAATCAAAGCAAGAACACCGGCTTTGACAATCACACCGGATAATACGCCGGAGGCCGGCGCAGGCGCAACGGGATGGGCCGTAGGAAGCCATGCATGCATAGGAAACATACCCGCTTTAACACCGAAACCGATGATGGCCACCATTACCGCCGCAAGAATTAAAGTAGGATGCCCGGAAACTTTGGCCATATCCAAGGTACCGCCGGGGGAAAAAGTTAAAGTCGTCGTATTCTGATATAAGAAATAAATCGCAAAAAGCCCCATATAGGCTCCCGCCAATGAATAAAAGATATATTTTAAAGCCGCCATAATGGACTCTTTGGTCTTTGTCTGCATTACCAAAGGGAAGGATAACAAAGTTACCATTTCAAAGAACAAGTACATTGTCACAAGATTTCCTGCAAAGTCTAAGGCCTGTAATACGCCATAGGTCATAAGGAAGAAACCGTAATAGTTCTTTTCGCCTTTCATATAGCGGAAAGAAAAAGCTCCCGCGCACACAAAAGCAATGGTTGCCACCCAGGCAAACACCGTACCGACTTCGTCGACGCAGAACATTACAGGAGTATTGTCAAGTAACTCAAACAGAACCACAGGCTTGCTTGCAACCTCAGACAATAACACATACGCACTGCTCCCTGCCGATAACAGCATAAGAATGCTGAATATAATATGCATTTTTACATAAGGTCTCTTCGCCCCTTCTTTGGCTCCGTAGACGTTCTTTGGCAGAAGCATAAGAAGCAATCCGCCCAAAATGGGTATCAGAATCGGTAATAAAACCAGGTAATTCATCACATTAACTCCATTCTTTTCTCTTTGATAACTCTTTTATCCACAAAATTTTATATCTTATCACTAATCACTTATATCCGCCTAACCTTTATCGGAACATGGAAAGTCCGCTTTCAATCAGGCTAACAATGGTGGTAGACCACATACCCAGCACGATATTTAAAATCACAAAGCATACGATGGAAATCACGTACACCGGATTTTTGATTTTCAAGGAAATCGGCTTTTCATTCTCCACGGGCGAATAAATACGGATAATGGTCTTCATAAAATAAATCGCATTCAAAATCGTACTGATCGCCAAAGCAATCAAAGTAATCAGCATTTTGCTGTCAGCCTGAATTGCCGCCTGACTGAACAAAAGCTTGCTGACAAAGCCGGAAAACGTAGGAATACCAACCATGGAAAGACCACCAATGGTAAAACCGATACCGGCAATTACATTACGGCGTCCCGCTCCTGTCAAGTCGATAAAAGCCTTACTGCCGCCGGAAGCATCACGAAGCCCCATGGCTGAAATAAACAACAATGCCTTGGTTGCCGCATGGGAGAAAATATGGAAAACTGACGCTACCATACCTGCCTCGCTTCCCAAACCGAAGCCCATATAAATGTAACCAATCTGCGCAACGGACGAAAAGGCAATCATTCGCATAATGTCGTTTTCGCGGATTGCGTCCAAGGAACCGACAATCATACCTAAAACACCGAAAACAAACAGGATATTGATGATTTTACTGTCTACGAAAGCATCGAAACCGATGACTCTGTAGATGATTTTTATAACAAGGAATATGTATCCCTTGGATACCAAACTTGATAACATAGCCGCCGATGAAATGGTGGAATAACCGTAAGCATCGGGAAGCCATGAGTGGAAAGGATACAAAGCGCTTTTGATGGCAAGACCCACACACAAAAGGGCAATTGCCATAACCAGTGGAATCTGATACTCTCCGTTTGCCACAAGGGCTGCCACGGACTGCTGGATATTGCTCATCAGCAAATGTCCGGTCAAATCATATAAAATACAAATACCGATTAAGAAAAGACCGGAACCCAAAAGGCTCATAATCATATAGCGGATTGCCGCTTCAATGGTACGACCGTTCTGAATTACCATAATCAGACCGCAGGCCGCGATGGTATTAATTTCCACAAAAACATAAGCCGTAAACAAGTCGTTGGTATAAACCATGGCAAGAAGTGAACTTAACAGAAGATTTGTCATAATAAAATACAAATTATGTCTGCTCTCTTCCACATCTTCATAAAAGTGTTTTCTGCCGCCCAAAAGGGATAAAATCATAATCACGCAGAAAAACGTTGCCATCAGGCCTTCCAAAACGCCGGCACGAATTTCGTTACCCCAGGGCGCGGGAAACTTACCCATGGTATATACGAAGAACTCGCCCTGACCGATGGTATAGCCTAAAACGCACACAGACAGACCCATCACAATAAATAAAACAAACATATTTACCCGCTTCGCCCACTTGCCGCTTAAGGCAGACGATACAATGGCTGCCATAATGGAAAGCACAATGGAGAAGGCCGGGAAATTACAAATAAAATCCATTTTATAAGCCCTCCTTACGAAGCTGTGTGGATACTTCATCCAAGTCCAGCGTATGGTATCTTTGGTACATTCTGATGGTCAAAGAAAGCATCAGCGCAGTAACCGATACGGATACTACGATACCCGTAAGCACAAGACCGCTGGGAATCGGATTGATGTAGTTCTCGGCTTCCGTCACACCATTGGCAATAATCGGCGCAAGTCTTCCGTCAATATAACCCTTTTGGGCCAGGAAGAGATAAATCGCCGTATCCATAATGTTAAGGCCGATAATCTTTTTAATCATATTTTTCTGGAGAAGGAGGTTTGTAAAACCGATGCCGAAAATAATCATGGCAATGACTTCTCCGTAATTTGCTATAAAATTAGGTCCCATTTTATAAACCTCCCCGCTTAAACAGCGCGTAGAACGAATAAACCGTACATGCTACTTCCGAACCTACAAACAGGTTAATGAAGAAAATCATACCCGCACTTAAGATATTGCCGGGCGTTCCCAAAGGAAAAATATTGGGAATGCCGTTGGCCCCTGTATAAAAGTAGTAGGTCATAATGCAACCGTACAGAATCAAGGCTGTAATTTTAATGCATTTATATACTTTCTCGTTAAAAAACTTACGTATCTTCTCGGCACCGAAAGCACTGCTGTAAAGAATCAGGCCGGAACCGATAATCGCACCGCCGGAAAAACCGCCACCGGGGGATAAATGTCCGTTTACAATAACATAAAAGCCAAAAATCATAAGGACAGGCACGATAATTCTTGCCACATACTGCAGGATTTTATCGTCCTTAGGCTCCAAATTCTTGGGCAGGTGCTTTAACTTCTCTTCGCTGACCATCAAAAGAATCATAACGCAGCTTGAAGCAATGAAAAGAACGCAGGTCTCACCAAAGGTATCAAAGCCTCGGTAATTTAGAATCATACCGGTTACCGTATTGATAACACCGGTTTCCGCGGTTCCCTGCTCCACGTAACGTTCTGCCACTTCATTAACACTGGGATTGTCAGGACTTCCTGCCTTGGGCAGGTAAGATGCACATAAAACAAGCGCAATCATAATCACGGAACATAGCACCACCGCACTGACACGATACGCACCCTGGAAAAATTTAATCTCCTTGTTATGGTCAATATCATAGATTTTATCATGAAGCTTAATATGGTCGATTTCACGCTTTCTTACCTGAATCGGAAACTCATGAAACTCTTCCTGCACCTTCATTTCTACATTGTCGATATAGGGATCCTTTTCACCGGACAACCACTGCCAGAAACGGAAGGAAGAAGTTTTCTCATACTCATTTTGCGAACGAAGCTTACTCATGGGCTGTATCCTCCTTTCCGGTCACGGTCTCACTTCCGGGCGCGGTGGGATCTTCTTTTGCAACCATTTCATCAATGGTTTTAATCTTCTTTAAGGTCACGAAGAACAATACACTGGTGATTCCGGCGCCTACCGCAGCCTCCGTAATGGCTAAATCCGGTGATTCCAAAAGAATCCAGATAATTGCCATAACCGTGCTGTAGGACATAAAAATAATAACGGAATTCAACAAATTCTTAGAAAAACTAACCGAAATTGCACACACCACCAGAAAAATCATCAAAAGGAAAATAATAATATCACTCATCTTCATTCTCCTTTCCTTCTGCTTCCAATTCTTTTATATCCGCAATCTTTTCGTACTCGGTAGAATCCGGACTTGTGGTCACTTCAAGCTTTGCAATCAAATGAGAAGACACCGGTGATGCCAGCCAAAGGAAGGCAATCACGCAAAGCAATTTTACGGTGGTAAAATTCAAGCCGTTCATCAGCATAAGTCCCGCAATGCAGGCAGAAAGACCTAAGGTATCTCCCATAGCCGCCGCATGCATACGGTTTAACACATATTTAAAGCGGAATACGCCTGAAATTTCCACGAAAAAGATAATGAGGCCCAGTACAATCAGGGCTGCACCGATAATAAAACGAATCCATTCCCAAACAGCCATTACTCTTCCTCCTCTTCCACGCCCTCAAGTTCTTCCGCAGACAACTCGTCTTTGTGGGCTTTTTTGTATACGCCGGTGTAAATCTTGGTCAGAACGATTACTGCAAGAAAGCTGACCATGGCGTAAATCAGACAGATATCCACGAGATACCCCTCAATCATAACCGAAAGAATGGCAATGATTACAATAATTAAGGTACCAATCATATTTACCGCAACAACACGATCCGCAAGCCTGGGGCCCGCTACCGCGCGGATAAAGCAAAGAATGGTCATAATTGCAAGAATTACAATCACAATATATAAGAAAATATCGTATGCACCTTCCAGTGCGGGAATTCCACTATTCATTGTCCGCTCCTTTCTCCAACTTCTTTAGAAGATGAACAAAAATCGAGTCGTCCATACCCACTGCCAAATCTTTATCCAAACAGTGCACCGTAAACTCACCATTTTCGGAAGAAACCGTAATGGTTCCCGGTGTCAAGGTAATGGAATTGGCCAGAAGGAAGTTGGCAAACCCGGTTTTTAAGGGGGATTTAAAACTGACAAGCGCCGGTTCAATCTGATATTTTACAGAAAAAATCATTTTTATAACTGCAAAATTTGCCTTAAGAATTTCCACAATCAAGACAATCAAATACCATAATAAAAGAAAGAAATTCTTAAAAAGCCATAATTCTTTCTTAACGCTGTAGTCCATAAATTTACAGATAAAAGCAAACATCAGGGTTGCAATAACCACGCCAAACAGCACCACTTCCAGGGTGATGCGGCCGTTTAAAATAACCCAGATTGCAAAAAACAAAAGATACATAAATGCCTCCAGTTATATTAGTGAAACGTGTTTTCTCAATTAACATTTATCTTCTTATAATATATTTACAAATGGGATTACCCATCGACGAGAATTTCTCCTCGTATTCCGTCATAATGTTACCTACCATCATTTCTTCGTCTGCATGTAAGTCGTAAGACAATTTCACGATTTCCCAGCCTGCCTCAGGCACTTCTTCTACCGCAAAATCAAATAACGCCCGGTTATCGGTTTTAAATTCGATAATGCCGTCTGCCTTCAGGCACTCATTGTAGCGAGCGAGAAATTCGCGACTTTCAAGACGACGCTTGGCATGTCTGTCCTTGGGCCAGGGATCTGAAAAGTTTAAATAAATGCGGTCCACTTCTCCTTTGGCAAAAATCTCGTTTAAATCTTCCGCATCCATACGAATGAAAACAAGGTTGGGTAACTCTTCTGCCTCCATTTTCTGAATCGCACGTAAAAGTACAGTGGAATACTTCTCAATTCCCACAAAATTAATTTCAGGATTCTCTTTGGCAAGCTGCATTATAAACTTACCCTTTCCCATACCGATTTCAATGCGGATAGGCTGATTATTTCCAAACACCTCGTTCCATTTTCCCTTGTATTCTTCGGGATTATGTACAACAAAACGGCTGTCTGCAATATACTCTCTGGAACCTGTTACGTTTCTAAGTCGCATTCTAAGACCTCCTGTAAACACGTCAAAAACGCATTGCCCATACTCTCAGGCACAATGCTTCCGACCTTTACCCTTTTTACCTTGGTTTGTAAAACCGCGTTTATTTTACACCTTTTTATAAGAAAAGCAAAGAGAATTTGTGAAAAAGATGTGAAATTTGCCGTTTCTTAAGAAGGGTGTCGAAATTTGTCGATATCTTAGGTCTTGTTTTTAATAATTTTTTATTTTATATTAATTACATACAAGTCTTGTATTACGTAGAGACTCTCTACTTCTGACTTTTCTGAAGTCATATCGGTTTATCTTTATTTTCACTGTAAAACCAGGATTAAAATTCACGATATTCAAATAAATTTTTTGTTTTTTTGTTGTGGAAATCAAATTACATCTAATTAAGGAGGATTTGCTTATGGCAGATACACACGTCCGGTGTTTCCGCTCACTATCAGAATTGAATCTTATTGACAATTTTTTATTTCATAAGATGATTGATGATCCGGAAACCGGCGAAGAATTTTGTCGTATTCTTTTAAGAACAATTTTGAATCGGGAAATACGACATATAAAAATTACACCACAAAAAGATATTTATGGTATTGATACGGATATGCATGGGATTCGCATGGATGCCTATTTGGAGGATATAGGAGGAAGTGATGCTTTAGATGCGGATATTTTACCGGATATCTACGATATTGAACCTAATTTAACCTATGAAAAGGAGTCAATACCTAAAAGAATGCGTTTTTATCAGGGAATGATTGATTCCACCAATCTAAGAAAAGGTCATACGTATAAGAATTTGCCAAATGTAGTAATTATTTTTATCTTACCCTATGATCCGTTTGGCGATAATCGTATGGTCTACACCATACAAAATACAATAAAAGAAAATAGCGACATCAACTACAATGATGGCGCCCTGAAAATAATACTGTATACCAAAGGAAGAGCCGGCAATGCCAGTAAAGAACTACAGGATATGTTAAAATATTTCGAAAGTTCCACAACTGCCAATGTGACAAATCCTGATATTGAATTTGTACATCATATGGTAGACCGGCTTAAGGAACGAAAGGAGATGAAATTAGAATATATGAAGAACTGTGAATGGGATGAATTTAACAAAAATATAGGACGTGAAGAGGGTATAGTACTTGGTCGAGAAGAAGCACGTCAAGAAGGTATTCATAACCTTATTTCTACATGTCTTAAATATAAAATCAGTCGCGATAACATTCTTACAGAACTCATATCAACCTATTCTATAACCCAAGAAGAGGCCCAACTCTATATAAACAAATATTCTAACTTATCATAATCACAATACAAAACGGCAGGTGCCGAATACTTAATATGTTTTCGACATCTGCCGTTATTACATTCTACAACACCTTCAACAATCTCACATAAAACTCTACGGTCTTAATCAAGGTTTCAATAGGCACTCTTTCATCGTTTCCGTGAATCATACCGCGTTCTTCCTTGGACAAATGCATCGCCGAGAATCGATATACACGGTCCGTAATGCGACAATAGTGTCTGGAATCACTGCACGCCATCATAAGATATGGTGAAACAATCGCCTCCGGCCAGGTCTGACGGATCACATCTTTTAACTTAAACCATTCCTCGCAGGAGGTATCAGAATAAATGGACGGGTTCATACCGTTTACCAGCTCCGGTGAAATTGCGTCGTTACCAATCACTTTTTTCAAATATTCTGTTGCGGAATCAATGGTATCGTTACCAAGAAGGCGCATATTAATACCAAAGCTTGCCTTGGGCGGCAATACATTATAAGCCTTACTTCCCTCCATACGGGTTACCGCCACTGTGGTACGCATCAGTGCGTTTAACTCCCCGCCGGACTTTTTACAAATCATATCAAGCACAGGCTCAAAACACCACAGATTGGCAAAAATCATACGATAAAGGAAGGTCGAATGACGCCCTAAGGTATCAAACATTTCAGCCACAGGCTTGGTAAGCTGTCTTTTAAAAGGGTGGCTTTCAATATTTACAATTCCCTGCGCAAGCTGTCCTGCAATAGTGTGAACCGGTGGCGTAGACGCATGTCCGCCTTGGGAATCAATGTTAAAATTCATGTTAACGCTGCCTTTTTCGCCGATACCGATTAATGCACACTGCCCGGGTACGCCGGGGAATACTTTATCCACAACGGCACCGCCTTCGTCCACAACGATAGCCGGTTTTACGCCTCTTTCGTCAAGATGGCTTACGATATCCGCGCAGGTATTTCCATCGATCTCTTCCTCGCCGGAAAAAGATAAGTACAAGTCATTTTCGGGCACATAACCTTCTGCCAGCAATTGCTCCAAGGCCTCCATTACACCGCACAGAGTTCCCTTCGTATCCAGAGTACCGCGACCCCAAATACAACCGTCTTCTATCAAACCGTCAAAAGCAGGTTTCGTCCAGCCCTCTTCTTCCACAGGCACCACATCATAGTGCGCCATACAAACTGATGGCTTATCAGCCGTTTTTCCCTTCAAAAAATATAAGAGTCCTGTTTTGCCTACCTTTTCAAACTTACATTTCTCATGAATCAAGGGAAACCGTTCTTTTAAAAGTGCCTCAAACTTGGCAAATTCCGCTCTGTCTACCAATGATTCATCTCGATTTGATATGGTTTTACAACGAATCATATCCACCATATCTTTTACGATCTTATCTTCTTTAAAAGTAAGGGGCTCCGCCTTAATCTCCGGCAATTTCTCCGGACGAAACGCCAATGTTCTAATTATAATTACTGCAAGCAGAATCAGAACAACTGCTCCGATTCCGCCTAAAATATATCCAATCATGATATCCTCCGTCTATACCCAGCCCTTCTTGTACATAATACGCGCCGCAATCAACGCAATTACTACGCCCACAGGCACAAGAACGCCTACCGAACCTGCCAATGAAGGCACACATAAGAATAATATCACCATAAAAATAAGGGGTGTGATGGCAAGTTTCCAGTTCTTACTTACATAAACAACCGCAAGACCGCCAAAAAGGGCAGGTAAAATATTGTCAAAGGCCGGTGTAAGAACCGGTGAATCCAGAATCGGTGAAATCACAGTCAAAAGACACACGCCAACAACCAAAACCAAGGTTGTCACAATAGAACAGGTAGCAATTGCCAGCGTAGAGATTACCTCACCCTCTTCCGTTCCGGGTTTTACCTCTGCATTCTCCATGGCGTTTAAGGCGCTGGGTGCTTTTAAACTGGTTAAATTACCAGTCACGAAAGCAAGGTAGGTTCCGCCGGTACCAAGCATGGGTGTATAAGTGATAACTTCAATCACACCCACGGTCCAATAAATGGGGGCTACCCCGAGAAGTCCCTTAAAAACAGCGTTGGCAGCAGGCCACGCATTATAATACAGGCAGATTGCCACGGGTACGAATAAAACTACAACAACTGCCGACCAAATCCAGATTTTACCGTAAAGATCGGTTTTCTTCATATAATCACTCATCTGCGTAACCTCCTTTCCTAACCGATAAGCGGTGTAATCACCGCCGCGAATACCATAGCACCAACCATACTGATGGCAAGGGCATAGGTTTCAAGCCACTGCATTTTACATTTCTTTATCAAAAGTCCGCAAACTGCCATAATCGCCGCTGACACCAAAAGCACAAAAATGGGAATCCAGCCCGCAAGACCGCTTCTGACATCCGCAAAAACCATACCAAGGAAGGCAGAAATCATACCCAGGAACATGGAAGTTAAGAACATATCGCCCCATTTACTGTCCTTATTTTTGATTTTAATCATACCGCCTTGAATCTTCTTCATAAGAATGGGCGGTAAAATAATGCTCGGCAGAATTCCCAGAGTCATAACCCAGGCAATGGCAGAATAAGTCTTCGGATCGGTAATGGTTTCCGAAAGCGAAATCCCCAGCGCATTTGCCGTAGAAGTCGCCGCCGGCAGCTCATAGGTAATGGCGCCGATTACACTCATACGAATCCAGGGAAGGGGAATTCCCAGAAACTTCGATAATGTTACGATACCGATTAAAATAGACACCGCTGGTGCAATGGTAAAAACCGCGGTAGAAACAATAGTTTTGCGAAGTTTGGCAGTACTGATACCAAGCTCTTTTCCTCTGCGGTACGATCTTACAAGAAAGAAAAACGACTGTGCCAAAACAAAGATAATAACACAAATCGCTACCACGTAAAGAAACAGGCTGTTTACGTTAAAATTCATAAAATATCCTCCGTTTATAAAAGGTACAAACCTTTCAATTTCTTACGTAATATTTTACACAAGTATTTATATGCAGACAAGGTATTTAGGCGGTTTTTATGGCATTTTAATAAAATGTAATTTCCCATCGTCCGAGATAGTTCAGTATAAATAAAGAGGTAAAATTTGCCTTTTTTTAGGTTGTTATTTTTTTATTTACTTTTTTCTTGATTTCTGCTTTGGTTTTAAAAGAAAATAGTGTATGATAGTAACGGTGTTATTTTTATATGAAAATTCTACACATACATTTAATAAAATAGATACAAAGAAAAATTTGAAATGAGGTTTATTTCATGTTTATAAAGAAACTCAAAGTCCGGTTGGCGCTTCTTACAAGCGTTGCCGTCCTGGTGGGTTCAAGTCTTACGGTTCACGCAGAACCCCGGGATTATATGGCAGAGATGGAAGCCCGCAAAACGCTTCCGGTGCAAACCAATGAAATTCCCGGCTGGCCCCAGGGACCTGCCGTTGGTGCACAATCCGCAATTCTTATGGATGCGCAGACTGGTACCATTCTTTATGCAAAGGGTATTGACGAGAAGCACTATCCCGCCAGTACAACGAAAATTATGACCTGCCTTCTGGCAATTGAAAACAGTGACTTGGATGAGGTGGTAACCTTCTCTCACGAAGCGGTGTTCAGTATAGAACCCGGGTCTTCCAACATCGGTATGGACGAAGGGGAAGCCATTACCATGAATCAGGCATTGCACGGAATTCTGATTCTGTCGGCAAACGAAGTGGCCAACGCCGTAGGCGAACATGTTGCAGGCGATGCCCAGAGTTTTGTGGATATGATGAACGCCAAAGCCGAGGAATTGGGTTGTACCAATACGCATTTTATGAATGCCCACGGCCTTCACCACGAAGAACACTATACAACGGCAAGAGACCTTGCTACCATTGCTAGGGCCTTCTTTAGTCACGATATATTGGCTAAAATCTCCGGAACCACTTACTGTACATTCGAAGCTACGGAAACCCAGCCCGACTCCTTCTCCCTGGCTACCAAAAATATGCTGGTGGAAGGCAAGGAATACGAATATGAATGGCTGGTCGGCAGTAAAACAGGTTTTACTTCCCAGTCCCGTCAGACCCTGGTATCCTGCGCGAAAAAGGACGGTATGGAATTGATTTGTGTGGTTTTTGTGGAAGAATCACCCTGCCAGTTTACCGATACCATTGCATTGTTTGACTACGGTTTCGAGAATTTCCGACGCGTTAAAATCTCCGACCACGAAACCGGCTATACTATGACAAACACAGGCTTCTTGGAATCCGGCTCGGACATTTTCGGCAATTCCAAGCCTTTTATATCCCTGGCGGACGATACCTACGTAATTATTCCCAACTCTGCTGATTTCAGTGATTTAACATCTACATTGGTTTACGATACGTCCTACAGCGGTGCGGTAGCGGAAGTTCAGTACTTCTATGAAGACAATTATGTCGGTGAAACCTATGTTAAAGTTTCCGGTCAGGCACCTATGGTATTTAACGCAGAAGACGGTAGCCTTTCAACAGGCGATAATGAAAGCACTTCGGAAGTAATCTCAAGCGAAACAACCGGCGAAGGAAGCACCCCGGGAACCGAAACCGACCCCAATCATACCAACGTAGAAGTCACCAGCGAAGTAATGGAAGAATTAATTGCGGAACAGTTGGCCGCATCGGAAGAAGAAGGTACTTCCGAAGCCAAACCGGTAACCAACGAAGACGGGGACAGTATTTTTATCAATGTAAAAGTAATTATTATCATTGTTGCGGTTATTTCCGCCATTGTCATCGGTTTGCTTTTGTTTAGGGCAATTTCAGAGAATTACCATTTTGCCAAGAGACGCAGGGCCCGCAAGCGAAGAAAAAGAAGACGCGGCAAATACCAATCTGATGAATTTAAGAATTTGAAATTTTAATAACTACTCGAACACCATTCAAAAAATCCGTGAAAACATTTCGTTTCACGGATTTTTTATTACGTCGACTGACGTCTCATCACTATATAAAACTCTTTACGCATACGCAGAACTTTGCCATACCACATCAACTAATCGGAACGCCCGCATCTTCCAGAATATCATAATATTTGGAAAGCTCCAACGAGGCAAAAGCTTTCTTATCAATAATCTGGCCGTGCTGCACAATGCCTTCCTGCGCCACCACAAGAATTGCCATATCTCCCATCTCTATGCGCTGCTTAATATTCGCATATAAGAAATCGCGGTTTCCCTTGGGCGTTACCACACGGAAAAACTTCTCATAAAACTGCACCGTCATTGTCACCGGTTCGCCATAAAATTCCTTGAAATTATTATACGAAACCGCCGCACCGTACAAATATCCAAGCCAGGACATCATAAAAACATAAATCCCTGCCACCAAAAGCAACAGCCACACAAGATACCACTTCAACGGATATACAAACACAAATGAAACCAGCATAAGAAGTAAGCCTGCGATAAAAGTATTGCGGCGCCATTTTTTATGGAAGATGCCGTAGGTATGGCGGGCATATCTTTTATTCATTTCCTTGGTCAGAATAAAAGTATTCTCCAAAAGAACATCGCCAATCAGGGACTTCTTGCTGCCGTTTGACGCAATGCTACCTGTCGGATTGGCAGTTGCCTGCCCCGGTATAAAATTGTGATTGTAGCGCTTACGCTTCACGCTGGGGTCTTTTACCTTAACTCTCTTACTCATTCCGGTGCCTTTTACTTTTTATTTGCCGCACCCGCCTTGCGCTTTTCGCGACGAAGTTCGCGGATATGGTCTCTTTTTGCTATGATTTCATCTGCCTCTTCCTGAGAGATGAATTTCTGAGTTTTTACTACGTAGATACCGTTTTCGCTCTTCTTTAAACGGATTTTACCCTTCATAAGTCCATGCTTGTCACAAACGGAGATACTGTAGAAATGCTTAGGGTTCGCCGCAAACCAGCGGATTTTCTTGCGAAGGTTCTTTTTACAAAGATAACATCTGGTGGAAATTACCTCACGGTCCTGCATTGCAGCGGTTTTATCCTCAAATTCCCTGGAAATGTACTTGGCATAGTCGTGAAACAGTACATTTACCTCGTCTTCCCTGCGTGTAGGCACGTGGAAAACATCGTAGGAATAGTTCTCGAACACGAAAACTTCCTTAATTTCGCCCATAACTTTCGCCGTATAATACGCATCGGAAAAGGCCCTGTGAAAAGGAATGTCCTGCTCGATATGCAGGAAATCCACAGCGTATTCCAAAGAACGTCTTACCTTGCGCTCCTCCTCAAAGGCGATACTGAAAAGCTTCTGTACGTCCAAATACGGAAAAGGCCTGGTTGCCAAAGGCGGCATCCCGTGGTACTTCATATTGCGCTGAAGCTCCGTCAAGTCCTGCGTTCCCCATGTGCAGAAAATGTAGTTCTCACCGCACCACTCAAAGAAGTCTTTCATCGTTTCCGTAAAAGACTTGCCGTATTTTAATTCTTTTGTGTGTAATTGAATCAGCTTTCCCGTGATACGGTTCATTTCGCTATACACCACGGGCTTTACAATCTGGGTAAATTCGCCGATTACCTGTCGATCCTCATTTAAAAGAATGGCCCCTACTTCCACGATTTCAAATGGCAAGTCCGGATTCACCAGCTCGCTCTTATCCGGCTGGTTCCATTCCAAATCCAATACAACGTAGTTCACGTCTTTCTTCCTTCCTATTGTTCTTCCTCGCAAATCAGCGCTCTTAACGCTTCGTCAACTTCAGGAAACTGCTTACGCAACGAAAGCGGCTTTCCCTCCTTGGTCAGAAAACAATGCTTGCTTTTCCCTTTTAAAACTAAATCCCCTGTTTGAACGTTGGTCATCGTGTAGCGGATTACCAACTTAATTCCGTTATAACTCTCGATTTCCGGTCGGATACAAATTTCATCATCAAAAGTAGTGGTCTTCTTATATTCGCACTCGATTCCGATTACCGGCGAGATGATGCCTTCGCTCTCCATTTTCGCATAGCCATAGCCAATCTGGTCTAAGAAATCCACCCGGGCCTCTTCCATCCAACGAACATAGTTGGAATGATGGGTCACACCCATTTTATCGGTTTCATAATAATGTACTTTGTGAATGTAATCCTTCATAGCGACCCTCACTGTCTGTTTCAAGCTTCATTTAATTTGATTCGTCCTTTTTATCATACTCTGTTGACAGTATTTTGACAATTAATTTTTCCTCGGTCTCGTCAAGTTTCTTGTCATTCTGCATAGCCTTGTAACATATCTTATACACCAACTGTCCTGCCACAATCAAAATACAACCGATGGCATAACAAATAATATCCTTTATATCAAAAACCGACCCAATCAGCACACTGAAAAACCGATTATCCTGCAATCCCAGCAGTTCCACAACCCTAAAATACTGCAAAACCTCTACCAACACCGCAAAACACAGTATGTATGACGGAAGCATCCGCACACGCTCCGGCACAAATATCCTTATAAAAGAATAGATTACCATCACCACAAGCACATCGCCTATGTACGGACGGACAAAATCATCATGGATAAAAAGCGCAATTAGAACTTCGATGGTTAGTAAAATAATTGTAATTATGGCATATGTAATTCGTTTTTTCATGTTACTTTAACCTCATCTGGCATAAGACTTTTTATGTGTATAAAAGAATCCGGCTATATATTCTGCTTTTGCGTCTTTGTGGCAAGGAATTAAGTTTTCTTAGCATATCTCCTCTTAACCCAGCAATCCGCAGACACGACGTCTGCGGAAACCGCAACCGAACCAAGGATGGTGAGTTTGCGGTGTTTGCGTTCATTATACACTACTTCTATGAGATATGCTTAGAAAATTTTATTCCTGAACACTTAAGCAAAACAGAATATATAACCGGATTCCCTAACATAAAAAAAGCGGCCCCTTCATAAGAAGAAGCCGCCAAGATTACACTACCTGCACTTTAATCATATTTGTGGTTCCGGACACACCGATGGGCACACCGGAAGTAATAACCGCAACATCACCTTTTTCAAGGTATCCGTTTTCTTCGGATACATTAATCGCATGCTCGAAAAGTCCGAATACTTCCTGCTTCTCGCGCACTACCAAAGGCGCCACACCCCAGGATAAGTTCAACTGGCGGCTGACCTTTTCGTCGGTGGTACATCCGATTACGTCGCAATCGGGACGATATCTTGAAATCATATATGCGGAACGACCGGACTTAGTTACTGTTACAATCGCCTTGGCATTTAAGTCATGGGCGGTTGTACAGGTTGCATGGCAAATCGCATCGGTAATATCGGGGTTTGCCTTACGGTCGCGGTTAAAAAATCTCTTACGGTAATCAATATCCGCCTCTGTACGCTCTGCAATGCGAACCATGGTTGCCAAAGCCTGCACGGGATATGCACCTGCTGCCGTCTCGCCGGAAAGCATAATTGCGCTGGTTCCGTCGTAAATTGCGTTTGCAACGTCTGCGGTCTCCGCACGGGTCGGGCGGGGATTCTTCATCATGGAATCCAGCATCTGCGTAGCGGTAATAACCACTTTACCTGCTTCGTATGCCTTCTTAATAATCATCTTCTGGATTACAGGCACGTCTTCACCGGGAATTTCCACACCCATATCACCGCGGGCAACCATTACACCGTCGGAATTAGCAATAATATCGTCAATGTTCTCTACACCTTCGCGGTTTTCGATTTTAGCAATGATATGAATCTTCTGTCCGCCGTTCTGGTCAAGAAGGGTACGGATTGCAATCACATCATCTTCCGTACGTACGAAAGATGCCGCAATGAAATCCACATCCTGTTCAATACCAAAAATAATATCCTGCTTGTCCTTCTCACTTAAGTAAGGCATAGACAAGTGGGCATCGGGCACATTCACACCCTTTTTATTGGAAACGGTACCGCCGTTTAAAACCTTACATACAATGTCCTTGCCCTCTAATTTCAAAACAATCATTTCAATAAGACCGTCATCAATTAAGATTCTGGTTCCCATAGACACGTCTCTGTAAAGTGTCGGATAAGAAAGGCTTACACCGCGCTCGGTTCCGGGCTGTTCATCGGAGTATAAAACAAACTCCTGGCCTTCTTTTAACTCTACCTTGCCATTCTCGAAATCGCGGATACGAACCTCAGGTCCCTTGGTATCCAAAAGGATACCCACAGGCTTGCCTGCTGCCGCTCTTGCCGCTTTCAAACGGTCCATTCTTGCTTTATGTTCTTCGTAACTTCCGTGTGAAAAGTTGCATCTTGCAACATTCATACCGGTTTCGATTAATTTCTCTACAACACCTTCTTTGTCCGTTGCGGGACCCATTGTACAGATGATTTTTGTTTTACGCATGCAAATACTCTCTTTTCTTTTATGATAAAAATAGTCTTCACTATATTCTTACATATTGTGAAAATAAAAATACACCTCTGGGAAAAAGTATATATTTTCTCCCATAAGCGTCAATTCATTATGTCAAATTATGGGAAAAGCGTCAACCTTTTTGAAGGTTTTTCTCATTCTTTACATTCTATTTATAAGGTTTTCCATAAAAGTCTTTTCATATACAAAAAAACCGACGCTCCTTAAAACGTCGGCCTATTTGTGTATAAAATTATTTTATTCCTGCACAGAACTTATTTAGCATTGTTACTTTCCGCACTTCGCCTTATATTCCGTAGGCGTACAACCCAAAACCTTATGAAAAGTCTCCGCAAAATAGCTGGAACTACCGAATCCGCAAAGCATGGCGATATCCGTCATGCTGTTCTTACCGCCGAGAATCAGCTCCACACTCTTGGAAATACGGTATTCCGTCAGATATTCCACCGGCGACTTGTTTAAGTACTTCTTAAAAATCTGGCAGCAGGCGCTACGGGACACAAGCCCTGCCATCGCAATTTCATTTAAAGAAATCTTCTGCTGGTACTGCTGCTGGACATAGCCTATCATTCGGTGCATGGACTCTAACTTCTTGGCGTCCACGTAAGAGACCGTCTCCGGCGCTGCTTTCACCAAGTCTTTTAAAAGGAAACAGATGCGGTAAATCAATGACATCATTTCCAGCTCGAATCCTTCTTCCTTTTCGCGGGTAGCCGTATTAAGGCGCCCTACCAGATTTATAACTTCTTTCTCACGCATAATTTCAGGGCGTAAGATCAAAAACGAAGGCATAGATTTCCCCGCAATTGCTTCCAAATACTTATGTGCCATCTTGGAATCTAACATTCCCGGGTGAAAAATCGTACAGCTAAAAGTACACTTGTACACCTCTTCCCAGAACCCGTAATGCATTCTGGCAGAATTCACGAAAATCATCTGGCCGGCCTTGATTCTACAATTCACGCCGTCCACGCAATACCACATCTCGCCTTCTTTGACGTAAATAAACTCAAAATCGTTGTGCCAGTGGTTCACCATAGGCTGCATATATTCTTCCTGGCGGGTCACCGTCGCCTTGACGGGAATTTCCGGAAGATTATAGTCCAGGATCTCCGAAGAATTATCCATGATTTCAATGGCGTATACGTGATTTACTTCTCTCTCCCACATGCGAAAACTCCTTTTATCCCTCTTATGCGTTAAATGACACGCACTTTTACCATCCGGTCCTCTAACGCTCACTCTATTCCTCTGCCAGCTTACCGTCGGTTCTTGTCAAATTCTTAAGCCATTTGTATTTGCCAAAATTCCAGAATACCGCCGGAAGTTTAATAATTTCATCCGTATTGATTAGAATATATACCCATAAAACCGGCAATTTTAAAATAAAAGCTGCCACCAAACCGATAGGCACCGTAACTGCCCACATAGTAACAATGTCACAAATGCAACCAAACTTCGAATCGCCGCCTGCCGGGAAAATACCCGCCACAACGGTCATGTTAATGGATTTGCCTGCCACATAATAGGAACATACAAGCAACATCACCTTCAAATATCCCTGGGCCGTATCCGTAAGACTGCTAAACATCGGTACAAAAGGAATTACGCAAAGTACAATAACCCCTGCAATCACGCCGGTAATAATGGCAATTTTTAATAAAAGCTTGCCATAAGCTTTGGCCAAGTCTCTTTTACCCTGTCCAAGAAGGGCCCCCACCATAACACTGCTTGCGATGGCTACGCCGGTACAAACGCAGATGGAAAGGTTTTTGACAATGTTTGCAATAGAATTGGCTGCTGCCGCATCACTGCCCATATGGCCCATAATAACCGAATACATTGTAAAACCTAATCCCCAGCCCAGCTGGTTTCCAAAAAGGGGAATGGTGTATTTCCAAAAATCTTTTACAAGGACTTTGTCACTGCGAAGTACATACTTCAAACGGATTTTGACACTGCCGGGCATACACATAATAATCATTGCCCATACTGTTTCCACCAATTTCGACAATACGGTGGCAAGGGCCGCCCCCGCAACGCCAAGCTCCGGAAAAGGTCCGATACCAAAAATCAGTAAGGCATTAAAAACAATGTTTACAACCACAGATACCGAACTGATCAGCGCACACATTCCGGCCTTCTCACAGTTCTTCATAATAGTAAGGTACACCTGTGAAATTGCAAGAAGAAGGTAGGAAAGTCCCACGTATCTTAAATAAATGGCACCGTATTCAATCAAAATAGGATCTGACGCAAAGGCTTTCATCATAAGTTCCGGTGTAAAAATCGCACCGAACATAAAAGGAAGGGATACCAACACGGTATACTTCAGCCCGATGCCAAGGATCTTCTCAATGGAATCCTTATCCTGAATACCCCAGTACTGCGCCGCAAAAATCGATACGCCTGAAGTTAAGGCAAATTCAAACAGGGTAAATACAAACATAACCTGCGTCGCCAGGGACACCGCCGATAATGCGTCCTGATTTAGGAAGCCCATCATTACCGCGTCGGATACGCCTACCAAAGCCAGCATTAACTGCTGAAAAGCCATGGGAACAACCAATCTTAATAATTTTTTATAAAATTCTTTTTTCTCTGCTTTATTCATAATACCTACATCATATACTCCTTTTCAGAATATTGCAATGTGATTTTAGTACCGCTTTGATTTAATATCTATAATTTTTTGTGTATATTTTATAACAATCGTACAGTTTTATGATTTTTTGCCCGGTTTCTACCTGTTTCTTACGCCGGTAAATGCTTTTTTATCGGCTGTTAAAATATTGCGCCTTCACTCTTTTATCGGAAATTTGCCCCCTTTCGTCGGAAAATCCCCTTCTGTTACTTTTATTTCAAATCTTACTTTGCTAATATCACTCTTGATATTTCGTATCGCATAACACTTTCTTTTATAAAAACGCAAAAATATTTTTATAAAAAGGAAAAGGAGTAAAAAAATGAAAAAAATCAAGTACTTATTATTAGTGTGCGCAGTGGCTGTTTGCCTTGCGGGTTGTTCAGACGCAACGGAAGAAATTACAAGCGAAAATATCGGAAACAGTGAAATCGTGGAAAATGAAAGTTCTGAAGAAACGGTTGATTCCGAAGAAGTTGTCGGTGAAGAAGAAACCTTCTGTGGCGACTGGGAAGTTGTAGAAGAATGGGGCTTTAAACCCTTTTGGTTAAAATACGGACTTCAGGGATTAGAAACCAAAGATTTAAGTCAAACCCAACTATATGGATGTATGACTCCGGGTTCTACCGTAGCAGAAATACTTACCAGTGATGAGTATACTTACTTTAATGTATATTTTTCAGATATATCAAATTCAAACTTTTCTACCGGAAGCGCGGAAGAGATTTTGAATTTATCCCAGGACACTCAAATTAGTTCCGGCGGATATATTAATATATACATGCATCCTTCTGAAGAAGACGCTGCATTTGTTGAAATAACCGTTTATAATTTGTCAGAAGAAACATTAAGCGCAAGTGAAGTTTTCGCCAATAATCAATTTTACATGGAAGAGGCTCATGGCGGTTTCAATACCGACCTTGTTTTTGATGATGAACACAAAGATTTAATATTTGGAATGAATGGTTCCTTTGATAGAAATTATTTAATTAATGTTGCTGATATGTTAGGACATCCTGATAGAATTTATGCCGGTATTAACGAAGAACTTTCATTGTTTGAAGATAAACTTAAAACAGGCGACGGAATTCTCTCTTATGTTATGTTTTATGACAGAGATGGATATTACCTTATCGTAAACGTATCTGAATATAACATTACAAGTGATTATGATTTAGGTGATATCACCTTAATCTATACAACGCCGGAACTTTATACCTACCTTGATGAAGAAACCAGCTCCGGCTCATTGATAAATGAGTCCTATCGTCAGATATATTATCAGGCAGATTAAGTTTATTTTATAAAATGAAAAGGAGAATATTATTTATGAGGAAAATCAAATATATATTACTTGCATGCATCATAACAACCTTTATTGCGGGTTGTTCAGACACAACCGAAGAAATTACAAGCGGAGACGCCGGAAACAGTGAAATCGTGGAAGATGGAAGCTCTGAGGAAACGGTTGATTCGGAAGAAATTGTCAGCGAAGAAGAAGCCTTCTGCGGCGACTGGGAAGTTGTAGAAGAATGGGGCAAAACACCCTTCTGGTTAAAATACGGTCTTCAGGGACAGGAAGTAAAAGACTTATCACAGACTACCCTTTTCGGATGTATGACTCCGGGGGCTACCGTAGAAGAAATACTTTCAAGCGGAGAATACAATTATTTCTATGTCTCTCCTTCATGGCAGGATAGGATAGAAACATCTGATGTGAACGAAATTTTGAATTTACAGACTGAATATCCCATCAAACCCGGTGATTCTGTTAAAATCAGCATGTACAGATCACAAGAAGAAGTTTATTTTATCGATATGATTGTTTATAATCTGACTGATAGCGAACTTAGCGTAAGTGAAGTTCTCGCTAACAACCAATACTATATTGAAGAATGCCATGAAGGCTATTATATTGATGAATTCAATGCAGAAAGGCCTGACCTTGTATTTAACCTTGAAGGTCCTTTTGATAGAACCTACTTAATTCAAATGACGGACATTCTCGGCAGACCGGATGTTATTTATACAGGTATTACCGCTGATTCCTTGGAAGAATTCCAGGAAAAAATTAAGACCGGCGAAGGTATCCCTTGTTACTCAATGGTTTATGAAGAAGATGCAGGTAAATTAATTGTAGAACCTATGGAAAGCAATCTTACCAATAATTATGAATTAACCCAGGTAAACATCGTTTATGTAACAAATGACCTTTATACTTATCTTCGTGATGAAACCAACAGTGGTGCTCTTATTTATGAAGATGAAGTATTTATCTACAACCAGGCTCAATAATATATTTTAATAACCGTCTCCCGCTGATGTCCAAGGCACAGCGGGAGATTTCTCTTTTCAGAAATAAATATTTTGGAAATAGCCACGCATTATTGGAAAATGTAGAAAAAATACAGGTTCTTTGGTATACTTGCTTTAATACAGTATTACCTTTTTAATCTAAAACGACTTTTAACAAAATCATACATATACTACCAAAGGACTTTTATATGGAAATATCACAAACTTACCAAGTACATATCTGCGATGACATAGAAGAACACGCTTTGGAACTTCAGAATCTTTTGCAGTCTCTTGAGTCAAACCTGCGCTTTGAGATTACTCTCAGTTCCTCGGCGGACGAGTTTCTCGGCCTTCTCTCTTCTATCGAAAAGGGACAATCCACCCCCTGGGACATCATTTTTATGGACATTTGCATGCCTGAAAGCGATGGTATTACCCTGGGTAAAAATTTAAAGGAACTTTGTCCCGACGCCTACCTAATCTTTACTACGACGCATCCTGAATACGCCGTGAAAGGATATGAGGCTTCCGCTTACCGCTATCTCTTAAAACCGGTTAAGACCGAAGATTTAACTGCGTTGATGGCCGGAATTCTTGCTGACCTGGATAAAAAGAAAAAAATCCTGATAAAGGGAAAAAAGAACAGTACCTATGTAGCCTTAAAAGATATTCTCTACATCAGTGCCGAAGATAAGTACGCCATCGTATATACGAAAAACGGCCATTTTATCAGTGATATGAGTTTAAACCAATACGAAGAACAACTGCGCAACCACGGATTTTATCGGATTCATCGTAAGTATTTGGTGAACGTGTATCACCACCGCAGTTTAAACGATAATTGCGTAAACCTAAGCGACGGCAGCTCTCTGCCCGTAAGCAAGGCCAAAACCGGCGCTTACCGGAACTTTGTTTTTGCTTATATGCGCGAAGAATTAGTGTAAAGTAGGGAAATTTATGTTAGAAGTAATTCAAGTAGCCATTCTTGTTATGACCAATGTTTTCGTGGTCTTAAATACCATTTTAATTCTGAAATTTGTCTACGGCCGGGATATGCGTTATGATGCGAAATCCCTGCTGATTACCGCCCTGGCGTTCCTGGGCATGGACATTCTTATTTCCTTTTTACCGCAGGAAATGGATTGGCTGGCATCTTTCGGTATCAACACGGGGCTTTTGCTGGCAGTTATTTTTATGTGCCGTTCCAAACGCTTTGTTACGGTACTTTTGATTATTCCCGCCATTCTTTTTTATGTGCAGACCGGTTCGATTTTAACGACACTGGAACTTTTTACGGGGTTGGACAAATTCCAAACCGTGGCAAGCAACGGAGAAGTCATTACACCTTTATTTGTGCTGTGCGATCCCTTACTGTTTGCAGTGCTTCTTTTACTGATTCGCCATACGGACCGCCGTATCCAGAATACCGCCTTAAATGCGGTGGAAGTCATTGTATTGCTTATTTTTAACGCTGTCGGCTTCTTCTCTGCCGGCATCATCCGCACCTTAAAAGCTGAGAATCCGTATTATTTCGTGGTTTCTTCCCTGATTCTTTTTGCTTTTGAGATACTTCTGCTCTATGCGGTATATCATCGGAAGCGTTCCGGCTACTATCGCCGGCTGTCCCAGGAGTATAAGAAACAATTCGAGGAAGAATATACTTTCTTTAAGGACTATAAAACAACCCAGGAAGATACTATACGGTTCCGCCACGATTGGAAGAATCATATGCTTTTGATTCGTGAAATGCTTGCCAAGGGCGAGTATGATAAGGCGGAAGAATACTTCAGTAACTTAAGCGGAAACACCCCGGAAGGAAAAGGCGGTACTGCTACCGGTTGTGAATTGGCGGATATGATGATTGGCATTAAAAGCGAGTTGATGGAAGATTTGCAAATCACCTTCCGTTTTACCGGGAATCTTGGGGCTTTGAACCGTTTAGAACAGGTAGATTGTTGCATTCTTTTATCCAATCTTCTGGATAATGCCATTGAAGCAAACCGTAAAACAAACGGGGCGCGCCAGATTACATTGGTCAGCCGACAGACCGAAAAACTGCTTTATATGGAAATGCGAAATCCCACGGCAGAAAATCTTCAAAAAGAGGGCAGTCGTATCATATCCACCAAAAAAACCGACGCCCCTTCAGGCATCGGTCTTGAAAATGTAGACGCAATTGTGCGAAAATACCACGGCGAATGCCGTTGCTTTCTTGAAAAGAACGAATTCGTATTTCAACTGTTATTACCGGAGGAGTAAAATTTTACTCCTTCGTTTTATTTCTGTAAAATCTAAGACTCTGACTTTACACCATCTCTTCCGAATCATAAAGAATGGTAAAAGGCCCGTCATTCACTAAGGACACCGCCATATCGGCACCAAAAATTCCGGTTTCGGTTTTGATACCGCTCTCCCGGCACTTACCGATGATATACTCATACATTTCATTGGCAAAGTCCGGCGCGCCCGCCCGTATAAAAGAAGGGCGATTGCCTTTTTTACAATCTGCATAAAGGGTGAACTGAGAAACCAGAAGAAGCTCTCCGCCCACGTCTTCCAAAGCCAGATTGGTTTTGCCCTCCGCATCCGCAAAAATACGAAGGCCCAGAAGTTTCTTTACAAGCTTGTCTGCAATTTCCCTGGTATCTTCGTTAGATACGCCGATTAAAACCAAAAAACCTTTACCGATTTGGCCGGTAATCTTGCCTTCCACTTCAACTTTGGCTTCTTTTACACGTTGGATTACGAATTTCATAGTCTGTCTCCCTGTCTTTGACTGGCTTACAATTGTCTGCTTTTATGAAAGAAATATTTAAAATAAATATCGTAACTATTCCTTTTTATCACACAAATTTAACGATTTCTGTGTTATACTTCTCTTTAGGCGGTTCATAAATCCCGACCGCCCGACTTTATAACTATTCAGAACACCCTTCGCAAAATCGCACCTCTGGTGCTTTCCCTTTGCTCGGCTCGGAATAGTTACAGTATAACATAAGAATGAGAGGAAATAAAAATGAATATTGCAGTAACTTACGAAAACGGACAGATTTTTCAGCATTTCGGTCATACCGAACAGTTTAAGGTATACGAAATCGACAACAACACAGTGGTAAAAAGCTTCGTAGTAGACACAAACGGCCAGGGCCACGGCGCGTTGGCAGGCTTTCTTTCTTTAAACAATATCGAAGTTTTGATCTGCGGCGGTATCGGCGGTGGCGCACAGATGGCTTTGGCGGAAGCCGGCATCAAGCTTTATGGTGGTGTAAGCGGAGACGCAGATGCAGCGGTAGAAGCTTATCTTGCCGGAAACTTGGATTTTAACCCTAATGTACAGTGTAATCACCACGGACACGACCACGGCGAAGGACACAACTGCGGAAATCACGGTTGCGGCAGTCATAGCTGTCATTAATTGGTTGGCGAAGTGACAACATAAGCAAAAGGAACGCTCCAAAGGTGGGATTTTGCAAAAGATGGTCCGAACAGTTACAATAATTTTTAATACATAAGAATTTTTTTGCATACAAGAATTATTTTATGAAAAAAGTGCATAATTTTGTAAAAAGAAATGGACAAGTTTCTTATAAAAAAATATAATGAAATCACAAAATTAAAGGAGGTTACACCTATGTCTAAATACGCAGGTACACAAACAGAGAAAAACTTAATGGCAGCTTTTTCCGGAGAATCAGAGGCCAGAAACAAATACACTTATTTTGCTTCCAAGGCTAAAAAGGAAGGCTATGAGCAGATTGCTGCCCTTTTCTTAAAGACAGCTGACAACGAGAAAGAACATGCTAAATTATGGTTCAAGGAGTTGGAAGGTATTGGCAATACCGCAGAGAACCTTGTTTCTGCCGCAGCAGGCGAAAACTACGAATGGACCGATATGTACGCAGGTTTTGCAAAGACTGCTGAAGAAGAAGGATTCCCTGAGTTAGCTGCCAAGTTTCGTATGGTAGCAGAAATCGAGAAACACCATGAAGAACGTTACCGCGCATTGTTACACAATGTTGAGGCAGCAGAAGTATTCAAGAAGAGTGAAGTGAAGGTTTGGGAATGCCGTAACTGCGGTCACATCGTGGTTGGCACAAATGCGCCTGAAATCTGCCCGACTTGTGCTCACCCTCAGGCGTACTTCGAAATTCATGCAGAAAATTACTAAAATTTGCTTTTACGATTATTCCGTATATCGCAATATGATTTAATTACAATTTAAGAGGCCTGCCTTACAATACGTAGGGCAGACCTCTTTTTCATCTTTGACTGTTTTTTAATATTCCTTATTGTAGTTTGACTTGTTGTTTGACTTGTTTTCAGTTTTATCGGAATAGTTGTTCTTAGAAGCATTCTTTGCTTTGTTGTTGTTCTTATCTTCTGTCTTGTAACAATCCTTGTTTGCATTGTATGACTTATCGTTGTAGTTATCCTTCATGATGCACCTCTCCTTCCAATTGAAATCTTTTTCTTTTTGCATTCTATTGTTAAGGAAACGCCAATACGCTTTGCGCATCAAAACGCATTCACGCTTCTGAACATATTGTGTGCAGATTTAAAAATTAATAAACTGGTAGATTTTGCAGGTTTTTTTAAGCTGCTGTCTTTATAAATCGTGCTTTTCTTTTTATGTGATTTTTTACAAAAACTTTTAGAAAAATTTTTTAGAAAATGAAACCTCCTCCCCCAAATCTGTGTTTTATAAACATAAGCGCTTAAACTTTCGGCATTCCCCTAAATGCCGCATACGTAAACATTTGATTTAAAATATGGAGGATTCATTTCGATGAAAAAAAGAGGAAAAGTTCTTTTGGTTTTATCCGCAACAATGATAACCCTGGTAGGCTCCGTGCTTCCCGTTTCGGCAGCACCTACTTATGCGGATCTTTTTGATGCTGAATATTATGCTGAAAACTACAATGACGTAGCCACAGCATTTGGCAATGATGAAGAAGCATTATTCAATCACTACATAAACTATGGTATTTATGAAGGGCGCGTGGGCAGCGAAGCTTTTAACGTTTTAAATTATCGTGAAAGCTACGCGGACTTGGAAGCAGCCTATGGTAATGACTGGAAAAGCTATATAGACCACTATCTTACAATCGGTTTGGCAGAAGGACGCGATGGCGGCGGAATGTTTGACGCTGTTTCCTATGCAAACCGCTATCCCGATTTAAAAGCAGCTTTTGGCTATGACGTAACCAAGCTTTGGGCACACTACGAACAATTCGGTATGAAAGAAGGACGTACTGCAGTTTCCCAGTCCATAGTAAATGAATGGGCTGCTGCTGCCGCAAAAGCAGAATCAGCGAAAACGAATATCGGAAATAATACACCTACAGAAACTCCCACCGAAACGCCGGCAGAAACCCAAGCACCTCTCGTTTTAAGCGGTAATGCGGAAGACTCCTATACAACCACCCGTCCAGAATATATCGAAACAGACAATTTTATTTTATACCTTGATGAAAATATTACTATTAAAGGAAATTTGATATCAATAATTGACGAATTATTGCTGATGGCAGAAGAACAAACCGGTCTTACTTATGCCGGAAATCCCAACTATGCATTTTCCCAAAATGTATTTATCCCGGAAGAATTTTATGAACCGGGCATTTTCCCGGAAATGGATCCCAATAATGAAAAACCGCACATTTTTGTGGTTGCTGATGAAAAATATTCTTCCTGTGCCACATCGGGCTCTGTTATTTTAAATGAATTTGATGTCAATTATGGCGGATTTCATATTCTGATACATGAATACATCCACTGCTTACAATTAACCAATGGTATCGGTATCGGTGACGCTATGGACGAAGGTTTTGCTACCTACCATAGCGGCCAGATTGTAAAAGAAAATCCGGATTTTTTCTCTGATTTTAATCCTGACTTAAATTATTCATTCTATGATCGGGAAATCACTCCGGAAAATGCAGAAGCCATCTTCATAGAAGAAAAAGAAGATGGTTGGGAAAATTATTTATACGGCTATCGTTTTTTAACCTTCCTTTCGGAGGAATACAGTGAACAGGTTTACATTGATATCCTTAATGATGCAACGGAAGATGCACAATCCTGGGAAGGTTGGTTTGAATCAGATAGAGTAGTTCCCTACATCAAGGCAAACACTTCCGAAGATGTCTTTATAGAATTTGCAAACTGGTTGGAAGAAAACAAAGAACGTATTGACGCATGGGGATATGAATATTAATCCATTTTGCGAATGTTGTTCTGAATAGTTACAATTCTTTCTACATTATAAAGATGGGCACTGACACAAAGTGCCCATCTTTTTCCACGCAAATCATAAAATCTGTATTTTTATTTAACTTTTAATGCTATAATTTGAAAAAAGTGAAACCTTTTTGTAATTTTATGTGTTTTACTGATATAAGAGCCTTATAAAAAGAATGTACATTTGAAACAAGGGAGAAAACAATGACAGAGGAATTATTCTGCCAACACTATGAAAAATATAAGAATACTGTGTATTCGGTGATATTTAATTACGTGCAGAATACGGAAGACACCGCGGACCTTTTACAGGAAGTGTTTATTAAACTGTTCGCTACGGAAGATGATTTCCAAAGCGAAGAACATATGAAGGCCTGGTTGATTCGTGTTTCCATTAATTTATGTAAAAATCACTTAAGAAGCGTAAAAATACGTAAAATTGTGCCTTTGGAGGAGGACATTCCGTTCTACGACCAAAGGGAAGACAACGATTTGCTGAAAGTCGTTTTTACGTTACCGGAGAAATACCGAATCCCAATCCACCTATTTTATTACGAATCCTACAGTATTAAGGAAATCGGTAATATTTTGGATATGCCCGAGGCGACAGTGAAGATACGACTGAAACGAGCCCGCGAGAAATTAGCTAAAATCTTGAATAAGGAGGACTGGTTTTAATGAAAATAAATGAACTTTATATAGAACAGACCAATCAATTCTGTGAAGCCAATTGCAAGATTACCGCTGAAGATATTCTTGCCAAGGCAAAACAGAGACAGGCAGAAAATGTGTTAGCAAAAACACCTGCCGAAAAAAATGAAAAGGTAGTTACAATGCCTTCCGGCAAAAAAACAATGTTCCGCTTAAGTCACGTAGTGGCTGCATGTCTTGCAATCTTTGTATTGACCGGCACTACCATCCTTGCTTTTAGCGGTAAAATCGGTAACTTCCTTGGCGATGCCGGCACAACGGTAATTGCTTTTGATGAAAGAAAAATGGAATTCTTTTTCCGCGACGTTCTGGGAGATGAAACCACTGCCGAACTGGTAGGTAAGGGATATTTATACGAAATCAATCAGACACAGGAAGACGAAAACTTCCGCATTGATGTCGTTGCCGCCAGCGGTGATATCGAAAATGCCAAGTTAGCAGTTGATGTATATGTTAAGGACGATGAACTGGCAGCAGCAAATGACCGTATCTATCTTGTATGCTATATGACAAAACCCGGCGAAGAGGTTGTAAAAGACCCCAATGGTTGTAGCGTAAGCGGTGGTTACGGAATCAAAGACGAATCAGTCGATAATCTGTATCATGTGCTTATAGATATCAGCTCAAATCATTCCGAGATCGAATATCATTTTACAACAGTTATTACTACTTTTGCATCCGATGAAGACCAGGAATTATACCTTTATGATTGGCTGCCTTCTTATATGGAAAGTCATCCTTTCTGGAGATTTCATTCGACGGATATACTTTTTGATATAACCATACCGGCAGAAGCATACAGCATCCTTCCTTCTCGTCAGTACAAAGAAGTTGTTTATCACGGTACAAAATATGAATACCATCTGGACTCTGTTGAATATGGTTATTATGATATGAAATTAAACTTCGAATTTGACTTTGAAAGTGATTTTGTTGCAGACAGCGAAGACGCGATGAGGACCTATGGTCGTTATATGTCTACGGAATTACACAGCATGTTACAGGACGCCGTATTAATCATAGACGACAAAGAATATTACTATGATGATGAATTTGTTCCCGATGGTTACTGTACTTTCAGTGATAAGGAAGGCGCTTCCGATCATTGCGAAATTACTGTTTACTTCCCTGCGACCGATTACTTCCATGCCGATACCATTCTTTTACGAATCGGCGACGAAACCTATGATTTAAAAGAGAGTAAATAAAATGGGGCGTGATATAGAATGAATAAAAAATTAAAAATCGCACTTATTATTGCGGGGGCGACACTTTTAAGCATTCTTCTGTATTTTGGCATCCTTCACCCCCGGGTGAAATTGCTGATTCAAACGCTTCAAGTTTATTCGGCAATGGGCGGAACTACGGATATTGGTGATCCTATATTGACCTATGAAAAATATGATGTCAAAGACGATACTTTTAAAGTAATTGATTACGGAACCTATAGCGTTGGTGTTCCTTCCTATTGGACAGTTCAAAGCGATGAAGACAGTATGCTTACTATCTATGGCACAGATGAAGTTTCTGATAGGAATGTTTCTATAGAACTGCTTGGTGCCAGCGGCAACGGTACAGATTATACCGATATGATTCTGCTGAATCGAGACCTTTATGAATCCGATAAAATTTGGAGCAACGTTAACAAGGGCTTTGAACGGTTAGGCTACGGTATGCCCACTACTGCCTATGACAGTATAAGAATTGCACTTACAATGGACTCCAAAGACTATAATCTGCTCAACTACAATAAATCTTTGGCTTTTACCTATGCACTTCCTTACCGTGCAGGTTCCGTGAATGCGTATGAAGGTGTAACAAGTTGGTCCTATCTTTATGAAGATGAGAATAAATGCGGATTTATTCACGAAATGTATCGGGAAGATTCTGACTCCTACAGGTATTATTTAAATTTCTACGATACGGATGATTTAAATACAGAATATACAATTATTCTTGCTACAAAAGAGAAAGATACCGCATATGCGATTATAAATTCCCTTGAATTTAATGATTAAATATAACCGGCATCAAATCATAAAAAACCCTCCGCTCATATGAGCAGAGGGTTTTTATTATGATAAAATCTTTTTACTCTTCTGTATAAGGTGCTTCTTCTCTCAATTCAAATTTAGCAATCATTTCTTCCAAGCCAATCGCCTGTGCGGAAAGCTCCTGACTGATTGCAGAAGTTTCTTCCGCAGACGCGGAATTGCTCTGAACTACTGTAGAAATCTGGCCAATTCTTGCCTGAATCTGCTTTAACATGTCAGCCTGTTCCTGAGAAGCCTCAGCTGCACCTGCTGCCGCGCCCGCAAAAGATTCCATGTTGGAAAGGGCGGTACCGATGGATTCCATGGTGTATTCTACCATAATACTTCCGGAATCATTTATCACAGCTTTCAATTGATTGCAGGTATCTTTTAAATCCTGCGCAAGTTCTCCCAATTCATCGCAACTTTCATATGTAATATCAATATCAAAATCGCCTGCTTTTAATTTATTTACAGCATCTTTTAATTCAAAGATCGGTACAACAATAGAATCTGCCAAACTACTTGAAACGGTTTTACACAAAATGATGGTCAGCATTTCCACAATCAGTAAGACAACAATTACTACGATACCCAGCGTAATGGGCAATCCGTTCTTTGCCATATTAATACATAAAAGAATAATTCCTGCCATCGCAATCATTGCGGTAATGGAAACGCCTGCGATTACAGGTCCAAAACCCAAACTAAATTTCTTCTGCATCTTAGCATTTAAAAGTCTTTTGTTTAATTTCACTTTCTTTTGTTTCTTTGCTATTATAATGTCCTCCCAAATTGTTTTTCGCTACTTATTTGCTAATTTCCCCTATTTAAATAAATTTATCTGCTTTTTTATTATACCACTTATTTTTAATTTTAGTTTTCTTATGGATCCTCATCCTCATTCAAATAACTATATACATCTTCATCATTGGGCGGAACAAAGTTATCCCAATAACTCTCATCATAAACTGAATTATATACAGCTGAAGTTAAATTCTCTTTACTATCATTTGTCAACCAATCATCGGAAAATTCCGATTCGTACCAAATACAGTTCTTTCTAAGAGGTTCTTTTAATTTGACTCCGCATACTTCTTCCATATTGTAATAATATTTTATATCATCAATAACCTTTGAACGTGAAAAAAATTGCTTGAATTCTTGTACATATTCCAGCCAAAGAATGTCTTCAATACAAGATTTTGTACAATCTTTTTCAGCTGTATCATAATGAATTTCTTTATATGCTTTTTTATATGCTTGTAGGA
>JAZNOO010000027.1:0-80050 GCA_045580855.1 Lachnospiraceae bacterium | reverse complement strand
TGTATCAACTTGGCAGTTCGTCCTATTTTCGTTAAATGTTTCATAAACTCCTCCACAACTTCAATCTTGATTAGTCGTATCTTCGCCAACTGATAAACAGCTCCGGCTGCTTTTGCATAAGCAATTATCAGCTCACTATCCATTCCAAAATATTTAGGTGCTTCTTCATATCTTATAAATCGAATTTTCATCCGTGCCTCTTCTTTGCCTCTCGGCGATAATGTTCCTGCCATGCTCTCACCTACTTATAAAAATCATCTACAACTATATGAAAAGACTCGAGGTATTCATCAAGAATTTCGGTATTCACCAGCACTAATCTACCAACCTTGTAAATTGCTTTTGCATCTTTTGCCACCTGCTGAAACTTAGATAATCCCATACTATACAATTTTGCACCTTCTGGATATCTTACATACTTCTTCTTTTCTGTTTTCTGACCTTCCATAATATAGACTCCTTTCAATTCACTAATTAGTTAATCCTTTCCATAACGCAAAAAGAGGATACTCTCTAAATCTCTTTAGAAAATATCCTCTAAGTAGTGCTTTTCTTTAATTTTTCTTTTCAGCTAATTTGTATATCCTTGTACACTCTTGTAAATGACTATGTCTTTTAGTGGTCAATTTAGTGGTCAGATGACCACTCGACACCCTTCAAACCCGCATAAACTCTAGGTTTTTTAGGTTGTTGTTCGCATCGTCGGGAACAATAAAACGTCCCTGATTGCATAGCTGTCTGTAAGCAACATACAAAGTCTGTCAATACCGTAGCCGATACCGCCTGTGGGAGGCATACCAAGCTCTAAGGCATACATAAAGTCTTCGTCTGTTGTATTTGCTTCTTCATCACCAAGAGCAAGCAATGCTTCCTGCGCCTTGAAACGTTCTCTCTGGTCGATGGGGTCGTTAAGCTCTGAATATGCGTTACACATTTCCCAACCGTTCATAAACAACTCGAAACGCTCTACGTAGTTCGGGTCCTCGGGTTTCTTCTTGGTCAAAGGAGAAATCTCGATAGGGTGATCCATAACAAAAGTAGGCTGAATCAAATGCTCTTCTACAAACTCTTCAAAGAAAAGATTTAAGATATCGCCCTTCTTATGATGTTTCTCAAATTCAACATGCTTCTCTTTCGCAATTGCTTTTGCTTCATCATCAGAAGCGATTTCGTTAAAATCTACGCCGGCATATTTTTTAACCGCATCAATCATGGTAATTCTTTCAAAAGGCTTACCCCAATCCATTTCGATTCCGTTGTATACAATCTTAGTAGTTCCAAGCACTTCCTGTGCTACGTAACGGAACATATTCTCTGTCAAATCCATCATTCCGTTATAGTCGGTATATGCCTGATATAATTCCATCAAAGTAAATTCCGGATTGTGTCTTGTATCAAGACCTTCGTTACGGAATACACGGCCGATTTCGTACACTCTTTCAAGACCGCCAACAATCAATCTCTTAAGGTATAATTCAAGAGAGATACGAAGTTTTAAGTCCTCATCCAACGCATTAAAATGTGTCTCGAAAGGTCTTGCCGCAGCACCGCCTGCGTTAGCTACAAGCATTGGGGTTTCCACTTCCATAAAACCTTCGCCCGCAAGATACTTACGAATAGTACTTATAATCTGTGAACGCTTGATAAAAGTATCTTTTACTTCTTCGTTCATAATCAAGTCTGTATATCTCTGACGATAACGAATGTCCGTATTGGTTAAGCCATGGAACTTCTCGGGTAAAATCTGCAAACTCTTAGATAACATAATCATCTCTACCGCATGCACGGAAATTTCGCCGGCCTTGGTACGGAATACATATCCCTTCACACCATAAATATCACCGATATCAGACTTCTTAAAATCTGCATAGGTTTCTTCACCCACTGCATCTCTTGCTACGTATACCTGAATCTTGCCCTTCAAATCCTGAATGTTACAGAAAGATGCCTTACCCATAACACGCTTTGACATCATACGTCCTGCAATGGATACTTCAATAGGGCTTGCGTCCATAATGGCTCTTCTTTCATTGTAGTCTGCATTCAGTATCTCTCTGGCTTCTGCTTCTTCCAATCCCTCTACATTGGGTTCGGTTCTGCCTGCCAACAATTCTGCTTCATGGGCAATATATAATTCCTTCGCATCCGCCGTGTGATGTGTCTGGTCATATTTTGTAATAACAAAAGGATCCTTGCCTGCTTCCTGAAGAGTTGCAAGCTTTTCTCTACGTACCTTTAAAAGCTGATTCAAATCCTGCTCAGGCTGCTGATTCTTCTGGTTCTGCTGATTCTGTTCTGCCACGCTTTTATCCTCATTTCTTTCTATACTGTTAACCATATAAAAGTTGTCTGCGTATGCAGGCAACCTTTATATAATATGATACTCTTATTTAGTTTGCTTTGGATACTTCAAGAATCTTGTACTTGATTACACCGATAGGTGCTTCTACGCTTACTGTTTCACCCTTCTTAGCACCGATTAATGCCTTACCGAGAGGTGATTCGTTGGAAATACTTCCGTTTAAGCTGTCTGCTTCGGATGCACCCTTAATGGTTACTGTCATTTCCTGCTTCAATTCCTTGTCCATAAGCTTAACGGTATAACCGAATGCAATTTTCTTTCCGTCGCTTGCATCTGCATTTGCATCTACATCAACAACTTCAACATTCTTTAACAACTGCTCTAATTCATAGATTCTTGCTTCAATGTCGCGCTGTTCGTCTTTGGCTGCATCGTATTCAGCGTTTTCTGACAAGTCACCCTGCGCTCTTGCTTCTTTTAACTTCTGGGAAACTTCTTTACGTTTTACGACTTTTAATTCCTGTAATTCATCTTCGTATTTCTTTAAACCTTCACGTGTCAACAAATTTTTCTTGTTTTCTTCCATTTTTAAGCTCCCTTTCTTATATCTAAACGCAGGTATGCCTTCTCCCGCTTATTCTTTTAGCAGTTTATTATTATATACTATGGGTGTCCAATGTGTCAAGGGCAGTAAACTCCTTTTATCTTATTGCCCTTCTTGCCTAAAAATTGAAAAAAGAGTCTATGCAGACTCTTTTATTCATTCTCCATAAAAGTTCTGAATGCCAAACGCATTGCTTTGTTAATCGGATAGTACAATACCAGCATAATCACAAGGTTTCCAATACCATGAATTAGGTCAAAAGGAATCCCCGCAATCCACCAGGTAAAAGCAACTCGGAAACCATTCATCAGTCCGCCTTCAAATGCTCCCGTGAAAATATAGGGAATCGAACATAACAAACCAAATAAAAGACCGAATATGCAGGATAATAAAACACAACCGAAATACGTATTTTTTTTACGCATCATAAGCGCCATCACAGCCAACAGGGGCCAGGCGTACAAATACATAATCCACCACATCTGGAATCCGTACACCACACCTTCAAATAATACAAAGGCGGGAATGACATAAAAGATTCTCTTGCCGAAATACAGTGTAAACATAATAATCCAAAAGGTGGTCAGCTCCACATTGGGCACATTGGCCAATGCGAATTTGCACACTTCTATCACTGCAATCATCATACCGATGAGGGCGATATCCTTGGCTGTTATTTTTTTCTTTCCTTTTACCGTTTCAGCTTTCATTGGTTTGTTATAATCCTTTGCTATTTCTCGTACTTAATGACAAAAGCGTCTCCGTCCATTACAGGCTGGGTATCAATGCCGTAGTTACAATAGGTGTCATTCACATAAAAGCCCCAATATGCGCCATCTACATTGTAGTCAGCAACTTCACCATTTACAGTGCTAACCATCATACCATATTCGCTTTCGGTACCGTCATAGGTTAAACCTTCCGCTTCATCCATTGCCTGACGCAAAAACTCAGCATCTGTATTTAACTCGTAAAGTGTGGACTCATCAGCTGAATTAATAACCTCAATTGTGATTTCCTTAGCACCTGCCTGAGGCTTTGCGCCCCAAATCAACCATGCCGCTACCAATCCTCCAATTAGAAGCACAATGGCTAACGCACCTGCAACAATTCCCAGGATTTTCTTTGTTTTACTACTCATTTCTTTTTTCGTATAACTCGCTATTTGCGAGCTATACTCTCCTTTCTTATATTTTATAAAATAAAAAACCTCTTACTGCAGAAGTAAGAGGTTTTACGCACATTAACAGAAAGCCCGTAGGCTTATGGAATCTCGTACTGCCAATTACTCGTGGCTTGGAAACTTGCGTTTCCCGTACCGGACACCAGGCAGGTCTCCTGACTCAAGATTCCGCGCACATTCAGCCTTCCCGGTCCCCCAGTGGCACATAGAATGCACTCCTCTATTACAGTGACGAGTTCGTGCAGGATTTACACCTGCTTCCCTTTTCAATACAGCCAAGTCAATAAAACTTCTGTATCACCTGTTCCGTTTTATATGATATTATTTTATGTGATTTATTCTGCCGTTTTATTCTCGTTGGCAGGTTCTTCCGACGTTGCTTCTTCAGTAACATCTTCCTGCTCCGGCAAATCACCGTCAAGCTTTTCGCTTTCGGCCTTCTCAATCTCGTATTTATTTACGCGACGCTTAAAAAGCCTTTTATAAAACATCCAGTCCAGCTTTGAACCGAATGAAACTTTTTTCTTCTTGGTAATAACACGTTCGTAAAGCAGCGCCACCCACACGCTTGCATTAATCATACGACGATTCTCGCTGATTAGTTGCAACTGCGTTGCATTGGGCAGTTTGGAAATAATAACATCCGGCGAAATATCATTTAATTCATTCACAAGATCTTCCGCAGTCGAACTGCCTTCTTCCCAAATATACTTGCCGATTACATTCACACTGGGGTGTAATTCTTTCAAATAACCTTCCAAGCTGTCAGCCTTCTCAGCAGAATCCAGAATCAGGTAGATGCTCTGCTTTCCTCTGGCAAGTTTCTTAATATATTCATGCAAAAACGCATCATTTCGAATTTCGCTCTTTCGCTCTCTTGTGTTCTCTTTTAACACATCCAAAACGGTAGGCTCACCATACAAAAGCAAGTCCATGGATTCCAACCATTCTCTCTGCTGGGCATTCTCACCTGCGTCCAGCAACACCTGAGATGAAAGATAAAAAATTGTGTTCATTGCACCGTTGCCGATATACTTCAAAGAAAGTTTAATGGCTTCCTTCAACGGATAATCGGTAATGTGCATCCCCAAAACATCAATTACTTTCACAAGCTTCACCTTCTTGTTTTGTTTATCCCACACATTTTCGTCCGTCACAATGCGGACAAGCTACCCACATAGTATAACAGAAAGCGTACATTGTTTCAATATCCTGTGCATCATTGCCCGTTCTGCCATCAAATGAAACACTATATTTTCGGTGCATATCAACTCTTATATCTGTCCGAATTACTTAATTTTACGGATACATTTCTCCGTAATTTCGATACGACCGGCTTTCAAAAGATTGCCTACGGCGCGCTTGAATTCGTTCTTACTCATACCCATCTCACGCTTAATGGTTTCCGGTGATGCCTTATCGTTAAAAGGTAGAACGCCGTCATAACTTTCGATTACGCTCATAATTTCTGCCGCGTCTTTGCTAATCTGTAAGTAGGCTTTGTCCTTCAGGCTCAAGTTGATTTTACCGTCTTCAAGAATACCTGTTACTCGGGCCTCAACTTTGCTTCCGCAGGGCACATTCTTCTGGAATTCCTTAGCAGGAACCAGGCCTGAGTACTTGTCATCCACCGCGATAAAAGCACCGAAGTTTTCGCTGATTTCATAAAGCGTACCGGTTACCCAGTCGTCCTTTTTATACTCGCCGCCCTTTTCAAGGTAGTGATAAAGTTTCATCGTTCCGCATAGACGATCACTTTTATCAATATAAAGGGCCACAAGTACCTCGTCACCTTCGCGGACACGATAGGTCTGCTCGCGAAACGGCAATAATAAATCCTTCTCAAGACCCCAGTCTAAAAAAGCACCAATCTTGGTTGTGCCGGCTACTTTTAATTTGGCAACCTGTCCCAAAGTTACCATAGGCGTTCTTGTGGTTGCAATCAAGCGGTCGGAAGAGTCCTTATAAAGGAACAACTCCGCCTGCTCGCCGATTGCCATTCCCTTGGGCACCTGCTTCGCCGGCAGAAGAACTCGCTCCTCGCCTTTTTTATCATCCAAAGCAGCAAAATACATACCAAATTCCACTTTCTTCACTGCCTGTAATGTCTGCACTTTTCCTAATTCTAACATAATGTCCTCCGTTCT
The DNA here is from genome assembly GCA_045580855.1 of Lachnospiraceae bacterium. Lineage (GTDB taxonomy): Bacteria > Bacillota > Clostridia > Lachnospirales > Lachnospiraceae > UBA3766. The sequence continues at coordinate 73,814 of JAZNOO010000027.1, read as the reverse complement.
GTTGGTTGTGGGCATTTCTTCATACCCTTTTATAAATTGTTTTGGATATAAAAGTTGCGTTCCTGCATTCATTGCACCCCAACGCACTTATATAAATCACTGCGCATTTGTTTCAAACAGCAACACTGCGTAAGCCGCATCTTCACCGTTGTTAATAGCCACCTTGTAAGCGCAGTCTTCCTCGGATACCCACGGCGTAATTTCATCGCCAAGCATTGCCTGCTTGCGGTATTCCACGCGCAGTTTATTCACCGTATAATTCTCCGGCAAATACTGTTGCGCCATTGCCACATACTGGCCGTTGTTTACGTGATGATTGGTATCCAAATGATGCACGCCTACGTGGAAATGCTCCATTTCTTTTTTATCGTCGCCAAGCACAATTTTAGCGCGGGAATATTCCATAGGATATTTCTCTTCGATTTCATAGGCATTGAGAATTTCATCCGCAGGACGCACCGGCTTCATAGCATTGAAATCCATCAGCATCCAAGTACTGTCCGCAACCGCCAAAAGCTCGCCCGCCTCATCACGCATAAAAAAGTTACGATAGCCGAAGGTTCCGCGAAAACCGTGAGGCGCCGTAGAAATCACCACCGTCTCGCCCATTCTCGGATAACGATTCACCTCTATTTGCCAGGTCAGAAGAATCCAGCCTAAGTTCTTTTTACTTAATTCCCAATAACCTACCTTACGGTCATCGGAATCCAAATTCACACAATCCTGGAAATAATCGATAAGAGAACACATGGTCAGAAGACCATCCGTGCCCACCTCGCTGTATCTGATTCGGGTTTTCCATTCGTACATAAAAGTTCCCCTTGTGCTTCACAATGTTTTATTCTTTCAAATTCTATCGCAAAAAATAGAGTTTGGCAAATAGAATCTTTTATGCCCAGGGATCCTGTTCTGTAGGAATTCTGATATCCGCAAGACACTGAATTTCGTTGATAAACCACTGATTCGTGGAAGGTTTTCTGCGCAATTTAACAGGTCTGGGTGCATCTGCGCCTCCACTTGTTACATAAAGCGTTGCCCAATTCTCTTCCGGATATGAATACGGATTATCACTCACTGTAATTGTATAAGGTGTTGCGGGCGTATAGCCGTTATCCTGCGTTGCTCCCTTAAAAAACGACAATGTCTTATATTGTTTTCCGGCAAGGCGATCCTTAATAAATTGCTTTTCTCTTTCGCTCACGTTCTCCGGTCCTTTTAAAAAGTCCAACATCTCCCAAGTTGTATTTGCATCCTTTTCCCAATTACATAAAACAGCAATGCAAAGAGCTGTTGTCTTAAAAGCCGAGTCCAAAGAAGCCTCCGGCAATGCCTGCAGCTCTGCCAAACTTGTGGGTAAAGAAGCAAACGTAAAGCTTTCACTACGGTTTCCGTTATTCGAATTTGTTGCTGTCATTTGATTGTTCATTTCATAATCCTCCTTTTACACATAAGGCACCGGAACAAGCGACCGCCATTACAATTCCTATGTAATTCACCTTGTTCCGTATACCCATACCCTCTCGTCATTTGTAATTATATCACCGGCAGCTATTATCGACAATAAAATTGTGCTATTTATGTTACGCCTATCCATTTGTCTTATTTGTAACACAAGAAACCTCAACGATTTCTCGTTGAGGTTTCTTTTTAGCAGGGCTACAAGGATTCGAACCTTGAGATGACGGAGTCAGAGTCCGTTGCCTTACCGTTTGGCGATAGCCCTAAATATGTGCGTTTCTCACTCACGCCTACTTAATATACACTCTTTTTTTCAGTTTTGCAAGTACTAATTTTAATTTTTTTCACTTTTCTTCAAAAATATTATTCCCGCGTCCGCCTAATACTATCCAAACGCAGTTTCAGTTTTGCTTCCTCTTCTTTTAATTTCTCGATTTCTATTGCCTTACTTCCCACAATTTCTTTCTGCTCACGGATTAAAACATTGCGATTTTCAACGCCCATTTGTTCAGCCAGTTTAATCACGGAATCATTCTTGCTGTTTCGCAGAATGTTCAGCACAAGCCACACCAAAAAGACAATAAACGTGATAATAAATATCGGCAAAAATATAAAATGTTGTATCATTGCCATAAAAGATGCAATTATGTTAAAAAGCTTTGCATAAGGAAAATCCACTCCGGGCGGAATCGCATAAAGTACAATCTTATACCATGGCAAAACACCAACACTCACAATCAAAGAAACAATCAGCCAAAACTTTACCTTGAACTTATCATCCAGCATTTTATTGCGCCACATTTTAATATCCTGCTGCGCATCATTCTGCTCATAGTCCAAGCGGTCAAGCATCACACCAATTGCCGAAAGCCGGTTATATATGGTATCTTCTTCATCTGTTAAAGTATCAAACGTACCGAAATCCTTCATCTCTTCGCTTCCTGTAATTTCAATTAGCTGATAAATTACACCCTTTTAGTTAATCAAAAATTCATACTTCTTATATAAAATGTACTGAAAACTAATATTGTTGTCAATAATTGCATAAAATATATTGACATATGATTTCAGCTTGATATAATTTATGTAGTATTTAAAACTACATGCAAAAGTTTACATTTCTACTTTGGAGGTTTTTATGGGTTCATATGTTATAACTTGTTGTTCCACCGTTGATTTACCGAAGGAATATTTTGAACAAAACAATATTCCCTACGCTTGCTATCATTACATTTTAGATGGAGAGGAATATCTCGACGATTTGGGACAAAGCGTTCCTTATGACGAATTTTACAGAAGAATTGACGGTGGTTCTATGCCTACCACTTCGCAGATTAACATCAGCGAATTTATGGCTTTCTTTGAACCTTTTCTTCAGGAAGGCAAGGACATTCTTCATCTTTCAATGTCTTCCGGCATCTCAGGCACATGCAATTCAGCCATGAATGCCAAAGAAGAATTGTTAGCCAAATATCCGGATCGCACCATTAAGGTTGTGGATTCCCTTGCTGCAAGCTCAGGTTACGGCCTTCTTTTAGACAAGCTTGTGGAAATGCGTGATGCCGGCAAGAGTCTGGAAGAAGTTTATCTTTTTGCAGAAGACAATAAACTTAAACTTCAGCACTGGTTCTTCTCTACCGACTTAACACATTTTAAAAGAGGCGGAAGAATTTCAGCAACTGCTGCCACCTTGGGCAACATCTTAAATCTCTGCCCCTTAATGAATGTGGATTATGTGGGCAAGCTTATTGTCCGCCAGAAAATCCGCGGCAAAAAGAAAGTAATCGCAGAAATCGTTAATAAAATGATCGAACTTGCCGAAGGCGGCAAAGACTACAACGGTAAGTGCTTCATTTCCTGCTCTGCCTGCGAAGACGACGCAAGAAAAGTTGCCGATTTGGTAGAAGAAACCTTCCCCAACTTAAACGGCAAAGTAGAAATCAACAGCATCGGTGCTGTCATCGGTGCACACACAGGTCCCGGAACCGTAGCTTTGTTCTTCTGGGGCGAGAAACGTGTAAACTAATAAACTTTTTATTTTATAAAAATATTTCTAAAGACTGTTACTTTCATAGGTAACAGTCTTTTTATGCAGAGTTGTTATAACAAAATACGCAGACAAAGCGCCTGCGTATTCAAAGACATATTCGTATTATTTTATTCAGGTATTTATAACATCTTACTGCACACTCTGACCGGAGTTGTTGCCGCTTCCTGTGTTTCCCTGTGTGCCCATGGTATCGTTCTGGTTATTTCCGCCGGAAGTTCCATTGGAATTTTCACCGTTGTTTCCGCCTGCGCTGCCACCATTCATTCCTTCACCGACACCATCCATGCTAAAGAGATTCTTCAATCGGTCTACCAAATCATCATAAAAATTCTTAATATCATCCGTAAAAGAACCGTCCGCATCACCAATTAAAGTTGTATATTCCTTTACAATCTGTGCAGTCTGTGTTTCACCATAGTTGTTTACAAATGTATCATATTCTGTTACTACATCTGCGCTGAAAGTTTCGCCATTGTCATCCAAATAAAGATGGCTGCCATTACCATTCTTCTCATAACCGCCTGTGATTGCTGCTGTAATCAAGTTGTTATAATGCTCCACAGCCTCTTCACGGTACTGACTGTCAGGATATTGCATAATGAATTCTTCGATGGTTACTGCACGTTCGAGAAGCTTTCCCGCGCTAATATTCGCACCGGTTTCGCCAAAAGCAGGTTGTGATACCTCAATATCCTTCCAAGCCTGGTAAGCAGTCTCCTCATCTGTTGCACCGTTATTCACCTCGGAACCGGACTCGGATTCGCTTTCCATGGGAACGGAATCCATTGTGTTAGGTTCTGACGGGGTTTCGGTACCGCAGCCCATACATGCAACGTGCACGAAGCACATCATAAAAAGGACTGCAATCACTAATAATTTTGCAATTTTTTTCATAATTAAAAACCTCCGTTTTTATTCAGTTTATATTCCCTAGGATTTCCGTGTTTACGCATTTTATACATCTTTTTATAAAATGTGCGCCCGGCAATTTTTCTTTACGGTTTCGACTTTTTTTGTTCTTTTAAAATGCTACTGGGCTGCGCCTTAACCGTCGGGTATCTGAAAAGCAAGGTTTTAAGTGCCTTCCATTGAAACGGCACCAGCGGCCAGAAGTAACTTGTCTTTCCAAAAACAGGCGTTGTAATCACCGATAAAAGCACCAGCGCCAGGCCGATACCAAAGCCCCATAAGCCAAAGAAACCTGTACACAGCACAAGGAAAATCCGATAAATCCTTATACCCTCCGCCATCTCAAGACTGGCGATAGATAAGGTCGCAAGCATAGTCGCCGCCCCGTAAAAAAGCACTTCAAGGCTCGCCCACTCCAAATCAATGGCCACATCCCCGATAATCAAACCACCTACAATAGACAACGCTCCGGCAAATCGCTCCGAAGTATGAGACGTGGAATACCGGAACAAATCCAATGCCAGTTCAATCACCAGCACCATTATAAAAAGTTTTACCGGCGTCATTCCTTCCGTACTTACCAAGGCAAATTCCTCCGGCAAAGGCACGTGTGCCCCAAACAATAGAAACAGCGGTAAAAGAAGAAGACTTGCCAGCAGGGAAAACAGACGCATCAGGCGGATATAGTTTCCAACCACGGGACTTTTATAATAATCTTCCGGGCTTTGGGTAAATTGAAAAATACTGCAGGGAAGCACCAACACCTCCGGCGACGTATCCGGCACCAGCAGTACGTAACCCTCTTCCAGATAACTGCTTGCCACGTCAGGACGTTCTGTTGTGAAAACGCTTGGCAAAGGGTGAAAATAACTTCTCGGAATCATAAGTTCTTTCAAACTTTGTATGCCCATAGTAAGCGACGTCACCTTCAGCCCGTCCAATTTGGCGCGGACCTTTTCAATCAATTTCTCTTCCGCCTTGCCCTTAATGTACGCAATCGCCACATCGGTCTTGCTGTCACTCCCCACCTGATGTAATTCAAAGGTAAGCTTCGGATCCCGGATGCGTCTTCGCATCAAAGCCGTGTTCATAATGATATTTTCCACAAATCCGTCTTTGGCTCCCCGTGTCACCTTCTCGGTGTCAGGTTCCGCAATGCTACGCACAGGATAGGTTCTTGTATCAATGGATACTGCCCGGTTAAATCCGTCCACAATGAGAATGGTCTGACCGCTTAACAGATTCTTAATCAGCGCTTCCCAATCCTCCACGTAGGCCACCTGGGCAAAGCCCAGCTTACAATCGATAAAAGTCTCCAGGTCGCGAATTTCGCCTTCCCCGTCGGACAAACTTTGCACATCCGCCACAATGTGTTGCAATACCTCTGTTTGGGTAAAACCATTGATTGCCAGCATATATACTTTGGTTTTGCCAAAAAATAAATTACGCTCAATGTAGTCAAAACTTTGTTTGATTGCCATTAACGAACGTGCCTTCGTTATGTTTTCCTGAATGTTTGCGGATATCATCTATGCGCTCCTTTCACTTACTTCGCCTATGTCCCAATTGGGACATATAAAAAAGAACCGGTCTCCCGGTTCTTTTAGTATCTGTTTTTTATTTATTTTTATTCTTTTATAATGTTTCTTTAGCGTACATATTTCCACTTATTCTTCCGGCAGGATAAAAGTATCAATCACTTTCACAATACCGTCGTTATCATTGGAGTCCGTTACGAAGTCAGCCGCTTCCTTAATCGCAGGCTGTGCATTCTCCATTGCAACACCAACGCCGGCGTAACGAATCATTGTCATATCGTTAAAGCCGTCTCCGCAGCAAATGCAGTTGTCCTTCGTCAAACCAACGGTACACATCATACGGTCCAAAGACTGCGCCTTATCAATGTTTTTGGGCATAATCTCAATGAAAAACGGTTCCGAACGGTAGATGCTTAAAATATCGCGATACTGCTCCTGTAATTTACCAACCAGTTCTTCAGCCTTCTCGGGCGGTGCCGTCATCAAGCATTTATTCACATCGAAGGTCACAAAATTCACAAAGTTCTCCACCGGACGGATGCCCATACCGTTGATGGTTGCTTCTAACTTAATATAGTCATCCATTCTGGTTCCGACGATGATATTATTTCCAAGATAGGTCACAAGTCCGCAGTCATTCTCCACTGCAAAACGATGCAAGCTTGGAATTACCTGGGGCGGTAACGTTTTCTGAAACATAATGTTTCCTGTTTTATATTCTAAAATACATCCGCCGTTAAACGAAAGAAGGTATCCGCCTCTTTTATTAAATTCCAACTCCTCCGCGTAGCGCATCATGCCCGCCGTCGGTCTTCCAGACGCCAGAATTACCTTATGACCACGCTCCATAACACGAAGAATGCCTTCCTTGGTACGGGGCGTGATTTCCTTTTCCGAATTCGTCAGGGTTCCGTCAATATCCAGAACCAGGTACTTAATATCTTTCTTATCCATGGTAATTATCCTCTTCTTTTTTGTGTTCCCTTTTACACCACAGACCTAAATTCCTTGCACAGTATACTTGAAATCCGTGTTTCTGGCAAGCAATTTTATAAAATCCTTTTTTTATTGCGCTCCTGCTTCAAGTGGTCAAAAAACGACGATACATAATTAAAATATGCCACTGCCTCCTTATGCTCCTTGGAACAGTGATGCAACTGAATCACAATTGCCCTGTGGCACTCAGGCTCTGAAATCGGCAACAGGCGCATTTCATTCTCCTGGAATCTTTCCCAGGTATAATGCGGCCAGAAGCCAACACCAAGCCCTGCAGCAATAAGGTTCTCCACGGCAGAAGTACTGTCGCCTTCAAAAATAACATCCGGCTTAAACCCTGCCTGCATACAATACCGGTCACAGATTGCACGAAGGTTCTTGGCACCGGTCAGAGAAATGAATTTCTTATCCGCCAATTCATTGAGTGACACGCTTTCATTCTTTGCCAATTCAGACGTTCCGGGCACTGCCATAAAAATACGTTCCGAAAAGATATAAAAAATATCCTTACTGCCCTTAGGTATCTCAAAATCCTCTTTTGTAAAAATACTGATGTCCGCATCTTCCATTTCTGCATTCTGCACAATCTGGAAACGAAGCTCACTATGCTCTTTCTGAAAACGGATAATAGTATCCGTAATCAAGCCTGATGCTGCTTTTACATTGATTTTCAAGAGTTTCTTGCGCTCGCCGGCCAGAATCTGTATCTCCTCCGGGATTTCATTCAAAGCTTTGAGAATCGGTTCTACCTTTTTCTCAAGATACTTTCCGTACTCCGTCAAAACAATATTTCTTCCCCTTGGTTCAAAAAGTTTCACCTCTAACTCTTTTTCCAGACGATGTATTGTTTGCGTCAGCGCCGGCTGTGCAATATGTAACTGCTCGGCGGTTCTTGTTACGTGCTGGGTCTGTGCCAAAGCATAAAAGTATTTTAACTGTAAAATTTCCATTGGCTTCGCCTTTCGCTTTTTTCATAACTTGTATATTATCATTCAATATTGAATTATATATTATACATTTTAGATAATCAAGCGTATTATGAAGCAGACGAAGAAGAAAAGGAGAGAAAAAGAATGAGTCCCTTGTTAGAAACATTTATGTTAGTATGTTTCGGCCTCTCATGGCCCATCAATGTAATGAAAGCAATTAAGGCACGCAGTGCCAAAAGTATGAGTTTGCCTTTTATCCTGTTAATCATTTCAGGCTATGTGGCAGGCATCAGCGCTAAACTGCTTTCGCATCAGATTAATTATGTGCTGGTTGTATATTTTATCAATTTGGCAATCGTAACCGTAAATCTTTTGGTTTATTTCAGAAACAGACATTTAGACCACGAAACGGAAGCCAAAACTTCTCCCGTTCATAGTCTTGCATAATATATCATTCCCCTTTAAGCGGAAGGCTTCCTCCAATCTGTCTATGTCTTCCGCCATATACTATTCACATAAAAATCCGCTCCTCCTCACAGTGGGAAGGGCGGATTTTTATTCTTAACATCATTGGGCCGGCAATTTACAAATATTGCCTACACTTCGATTATTTCATACTCCATCATCTCATAGGCAAGCTTGCTTCCCTCACGAATTTCTGCCGGCAAGAGTGCTCTTGCCACACATTTCAAATCTTCAATACTCGCCTCTTTCAAGTAAGCATAATCACCGTCTAAGCGCTCTACCATGTATTCCTTACGTTCAAACATTATTCTCCTCCGTCCTTTTACTTCCGTTCTCATATCGCATGAACTTCGATTTTCTGCATGACACGCACGATGCTCTTCCATACTTTTACCATATTAACGTTACTTTTTTCATACGATTATGATATACTGAAATTATAAAATCTTTTATACTTATATCAGTATAACACAAAACAAACGTAACCCCAAGTTTTATATCACGAGGGAGGACAATCTATGTTTTTTAAAAGTGTAACCGAGAAGCAGTTGGACGAAAAAATCAGCCGCATCCAGAACAATTTTGAGAACAACTATAAAGACGCCGCGCAGCTCAATTTAAAAGAATTTGAGGCGATGTTAAATGACGTCAAAGCAAGCGGCAACTTAAAAGAAAAGCGAATCGCTCACTACGAAAAGAAGCTTTCCGAATATCAAAACCAGATGCAGAAATTTACACATAAAGACCAAAAATGCACCTGGTAAAAATTTTGTGTATTTTCTATAGATTTTTTACAAAAATCGTTTATTTTTTGTGATTTTTTTGCTATAATTAATACACGCGTTTGATGAATCGCGAAAATATGTGGAAAACACATTTTATAACTATAAATCATCTTTAAAATACATAGAAAGTGAAGGTATTTATTATGGGCATTTTTAAGAAGAAACAAGTCGTTACACAAAGTAGCATCGTTAAAACCCTTCCCGTAGACGAAATCAAAGAAAAGGTTGCGCCTATCGTTGAAGGTTCTACCTTAATCGGCAACAAATATGATGAAATGTTATCGGAAGAAGCCGTAATCAACGGCGAACTCGGCAGTATCTGCGATAATTTAGGTGAAATCAACAGTTCTGTTGAAGGCCTGAATTCTTTGGTAGAAACTTCTCAGGCTGCATTATTGAAGACAGCTGAAGCTGCATTAAACTTCAACGATGCCAAACTTGCCATCATCGATTCCGTAGAAGATGCCAAGTCTGAAATTACCAACCTGAAAGAAAGCTCTGATCAGGTTGTTGCAAGTTTCAATGAAATGCACGAAACCTTCCTTACCTTACAGAAATCCGTTTCTGATATCAGAGACTGTATGAAGGGCATTACCGATATCGCAAACCAGACAAACCTCCTTTCCTTAAACGCTTCCATTGAAGCAGCCCGTGCCGGTGAGGCAGGTAGAGGTTTTGCTATCGTTGCTGACCAGGTACGTATCCTTTCCGACGAAATCAAGAAGCTTACCGCTAACATTGCAGAAAGCGTTAACAACGTAGAGAAAGATACACAGGGCTTGAATCAGTCCATCGCAACTTCAGAATCTGCTTTCGAAGCAAGTAATGCCAATGTTGCATCTGCTTACTCTATCGTAGAGAAGGTACAGACACTTGCAACAAGTATGGACGCTTCTTGCGAAGACTTAACCGCATCTCTTGCACAGTCTAAGCAGGCTGTAGAAGGCATTAACGTTTTGACCGAGTCTTCACAGAGTTGCTATGGTAATGTCACAAGCAGTATTAACGTAATCAGTGCTTGCCAGAATAATAAAAATGCCATGTACGATGAAATGCGCGATGCACTTCTCGGCGTACTTCCCGCAAGCGAAGAATTGAATAATTTATAATCTTTTATGATAATAAAAGTCCGATGGATTTCCATCGGACTTTTTTATATGTTGCACTTCTTTTATATTTCTTATTTCACACTGTCATTTTATATTCTTTGGCAATATCCTTACAGCCTAATTCTCTTCCGCTATGGTTTTCTTGTGCAATTTCCCAATCAACCATTTTACAAGTGATTTAACCCCTTCCAGCACAATGGAATAAACCAAAGTCACCGCCAACAGGAACAGAAGAATCAATATTGCATACTTAAACTGATAGGTCTCTGCTCTCCAAATCGCCAGATAAAAGAAGGTATGCACAAAATAAATATTCATAGAATGTTTTCCGAGGAAGGCAAATGCTTTGCAAACGCCAGGAATACTACCAATTGTAACGCTTGTGCACCACACAAAGAAAAGTGCAATTCCCGCATCTACCAAAGCAAGGTAAGCTTCCTGAATCAGGTAATTTTGACGCACAATCACGCAAACCACCAAGCCTGCCAATGCAATCAACCATTTTACAATGCCGGGCACTTTCCACTCCATCCCCTTGCCAATCCAATTGCCGTAAGCTGCACAAATACCCACAGTTGCCACCAACAGATATCTCTCGATGTCAAAATTCATCGTAATCACGAAAGGCAGGAAATACATCACCGGAATGATATAATAGCCAATCTTTTTCACAAGCCAGGTCAGTGCCGGAACCAGGAAAATTAAGATATAGGCAATCTCCATATACCACCAGGTTTCATTTAATGTAACTTCCCCGTAAAACATCTGAAGTCCCAAGGCATCCGTAAGCATCCTCACACCGCCTTGCCAGCCGCCGCCGTACAAGCCTTTTAAATTAAAATGCGGGAACATTACAAGAATCACGCTGACATACAGAATCAGGAAATTAAGCATCAGTTTCCCGAAACGTTTAAACGCCTGACCATACGCTTCTTTGATAGTAATGTCCTTCTGTTTTAAAATACTTGCCGCAATTCCATATGCTGTCAGAAACACAAACACGCTGACACAGACATTTCCGAACTTACTGATCATAGTGAAAACTTCCTGACTTAAGGGCGCGTAATTTACTCCCATTTCAACCACCACTTCTTCTTTTTCAAAGAGGTGGTAGATCAGCATCAATATGATTGCAAAACCTTTTGCAATATTTGTATGCTCCTTGCTAAAAGTCTTTTCCATTTAAGCTTCCTCACTATTCTTCTGCCCCTGTATTACAAAGACAAAGATAAAGGGCAATCCCATAATTAAGGGCAATGCATATCGCGGATGCAAAAAGAAGCAGGGTGCCAAAAGACACACGAGCAAACTTACCCACAAAGGCGCCGTCATAAAAATTGCATCTCCTCTGCGCTTCTTCCACGCATAAACAGTCAATAAAATCAATGCCCATGTATAGAATCCCGGATTCTGAATTAAACCCAGCCCCGGAACCAAATCCATAAAGCGATAGATAAAAACCATTACTTTATCTGCATCCGCAAATAACATTCCTTGACCAATGACATCATACTGCGTCTCATAGCGCAAGGCACTGGTAACACCGGGCGTAAACCAGCCGTATACGTGATTACCGAAAGCCTCCAGATAAATAAGCGGTTCTTTACAAAGCCCAACAAACCAAGCTTTAAAATATGCCCATACATCTTTCATGGGTGCACTGTTATCAAACAAGGCTTTGACGTAATCCGCAGAGTTCGGATGATACGCTTCTGCAACTACTTCCACATTACCAAAGACGCCCTCGATTCCTTCACGCTCCGTAGCACTTAACGTATCGCTGCATTCCGTAAGGTATCTTGCCGTCTGCTGCATCGGCAGCGAAAACATTTCCGCCTTACCGCCTGCCTTTGCACCAAGCAAAGCTGCCATAGCCATGGTAATCAATTTAGCAATCAACACGCCTGCCACAACCACAGTGGCAATGCTAAGAAGTCTCTTCTTCCAATCGTACTTTTTCCACAAATAAATTACTGCTGCCACACCGCATATAACAATTAGCGGCAAACCGTTATTTCTCATCCAAGCCGTACCAATCTGAATCAGCACAAAGATAATCATAAACTTAGGTTTCGCAATTCTCTCAGGCTTCTCCAGCAATAGTGCCAGACAAATCAAATAGCCGATTACAAATGCCGTAAAAGGCACATCCTTAATTGCCGTACTGGCAAGATTTGAATAAATCGGCGAGATGCAATATACGATTAACAACGTCAATAAAATACCGAATTTTACTTTGCGTTTTGCAAGCACCGCAATCGTCGCAGAAAGTGCTGAAATTAACATCGCATTCTGCACCAGCATATAAAGAAACAACCCGGTCTCCGGCGAACCAAAGACTGTTTCGCCCAATTTTACAAGGCCACCGACCAAAAGCGTATGCATCAGCGGATGGTGCTCGCTAAAGCCATATCCTTCCACGGTAACCTGCTCAATCTGCCCGATTACATCCCAACAAAGATTTCCGGGGAAACTTAATAACAACGCAACCATATAAACTGCCGAAAGAATGCCAAAGCACTTCCAGAAGGCATGCTTCGTAAAGAAATGCTTCTTCTCCGAATGGATTTTACCGGTTTCCAGCCCTTCGAATATGAAATCCACCAGCACACCAAACATCATAAAATAACCGCTAAAAGCCACTGCCGTTTTCAAGAAATTCACAAGACTGCCAAAGCAATAGTCCCAGCTGTCTGTGGCAAAAAAGCTGTTACCAAGCAACAGACTTCCCGCCCAAAATGCCGCAACCAAATTACTGTGCAGGCCGGTTTTCATCTTACGAAGACGGTGCTTTTCGTAGCAGAAAAAGGCAAGCACGCCAATCAGAATAAATGTGAAATTGTATGTTCCCAGCAACTCATAAATCGATGCAATAATGAAATCGATTGTGTCGCCGTAATGTTCTCTCTGTAACGGCATATGAAAAACAGTCGTCAGCGCATATGCTGTCAAAAAACTTTTGATAACAGAAGATATTCTTTCCTTCATTTCATCCTCCGCGGGTAAAGTAGCTTTCTATAGCATTATACCCCTTTTATCATTTTCCAAGAAAAAGTGTCACTCGTCAAGCCTTTCTTCATATGATATGTAAAATCCCCACAAGCTTCACAACTTGTGGGGATTTGATTCTTTTACTCTTTTATAAAATATTGTAATGATTTAGAACACCATTCACAATCCTAATATACGCGCTTCTCCAAGAGACGATCCTCAAAACGGTCTCTTGGCATCGGTCTGTCGTAGTAATAACCCTGAACCGCCGCACAGCCAATCATCTTTAAGAATTCTACCTGCTTATCGGTTTCCACGCCTTCTGCCACAACACGCATACCAATCTCATTAATCATATTAACGATATTGCGGATAAATATCTCATCCTGTACGTCTTCATTTCGGATGGTATCTATAAAAGATTTATCCAGCTTGATAATATCCACATCCAGTTTCTTCAAAACATTCAAAGATGAATAACCCGTTCCGAAATCATCAATGGATACCTCAATGCCGTTATCGCGCATTATTTTACTGAACTCAACGAAGCTATCAAAGCTTTCAAAACCGGACGCTTCCGTCAACTCAATTTCAATATAGGTGGAAGGAATCCCCTGTCTGTGTATAATATCTAAAATATGCTCCGCAAATCTTTCATCCTTAAAATGCAGCTTCGAAAAGTTGACGGATACTCTCACCGGCTTCATACCATGATCCAGCCATCTGCGGATATCCTTACATACTTTCTCAAATACATACATATCCAAATCGCAAATGGTTCCCTCTCGCTCCAATGCCGGTATAAAATCCATGGGCGGAACAATCAAACCATCACGTACCCAGCGAACCAGTGCCTCGCATCCGCACAAGGAATTATCCTCAAGGCTAACCTTCGGCTGATAATACACAATCATATCGCCCTGTTTTAACGCTTTCGGGAATGCAATGGAAATATCCTGCGCCATCAAATCCGTATCACGCATCTTCTTCTCAAACCAAACCACATTCTTGGCATTCTGCTGCCTTGCATAGCTTAACGCGATGGTCGCACAGTTCAACGCATCATCTGCATTATTGCCCGGTGCGATATCGTAAATACCCATTCGGGTTTCCACTTCCATAGACATAGGCTGGTTATCAATCCACAGTTGAATGGTAATTTTATTGGTCCGTTCGAAGAACGCACCCATACGCTCCTTCTTAACAAACACGATAAAATTATCACCGCCCATACGGGTAATATTTTCATCAGGCAAAAGGAAATCACTGATTTTGGACGCATACAAGCGAAGCAATTCATCGCCCTGTGCCGAACCCACCTTCTGATTATAGTATCTGAAATTCTTAATATTCATAAAAACACAGTTGTATGCCGCAAGATTATTCTTAACAACTGCCTGCGCAAGGAAACGTTTCATGCCGGCGGTATTGCTAACCATAGTCATACTGTCCGTCATCATGGCGCGGTCCACTAACTCTTTCAGACGTGCACGTCTCATTGCTGCATAAATTGCATGAGATAATGTGTTAATTGCCTTCTTCTCTTCTTCATTCCAGGCATAGCCGAATTCCGCATGAAAAATCATATGGAAAACGCCCTTATTGCTTGTCTCATAATCTATCTTAAACTCTTCGGTTGCATAACCCTTCTCATAGGTAAAAAAGTCATGGCAAATCGAACGTCCGTGAGGCTGGTACATATTGGGACGCACTTCCATAACCATAGCCGCTTTGCCAAGATGCAACTCTTCCTGCACGTGCATAAGCGCCTCACCAATCCGGTCTTCCAATCTCTCCAAACCTATTTCACAGTTTGTAATGATTTCCATGAATTTACCAAAACCGTCACTACACATTATATGACTCATTTTTTCACCATCCTTCCGTTTTAAAGATGTATGAATTCATCACCGTATCCCTATTATAATTATATATTTTTGAAATGGCATATACAAGATACGCAAGTCCGCAAAGGCACAAAAAAGGCACAAAATTTGCATTTTTTGTGCCTTTTCAATAACATAAATATGTTATAAAAAACTATAAATTTGATAATGTCGTTTTTATGCTTATGTACTACAAACTGCGTTTTTTCTTTTACAATTTCGATATTTTATTTTTCATACTCAATTTTTATAAATCGTCCACCGTAATTGTAATCAATGCATTCTCATCTTCGCCCAAACCGTACTCTTCAATCATACGGTTCGCCTGATTGGAAATTACGCGTTCAAAGTAGTTTCGCATGGTTCGCGCATTTGCAAAATGCTGCATATTGATTTCCTTCATATTACGGATTTTATCAAGAATAACCTGTTTGGTGCCTTCCGCAAGAATATAGTCCTGCTTCTTGCAATACAGTGCGAAGATATCATACAACTCAATTTCACTGTAATCCACAAACTGGATAAACTTACTGAAACGGGAACGAAGACCGGGGTTCGAATCCAGGAACTGCTCCATCAAATCATTGTAACCGGCTACGATTACAACAAGGCGTTCGCGCTCATCTTCCATAATTTTAAGCAGGGTGTCGATGGCTTCCTGACCATAATCGCCTTCATTGGTACTTGTAAGGGAATATGCTTCGTCAATAAAAAGTACGCCTCCCATAGCCTCTTCCGCCATTTTACGGACGTTAATCGCTGTCTGGCCCATATCAGGCGATACTAACATAGAACGGTCCGCTTCCACCAGATGTCCTTTCTCTAAAATATCCAGATATTTAAAAATATCCGACATTTTACGGGCAATGGTGGTTTTACCGGTACCGGGATTTCCTGTAAAAACCATATGCCTTGAAATTGCGGTGGTCTTAAAACCTTTCTGCGCACGAATCTTCTGCACAATCATAAGATTAACCATATCGTGAATTTCTTTTTTGACATTTACAAGGCCGACAAGTTCATCAATCTCTTTTAAGACCTGATTAATTTCCTTGATATAAGGTTCTTCGCTGCGGGCAAACAAAGTCGCCTTGTCCTCAAGTCGCTGCTCTTTCAGTTTGGGCAGCTCTTCCACGCCACTTTTGGCTTCTACTTCGTATACATATTCTTTTATACCGTTTAAGAAGAAATCCATCAACTTCACGGCATATTTCAAACGGGCACCGCTGCAGTTAATCAAAACATTTCCAAACTGCTCCATAAACTGATACAAACGCCATGAGTCCGAAAGATAATTGGTCTCACGTAAAATGTCCGCCTTCTCTGCACGGGCAATCAGCTGAATGGTTTTGGGCACCTTCTGTAAGAAGCTGTCATCGCTTAAACAATCATCACCATAACGTCTGATTAACATCTCATAATTCACCATTTTATCAAAAGTGTTGTTAATCAAATTAATCTCAGCCGCCGTTACATTTTCATCACAGATTGCAATTAGAAACGCCATATTAATTACTTCATCGCAAAAATCAACATACAATCCACCCTGTGCATAACCGCTAATGGTGCTTTCGTATTTGTCGCAAATTCGTTTACATTCCAACAGGCCCTGTTTTAATTCTGACATATTAATTCCCTCGATATTAAAATTTTAGATATCTTCGTCGCCTTCTACACCCTTGCCATAGTTGGGGATGTATTTCTTAAATGCAGCCTTCTGGAAAATCGGTTCAAGAATCATAATTACGATTAACGCAATGATAAATTCAGGCAAAAGTCCCTTTGCAAAAGTTCCCAGTGCCACGGGAACCAGAGGCATACCGGGATTGCGGGGAACTACGAATAATGCAGTTGAAACAAATGCCATTACAAGTCCGATAAAAGGTGTGTAAATCAAGTCTGATACCAAACTCTGTAAAAGATGCAATACAAAACCTTTGGTCTTGGTAGTCTTTGCAATGCCGTCATTTACCTTCTTCATAGGTACAATAAAACCGATGCCAATCGCCAGAATCATTGTAATCACAAGCGATACCAGGAAAGCCGGTAAGAACGCCATGATAAAAGGCGCACCGCTCTGCTTTACTGCTGTCAAAGCGCCTAATAAAGCACCTACTATTGACATTGTGATACTCATTGCAATACCCATTCGAAGACTGATATATCTTCCTACTTTCTTTTCAATCATTGTATGTAACCCTCCGTTTTCTTTGATACAATTGATAATTTTTATTTTGTTTCATTTTTTATGTATTTAATTTTAACCCAATACTTAATTTTTTCTAAATAAAGAAAAACCTTTTTTCGTTTTCTCCGAATCGTTCTTAGATAAGTCTGCCCCAATCATTTTAAAAAATTTCGAACGCTCTCCTCTCTTTGTCATATTAGGCGGACCATCCAGCTTAGATAACATATCTTCAAAGGCCATCAGTCTCATCTGACAAGACATACGTCCTTCCTCAAGGTTCGAAATCGGCCTTACCTGATTCAGCACCTGAGGCATCTGATAATAACCTTTTGCCTTAAAATATTCATAATCGTTTGGCGTCATATTCTGAAGTCTGTATGCAAGGTTTGCAAACTGCAGACTCAAGCCGTAGGTATATGTATTTCTCTGCGGATACAAGTCATTTATGCAGGCATAAGCGGACTCCTGAATCAACTGAGCGATACCCACATCAGTACCGGCATACATACCCACAAACACATCATGGCCTAAACTGTCCACAACCAGAGTGTGCTGTTCCAACTCAGCCAAATCCATGGGATCCATCTCGCCACAATACACATATGCTTTGGTATGTTCATAATCCTGTCCGTAGCGACCGAATTTCACATGGCGGTCTAAGAAATATTTATAATTTGTACTAAACTGATTATAGTTAATTCCGCTGACCGTAATAATCATCTCAGAATTTTTATAAATTTCATCCGCCAAGGCTTCGAAATCATCCTTGATAACACACTTATTGTTGGTGTAACAGCCAAAGCATGCGATACAACCTTTGATATTCTTTTCACGCAGATTATAAACGGTAACCTTCGCGCCTAAAGCTTCATACTTCTTTGCAATCGCTAAAGCCTGCGCCTCGGTTTCTTCCGCCGCATCGCCACAATCCAAAACTGACACCTTGGTATCCTTCAGGCTCTGCGCATCAAGCGGTCTGTTCATAACCATATCTTTGACGTACTGAAACCAACGATAGACTTCTTCTCTACCGTGCTCTGCCAAAACATCTTCGTCCAACATACTAAGGCTTCGAATCCATTTTAAGCCGTTCTGTCTTGCGTAAGATCTTAAATAATTATGTGCGGGAACATCCATATTGCCACCGGAAGATGTGATATACGTAAAAGGCTTGTTCTCCGGCAGATGAAGCCCTTTCAAATAACGCATTAACTGACCATGCGTGTTAAAGTGGTATAACGATGATAAAATCAAAACCAAATCCGCCTCTTTGGCCTTCGCCTCAAACTCGGAACAGTCATCCACCTTCTTAAGAAAGCTGATGTCAAATTCATCATCCTTACACATTTTTTGCAGTGTTCTTACAATTTGCAACGTCAAACTAAGCTGCTGTTTCGGCGATGCGCTTAATACTGCAACCTTCATAAAAGTATCCCCCTTAATATATAATTTTTACCCCAATAAAAACCCTAGGTCTATCATAACATTTAGGGAGCGGAAGTGCAATCACAGAATACAAAAAGGAGGGTTTTTATTAACCCTCCTTAATTACCTCTTTTATTTTACGTTCTAATTCTTTCTGTGATTTGCGCTGTCGCGAATATAATTCATCTACAGCGGCATGCCATTCTTCTTCCTCATAAAATCGTCCTTTTACAAAGACGTGATAGTTGGTCTCACTTACGTAAATATCGCCATCCAAAATTCTGAAGAAATAAAGTACAAAATCCTTAATGGTTATATCCCGGAATGAATTATAAAAGATTCGTACATAATCATCACCGTTAAGTGCCGTAATCGGCGACATTCCGTAATACGGCTCGCCATATTCAATGCAACCCGCCACACGCGCCAAATCAACCCCATTACAATAACGCGTTTCCACTACCCCGGGATCATATTCGAACTCTCCCAGGTCATAAATTCCAATGTCTTCCTTATTACTCACGTTTTTCCCAAAACCACATTTGGAATAATCCACCAAGCCTTCGTCTGACTTTAACCATTCTGACATTTTTTTGCCGTCCACTACAGCATCTGCGAACCTAAAATCTGCCATAAAACATCCCCCCTTATTGATATTATATCCTTTTTATCTTAACTACACAATCGATTTAAACCAAACTCACACTTCCAAGCGGTTATATAACATTTTGCGTTTACCAACAAAAGTTCCGGGGGGCTGTCGCCCTATGTTCCGAGAAACAAATTCAGCCCCGAGAAAACATAAATGCTTCCTTGGGGCTACTTTATTTTTTTATCATGCATTTCCCGCAATCGTAGTGCTCGGTAATTAATGCTGAGGCAATCCGTTTGCTTCTGCAAAGTCCGCATAGCAATCGTCACAAACTGAATAAGCCAAATCATCTACCATATAGTGACCGCAGATTTTCTCTTCAGCACACTGAGAACAATAACTTAAAACATTATTAGCATATGCAAATTCACCATAGCAGTCATGACAGATTATCCAAACCATACCATCCACTTCATAATCAGAACAAACCACAAGTTCACGGCACAAATCACACATTTCGGGAATCTGCATTGCATAAGCAAATTCTTCATAGCAATCGTCACATACAACGTATACCGAACCATCTACTTCATAGTGACCGCAAACCTTTTCGTTCTCGCAAAGTCCGCAAATTGATGTGTAATCATATTCATAAGCAAATTCACTAAAACAACTATCACAGAGTATAAAAACTTCGCCATCCACTTCATATGTTCCGCATACTACTTCACGTTGACAACGACTGCAGATTTGTGCTGCATCATCATTTACTTCCTGTTCAGCTTCTGAAACCGCTTCGTTTTCTTCGACTTCCGTAGCTACATCACTATTCTCCTCGGATGTTTCCACATTGCCATCTTCCACAGACGCTTCCACTTCTACCGATGTATTAACATCATTTACTGTATCCTCTGTCTGACCGCATCCTACAAGAATGCCTGCCAATAAACACATTGCCATAATTACAGGTAAAACTTTCTTTTTCATTTTTATTTCTCCTTGTTTAATATCTTTTTCAAAAACGTTTTTGCTTGTTAGGTATATCATATACGGCGTCAAAAGCAGTGTCTATAATGTTATTTGTTTTTCTAAAAATATTTGTATAAAATAGACAAAATATGAAGCTTTCCGTTGTAGAATATGCAATATTTTTATGCAAATTATATAAAATTATGACTGACTAGAAGATTGCATAACTGCGCCAATCTGTATAATCTCATTTCTCATACCGCCGGCCTTTTTTCTCATTTTCCCAACCACATTGCACATTTCAAAATCAATTATCGAATCGTACTTCATTACACCTCTCCTCGCCAACGCAGTCCCGATAATACTCACATACCACACAACATTTTCTGCACATTCGCCTGTTTGTAATGATATTTTTTAACCAATATTTTATTCTTTTCATAAACACCTCCGTAAAGCAAAAAAGAACCAAGAAGCGGTGCATCACTTCTTGGTTCTCATTATACTTACTTTATGTCCTATAATCGGGGCTTTTGTTGACTCGAAAACAAGGTTTTCGGGGTTATTTTTACTCCCACTCAATCGTAGCTATAGTTTTTTTGCCGTCCACTACAACATCTGCAAACTTGAAATCTGCCATAAAACATCCCCCCTTTATTGATATTATAGCATAAAAGTGATATATCCGACTTTCTTTTAACTAAATTATCAAGTTATTTAGAGGAGTCAAAAAGACATATAATAGACTTGTCAGTACGGAATCTTACTATAGTCTCGTTTTTATTCTTCATAATTAATCCTCCTTTTTACGATAACCTATTTCTTCATTTCGCTTACGATATGCCTCTACCAGCAACTCCTCTTCTTTTTTCATAGCATCAAATAAGGATAATTGCCGATTTCTTGAAAAATACCGCTGAAGCAACTGCTCATTAAAAATATCCTGAGATATCACTGTAGAATCGCTAAATATATGTTCTACCTTTACACCGGCAAGTTCAAAACCTCTTCCTACCATAACGGCTCTGTGACAATCTAAAGGATTTTTCTCTGTGCACATCAATGCTATATTATACTCTTCCAAACCTTTCAGAACATTTTCAAGACCTGTCTTAAATATGTCTGACGCTCGAAAACGTTCAAAATCAAAATACCCTCTTTCATTATAAAAATTTGGATGTGCCTGCCTTGCTCCAAAGTATTCGCCCATATTACAATAAGTAATATCAAAAGTCTTTAAATACTCCGACAAGCGTTTCTCATTAAACTGAGGAACGAATCTGGATCTTGGAACACTTCGCACATCCATCACATAGTTAACCTCATTGTCAACCAACATTTGCCGGAAGTGTTCCAAAGAATGATTAGAATGACCAACCGTATATAATTTTCCCATCATTTCACCTCCCTTCTATTATGCCGCCTTATCAACTTCGTCGCCTTTTATAATTTGGGCAACAAGGCTATAATGCCAAATACAGTTACTAAGTGAGTGCTTGAACGGTTCACCACGGCTAACAACCAAGTATGCAGTCGGAATATAGATATTGTTATTTTCAGCAAGTTCCATATATTCGAAATCCGTCACGGAAAAACCAGACTTCATTTCACCCTGATATGTAAACTTAGCCTTTATTCTAGCCTCTTCCCCATAAACTTCACCAAGTTCATTACGCTTATCTTTAGGTTCATTATATATAATCAAATCGCTTACCTTAATAAGCTGCAATGATGTTTTATCTCCCATTTTTCCCACCTGATATTCAGTTTCACGCATACTATTTGAACCCAGTATCAATCCCCTTTCATTTTTCGCCTCAATATCTCTTGAGATAATTTCTGCCCAGGTAGTTCTGGAAAGACACTTAAACGGTACATTCGGATTAAGATATACGTCTTCGGGATGATAAGCCTTATCTGACGGTCTATCTAAACATTCTACCTCTACAACATCTAACACACCGCACTCTCGACCTGCCTCACTTAACAAATGTTCACGTCTGAGACTTTTGAACCCCGGACGTTCAAGACGAACCCACTCATTTGTATCGATATCAATACCTGCCACACAATAACCACCATACTTTTTACTCTTGGTTAAAATTGCTACTCTTCTCTTCATATTCTTTTCCTCCTTACCTGAAATAGTGTTAATAGTTGCATTTGATTCATTTCTCATAATGAATACCTCCTTTAATTTAAAAAATAAAAAACCATCGCAAAATTTTGCGTGGTCTATATTACATAAAGCAATGACACCAATTGCAAAATTTGCGTGGTCTATATTACATACAAAAGTCAAACATATTGACGCGTTTATTTCGCGGGTTTATAATTTTTAAGACGGCTAGTAAACCAAAAACATAGCCCAACCCCAGGAGGAACATAGAATGGCACAAGATAAATACGTTATATATACCCTTAATGGGTACGAAATTATATCTCGCGGAATTATGAAAGAAAATTCAGATCTCTGGGACCCACTTGGGGGAAAATACTATCAATCATCCGATCCTAATGCTCCACGCGGTAAACAGCTGGAATATCATATAGATTTGTCCAATGAATCTGAAAAACAGTCTCTTTTAAAATACAATTCGGATATAGAACAAGACGATACTGCCCTTTTTTATCAGTTGCGTGAACTTCTAAATGCCAAGTCTAAAGATCAGAAGGATTTTCACGAAGTCTCGCATTGTCTAGAGGACAAAATCATAACAATAGATTTCGGAAATCTTTTTATGGGAATTGTGGAAGATACCTATTTGGGCGCGCCTCTACAAAAACTGAATAAATTAAAAAGTACTTACTTTGAATTGACACATCCTTGGGTAAATGATGAAAGAATCCCTCTTAACGGAGATCCACTGGCAGAGATTCTTGAACATGAAATAGAAAGAATTCAGGACAAATATAGCATCCAGCTTGACAATCACAACCAGCGCGTGCACGATTTTCTCTTTGAAAACAAACCGCTTACCAATTCCGAAATGATTCGCTTTATGTTTAGGGATGGAATACATATCCGCTTCACCTCCGACGGTGAAGCGCGCATCTTTGTGCCCTTTGACAAAAGCCAGAGTATGGCCCGAAACAGTAAAATAACCTTTATTGATAAAAGCCTAAAGAAAGAATTGAATCACAGACTTTTACTGGGTACAAAACAGATTCATGAAATTGCGCCCAGTAAATTCTACGCCTATAAGGGATTATATCTTTCTTCCGGGAAACGAATTGATCATCGCGATCTTCACTTGAACCAGGACACGGTAATTATCCTACCCAACGGCCCCGAAGTTACAGACGAAGAAATCACCTACATTACGAATACTACAGACAGCACAACCATTGAGATTGAAGAAGGGAAAGGTCTAACCATAGATACCATGTTTGATGGGGAAGGTATTATCTCTATGGATTATGCCCGCCTGATAAACGAAGCAATAATGGGGGGTGGTAATAATAATGAAACAGATTCTGCCACCTCCTTCCAAATCCGCATGCCTTTTATGAAGGGTATGGTGCATTCGATTGATTTAAAACAATTTTTAGATGAAGCATTTGGAGAAAAGACCACAAAGATTATGGTCACAGACTGCTTTGGAAAAAAAAGGGATCTGCGCAAAGCCAAACTGATTCTGACCCAGTCTATGTACAAAGCATTTAAAGACGGCAGCGACTGGTTTACCTATAATCAGAAAAACGTCGACCCTATGCAACACTATTTTAAGACCTTTAAGGAATATAACCATGCCCTCTATATTTCGGGCACCAACCTTCCTTACAGAAAGCGCAATCTGACCACCTTAAACTATCAGTTCATTAATACACTGGATTTATCAGAGGAAAATTTGCTAGCCTTAATGGATACGCACAAGTACTATATTGAAAATCCTATAAAATACCTACTAGATTGTGCACCTAACAATATTGCTGAGGACGATTCCGCCCCGGATTCTTCTAATGATGAGGAACTGCCTCTGACGGACACAATTCCCAATTGGGCAGTTGCTTTGCTTGAGAATCCTGATTTTATACATAACAGTTATGTAAAAAACAAGGTAGATGGCTTGGTATACAGTCTGACGAAAAAAATGGCATTGGGACGATTGTTAGTCAAAGGCGAGGTCCGTTATCTGTCCCGCGATATATTATATTTTTTGAAGTATATTTTAGACTGTGTGGTGGACAAACCAAATACCACAGAATTCGTGGCTTTTAATAATAACCTCACAGCGGAAACTGAAGCCCTTAAAGAATGCTTTTATATGCCTTCCGCAAATATACAATTAACACAAACAAACCACTATCCTATCCTTAGAAGTCCCCACCTGTCCCGAAATGAACAGTGTGCCCTGAAAGCACACCTTCCCGGTCAGAAAAGTTTGCGAAACAAATATCTGGGGCATCTGGAGGGTGTTATTATGCTTGCCTACGATTCCTTCGTTCCGGATGTTTTAGGTGGCGCCGATTTCGACGGTGATATTGTGAAAATATTTCATTCAGATATTCTTCGTGATGCCATTCTACGTGGCGTATATGATATGGGCTCTGCCTATGAGCCCAATAAAGAATACAAACGGAAGTTGCCTGTTATTCGAATCAGTGCGTTTCAAAGCAAGGCTACCGGTTCCTACGATGAAGGTGATAATGACCGGGTGGATTATAATGTTATTTTCCATACCTTTGCGAATCGTGTAGGAATGATATCAAACCTGGCGATCAGACTGGGAACACTGCAATACGGTGAGAAAAAGGAGAATTCCACCTATAGTTGTGAAAAATGTACCATCCTAACCGGTTTGGAAATTGATGCCTGTAAAAGTGGTATTCACCCCTCTATTTATAAAAGTATAAATGCATCCGCGATTGTGGAAGAAAAATATATATCTTCTTTTCTACCCTTTATAAAAAAATTGAAACATATTTATCCGAAATATATTACAAAAAAAGAAATTACAAACAAAAAGGATGAAGAGACCAAAGTTATCTTTGAATATAAATACAAAGACAAGCATAACAAAGAACTTCAGGTACACTATCGCCCGAACCATATACTGGAACTTTTGGCATATTATTTTATGGAATATGAAAATTCTTTAAAGAAGACACCGCCGAACAACCCTGAGAAAGACACATCATCAGATAACACTGAGAAAGGCAAAACAAAGAATAGATACCGGTATTTTGACTTCCAGACAGATAGTAAATGGTGGTCCTCTTTGAACCCGGAAAAATACAAGACTGTCTGCAATATATTAGATGCCTATAACAAAAATATAGCACGCGCCAAAGAATATCGGAAAACTTACCTAAAAGAAGAGTACGCTTCCTCAAAGGAATATTTCGAAACATTCAAATTAAGGCTCAAAATCGTGAAAATTCTGTCTGTTCAATATGGTACAACAGACAGATACTCACTATATTGCAGCAATATACACCATCGAATACTGGAATATATCTACAGTATTCTTCCGAATAAGTTTGAAGGCATATTGTCCGAACTGGAAGAATCCGGCTGGCCCTTCTTATATGAAAAACAGGAAAAATTAAATACTCTCTCCACACTGTTTGGTCTGGACAACAAGTCTCAGGCATCGAAATTTGATGACACAATAGCCGAATACTTGTGCAATTTTAACTTTGATGGATATTATTTGCTCTACCTGTTTCTAAAAGAAGCCATCCATTTAAAGCAGGCAGATAACCGCTTGGCAGAGCATATCAGTGAAGTTGAGCAAACCCTCTCTTCCGACAATGATATCAATAAAGATGAGGAACACGACTCTTCTAACGATGATAACAATAAAGATGAGAAACACGACTCTTCTAACAATAATGACAGTAAAATCAATTACAACAAAGAAATGCAAGACTTTCTCGACAAGAAGCATCTTGACGCAAAGAGTTCCCCGAGTAAGGTTTCGTCCCTGCTTATGAAGCAAATCAAGAAAAAATATATAACGGAATGCTTCCCAAATATTAACGAGATTGCTCTTTTTAAGATGATATATCGAGCATCCAACAGCCATAATCCTGGTTTTTTCTGGGAATATTACAGTTCTGAAGAAATCAAGGAACGAATTTACAAAAAGGAGGCGGACAAATAATGTTAGATGAATGGAAAGAATATGAAGAATATACTCGGGCAGACCTTTTTGCCACAGAAACATCCCGTCTCAATCCCAAATTCTTTTTTTCCGTCACAAAGAACAAGGACGACAAAGATGACAAAGACGGCAAAGCGACAACGATGAATTTAGAATTTAATTCTGCCGGTATTCGACGGGTTTTGACTATAATAGCCAGATATCATTTGTTCCATTCAAAGGAAACCTACTACCCGTCCGCTACCGACAGAGAAACTCGCGATGCATACATTTCAAAGATTAAAGATAATCTTAACGAATGGTGTTTTAGCCAAAATGAAACAGGGCTTCTTTATCAATACTACTTAGAATATATTTCTTCCGATAAGTTATCCGAAGAAGATATCAAACCTTTTTGGGACGATTTCGCAACTAAAAAGAAAAAAGACTGGAACATTACAAAAATATATATACCCTTGGAACGAGAAAATTATCCCCAGAATGCCATTACCTTTTTGGAAATCATTGCCGACGCTATCTGGATAGGACCTCTTAAAACGAAATTTCTTGCCATAAAAAAAGGATTTGACGAGGATATAACCTATCAATCGTCACGTTCCAAAAAAGATCCGGCATCTTTTTATAAAGGTAAGCGGGTAAGGAAACTCACAATAACAGGAGAAAAGAATCGGGAGTATTTACTCAAAATCATCTCTTCGTATCTGCTATTGGAACAGAATATCCCCGATGGTCTTAAAGCAGATTATCTTCCACTCCACCGAACAGACCTAGCAAATTGGATGGCCTATTCTTCCTTTAAGGATAGACCCGGGGAGGTTCCCATATTTTTTTGGAAAGAAGACAGTTTGATTGATTTGCCGAAAAAACATAATAGCACAACTCCTATATTTCGTTTAAATTCACGTTTTCTCAGGGAATACGACGCAAAACTTATAGAGAAAAAAGAAATCAAAAAATACACCAAAGAATATGTGATATTTGAAGATAATGGTGCCGGAAAAAATACGCTTACTGAGAGAAAAGAATAAACCGGAATATAATGGGAGAACCTCAAACACCGGCTCTCCCCCTTTTCTGTAACATCATCGCGATGCATCGTAAGTGACTTTCGCCACTTACTACACGGACGCTCGCCAAATACTTCGTATTTGCTCATAATATAAAAAGAGTCTCCCTTGGATGCAAGCATCCGGAAGACTCTTTTTAATCGCTACAACCCGAGCGCGAACTCGCGACAAAGTCGCTCGCACGCGGGCTAGCGCCCAATAAATAGGCAAAAAAATACGAGGAAGAATGCAAGCACTCTTCCTCGATTATTTCGCCTATTTGCTCGGCTTGTAACTTTCGCGATTATTCCCACTCGGCAAGTTGTCGTTCTAACTTAAACTATTTTGTTTAAGTTTCATTTGAAATCTGCCTATATTTTACTTTATTTGCACACTTTATTTTAGCTTACTGATTTTCTGTTGCCAAAATGTTGCCATAAGTATTATAGCAAATTATGCATATAAAACAACTACTCCTGCAACATTTCTTCTGCAATCTCTGTTGCACATTTTATCATCTCAGGGCAAGTCTTCTTGAATAAATCCATTTCCTTTATCTTTATCATATCTTCTGGTTTTGACACATCATACCCAAGCAACTCTCTACATACAACCGTTCCCTTCTTTGCTTTAAAACGGTTCATAAAATCTTCTGCTATTTTATATGCATTTCCCTTTTCTTCAAGTGCATTGTAATGATAGTGACCGTACTTTAACCCTAATACCATCAATGCTCCGGATACAGCACCACACATCTCTCCTTTTCTTGCACCACCGCCAAACTGCGTTGCGATTTTAAGTGCCATTTCCTCTGAAAGACCAAAATCAGAAGCAAATGCTGCCAACACCGCTTGGGAACAGTTAAATCCATTCTTAAAATAGTTAGCAGACTTTTCCACTTTACTTTCTAACCTTAATTCAAACAAAGTAGTATTTTGCCAATCTCCAAATCGGTCTTTTGCAATTTTTTCTCTATATCCTATTTCTCGAAATCCGCATTTCTTATGTAATGCTATGCTTGCTGTGTTTAGCGAAATAACTGTAGATAGGATACTCCAATATCCCAACCTCTTTGCCTCCTGCAATAGCTGTTCAACCAGTTCTGTTCCTATACCTTTCCCTTGATAATCATTATCAATATAAACACTCATTTCCACACATCCTTTGTATACACAACGACTTGATGTAGGACTTATTGCAACCCAGCCAACTACCTTCCCCTCATCCACATACACAAATCTACAACTATCAACATGACCATTATCCCATTCCTCATAAGAAGGACACATTGTGTTAAATGTAGCTGTTCCTTTTTCAATTCCTTGTAAATATATTTCTTCTACCCGTATCCAATCGTTTTTATTCATCTCTCTAATCATTAGCATTACCCTCCACTGCCATACAAGCCTCGTTATACAGTTTTAAAGCTTCTAATACCTGCTCTCTCTTATGCTCCGGTATTTGCTCAAACACTTCTTTAAATTTATAATACATATCATGTTCAATCTTCTCAAATCTCTCTTGTCCTTTAGGCAATAAATGCAAAGTGACAAAACGCCTATCTTCAAGAGACGGTTTTCTTTCCACATAGTCTTTCTGCACTAAATCTTCTACAAATCGACTTACACCACTTTTATCAATCCGTAAAATTTCTGCCAATTCTTTTACTGATATACCCGGTTTTCTTCCAATTTCGACAATCAAAAAACATTGTGTTTTATTCACACTACAACAGCAACAATCTGCACTATTTATGTTTCCAAAATGACATTCTAATTGTCGTGTATACTCACGAAACTGTTTTACTAAATCCATGCTTCTGCCTCCTCTGAAATGATATGCCCCATCATACTGCTATTAGTTGCGTTTGTCAACTGTTTTTTTATCAACTATTTTGGCGGTATTAAAATGCGGAGCATTACGCTCCGCACCATTACAACTTATTTGTTTATAATTATAATCCTTATAAAAACTAATAACGATCTTAACTTTTATCTTTATCATATTATATATACGCTTGACCCAGTATTTTTAGTTCTTCTATTAATATACATTGAATGCATAACATAAGCATTTTTACCACAATTATTTTTTTCCAACTAGCATATTTATTGTAACATTTATGGCATTTTGCGGTCACAAACCAACAAATTGATTAACCGTTCCGCGATGCACGTAAGTGGCTATCGCCACTTACTACGCGCGTATGTGCGCTATACTTGAAAATAAAAAAGCGCCCTTCGACAAGTAAACTTGTCTGGGCGCATATACGTTACCAGCCGTCCTATTTCGGGCATAATCCTTCGGATTCCGCCCTCAATGCGGACGTTTGCCAAACACTTCGTATTTGCCTATAATACAAAAAGAGTCTCCCTTGGATGCAAGCATCCGGAAGACTCTTTTTATATTATCAAGCACTACGTGCTTGACTCGCTCTCTACGCGATTATTCCCACTCGATCGTAGCAATCGGAAACCTCCTTCTTGATTGCATCTGTTTATCTTATATAAAATTTTCATGTTATTAATTATTTCATTAATGTCTTCAAACTCTCAATATTCATAACCGGTGCCAAATTCTCAACATTCGTCTGCTCAACATTCAGACTCTCCAGATTCTTCAAACCTGCTAACGCACTAATATCCTTAACCGGATTAAAATCAATACGCAAATCTTTTAGCGATATCAGATTCCCCAGTGGCGAGACGTCCACAACCCGATTCATATATATGTACAACCGTTCAATATACTTCAAATCTGCTAATGGAGTCAAATCACTGACCATGTTATAATCTAATCTGACATCCCTCAATAACGGCATGTGCGCAATTCCGCCGATGTTCATTACACGATTTTTATACAAATTTAAAAATGTTAGATTCTTCAAATTGGTTAACCCACTTATATCCGTAATGTAATTATTTTCCAATACAAGACTCTGCAGATTAATCAACTCGTTTAATGCATCAACATTCTCAATTCCCGCTTCATTCAACTTTAAGCTTGTAAGTTTGAACACGCTACTGAGCATAATGTCACCTTGAACAATCCCGGTTAATTTACGCATTGCTGCTTCCAGCGCATCATCCTTCCAATCCATAGCATGGTCTGTAAGTCCGCTTTCTCTCCACGAAACATATTCCGGATTCAGTATCTCCGGTAATTCATTTTGCTTTTTATCATGTTTATCAAATTTCTTAAGGACGTTCTCCTGTTCCAGCCAAAACACATTTCCGCAGTACTCACATGTGGCGGTTCCCTTCTCCCAATCAGGAGTAATCTGTGCTCCGCATCCTGAACATTGCAAGTTCGTAATATTCATTCTTCGCATCCCCCCTCTTACGGCTTTCAGATTGCCAAAATTTGCATACAATCATCTTCTCATATAACACAAATATCTTCAGTGTCAATATTATATCAACTTTCTCTTTATCACGCAATTCATTTAAATGAAAGCGTCCAAACAGTCTTTTTTTATATGCCAAAGCATTTTGCGGTCAATGTGCGGTCACCAATAAAAGCAATTGATTTAACATTTCCGCGATGCACCGTAAGTGGCTTCGCCACTTACTACGCGCGTATGCGCGCTATACCCAGAAATAAAAAAGCACTGCTTAGCAAGTAAACTTGCCAGCAGCACTTTATTATTTCCAGTTGCATCGCTTATTACGTTCGCGATTATTCCCACTCGATCGTTGCTATAGGCTTAGGGCTCATGTCATAACATACTCTACAAACTCCATCAACCTCGCTCAAAATACGATTTGTAATCTTCTCTAAAATATCCCAGTCAATACGGGGCACTGTACAGTGCATAGCATCTACCGTGTTTACGGCACGAATGATTACAGGCCAGTAATCAAGACGCTTGCCATCTTTTACGCCGGTAGAAGTGATATCGGGCACTACTGTGAAGAACTGCCAAATTTCCTTATCTAAGCCTGCTTTTACAAATTCTTCACGAAGGATTGCATCTGATTCGCGAAGTGCGTGCAAACGGTCTCTTGTGATAGCGCCGGTACAACGAACGCCAAGTCCGGGGCCGGGGAACGGCTGGCGGTCAACCATTTCTGCGGGAAGGCCAAGTGCCTTACCTACCACACGAACTTCGTCCTTAAAGAGTAATTTAACAGGTTCTACAAGGCCTTCAAACTTGAAATCTTCAGGAAGTCCGCCTACGTTGTGGTGTGCCTTAACACCGTCTGATTCCAAGATATCGGGATAAATGGTTCCCTGTGCAAGGAAAGAAATGCCTTCTACTTTGCCGGATTCTTCTTCGAATACACGAACAAATTCTTCGCCGATAATTTTACGTTTCTTTTCGGGTTCAGCAACGCCTGCAAGCTTGTCCAAGAAGCGGTCTGTTGCATCAATATAAATAAGGTTTGCGTCAAGCTGATTGCGGAATACTTCGATTACCTGCTCGCTTTCGCCCTTACGCATTAAACCATGGTTTACGTGTACACATACCAGCTGCTTGCCGATAGCCTTAATTAAAAGTGCGGCAACTACGGAGCTGTCTACACCGCCTGAGAGTGCTAATAAAACTTTCTTGTCGCCAACCTGTGCACGCACAGCAGCAACCTGTTCTTCAATGAACTTGTCTGCCAAAGCAGGAGTTGTGATACGTTCCATTGTATCAGGTCTCTTGTTTGAATCCATGGTTTTTCCTCCTAAAATCATATAAGATTGTTTTTTGACAAAACTTATTATAATCAGTTCATTATCAGAAATCAATTTTTTTTTATAAAAAACCAAAAATTTCTTTCTCAGGCATACTTTGAGAGAATGCTCACGCAATATTGATTCATACTTACACCTTCCATCTCTGCCTTTTCCGCAAGATGCTTATGAAGAGTTTTGGGAACCCTCAATTTAAACTGACCGGAATAATTGGGCGGTTCCGGAATCGTAATTCCGTCTTTTATACTGTTTTCAATCCATTCCCTTTTCGCATCTTCCGCCATCACCATCAATTCTTCGATGGTATCAGCGCACGTAATACAACCGCTTAACTCAGGGTAATAACCTGTGAATCCGCCTTCTTCTTTGTCTTCTATTATTACAAATTTGTACGCTATATTCATGTAATCATTTAATGTCTTCATTCTGATTCTCCTCTTCGACGACTTTCATTTTATTATATTTGGTGTCATATATGGTGTCAATATTGTATAGATAACCTTTCCTCAAACAAGTAAAAAGCGCACAGTTATCGTTACAATAACCGTGCGCTTAAGCAAAGTGTTTATTCTAAAATAAGTTGTCTGCCTTTCTATCTCTTCGTAATATTCATCTGGCACCTACTCACAATCCAACTCCTCATAATCCTCAAACATGATCCGCACGCCATTTTCCTCCGACTCCACATGATAATGTCCGGCATACCACTTCTCAAACTCAAGATTGTCCATAATCTGCTGCAACCACTTCTCCATGGTTTTATCCACCGTACTTTGGTCAAAGCCCGGAATAAAAGCCCATACAGGCTCGCATTCAACAGGAACCGTATGCGTCAATACATAATCCACCTGCCAGTCGCATGCGTCCAATTGCGCCTCTACATATCTCATCGTCTCCTCGTCCGCCTGCTCGCTTTCAAACCACGCCTCTCCGTGGCTTAATCTGTAATACTTATCAATACTGTAGGCGCCACCGATGACGATTGCTTTTTTGCCGTTAAAATCATAGATTTCGCCATCTTTGGCAAAGATTAAATTCGGATACGCTTCTTCTATGTACGCGATAGCACCGTGCCATTCTTTCTCTTCATAATTTCCCGTCAAATAAGGACGTTCCTCGTGATTGCCATGAATACAGAATAACGTAATCGGCAACTGCGATAATTCATTTTTTAGATTGTTGTCCCTGTGGTCGCAATAATAATTAATGCCCGCATCGCCAAGAATTACAAGGATATCTTCTGTTGTTGTCCCATATTCCTCACAAAACAATTTGATTCTATAAAACTCTCTATGGGTATCTCCGGTTACATATACTGCCATTCTTATCCCCCTCTTTCGCCTTTATTCGTCTATCTCTATTTCTTTTATCTTATCATCAGCCAGTCCGTTCATCCACGCAGAACAAATATCAATACGTTGCTGTATAAGCGGAAAAATTACATGCGCCTTTGCATCTGCAGGCGGGCTTTCCGGCATCATGAAGCAACGCTGCCAAATACAACATACTGTCTTCTATTTGCTTATCAATGCCAAGAAATGTATGGACAGAATGTAACCATAAATCATATTGATGATAGTTATTATTCTGGTCATATTCGAACATTTCCCGGACACATGGTAACCATTCAGCAATCTCTTCTCTTCTTTCATTTACTTCTTCTGCGTCAGTAGTACTTTGAAGAAAAATCAACAACTCTGTCCACGTCATAATTTTCACCCCTTACTTACTGTTTTCACACACTCTCTTCTCTACTGTTCCTTTTCTATCATATATGGTTTAGGTAATTCTGCCCATGCAATCGCATTTTTATGTAGCAATCCAAAACCATACTCTTCCGGTATTTTCTCTTTCATACTTGGTGTAAGATCCCAAAATTCACCAATCTCAATCTCATACTGATCATCATATTTACATGTAACTAAAACACGTCGCGGACTATCCGGATATCGGTCCGTAACCGGAATCCATTCTATCTCATACATATCTTTAACCTTCTTTCTGCCACTAAATATACATAAATTAGTATAAACCATCAATCCTCATATCTTCTTATGGACGCGGTCAATCTCTGATAAATCGGATCATCTTCTGACACTTTACTTTTATATAAAAGGAACTCCGAAAAACTGATTTTATCACCAAAAGCAGACAAATCGCTGACCTTTGATTTCAAAATTGCCACCAACTGTAATTTGCACCAAGGGACTGTCGGATACAATTCCTCCTGTTTCTTGCGAACCTTTACAATAGGGCTGAGATCTTTGATTTTGCTATTATGAATCATAAGCTCTTTTAGCTTTGTTAAATTCTTCAGGAAAGAAATATCTTCCAGATTCTTAGCCTTATACATATATAATGCCTTAAGATTTACCATCTGTCCAATCATCTCATAATCCTCTGCCGACAAATCTACCAGAATGTATAAAGATTCTACGTCCTCGAAATTACCGATTTCCTGCTTCCAATTTTCGTTCGTGATATCAATGGTACGTTCAGGCAAGTTGTTATCCATATTGAACGCATGGGCATCATATACCCAGGGAATTTGATAAGAACGCTCCGTTGCCGGTGTTGCTTTATTATCTAATAAAATTCTGCTCATACTATTCCTCCCAGCTCTGCAATTCTTCCTTTAATCTTTGCAACTGCTCCACACGTTTATCGCGCTCGTTTTTACTGAAATCTTTCACCGTAAAATACGGAATCATACTTGCTTCCATAGGCTCAATGCCATATTCTTTTACACACTCGCGGAACGCCTGAAAATCCTCGGCTTCTGCATAGTATTTCATAATTTCTTCGTAGTTTTCAGCCACAATGAAATACACCTCAAGCTTTCGAATCTCGCACTTGAGTTTGCGGATTTTATCTCTTACAAAAGTACTCTCGGGCGGCAGGTTTTTAGCGCGATTCTCCATTCGTTCCACTTCTTCTTTGGCAGATTCATACTTTGCTTTGCTAAGCATATCCAGACGAATCTGCGCAATTTTACGGGCCTGATAATCCGTCAAGTCAAACTTCTCTTTCAACGCAAGCTCTACATCTTTCGCATTATCGCAGCTCTGAATAATCTCCATAATTTCTGCGCTGTGTTCGTATGTCCAGATAAAATCCTTATGTAATTTGATACTGCTGTCATAGTACTCAAATTTGATGTCGTCCTCGTATTTATTTTTATCCCTGCCAGCTTTATGCTTCATTTCCCGATAATCATTGGACGCAAATTCATTGGTCCTTACATCCGTCCGCACACCGATGCTTTCGTACTCATTCAATTCGTTAATTGCCATCGCATAAGCCTTAGACAACGCCGCATAAATCGAATTAAAATCATCACAATATACATTAATTCGCTGCACATCTCCGGGGTAATTCTTTGGTACATACTCGCCAAATCTCTCAATAAAAATGCTAACCTGATTACATCTCATAAGCTCATCCTCCGTCTCAATCATAATTATATTATGTGTAATAAAAGTTCAAAAAGCTATCAACCTATGGTTTAATATGCTACATACTAGCAATACACCAACACTTCTCCCACGCCGTATTTCACACTCAATGCCCGCCACTGCTCTATAATGTGATCCACAACCGGAGAACCGTAACAGCAAATGGTCTCATCATACAGTTGATCCACAAATTCCCAATACAAATCCTCCTGCATTTCATCTTCAAAGTCTTGATATTGTTCCTGCGAATCAAACTCTGCCGGATTCAGAATCGGCTCCAATTCTTCAACATCATAATCAAACATTTCAAACAAAATATTTCCGCCCTCCGGATCCAAAAGATATTTTCGTGCCTGCGGTCCGATGTTATTCCATTCCGCTTTATAATATCCGTCGAAGAAGATATGGGACAGAAGTGTCTCGTTCATTACGCAAACCGGAGATAACTTCCGGGAAACTTTTGCAGGGTCCTCGCCAAGATATCTAGAAAGTTTTACGTCCCGAATTTCATACACGTCCTCCATACCACGAAAAGAGCACCACGGATCCGGGTCTTCATCCCACTTCACGTCCGTATATTTTTTATCATTACAGAAGATGGAAACACTGTCCCACAGCCCCCATTCCTTCAGAAATATAATAATATCGTACGCCAAATCTTCAGCCTGCTTTATTTTGTTATCCAAATATTTTCCCTTCTTTCTCCCGATATTTTTTTCAATCTCGTCCACTTTATCGGCAAATCCCGCTTTGTCTAATAACACTTCCCAGTCAAAAGTAATCTCACCATTACTTACATCCTTAAAAATATCTTTTATTGCCTGATAAAACTCTTCTTTAATAATGAGATGATTACCGAAATCCAGATACCAATGTTTCCAACCGGGGGCAACCCGAGTTTCTTTATATCCCTCTTCTTCGCCTATTACAATCGTAACAGCCGCTGCCGACTCTGATTTCATCGGTCCATTAAAATAACACTGCGAAAACACCGGGAAATATTCTTTCATTAAGGAATACTTCTCATTGTCGCTATTGGGATAGTAAAATCTAAAATGCTCCCCGTTCCGCTTATAAAAGCCAATATCATTCGGTCCCATGGCTCCTGGCTCGCTGACAAAAAATACTATAATATCGTTAAATTGTTCTTTCGTAAATTTATTCATATCATTTTCCTTTCTTTATTTAGGTAAACGGGCGTACAATTCCGAACTGCACGCCCATCTCCTTAGGCATTCCTTCTATACCATAATGCAGTTTCATTCACCTACATAACGCGCTTTTCTTCATAGAACGGTGCCAGTGAAGCCGCTAAAAAATGAACCAAATTCTTATACTTGTATCCGCGTCCTGTGATTCCCATTTCGCGCTCAACAAAAGCCTTGATTGTTCTGTGAATTTCACTTCCTTGAGGCATTTCCTCTTTTACTTTCTCAATGATTTTATTATCGGATTCTTTGCCTTTATAATTACTCAAATCTTCTTTTGCCGCCAATGAATAAATATTGTAAAGTACCAATTCCGGTGCTTCTTCCGTATACTTGCCGTCTCTTGCCACCACAAATGCGCGGCGTTTGTAGCTCCCAAAAATACACAGATCATAGCCATAATAATTGTTCTTCTTGCGATCGTAGAATGGATAGCACCCAAACTGTGTGTAAGGTTTAGTTTCTTCTACAGTCCTCTGCTCAAGGTCATAGCGCTTAGCATCATTCGCTTCTTCCGCCCAAATACAAATCTTATACTTGTATCCGGCCTCTAATTCTTTCATTTGAACACCAGTATACCACTCAGGGTTCGTAAGCCAATATTTTAAATGCTCAGCCAGGCGATCCCGGAAACCGCGTCCTGCTTTCCCAACTTCCCCTACGTACATCAAAATTTCTTTTCCTGTCGGTACTACCACATAAACAAGATATACTCCTGCCTTGCTTCCGTTTTCGGTTGAAAAGATGCCGTCCGGATCAAGTACATATTTCGTAATCTGTTCCTTACCGATGCTGTAATACCAGTCACTAATTACTTTACTTACTTTTAATTCATTTCTTTTAATTAAATCTAATTTTGATTCTATCATTTTTAATTCTCCTTTTCGTTTTTATTTGTATGACGTCATTTTTGTTTGTTGCTGCGCTGCTAACATGAAAATATCAAGCAAAACACAAAAAAACAAGGGACACTAACAAAGTGTCCCTTTCGTCGTTACTTATTTTTACATAAAAAGCTTTTACAACCTTCAAAATTTAACTTGTACAAATCCAGCTTCTTGTCAACACACTCTACCAATTCTAATTGTTGTAGTAATTGCAATCCGTCATAAATACCTTCTGGGGTTATACCATTTTTATAATCATTACTTAAGTTGCATAATTGTTCCAGAGAAACTGTTCTTCCGGGTAAATAGTAATACGTTTTTACGCAACTTCTTCTTTCACTAACAGTTAACAAATATGCGTGAACATCACTGTCTTTATTTATGGAAGCAGTTAAAAATCCATTATCTTTCTTATCATCAACCGTCCTTCCTAACAGTAATAAGGTCATAATTTTCTTTCCGGTGCTCGTAACCGACATTAGTTCTGTGTTTTTTCCTCTATTATGATCTTTTGCATTATTAATACATATCATCAACTCTGCAATATTGATTTTATCAAAAGCTTTCTCGCCTTCCCTCAAACTTCGATTTGCTTTTTTAATACTTGTTTCACTTGGAAGAACCTCATACCGTCTCCATTTTTTTACAGTATTTTCTCCGAAATCTTTACTAAAATCCGATCCAAACAAATCTTCATGACTATATGTCCATTTGATAAATCTTTCAATATCTATAAAAAAACCCAGTTCAGACATTATTAATTTTCCCCTATTACTACTTTATCCCTAAAAACTCTTCGCCCAGCTTACCAATGAACCCAAATGTTCATTATCTCTTACAGACTTAATAATCTGTTCTGTCATCGGCGTACCGTTTCGACGCATCTTTCCAAGAATTACTTCCTGCAATTCAGCCACATTCATTTCTTCATAAGGCTTATTTAAATCGAGAACCGTTTCACCCTTCTTCGCAAGCTCTTCTGCGCCTGCCACAGTTGCTTCCACAGTTGATTCTTTTACTTCAACCTTTACTTCTTCCTTCATCGGCTGTTCCATCGCCTCAAACTCCATCTGCGCCACTTCGCAAGTCTCGCCTAATTCACAATTCACGCAAGATGCCGCAGGTACCCAGATATCGCCTGAATTTGCTACCATATCAATGTTTAAGTTGCCACCACTTGCATTTATTTTACGACCGGACAATGCACCAATGTATTCGCCGTCGGGTGCGGATACACATACACTGCTGCCGTTTTCATCATTATTTACAGCCACAATTACGGTAGACCCCTGATAACTTCTTGAGAAGGCATACTGTCTGTTGGTAAGACGTAATTCCTTGTAATCACCAAAGTTTAATTCCTTGGTGTTCTGACGGATTTTACCAAGGGCAGAAATCAACTTCACGCAGTCATTGTCTGCCGCCTTGGGACCATACACATCATAAGACATTTCAGGGCGAAGCGAATCATCGCTGAACTTCTCCTTACGGCCCTCAATACCGAATTCCGAACCATAGTAGATGGAAGGAATACCGGGCAGGGTGTACATCAGAATATGTACAGGCGCAAACTGTGCCTTATTGCTAAGTTTTGTATAGATACGCTCTACGTCGTGATTATCCACGAAATTGTAAAGCTTTAAGCCATCAGGACGATTCCCTCCCATTTCATACAATCTCTTCACTGTATGGGCAATTTCAAAGAAGTTATGGTCGTTGTGACCGGAATACAATGCCTTATGTAAGTGGTAGTTGGTTACAGAGTGCAATGTACTTTCATTCGCCCAGCGAATGTAATCGCCGTGGATTACTTCGCCCATCAGCCAGAACTCAGGCTTTACTTCATTTGCGGTCTGACGCAATGCCTTCATAAAATCAAAGTCCAAAACATCTGCCGCATCCAAACGAATGCCGTCCACGTCAAATTCCTTTACCCAAAAACGGATTACGTCACAGATATAATCTTTTACCGCAGGATTCTTCTGGTTTAACTTTGCAAGCAGATTATAACCGCCCCAGTTATCATAGGTAAAACCATCGTTGTATTCGTTGTTATTCCAGAAATTTACATTACAGTACCAGTCTTTGTACTGTGAATTTTCGCGATTTTGCTTAATATCCTTAAAAGCAAAGAAATCACGGCCGGTGTGATTGAATACACCGTCAAAAATAACTTTTACGCCCTGTGCGTGACATTCAGCCACGAATTTCTTCAAAGTTTCGTTGGTTCCCAAACGGCTGTCCAGTTTGCGGTAATCCGTGGTTTCATAACCGTGTCCCACAGATTCAAACAAGGGTCCGATATAAAGTGCGTTACAACCGATACTCTTGATATGAGAGATCCAAGGAATCAACTGATTCAATCTCTCCACCGGTTCCCCGTAAGAATTCTCCTTGGGCGCCCCTGTCATCCCCAGCGGATAAATGTGATAAAAAACTGCGTTGTCATACCATGCCATATATGTATAATCTCCTCTGTTTTTCTTAATTTTTCAACGTCTCTATTTTACCATAAAAGCAGTGTTCAGGCAATAAATTTCAGACCTTGCGCCGGCCTCTCAACCGAGGATTATCAGACTACAAATGCCTTATTTTATAATATAAAAACAGCGTGCTTATCGCACGCTGTGATCTATTATTTCCTCCGATTCCTTACTGCCTCTGCCAACAGAAATTCTATCTGCCCGTTAATACTTCTGAAATCATCATCTGCCCATTTGGCAAGTTCATTCCACAAGGAAGGGGAAAGACGCAGAAGCACCTGCTTCTTTGCCTTCTCCTTCTCTTTTAGATTCTTTTCTTTCTCGAGAATTTCCTGTTCCATAGCATGAAGCTTCTCAAGACGTTCCTGCAAGGCCTGTTCTCTCTTTTCAATTTCCATCTTCATGCTCCCTTACTTCACTACTTACTTTTACCTTATTGCAAAAACGCAATATTGTCAAACACCTTACATCATAGCACTCTATTATTAATAAATGGAACCGCTGTTTACAATAGGCTGCGCCTCTTTATTTCCGCAAAGTACAACCAAAAGATTACTTACCATTGCTGCCTTACGCTCATCGTCCAGAACAACCACACCGTTCTCGTCTAACTGGTCGATTGCCATTTTAACCATGCTTACTGCACCTTCCACAATCTTCTGGCGCGCTGCAATCACTGCCACTGCCTGCTGACGCTGTAACATTGCTGCTGCAATTTCTTCCGAATATGCAAGATGTGTAATACGCACTTCCATAATCTCAAGACCCGCACCGGACACGCGTTCCTGAAGTTCGTTCTTCATCTGCTCTGCGATTTCCTGACTGCTGCCACGCAAGGTCTTCTCTTCCACGCCGTCGTCTTCCTGCAAATCATCATAAGGATAAAGACGGGCAATGTTTCGAATCGTAGAATCACACTGAATGGATAAATAGTCGCGATAATTCTCTACCGCAAAAACAGCCTGCGTAGGATTCGTCACCTTCCAGATAACAACCGCTCCGATAATAATGGGGTTACCCAAAACATCATTTACTTTCTGCTTCTCATTGTTTAATGTACAAACCTTGGTAGACACCTTTTTGCTGCCTACTGTTTTAACATACACATTACCATCTGCATTCTTAGTCACAACCTTCTCTACACCGGGATTAAAAGCTGTGGCAAAAGGATTTACAAAGTAAAATCCTGCACTTTTAATAGTGCCGTAATATTTACCGAATAAAGTAAGCACAAGTGCTTCGTTAGGATTCACCACTTTCAAACCGCCGATACAAATCATAGCAACGGTAAAAAGAACTGCACCCACAATAATCAATAACAGGTTAAATATGGCACCTATAACAAACAGACCAATACTTACCAGTGATGCCAAAATAATAAGCAACAACATAACCATACCTGACATCGGACGTATTTCCTTCTCCGTTACGCTTGCGTTCATTTTCATTTTCTCTTCCATAAAACTCTCCTCCGTTTTATTTATTCTTTTACACAACTCCTCTTCAAGATGATATTTGTTTGATATCATTTTGATATCATTAATATATCCCTGTTTTTTCCATTTGTCAATAATTTTTTATATTATTTTTAGACAAACGCTAAATTGCCCTATTACACTAACTTTTACTTTCATTTGTTATCCTTTCATACTTCCGTAAAACGCAAAAACGCCCGGCTTATTTGCCGGGCATTTTTAAGGGTTTTGTTTATGAGTTTGAAACTGTGCAAGGCTGTGATTGTATCACTTCCTCTTCACAGTGATTTGGGCGACATGCTTTAGCAAAGCACATATAATCTACGCATACAAGAATTGCGCTGAGAATCCATATTACAGGCTCTAAGAAGCAGATGCCGATATAACCGCATAAGGGCACAATTACGATTACGGCAACAAACTTGCAGATCAATTCTACGATACTTCCGATTACCGGAACGATTTTTCTACCCACACTCTGTAAACTGCTTCGAAGTACCACAAGGATACTTAATACATAGAAGAAGGGCAGATTCGTGCGGATATAAGTAGTGGACCATTTTAAAACCTCAGGGTCTTTCGTACCGCTTAATAACTGCACCATAAGTTCGCTTCCGAAAACGGAACAAAGTAATGCGAAAGTACTCCACACGCAATCAATCAAAATGGAACACATAATGCCTTTTTTCACGCGGTCCATCTTGCCGGCACCGAAATTCTGTCCCACAAAAGTAGACGCCGCCATAGTAATACTGCTCAAAGGAAGCATGAAAATATCGTCGATTTTTCTTGCGGCTGTATGCGCCGCAATGGTCTGCTCCCCGAGAGAGTTTACGCCACGCTGCAGGGCTACGGAACCGATGGATACCACCACAATCATAAGGCCCATGGAAATACCTGTAGCAAGCAACTCTTTGATAAGTGCCCAGTCTTTTACCACGTCCTTCGGACGGAAAATGAACATAGGGCATTTTTTATAAATATAAACGATGCAAAGGATTACCGAAACAATCTGGGCAATGACTGTAGCTACTGCTGCGCCGGCCACGCCAAGGGGTGTGTATTTTACAAGGATAATATCCAGGATTACGTTGATAATCATGGCTACAATCAAGAAATACAACGGTGCACGGCTGTTACCGATGGCACGAAGCATACCTGCGTACATATTATAAAACATAGTCGCCACGGAAAATGCCAGGATAATCACAAGATATCTGTAAGTGTCATCGATAATGGTAATGGGGGTCTCAAGGAAAACCAAAAGCGGTCGCAAGAGAAGCAAACTTCCGATGGTAAAAACTACCGAAATAATCGCCGTTAATACGAAACTCATCGCTACAGACTTACGGATTTCATCTTCTTTATCTGCGCCAAACGCCCTTGCGATGACAACCGCAAAACCATTGGTGATACCGTTTGCAAAACCGATTACCAGATTGTAAATCGGCGACACCGCGCCGATAGACGCCAAGGCATTGTCACCTAACACGTTACCGATTACTGCCGTATCTACCACGTTATACAACTGCTGAAATATATTTCCGATCAGAATCGGGAAAGCAAATGCCAACAAACAACTCATAATTGCGCCGTCTGTCATATTGCCTGCGTTTTTCCGTAAATTCATTTTTGCAGTTTTCATTTTACTTCCTCCATTCTGTATT
This sequence comes from Lachnospiraceae bacterium, assembly GCA_045580855.1. GTDB lineage: Bacteria > Bacillota > Clostridia > Lachnospirales > Lachnospiraceae > UBA3766. The sequence continues at coordinate 30,510 of JAZNOO010000027.1, read as the reverse complement.
TTTATATAGATGCGTCTCTTTTATCTGCAGACGCTTAATCACATATTTACTTTTATCATCGCTATGGATTATAGCAATCTGTTTTTTCTATTTATAATAATTTTGTTTGATTTTGGATAATTTTGTTGTATATTTTTAAAATTGGTGATATTGTGTATTTTAGGTAATAAAATGTGATTTTTTATGGTCATTTTTATTTGTATAAAAGTTTACATTATATTGTTTCGCGTCCGTCGGAACAGGGAAGGACAATACTATGCCGGATTCACTTGCGCAAAAAATCACCCACCTGCAATTTATTCAGCGTGAAAACAGCATCAAACATCACAGCTACAAAGAAGAAGTTCTATCCTACGAGTACATCAAGCAAGGGGACATGAAGGCCGTTACAGAAGGCGTGCGTATCTTCCATTCAAATACGGTGGGTCACTTATCAGACAATCCGCTACGCAACAAACAGTATCTTTTTATCGCTTCTACTACCCTGGCAACCCGCTATGCCATTGAAGGCGGAATGGATGCTGAAACTGCCTACATAGCCAGCGACCTTTTTATCCAAAGGGCCGATAAATGTGAAAGCGTGGCAGAAGTAAACGACCTGCATAAGGAAATGCTTACCTACTATGTCAAACAGGTGGCAACTCACCAGCGTAAAACCGTTCTTTCCAAGCCGGTTATCCAATGTATGGATTATGTATATTATCATCTGCATGAAGAAGTAAACGGCGAAATTTTGGCAGAAGTTACGGGGCTGAACCGTTCCTATCTCTCCACTCTTTTTCACAAAGAAACCGGCGTCACAATCTCTGACTACATTATGTCCAAGAAAATGGAAGCCACGGAAAATATGCTGAAATATTCCGAGTACAGTCTTTCCGACATCAGCGAATTTTTAAATTTTTCTTCTTACAGTTATCTTGCAAAGGTCTTTCGCGAACGCCACGGTATGAGCCCCCGTGAGTACCGCAAACGTTACTTCGGCCATTCAGATATAGGCGAGAACAGTCCTATGGATAACTAATTTTTTATCATATTTATACTATACAAATAAAAATACCCTCCTTACCGGTCAGGCCGGTAAAGAGGGTACATCAACTTCGGCATTCTTCAATTTTATCTTATTTACTCGTCATCATCTTCCCACATTGCACGTTCTTCCGCTTTGCGCTTCAACGCTTCCATACGTTTCAATGTGTTTCTGTTAATATCCAACGGACGACTCTTTACATTGACAACGATACTGTCATATCCGCCCTCGTTGTACAGAAGCTCTGTTAATGCATCAAATTCCATTGTCCACGCATGATACTCCTTATCGGAATACAGAAGATGGAACTGATCCCAGTCTGTAAATACCGGAAGACCTTTGGTTCCATCCGGTGCCACAAGTACGGGAATCGCTGTGTTGGAATCTCCGCCCAAACGAATGTCTGCTGCATTCTTGGACTCCGGTGCACCCTTGGTAGGTACAAGCAATACCGCATCTCTGGAAGCACGAATCAACGCATTCTCCAACTTCTCAATAACTCTGCGTCGCTCACTGTATTCCACCTTCCATCCTAATTCCTGTGAAAGTTTCAAATGCGCACGCATAAACTCCGGATTGGTCACCGGAATACGGTTAGGAGGAAATCCTTCCCAACTGGGCGGTAAAACCAAATCCCTATTTTCAATATAGTAGCCTGTCTGACCGTTATCTACAAAGATACCGCCTACACCATTGGTATAAAAGGCTCTTCCGAGAAAACTCAACTGACTTTCTTTCGAAATTTCCATTGTATGAAAACTTCTGCGTTCTTCCTTATAATGTTCCACACAACTGTCTGCATATTCCTTTTCTGAGAAAATCCAAATAGAATTATTAATTTCAGTAATAAAAGGATATCCCGTCGTGTTATCCACTACTGTATAAAGCACTTCAGCGGCTCTGATTTTATCAATCAGCTTTGAATGCATATTGCGGATGCGGTCTTTCATTTCATCAATCTTATCCATACTGTCCATATGGTCTCCCGACTGAATCAACCACTTTGCATTGGTAATCAGGACGCACATATCCTGGATACTTAAGCCTGCATATTCTTCCTCCGTAATCTCTTCGTCACGAAGCAAAAACTTATCGCTGATTTCTTTATCATGCTGCTGCTTTTCTTCTAATGTCATGTTCTGTCTCCTCTGTCCACGGATAGTATATAGTATTCCGCTTCTCATCTTTTTTATAAAACGCAATCAGACATTATTTCTTGATTATTCTACCATCTGTTGCATCTGCTCGGAAATCTTAGCAAGCAATGCTTCAATTTCTGCAGTCTTCGCCGCAATTTCTTCGCTGTTTGCCGCAAGGGTAACAATTGCTTCATTTACCTGCGAAATGTTTGCCAAGAAAGTATCTGTTTCAGCAGAAAGTTCTTCCATGGCAGGAATAACATCCTTACTCTGTTTCTGTCCGTCTTCTACCGTAGACTTGGTTAATTCCGCAAGTTCTCTTACGCGTTCCGCGATTACCGCAAAGCCCTTACCTGCTTCACCTGCTCTCGCTGCTTCAATACCTGCATTCAACGCAAGCATATTGGTCTTGCTTGAAATCTTAATGATTTCTTCATTGATTTCGTCGTAACCCTTAACCGAATTCATAACCTGATCGGTAGATTCCTTCATAGTATCACCGAATTCAGCTACAGAAGACATCATCTGTGCCATATTGGTAGCATCGCTTGCTGTTGCGGAGTTACCTTCCGACAATTCATTCATAGCTTCGGTAATACGTGCAAGCTCAGCTGCAACTTCCTGATAAATTGCCTCCTTCTGCTGTCTTGTTGCTTCCGCCTCCTGAGCCTTTTCTTCGACGAATCTCATGGTTTCGCCAAGCTCATCTTTCACATAGTGAATACAATTATCCACTACATTAATTCCGCATGCAACAGCGGTTGCCATAGTTTTACAATTCTTGTAACCGCAAGCACCACAGTTAATGTTTCTCTGCTCCGGCTCGAACTTCTTCATCTTCATGAATACGTTCTCAAGAACTTCCTCGGGAACTTCTTCCATACGATTATCCTTCGCTTCGTATGTACATACAAAATCATCTAAATTCAACTTCTTAAACTGCTCGTTCAACAATTTCAAACGTGCAGCATAATCAATTTCCTTACTCCAAGGGCTCTTCTTATTATGACGATTTGATTTTACTCTCTGATTATGAATCTCAAGTAAAATATCATCATTCATTTCATTCTCAGGATTGGTTGCAGTACCGTATATACAGCCGCCGCCACAGTTCAGCGCATCCACCATGAAAGGAAGCTCTTTGCCACTCTTTACACGGTCTGCATATACTTCCAAGAAATGGTATACATGCTTCTCGCCTTCAATCTGACGAATAAATACATCTCTTCCAAGGAAATGTTCCACGTTTTCACGAAGACCGCCGGGCTGGGGATATACGCTACCCAAACCGTATTCAATCTCATCGAAACCGTTGTATTTGCTTAAATCCATACCTTTAAGCTTCTTAACCAAATGCTCAAAGGTAACATTGTATTCAATATATTCTGCATTCTGCGGTCTGGTAATTTCAGACTTCTTCGCAATACAGGGACTGATGAATGCAAGCTTGTCTGTCACATTCATATACTTCTTAGCATAAATCGCACCGCACATCATAGGACTGTGAATAGGTACCAGTTTGGAAACTAATTCCGGAACATAATTTTCAATATAATCCACAACTGCAGGACAAGGCTGTGAAATGCCACCTACAAGATTATGCTTGGTAATCCAATTCAAATATGCCCAGGTCGTAATATCCGCGCCAAAACTGATGCTGATAATGTGATTTGCGCCAAGGCTCTTTAAGTACCCAAGAATCTGTCTGTATTCGTTCGGATAATTTGCTATAAAAGCAGGCGCCAGTAATAAACTGATTCTCTGACCCTTCGCCAAATCTTCAAAGAAACGTTCCGTATCATCCTGGAAATCTCTTGCCTTATGTTGGCATACATCAATACATGCACCACAATGTACGCAAGAATCCCCATCTACCCTGACTACATTATTCGTGCCTTCCACTACTGCATGATTTGCCTGTAAAACAGGACAAACCGAAATACATCTGTTACAGCCTACACAGTCATCATTTGTATAGACTAACCCCTTATTTAACTCCACCATAATTAATTACCTCCCCCAATGAGTATAATTAATACTATTTTATTCCAATTAGCGTTCATAGTCAAGAAAAAGCGCCCTTTTTCGACCGCATCTGACATCTTTTTTATAAAATAAAAATCCCTTTACTTTTTCAGTCAGCCGGGACATTTTTTGTGGGTCAATCCGGCACAACAATTTGCGTAAAAGGACTTTTATAAAATTATTATGTATGTTGTTGTAAATACTTCTCTTTCGTAGCCATTCCGCCACGAATATGTCGCTCCGACTTATTGACATCCAAAACGATTCTGGCCCTTTTTGCAAGGGACGGATCAATCTCTTCCAGACGTTCCGTTACGTCTTTATGTACGGTACTTTTACTAATGCCAAACTTCTTTGCAGTCTGTCTAACCGTGGCATTTTGTTCAATAATATAGTTTGCTACTTCGATAGCACGTTCTTCGATATATGTTTTCAAAGTTGCCCTGCCATGCTTTTTTTACATTGTATGAAACAGTGGCAATAAGTATGACTGGATATATCAAGGTTATATCACACTTTCCGCAGGCAACTTATATTTAACAGCTCCTTTCGTTCCGACATGGAGCAACTATTTCACGATTTCTGCATTCTCCATAAGATAATCAATAACTGCTTCTTTCATTGCAAGCTGATTAATATATCCCTTGCCATACATCTCTTCCATCTGAAGTTTAAAATCAGCAGTTGCACCCAAATCTTCCATTACCGCATCCATATGCTCTGAAGTAACGGAAAGTCCGGCATCTTCATAGATTGCCTGAACACTCATGTGACCGGCTACAATTTCCTGTGCTCTTAATCTTAATGCAGCTTCATATTCCAATTCGTTGGCTGCGCCCTTGTATTCAGCAAGTGTACCGTATGCCCCACCAAAAAGCTGATTCATATAATCATATTCCTGCTGATCCGCAAATTTGGTAAGACCCATGACATCTTTCACGTAATCTTCCGGATATTCCTGCACCAGACAATAATCCTTTAAATACGTCTGCATATACTGCTCCAATGCTTCTTTTTCAGCCTCTTCCAATAAGTATGCTCGATATGCTTCAGCTGTTAACGCAACATCAGATAAATGCTCTTTTACGAAAGCGTCATCAAACTCCGGCTTACTGTAAATACCGTTTAAACGAATGCTGAACACCGCATCCTTACCGGCCACTTCTGCATTTCCGTACTCTTCGGGGAAGGTTACTTCTATGTCGAATTCTTCGCCAATTTTATGGCCTACAAGCTGTTCTTCGAAATCATCAATATATCCGGCTTCGCCAACCGTAATAACAGTACCGCCATCTGCAGTAGAACCGCCTTCAAAAGCTACACCGTCAATTGTTCCTACATAATCAAGATTGATTTCATCATACAACTGAACAACTACGCCTGCTTCTGTGGAATATTCCTTATTGTTATTCAATACGGTTTCAATTTGGGACTCAATTGTACTTTCATCCACACCCAGCTCGCTGTAATCGACTTTCATATCCTGATACTGACCAAGTTTAACATAATCCTGCACAACAACACCTTCAATGGTGCCGTCTTCATTAAGACCTTCACTGTAATTCTCGATAGGGGCTGTGATCAGTACGGTTTTATAATAAACCAGATACCCAATCAGCGCTAACACTAAAGCTACGGCTACGCCAATTGCAATATTACGCACACTCTTCTTCATTTGCGCCTTGCGGATTGCTTTTTCTCTTTTCTTCTTCTGCAATTCACGTTTTTTACTACTCATTTTATTCTCCTTTTATCCGTCCGATAAAAACTTCTACTTGCCGGCATCCTCGCTACGAATCTGTGCTCGCTTGATTTTACCGCCCAAAGTCTTAGGTAATTCATCTACAAACTCTACGATTCTGGGATACTTATAGGGCGCTGTCGCCTTCTTAACATGATTCTGTAATTCTTTAATCAATTCATCGGAAGGTGTATAACCCTTGGCAAGTACTACGGTAGCTTTAACAACCTGACCTCTGATGGGGTCCGGTGCTGCTGTAATTGCACACTCTACAACTGCAGGATGCTCAACCAACGCACTTTCTACCTCGAAAGGTCCGATACGATAGCCGGAACACTTAATAACGTCATCATGGCGGCCAACGAACCAGTGATAGCCCATATTGTCTCTCCAGACAACGTCTTTTAAGTTATAAGAGCCACTGCCTAAAGCTTCCTTTGTCATCTCTTCGTCTTTGTAATATCCTACAAAAAGACCCACCGGCGGATTCTTGTCCAAACCGCAGATTACGATTTCACCTTCTTCACCGTTTTCGCAATCTTCTCCTTTATCATTCAGAAGATGTAAGTCATAAATCGGTGACGGCTTACCCAAAGTACCTGGCTTTGCTTCGAACCATTCGAAACATGCAATCAAAACAGTTCCTTCGGTCTGACCAAAACCTGATGCAATCTTTCTGCCGGTCAATTCTTCCCAGCGATCAAATACTTCAGGATTCAACGCTTCACCTGCAGTACACCACTGTTCAACGGAAGATAAGTCATAATCTTCCACCTTTTCCTGTAACATAAAACGATACATGGTAGGCGGTGCACAGAACGTTGTCAATTTATACTTCTCAATTACGCCAAGCAGATTTGCCGGGATAAACTTGTCCATATCGTAGCAGAAAATAGTTGCACCGCAAATCCACTGTCCGTAAATTTTACCCCAACCAAACTTCGCCCAGCCGGAATCAGATACGCTCATATGAAGCTTATTTTCCTGTACTCTCTGCCAATATTTCGCAGTAACGATGTGTCCCAGAGGGTGCATATAATTGTGGCAAACCATCTTAGGCATACCGGTTGTGCCAGATGTAAAATAAATCTGCATAATGTCAGTATTCTTAGTGGCAGCCTCACCCACAGGGCGTTCAAAGACTTCGGAATACTCCATTAATTCTTTGTTAAAATTAATCCAGCCTTCACGCTCATTATCGCCAACCAAAGCAATGTGCTTAATACAGGGGGCTTCCGCCTTCGCAAGCTCCATCTGCTGCACTACATAATCATCATTGATGCAGACAAACATCTCAATATTTGCCGCATTTGCACGGTATGCAATATCTTTCTTGGTAAGCTGTAACGTACCCGGAACCACAATAGCTCCAAGCTTAATCAACGCTGTAGCGCACACCCAGTACTCCCAACGTCTTCTTAAAATAAGCATAACCACTGAACCTTTTTTGATTCCCTTGAATGCAAAAAAGTTGGCTGCTCTGTTGGATAACTTACTCATATCTTCAAAGGTAAAAACCTTCTCTTCGTTATGGTCGTTGCACCAAACCAAAGCTCTGTTGTCAGGCTTTTCTTTCGCCCAGCCATCTACAATATCAAAACCGAAATTAAAATTTTCGGGAATATTTACGGTATAATTCTTTTTAAAATCTTCATAGGAATCAAACTGAATCCTAGGTAAAAACTTTTCTAACATTTTCTCTCCATTCCATGCTTTGTACGCATAAACCTTACTCCGCAATCATGGTAAGGAAGGTTGCAGGCACATCTCCGCCGCATCTCTGTCCATGAGGGTAGGTAGGGTTAAAATAAATACTGTCTCCTTTTTCTAAAACGATATCCTGGTCACCAAAGGTGACGACGACAGTACCTTCTAACACCAAGTTAAATTCTTCGCCCTGATGAGATACGAGATCTGCTTTCTTATCGGAAGGGTCCAACGTTACAAGGAACGGTTGCATAATAGTATTGTTAAAATGATATGCCAGGTCTCTGAATTCATAGCCCGGATATCTGTCAGCCTTCTGACCGTTTCCGCCGCGCACTACCTGATAGGTTTTTAACTTGGCAGACACACCGGTAACAATTTCCGAAAAATCCACTTTGTAAATCTTAGAAAGCTTAAAAATTACGTTAATGGGAATATCTTTTCCGTTTGCTTCATACTGCTTGTATAATTCCACGCTGATACCAAGCTCTTTCGCAATTTCTTCTTCCGAATAATCACAAATTTCACGAAGTTCTTTGATACGCAGGGCGATTTCTCTGATTTCGTCCATAGTTAGCCTCCTTATAATAAAAGGAAAAAATCGCAAGCGATTTATAGTCTCCTTAAAAACAGGAATAGAGAATCGTATTTTTACGATTCCCATCCCGATAAAAATCTTTTATGATTCCATACCAATCTTTAATGCTTCCTGGTTCAAACCAAGCATTGCTGCCTTCTTTGCAGGAATAACTTTCTGGATACCTTTATCCAAAGCTTCTTTGGTGCAAAAGCCTACTTCCTTGAACATTTTACCTACCAAAATGATGATTGCGCAACCCTTTAAGCCTTTTTCGTCTGCAATCTTGGTAGCGTCAATGTAATATACGTTTACGTCTGTACGTTCTACTTTCTTGGAAATCATAGAACTGTCTACAAGGATTGTACCGCCGGGTACAACAGCGTCTACGAACTTATCCAAAGAAGGAAGGTTCATTGCAATTAATACATCCGGCTGTGTTACCAAAGGAGAACCGATGGATTCTTCACTGATAACAACGCTACAGTTACAGGTACCGCCACGCATTTCGGGACCGTAAGAAGGAAGCCATGAAATTTCCTTATTGTCCATAAGTCCTGAATATGCAATTGTCTTACCTGCGAAGAGGATACCCTGGCCACCGAAACCTGCCAATAATACGTTCAATGTCTTGCTCATTATTTGTCTCCTCCTTCTGCATCGATATCTTTGTATACGCCGAGAGGATAGTACTCAAGCATATTTTCACGAAGCCACTTCATAGACTCTTCCGGAGTAAGACCCCAGTTAGTAGGACATGTTGATACAACTTCAATGATTGAGTAACCCTTCTTATCAATCTGGTTCTGGAAACCTTTCTTAATTGCTTTCTTCGCAATGTTTACGTTCTTTACGCTGTCAACGGTTACACGCTGTGCAAGTGCTGTACCGCTTAAGGTAGAGAGTAATTCACAAACGCGGATGGGGTGACCTGCTGTAGAAGTATCACGTCCGTAAGGTGAAGTCTGTGTAATCTGTCCGGGAAGAGAGGTAGGTGCCATCTGACCACCTGTCATACCGTAGATTGCATTGTTGATAAAAATAACGGTAATGTTTTCGCCACGTGTTGCCGCGTGTACGGTTTCTGCCATACCAATCGCTGCCAAGTCACCATCACCCTGATATGTAAATACTACGTTCTCGGGAACCGCTCTTTTAATACCTGTAGCAACTGCGGGAGCACGGCCATGTGCAGCCTGCACCATATCACAGTTAAAATAATTGTAGCTGAATACGGAACATCCTACGGAAGCAACACCTACAGTCTGTCCCACTACTCCTAACTCATCTAAAACTTCTGCAACCAAACGATGTACGATACCGTGTGTACATCCGGGGCAGTAATGAAAAGGCACATCTGTTAATGCCTTGGTTTTTTCAAATACAACAGCCATGATTACATCTCCTTTCCTGCAAGTGCGCGAATCTGATCAAGTACTTCAGCAGGTGTAGGGATTACACCACCGGTACGACCAAAGAATTCAACGGGTTTTCTACCGTTTACTACAAGGCGCACGTCATCAACCATCTGACCCATGTTCATTTCCACGCAAAGGTATTTCTTTGCTGTAGGGACGGTCTTTTCAATTGCTTTTTCAGGGAAAGGCCATAAGGTAATGGGGCGAACCATACCAACCTTAATACCTTCTTCTCTTGCAGTCTTAATTGCACTTCTTGCAACACGTGAAGAAGCACCAAATGCTACGATTACGATTTCAGCATCTTCTGTCATAAACTCTTCCGCACGCTGTTCTTCTGCCTTAATCTTCTCATATCTTTCGTAACGTTCTTTTACAAGATTTTCGAGAACTTCGGGCTCAATATATAATGAATTCACAATGTTTTTGGGTCTCTTGTTCTGATGTCCGTTGGTTGCCCAAGGTTTCTCAGCAATTGTTGTATCCTTCTTCTCGGGGAACTCAACAGGTTCCATCATCTGTCCCAACATACCGTCTGATAAAATCATAGAAGGTACTCTGTACTTCTCACCTACTTCAAAAGCAAGGGGAACGAAGTCTACCATTTCCTGAATGGTGGAAGGTGCCAAAACAAACATCTGGAAATCACCGTGTCCAAGTGCCTTGGTTGCCTGCCAGTAGTCTGACTGTGAAGGCTGGATACCGCCAAGACCGGGGCCACCACGCTGTACGTTAATAATAAGTGCGGGCAAATCAGAACCTGCGATGTAAGATACACCTTCTGATTTCAAGCTCACACCCGGTGAACTGGAAGAAGTCATAGAACGAACACCTGCTGCTGTTGCACCAAGTACCATGTTAATCGCTGCCACTTCCGATTCAGCCTGTAAGAATACGCCACCCTCCTTGGGCAAACGCTTAGACATATATGCCGCAATTTCAGTCTGCGGTGTAATAGGGTATCCGAAGTAATGCTTACAGCCACACTGGATTGCAGCTTCTGCCAAAGCTTCGTTACCTTTCATTAAAACTTTCTCTGCCATTTTAATTATCTCCTTTCAAATCCTTTTATCTTTCTACGGTAATTGCCACGTCGGGACACATAATCGCGCAAGATGCACAACCGATACATGCCGACTCGTCTGTCAATGTGGAAGGATGATATCCCTTCGCATTAATTTTATCCTTGGAAAGAACAAGAATTTTCTTCGGACAGGCGGTAACGCATAATCCGCAGCCCTTACACAAAGCTTCATCAACGGTAATTTTTGCCATGTTTATTTCCTCACTTTCTGCTAGTGTTTATTATAAAATTATCATCATATCCAAAACTGCATTCGCAAAATTGCGCAGTACAGAATGTTATATCTTATCGAAATCGGGAATTCCGCTTTCCCAGGGTGCCCTTACATAAATTTCCACGGGGTACCATTTGGCATCGGAATAAGCCGCTGCCAAACCGCGCACTCGGTCATCCTTATATAAATATGTAGGTATGGTGGTTGCCCATAACGGCATTTCGCAACATTTCGAAATTTCTTCCGCGTAGGATAGAGATTTCTCAACCGTCTCCCATGTCGTATCGTACTTAAGATGCGAATTATTCACGATTGCACTAACCTTACATCTGGAAGCACTTTCGATTTCTTTCATAATCTCCATAGTTTCTTCCGGCGTCGCCGTTAAATTTCGGTAGCGGTTCACAAGATATAACATCTCGTAATCCGTTTCCGCCAATTGCTTATGGAATCTTCCCAAAACCACGGAACCGGCATCATCACCGCCAACGTCCATAATCACATCATCTTCCGTTTCAAACACCATATTCAAATTCACGGGAAATCCCGGCGTCTCTACGTTGGTATTTGCAAACATCGGTGCAATCACGGCAATTCCCATGGATTCCAATTTCTCTTTATATCCGGACGATAAGAAGTAAGGATTCACCAAATCCAAATCTACCAGTGTGACTTTACGTCCGCTCCTTGCGCGGTCAATGGCAAGGTTTAAAGAAAAATTACTTTTACCGCAACCGTAATGTCCGCAGACAATATAAAATTTTCTTTCTTCTGCCAAGAACACACTTCCTCTCTTCACCGTTCGGACTTCCGCTGTTTTTCGCGTTTTTCTGCCAAAAACCTTAATTTAGATATAATAGCACAGCCACTTTAAGAAATCAAGTTATGCCTGTAAGAATTTCAAGTGTTCCAGCAATTCCGCAGAAGGCTGTATTCCTTTCTTTTCCAGCGTTTGTAAATATCTGGTAAACTCTGTTTCCTTCTTATTTCGCTTATTCTCAACTCTTGTCAGCACTTCGCTAATCGCGGGATTCGACTTTAGATAGTTTCTTCTGTCTTTGGCAAACAGGCAATACTCCGCCATAATACCACGGCTTACTTTGTTCAAACGGTTCGCACCTTCAGATTCATACTTAACCCACATCATATAATCCGATATGAACATTTCTGAAGTATTATTACGATATCTCGTAAGCTTCTCTTTAATCTTCTGTTTTGCCACATCCGACAAATCATTGCTTTTACGATAAAATTGTATGTAATCATAATATTCTGAAGTCAGCGAACGCTCTGAAACATCATTCCAGCGCACACCCTGCTCGGTACGGCAGAACTCCCAACGGTATCTTGCCACCACATTTAAAAGCATTTCTTTCAAATCGCCCTGCGGATACAAAGGCAATGCAAATCTTGCAGGGCTGACTCTTCTTCGACCTTCAATTTCCTGCCACATACTGGCTCTGTATCCCACGTGGGGAACCAGAATAATATCCGGTAAAACTTCCGTCATAAGACGCAGTGCTTTCATCTGCCCGCCGGCACTCATATAAGAATACTCCCTGTAAAAAAGTGAGAAATCCACCTTTCTGATTTCGTCCAACACTCCGGCAATTCTTTCATAAGATAAAATACTGTTCTCCAAATTTCCCATCAGTTCTTCGCCCACCAAAAACGGACAAAACGTAGCATTGGAACTGTATACAATACGACTGTTGGGGCGGAAGAAATTCTTAATTTCAAAACGCACCTTACGCATCATGTCATTGTTATATTCCATCTCTTCTTCGTAACTGATGCTGCGTTTCTTTTTAAATTCTTGCAGAAAGTCTTTGTAATCCCTCCCCAGTTCGTCTCTTGAGGGTTCTCTTTCACCGATATAAATCAAATGCAACCACTGACTGATGGTATGCACCTTATACTCGCCCTCATAGCGTCTCCGCTTTATCAAATCATAAATTCTGACCTGATCCTCTTTACTAAAATCCGTATCGCTTAAGATTCCGTAATCCAGAAACAAATCCACCCAAAGCGGTGCATTGCCGTCTTCTTTTTTTCGGAATACAGCCTCATAAAGTTCATAAAAGAGTGTTTCGAACTCATGGATTTGCTTCATAGCATCCGGTGCACGGAACTGATTCTTGGCAAGAATCCGAAACGAGGTAAGTCCTGCCATAAACTCTTCCTTCTGTGTCCCCGTAATTCCGGCAAAATCCAATAACTTCTTGGTAAGACCTGAGAAAGCACTCTGGTATTCCACCACCTGATTCGCTGTATACTCCGTCATCATAATGGCATCTTCAGCATCTGCCGATGTATGTAAAATCTCTATAGCATCCCTTATTTTTTCTGCAGGCGATATAAAATGCACACCCTGCACTTCCGCAAACTCCCGCTCCATCGCCAATGCCATTGTATGAATGGATTCCAATTCCGATACCATCGGCTGTAACTCGCCTTTGATATCTCTGATTTCCAATGCCATCTCATAATATCCGCTGTACAAATTATCTCTGTTGGCGCCAAAAAACATTTGTCCGATTTTTTTATAAAAAAGCATATTCTTCTCGGCCGCACTTGCCATCGAACGGGCACTGTCTTCAATCTGCTTTAAAAAACTCATTGCGGTATAAGGTACATTACCGAAAAATCCCGAAATCTGATCCAAATTCAGAAGTGCCAACTCAGCCGCAACTTCTTCCGAATAGACATTGGGCGTATAAGAAACATATTCACTTTCCAGACTTTCGATATCTTCCAGTTCTTTACATTTTACATTGTATCTTTTGCTATAATTTTTGTACTTTTCGTAGCTGATTTTCAGCTTACCGTAAGCCCTTTTACTGCGTTGATACCAACGGTTCTGTAAAGCACTTTGCTGCTTATAAAAGCGAATAGCGGACAGAACAGAAACGGAGAGATATTTTTTCTCTCCGCCAAAAATCGGTCTCATCAAACCGGCGCCCGCAAACGCATACATACATATCTTACAGTCTGCGGAAGCAACATAGTCGTAGCCGTAAGTACCCAGCCAAATGTCGCTGATTCCCAACATATCACCGACTCCCATAACGATGTTTCCGTAAGCAGTGCGCGCAACAACCTCGCCCTCTGCAATCATACCTAAGAATCGCACGGCTTCTCCGGTTTCAAACACAGCCTCGCCCAATCTAAACATATATATTTTTTTGTCCTGATATTCTCTTTTCTGCATATCCGGCCCCACAATACTTTTACATTTATAAAATTCTTCTTACCGATAAAATCGTACGATAGGTTGCGTTGGAAATTTTAATACCCGTCTTTGCCGAACTGGCGTGTACAATTTTACCGCCACCCACATAAATAGCCACGTGTCCGGAATAACAGATGATATCTCCGGGCTGTGCATCGGCATAAGCCACTTCCGTTCCCGCACTTCGTTGTGAAAAAGAAGTTCTCGGAAGCACAACACCGAAATTCCTGTATACTGACTGGGTAAATCCGGAACAATCGGTTCCGTTTGTCAGGGATGTACCACCCGCAACATAAGGATTCCCCAGAAACTGGATAGCATATAATGCAACCTGCTTACCGGCATCACTTCCGTAAGCTCCTGTGATAACAGAAGTATCCAGACTGTATGCCGAACCGGTAAACTGCGTACCGCCACCGGAAGAAGTTGTTCCGCCTGTGCCACCCGCATTAGTCGTTCCACCGTTTGCGGCTGCTTCCGCTTCCAGACGTTCCTTCTCCAATGCCTCCTGGCGTTCCTGCTCTAACTGGCGAATTTCCGCATTTTGCTGGCGAATCTTTTTGGCATACTTGTCCGCCAATTTCTCAGCGGAAGCAATCTGTGCCGCATACTGGTCGGAAGCAGCTTGCAACTCGGCAACCATTCCTTCCAATTCCGTCTTCTCCAATTCGCACTCGCCCTTAACAGCCTGTAACTCCGACTCTTCAATTTCAAGTTGCTCTTTCAAATCTGCAACTTCCTGTTTCGTCTTTTGATACTCTTCCAACACCTTGTTGTCATAGTCGTATAACTGCTGTATGTACTCTAAACGTGTCAGTAAATCGGACAAACTCTGCGTCTCCAAAAGTATACTTAAGTAGGAATCTTCTCCCTTCTCATACATTGCCTGCAAACGAACCATAGTATCAGCATACTGCTGTTCTTCTTTCGCAATTGCCACATCCAAATCCACTTGCGCCTGGGCAATTTGCTCTTCCAGCAAGGCGATATCTTCTTCCAAAATTTCGATACTTGCCATCAGCTCTACAATCGCCATGGTAAGATCATCGATTTCACCTTCGATTTCAGCCTGTTCGCTCTCTAACGCACTGATATTTCCTTCTATTTCTTCCAGCTCCTGCTGGTTCTGCTGCATCTGTTGTTCTGTCTGTTCAATCTGATTCTGCAACTCACTGGATGAGGTTGCATATATCGTCTGACCGCAAAGTGTTACAAGTAGTAAAACGGTCGTTGTAATCTTCAGTATTTTCTTGTACATTTTGCGTTCCTCCTTAGTCCCATAGTTATTTTTATTATATAACATTTTAGTAGTGAATTACAACACTTCCCATAGATTTCCTTGCCTTTTAATCGAAAGAATGATACAATATTCCTTGCATAAAATGTTCAGACAGGAGGCTTACAAGAATGCAGCATCTTTTATTAGCCACACTAAGTACCGGTTGGATTATTACCATCGTGGTACTTGTAGTAATTATCATCGCCATGATTGCCCTTTACTTTGCAGGCAAGAAAATGGAAAAGAAGCAGGCAGAACAGCAGGCATTGATGGAACAGAACAAGCAGACCGTCAGCATGCTGATTATCGATAAAAAGAAGGTCAAATTGAAAGACGCAGGTTTCCCTCAGGCAGTTTTAGACCAGGCACCGAAGATGTCAAGAAATATGAAGGTGTATGTGGTAAAAGCCAAGGTTGGACCTCAAATCCTTTCCCTTCTCTGCGATGACAAGATCTTCGATACTATTCCCGTTAAGAAAGAAGTGAAAGCTACAATTAGCGGTATGTACATTCTCGGAGTAAAAGGACTTCACGGCAAGAACGTGACTCAGCCCCCCAAGAAGCGTGGTTTCTTCAAACGTACAATGGATAAGTTACAGGACGCAGCCGGTAACAAACCTGCAAAATAAGTGAAAAATAAATCCGTGGAACAGAATTGTTTCACGGATTTTTATTTGCACATTAAATCATTCTTTTATTCTCTTAAATAATCTCGATTTCGATTCTGGTATTACAATGCGCCACCAACTGCTCGCCGGAACACAAATCATAAAGAATTGTAATCTCACAGGCATATTCCTTTTCATCCACAATCACTTTCTCGCAACCGATTGTCATATCAATCACCCCAAAAGGCGTCTTATATTCCACAGTGCTTTCTTTACCGGGTATAAAAACCATCTCCGACTCCACAGCCCCGGTTTTGGAAATAACAGTACACTCCGAATTCATTACAATCCGATTACGCACTTCCATACCTTCGGCCGGTTTCTCTATGTACTCAATCACGCACCCGTCTTCCGTTTTCCTATAATCACCTTGGGCTTCCATTACGGTTACGTCCTGCTCTTCACCCATAATTTGTACACCGGTGATTTTAATTTTCACTTCTCCCGTTGTCATCCTCTTCACTCCACTCTGTAATCAACTCCCAAAGTTTGCTTTTAATCACAATTTCATCTTCTTCCGCTTCCAAAACTGCAATTGCCAGCTCCCGGTCCGTCATCTCACACTCAATCACCTGACCGTTTTCATCCACAACCCGACAACAGTCTGCCGTAATACTAAACTCTGGATACATTACCAGCCAAAGCAATAAAGCAGACGCAATTCCATATATAATTTCGCCGTGTTTTTTATGTAACTTCTGAGTTGTTTTTACAATAAAATCTTTTATATTCATTCTTATTCCTCCCGCTTTGAAAACAATGCCGTAATTGTTTCCTTTGGCATTGCCGGCATCTCTTTTAAACAAAGCATTGCCGGTTCACGGGAAGAATATTCAGTTTTATTCTAAAATGTTTGTATAAAAATGTTTCTGCCTTCTCGAATCTTTATCCGTGGCGCGCTATTTCACCGGATGATAAAAAGACGATACGAACACTTGCTTCGCAAGATTCTGCTCCTTAATAGCGTCTGCTGCCGCTTCCGCGTCGGATTCATTCTCATATAGCCCGAATACGGTAGGACCGCTTCCGCTCATCATCGCACGCATTGCGCCGTGCTCTTTCATCACGTTTTTAATGACCGTAATCTCTGTATAACGTGCCTCCGTAACAGTTTCAAGCACGTTGTCCATTACTTTTACCACGCCGTCCAAATCGCCCGCGCGGATAGCATCCGCCATTGCATCAATGTCAGGATGATACGTCAGGGAATTCGCATGGAGATTCTCGAATACGTACTTGGTGGACACATCAAAATCCGGCTTTGCAATCAGCACCACGCAATCCGGAACATTGGGCAACATTGTAAGCACTTCGCCGATGCCTTCAGAAAGTGCGGTTCCGCCTACGATACAATAAGGTACATCCGCACCGACTTTAACGCCCAATTCACACAGACGTTCCTTACTCACGCCCAACTCATACAATTCATTTATGCCGTTAAAAACCGCTGCCGCATCCGTGCTTCCGCCTGCCATTCCGGCCGCCATGGGAATTCTTTTTTCAAGGTGCATTCGAATACCGCCGAGAAGGTTGTATTCTTCAAACATAAGCTTGGCTGCCTTACACACCAGATTACTTTCATCGCAGGGAAGTCCTTCGATGTTACAGGTCATGGAAATCTCCTGTTCCTCCGTCTTTTCCAACGTCAGGGTATCATACAAATCCACCGTCTGCATAATCATACGAAGTTCGTGATATCCGTCTTCCCTTCTTCTCAAAACATCCAGTCCTAAATTCACTTTTGCATATGCATTCAATTCCAAACGGTTCATATAGCCTCCATTTGTCTGTATCCTATTATCTTTTTACAGACCTTCTTTGTTTTTATGAAAGTTTATATACGTCTATCTTCATTTTATAAAATTATGTATTAAGCCTGTCTTTCATTTTAAATTTAATACGCTTAAAAGTATATCACTTTTTAAATAAGCACTCAAGCATATGCCTTTATTTTAGATTAATAAAGCAATATAGTGGGTTTCCTTTAGGCCAAAATAGCGCCTGCAATTTTTTTATAAAAAAATAACTACAGCTATAAACATTCTAAAAAAAATGCCGATAATAATAGAAAGCAATTAATGGACTAATTGCGCGCAAAAATAATTTCACCAAGGAGGGTAAAGACATGAGTATTAATTCAGTAACCACATCTATGGAAGCTTCTTACAGCACTTATGCAACCAAGACAGACTCTGTTAAGAAGGCAGAGAATCCTGCCAAGGCAAACGAAGCCGCTGCTGTATATGAATCTTCTGCAAGCAAACCTTACTCAAGTAAAAAGGTTGCAAATCCCGAACTTGTCAATCAGTTGAAAGCTGCCAACGATGCAAGAGTTGCACAGTTGGAAGATATCGTACATAAGCTGATTGCAGGCCAGGGCGATGCTTACGGTAAGGCAAATAACATTTGGCAGTTCCTTGCAAGCGGAAACTTCACAGTTGATCCTGCTACCAAGGCTCAGGCGCAGGCTGACATCGCCGAAGACGGATATTGGGGTGTAAATGCTACTTCAGACCGTATCGTAGATTTCGCAGTTGCATTGGCAGGTGACGATCCCGAGAAGTTAGAAGATATGAGAGCTGCATTCCAGAAAGGTTTTGACCAGGCAACCAAGACCTGGGGCGGAGAACTTCCCGACATTTCCCAGAGAACTTATGATGCAGTTATGGAGAAATTCGACAAGTTGACAGGCAAGGCTGAAGAAACCACAGCAACCAATTAATGCATTTTGGTGTCGGATTTGTTTTTAACCGGCAGGCATTGATTTTATAACGAAAACGAATATTTAGGACTCTGTACGCATATTCTGTAGAGAATACGTGCAGAGTCTTATTTTATTGAAAGGAGTTTCGTTATGGACTTAATCAAAACCAATATACATATGGATCGTACCGATTGTCGCGTCGAATCCCAGTTTACTTTGGATGAGGATTGCAATGTTTCTGACAGCAACGCAGACATTGCCCGCATCCTTTTATCCGACGGCATTATTAAAATCGAAGAAATTCGTGCTTACGATGAGCAGGTGCTTGTACGCGGAAAGCTGATGTATCATATTTTATACGAAGCGGACGACAGCTTTGGTGCCCTGCATTCTTTAAACGGCAAAATCCCTTTTGAAGAGCGAATCAACGCCGACTGCATTTCCTCAGGAGACAATCCTTTGGTTACCGCCGATTTGGAACACTTACATGTTACAACCGTTAATTCCCGTAAAATCAATGTGCAGGCGCTGATGTTGCTTACCGTTCTGCAGGAATCCATCCGCAGTGACGAAATCAGCACCGGTGTCACTAAGGATGAACCGGTGGAATACCGCCTTTGCAACCGGCAGCTTTTAAGTATTGCGGTTATGAAAAAAGACCTCTGCCGTATTCGCGACGAAGTCAAACTTCCCGCAAACCTTCCCGAAATGGAAGAAATTCTCTGGAGCGATCTTTCTTTAAGCGGTGTGGAATTCAAGCCCGTGGAAGATAAATTGAACATCAAATGCGACGTGAATATTTTCGTTATTTACAGACCCTGCGACGGCGGGAACGGCTATGAGTTTTTTGAAACCACGGTTCCCTTCAGCCATAGCATCGAATGTAACGCAAGCAAGGAATATCTCATTCCTGACATCGCCTATAACCTCTCGCAAAAAGATTGTGAAATCCGTCCGGATTTGGACGGCGAAGAGCGTGTCATCGGTTTTGATGTGATTATGGATTTGTATATCAAATTATACGAAGATGTGAATCTTGACTACGTATGCGATGTTTACGGGGTACACAAAGAATTGGATGTGGAATACGAAAAGTATGATATTAAAACGCTTTTGGCGCAGTCTACCGCAGTTTTACGACTTCAGGAAAAAGTGCCCTATAATTTCAAAGGCGAAGATCTTTTACAGATCAAATACAGCTCCGCCAAACTTTTCCCGGAAAGTGCCGTTATCGGAAATAACTCCGTGGATATCGAAGGCTATATTGCAGTAACTATGCTTTATATTACCGACGATGACCGTTTCCCATACAGGACCGGTAACTTCGAAGTACCTTTTATTTATTCCATTGATTTGCCCGGCATTAATGCACATACAATTTATCAGCTGAATGCAAATTTGGAACAGTGTCAGGTCACCTCCGCCGGCAGCGACAATTTGGATGTTAAAGTGAATGTGGCATTTCAGATTTTTGCTTATGACAGCAACGTACTAGAAGCCGTAAGCGATATCGAAGAGTCCGAAACCGTATGCACCGTAAACCGCCCCGGTATCGCAGTCTATTATGTAAAAGACGGGGATTGTTTGTGGAATATCGGCAAGGAATACCGCGTGCCTTTGGCAAGGATTAAAGAACAGAACGCCTTAACTACGGACAGCGTGCGCAAGGGTCAGAAACTGATTGTGATGAAGTGATTATAAAAGGTTATGGACCGTGGTAGTAACAAATTAATTCGAAGGGTGTTTGTACTCGTCGGCATTTGGGTTGCGTTTTTTGCAACCCTATGTGCCGTTACGTAGTACAATCAAGCGAAAGCGTCCCTGAGAATAATTGTTACTACCACGGTCCATTCGGTTTATATTAAAATATAATTTGCTCCAACTCTTTTTTCTTTGTTTTTAGTTGCATTTCACAATCCGTAATATATGCTTCAATCTCTTTTCGACTTCTTGAAGTATCATCTGTCATTTCGTTAATTTTCACTCGCAATGTGTCCAAACTGTTCAGTTCAAGGGTTTTATTTCTGGCGCCAATCACTCTAACCCAGTCATCAGAGTTCTTAAAGTCAAGACAGGCATCTCTAATTTCTACACGCAAAGCAATAATCTGCATTTCCCTGCGTAATTTCTTTAACAACTCCTTTAATTCCTTTGCCAAATTTATAGCAGCAATTGTGTTATTTGTTGTTGAAAGGTCAAAGACATTACCCGTTTCATTACTAAATACCGGATCCATTTCGGCCGTATATGTTGCCGCACCCATACGATTCAATATTAAGATTGCAGTGTCAAAGGCTTCGTTGCAAACATCCAAGGTTCTTTTCGCATTCTTACATCTTATGGTAAGCACATCAATTTCTTCCTCAAGTTCCAAGATTTTGTCTGCGTCTTCGCCTTTTTCAGCCAATAAAGCATTCCTTTTTGCAGCATATTCTTTTTCATATTTTTCTTTGCAACCGGCAAACTTTGCTAACATACTTTTCGCATTATGAAGTTGTGATTTCACCACCTCATATGCCTCTAATGCCAAGTCATACCGTTCTGTCGCAGCATAGGCCTCCAGCTCCTCTTTATCCACCTTAGAAGAAAACAACAGTCTCATAAAGACATTATTCTTCGCGTCCTCTGATTCTTTTACTTCTTTATTTTTCTCGGCCTCTGCCTGTTCAAGTTCTTTCCTTAATTCAGCCAGACGTTGTTCCAGAATTTTAACTTCTTTTTGTGCCCTGTCTTCTTGAATTACTTGAATAGACAAATCTTTTAATTCCGGTCCTGAATATAAATTTTCCATTTTAACCCCCTGTTTTCATTAGCGGTAGTAACTTTACTCACGTAGTTTTTAATATTATTCTGCCAACGCTTTCAACGTATCTCCTGTCAGACGATACTGCGTCCAGTCGTCTAAAGGTCTTGCACCAAGTGATAAATAAAAGTCGATGCTTGGCTGATTCCAGTCAAGGCAACACCACTCCAGACGACCACACCCCTGAGATACTGCAATGCGGGCAAGTTCTTTTAACAATGCCTTTCCATAGCCTTTACCTCGATACTCTTTTTTAACAAATAAGTCTTCCAGATAAATTCCGGCGCGCCCAAGGAATGTCGAGAAATTATAAAAGTACAAGGCAATCCCTACCGCCGTATCACCTTCCATTGCAAGAAGCACTTCCGCTTTCTTCTTTTCAAAAAGCCACTCTTTCAAAAGTTCCTCCGTCGCCACAACCTGGTCTGACATATCTTCGTATTCTGCCAAAGCTTTGATGAAGGAAAGGATGGTTGATACATCATTTATATCTGCTTGTCTGATTGTAAAGTTGTTCATTGTTGCTCCTTTTACATTTTACGCTTAATAATTGTACATTCACCAGTCTTTACAAAGCCTAGTTTCTCAGCCATTTTAGCTGAAGCTGTATTTTGATAGTGGCACGCCCACACCGGCTTCTTTCCTTGTTCGATTGCATATTGCATCATTCTTTTCGCCACTATCATGCCTAATCCTTGTTTCTGATATTTCAAATTTGTTTCAATTCCGATATCGATTTCCTGACTGCTTACAGCTGCTGAAAAAGCCCAAGATGCAACTTCTTCATTATGTACTACACAATATCCTTTTCCCTTTGACAAAAGATCTTCTGCGCTTTTCCAAAACAACGAAGGAACAATATTCCCCGATATTTTAGATAAAAGGCTCTCATCCACTTCCTTAATTTCAAAGCCTTCCGGAATAAGCATTTTAAAATTTTTCTCATTATATGCATACTCAAATAAGTATCTCTTTTCTATACTTACATCTTTTTTTAATTTAAAATAATTTTCAACTTTCGCATTTTTTGTCATCAAAAGAAAACGTCGTGAGATATTTTTATCTATCATATGTGCATATATTTCTTTGATAAAAACGTCACTGACATATTCGGAATGATATGCAAATCCACAATGTGCCCAAAACAATACTTCCGCTTTATTGTTTTCCTCATATGTAAAAATATCGCCTGATTGAATCCCTTCTGCAATAGATAGCGGATATACTTTACCACATTGATTCAAACTGGCGATATTAACATATTGCACATATTCTCCACAAGCCACTTCTCTCATAGCACTATTCTCTCTTCTATCATCTAATCAAAAGGACCGCAGATTCCTTACTTCTTCCCACTTTTCGGGGTAAATACCGGCGGAAAAACACCTAATTTTACAAAAATTGCGTGTACTCCCAATACTGCCAAAATGTAAAGCACAAATACCAAAAGCCCAAATATGGGCCCCGCAAGGGTAACAAGTATCATTGCGCCTTGCATCATCGGATTTATGTAAGTAGCATTCGCTTTTCCGTCCATATCAATGTATGCATTTGTAACAAAAGCAATATCCTCGCCGCGTATCGCTTCCTGCATTTCCTCCAAGGCTCCCGGCGCCTCAAACACAACTCTGCCCACCGGCAAAATCTCAGTATAAACACTGTCACCATCCTGGATATTATTCGTATTTAGTCTTACTGCCATGGCATTATCATCATCGATTTCCAAAATACGCCATTCATAATTGTCTCCGACAAAGGTTCCGTAATTATAATAATTAACAGAACCGGTTTCTATGGTAAAAGTTTTTCCCTGCTGAGACAATTTTACGACATCTTCCATCGATGATGCTCTGGGAGTCTTCGGCGTAGCCTTTCCTCCCACTTCACCATCTGCTACTTTTTTACCGCCGTCCACCAATGTTCCTATCACATCAAATGCAGTATCGAGAACACCCAATTTCCCCGTCACGGTAAAAATCCCTACAAAAATCGCACCAACGATAATCATACATATAAATAAATCTAAACGTACGCCTCTGCTTCTCACGCTTCACTTCTCCTATTTCACGCAGCCGATAAGTTCTTTAATATCCGAAACCTTATTCTTAAGCATATATCCTTCAATCCCTTCCACAACTTCAATGGTTGTATAAGGATTCATAAAATTCATGGCACCCACGGATACTGCCGTAGCACCTGCCATAATAAACTCAAGCGCATCTTCCGCAGTTGCAATACCGCCCATACCAATAATGGGGATTTTTACCGCGTTGGCACACTGATAAACCATACGAACCGCTACAGGCTTAATAGCAGGGCCTGACAATCCGCCTGTTTTGTTTGCAAGCACGAACTGACGTCTGTTAACATCAATTTTCATACCGGTAATGGTGTTGATTAAGGAAATCGCATCCGCACCTGCTGCCTCTGCCGCCTTAGCCATTTCGGTAATGTCGGTAACATTGGGGCTTAACTTCATGATCACAGGCTTCTTTGCCACATTTTTAATCTTAGATGTAATATCAAACAAAGCGTCTGCTTTCTGGCCGAACGCAATGGCACCCTCTTTTACGTTGGGGCAGGAAACGTTAATTTCCATCATTGCCACATTGGTATCATTCAGGCGTTCTACAGTCTCTAAATAATCCTCTACCGTTTTCCCGCATACATTTACGATTACGGGAGTATCAAACTTCTTTAAGAACTCCAAATCTCTTTCGATAAAAACGTCCACGCCGGGATTCTGCAAACCGATGGCATTCAACATACCGCCGTAAGTCTCTGCCACACGGGGGGTAGGGTTGCCGGGCCAGGGCACGTTGGCAACGCCCTTGGTCACAATGGCACCTAATTTATTCAAATCTACAAACTGGCTATATTCCATACCGGAACCGAAAGTACCGGATGCCGTCATAACGGGATTTTTAAAAGTAACACCTGCAATAGTAACCTGAGTATTCATTAAATATCCACCTCCCTAGCATCAAATACGGGGCCTTCCGTACAAATTCTGGTATTGTTTACGTGAGAATGATGATCTTTCTTGGTAGTTTTGCACACGCATCCAAGGCAGGCACCAACACCGCAAGCCATTCTCTCTTCCAGCGAAATATATGCAATAATATTATTTTCTTCCGCATATTTTTTAATCGCGCGAAGCATGGGCATAGGACCGCAGGCCATAATGATATCCGGCTTAATTGTAGTTGTACCCAAAGCCGTCAAAACATTGCCTTTGCAACCCACGCTGCCGTCTTCCGTTGCAATATACACATTGCCGTAGGGCATAAAATCATCCGCAAGGAAGTTATATCTGTCACGGTATCCCAAGAAAATATGCTTGTCCGCATTTAATGCCTTGGCAAGCCCTAACATAGGCGGAATACCGATACCGCCACCCATAAGAACAACTGTCTTTCCTTCTGCCTCTTCTACAGGGAAACCATTGCCTAAGTTAGCAAGAATCTCCATAGTATCTTCTGCCTTGTAAGTAGCAAATTCCTTGGTTCCTTCACCTGCCACACGGTACACAAGACGCATTCTTTTATTCTCTCTGTCCACATCACAAATACTGATGGGGCGCACCAGAAGATGCGACTTATCCTTCGGATAAATTCCGATAAACTGTCCTGCATTTGCGTGAACTGCTGCCTCAGTTTCAATCAGACAGTCATAAATTCCTTCCGCAATTTCGGTCTGGCTGTAGACCTTAGCGGTTTCTTTTTTACGATAAAACATACCTTACCTCCATACCTTTCCTTGTGCATATAATTGCAATCTATCCCTATGCATAGGGTGAACAGCATACGCCGATATGACCCCTGCGTCCAGCATTTGCAAAAGATAAATCGCAAACACTTTAAAATTTCCCAGATGTTTTTCTACCTGAAATTTCGTTTGATCTCGAAAAACCAATTCAATGTAATAATAGCTAACCTTTAATCCGCTATGATGCTTACACTCAATAGCCACAATATCCGAACATGTATAAGCTGTTTTTTTTAGTATTTTTCTTAACACCAGTTGTTGTCTGTAAACAATCACGGCTTTGGATGATAAAAAGAAATACAGAAAGAGCAAAAACCACAAAGATCCCATAATAAGTCCTATCCCGATAACACCCAATAAAGTGTTTTTCTCCGGTATTCGTAACAGTAACATAAGCAACATTTCAATCGGTGTTATTACAAAAATGTGAACCAGAATAAACGCAAGCAGGTAGCCTCTTATCCAACCGCCTTGTACCTTAAATTCATGATTCATAACCGGAGGTGCAATTACATTTGAATTGTACATATATATTCCTCCTAATCCTTCCTAATCCTTGTACACTACCTTACCCTTACAAATCGTATACTTCACCTTACCCGTCAACTCTTCTCCTAAGAAAGGAGAGTTTTGGGACTTGGATTGAAAACCGGTTACTGTCCACTTCTCATCCGGATTAAAAATCACGATATCCGCTGGTCCGTCTACGCGCAAATCGCCTCTGTCGATGCTATACATTGCCGCAGGCTTGGCAGTCAGCTTGTCCAAGACTTCCATCATAGACATACCGGCCTCTTTTACCAGTTTCTCAATGCAGAGCGGCAACGCAGCCTCCAACCCCAACATACCGCTGGGTGCCTCAGTTAAAGGCTTGTCCTTCTCTTCTTTGGCATGGGGTGCATGGTCCGTAGCAATGATATCAATGGTGCCGTCTTTTAAGCCCTCAATAATGGCAAGGCGGTCTTCCTCGGTACGAATAGGGGGATTTACTTTGGCAAGGGTTCCCTTGGCAATCACCGCTTGTTCCGTTAATGCGATATGATGGGGCGTTGCTTCCGCATGTACACGGTTGCCGGGTACAGCCTTAGCCTTGCGCACCAGCTCAATGCCTTCCTTGGAACTGATATGCTGCACATTCACAATAGCATTTGTCTCCAGGGCAATCTGCAAATCTCTCTCAATCAGGCTGATTTCCGCATCCCTGGGTGAACCGCCGATGCCGAAATGTTCAGAAGCTTTACCACGATTTACGCCATTATTAGTAATCAGGGATGCATCTTCTTCGTGAAGGCTGATGGGCATATTCATTGCCGCAGTTTTCGCCATAGCTTCCCTAAGAATTGCTTCATCCATCAAGGGAATGCCGTCATCCGTAAAACCGATGGCGCCTGCCTTTGCAAGGGCATCCATATCGGTTAATTTCTCGCCTTTTAAACCGAAACTTACCGCACCGCAGCTCTCTACGTGAATGCCGGTTTCCTTGCCCTTGTTAAGGACATAGGACAAAGTATCCACGTTATCAATGGTGGGCTTGGTATTGCACATCATAATTACTGTAGTATAACCGCCCGCTGCCGCCGCCTTGGCACCGGTATAAATATCTTCTTTGTACTCAAAGCCCGGGTCTCTGAAGTGGGTATGCACGTCCACCAGGCCGGGGGCCACAACAAGCCCCGTTGCATCAATCACTTCAGCATCCTCACATACTTCCGCCTCGCCGATTGACACGATTTTATCATCTTTGATGAAAACGTCTGCCTTGCCCTCAAATCCGCTTTTGGGATTGATGACATAACCGTTTTTAATTACAATCATTGGTACCTCCGGGTTTTAAGATTGACCGCTTAAACATAAGCCGTCTTTCTTTAATAATATTTTCATATCACTCAAAAAGTATGGGTTTATCAATATATTCCGTGCAAACCACCACGTAAGGATAGGACGGAGTTTCTGCATTTTTTTCTGCCGCCTCCGGTCCCACCAGCGTTGTGCCCATACACACACTTTCTTCCGTCAGATACAGGGCGTCCACCGTTATGCTGTAGCCTCCGGTCTCCTGCTGCCCGTATCCCACGCACAAATACATAAAATCACCGTCGGAATACGCCTGATAAAAGCTTTCTTCCTTCTTTTCTTCCAGCACCGAAAGCAATTCCTCAGGAATGTTCTCCGTAGCCACCACCGTAAAATCCAAATCCCGGACTTTCGCCGCAGGCTCTTCTTTCTCACCGCAAGCAAACATACTCATACACAAAACTGTTAACGCAAGGAACAGGTATACTTTTTTTAACATCGTTTTACCCTTAACTTCTTTACTTCCATTTTATGTTTTTTTGCTTTTTTTATGTGTAAAATACAAGCTGCTTCCACGGTCCGCCTGTACATTTTATCGTGCCTTGTGCACAACAGGCCAATTCTTTTTAGTAGAATAAGAAGTTGTAATTATCAACATCCTTCAACTGCACTTTTACCTTACGACCGTTGAATTTCAATACATCAAATCCCGCATCGCCGTACTGCATAAAATAAATTTCCTTGCCGGAAACCGCGCAGTAGTTATCTCCTGCACAACTGCCGATATCGGTCAGCACTTCGCCGTCATAGAAGGCAAGCATTCTGTCGCCGTTCTCATCTGCCACCTGATATGCAAATACCACACCACGTCCGTCTGCGGTTAATGAAGTGCTGTTTGCAATAATATTTCTTGCCACCAAAGTGCTGTTGTAGTAAAGGTCAACAGTTCCGTTGCCCGCATCCTTGCCGATGTACATTTCGTTGTGTTCCATATATTCGATGGAAACCACATTATTATCGATCACTTCAACCTTGCCCTTATCAAGCATCTGATAACCCATAGTATACAAGGTTCCTACGGTATCATTGTCGTCTGCGTAACCTACAAAATATGCCTTCTTGGCAGTCGTGTCAAAATAGATTTCATCCTTTACATCCATAGGATAAACATCTTTCATTTCAATTGCTTCGCCGTCTACTACCAGACGATATACACACTGTTCGGAAATCGGTCCCACGGCAACAAAGAACATTGCATTTTCGGAATCCGCGCCCTGCATTCTCCAAGCGTCTGTTGTCACTAATTTGCTTTCCTTGGCACCTTCCTTGTAATAGTACAAGCCTCTTGCCTCTGTCAGGTAGTAAACCTCACATTTTTTATCGATGTTATAAACTTTACACTCTGTATATTCCTTGGTAATCAACGCCTTTTCGCCGGTCTTTGCAGTCAAAAGATAAAGGCCGTCTTCTTTCTCATATACAACGGTTTTAAAAGCTCCGTCTGTCTCGATAATCGCTGTCACACCGGTCTCCAAAGTGGTAAGACTTCCGAGATTATCAAGTTCAATGGAAGAAAGCTTATTGTCGCTTCCGCCTAAAATAAGCGCCTTGTCTTTTTTATCACTCAAACGGAAAGTCACAGCATCATTGCAAAGATTTGTAACTGCTGCATCTTTTACAAGATACTGATAAAAACCGCCGTTTGACGCATAATACACTTCTCCCTTATCCGCAACCTCATAATCGGTTACACCCTGACAAATCAAAGTAGCTGTCTTATTGCCCTTCTTCGCATAATACAAATCAAAAGTGCTACCGTTCACATTCATTGCAAAATAAACATACTTGCCATCTGTTGTGACAGCCGCAGGGTTTGCATCGTTGTTTTCGCCTTTTTCATTGAAATTCCAGCTGTTCCACTGATCGGAATAAACCGTATCCTTAAAAATCGCCTTCTCTGTCATCACACAACCGTTATCCTGATAAAAGAGAATACCTCTGGTCAATGACTGATAATGATTATGGTAAGCAATCAAGCCGATGATGCAACCTATAATCAAAACAGCTACCACAATAATGCTGATGATTACAGCCTTTTTATGCTTCTGATACCACTTTAAATTATCATCTTTCGCAGCCACCTCGTCTTCGATGGGCAATACGGTTTTATTGTTATTCTTAACCTCCTCCACTGCCTTGCTGTAAGCTTCTTCTACCGCTTCATTGTCTTTCTTGATTTCTTCCATTGTCTCTTGTACCTCGCTTGTTTCGCTGTTTACAACTTTATCTTCGTTTTCAATCTCTTCTGTCTGCACTTTCGACTCTTTTCCCGCCTCACACGCAGGTTCATTTTCCTGCGTTAAAAGTTCCACCAGTTCCGTAAAATGCATTCCGTGGGATGCCTTAATCAACACCGCATCCCCTTGTTTCAAAAGCCCTGCAACTTCATTTTTACAATCTTCCAAGGTTGCAAAATGATACAACTCCATAGCATCTTTTTTACTATCACATTCAGCCGCGCCCTGATACATTTCTTCGCTCAAGGCACCGACACAAACCAGCGCATCCACCTTTTGCTTTGCCGCATATTCACCAACACCGCGGTGCAAAGCCTTCTCATTCTCGCCAAGCTCAAACATATCTCCGAGAATCGCCACTTTTCGCGTATTTGCCTCGCCCAGCAAATCGATAGCTGCCTTCATAGACACCGGATTGGCATTGTAGCAGTCATCAATGATTGTATATTCAGACGTTTGAATCAAATGGCTTCGTCCGCTGACTGCTTCCACCGAACGGATTCCCTTTTCGATTTCCTCCGCATTAAGCCCCATGGTTTTACCTACGGCAGTTGCCGCCAAAGCATTGTAAACCATATGCTTGCCGGGCAGTGGAATCTCTGCCTCTATTTTCATATCGCCTGCGTGAATCACACACTCACTGCCAAACAATCCTTTATTCACCACATCACTTGCGTAAACCTCTGCGCTCTCATCCATACCATAAAAAACAGGTTTCTTTCCGTTTACTTCCGCAATGCCCGCCAGCTTATCATCATCTGCGAACAGGCAGGCCGTTCCGCCTTCCTTCAAATTCGCAAATACTTCCGTCTTCGCTTTTAATACGCCGTCCCTGTCGCCTAACTGCTCTAAGTGGCACTGGCCGATATTTGTAATGACGCACACATCCGGTTGTGCAATTTCCGATAATCTTGTCATCTCGCCAAAATCGCTGATGCCCATCTCAAGCACTGCCACCTCGTGCTCATCACGAAGCTTCAAAACCGTCAGCGGAAGTCCCACTTCGTTGTTGAAATTCCCCTCGGTTTTCAAT
>JAZNOO010000026.1:0-37434 GCA_045580855.1 Lachnospiraceae bacterium | reverse complement strand
ATTTGTTTCTTTCAATCATTTAAAAGATGCATTTATATATAAGTAGACTGAAGAGATACAACATATAGTAATTTTTACATACTCTTACAAGTCACGGAAATGCACATTACAGTAAACTATATCAGTTTTGCATAAATTATTCAAGAGTCAGATACACTCACTCTGCTCAATGATCCGGCCTTCATAAATAAAATTTCTGGGTACGCGCTTGCTTATATCACACACAAGTTCATAGTTAAAACGCCCTGAAAGATCACCGAGTTCCTCAGCTGTGATCCTCTCATCCCCCTGTTTCCCGAGCAGAACGACCTCATCACCTCTTGTTGCGCCTTCGATATCTGTGACATCAACCATGAACTGGTCCATACACACTCTTCCGAGAATCGGACAACGCACACCGCGAATCAACACGGAACCGCAATTGGATAAGCCTCTGGGATACCCGTCTCCATAACCTACCGGCACGGTTGCCACTCTGGTTTCTTTTTCTGTCACATAGGTTCCGCCATAACTAATCGGTGAACCGATAGGCAAATCCTTGATGTAAACGATTTTACTGTGAAGCGATAACGCCGGCTGTAAATTCATTAAGTCCTTCTGCATCTCATCGGAAGGCCATACACCGTACATAGAGATACCTACACGACCTACATTAAAAGTGTCATCCTGCATTTCCATAAGCCCCGCACTATTAAAGCAATGTCGCACAGGGAATGTATAACCGCACTCCTCTGTAATTTGGCTAATAAAGGCCTTTAACTGCTCTACCTGCTTGTATGCATCTGCTTTATCTTCGGCGTCCGCATTTGCCAAATGGGTAAAAATACCTTCCGCCTTAATTCCCGGCATAGACAATACATCTTTTACAAAAGTAAGTCCTTCACCATCGGGACGTATTCCGATACGATGCATACCCGTATCTACTTTAATATGCACTTTCGCTTCTTTATTCAGAGATACCGCCAAAGCCGAAATTTCTTCCAACATATCCTTACGAAATACCGTAAAAGCAATGTCTTCACGAATCATATCTTCATATGCGTAAGGGAATGTGTAGCCGAGAATCATAATCGGTTTACTTATTCCGCATCTGCGAAGAATCAATGCTTCTTCTGCGGTTGCGGTTGCAAATCCGAAGATAAAATCCTTCTCTTCCAGACATTTTGAAATAGGAAGCGCTCCGTGACCATAGCCATCGGATTTTACAACAGCCATAATTTTAAGGCCTTCTCCCTGTTTCTCATGAATCGCTTTTATATTATTGATAATGGCATCCAAATTTACGGATGCACACACTCTTTCATAATGATTCACGGTTTTCCTCCTTAGAATCCGTTTATTCTTTCATAATATCTGCCAGCGCATTGGCAATATCCCTTGCAATTAAGGAATATGAGTTCATTTGCTGCATTGCCAGGTCTCCAGCCTTTCCGTGAAGGCAAACGCCCTTCCAAGCCGAATCGAAAATGCTCTCCTTCTGCGCGCACAACGCTCCGATGATTCCGCTTAGCACATCGCCACTGCCTGCGGTAGCCATACCGGAATTGCCGGTTTGATTGATGTACGTATATTCACCGTTGCTGACCACAGTACCCGCATCTTTGCCGACCACTGTCAATCCATACTCTTTTGCAAAAGACTTCACGTTGTTTATATAATCTGCTTTTAATTCAGATACACTCCTACCCGTCAGGCGTGACAATTCAACCGGATGCGGTGTGACAATTACATCCTTATTTGAATCCTTGATTACCTGTAACAATTCCTTGTGCATCGCAATACAGTTTAAGGCATCCGCGTCTGCAACCAAAGGCTTTGTGCAATGCTCTAATACTGTTTTAACAAGATCTACAGCTACATCGTTTGTTGACAATCCGGGACCGATTACAACACAATCCGCACGTTCCATCAACCCCCGGAATTCATTCAAATCCACATTGTCATCTTCATAAGTATGAAGAATCGCTTCCGGAAGCATAGTCTGGACTGCCGTACGGTTTACTTCATGGGTGAAAATATCAACCAAGCCCACACCCATTCGCAGGGTTGCCAATGCTGTAAGATAGCAAGCTCCATAAATAGCAGAACTGCCCGCAACTACCAAAACTCTTCCAAAGGAACCTTTATTCCCATTACGGGGACGTTTGGGCAAATCCGGAAGAATATCTTTTTCAATAGTAAAAGTATCTGCTTTATAATCGTTTTCAATAAAACGATGGGAAATTCCTATTTCTTCAACGCCAACCTTACCGCAATATTCCGCACCGGGATATACAAGATGCCCGGGCTTATAATAAGCAAAAGCCACCGTTTCATCTGCTTTCACTGCACTTCCCATCACTGCGCCTGTATCCGTATGAATACCGGAAGGAATATCCACTGCAATAATCTTCGTCTTTCCTTCGCCGGCCTGATTGATGTGCGCGATTACATCAGCATAATCGCCTTCCACCTTGCGTTCCAATCCGATACCGAAAATACCGTCTACAATGATATCATATTCGGTAAAATCATTTGTGGTTATTGTCCGCCCGCCTACTTTTTGAAAAATATCATATTGCTTCACAACGGCAGGCTTATATTTCTCAGGCTTACCGCACAAATATACATCCGCTTTCACGCCCTGCATCAAAAGAATTCTTGCGACAGCCAATGCATCTCCGCCATTATTTCCGGTTCCGCAAACGCACAAAACCTTCTGCGGATTATAGGACTTAACCCTTGAAACAACTGCCAGCGCGGCACGCTCCATAAGCACATCCTGACCGATTCCAACTTGTTCAATTGTCGCATTATCTGCTTGTTGCATAACGGCAGCAGGCAAAATGTACTTTCTGTTCATATCCTACGAATCCTTATTGTCTACACCGAATTTCATATCAAATAACTCAATTACGTCTGCGCCGAAAATATCATGCATATAGGCATATAAATCCTGGTTTCTTCTCTGCATTTCTTCTTTTCGAACCATATTTTTCTTAAGTTCTATGCGGATATTATTAATCCACTCCGTGATTTCCTGAATCTGCTCATGATTTTCCTGAATATCTTCATAGCAGGCTTCCATCGTCATCAACATAAGATTTTTGTTTGCATCATTAATTCGTTTCGGAAGGTCCAAACTCTCATCACGATACGTATCTAATTTATCATTACATTCTTCTATCAGACGCTTATTTTCTTCAATCTTTTTTGCTGTTTCAGGATCATCCGCATCTTCCATCATCTTTACGATTTCATCCATCAAACGGTTCTTGATTTTCTTAATATCTTTCGTTTCGGTATTGATTTTACCCTGTTGTTTCAACAGTGTATTCAGTTCTTCCTCCGCTTTCTTAATTGAAGTTGTGGTATGCACCTGGTTAAACAACTGATGCCACTTGTGGTCCAAGGTTAAAATCGGAATTTTTTTGCCACTTAAGGCAGAAACATAAACTTCTTCTCTTCGTGACATAATCACGCCTTCTTTCTTATTCCTTCGTCTTTTAAACGTTTAATTTTATAAAAACAAGGAATTATTCTACTGATTTTATTCATTTTTACAATTAATTTTATACGATAATTTCATTAAGCTGTCCGACAAATGTACATTCTCAACCGTTACATCCGAAGGAACGTCTAAATCCACATGGGCGAAATTCCAAATACCGCGAATACCGCATTTTACAAGCTTTTTGGCAATCTCGGTCGCACCGGTCTTCGGAACGGTTAATACAGCAATATCAATATTATTTTCCTTGATAAAAGACTCTATCTCATCCGTAGGACGAATTTCCATTCCACGAACCTGTTTGCCCTGCAACGCAGGATTATTATCAAACATACCCTTAATTAAGAAACCACGCTTCTCGAAACTAACATAATTTGCAAGGGCCTGTCCCAAATTACCGGAACCGATAATAATCAGGTTATGTTTTTTATCCAATCCAAGAATTTTCGCAATTTCATTATAAAGATAATCTACATTATAGCCGTATCCCTGCTGTCCGAATCCGCCAAAATGATTAAAATCCTGTCGGATTTGGGACGCAGTAATTCCCATTCTCTTACTTAGTTCCTGGGAGGAAATACGTTCCACGCCTTCTTCTTTTAAATCGCCCAAAAATCTGAAATACCGGGGCAATCTTGCGATGACCGCCTGGGAAATACCTTTGTCTGTCATATAAGGCCTCCTACTATTACACTCTAGCATTTATGTGTATACACTATCTTCTTAAAGAATCTAAAATATTACTCTTCCGACAACTGTTCAACAATCGCCGAAATATCATTCGTATAGCTTGCATCATCATAATATACTGTTATATCCTGACAACCACTAAATGCATTTGCTGAAATTGACTCGATTCCTACAGGTATTGTTATTTCCTTCATTGAAGTACAATAAGCAAATGCCATATCTCCCACAGAAACCAATGTATCGGGTAATGCAATTGTACTCAATGTTTCACAGTTTGAAAATGAATACATACCGATACTTTGTACATTTCCTGACATCTTAACATCCGAAAGGTTGGTACATTTACAAAAAGCAAAATCTCCGATTGTAACAACACTGTCAGGAATTTGAACCGCAGTTAAACTTGTGCACTCTTCAAACGCATGCATCCCGATAAACTTTACACCTTCCGGAATCACGACTTTCTCTAAATTAGTACATTTATAAAACGCATAGGTCGGAATTTCCACAATTGTCTCAGGTAATTCTACGGAAGTAACAAATTCGTTACAGAAAAAGATTTTTCCGCCAAGGGCCATAACCTTTTTACCGTCAATCTCGGAAGGAATTACAACATTACCATCCGTTCCCGTATAACTCATAACAATGATGTATCCGTCGACTTCCTTATATTCGAAATATTTTGCCGGAGTAGTTTTGTTAGAATTATTAAATAGACCGCCCGATTCTGATGAAACTGTCTCATTTCCGGTTACACTTCTGATAACAGCCGTAATACCAATCACACCGACTATGCAAATCAATGCAAGCACACAAATTCCGCCGATCAAAAGATTTCTTCTTTCCTTCTGGGCTTTTGTGCGTTTACGGGTAGTTTTTTGCGTTTTTACGGAAGTCGTTCTTCTTTGAACTGTTTTTTCTGCTCTTTCGTTTTTTTTCTCAGATACAATTTCTTTTATTACAACTTTGGGAGCACTTTGAGAAACAAGCATATCCGTTTTAATTCTTGGCTCGACAGTTTGTGAAGGTTTTACCTCAGATTTTACCGTTGCCCGTGTGTTTTGTACCGGTATCACATCCTGATTCACCTTTACTTGGGCACTTTGTGACAACACTACTTCAGGCCGTACATCCGAAACATTGTTCTGCACGGGAACAATCTCAGCGAGTTGCTGCTCTTCATCATTTTTTTGCAGAATAACACCCTTAATCGCATCGCACAGTTCGTCCATTTTATATTCACCGGTGGAAGGGTCAATAATAAACCATTGGCAACCGGTCAAATAATAGTCAAAAGCACCCTCCGGCTCAGTATCGTCAATTTTATATGGGATAATATATTTCTTCTTACGGTCAGCAATTCCGATTTCCTTCGCACACTGTGAAGACTTAATGGAATGCTTGCTGTAAAGGATGAAAAATACATCCGCCTCCGATATGGCATTCGTAATACTTGATGCCCAGTCCTCGCCGGGTCTGATATTACGTGGCGCAATCCAGCAGGACAAACCTCTGCTCTCGAATGATTCGCAGATATAATTCGCCAGTTCTCCATCAATTGTACTATGACTTAGAAAAATATTTGCCATTTAACTTCTACCTTTCAAAAAATATGCCAGCAAACATACGACAGTTTCAACTTAGTTTCCGGTTGCCTCTTCATATGCCTGCATCCACATATCAAACTTTTCCTGGTCCACTTCCACACCATAGCCATAATAATAACACAGTGCCAAATTATACATCGCATCCGGTTCGCCTAACTCGGCAGCTTTGGTATACCATTTTACAGCCTCTTCATAATCCACCTCAATACCATACCCACCAACAGAATAACAATATCCAATCGTAAACATTGCATTTGAATCTTCCGGATTCTGTTCCAGTACTCTCTCTGCAAATTCAACGGATTTTGCAAAATCAAATTCGTATGGTGATGCTTCCACATTATACATAAACATTAAAAACTTTAAAGCATCATAATGTTCTTCATCTGCAGCTTTGTTCATCCAGTACAAACTCTTGTCATAATCAATTTCTGCACCGTTTTCACCATAAAAATAGATCTCACCCAAACGGTACATTGCATCTGCATTTCCGTCTTCTGCCAAAGGAAGCAAGTCATTTGCGGTAGCATCTTCTTCAATTACAACATTATTCCCTGACGAAGCGCTACTACCTATAACAATTAGAATCATGACAGAAACAAAGCCTACAAGCAATAATGCTAAAATAATACCGCCGATAATTAAACCAATCTTTAAACCGTTTGATTTTTTAGGGGCATTTTTAGACGTTACGGGTTGTTGCGCAGGTCTAGGCTGTGTTGTAGGCTGAGGCACCGGTTGCTGCGCAGGCCTAGGCTGTGCTACGGGTTGAGGCACCGGTTGCTGCACAGGTCTTTGCTGTGCTACGGGTTGAGGTGCCGGCTGTTGCGCAGATCTTTGCTGTGCTGCCGGTTGCTGTACAGACCTTGGCTGTGATACCGGCTGTTGCACAGGTCCGGGTTGTGCCACGGTCTGTGATACCGGTTGTTGCGCAGGTCTGGGCTGTGCTACAGGCTGTGATACCGGCTGTTGCATCGGTCTCGGTTGTGCTACAGGCTGTGATACCAGCTGTTGCATCGATCTCGGTTGTGCTACAGGCTGTGGTGCCGGTTGCTGCATCGGTCTTTGCTGTGCCACAGGCTGGGGTACAGGCTGTTGTGCTGGCACTGGTTGTGCTACAGTAGGCTGAGGAACCGGTTGTTGTACAGATACAGTCTCTTCCACCGGTTTCGGAATAAATATTCTTGTTTTCTCAATCCCTACCGCTGAAAAAAGCTTCTGATAAGCCTTTTCCTTATCTTCACATTTATCCCAATAAATTGCCTGATTTCGATTCATACGCATTGCCATACCACCGGACAAAGCCACTTCTTCCAAATACACAAGCAATCTGTCTTTATCCAAATCTCTTGAAAAATTCAATTCATCCTTGCAATTGCTGGAACCCAAATAATTCTCACTAATAAACGCAATAAAATAACCACACTGCGAAATATGGTTCGCAATGTTCTCATCCCATTCAGATCCGGGCTCAATACCATCGTCATACCAAACATTGAATCCTTCTTTTTTCAATCGTTCGATGATCGGGCAAACCCTATCTGAATCTTTATGCGAATAACTGATAAAAATAAAAGGTATTTTTTCATTAAACATAGTTATTTTCCATTCCTCGTTTGTAAAATTACTTGTCTCAAAGCATAATCGTTAATATTATAACATACTTCCCTGTTAATTGCACATAAAATTCTATTCTCTTTGCTTTTTTTCACAAAATATCCTATAATCTTTTGTGTGCTTGAATAAAAGAAAATTTTCATATGCCAAAAATTAATGCTTTACGCATTTTTTACACAAATATAACAACTTAAATTTAACGAAAAAAAATCGGAGAACCAAAATGATTTTATCCTGTCAGAACATTTCCAAATCCTTCGGTGACAAGGACGTGTTGAAAAAAGTAACTTTTCATATAAATGATCACGAGAAAGTGGCTTTAATCGGTAATAACGGTGCCGGAAAAACCACTCTTTTTCACATTATTACCAAGGAACTTGATGCAGATGATGGCGAAGTTGCCATTAAAAAGGACGCATCCATCGGCTATCTTTCACAGCATCACGACTACACTTCCACCAATACAGTGTACGATGAACTTCTCGTTGTCAAAGCAGATGTTATTCGTATGGAAGATACCCTTCGCCGGATGGAAGAAGAAATGAAGCATCTGACCGAAGAAACTTTGGATGCGCATATGAAGGCATATCATGATAAAATGCATGCATTCGACTTGGCAGGCGGTTATACCTATAAAAGCGATATTCAGGGTATTTTACGCGGACTTCAGTTTAAGGAGGAAGATTTCAACAAACCTGTTTCCACCTTAAGCGGTGGCGAACGCACAAGACTTCTTTTGGGGCGTATCCTTCTTGAAAAACCTGACTTAATCCTTTTGGACGAACCCACTAACTATCTGGATATCGAATCGGTACGCTGGCTTGAAAACTATCTTTTAAATGTTAAAAGTGCGGTTCTCGTAGTTTCCCACGACCGCTATTTTATCAATAAAATCGTGAGCAAGGTTGTAGAAATCGAAGCCGGCAATTCCTTATGTTACGAAGGAAATTACGAAGATTTCATTGCGAAGAAGGAAGTCTGGTTACAGTCCCGTCTTGCAGCCTATGAAAATCAACAGCGTGAAATCAAGCACCAGGAAGAAGTTATTACGAAACTCCGCTCCTTCAACCGCGAAAAGTCAGTCAAACGCGCCGACAGCCGTCAGAAATTATTGGACCGCATCGAACGCATTGATAAACCTGTGGAAGAACGGGCAGATATGCAGTTTACCCTCTCTCCCACCATAACCAGCGGAAATGATGTATTGGCCGTTGAAAACCTTGCTAAATCCTACGGCGACAGAACACTTTTTAGTAATGTATCTTTCGAAATAAAACGTGGCGAACATATTGCATTAATCGGCCAAAACGGTACCGGTAAAACAAACATCCTTAAAATCATCAACGGCTTAATTGCAGCTGACAATGGCGATGTAAAACTCGGTACAAATGTAACAATTGGTTACTTCGACCAGCAAAGCAGGGTTTTAGACGAAAACAAAACTGTATTTGATGAAATTTCAGATACTTATCCCAGGCTCACACAAACTGAAATACGTAATGTCCTTGCAGCCTTTCTGTTTACGGGCGACGAGGTCTTCCAGCCTATCCGCTCTTTAAGCGGTGGCGAACGCGGTCGTGTTGTTTTGGCAAAGCTTATGCTCTCCGGTGCGAATTTCTTAATCCTGGACGAACCTACCAACCATTTGGATATGGTGTCTAAGGAAGTATTGGAAGAAGCTTTGAATGCGTATACAGGAACCGTTTTATATGTATCCCATGACCGATATTTTATCAATCGTACCGCCAGCAGAATCCTGCATTTGGACAGTTGTAAGGTTACTTCCTATCAGGGTGATTACGATTATTTCCTTGAGAAATCGTCACAAGATACGGAACGTTCGGCGGATTATATGACTAAAGGCAGTTCTGCAACCGCAAATAATGGTACAGCAAATGTTTCTGTCACAACATTAAACAGTTCTGCGTCTGCCACTTCTAATTCAAACGATAACATCCAAACCGAAGCAAAACTGGATTGGGCTAAACAAAAAGAATTACAAGCAGCAAAGAGAAAACGCGAAAACCAACTCGCCAAAACCGAGAAAGAAATTGAAGAACTGGAAAGTAAAATTGCACAATTACAGGAAGAAATGTCCAAACCAGAAATTGCATCTAATTCTGTTAAACTGCAGGAGTTATGCAAAGAATGCGATGCCGCGCAGAATAAGTTAGATGAATTATATGAGTTGTGGGAAGAATTAAGTGAAGAATAAGAAATACTTTTAATATGATTAAATAAAAAAGAGACCGTTTTGTCAGATAAATAAAACAGTCTCTTTTTATTTGCAAGATTAAAAGTTTACTTTGCTTCAATAATATTTTTTAGCCAATCAACATATTCATCGGTATATTCACAAGAATACGTCATATGTCCGTGACCTTTCTCTATACGATAATTTGCATGCGGATATGCCTTTTTTACAAGTTTATAGCATGTTTTATACGCTTTTTCATCTTCTCCGTAAAAGAAATAGGTGTGTTTCTGCATGACTTCATCTAATGCAGGAAAATCAAATGTATAGCAACATTCCACTTCATTTTTAAGCGAGTTCTTTGTCAGATATGGTGCTATCGTTACCAAAGACTCTATCATCGGTTTTAAACTATTGATTTTATTTCCGGCAAATTTCTTTAAAAACTTCATATTCATAGCTTCTTCTAAAGACTTATCTCTAAACATTTTAATCATCATGCTGAATTTAAACCGCATAAATGCCTTATATGCCCATGACAAACGAATCATAGGTGCACCGTCAAAAAACAAATTACATACCGTAATTCCTTCATCATAAAGTTGCCTATAAAGCTCCATTCCTATTTCAGTTCCCATGGATTGTCCATAAATCATGTGAATCTTTTTAATTCCCAGATTCTGAAGATGTTTTTTAATTTCAGATGCTTCATTTTGTCTTGTAGTAAAGTCTTTGGAATCTTTGTAATGTCCGTTATATGTAGGAACTATGATGTAATAATATTTCATTCGCGAGTAAATATAATCCAAACATTCTCCGGGACAAAAAGAACCGGTCAACATTACCACAACAGGATTACTTTTTTCTCCAAACACGTTAAATTTCATAAATTTGTTCCTCCTATATTTCATTTAACGATTCATCTATAATTTGAATAATCTTATCCATTACCATCTTTTCCTCATCCGCTAAATCAGATAGTGCAGAATCAATTTTATTTAACATTTTTTCATGCATACTCTGATGATAAGAATAAACAATTCTCCCTTTATCTGTCAGAGAAATCAGCACTTCATTGCTTCTCTCAGCGGACGGATTTTTAACAATTAAATTCTTCTCCAATAATTTTCGGGTTATTTGCGATATAGCACCTTTGGTAATACCCAATTTTTCTGCCAATTTTGTGGTTGTGATGACTCCATAAGAACCAATCAATTCAATCATATGAACCTCTGCGGAATATAACCAATCCTCTGTGCCATAATGTCTGGCAGTCTTTGCTTTTTGATTATACTTATTGATTAAACGATAGGCATCTTCAAGGAAACGCATAACCTTCCTCCTTAATGTTGTTTAGTAGCTAAACATATTATAATTAATAAAGAACTTGATTGTCAAGCTCTTTTCCAATAAAAAAACAAGCAGCGCGGAAGCCAAAATATCCGCACTGCTCATTTTATATTGTTACTTTATTTATTTATTTCTTACATCGCATCCATGGTTTCACGAATAGCCTTAATGAAATCCTGGCTGTTCAAAGTCGTAACATTCTCTAAAGATGTAATCAATGCCAAATCCTTGGTCATTTTACCATCTTCGATTGTCTTAAGGGTTGCTCGCTCCAACTTGTCAGCAAATGCACATAATTCAGGAGTATTATCTAACTCACCACGTTTTCTTAATGCACCTGTCCAAGCAAAAATAGTTGCTACAGAGTTAGTTGAAGTTTCTTCGCCTTTTAAGTGTTTGTAGTAATGTCTCTGAACGGTTCCGTGAGCAGCTTCATACTCGTATACACCGCTGGGTGATACAAGAACGGAAGTCATCATCGCAAGTGAACCAAATGCAGAACTTACCATATCAGACATAACGTCACCGTCATAGTTTTTGCATGCCCAAATAAATCCGCCTTCAGCCTTCATGACACGTGCTACCGCATCATCAATCAAGGTATAGAAGTAAGTAATGCCTGCTTCTTCGAATTTGGTCTTATATTCCGCATCATAGATTTCCTGGAAAATATCCTTGAAATTATGGTCGTACTTCTTAGAAATGGTATCCTTGGTTGCAAACCACAAGTCCTGCTTGGTATCAAGTGCATAGTTAAAGCATGCTCTTGCAAAGCTTCCGATGGAATCATCAATGTTGTGAAGTCCCTGAATGATACCTGCTCTGTCAAAATTCTGGATGGTTGCTCTGGTTACAGTACCATCATCTGCAGTAAATACCAATTCAGCCTTACCGGGTCCGTCAATCTTCATTTCAGTATTCTTGTATACATCACCATATGCATGTCTTGCAATGGTAATGGGCTTCTTCCAGTTGCGAACGCAGGGTTCGATACCTTTTACAACGATGGGAGCACGGAATACGGTACCGTCAAGCATAGCACGAATGGTTCCGTTGGGGCTCTTCCACATTTCTTTTAAGTCATATTCTGTCATTCTTGCAGCGTTAGGTGTAATGGTTGCACACTTAACAGCTACGCCATATTTCATAGTTGCATTGGCAGAATCAATGGTAACCTGATCGTCTGTTTCGTTTCTGTGCTCAAGACCTAAGTCATAGTACTCTGTCTTTAAATCAATGTAAGGAAGTAAAAGTTCATCCTTAATCATCTGCCAAAGAATTCTGGTCATCTCATCTCCGTCCATTTCGACAAGAGGTGTAATCATTTTAATCTTTTCCATATCAGTCTCCTTATATTTTAAGTTTAAAATCAACTACTAGCTTATTATAAAAACTCTATAAAACATTTTACCTTATAATTTATTACGTAACAACATTTATTATCTTACATAAACCGGAATGTGCATTTCTTCACAGAATGCTTTAATCTGAACATCCAACTCTTCATCAGTCATTACGGTAACACGGCCTTCCGCGTACTGTACATCAACCCAGTCTTTTACCTTAACAACGATTTCGTCCTTCTTGTCTACCTGTGCCTCTCCTTTTAAGCGGTAATAGGTGTTCATCCAATGTGCGATTCCCGCAAGTCCGGATGTATTTGACACTGCACAACAAGCAGGCTTTCCTAAGAATTTCTCGGTATCAAAGATATTGTAAATTTCTTCATTTTTCAAT
The DNA here is from genome assembly GCA_045580855.1 of Lachnospiraceae bacterium. Classification (GTDB taxonomy): domain Bacteria; phylum Bacillota; class Clostridia; order Lachnospirales; family Lachnospiraceae; genus UBA3766. The sequence continues at coordinate 24,749 of JAZNOO010000026.1, read as the reverse complement.
AAACCGTCTGCATGAATTCCAGCTCTTGTTACGTTGAAGTTCTTACCAACAAAAGGTGTCATAGGCGGAATTTCATAGCCTAATTCCTTCTCATAGTACTCAGCAAGCTCAGTAATAACTGTAGTATCCATACCGTTTAAGCCACCCTTAAGCTGTGCATATTCAAATACCATAGCTTCCAAAGGTGTGTTACCGGTTCTTTCACCGATACCGAACAATGAAGTATTAATACCTGCACAACCATAAAGCCATGCTGTGGTTGAGTTAGAAACCGCCTTATAAAAGTCATTGTGTCCGTGCCACTCTAACAAGTGATGAGGCACGCCTGCATTTACATGAATAGCATAGATAATACCCTGAACGCTTCGGGGAATTACCGCACCGGGATAGTTAACACCGTAGCCCATGGTATCGCAAAGACGAATTTTAACAGGAATCTTGTACTCTTCCATTAATTTCATAAGTTCCATACAGAAAGGAACAACGAAACCATAGATATCTGCTCTTGTAACGTCTTCCAAATGACATCTGGGGCTGATACCCTCATCCAAGCACTGTCTGATGACATTTAAGTAATGATTAAGCGCCTGACTTCTTGTCATTTTTAATTTTAAGAAAATATGATAATCGGAACAGCTTACCAAAATACCGGTTTCTTTCATACCGATTTCTTTTACAAGCTTAAAATCCTGCTCACTTGCACGAATCCAGCTGGTTACTTCAGGGAACTGATAACCGCGTTCCATACATTTGTATACCGCATCACGATCCTTCTTGCTGTAAAGGAAGAATTCACTGGCGCGAATCATACCATTGGGACCACCTAACTTATGTAAGTAATCATAAATGGTAACAATCTGTTCTGTAGTATAAGGTGCTCTGGACTGCTGTCCATCGCGGAAAGTGGTATCTGTAATCCAAATTTCCTTCGGCATATTGTGAGGCACGATTCGGTCGTTAAAAGGAATCTTAGGTACCTCAGAATAAGGAAACATATTTCTAAATACATTGGGTTTGGACACATCATCCAAGATATACATATGTTCTTCAATCTGAAGAAGGTTATTCTTGGGATTCATTGTGACCTGTCGGTTCTGAAAGTGTTCGTGTTCGCTCATTTTGTCCTCCGTTTCTGCCTGCTTCTCTAAACAGGCTTTGGACTTTTATCCAAATTCTTATAATTCACCGTGTTTCATTTTAAACATCTGCGCTTATAAAGTCAAATGTTTCTTTCAGTTTTATTTATATTTCAATTCATTTTTTGATATTTCTTAGGTGCAGAAAAATTTTTTACAAATACATAAAAACAGGAACCTATATCAAGGTTCCTGTTAAAATCGCACTTCTCTTTTATTTTACGGCGTCTCACACGCCACATATTTTACATTGGACGGCTTTCTGTAAGCTCCGGGTTCACCTTTATAGGCGAGTAAAACACCGTCTCCTACAATCAAATAATCGCCTTCGCCATTCGCATACCAATCTTCCAACCAGGCAGTATGCTCGAAAGCCTTATCGCCGATATACGTTACGCTGGCCGGAATTTCCACATCTTCCAAATCATCACAATGGTAAAAGGCTGCATAGCCAATACTTGTAGTACCTTCCGGAATGTCCACGCTTGTTACACTGCTTCGGGCGAAAGCAAATTTACCGATTTCCGTAACGCCTTTAGGTATTGATACATCATCTAAAGTGTCCGCGCCGTAAAAGGCATTCGCTTCAATAACACCCTTATCAGACATCTCTTTTAAATCATCATTCGCCTGTGCATTTGCACCGGAAATAACCTTTCCGCCGGCGCTGTCCATAAGAATTACTGCATTATTACCTACTAAAGTTGTATATCCCATCACATCAGGGCCTATTTCAACAGGCTTGGGCGCATTCTCTTCCTGCTCAGACTTCTCTTTTTCTTCTTTGATTGCTTCGTAATAGTCTTCTTTTACATCCTCTGCATAAGAGAGACTGTAAATCGGTGTAGTTGACGCACTCATATCTTTTTCCGAAGCAAATTTACTTCCGTAGGTGCCTTCATCCGTATAAAAGAACACTTTGGAACAACCGTCAAAAGCCGTATCGTGAATCTTGGTCACGGAATCCGGAATATAAATCTGTTCCAAGCTGACACAATCCTCGAAAGCCTTCATTTTAATTTCAGTCACCGCAAATGACATCGAAACTGATTTCAGTTTTGATGCATTTGAAAATGCATAGGGCGAAATAACCTGGATTTTATCGGATAAAATAACGTGTTCTAAATTATTACATCCCCAGAACGCATACTGACCGATTTCTTCCACTCTTTCATTCATGATATAAAAGGGTTCTTCGCGTCCCGGCAACATCTGATAAATAAATGTTCGGTCCGCACTCATCAGTACACTGTCCAAACACGTCAAAGTTGTACTCTTGGTGCTGACGTCCAAATCTTTTAACGAAGAACAGCCCGCAAAAATACCGGAACCTAATTCTTCCACACTTTTACCAATATAAACATCGCTAAGTGATTTACAGTTTGCAAAAGCCGCTGAACCAATCTTGGTCACGGAATCCGGAATATCAATCTCCAAAAGATTGTCGCATTCCGCAAACGCATTATATTCAATGGTTTCCAAACGGGCAGGCAAAACAACCTTTTTGATATAATCGTTGTCCTCAAAAGCACCATATCCAATGACTCGCACCGAATCAGGCACATAAACCACTTCGGAACTGCCCATATACTTCATCAGCGTTGTTCCGTCCATCTGGAACGCTTCTTTTTCACTGCCGGCCAAGCCACGGTTCTGGCCTGCCAAAACAAAAGAAAAGGTCAAAACAAGCAATACAACCGCTACTGCACTGATTACAAATCTTTTTTTCATCTGCTTTGACCTCCTTTCATTTTTACATTTTAAAATAGTATTTCAGCACCCGCAAAAGGTGCTGAAATGAATACTATATCTTTTTTTACTTTGCTACTCGCTTCTTATCTTTCTTCACAAAGAGGAATACAGCCACAGCCGCCAATCCCATAGATAAGAACCACTTCGGCGCAATTCCGTCACCGGTCTTGGGTGTTGAATCCAATACTGTTCCTGCACTCAAATCTGAAGTATCCGCATAAATCACATAGGGTGAAAAATGAGGTGCAACAAATGTAATGCAAGGTACACCGTTAATGGTTGTAAACTTCGGCGAAATCTTTACAAGCTTACCGTTTACAACATAACCAACTTTATTATTTCCGGCATATTTTACCAAATCTTCCGGAATCGGAAGGGTTACTGTCACACGTAAAGAATCCGTGTTTTCTACTTTCTTGGTTCCGGTAGAATCATAAAGAGAAATATCCATCGGGAAGTAACGAATGTCATCCAAATCGCCGTATTCTTCCTCTAATGCCTCTTTTACCTGTTCTTTCGCATAAGCGCTTTCTGTAATCTTTAAGATAAAATTATCTGTTGAACCGCTTACAGAAGCTGACGCACTGTCTTTATTCGGGATACCGGGTTTATCAATTGTTACCGATGTATTAGGCTTAGTAATTACTGTTGTCGAGCCGCCATTATTATTTGAACCATTGTTATTGTTATTGGAATTACCTGAAGAAGGCGCATCCTTATAAGTAGCTGTCACGGTCAAATTAGACGCCGGCATAGTCAAGGTTGTTGCTGCCGTGCTTGCTGAAGCAATGGTTACACCCTGTGTTTCGGTTACCCACTTATCAAAGACTTTACCACTGGGCGGATTATCAGCAAGTAAAATTGCATTGGCACCTGACGCATAACTTCCGCTACCGCTACCACCAACAACAGTCAAAGTATAAAGTGTCGCGTTGTTTGTTCCGTTGCCGTTTCCGGTTCCATTACCGGTTCCATTGCCTGTACCATCACCTGTGGTGCCGTCACCTGCGTTTGTTGTAATCTTCTCATACTGTGCATAAATGGTTAAGTCATCCTGTACGTTAGAGAATGAAGGTCTCCAACCGGTAAACTTATAACCTGTTCTTTCAGGGCTTACAGGAGTTACCGCAGTACCACCCTGAGGCACAACCTGTGTACTTAAAACTTTATCGTCATGGTCCACAAACTGCACGGTATATGTCACTTCACCTTCCGGCACATAGGTAGCGTAGGTCTTCATATCTTCCATAACGCCTACCGGATTAGGCATCCATCCCTTAAAGACATATCCTGCCTTTGTAGGAATAATATGTGTTTCTGCATTACCTCCTGCCGGCACCTCTACCGTATCCAGAACAGTAACTGCATCATCATCATAAAATGTAACCTTAAATGTTACAGGTTTATCAGACACTACAATATTGCTGAAATTGCTTGCATAATCTGCAGCCGGACTATCAGCCTCACAATAGAATGTAATGGTCTGAGGATCTTCTTCAAACGCGGCATTATCAATAACGCTTAATGTTTTGGGAATTTCCAAATATCTGATATTGCTGTTTCTAAATGCATGTTTTGCAATCTTACGGGTTGTTTCCGGTAAAATAACGGAATATAAATTCTCAGTATTTTCAAATACGGAAACAGGTAACTCTGTAATCTTACTGGTAGAAAAATCAGCAGATAAAATACCGTTACAGTCCATAGCAGCCTGTTCTGCTATTGCTGTAATTCCTTCCAATTCCTGTTTCGTCAATGTACCGGTACCATAACTTAAACCTCTGGGCTCGAGTACTTCCAAAAGAGAAGTTTTACTACCATTTGCAGTTCCGTAAACAACCGCCTGATCACAGGTATAATTCGGATTGTTTCCAAATTCTACATGAGTCAAAGCACTACAGCCCTTAAAAGGTCTGATACCGTACTCTTCCAACGGACTTAAAATATCAACATCTTCAAGTTTCTCGCAGTCTTTAAATGCGTAATCGCCTAATTTTGATGTATCTCCGTTTACATACGCACCAATCAAACTACTGCATCCCATAAAAGTATACGGATCAATTTCATCCAAACCATTCATGGTAATTGTTTTAATTTCCGTATTAGCACTTTCACCGGCAACATCTACACCATTTGCATCTTTACCTGAAAAAATACCTTCTTTAATAGACTGTACACCTGTGGGCAATGTAATATTCAGTACAGAATTAATAATATCAATCTGATCCTGTGATAATGCTTTACCACTCTTATATGCATCATATGCTGTCTGTGCAGCTTCTGCATTTTCTGTTGTAATATAAGGATACTCCGTGATTGTATAAGTAGTCTTTAACTCACTTAACTTCTTGGGATAATCCACCAACTCATTGGTTCCTTTATCCGGATTATACTGAATGGTTAAGTTACTGGGCCAACCTGTATAAAATGTAATATAGGTCAATTCCTGGCTACCGGTATTAATGTTATTTGCAGAATTCATTGCATAATCAAAAGGCGCACTTCCTTCTTCTGCCGGTGCAGTAAATGTTAATACAGGCTTAGCGTCCAATGTACAAGTATCCAAAATAGGATCAATTACCTGTGTATCAAAAGCACCGTCTCCAATTGTAGTCAACGAAATCGGTTCTTCAAAGATAACATCCTTTAGTGCATGGCATCCCTTAAACGCATTATCCTGAATCTCTGTAATGGTTGAAGGAATAGTAATCTTTGTCAATCTGTGATTTGCCTGGAAACTGTCGCTTCCGATGACCGTAATTTTATAAGGTCCGATAATACCCGGAATATCAATTTGCTTCACAGTATCATCCATATAAAAATAGATTAACTCGTTAAAATTATTTACACGGAATACACTCTGTCCGCTTCCTGCATCTCCTGTAGCGTTAACAACCTTTTCATAGATTTCTTCATCAAGATACTTAAATGCATAACTGTTAGTCTTAGAAATATCATGAATTTTAGACTCAGCAGGACCTTCAAAATAGAATTCCGCCGGCAACTGCGACATTAATTTCTCAAAAGTCACATCTTCTTTCGCTACCATTTGCATATTCGGATTCGGAATTTTAATATATTTCAGCGAAGTATCCCCTTCAATCCATGCGATGTCAAAATCCTGACTAAAATATTCAGGGAAAATCAAACATTCCAGCGAAGTACAATTCTTAAACACGTCAGGTCCTACCTGCTGTAACAATACCTGTTGTCCGTTGGCATTCAAATCAATTTCCGTCATACCCGCACAACCTTCAAATGCAGAGTCACCAATCTTGGTAACCGCAACGGGCATCGTAAATTTTTCAAGACTACGGCAATTATAGAATGCATGATCACCAAGAGACTTAATACTTGAATTGGTAGGGAAGTTTGCATATTTTAAGTTAACGCAATTTGCAAAAGCATAATTACCGATTGTATTGGCACCATCACCAAGCTCAATACCCTGCAAAGATGCACACTCATAAAAAGCATAATCGCCAATACCAAGCAAATCACCACCGGTTTTTAAGGTAGTAATATTGGTAGCCTTAGAGAAAATACCAACATTAGGAGTATCATCTAATACCCATGTATCTCCTTCTTTTATAACATGCTGACTTGAAATATATGCTACGGTAGCATGCTGAATTCTCTGATAAATTTCATCAGTGGTCGGCAAATACTCGTCTAAAGTATTAGCCGTAGAGCTTGGTTTAGAATCATAATAAAAGTCTTTCGGATCTCTAACCGTACCATCTGCATTGTAGTACCACTGTTCAAAAGTCGAATAAAGACAAGGGTCATATCTATCTAAAACCTGAACCTCAACATCTTCCATAATCGGATTATCTTCTTCGTCAACTTCCCCTGTAGGCTGTTTCTGAATTTCAGTACGATACACCGGATAATACAAAATATTACCGCTTTTTCCTACCGCAACATAACCGCCCGCAGTACCTTGCGCATGAGTATACTTAACATACGCATCTACTGTATTGGGAATCGTTAAAACACCCTGGTCCAAAGAACGCTCATAGTCATAACCTACGATAACGGCAACTTTATCACCACCGCTGCCCTTTTCAACATAAGCAAACTGAAACATACCGTCACCGGTAGTATATATAGTATCCTGGTCATCAATAATAGGAATACTGCTGTCAGACGCACTTACCGTAACCTGCGGTGTTCCGCCGGCAGCTTCCGTTTCTTTCTGGGGTATCAAAGCCACCACAACAGCAGTCGTCAAAAAGATTCCGCCCAAAGTTGTGCGGATTGCTTTTTTCATTCTGTTGCTAAGCTTTCTCTTTCCTTTTTTGGTATTACTCATTTCAAGTCCTCCTTATGTAAGACTGTCGCATAATTCTGCTTTTATCTAAAATATCTAACTCGTCTTAAATATCCGTCTTCCACGAATTCTTCGTAAAATATAAACCCTACTCTTCAACTCTTCTCGCCACTACCACAAAACGTCCGTTGCTTTGCTGATAATCACAAGTTGATAAAGTCAACAACTGATCACCATACTGCGCAACAACGCCGGTATCATAGTACGAAATCGCTGCCATCTCATCCATATAAGAATTAAATTCCTCTTCCGAATTGGCGTCTATAAACTCATAATACTTGAAATTAACATCTTCCTGTGAATACACCTTATCACGAAAAACAAACATTACTTCGTAAGTGCCTTCTTCATAAATCGTATCAAACTGAATGTATTTATGTTCTTTGTAGTAGGACTCATTCTGATACTTTTGCAGACCGCCGAACATTTTACCGGACTTCATATGATGTCCGTATATAATTAAATTCGTACTTCTCGGATATACACTGCAAGACGCATCCATAAAAATTGAACCGTTCTTATCATACTCCTGGTTAAAATTATGATCCAGGTAATATTCGTTGTTTACCGTCTGCATTACAGGGTAATCAATTACTGTATCGGCAATTTTGACCCATCCTATTAGACTTTTATTCTGATTATATAAATCTTCGTACTTATATAAGACTTCCGGAACGCCTTCTTCCGTTTCAGTCAGCTGCGCATAATACTTATCGTCCTCACTGCTGACAGGGGGTACAAAACTTTCCTCTTCCTTGATTGCACTTGCAAGTTCCTGCGCATCCTTCTCAGTTCTCGCTGACATAAACTCATATACGCCAAAATATGTAAGGCATCCGATTGCCAGTGTTCCGCAGGTAATCAAAATATATCTTCTGATGCGCTCTTTCTTCTTTAATTCCTTAAGAATCTGCTCCTGCATATCCTCATCGAAATCGTCTAAAGAAATTGTCTTTTTCGATTTAGCTTTATTGTGCTTACTATCTTTATCCTGCTTACTGCCTTTATCGCTCTTATATCCTTTACCGGTGTTTCCGACTTTTCGCGCCATTTTATCGGTTGTCACTTTATTATCAACCGCCTTTCCGTCGCGAATGTTTACATAAGCCTCGTATATTTCATCATCAAATTCCTGACCAATCACTGACTCAAAAACAATCTGACCGGTCTGCAAATCATTGTACAACCCTTCAATAGATTTCGAATCGTTTAAATCTATCTTCTTTTTAATTTCTTCAATTTTAACCAAATCACGTTCTGCAGCCTTAAAATCTGCCTCATTGGCAAAGCGATGACCGCCTATTATTCTTCTTTCACTTGCCACTGCTTTCGTCCTTTGCACACAATATGCCTATAATAATTTCATCATATTCTATTTTACTATATCTCGCAATTTTTACAAGTATTTTTACAAGATATTGTATAAAAAATATATTTTTTTGTTTTTTCAGACTATATTTTAAAAAACAGGCAACAAAACCAAGCCCTACATCATATGCTAAACCATAAAAAGTTTTTTGGAGGCAAAAAAAATGAGCGATCTTCAGTGTGGATGCAACACCTCTTGTGATTGCAACAATTCTTGCGGACATTCCAACAACTCCTGCAGCAGCATTATCTGGATTATCATCCTTTTATGCTGTTGCGGTAACAAGGGTGGTTTCGGCAACTCTTGCGGCAATAACAACGGTGGCTGTGATTGTCTTTGGATTATCTTACTTTTATGCTGCTGTGGCAACGGAAATTCTTTCTGCTAATCTACTGACACAAATTGACAACATACTTATTCTGAGTCTGCGGCGGTTTCTATCCGCCGCAGTATGTTTTTTTAGCCCACTCTTACAATTTACATATACAGGTTTTGTTTTTCTTTACACTTTTTATACCTTGTCATAGAAGGCGTCTTTTCTTCATAAAATATTTCGAAAGGATTTAATGCCTATGGAACGTTTAAAAGAAGACAAAGCCCGCATTTTTGATAATTTTTACAGTAATGACAATTTAAATATGCTTAAAATCATCTCTTTTTTTATGGACGAAGGACAACGCCCAATGATTGCCATGCTGATAAAATATATGGAACTGAATATTTGTATGCAAAAAAGCAGGCAACACAACAACACTCCCGGTTATCACTATTGCAACAATTCTAAAATAGATTTTGAAGAAATCCTGTGCGAAATCGAAGACTATCTGCCGCAAGAAGGCCGTGAAATGATGGAACAGATGAAAAATATGAAAGAAAATATCGAAATGTACTCTCAAATGATGGAAATGATGAATATGATGAACGAAAATACTCCGCAGGAAGACTGCCCCAACGCTTCTAACCCTGCGGAATCATTATAAAATATTGTGACCAGCGAGGTAAAAACATGAAAGACATTTTTGCAGAAATCGAAAAAACAGGCGCTATCGACCCTGTAAAACTGGCATTTTTAAAAGAAATGCATCAGGCAACCCTGGGCGTACAGAAGGATAAGGATAAAATGATGGCTTTTATGATGAATGTAGCTATGAGAAGCCGCGAACAAAACATACGCTTCAGCAAAGAAGAAATGGATATTATCATTAAATTATTAAAGCAAAATGCAACTCCTTCCGAAAATGCCGTTATGGATACCATCATCAAAAAAGGCCTGAACAACTGAATGTCAGGCCTTTTTATGTCGTTACGGTTTTACAACGATATTAACGATTCTGCCGGGCACGTAAATTTCTTTTACGATGGTTCCGGTTAACTTATCGCCAAGCGCTGCCTTACCGGCTGCAATTGCATCATCCTTAGCGCATTCTGCGGGGATTGTGGTAACAACCTTGGTCTTACCGTTAATCTGTACTGCAATTTCAACTTCGGTATCCTTCATTGCGCTTTCATCTGCCTCAGGCCATCCCTGATGGAATACGCTACCCTCGTTTCCTAACTGCATCCAAAGTTCTTCACCGATATGAGGTGCAAAGGGTGCAATCAATTTCACCATAGCGTTCAAGGTTTCTTTATCCACACCACCGTTCTTGCTCATATCGATTAACTTATTGTTATATTCCATGAATCCGGAAACAACAGTATTTAAGCTAAACTGATTCAAACGCTGTGTAATATCGTAAATCATCTTGTTACGTACCTTGATAAGTTCAGGTGTTTCTTTTACGTCTAAGTCCTTATTGCTCATAACAAGGTTGTAGAAACGGTTTAAGAAACGATACACGCCGTCGATACCTCTCTCATCCCACTCGGAATCCAACTCAGGCGGTCCTACGAAGAGTTCGTACATTCTCAATGAGTCACAACCGTAATCTCTTACCAAGTCATCCGGTGAAACAACGTTACCTTTTGACTTACTCATCTTGATACCGTTTTTACCGGTAATCATACCCTGATTAAATAACTTCTTAAAAGGCTCATCAAAGCCTACTACACCGATATCATACAAGAACTTGGTATAGAATCTTGAATATAAAAGATGTAATACGGCATGCTCAACACCACCGATGTACATATCTACAGGCAATAATTCATCTGCAATCTTACGGTCAACAAGTGCATCGGGATTCTTAGGATCCACATAGCGCAAGAAGTACCATGAAGAACCTGCCCACTGAGGCATGGTGTTGGTTTCACGTTTTGCAGGAGCACCACAAGCGGGACATGTTGTATTAACCCATTCTGTGATATCGGCAAGCGGTGATTCTCCGGTTCCTGTAGGCTGATATGACTCAACATCAGGAAGCAATAAAGGAAGTTCTTCTTCGGGTACAGGCACGCATCCACACTTTTCACAATGTACAATGGGAATAGGCTCTCCCCAGTAACGTTGTCTTGAGAATACCCAGTCACGAAGCTTGTAGTTAACAGTCTTCTTACCAAAGCCCATCTTTTCAATCATAGCGGGTGCTTCAGCCTTAAGTGTTGCGGATTCCATACCATTCCATTCACCGGAATTAATCATGGTTCCGCTGGCTTCTGTGTAAGCTTCTTCCATATTTTCAATTGCCTTACCATCCTTGGCAATTACCTGAATGATAGGAATATCAAATTTCTTAGCAAATTCAAAGTCACGGTCATCATGTGCAGGAACACACATAATTGCACCGGTACCGTAATCAGCCAATACGTAGTCTGATAACCAGATAGGCAATTTTGCACCATTTAAGGGGTTGATTGCATAACTTCCTGTGAACACACCGGTCTTTTCTTTATCCTGAAGACGGTCTACGTTAGACTTCATGGAAGCATCGTAAATATACTTCTCTACTGCAGCCTGTGTCTCAGGTGTAGCAAGGTCTTTTGCCATAGCATGTTCGGGTGCCAATACCATAAAAGTAGCACCGTGTAAAGTGTCAGGTCTTGTGGTATAAACCGTGATTTCTTCATCTTTGCCGTCAACCTTGAAGTTTACTTCGGCACCGTAAGAACGACCAATCCAGTCGGTCTGCATCTTCTTAACCTTCTCAGGCCACTCCAACTTGTCCAAATCTTCCAAAAGACGGTCTGCATACTTGGTAATACGAAGCATCCACTGCTTTAAGTTCTTCTTGGTTACATCGCTACCGCAACGTTCACACTGTCCGTCAACAACTTCTTCGTTAGCAAGACCTGTTTTACAAGAAGGACACCAGTTAATGGGCATCTGCTTTTCATAAGCAAGACCTTCCTTGAACATTTTAACAAAAATCCACTGAGTCCACTTATAAAACTCGGGATCTGTGGTATTAACTTCTCTGTCCCAATCATAGATTGCTGCAATTTCATTAATCTGACGCTTGATGTTCGCAACATTTTCAGCGGTAGACTTTGAAGGGTGAACCCCCATCTTAATTGCATAGTTTTCTGCAGGAAGACCGAACGCATCCCATCCCATGGGGTGAATCAGGTAATATCCCTGCATCATTTTATAACGACTCCAAACATCAGAAATAACGTAGCCTCTCCAATGTCCTACATGCAAACCACTGCCTGAAGGATAAGGGAACATATCCAAGCAATAATATTTGGGCTTGGTTCCGTCCTGAACGTTAACAGGGTTCTCTTCCCAGTTCTTACGCCACTTCTGTTCAATTTCTCTGTGATGATACGGCACTGCCATAGTTTCCTCCGTTCTGCGCATCTTGCGCAACTCATTTACATCTTATTTTAAAGCAGAATCAACACTGTATTTTGCATATCAACTTTGATAAAATCCGATTCACGTTCTTCCGCAAAATGCATCATTTCTGCTTATATTTTCCAAGCAAATATTTTAAACTCTTTCGCAGGGGATGTCAAGTAAACGAAAGGAAAAGACTTGCAGAAAAAGAAACCGGCTTGAAGATAGTTCCTCAAACCGGTTTTCTTATTTATTTAACACCCTTTTACAGTTTCTTTATTCTTCGTTATTTGCAGCAACTTTTTCTGCTCTCGCTTTCACTTCTGCTTCCTGAACGTCTGAAGGAGCCTGCTCGTAGCGTGCAAATTCATACATATAATCACCGCGTCCGCCTGTCATAGAGCGTAAATCTGTACAGTAACCGAATAAACTCATCATAGGAATATCAGCTTCTACTACAGTCTTGCCGTTACCCGCAGGATTCATACCAAGTACACGACCTCTTCTCTTGTTCAAATCACCCATAACGTCACCGGTATACTTATCGGGAACGGTAACCTTAAGAGATGCAATGGGTTCAAGAAGTACAGGACCTGCTTCCATAAAGCCCTTCTTAAATGCCTGGGTTGCAGCCATCTTGAATGCCATTTCGGAAGAGTCTACCGCATGATAAGAACCATCGTATAATGTAGCCTTAACACCAACTACGGGATATGCAGCCATAGGTCCTCGAAGCACTGCTTCTGATAAGCCCTTCCCAACTGCAGGGAAGAAGTTCTTAGGAACCGCACCACCAACTACGCATTCTTCAAATACATAGGGTGTCTCCATATCGCCTGAAGACTCAAAACGCATCTTAACGTGACCATACTGACCATGTCCGCCGGACTGTTTCTTATACTTGTACTCCACGTCAGATTTCTTCTTAATTGTTTCACGGAACGCTACCTTAGGCTTGGTTAATTCAATACCCACCTTGTATTCGTTCAAAAGACGGCTAACTACTACGTCTAAGTGTAAATCACCCATACCATAGAGTAACATCTGCTTATTCTCAGAATCGTTTACAGCCTTAATGGTCTGATCTTCATGCATCATCTTCTGTAAAGATTGTGCAATCTTATCAACATCACCCTTATTTACTGCATGATATCTCTTATATGTATACGGTGTAGGAAGTTCAACCTTACCATAACGGATGATATGAGACTTGGTAGATAAAGTATTACCTGTTCTTGCTGCTGTAATCTTAGCCAATGCGCCAAGATCACCTGCATGAAGTTCTTTCACTTCTACGGGCTTGTTACCCTGAAGTACATAAATCTTACCAATCTTTTCTTCTACGTCTTTCTCATCATTGTATAAAAGGTCATCCGTTTTTAATACACCTGACATAACCTTAATCATAGAATACTTACCAATGTAAGGATCCACCAATGTCTTAAAGATATAAGCAGACTTCGTCTTAGAGAAGTCATAGTTTGCTTCAAATACTTCATTGGTCTTCAAGTCGATACCTGCAACCTGCATATTGTCAGGTGAAGGTAAATATTTAACGATATCGTCCATTAAGGTATAAATACCCTGACAAAGGATATTGGAACCCATAGAAATAGGCACGATACTTCTGTCATTTACGGAAACTCTAAGTGCAGCACGAATTTCGTTTTCAGAGAAAGTCTCACCTGCAAAATAGCGATCCATCATATCTTCACTTGTTTCAGCAATTGCTTCCATAAGTGTTTCTCTGTAGTTCTCAAGATATTCTCTGTTTGCTTCGGGAATTTCACATTCAACTACTTCTTTGCCTTCCCAACGATAGCCGGTCTCGGTAATAACATTAACGTAACCTACAAACTTCTCATTCTCACGAATCGGAAGATGGAAAGGTGCAATCTTCTTACCGTACTTCTCTGTCAAATCTTCTACAACCTGACGGAAAGATGCATTATCGATATCCATTTCTGTCACAAAGAACATACGGGGAAGTTTATACTTCTCACAAAGTTCCCATGCGCGCTCTGTACCAACTTCAACGCCTGCTTTACCGGAAACAACGATAATTGCTGCATCTGCTGCGCTGACTGCTTCTTCTGCTTCACCAACGAAATCAAAGAATCCCGGTGTATCCAAAAGGTTAATCTTAACATCATTCCACTCTAATGCAACCATAGATGTGGAAATTGAAATCTGTCTCTTAATTTCTTCCTTGCCATAGTCGCTGACTGTATTTCCGTCAGTTACCTTTCCCATTCTTGAGGTAAGTCCTGCCAAGTAAGCCATAGCTTCTGTCAGACTTGTTTTACCACAACCACCGTGTCCTAAAATAGCCACGTTTCTGATTTTGTCTGTTGTGTAAATGTTCATGTCTTTTCCTCCAAACATCAAGTTATTTGGAACATGCGCGTAAACCATTTCCCCAATACGCCTGCCCGATATCTATTTTACTAAATTTTGAACAAATTTACAATGCAAATTTGACAATTTAACCAAATTTTTATGTATTTTTTTCGTTTTGAAATAAATTGTGTAAATTGTTTCTACAATTCAAACAACTTATTTTATGCTTATATAAATATAAAAAACATACAACATATATGTAAAAGCACAATAATTCTTACTGTATTAATTAAAAAAATCACATAGACCAACCTTGTCAGCCTATGTGATATCTTATGTATAATCTTAAATTTTAATTACAGATTTCCGTTTGCAGTTTCAATGGTTTCATATGTTTCAATACGTTTCATATCCATTTCCGGCATACCAATAAAAATTCCGCCGTAAGCAAAGGTATCTGCCTTTTTCTCGATACGTACGATTTCAATAAAACAATGAATCATTTCCTTGGTCCAAATTGTTAAATACGCTTCATACACTGCACCGATTGTCAATGCGGTTCTGCAATTAAAACCGGCACCTGTTTTGGAAATATCTACGATTTCAATAATTACTTCCTCATCAGCACCGCCATCCAGACGCTTCACCATAATCTTTGCGTCAAGTTCCATTCTTTTGCTTTTTCTTCTCTCTTCCATTTTTTTCATTCCCCGTTCTTTTCAATATATTTACTGTAACTGTATTTCCAAATTTCCATCCTGTGCACGCACATATAAAAATATGGAATCAATCTGTGTACCTGCAGGCACTTCAGATATCAATACTACTTCAGTTCCGGATTCCACCGGCACCGTCGTGCCCAGTGTTGATAAATCATTCTCCAACAAAGTTGTAAGGACAGGTGCATAACTGCCGTCGCCGAGTTTAACAGCATAACTGGTACCTGTACGAATCATATCGATTTCACAATCGCTGCCACCTACATTGGCCATATTAAACTTCATAACAAGCAATTCATTACCCTCTGTCGGTGTCATGGCAAATACAAGCTCATCGCCCTGCGCTTCAGGATATTGTGAAACAATTTCATATCCCAAATAGTCAAACTCCACGTTCTCAAGTCCTGCAGCATCTGCCATTTCTTCTACAGTAGCATAATCCGGCACTTCCTCCACTTCAATATCATCCGGTTTGCTTGCTTCAATCTTCTCCTGCTCCAAGCGTTCCTGTTCCTGCGCCTGAAGTTTCGCCGCCTCTTCCTTTTCCTTCTGTTCTTCCAAGGCAAGTTCTAGTTCTTCTTCATTCAAAAGTGTTTCCTGGTAATTAGCATCATATTTTAACAACAAGTCCGCCATATAACGCGTTACCTGATCCTGTTCATCCGGTGTCAATTCCGGAATTGCCGAAACACAGCCCGTCAACGATAAAACAAGACAAGAAGACAATACTATTGTGAACCATTTAAACCTATTCATATTGTCCTCCTTTCCGGTCTTTTCGGCCAAGCCGGCAATCAATTTTATCCAAAATCCATTGATTACATCGGCAAAGATGCCATATTCCTTAATAGTATAACATCTAAAAATTATTTTAACAAGATACTTCAAACCAGAAAGTCACACCATTTTCCTCATTGCGGACACCGTATTTCTGATTAATACCTTCCATTACGGCTTTGACGATAGACAAACCAACACCACTACCGCCATATTCTCTGGTTCTTGCCTTATCCACCTTATAAAACTTATCCCAAATATGTTCAATGCTCTCTTCCGGAATATTTTTACCGGTATTGAATACGTTTACGCGTATTACATCTTCCCTATTTTCCATTGTAACACGAATTATACGTTCTCCGTCAGCATGATTCATTGCATTGGTAATATAATTACGAAATACCTCTTCGATTTGAATTTCGTCTGCCCAAACATAAACCGGTTCATCAATATTGCATTCCACTTTGATTTCATTTTGATGAAATAATAACTCCATAGATTGTAAATAATTTTGAATCAATTCCGTAATATTAAAGCGTTCCATCTGCACGGGAATATTACCGAACTCCAGCTCGTTAAGACTTAATAGTTTCTTGACCATATCATTCATTTTATTGGCTTCATCCATAATTACTTCGCAATAAAAGTCTCGGCTTGCTGCATCTTCATCGTTAATTCCCATTTTTAGACCTTCCGCATAACCTTGAATCAAGGCAATGGGTGTCTTCAATTCATGGGATACATTTGCAAGGAAGTCCCTGCGCATCTCATCAATTTGTTCTTTCTTTTCGATGTCTTTTTTCAACTCATTATTCGCGGTTTTTAACTCAGAAATCGTATGTTCCAACTTATTGGACATCTGGTTCATATGCATTCCAAGACGATCAACCTCATTGTCACCCTTCACCTCGAACTTTGCTTCGAAATCCAGGTTCGTCATACGCTCTGAAATCTCTGTCAGTTTACGAATCGGCTTGGTAATACGATTCGTCACATAAATGACCATAATACCACCCGTAAGGGCCGAAATGCTGGCTGCAAAGAACCAGAATTTATTGGATATATTAACACTGTTCACAATACTTTCCATAGAAGAACGAATTAAAAACTGATAGCCGTTATCCAGAGTTCCCCACATCTCCAAGTATATATTCTGAGTAGCCTCATCCGTTGCGACCTGCAAAACATAATGTTCTGTCTCCTCAACAATATCCGCATTGGGATTATCATAAAAGAAATACTCTACCAATTCTTCCTTTATTGCTTCGTCTTCGCCACGTACAGAAGCAAGAATCTGCGAATTATTATCCATAATGATAATATTAATACTGTATTTCTCACATAAATCAAGCATCTCATCCTGAAAAGGCTTAGATGCCAAAGAATGCATTTTACTCAAATTATTAATTTGTAAATATGCATTTATAATATCCCTTTGCTTAATCTGCACATGAAAATTGCGCAGAAACAAGATGTTCATGGCAATGGTCATAAGAACCGTTGCCAACATAATTAATATAAAAATCACCGAAAACTGTTTACGAATGGAATGTTTCATTTGGGATGCTCCGAGTATTTTAGTTTAAGTTTAATTATCTAAGTAATTTTATCATTATTGGTATAAAGAAACAATGTAATACATACTTTTTTCACAGAGAGCCACAAAAAAAGAACCCACATTTTTTTGCAGGTTCTTAATTCTTAAAACTCCGAAAAACCACTCAACAAGTAGGGAACCGACTCCTCTCCATCGTTTCCGACAGCCTCAATCAGAATATAGTTTACACGATTCTCCTGTTGCGTAAAATACATATAATGATATTGGTTAATACCCATTCCGGAATATTTATATTTTATAAAACGGTAATCTGTTCCCGCTACTGTTACACTTTCTTTTTCTTCCAAAACTTGAATATCAACAATCGGACTACTAATAATTTCCATATATTCATCAATAAAATCATCCAACGTCAAACTTTCGTCCGGAATTTCTTCACTCGTAATCCAAATATAACTGTTTTCATCCAAATAATAGCCACACATTTCTATGGTTACAACTTCCTCAAGGTCATTTACCGTAGGTTCATCCTTATCACCATAAAATACACCCGAATACAGATATCTCCTGCCCCAAGTATCATCACTTGTTACCTTGTGCACGTTATCAGGCAACTTATATATCAATCCCATCCAATTACTTGTATAGGAATCTTCGCTTGGCCATGACCCCGGTTGATATGTAGACTTTTCCCCACATCCTACCAGCAAAATAGCCATTGTAATTGCAATAATAACAGATATTATTTTTCTCTTCATTTACATTTCTCCAAACATTCTTTTCTACTAAGTATACAATATTTAACATTTCATTGTCTACACAAAAAGAATATTCAAAATTCTAACAGATGCATTATGTATTTAGCACATTTACGAAGTTCCTGTTCGGTATCAGAATCTTCCAAATTTTGTCCGTAAACCTTAAACGGCCCAAAAGAATCAAATCCCAAACAACCGTATTCACCAAGAAAAACGCTTTCTTTTTCCATAATCATTGCACGATGCTCGCACATGCAGCCGGTACGATACACACCATACGCATATATTATAAAAACTTCTTTACCTTCCGGCAAATTTTCTCTTAAGTAATTCATCAATGGCTTTTTCAATTGAAAAGCACTATTTCCCGATATAATTCCGATTCTGTCATATTCCGATATGTCAGGTTGTTCCACACTAATGTCGTACACATCAACCTGCATTCCGTTTTCTTTTACCCCTTTTACAACCTTACACATATCCCCTTTATAATAAGGGTATAAAAGCAGGGCTGTTTTAATAATATCACCTCATATCGTTATTTTTTTGATATACCTATATGTGTAATTATATAAGCGCATCTTCTATAATAACGTTTCGGCAGAGAAAAAGTTACAAAAAATTTTATTTTTTATTTTTTATTCTTTTATTCTTTATTCTTTTTCGCAAATTCCAAGGATAATCTCTGCAATTTTAGGACTATGTATGATATAACTACCGTGTTTCTCGCCGTCAAAAATCATAAGTTTCGCACCGGGAATACTATCTGCCACTTCCTTCATATATCGATTGCATAAACCCTAAAATATTTAGATAAAACGTCTACTGCCTCAACGGTACTTTCGTTGTCCCAATCCAATTCGTATATCTCTTCCCCATTGAAAAATACAGGGAATCGGAACTTCAAACTACGAAGGATTCTTCCGTCCGCCTGCTCTTCCTCGTAAATATTCACATCTGCAAGAAAGCTCTTCATAAATGTCTTCTTCTCAATATCCGTAAATCTATCGTACAGCTTATCAAAGAATAATAAGAACTGGTACACATTGTCACCGGATATTTTCTCCTGCCTAATATTATACAGTCTGGTCTCCACTTCTTCAATGAAAGTTTCAATTTCTTCTATCTCGTCATAGAGCTTATCCAGGCGCACCTGCATATCCTCATATTTCTTATCATAATGCTTGTCCGATACAGACAAGTTATCCATCTGATTCGCCAGCTTATTCTTAGCACCGATTACTTGCTTTAAGCGTTCCTGTAAGCCTGTATGCTCTTTATCCAGTTCCTGCGTATCAATACTTTGTCCTATGTGCTTCTGAATCTCTGTTTTGAACTTTGGATTATTTACCAGCTTACGGATAACCTCTTCCACCGCTGCATTGATTTTATCCTCACTCCACTGCTTGCGGTAAGTACACTTATGACCATTTACAAAGGTTCTGTGCTTGCAGGCATAGTAAAAATAGTCTTTGTAATGCCCGCCATCGGGATGTTTCTTACGATTTACATTGCCATACATACCGCTTCCGCAGATTGGACATTTGATAATTCCGGATAAAATGTGCTCGTGATCCAGGCTATGAGTTTTAATATTAGCAACTCCGGTTTCCTGTCTCTTTTTATGCACCTGATTCCACAATTCTTCCGATACAATTGCCTCATGGATACCGTCGTTAAGCATATACTTGTCCTGCTTTACAATATGATATTCATTTCTTGTACCCGGAATCTTTTCATTCTTTCTTCTTCCAAAAGCAAGCTTGCCACAGTACACAGGATTATCCAGTACACCTTTTACAAAGGATGTAGAAAAGCCTTCTATAGTATTGTTCTGACGAAGCTTTTTCTTGTATCCACTGTTGTTTAAGAATGTAGCGATGGCCGCAATTCCCATTGTGGTATTGGCAAATTTATCATAGATAATCCGAATAATCTCAGCCTCGTCCTCGGCAATGTGCAGTTCACCATTGATTAACTGATAGCCATAAGGTGCAAAACCACCGTTCCATTTACCTTCTCTGGCTTTCTGTCTGCGTCCTTCCATAGTCTGTACCAATATATTCTCACGCTCAATTTCAGCCACCGCAGATAAAACAGAAATCATAAGTTTACCAGCATCCTTTGAACTATCGATACCATCTTCCACACAGATAAGATTAACACCAAAGTCCTGCATTCTCTGAAGGGAAGATAATACATCTGCTGCGTTTCGTCCGAATCTGGATAATTTGAAGACAAGTACAAAATCGACGTTGTCTTTACCTGATTCAATGTCCTGAAGCATCTGTTGGAACTGCGGGCGACCTTCTACACTTTTACCGGATATACCTTCGTCGGAATATTCCCCAGCGATAATCATGTCCTGATAATCAGCGTATTTATGCAATTTATCTTTTTGCGCATCTAAGCTGTAACCATCTACCTGCATGGAGGTGGATACACGGGTGTAGATGTAGCATTTGAGTTGTTTTTTCATGGACACTTCTCCCTTCCTTCGCAAAAACTTATACTTAATCTACGCATTCAATCTAGGTATTTTTTCTTGTATATCTTTAATTGATTTTCTTATCTTATTTATGGAATCTTCCACAATAGTATAATTTATGTCGTTTATTGAATGTTCAACATTCCCTATTCTCTTGATATGTCGCAGTTTTTCTATAATATTTTCCTTTATAGGTAGTAGCTTTGCTTCATCAGTTATCACAACAATATTAAGCATATCGTATAAATACAAAATCCTTTGCGCATCTAAAGGATGGTCTCTCTTTTGAATTCTATCTGGGTCGTAATAATTCTGCATTAATTTGTCATTATAAAATTCTTGATAATTCTGTCTCTGCATATTTTCAAACAGAAAATATACTGCTAAAAATAGCTTCTCTACTTCTTCAGTAATATTCTCAATAGGATGAATAAATTGAATATATTTCATAAGATAATCTATTGAAAACATATCTGCTTCACATTCTTCTGCAATGAGTTCATTCGGTTCTGTTAATCGTACATCCAAGTGTCCACAAAAAATATGTGCATACTCATGTGCTGCTATAAAATAAAATCCATATTCAATAATATCATCCAAATATTGTTCTTTCTCTTCCTCGCTTGAAAAGAAATTCCAATCATAACGTCTAAGATATTCCTTTTGTTCTTCTACAATACCTTTATATACAAAAATACAATATTCTTCGTCAATCTTTGTAGATATAGCATTTATAGACGATTCATTTATTAATTGCAATTCCATCCCCGGTGGAATAATTTTTTTCTCATCTCTTATAACCACCCTTTCACGTGTTATCATTTCTTGAAAATGATTTACAAAATTGCATCCCTGTTTTGTAACATAAATTGAACCTTTTCGTTCCTCTTGCAAGTACTGCATCATTCTTTCGATAGATACCATTTAGCACACCTTTCTCTCATTAAGAATCATCTCTGCATTGAATGTCCCAACAAAATTATATATCTGTTCCAACAACATTTCAAGAAGAAAATAGGTAGCCACAAGCGTTCATGACTACCTATATGAAATATACTACTTTTTAAAGATTGATATTTACAATTTCTTTATAATCATTTGTCATAGTTAATTTGTCTGAATTTTCATTTAGCACTTTAAATGTATGATTTCCAATATTGTCCGACATGTCATTTGTATTGTATTTTACACCTAATGCTTTAATCTCATCCGCCGTTGCAAAGCAATATTTACCAGATTTTACTCTCGAAAGTTCTCTAAAAAGTTGTTCTTGCCTGTCTGATAATTGAACCTCAATAATGTCAGCAAAAAGCAATTCATAGTGTCCAAAAACACTACCATATGCAACATCTGTCATATGCCTTCCACAGAATTTATATGACAATGTTCCATATGTTTCCTTATCAAGAATCCCGGTACTAAATATCTCTTCAATAAATTCTCTACTAAGATCTGGTATATTTTCTCTATAAGTAGTTTTATTAAACCGTCTAACAAATTTCCTTAAATCTTTGTTCTTCACCAATAATCGATAGTCCCGTTTTGTTATTTCGTTAACCGGAATACGATTGTCATTTTCTACAGGAATGTTATCTCTAAGATAAGCCGCTTCTTCTGCATAAAACTTGTATGCTCCACCAACGGGTTGATATTTCTTGGTTCTTGGACTCTTCACCAAAAAATATTTACCATCTATCTTGATTCTAAACAAATAAGCAAACGATATTCTAATAATAGTATCCTTTTGCAACAATCCAGCTCTTTTCAACTTACGCTGAGAAGTTTTCCAATTTGTATTATCAGTCAAATCAACAATACTCTGTAACAAATATGGAATCACTATCCCTGTAGCCAAACTTCCAAGCATAGTTCCCACTGGTATCGATTTTACTTCACAATATATTGCAACCACTAATGAACCAACTGAACCTAATAAAAGCAGTAACATTCTTATTTTTTTCATATATATTATCCTCCTGTTAATTAGTTCCTATCGGTACGCTTACATGACCTATCGCTACACATACTCCATTCTTAATTAAATAACATTCAATGTAATGTGGTCCAAAAAATCTTGAATTCTCTGTGATTTCTTTTCCGCGATTTTGAATTTGACCACGTATATCATTTCTACGTTCAGCTTCTTCCCCTACATTTAACACCTTCCACAAAACCTTATCGTAAGAAGGACAATTAGTGTACCCAACCTTGCATCGCACAGAAAAATTATGTGGGATAAATTTATTAAATCTAGGTGCATATGTTTCTAAATACTCAATAATTGGCATTAATGAAAAACCATTTCCCGCCACTTTGCAGTCAATTGTTACATCATATTGTTCATATACTGGATATAAATCTTCTATAAATTCTTCTGTATCTGTATATGAATAAGACTTACGAACACTTGAACTCTCTGTAATGACTTCTTTCTGTAATCCATCCCAATATGAATGATTGAAGAACTCCTGCCATGCAGTTATTGCTTCTGTATATGTACAATTTTCCTCAAATAGTACATCTAATTCTTTTAATTTGGATGCCAATCTACTTTTCCAATTATTCATCCTTTGACGATCAATATCACGAACAACCAAAGCTCTACCATCATCAACAGGTGCCGCAACCTCTGTACTATCACTAATTCTATTAACAATTGCTTGCATAGTATAATAAAACACTTCATCTATTCGCGAATAATCAGTACTTAATTTCTCATCACATAAAACTGTTTGTAGCAATCCACTCGGCATATTCTTCCAAGTATCTCGTGATTTACAAAACATTTTTGATAATCGGATAACTTTCCTAAGTATATCTCCTTTTTCCCTTATTTTTGCATTAAACCACTCTTCTAATGCCTTAACATCTCTAACCGACCACTCAAATCCTGCGTGTTCATAAGTGTATTCCTTATCATCTTCTGTATCTTTATCTCTCTTAAATAACGCAAAATCTACATGGTACCCTGTTGATGTATAATTTAATCTAACACAACTGGTTTTTACTTCTGGTTCTTCTGCAAACTGCTTTGTTTTTCTTTTTAGTGCATCTGCTACCATGTTTCTTGATGCGAGCGGCCCTAAACCATTTAAATTGCTTGATTCAAAAACAATACCGACATCAATATCATAATCGCCTTTATCATTTTGAACAATAGTATGCATAGCCATACTACCTTGAATTCTATCCTCGGATATTTTATAATCCTTCTTATTTTCTTCGTTATATTCCAACAGACCTTCTTTAAGTCTTTTTACATTTAGCTTTCTTTTTTCACGCAGTTCATTCTGCTCGTTCTCTGGAAGAACCACAGAGGTACGATAAAATTTATTAAATTCTTTCGAACAATCATACATAATATGCAACCTCCAATATCTGGTTCAATTATTATCCTATAAATTTACCTTACCCTTAATCTCCCCCACCAGCTCATGCACCGTCGTACAAGGACACATCTCTGATGGCTTTGTCTTACCTTCTCTTTTACACTGCTCCAGCTTCTGCTGCGCTATCTGAATAGCCTTTTCCTCGTCACCTGCTTTGCAGAGTTTTCCATACATCTGTTCATCTGCTTTAGAATACTTCTGCCCGGTCTTAGCTTCATATACTCGTCCAAATTCTGAGCAACACGTCCATGAGTCTTGAATTGCCGGCATGGAACCAAAGTAGGCATACATCCATATTTCAAAACATGGATTGGACCAGCCCACTTGTATTCCTTTATCCTCTGCCTCTTTTATAATCTCATCAAAACCTTGTACCTGGTCTCTGTCAAACACAATCCACGGAATACGATAT
>JAZNOO010000025.1:0-25313 GCA_045580855.1 Lachnospiraceae bacterium | reverse complement strand
AAATAATGACGGACTATAAAACAAGAAAAACCATTACATTAGGCGAGCTGGTTCCTGGATGGTGGGGTGAGCGTAGATACATAGATGGCGAGGATTCTTGATATGTTCTAAGATAGTAATGAGAACAGAAAATTTCAGTTTCATAGAGGAATTGAAAGCGCGCAAGAATTTGAATATGACTAGCAAACGAAATAATATGGTAAAGTGAGAATTAAATCATGAACTTAGTAACACGTAAATACACCGAAGACGATCTTCCCCGGATGATTCAAATCTGGAACGAAATCGTGGAGGAAGGCATCGCCTTCCCGCAGGAAGAACTTTTAACAATTGAGTCCGCAAGAGAATTTTTTGCGTCCCAGACTTATACGGGCGTAGCCGTGGATTCTGAAACGGACCGAATCTATGGACTGTATATTTTACACCCTAATAATATAGGAAGATGCGGACACATCTGTAACGCAAGTTATGCGGTGGCAGCAGACAGCCGTGGTTTGCATATTGGTGAGAAGTTGGTAAAAGATTGTATGGCCCAAGGCAAAGCACACGGCTTTAAGGTGTTGCAATTCAACGCTGTTGTGGCAACCAATACCCATGCGAGACATTTATATGAAAGATTAGGATTTGTGCAGTTGGGTACGATTCCCGGTGGATTCCGCATGAAGGATGGACGGTACGAAGATATTTGCCCGTACTACAGAGAATTGTAGGAGTAAAATCATAGGAGGCTGTTTATGAAGAAAGGGATAAAAATGACGCTGATTATTTTGGGAGTGGTAATCCTTTTATTTCTCGCAATTTTTATCAATCATCAAATCAGGCTGAAAAAGGAAGCGAAACTTTTAATACCCATCGGGCAACTCGTGGAAGTGGACGGCCATAAAATGAACATATATATAGAAGGCGAAGGAGAACAGACCATTGTATTCCTTTCCGGAGGCGGAACCTGTTCGCCTGTCTTGGATTTTAAGTCGTTGTATTCTTTGTTGAATGACGACTATAAGGTGGTCGTGGTAGAAAAGTTCGGCTATGGGTTTAGCGATGTGGTGGATAAAGAGAGAGATGTTGCATCTGTGCTTGCGGATACGAGAGAGGCACTGGCGGCAGCAGGCGTGGAAGGGCCGTATATTTTATGTCCGCATTCTATGTCGGGCATTGAGGCTTTATACTGGGCGCAACAGTATCCCGAGGAAGTATCGGCGATTGTCGGTTTGGACATGGCAGTTCCCGGGGCATATGAAGATTATAAAATGAATATGCCCATGTTAAAATTATCGCAATTTGCCGCGCGGGTGGGGATCATAAGACTTCTTCCGGGCGTTGCGGAAAGCGAGGCGATGAAGTACGGCACCCTAACCGAAGAAGAAAAAGAGATTTACAAGGCGGTGTTCTTTAGCCGTACGGCAACCACTACTATGATGAATGAAGTGGGCAGTATCAAAGAGAGTGCAAAGGTGGTAGATCACGCAGGTGTTCCGCAGGTGCCAATGCTTTTATTTGTATCAAACGGAAGCGGAACCGGCTGGGAGGAAGAGGCCTGGCGTAATTATCAGAAAGATTACATTCAGGAAGTTTCGGACGGCAGATTTGTTGAACTCAATTGTTCGCATTACGTGCACGACCACGAATACGTATTAATAGCGGAAGAGATGGCAGATTTTATATCATCTTCACTATAGAACTGCATTAATATTCAGAATAGAGAATATTTTCTATAGAAATAATAATAAATATTTTTAATGCCGAGCAGGGCGTAGGATTCCTACGCCCTGCGACCAATTAAAAATAATTTCAAAAAAACATTGACGAAAATTCCTTCGTGTGCTATTCTAACGTAGCAAGATTGGTTTTTAGGCCTTTTTTTTATGCGCTTAAAATTAGTATAATCAAGCAAAAGATTCATTAAGAAAATAGAAATAACTACGCGTGGAGGTGGGAAAATGCGTACAAGAATTACTTTAGCATGTACAGAATGCAAGCAGCGTAATTACAACACAACTAAGGATAAGAAGACTCATCCTGACAGAATGGAAACAAAGAAGTATTGTAGATTCTGCAAGGCTCATACTTTGCACAAAGAAACTAAATAATTTGTCTTTTTTATTTGAAAGGAAATTAGGATTATGGCAAATGCGTCAAACACAGAGAAACCTAAGAAAACAAGTTTCTTTCGTGGCGTAAAACAGGAATGGAAGAAAATTACCTGGCCCTCTAAAAATGACGTTGTAAAACAGACAGCAGTTGTACTCGCATCCATTATTTTTATCGGTGCTTTAATCTTCGGAGTAGATGCATTGGTAAAACTTGGCATGGAGTGGTTAACGAATTTAAGTTTTTAAGGTGAGGGTAGACGTATGGAAGAAAATAAAGAATTTGACATTGGCCAGAGCGATAATAAGAGCGGCAAGGGCATGGGCTGGTATGTTGTTCATACCTATTCCGGATATGAGAATAAGGTAAAAGCCAACATCGAGAAGGCAATTGAGAACCGTCACCTTGAGAATGAAATCTTAGAGGTATGCGTTCCGATGCAGGAAGTTGTTGAAATGAAGAACAACGTTAAGAAGGTAGTGCAGAAGAAACTGTTCCCCGGATATGTTTTACTTCATATGAATGCAGACGATGAAGTTGCATGGTATGTGGTAAGAAATACCAGAGGTGTTACAGGTTTCGTAGGCCCGGGAAGTAAGCCCGTTCCTTTAACGGAAGCAGAAATGAAGATGCTCAATGTTGGTGGTACAACAACAGCACACATCGATGTAAAAGAAGGCGATGCAATTACAGTTATCGCAGGCGTTTGGAAAGATACCGCAGGTATCGTTAAGCGTGTGGATGAAGGTAAGCAGTCCGTTACCATTAATGTTGAAGTATTCGGCCGTGAGACTCCGGTTGAAATTAGTTTCTCAGATATCAAGAAAATGTAAAAATGCTTGTTCATAGGATTTTATCCTATTTTAGCAACAGTAATGTTGTTATATGAACAGTGGGAGCCGTTGCATAGGGCACGGCGCCGAACCACAATTTATTAGGAGGTAGCCAAAATGGCAAAGAAAGTAACAGGTTATATCAAATTACAGATTCCTGCCGGAAAAGCAACACCGGCACCGCCTGTAGGTCCTGCACTTGGACAGCACGGCGTTAACATCGTTGAATTCACAAAGCAGTTCAACGCTAAGACAGCAGATAAGGGTGACTTAATCATCCCTGTTGTTATCACAGTTTATGCAGACAGAAGCTTTAGTTTCATTACTAAGACTCCTCCCGCTGCAGTTCTTTTAAAGAAGGCTTGTAACCTTAAGACAGCATCTGCTAAGCCTAACAAGCAGAAGGTTGCAACAATTTCTAAGGATAAGGTTCGTGAAATCGCAGAAATGAAGATGCCGGACTTAAACGCAGCAAGTATCGAAGCAGCTATGAGCATGATCGCGGGTACGGCTCGCAGTATGGGTATCGTAGTAGAAGATTAATTTTAGAAGGTGGGAGCACGTGCGTGCATTGAACCACAAGGAGGTAAATAAGTTATGAAACATGGTAAGAAATATAACGAAGCAGCTAAGCTTGTTGATAGAGCTACACTCTATGATCCTGCTGATGCAGTTGCTTTGGTAAAGAAGACTGCTGGTGCTAAATTTGATGAAACAGTAGAAATTCACATCAGAACAGGTTGTGACGGGCGTCACGCTGAAGAACAGATCCGTGGTGCGGTAGTATTACCCAACGGTACAGGTAAGACAGTTAAGGTTCTCGTATTCGCTAAGGGCGATAAGGTAAACGAGGCTGAAGCAGCTGGTGCTGATTATGTAGGCGGCGAAGAACTTATTCCCAAGATTCAGAACGATGGTTGGTTAGATTTCGACGTAGTTGTTGCAACTCCCGATATGATGGGTGTTGTTGGTCGTCTTGGTAAGGTTTTAGGACCTAAGGGCTTAATGCCTAACCCCAAGGCCGGTACAGTAACAATGGACGTTACTAAGGCTATCGCTGATATCAAGGCTGGTAAGATCGAATACAGACTTGACAAGCAGAACATCATTCACTGCCCTATCGGAAAGGTATCTTTCTCAGAAGAAAAGTTGAATGAAAACTTCGAAGCTTTAATGGAAGCAATTAAGAAGGCAAAACCCAGCTCATTAAAGGGACAGTACTTAAGAAGCGTAACCCTTTCAAGCACAATGGGACCTGGCGTAAAAGTAAATGTAATGAAGCTTTAATTAGCAGTTTAAAGACAGTGGAGCAATCCACTGTCTTTTGTTTTATTTGCACTGTTCAAAATGGGCGAGAAGTGATAGAATGCAACTATGAGAGATTCATTAGATATAAATGCAAAAAGAGATTGGACAATCGGAACGATTGCGGTTGTAGGAAGTATACTGCTGTTTGCAGCGTTGCTTGCTGTTCTTATTGTACGTAAAAATAATATTCGTGCGGAGGAACTGGCTGCAAGCGAGGATGCGCAGACGATACAACAGATTTCCGGAGAAGAATTGTTTCCGGAGTTGTATGGTGATGAGAGCGGTGTTGGAGAGGATAACACAGATGCGGGCATAGGTGTCGAAGACGAGCAACTTTTGCCGGAGAATACATATCTTTTACCTGAGAGAGATACGGTTACTTTTACCTTTGCCGGGGATGTGCTTTTGGATGAAAACTATGCAGTGATGAGCACTTATCGTGCTAACGGAAGTGTGCTTGAGAATTGCATTGATCCGGAATTGCTGGAAATAATGCAAGGGTCGGATGTTTTTATGATTAATAATGAATTTCCTTATACCAATCGGGGGACGCCTTTGGCAAATAAAACTTTTACTTTCCGTGCAGACCCTGCAAATGTGCAGATTCTGAAGGATATGGGCGTGGATATTGTGTCTCTTGCAAATAACCATGCATCGGATTATGGCGAAATTTCGCTTTTGGATACCTTGGACACTTTGGAAGGGGCCGGTATTCCTTATGTGGGCGCGGGGCGTGATTTGGAAGAGGCGTCCAAAGTAGTCTTTTATCAAAAGGGTGATATGAAAATTGGTGTTGTGTCAGCGACGGAGGTGGAGCGCATGGCTACACCTGATACGAAAGGTGCTACAGAAAACACGCCGGGAACATTTCGTTGTTTCCAAAACGATGATCTGGAAGAAGTGATTCGCGAAGCAAAGAAGGAATGCGACTTTTTAATTGTAGTCGTGCATTGGGGAACGGAGAGCACGGACGAGCTGGATTGGAGCCAGCCCGGGCAGGCGGCGGATTTTACGGCTGCGGGTGCGGATGTGGTAATCGGCGCGCATCCACACGTTTTGCAGGAGATTGCATATGTGAATGATGTGCCGGTATTTTACAGCTTGGGTAATTACTGGTTTAATTCTAAGACTCAGGATAGTTGCCTTGTGACTTTGGAAATCGGCGATGAAGGTTTGGTTTCGGCAAAGTTCATTCCCTGTAGGACGTCAGGAAGTAAAACAAGCCTTGCGACAGGCGCGGAGGCAGAACGTATTCTTGAATATATGCGTGGTTTGTCTGAAGGCGTGGTAATTGATGAAGAAGGATATGTAACGGAGAGGTGAAAGCATATATGAAAAATGCAAATGAAAAAATTTATAATTTACTGGAAATAGTTCTTAAAGCTTTGGTTTTTTTACCACTGACATATCTTTTTATAGCAGTTTTGTTTTGCCATAACACAATTTCTTTTGATATCTTGGAATTGAGTACGATTGTTAAAAATGGTCCGATTTTTTTTGTTGGATTATTAGCGGGTATTTTGTTGTTATATGGATTGTATAAAAATTTAAAATATGTGCCGGAAACATTATTATTTGGCATATTGGCAGGCATTTATATATTGGCGGGTTCCTTTTTGTTTTTAAATATGGATACGATGCTGCGTTATGATTCAGGCATATGTTATTGGAATGCGGCAAATTATCTTGAAAATAATTATGTAAATATGCAACCGGGAGAATATTTTTATATGTGGCCGCATCAATTAGGACTGGTATCATATAATTGTATTTTGACGTGGATTAGTGATGATTTGAATCTGGTTTATTTTCTTAATTTGTTTTGGGTAATATTAACAAACTTATTTGTATGGATGAGTGCGCGTTTGGTTTATAAAGAAAATGTTGTGTTGCGTAAAATGATTATTGTTTTTTGTTTTGCTTTTTTGCCTCAATTTTTTTACTCTTTCTATGCATATGGTCAAGTGCCTGGGTTATGTTTTTTAATGGGGGCTCTTTGGAGCTCAATTTATTATATCAAAGAAGAACGGAAGTGGATGATTGTGCCTACCATTATATTTATGTCTGCGGCTTGTGTGGTAGCACCGAATTTTGCTGTGGGTGGCATAGCAATTATTATTATTTTGCTGTTCCATATTTTAAAAGACAAAAAATGGTATGGTTTGTTTATAATCATAGGAATCATAGTAAGCATGATTGTTCCGAGCCGATTGGTTATAGCGCATTACGAAAGAGTAGCAGATGCTGATTTGAGTCAAGGAATGCCGGCATTGTTGTATGTGGCAATGGGATTGCAGGAGAATGAAGAGGGTGTGTGGCGCGCTAACGGTTGGTACAATGGATATAGTGAGGAAATATATCGCGCGTTAAATTGTGATGTGGAGCAGTCAAATGAACTTGCCAAAGCATCAATTAGAGATAGTATAAATGCATTTACAAGCGATCCGTTATATGCGTGGGAGTTTTTTGAAGAGAAAATTGTGACTACATGGTGCGAGCCGACCTATCAATCTGTATGGTCAGGGCCAATGATTATAATGGGCAGTACGACGGATGTGGCAATTATTGAAGATTTATATAGCGGTGGAATAACATTTGAAAGACTAATTGTAGTGATGAATATTTTTGTGGTATTTATATTCGGATTTTCATTGGTGCATATTGTTGTTCAAACTATTGACAAACAAGATAAGATGACAATGCTTGAATTGTTCGGATTGCTATTTTTCTATGGAGGGTTTGTTTTTCATTTATTTTGGGAAACAAAAAGTCGCTATGTATACTTTTATGTTTTTATGCTTATACCGATTGCGTGTCGCGGGGTGGTGGATGCGTTTTCTTATGTGGAACGGAAATTGGTGCAGTTGAAAAGTAAAAATGAAGAAGTAAACGATAAATAATGGAATTTGAAACATAAATATAAAAATGCTTGACAATACTGAACACATATGATAATTTTATTAAGGTTGTGAAAACAACTATGCCGAAGACAGTAGGTGTCGCTAAGCGACGTAAGGAGACAACGCCTACCGAGGATGAGTAAGTTTTATGATGAAAATTTGCCCTCTCGTCTTCAGCGAAGATGAGAGGTTTTTTATTCTTTATAAAAACTCTTTCGGCACCAAATAAAGAAGGAGGTAAAACAAAATGGCAAAAGTTGAATTGAAGAAACCCATCGTGGAAGAGATTTCAGCAAATATTAAGGATGCGCAGTCAGTTGTTATCGTTGACCACCGCGGACTTACAGTTGCAGAAGATACCGAACTTCGTAAGCAGCTTCGTGAAGCTGGTATTACTTACAAGGTATACAAGAACACCATGATGAATTTTGCATTCAAGGGAACAGATTGCGAAGGACTTGCACCTTATTTAGAGGGACCCAGCGCAATTGCAATTTCCAAGGATGACGCTACAGCTCCTGCAAGAATTCTTTGCAAGTATGCAAAGACAGCAAAGGCACTTGAAATCAAGGGCGGTGTTGTTGAAGGAACTGTATATGACAGCAAGGGCATCGAAGCAATTTCCAACGTACCTTCAAGAGAAGAATTACTTGGCAAATTACTTGGAAGCATCCAGTCACCTATTACAAACCTTGCACGCGTTCTCAATCAGATTGCAGAACAGCAGGGCGCTCCCGCAGCAGAGTAATTGTTGCAATCGTTGCAGACGCCTTGGGGTTGTCGCAACAGTTTAAGTTAGAAACTTTTAGAACAAACAATATTTTTAAATGGAGGAAAATAAAATGGCAAAGTTAACAACTCAGGAATTTATCGACGCTATCAAAGAATTAAGCGTACTTGAATTAAACGATTTAGTAAAAGCATGTGAAGAAGAATTTGGTGTATCTGCAGCAGCAGGTGTTGTTGTAGCAGCAGGCGCTGTTGGTGGTGCAGCTGAAGCAGCAGAAGAAAAGACTGAATTCGACGTTGAATTAACAGACGTTGGAGCTGAAAAGGTTAAA
Source organism: Lachnospiraceae bacterium (assembly GCA_045580855.1). GTDB lineage: Bacteria > Bacillota > Clostridia > Lachnospirales > Lachnospiraceae > UBA3766. Next base: position 17,120 of record JAZNOO010000025.1, on the reverse strand, counting down.
GTTATTAAGGTTGTACGTGAAGCTACAGGCCTTGGCTTAAAGGAAGCTAAAGACTTAGTAGACGCTGCTCCTAAGATGATCAAAGAAGGCGCTTCTAAGGAAGAAGCTGATGACATCAAGGCTAAGTTAGAAGCTGTTGGTGCAAAGGTTACATTAAAGTAATTTTTTACCCTGAGAATGATGAAACCGCGAAGGAACTTTCTTTCGCGGTTTTTTTGTGCAAAAAATATTTCAAAAAATGGAAAATAATGTTTGACTTCCGACTTGTTTTCTGCTATTATGGATGATGCACTATTGTGGTTTACTGTCCCTTTTTGTCTTCGGATGCAAGGGGTTGATTCCTTGCGGACAAAAATGAGACAGGTTCCCGTGATTGTGCATAGAACGGCTATATAACATAATAAGAACGGAGTGAAGTGTCAATGGAAAAGAACAGAATACGTCCTATTGTTAACGGCAACAGTATGCGTATGAGCTATTCACGTCAGAAAGAAGTTCTGGAGATGCCTAATCTCATCGAAGTGCAGAAGAATTCTTACAAGTGGTTCTTGGAAGAAGGCTTAAAGGAAGCATTTGATGATATTTCGCCCATCACCAACTTTGGCGGTGACTTGCGTATGGAATTTGTTGATTTTGAACTTGCGGAAGACAAAATCAAGCATACAATTGCGGAATGTAAAGAGAGAGACCTTACTTATGAAGCGCCTTTGAATGTAAAGGTACGCTTTTTCAATGAAAATGAGAAGGAAAATCTCATAGAACGTACAATTTTTATGGGTAATTTCCCTTTAATGACGGAAACAGGAACATTCGTGATCAATGGTGCAGAACGAGTTATCGTTAGCCAGTTGGTACGTTCGCCCGGTATTTATTATGCTATCGGACATGATAAAATTGGTAAAGAATTGTTCTCATCTACCGTAATCCCTAACCGTGGTGCATGGTTGGAGTATGAAACAGACTCAAATGATGTTGCATATGTACGTGTAGACAGGACAAGAAAATTCCCCATCACTGTATTTATTCGTGCTCTTGGTCTGGGAACAGACGAAGAGATTCTTGAAGTGTTTGGTGATGAACCCAAGATTCGTGCAAGTTTTGCAAAGGATCCTTCTAAGAATTACGTAGACGGTTTGAAGGAATTGTATTCAAAGGTACATCCCGGTGAACCTTTTAGCGTGGAAAGCGCAGAAAGCTTCTTAAGCGCTATGTTCTTCGATGCCAGAAGATATGATTTGGCTAAGGTTGGACGTTATAAATTCAATAAGAAACTTATGCTTAAGAACAGAATCCGCAATCATGTTCTTGCAGCAGACGTTGTAAATGAGTATACAGGAGAATTAATCGCAAAAGCCGGCGATGTTGTAACTGCAGAAATGGCAGATGCTATTCAGAATGCAGCAGTTGCTTCTGTATTAGTTCAGGTGGAAGAAAAGAACGTAAAAGTTCTTTCTAATATGATGGTTGATATCAATGAATGGGTTGATTGTGATGCAAAAGAATTAGGCGTTACTGAACTCGTTTATTTCCCTGCGCTTCAGAAGATTCTTGAAGAATATGCAGAGAAGCCGGAAGAATTGGCTGAAGCAATCATGCGTAATGTAAACGAATTAATTCCTAAACACATTACGAAGGAAGATATGCTTGCTTCTATCAACTATAACATTCACTTGGAATATGGTATCGGCCATGATGATGATATCGACCATTTAGGTAACAGACGTATTCGTGCGGTTGGTGAATTATTACAGAACCAGTACAGAATCGGTCTTTCCAGAATGGAACGTGTTGTTCGTGAAAGAATGACAACACATGATTCAGAAAATATCACTCCCGATAAATTAATCAATATTAAGCCTGTGCAGGCTGCAATCAAAGAATTCTTTGGTTCTTCACAGCTTTCACAGTTTATGGATCAGAACAACCCTCTTGGTGAATTGACACACAAGAGACGTCTTTCTGCATTAGGACCCGGTGGTCTCTCAAGAGATCGTGCAGGTTTCGAGGTTCGAGACGTTCACTATACACACTATGGCAGAATGTGTCCTATCGAAACACCTGAAGGTCCTAACATCGGTTTGATCAACTCCCTTGCATCTTATGCAAGAATTAACGAATACGGATTTGTTGAGGCTCCTTATCGTCGTATCGATAAGTCAGACCCTGAGAATCCCCGTGTTACAGATGAAGTTATCTACATGACAGCTGATGAAGAAGATAACTACCATGTAGCACAGGCAAATGAAAAGCTTGACGAAAACGGTTGCTTTGTAAAGAACATGGTATCCGGTCGTTACAGAGAAGAAACACAGGAATATCCTAAGGCAATGTTTGATTTTATGGACGTATCACCTAAGATGGTATTCTCTGTTGCTACAGCGTTGATTCCGTTCTTGCAGAACGACGATGCTAACCGTGCGCTGATGGGTTCTAACATGCAGCGTCAGGCAGTGCCTCTTCTTTTCACAGAGGCTCCCGTAATCGGTACCGGTATGGAAGTTAAGACAGCGGTTGACTCCGGTGTTTGTGTGGTTGCCAAGAAGGCAGGTACCGTAACTTACGTATCTTCCGAATTGATTAAAATTACAGCAGATGACGGCGAGGCAATGGAATATCAGTTGTCTAAGTTCGTAAGAAGTAACCAGAGTAACTGCTACAACCAGAAGCCTATCGTATTTAAGGGTGACCACGTAGCACAGGGTCAGGTAATTGCTGACGGTCCTTCTACTGCAGAAGGTGAACTTGGTCTTGGTAAAAACCCTCTTATCGGTTTCATGACCTGGGAAGGTTACAACTACGAGGATGCTGTTCTTTTAAGTGAAAGACTTGTACGTGAAGATGTTTATACATCCGTTCACATTGAAGAATATGAAACAGAAGCACGTGATACTAAGCTTGGTGCTGAAGAAATCACAAGAGACGTTCCCGGTGTCGGTGAAGATGCGTTGAAGGATTTGGACGACAGAGGTATTATCCGTATCGGTGCAGAAGTTCGTGCAGGTGATATTTTAGTAGGTAAGGTTACACCGAAGGGTGAAACAGAACTTACTGCAGAAGAAAGATTACTCCGTGCAATCTTTGGTGAAAAAGCAAGAGAAGTGCGTGATACATCTTTGAAGGTTCCTCACGGTGAATACGGTGTTGTTGTAGACGCTAAGGTATTCTCAAGAGCAGCCGGCGATTCCGAATTGTCTCCCGGTGTAAACCAGAAGGTTCGTATCTACATTGCACAGAAGAGAAAGATTTCCGTTGGTGATAAGATGGCTGGTCGTCACGGTAACAAGGGTGTTGTTTCCCGCGTATTACCGGTAGAAGATATGCCTTACTTACCGAACGGACGTCCTTTGGATATCGTATTGAATCCTTTGGGTGTACCTTCGCGTATGAATATCGGACAGGTGCTTGAAATTCACTTGTCACTTGCTGCTAAGGCTCTTGGCTTTAACATTGCAACTCCGGTATTCGATGGTGCAAACGAAGCGGATATTATGGATACTTTGGATCTTGCAAACGATTACGTTAACACAACTTGGGAAGAGTTCGAAGCGAAGCACAAAGATACGCTTCGTCCTGAAGTTCTTGAGTATTTATATGAAAACAGAGCTCACAGAGAGCTTTGGAAGGGTGTAGAAATTTCAAGAGACGGTAAGGTAAGACTTCGTGACGGTAGAACAGGTGAGTATTTTGACAGTCCTGTTACCATCGGTCACATGCACTACCTGAAGCTCCACCACTTGGTAGACGACAAGATTCATGCTCGTTCTACCGGACCGTACTCACTGGTAACACAGCAGCCTTTGGGTGGTAAAGCTCAGTTCGGTGGACAGCGTTTCGGTGAAATGGAAGTTTGGGCTCTGGAAGCATACGGAGCATCTTACACCTTACAGGAAATCCTGACAGTGAAGTCAGACGACGTGGTTGGACGTGTAAAGACCTACGAAGCTATTATCAAGGGTGAAAACATTCCTACACCGGGTATTCCTGAGTCCTTCAAGGTATTGTTGAAGGAATTACAGTCCTTGTGCTTGGATGTCAAAGTTCTTGACGAAAATGGTGAAGAGGTTGAAATCAGAGAGAATGTTGAACCGCCCACCAACAACTATCGTTTTGAGATGGAAGGCGAAACCAGAAATTACGACTATGAGCGTGATGATATGGCAAGCTATGGCTATCAGAAACAGGAATTCAACGAAGATGGCGAGATTACAGATGTATATGAAGAACCCGACGAGGACGCATATGCAGATGATTTTGCAGATGATGTGGATTTCGGCGATACATTTGAAGATGATGATGAAAACTAATAAGGCGACAGCCTAATTTTGGAAGGAGTGCCAATAATGTCTGATGTAAAGAAAGAGATATATGAACCGATTAGCTTTGACTCCATCAAAATCGGTTTGGCGTCACCGGAAAAGATTTTAGAATGGTCTAAGGGCGAGGTTACCAAGCCCGAGACCATCAACTACAGAACTTTAAAACCGGAACGCGAAGGTTTATATTGTGAAAGAATTTTCGGACCCAGCAAGGACTGGGAATGTCACTGCGGTAAGTACAAGAAAGTGCGTTATAAAGGTATTATCTGCGATCGTTGTGGCGTAGAAGTAACCAAGGCAAATGTACGTCGTGAAAGAATGGGTCACATTAAGCTTGCAGCACCCGTTTCTCACATTTGGTACTTTAAGGGTATCCCCAGCCGTATGGGACTTATCCTTGACTTAACACCGAGAGTTCTTGAAAAAGTATTGTATTTTGCTTCCTACATCGTTTTGGATGCAGGTAATACAGACTTAAAGGTAAAAGATATTTTATCTGAGAGAGAATATCAGGATGCCAGAGAAAAGTGGGGCAATGAATTCCGCGTTGGTATGGGTGCAGAAGCAATTAAGGAACTTTTATCTGCAATTGATCTTGAAAAAGAAAATGCAGAATTAAAAGCAGAGCTTGAAAATGACAGCACAAAGGGTCAGAAGAGAGCTAAAATTGTAAAGCGTCTTGAAGTAGTGGAAGCATTCCGTGAATCCGGAAACAGACCTGAATGGATGATTATGGATGCCATTCCGGTAATTCCCCCCGATTTAAGACCTATGGTTCAGTTGGATGGTGGCCGTTTCGCAACTTCTGACTTGAACGATTTATACAGAAGAATTATCAACCGTAACAATCGTCTTGCAAGACTTCTTGATTTGGGTGCGCCCGACATCATCGTGCGTAACGAAAAGAGAATGCTTCAGGAAGCAGTAGATGCTTTGATTGATAACGGTAGAAGAGGAAGAGCTGTAACAGGCCCCGGAAACCGTGCATTAAAGTCACTTTCCGATATGTTAAAAGGTAAGTCCGGACGTTTCCGTCAGAACTTGTTAGGTAAGCGTGTTGACTACTCAGGACGTTCCGTAATCGTTGTTGGTCCCGAGTTGAAGATTTACCAGTGTGGTCTTCCTAAGGAAATGGCAATCGAACTTTTCAAACCTTTCGTTATGAAGGAATTGGTTGGAAAGGGAATCAGCCAGAATATTAAGCATGCTAAGAAGCTTGTAGAAAAGCTTGATGATACTGTATGGGATGTTTTGGAAGAAGTAATCCGTGAGCATCCGGTTATGTTGAACCGTGCTCCGACACTTCATAGATTGGGTATTCAGGCATTTGAACCCATCCTTGTAGAAGGTAAGGCTATTAAGCTTCATCCCTTGGTATGTACAGCGTTCAATGCTGACTTCGATGGTGACCAGATGGCGGTACATCTTCCGTTATCAGTAGAGGCACAGGCAGAATGCCGCTTCCTCTTACTTTCACCTAATAACCTTTTGAAACCTTCAGACGGTGCACCTGTAGCCGTTCCTTCACAGGATATGGTTCTTGGTATTTACTACCTTACACAGGAAAGACCCGGTGCGAAGGGCGAAGGTAAGATTTTCAAGGATTTGAACGAAGCAATCCTTGCTTACGAAAATGAAGTTATCACATTACACGCACGTGTTAAAATCGGTGTAACCAAGACATTGGCAGACGGAACTGTTGTTAAGGGTGTTGTAGAATCTACACTCGGACGTTTCCTCTTCAATGAAATCCTTCCTCAGGATCTTGGATACGTTGACAGAAGCATTCCTGAGAATGCAATTAAGCTTGAAATTGACTTCCTTGTTGGTAAGAAGCAGTTAAAGCCGATCCTTGACAAAGTAATCAATAAGCACGGTGCTACAAAGACCGCTGAGGTTCTTGACCTTGTAAAAGCTACAGGTTATAAGTATTCAACCCGTGCGGCAATGACAGTATCCGTATCTGATATGACTGTACCCCCTATCAAGAAGCAGTTGCTTGAAGAGGCACAGGCTAAGGTTGACCAGATTACCGTTAACTTTAACCGTGGTATGTGTACAGAAGAAGAAAGATACAAAAATGTTATTCGTGTATGGAATGAAACCGATGAACGTTTAACGGAAGAGTTGATGACAGGTCTTGATTCATACAACAACATTAAGATGATGGCTGACTCCGGTGCCCGTGGTTCTAAGCAGCAGATGAAGCAGCTCGCAGGTATGCGTGGTTTGATGGCTGATACAACCGGTCGTACAATCGAGTTACCCATCAAGTCAAACTTCCGTGAAGGTCTTGACGTTTTGGAATACTTTATGTCTGCACACGGTGCTCGTAAAGGTCTTTCCGATACAGCGCTTCGTACAGCTGACTCCGGTTACTTGACACGTCGAATGGTAGACGTTTGCCAGGAACTCATTGTACGTGAAGTAGACTGTTGTGCATCAAGAGATGAAATCGCAGGAATGAACGTATCTGCATTTGCAGACGGTAAGGAAAGCATCGAAACTCTTGAAGCAAGAATCAAAGGCAGATATTCTGTTAATACCATCTTTGACAAGGACGGAAACGTTATTGTTAAGAGAAATCATATGATTACACCCAGCAGAGCAGCAAAGATTGTTTCTGTAGGTGTTGATGAAAACGGTAATGCAATTGATACCGTTAAGATTCGTAGCATTTTAACTTGTAAGTCACAGAACGGTATCTGTGCAAAATGTTATGGTGCGAACATGGCAACCGGTGAAGCAGTACAGGTTGGTGAAGCAGTAGGTATTATCGCTGCACAGTCTATCGGTGAACCCGGTACACAGCTTACCATGCGTACATTCCATACCGGTGGTGTTGCGGGTAACGATATCACACAGGGTCTTCCCCGTGTTGAAGAATTGTTCGAAGCAAGAAAGCCTAAGGGACTTGCAATTATTGCAGAGTTCGGTGGTACAGTGGAAATCAAAGAAAACTCTAAGAAGCGTGAAGTTGTTATTAAGAACGACGAGCAGGAAAAGAGCTATTTGATTCCTTACGGTGCACGTATTAAGGTGCTGGATGGCGATGTAATTGAAGCCGGTGACGAATTAACAGAAGGTAGCATCAATCCTCACGATTTACTTGAAATCAAGAAGATTGAAGCGGTTGAAAATTATATCATCCGTGAAGTTCAGAAGGTTTACAGCCTCCAGGGTGTAGACTTGAACGATAAGCATATCGAAGTTATCGTTCGCCAGATGTTAAAGAAACAGCGCGTGGAAGAAAGCGGAGATACCGATTTACTTCCCGGCAGCTTAGTAGACAGACTTGTTTTGGAAGAAGTAAACGAGAAACTCTTAAAAGAGAATCCTGATGCTGCTCCTGCAGTAGCAAAGGATATTATCCTCGGTATTACCAAGGCTTCCCTTGCAACCAACTCATTTATGTCAGCTGCATCCTTCCAGGAAACTACGAAGGTTCTTACAGAAGCTGCAATTAAGGGTAAGGTTGACCCCTTGTATGGTTTGAAAGAAAACGTTATTATTGGTAAGTTGATTCCTGCAGGTACAGGTATGAAGCGTTACCGTGACGTTAAGATTGATACCATGCGTGAAAAAGTGAATGCTGTTTTAGAAGACGATTTGATGGATGCTACAGAAACAGAAGTTGATGTAGAAGAACTTGATAATCTTGATGTAGTAGAAGAAACAGCTTCCGACGAAGAATAAAATGTGTAAAACCCGGAAACTTAGGTTTCCGGGTTTTTTCTGTGGTTACAATTCGGTTATTTGCATATAGGTTTTGTGTAATATTGCGAGGATTATTTTACATTCCAACAGGACGCGTTCTCGCTCGATTGTGAATGTGGCGGACACTAAACTCGTGCTGCATTGCATTTGCACTCGTTAAGTGCCGACACTCACAAACGGTCCTTTATGGAATGAAAATATCCTCGCAATCATTTAAACTTTGAGTGCAAATAACCGAATTGTAACATGAAAAAAGCAAACTCTGATTTTCGGAGTTTGCTTTTGTAAGTTTGTGTTTTACAATGTTGCCTTGGATGCGATGGTGTAAATCGTTGCTACATCGTCGGAAGATAAGGGAACGAATCCGCCGGTTTTGCCGTCGCCTAAACCGAATTTATCAACCAGTGTGGGAATGTCTTCTGCCTTAGCGCCGAGTTCTTCAAAGTTGATAGGCATTCCGATGTTGTGAAGGAATGTTCTGAAACATTTAATGCCCTGAAGCGCTGTAAACTCGGGATTCTCGAAGTTCATTTCACAACCCCAGATACGGACAGCCATCTGTGCAAAGCGCATTACATTGTGCTTATATACGAATTCCATCCAAGCCGGCATAATTACGGCAAGTCCTGCGCCGTGAGCACAGTCGTATAAGCCGGAAAGTTCGTGTTCGATGCCGTGGCTGTTCCAGTCCTGGCTTCGGCCGACGCCTACGATATCGTTGTGTGCAACAGTGCCTGCCCACATAATATTTGCGCGGGCTTCATAGTTGTTGGGATCCGCGATAACGCGGGGCGTTTCTTTAATCATGGTTAAAAGCACTGCTTCGCAAAGTCTGTCTGTGATTTCAACTTCCAGTGTATTTGTAAAATAGCGTTCAAACACATGAGCCATAATGTCCGTAGCGCCGCAAGCGGTCTGATATGCGGGAAGCGTTTGTGTTAATGCAGGATTCAGAATTGAGAACTTTGGTCTCAAAAGATCTGAGCCTACATCTCTTTTTAACATTCCGTCTTCCTTGGTTACCACAGAGCCCGGAGAGCCTTCGCTGCCTGCAGCGGCGATGGTTAAAATTGTACCGATGGGTAATGCTTTCTCAACTACCTTGCCTGTGCCGTAGAAGTCCCAAAAGTCGCCGTCGTAAGGTACGCCCAAAGCGATACCTTTGGAAGAGTCGATGCAGGAACCGCCGCCTACAGAAAGGATGAAGTCTACATTTTCCTTGCGGCATAATTCAATGCCTTCATAAATCAAAGTATCTCTGGGATTGGGTTTTACGCCGCCTAATGCCACGTAAGCAATGCCTTCGGCTTCCAAAGATTTCTTAACACGGTCCAAAAGTCCGGACTTTTCGGCAGATGCGGAACCATAGTGAATCAAAACCTTGCTTCCGCCGTGTTTGCGCACATACTTACCGCATTCGTTCTCGGTATCCTTGCCGAAGACAAACTCTGTCGGACTGTAAAAATTAAAATTTTCCATTTTAAAATGTACCCCCTTTTTTATTTTAGAATTATTATTGAATATAAAATTTACTTTGTAATATCAATGCTTTTATATTTGAAATTATAAAAACAAATTAGTTTTTTATACAGATTTATCATAACACGAACAGTGTCTAAATAAAATACGTTCCTATTTCAAAAAGTAAAATATTTTTAAGGCAATTTACGTGCGGAAATATAAGGGCTTATTTCTGCAATGGTTGATGCAGAAAGCACAATAACTTACTTTCGCGACAATCGATGTACAAAAACATAGTAGGCGGTCATATTCATTGCCAAAGCTCCAATCCAGGCCGCAATATCGGCATATGCTGTGGTGACGAAACCAAAATAATTCAAACCAAAGAAAATCACCGAAATTCGCATCACCATCTCCATAATGCCGGAAAGCATGGGAATTAAAGGTTTTCCAAGGCCCTGTACCCCACTTCGGTATACGAAAAGAAGGTTGATAAAAAGCATCATAACACCACAGGGCAGAAGAAATTCGCTGATTAATTCAATGGGCCTGCTTCCGTTGACCATCAGACCGGCAAGAAATTCCGGAAACAAAATGAGTACCGTACCCAGCAATATGTAATTCACAACCGCAATACCGACACAAACGCGTAAGCCTTTTTGAATACGGTCGAAGCGATTGGCACCATGGTTCTGTCCGGTAAAAGAAGACATTACATATCCTGCTGTGCAGGAAGGCTGAATAAACATATTCACATAACGGCTGCATACCGAATAAGCTGTGGTATATGCCACACCCAGGCCGTTTACGAAATACTGAACCACCATACAACCGACAGCGGTGATGGAGTTCATCAATGCCATGGGAACGCCGTTTTTCAGAAGCTTCCCATAAAGATGAAAATCTACCGAAAAATCTGACCGACTTAATTTGAGTATGTGAATACGGGATAATTTGTGCAGACATATGAGAGTCGATAAGATTTGTGCAATAATCGTAGCGATTGCCACACCTTCCACGCCGGTCTTGCATCCGAAGATAAAAAGACAGTTTAAAGCGATATTCGTTAGGGTAGATATTATAATAGCAATAAAAGGTGTTGTGCTATCGCCCAACGACCTCAGTATGCCTGCACACAAATTATAAGAAATGGTAGTAATTAAACCACCAAAGATAATGTAGCCGTAGGTAAGACTGTCCTGCATAATGCGGGGAGAAGTCTGAAGTAGTATTAAAATATCATCTAAAAATACAATGCTTAAAACAGTTAAAATCACCGTTAAAATAAGCGACAGTTTTACGGCGGAAGCTGTGCTTCGACGAAGTTCGCCGTAATCCTTGGCACCGAAATTGTGTGCGATGGGAACGCAGAAACCGTTTGCCAGCCCCACGGAAAACCCTACAATCAAAAAGCAAAGCGATGCCATATTCCCCACAGCGGCCAACTGGTCGTCCCCCAGACCTTTTCCGACAATCGCCGTGTCGGCAATGTTGTATACCTGCTGCAGCATATTTGTAAAAAACATGGGGAAGTAAAACCGCAGTATCTGCGGTAATACTTTCCCTTGTGTCAAATCTTGCGTCTGTTCCATTGATTTTTCCTCTTTTCATATTATAAAAGAAGTGCTTTTTTATAAGATAACAAAAAACTTGTTTTTATAACAAAAAGACGATATTATATTCGTAAGAGAGACGAGGTATGACTTAGACTTAAGTGATGTGTTGGCATTACATATTTTATAAGTTGAAATGTATTATAAAAATTACAATGTATTATAAAAATTACAATGTATGATATAAGCCACAGACGAGAGGAAATTATTATGAGCAGTACAAATCGTGATTTAAATTACAGATTATATACACAGAAAGAGAGTGGTTTTATCAGAACCGCTTTTCAGAGTGAGTTTGAGCGCTATGCGGTGGTCAGCACCGGTGATGTGCAGGGGGTAAAAAGAAACCTGGCCCAGATCCGCAAGAACTTTTTTGAAGGCAAGGGAGAACTGTCGGACAATCCAGTGCGTAATGTAATGTATCATTTTGTAGTATCCGTGGCTATGGTGTCCCGCGTGTGCGTGGAAGCAGGAATGAATCATGACGTGGCGTACACGCTGAGCGATATTTATATCCGAAGGGGCGATAAGACCACCAGCGTGGAAGGAGTGCTCGATTTGCTGGAAGAGATGCAGGTGGATTTTGCAAAGCGTATGCGCGAATTGAAAAAGGAAGAGGTTCGGTCTATCCATATCCGCAAAAGCGTGGATTATATTCAGGAGCATTTGGAATATAAACTCAGTGTAAAAGAGATTGCCGGACGGGTGGGACTTTCGACGGATTATTTTGCGAAGCTTTTTTATAAGGAAATGGGCGTTTCGGTGAAGGACTATGTGGCGGAGGCCAAAATCTCCACGGCAGCCAATATGCTGATTTATTCGGAACATTCTTATCTTGACATTGCGTTGACTCTGGGGTATTCGTCCCAAAGCGCTTTTATCAGCGTTTTTAAGAGGTACCGCGGAATCACGCCGAAGGAGTACCGGAGCCTTCATTATAAGAAAAACATCTCCGAAATTCGTTAAAAATCGTAAAAAGTCCGTTTTTCCTTAGAAAACCGCAAATTTTATAAAAAAATCATTGACAACAAAAAATCATAAAAGTATAATGATTTAGCGTGCATACGTATGCATGTTTTTATTGTGGCCTTTTTTACAATATATGTATAAAAGCGAACAAGAATCAAAATATTATCATAGGAGGTGAAATTGAATGCCCACAATTAATCAGTTAGTACGTAAGGGAAGACAGACATCTGTAAAGAAGTCTACAGCACCTGCTTTGCAGAGAAGCTACAACTCTTTGCACAAGAAGGCTGTTGAAGCACCCGCTCCTCAGAAGAGAGGTGTGTGTACAGCAGTTAAGACTGCTACACCTAAGAAGCCTAACTCAGCTCTTAGAAAAATTGCCAGAGTTCGTCTTTCAAACGGTATCGAAGTAACAAGCTACATTCCCGGTGAAGGTCACAACCTTCAGGAGCATAGTGTTGTTCTGATTCGTGGTGGTAGAGTAAAGGACTTACCCGGTACCAGATACCACATTATCAGAGGTACACTCGATACTGCTGGTGTTGCAAACAGACGTCAGGCTCGTTCTAAATACGGTGCCAAGAGACCTAAGGCAGGTAAGTAATTTATCTTGTCTATGTACCACAAACAGAACTAATTTAGTGTTGGGATTCACTTTTCACGCCGTATGTGCAGGATAAATGAAATACCGCACGAACACATTAGAGGACACATGTGAGTACCTGTGAATTAATTTATTATATTAAGGAGGGAAGAATCGTGCCACGTAAAGGACATATTCAGAAAAGAGATGTTTTAGCAGATCCTTTATACAATAATAAAGTGGTTACCAAGCTTATCAACAACATTATGTTAGATGGTAAGAAGGGTGTTGCACAGAAGATTGTATACGGTGCATTTGCTCAAGTAGAAGAGAAATCCGGCAAGCCCGCTCTTGAAGTTTTCGAAGAGGCTATGAACAACATCATGCCCGTTTTGGAAGTTAAGGCTCGCCGTATCGGTGGTGCTACCTATCAGGTGCCTATCGAAGTTAGAGCTGACAGACGTCAGGCTCTCGGTCTTCGTTGGTTAACAACATATTCTCGTAAGAGAGGCGAAAAGACCATGGAAGACAGATTAGCAAACGAAATTTTAGATGCAGCTAACAATACAGGTGCATCAGTAAAGAAGAAAGAAGATGTGCATAAGATGGCTGAAGCTAATAAGGCATTTGCACATTATAGATTCTAGAAGGAGGAACGACCTTGGCTGGAAGACAATATCCGTTAGAGAGAACCAGAAATATTGGTATTATGGCGCATATCGATGCTGGTAAGACTACCACAACCGAGCGTATCTTATACTATACTGGTGTTAATTATAAGATCGGTGATACACACGAAGGTACTGCAACCATGGACTGGATGGAGCAGGAACAGGAAAGAGGTATCACAATCACTTCAGCTGCGACAACATGTCACTGGACATTGCAGGAAAATTGCCAGCCCAAGCCTGGTGCATTAGAGCATCGTATCAATATCATTGATACTCCGGGTCACGTTGACTTTACTGTAGAAGTAGAGCGTTCATTACGTGTACTTGATGGTGCTGTTGGTGTATTCTGTGCTAAGGGTGGTGTTGAACCTCAGTCAGAAAATGTATGGCGTCAGGCTGACACTTACAACGTACCCAGAATGGCATTCATCAACAAGATGGATATTCTTGGTGCAAACTTCTACGGCGCTGTAGAACAGATCCGTACAAGATTAGGTAAGAATGCTATCTGCATTCAGTTACCTATCGGTAAAGAAGACGAATTCAAGGGAATCATTGACTTATTTGAAATGAAAGCTTACATCTACAACGATGATAAGGGTGATGATATTTCAATCATTGATATTCCCGATGATATGAAGGATGATGCAGAATTGTATCGTTCAGAGCTCGTTGAAAAGATTTGCGAATTAGACGACGAACTTATGATGATGTACCTTGGAGGTGAAGAACCTTCAGTGGAAGAAATGAAGAAAGTTTTACGTAAGGCTACCTGCGCGTGTCAGGCAATCCCTGTATGCTGCGGTACTGCTTACAGAAACAAGGGTGTACAGAAGTTATTGGATGCTGTAATCGAATTCATGCCTTCACCTGTTGACATCCCTGCTATCAAGGGTGTTGATATGGAAGGTAACGAAGTAGAAAGACATTCTTCTGATGAAGAACCTTTCTCAGCTCTTGCATTCAAGATTATGACCGACCCCTTCGTTGGTAAGCTTGCATTCTTCCGTGTATATTCAGGAACAATGAACTCAGGTTCATATGTATTAAATGCAACAAAAGATAAAAAAGAACGTGTTGGACGTATCCTTCAGATGCATGCGAACAAGAGAGAAGAACTTGATAAAGTTTACTCAGGTGATATCGCACCAGCTGTTGGTTTCAAGGTAACAAGTACAGGTGATACAATCTGTGACGAACAGCATCCTGTAATCCTTGAATCTATGGAATTCCCTGAGCCCGTTATCGAGCTCGCAATCGAACCCAAGACCAAAGCAGGTCAGGGCAAGATGGGTGAAGCTTTGGCTAAGCTTGCTGAAGAAGATCCTACATTCCGCGCTCACACAGATACTGAAACAGGTCAGACAATCATCGCAGGTATGGGTGAACTTCACTTGGAAATCATCGTTGACCGTTTGTTACGTGAATTCAAGGTAGAAGCTAACGTAGGTGCACCTCAGGTTGCTTACAAAGAAACCTTTACCAAGGCTGTTGAAGTTGACAGTAAGTATGCTAAGCAGTCCGGTGGTCGTGGTCAGTACGGTCACTGTAAAGTTAAATTCGTACCTATGGATCCTAACGGTGAAGAGACATTCAAGTTCGAATCTACCGTTGTTGGTGGTGCTATTCCCAAGGAATACATTCCTGCAGTTGGTGAAGGTATCGAAGAAGCTGCTAAATCCGGTATCCTTGGCGGATTCCCTGTATTGGGTGTTCACGCTAATGTATACGACGGTTCTTACCATGAAGTCGACTCTTCAGAAATGGCATTCCACATTGCCGGTTCAATGGCATTTAAGGACGCTATGAAGAAGGGTGATGCTGTACTTCTCGAACCCATCATGAAGGTTGAAGTAACCATGCCCGAAGAATATATGGGTGATGTTATCGGTGATATCAACTCAAGACGTGGTCGAATCGAAGGTATGGATGACCTCGGCGGTGGTAAGATTGTAAGAGGTTTCGTTCCTCTTGCTGAAATGTTCGGTTACTCTACAGACTTACGTTCTAAGACACAGGGTCGTGGTAACTACTCAATGTTCTTTGAGAAGTACGAGCCCGTTCCTAAGAACATCCAGGAAAAGGTACTTGCCGGACGTGGAGATAAGTAGGATTCAACAAAATACTACTTGAAAATGTTTTGATTATTTAATATAATCAAAGTTAGCGATATAAAAACAAAAACAAACCAATATTATTTATTTTAACAAGGAGGACTTTAGAAAATGGCTAAAGCTAAATTTGAAAGAACAAAACCCCATTGTAATATCGGTACCATCGGTCACGTAGACCATGGTAAAACAACTACTACAGCTGCTATCACAAAGGTATTGGCTGAAAGAGTATCTGGTAACGAAAAGGTAGACTTCGAAAACATCGATAAGGCACCCGAAGAAAGAGAACGTGGTATCACTATCTCTACAGCACACGTTGAATACCAGACAGAAAACAGACACTATGCACACGTTGACTGCCCGGGCCATGCTGACTACGTTAAGAACATGATCACCGGTGCTGCTCAGATGGACGGCGCTATCCTCGTAGTTGCTGCTACTGACGGTGTTATGGCTCAGACTAAGGAACACATCCTTCTTTCTCGTCAGGTAGGTGTACCTTACATCGTAGTATTCATGAACAAGTGTGATATGGTTGAAGATCCTGAATTACTTGAATTAGTAGAAATGGAAATCACAGAACAGCTTGAAGAATATGAATTCACAGATTGCCCTATCGTTCAGGGTTCTGCTCTTAAGGCTCTTGAAGATCCCAACGGTCCTTGGGGTGACAAGATTATGGAACTTATGGCAACAGTTGACAGCCATATTCCTGATCCCGAACGTGACACAGATAAGCCTTTCCTTATGCCTGTAGAAGACGTTTTCACAATCACAGGTCGTGGTACAGTTGCTACCGGTAGAGTAGAACGTGGTGTTCTTCATCTTAACGACGAAGTTGAAATCGTTGGTATCAAGGAAGAAACAAAGAAGACTGTATGTACAGGTATCGAAATGTTCCGTAAGATGCTTGACGAAGCTCAGGCTGGTGATAACATTGGTGCACTTCTTCGTGGTGTTCAGAGAACTGAAATCGAAAGAGGACAGGTTCTTTCTAAACCCGGCTCAGTAAAGTGCCACACAAAGTTCACAGCTCAGGTTTACGTTTTAACAAAAGATGAAGGTGGACGTCATACTCCTTTCTTCAACAACTACAGACCTCAGTTCTACTTCAGAACAACTGACGTAACTGGTGTATGTAACCTTCCTGCAGGTACAGAAATGTGCATGCCTGGTGATAACGTAGAAATGACAATCGAATTGATCCATCCCATCGCTATGGAACAGGGTCTTACATTCGCTATCCGTGAAGGTGGACGTACAGTAGGTTCAGGCCGTGTTGCTACAATCATCGAATAATCTACGCGTAAACAACGAGAAGATTTAGATAAGCATAATAAGCCCGGAGCAAGTTTACTTGCTTCCGGGCTTTGTTGTGCTTATCAATAAGCGGCGACTGCCGCGACCGAGGAAGCACGAAGTGTTTTCGAGGGCAATCTTCGAGTATTACCCCGGAGAGTACTAGCACTCTTCCGGGTATTTTTTTCTTAAAACACATACCGGCAGTATAAAAATAAATAAACAACTCGTATTGTCAGTGTGTTCAAATCAAAATATAATAGTGTTAAAATAATAAAGAAGGAAGGGCTGTATCATGAAAATAAGAATCGCAGAAAATATAAAAAGCTTGCGTAAAGCACATTCTCTTACACAGGAACAAATGGCAGAGGCATTGG
>JAZNOO010000024.1:0-12771 GCA_045580855.1 Lachnospiraceae bacterium | reverse complement strand
TTACACTTATGATACTGCTTTTTCAGTCTCTTTCTTTCTTGGCCTTCATTAAAATATACGCGCAGTACCTTATATACCATAATCATAAGAATAATCGCTTCAATACATGCCAAAATAACAACCAATAAATAGTCTTTTAATATAAAGCTGGTTACCGATAATACTAAAGTCCAAACTATATAGATAGACAAATCAATCAAATTGAAACCCACTGGCTCGATTAGATTTTTGGACATTAAGTTTTCCCACAAAACTATATTGCTCTTGTCCGATAATACCGCTATAACCGAAACAACCAAAAAAGCAGATACAAATTGCTCAATTACAATTGATAAAACATCTTGTGTCGTTAATGTTGAAAGGGAAATATTCTTCGTGTATATATAAATTAATCCCATACCTATCGTATACATCAGAAGTACGAAAAATATAACCAAATAATTTGAACTATACCTTTTTTTCATTTGTGTATGCCTTTCAATTAAGAATATCGTCACAACTTCCTACAGATTCGCTTCCTGGCGGATGGTGGCATCTCCGCGTTGCAATGCCACAATACCTGTACGGCAAATTTCTACGATTCCAAAATCCCTCATAACATTGATAAAATCATCAATGTGTCGTCTTTCCCCTGTCACCTGTAAAACCAAGAAATCTCTGCTGTAATCCACAGTCTTGGCTTCAAACGCCTCTGCTGCCGCACGGATTTCTTCACGATTCTCCGGGGAATTCGTTACCTTGATTAAAAGCAATTCCCGGCTTACGGAATCTTCATTATGAAGTTCCTTAATCGAAATCACATCCGGCAACTTATAAAATTGATTAATTAGCTGCTTTTTAATACTCTCCTCACCTTCAAATAAAATGGTGATTCGGGAATAATCCGGCGATTCCGTCTCGCTAACGGTAAGGCAGGAGATGTTAAACTGACGACGACGGAACATCGATGTAACACGGTTCAATACACCGGACTGGTTATTAACCAGAATTGCTATTGTATATTTCTCCATTCTAGTCACCTACCTTTACAATCAAGTCTTCCATAGAACCTCCGGGGGGAAGTGTAGGAAGTACAAACTCGTCCTTATTAATTCTGCAATCAATGAGAAAAGGTCCGTCGCAGGCAAACCCCCTGTCCAAAGCATCTTTTAACTCATCCAAATTAGTAGCAACCGCACCGTCCGCACCAAAGGCCTGTACTAATTTCACGTAGTCGGTCTGACGCTCTAACACGGTGTTGGAATAATGCCTGTCAAAAAACAGTGTCTGCATTTGACGCACCATACCAAGCACGCCGTTATTCATCAGCATGATCACCATAGGCACGCCATAGGTTACCGCCGTTGCCATTTCATTTAAATTCATACCGAAACTTCCGTCACCGGTTACCAGTACGGATCGTTCCCCGGTTGCCATAGCCGCACCGATGGCTGCACCCATACCAAAGCCCATGGTTCCCAAGCCACCGCTTGAAATAAACTTACGACTCTGCTTGAATTCCAAGGTTTGGGCTGCCCATACCTGGTGCTGACCTACATCTGTCGCTACCGGAGTGGTATCTTTCAAATATCTATTTAAAAGAGTAAGACAATTGCGAGGGGTCATTCCTGCGCGATTGTCAGCTATTCTCTCTTCTTCTTCTTTATAAAATGCTACCTGCGCCATCCATTCGGGGCGTTCTGCCTTGTTAATCATAGGTAAAAGCTTCTCAAGGGTCATTTTAATATCGCCACGAAGCATATGGGTATCGTTGGTATTTTTACCAAGTTCCGCACCTTCGATATCGATATGTACAATCTTGGAAGTTTCCGCGAACTTTCCGCGGTCCCCGGTAACGCGGTCGTTGAAACGAACACCCAAGGCAATAATACAATCTGCATTATTCATCGCTACCGTAGACGCATAATGTCCATGCATTCCGTGCATTCCAAGGAATCTGGGGTGATCGGTAGGTACTGCCGAAATACCCATCATAGAACATCCCATAGGCGCATCAATCAAATCCGCCAACTTGCACATTTCTTCCTGCGCACCGGAAGTAATCATACCGCCGCCAAAATAAATATAGGGTCTTTTTGCCCTGTTAATGCATTCTACCGCCGGTTCAATGCGGATATCCTTCGCACAAATTCTGCCCCCGGGCACTACCTTCTCTGCCGGTTCATACTCACACATTGCCATCTGAATATCCTTAGGCACGTCAATTAAAACCGGACCGGGACGGCCGGAAGCCGCAATCACAAAAGCCTCACGAATGGTATCCGCCAACTCTTCCACATCGCCCACAAAATAATTATGCTTCGTAATAGGTAGCGTAATACCCGTAATATCAATCTCCTGAAAACTGTCGGTACCGATCTGGGAACTCATAACGTTACCTGTCACAACAACCATAGGAACGGAATCGATGTAAGCCGTAGCAATACCGGTTACCAAATTGGTTGCACCGGGGCCTGATGTGGCAATTACCACACCGGTTTCGCCCGTCGCTCTGGCATAACCGTCCGCCGCATGGGCAGCGCCCTGCTCGTGGGCTACCAACACATGCTTGATTTCGTCCTGATATTTATATAAAGAATCATATACATGAATAATCTGTCCGCCGGGATAACCGAATACGGTTTTACAACCCTGCTCTATTAACGTTTTAACAACGATATCTGCTCCTGATAATAACACTTGGAACTCCTTCCTTTATTAACCGGCTTTTACCTTAAGTTTCGAAAAGCAAATCTACGCCCATTGTACTACATTTCCGTAAAAGTAGCAAATTGAAGAACTTATTTTTATGCTTTTTCTTTTATCGCGGTAAAAGTTTAGTAAAATTTAATGATTTATTGCCTGTTTTCGGGGGCTTGCGACTTTTACAGTACTTTTATTTTGTGATAAAATATATGTATATGGGGTTGAGTAGTAATTTACGTCATTTCTAATTACGAAATCACAATCCCCCTTATCAACAGATAAAACATTTGAGGCACCAATGAAGAAAAAGAAAGAAACCTGGAGAAAACCGCATCATCAGCCAATTATATCCATTGCTTTGCCCTTTCTCGATTTGTACACCAGATGCACCTATCACATTAAGGTCGAGAACCGGCGCAAGGATAAGCGCCAGTATCTGATTCTGTTTAACCATCAGACGGCGTTTGACCAGTTTTTTGTATCTATGGCTTTTTATCGGCCGATTTATTATGTGGCGTCGGAAGATTTGTTTTCCAAAGGCTGGGTGTCATCCGTGATTCGGTTTCTTGTGAATCCGATTCCTATTAAGAAGCAGGCCACAGATTTGAAAGCCGTTATGACCTGTATGCGCGTTGCCAAAGAAGGCGGTACCATTGCCATGGCACCGGAGGGTAACCGTACGTTCAGCGGTAAAACCGAATATATGAATCCTGCGGTGGCTCGTCTTGCCCAGAAGTTAAAGCTTCCCATCGCGATTTTCCGCATTGAAGGCGGTTACGGCGTTCATCCCCGTTGGGCCGATGACGTCCGCAAAGGTAAAATGCGCGCCTATGTTTCCAGGGTCATTGAACCGGAAGAATATGCCAAAATGTCTGCGGATGATTTTTATACGCTTTTAACGCAGGAGTTGTACGTGAACGAAGCCGTGGCAGATGCTTGCTTTGATCACCGAAACAGTGCGGAATACTTGGAACGCGCCATGTACGTATGCCCCAACTGCGGTTTGTCAGAATTTTACAGTGAGAAAGATATTACCGAGTGTAAAAAATGCGGACTGAAGGTTCAGTACCTGCCCACCAAGGAATTAAAAGGCGTGGACAAGGAATTTCCTTTCCGCTTCGTCAATGACTGGTACGAATACCAGAAGGACTTTGTCAATAAGCTGGACCCGGCAGAATTTTATGACAAACCTATGTATGTTGAGAAAGTCTCCCTTTCGGAAGTAATTTTATACAAGAAGAAAGTCCCTATGTACAACGGCGAACTCAGCCTCTACGGCAATAAATTTGTGATAAAAGGACAGGAAGAATTGGTTCTGCCTTTTGACCGGGTTTCTGCGGTGTCGGTGCTGGGACGAAATAAAATCAACATCTATTACGGTGACAAACTCTATCAGATAAAAAGCGATAAGCATTTTAATGCATTGAAATACGTAAATATTTATTATCGCTACAAAAATACATGCGGAGGAGAGAACGATGAACAATTTTTGGGACTCTAGTGTCTGGGGGACTTTTAATTTGGTCGCGATGCTTCTAATCAGTCTGCTGATTGCTAATATTATGAAAAGGCGCATCAAATTCTTACGTTATTCCCTGATTCCTACTTCGGTTCTCGGCGGTGTGATTCTTCTAATCGTTGCGGAAATCGTGGGGGCCTTTACGAAGGTACCGTTCTTTGATACCAACTTCTTCGGGGGCAACGGCTACGCAATGCTGGAAATGATTACCTACCACACTTTGGCTCTTGGCTTTATTGCTTCAACATTCAAGGCAGCTAAAGGCAAGCTTGGTAAGAAGCGGACCATCGAAATTTTTAACACAGGTGTTACCACCGTATCCACATACCTGCTTCAGGCAATTGTCGGTTTCGGTATCACTATGATTGCGACTCTTATTATCAAGGATTTCTTTGCGGCAGCAGGTGTTTTACTTCCCTTCGGTTTCGGCCAGGGCACCGGCCAGGCATTGAATTACGGTAATATTTATGAAACCGAGTACGGCTTCGCCGGCGGCAAAAACTTCGGTCTTACGATCGCAGCTTTAGGCTTTTTAAGTGCCAGCATCGGCGGTGTATTCCACTTAAATCTCTTGAAAAAGCGCGGTAAAATCGTGTTAGGTGGCGAAGAAAAAGTGGAAACCAACTTAGGACCGATTCAGGGTGAAAACGAAATCCCCATGAATGGCAGTATGGATAAAACCACCGTACAAATTGCATTCGTGGCGGTTGCTTACCTGATTACTTTCGGTATTATGCAGGGCTTGGGCGCCCTTTTACCCGGTATGAAATCCGTCATTTTCGGTTTTAACTTCTTGCTGGGTACACTTTCCGCAACCCTTGTGAAAGCCGTGATGAATTTCTTAAACAAGAAAAAAATCGTAAAACGCGAATACTTAAACGACTTCTTAATGACCCGCGTCAGCAACTTCTTCTTTGATATTATGGTTGTAGCCGGCGTTGCGGCAATCCGCTTAAGTATCCTCGAAAATTACTGGGGCATCATTTTAATTCTTGGTGTTGTGGGACTTTTGATTACCTACTTCTACAACCGTTTGGTTGCGGTGAAATTATTCCCGGAATATCAGGAAGAACAGTTCCTTACCATGTATGGTATGCTTACCGGTACCGCCAGCACGGGTATCATTCTTCTTCGTGAGATTGACAACGATTTCCAGACTCCTGCTGCCGACAACATGGTTTATCAGAACTTCCCGGCAATTGTGTTTGGTTTCCCTATGATGTTGCTTGCAACATTAGCACCGCAGAAACCGGCGCTTACCCTGGTGATTTTGGTGGCGTTCTTTATTGTGATGAATGTGATTTTATTTAGATCCTTTATTTTTAGAAGGAAGAAGAAGGCGGAGTAAATTTTAACAGTATTTATTTAAAATTTGAATAATTAAAAACAAAAAGGATTGTGACAACTCCACAATCCTTTTTTAATGCTCCCAGCAGGAATCGAACCTGCAACTAGCCCTTAGGAGGGGCTTGTTATATCCATTTAACTATGGAAGCTTATGTGAATATTTGTATAGCGGACTTTTATTTTTCAATAAAATATTCCACTTAAATTAACTGCAAGCGGGAAAGCACTCACTCACCCGCCTGCATTATTATATCATTTTATTTTATGAATGAAAACATATTTTATGCTTTTATAAAATATATTTCTTACTGTTTCGGATGCCAAGGCCAATCGCTAGTGGTTGTTTCTTGCGTTCCGTAGCTGCTGCTCTGGCCATAGGTATCTGTCGCTCCGTAGCCACTGCTTTGGCTGTAAGTATCTGTTGCTCCGTAGCTACTGCTCTGGCCATAGGCATCTGTTGCTCCGTAGCTACTGCTCTGGCCATAGGCATCTGTTGCTCCGTAGCTACTGCTCTGGCCATAGGTATCTGTTGCTCCGTAGCTACTGCTTTGGCTGTAAGTATCTGTTGCTCCGTAGCTGCTGCTCTGGCCATAGGTATCTGTTGCTCCGTAGCTGCTGCTCTGGCCGTAGGTGTCTGTTGCTCCGTAGCTACTGCTCTGGCCATAGGTATTGGTTCCGCCATATGTACTGCCCTGGCCATAAGTATTCGTACCGCCGTATGACGTATCTCCATATGTACTGCCATCATAAGTAGGATTATACTGATTTGACGCACCGTAATCGGTTCCGCCGAAATTATTACCACCATAGTTTGAGCCACCGTATATATCCGTACTTCCGGTCTGCGCTACACCCATATATGTATTATTGGCAAACTGCTCTTTTTCTTTTTTACTCTGATAAAATAAAAATCCTAAAATTCCCAATGTAATCACATCAAAGAATATGCCGATTCCCAAGGTTGTCTTGCATGCTCCGGCATTTACCTTAGTAATCATATACGGGCATAACATTTGATTAATCTCGCTGTTATTATATCCGCAGGCCAATAGAAACTCTTCCATGAACTCTTTTTCTTCAGAATCCATCTTTTCAAGAATGCCGTCAACATAATAGGTTGTCATTCCGTAATCAACTGTTCCGGTTTCATCGAAATACCAGTCATCACTCTCTTTTAAAATCTGTTCCACAACCGGATAATCGCTTTTATTTGATACTCGTAAGCCGATATAATAATCAATATCATAGTATCCTTGGTTATTGATGAACATATGCGGAATTGCATATCCGCGCCCGGATTCACGGGAATCGGTTGTGACACCAAACGTAGTTTCTTCAGTGGTTTCAGTATACACATGACCCCAAATCATGTCCACGGTAATCTGAACATGATCTCCGGCTTCCAAGGTGCCCCAGTCTACGGACTCCATTTTAATAGGATCTTTCGACAATCTAATAACATCTTTTCCGCCCAAAAAGGTGAGTACCACACCTAAAGTACCCATAAACAATAGGATTTTCCATGCGTTTTTCATTTTTCTTTCGTACCTTTCCTATAGAATTTCTTTTACACTAACAATTGTATTTTACACGAATGTAATATATTCATCAACTACGTTTGTTTTATATTTACTTATCCAAGAACAAGATAAATCGCAAGTCTTAGCAACCTATTCGCTCTCATATCTACACATCCGGGAAATTAATATATCCCTGCATCCAAATAACTCCCTTAAAACGTCGGCCCACCGCCGGCTCACCGTACAAGTCCTCCTTGTTAATGCACACATCAAAAACCAAATCATTGGCAGATATGGTCATAATGTAGCATTCTTCCTTGGTCATGGAATTCCGCACTTTTCTGCAATCTTTGATTTCGCCAAGCACCGAATAATGGTCACATTCCACACCATAAGGCATAAAAAACGTATCCACCAGGGAATAAATATCCTCGGTATAGATTCGCTTAGAGATATTCGAGTACATATCCATATCATCAAGTGTCAACGTTTCAATGGCTTCTTCATCACCCTGTCTTGCCTTGGTAAGTAAGGCATTTCGCTTAGTGATGACCTTTCGCACCTTCGCCTCATCTTCCTGATGTTTCTCAATTGGCATCATAATTCTGCCCTGACAGGAGAGTGCACTTAACGACAATGTATAAGGCGTTCCGTAAAAACGACCGCTGTTTTTTAATTTTAAACTTGTAATCATATTTTGGAGATAAAAGATTAAAATCACTCCGACTTTTACATCATCGCATACGCCGGCATAAGATTCCTTCTCCGCATGTCGCTCAATCGTGATTTCTTCCACGGAACTGATTACTTTAGACCTTAAATAGGGAAAATAGTATCTGGCGCCGGAGTTCTCCAAATCCTCAAAGTCTTCAAACTCGCCCCGGACACAAATTCCGATATCGTCGGCAAAATCCTTACAGTATTCGCCCAACATGCTTTTATCGTCCGTAGAAATATAATTTTTTTCATCTGCCTCGGAAATCACTCCTTTCAGAAGCTCTTCCATCTCTTTATAGGTTTTATATTTGCTAAAACCGATGGCGCGCAAATATTTATGCAAGAATTTCACCTCCCTGTTTAAAATGATATTCTTTTTCAAATTTCATCTTTGCTTTACTGGTAAAACAAAGAGTTTCTCAATTTATTAATTAAATTATAAAAGTAGTAGGGGCTTATACTCCTATTGTTTTATAAGCCCCTATTCTTATTCTTTTTATATATATAAAATCCTATTTACAGTATTTTTTATACTTTTACTTTATAAAAATTATCTGATTTCGCTTTTGCCACCCATATAAGGTCTTAATGCTTCAGGAATACGAACGGAACCGTCTTCCTGATAGTTGTTCTCCAAGAATGCAATGAGTGCACGAGGAGTAGCCAATACAGTATTATTCAAAGTATGCACATAGTAAGTACCGTTTTCACCCTTAGTACGGATTTTCAAACGTCTTGCCTGGGCATCGCCTAAGGTAGAGCAAGAACCAACTTCAAAGTACTTCTGCTGTCTGGGGCTCCATGCTTCCACGTCGCAAGATTTTACTTTTAAGTCAGCCAAGTCACCGCTACAGCATTCCAAAGTACGCACGGGAATATCTAAGCTACGGAAAAATTCTACTGAGTACTGCCACATCTTGTTATACCAGTCCATAGAATCTTCGGGCTTACACAAAACTACCATTTCCTGCTTTTCAAACTGATGCACACGATAAACACCACGCTCTTCCATACCGTGAGCACCTACCTCTTTACGGAAGCAGGGAGAGTATGAAGTCATTGCGATAGGCAACTGGCTTTCTTCCACGATTTCGCCCTGGAACTTACCAATCATAGAGTGCTCGGAAGTACCGATTAAGAATAAGTCTTCGCCTTCAATCTTATACATCATTGCTTCCATTTCCGCAAAACTCATAACGCCGTTTACCACGTCGCTACGAATCATAAAAGGCGGAATGCAGTAAGTAAATCCTTTATCAATCATAAAATCTCTCGCATAACTAATCATTGCTGAGTGAATTCTTGCAGCATCGCCCATTAAGTAGTAGAAACCTTCACCACTTGTTCTTCCGGCTGCCTTCTTGTCCAAACCATTCATGTTATTGATAATGTCTGCATGGAAAGGTACTTCGTATGCCGGAACAACGGGATCGCCGTACTTCTGGATTTCTACGTTTTCGGAATCATCCTTACCGATGGGAACACTTTCATCAATGATATTAGGAATCACCATCATAATTTTGGTGGTCTTTTCTTCCAATTCCTTCTGCTTTGCTTCAAGCTCTGTCAAACGCTGTGCGCCTGCAGCAACCTGCTTCTTTACTTCTTCAGCCTCGTCTTTTTTGCCCTGGGCCATCAAAGCACCGATCTGCTTCGCAATTTTATTCTTATTTGCTTTGATATCATCAACTTCCTGCTGGGTTTTTCTTCTTTCAGCATCCAATTCGATTACTTCATCCACCAAAGCAAGCTTTTCATCCTGAAATTTCTTGCGGATATTCTCCTTTACCAATTCAGGGTTCTCTCTCAAAAACTTAATATCAATCATGTGATCCTCCATTAAAAGGCCGGGGCCTTATTTTATTATTTCTTCTTAAAACAATATCATTCGGGTTATACTAATTTATTCTTCGAAAGAATATCATTGTGTTCGTACCAATTTACTCTTTTAAAAAGCCGGCGCAATACTTTGACTTCTTATTTAAAAGAATAACTACGTAATATTGTTTTGATGTAAAAATACCACTTCGTTTATTATATACTCTGTGGAATAGATATACAAAGCAAAATTACAAATTTTTGTGATTTAATTGTATTTATAAAATTACATTCGTAATTTTATTTTCTTACTCAGCCTTCATAGCCTTCTCTAAAGCATGCTGTTCTTCACCACCTAAGGGTACATCGCTTTCGCCCTTTGTAATACGCTTGGTATAAGAATAACATCCATCGGTACTGTGTACGGAATTCAAGATAAAACCATCATTCTCTTCATCTAACATTGCAAGACAAAAACTTAACTTACCACCCATCTCCTTAAAAGCATCATATTTTACGATGGCTGATTTCTGGAAAGTGGTCTTATGTTTTCTGTACAAATCCTTAATCTGTTTTGTATGTACATCTGAATTTTTCTTTAAAATATCGTGAATTTCGCAAAGTTCCGTAATCTGGTCTTCCAAAGATTTTGCATTTTTACCCTGCAAAAACTTCTCGTATCTTTTACGAAGTTTCTTGTTCTGATTCATTTGACATATTACAAGAACTGCCAATGCGATAATACATACCAACATAAAAATAAAAATGTATGCGATATCTAAGTTTCCTAATCCAATTGCTTCAAATAATTTACTGTTCATACTTCACCTTTACTTCATAATAATATCCATCAAACGGTCGAGTTCTTCATGAGAGAAGAATTCTACTTCGATTTTACCAGCACCGTTTTCTTTGGCAACAATGCTTACCTTGGTACTAAGCTTGCCTTTTAAGGTTTCTTCGATTTCCTGATAAATCGCGATAAGCTGCTTTTCCTTGCTCTTCTTCTGAACCTTGGTCTTACCTAAGTTCTTCACTAATTTTTCAATATCACGTACGGATAACTTTTCATCAAAAACCTTCTGTGCCAAAATATACTGCTGCTCAGGATCTTCAATTGCAAGTAAAGCTCTTGCATGTCCGGTACTAATCATTTCATCGATAACCATCTGCTGTACGTCACCGGATAATTTCAAAAGACGCATTGAGTTGGTAACTGCAGTACGACTCTTAGATACACGTTCTGCCACTTCATCCTGCTTTAAGTTAAATTCTGTTAAAAGTCTTTTGTAAGCCTGGGCTTCTTCGATGGGGTTTAAATCCTCACGCTGAATGTTTTCGATTAACGCAATTTCAACGATTTCCTGTTCCGTTAAGTTACGAATAATGACAGGAACTTCTTTTAAACCGGCAATATTGGCTGCACGCCAACGACGCTCACCGGCAATGATTTCATAATAATCATCTCTCTCCTGAACCAAAATCGGCTGAAGAACGCCAAACTGTTTGATAGATTCTGCCAATTCCTGTAACGCATCTTCATCAAAATTCTTACGGGGCTGTTCGCGATTGGGCTCTACTTTAGAGATTTTAACATTCACAACACCATCTTTATCTGCAATTTTGGAAGGTTTTTCTGTTGTTTTATTTACTCCGCCACTGGGAATTAATGCATCCAAACCTTTACCAATTCTTGCCTTCTTCGCACCATCTTTATTCTGTACGCCTAATGCCATTTACTTTTCCTCCTCTTACAAACCCTCCCCGGGTAGAATATTTCATTCTTATTTATGTCAGTTATTCCTAACGTATTTTTGTTTAATTAAAACTTACCTTATTTTGAATGTTTTCATAGAATATGTTTTTATAAACCAATATTCCCATAGAGTTCTTAATACCATATAAATTACGAATTTTCTTTAATAATCTCCTGTGCCAAGGAAATATAACTTACTGAACCGGCTGATTTCGGGTCATACTCTGTAATAGGCTGACCAAAGCTGGGTGCCTCCGCAAGTCTGATATTTCTGGGAATTACTGTATCAAAAATCTTTTCATCTAAGTTTTCTTTTACATTTTCAACAACTTCTGCAGAAAGATTTGTTCTGGAATCGTACATTGTAAATACAACACCTTCCATTTCCAAATCTTCGTTCAGTCTGGATTTTACCAAATTAATCGTATGAATTAACTGGCTCAAACCTTCCAAAGCATAGTATTCACACTGAATCGGAACCAAAACACTGTCCGCTGCTGACATCGCATTTACTGTCAACATACTAAGAGAGGGAGGACAGTCGATTAAAATAAAATCATACTTATCCTTAATCCAATCCAACTCGTTCTTCAAAATATACTCTTTATTCTCTACATCAATTGTTTCAATTTCAATTGCCGCAAGATTTACGTTAGTAGGAAGCATGTCCAAATTAGGAATTACTTCAGATAAAATACATTCCTTTATAGTACATTCTCCTAACATCAACTCGTAAACCGTATTATCTAACTCATTCTTTTCTACACCAAATCCACTGGTCGCATTTCCCTGGGGATCTGTATCGATAATTAAAACTTTCTTTCCCTGCGCTGCCAAAGCTGCAGATAAGTTAATAGATGTGGTGGTTTTACCTACGCCACCTTTCTGATTTGCAATTGCAATAATCTTTCCCATATTACACTCCATTCTTTCATAGGATATTTTCTTTTCTCTCTTTTCCAGCTATGTGATTATACCACTAATTTGAAAGTTTATCTATAAGAAAAACTGTTTTTTTCTTGCATTTAACCATTATAATTATCCCCATAAAACTAGATATTGTGGTGGTGGATTTGTGGATAATATGTGTGAAACTTCACTTTTTATAATGTTTCACGTAAATTCATAAAATGTTTCACATTTTTTAAACTAGATATTGATAAAATGTTTCACGTGAAACATTATATCTTGTGTTTATAAAAATACTACCACAAAATGTTTCACGTGAAACATTTCCACAAAATAGGTGTGGATAATTAAATATCAAATATATAAGAAAGCACAAGATATAGGTAAAATAAAATAGAATATTTTTTTAAAAATAAAAACACAATAAATAATTAAAAATTCTTTTTACAGAAATAATAAAAGAGTATAGCTGGATTAGTTAAAATATTTCTTACATATAA
>JAZNOO010000023.1:0-28059 GCA_045580855.1 Lachnospiraceae bacterium | reverse complement strand
CAATCACCCTGGTTTGCTGTTTTAATACCGGCACCCGCAAGTGCTGCCGCAGCACTCTGGTTATCATCCACACGGAAAATCATGTATGCACC
The DNA here is from genome assembly GCA_045580855.1 of Lachnospiraceae bacterium. Taxonomy (GTDB): domain Bacteria; phylum Bacillota; class Clostridia; order Lachnospirales; family Lachnospiraceae; genus UBA3766. Next base: position 27,967 of record JAZNOO010000023.1, on the reverse strand, counting down.
GGCTTTCGCAGAAAGAAACGCATATGTGTACTCTACCGCAATGTTAGCTTCTGACAATACCTCCAAAATAGTTGCCAGACTACCCGGAGTATCAGAAATAGCAGCTGCCAAAACATCTGTCATAGTAGTAATATATCCTCCGGCCTGCAATACCTCATTCGCCTTATCCGGATTTTCACAAATAATACGAAGAATACCGAAATCCTGAGTATCCGCGATGGACAATGCTTTTAAGTTAATGTCATGGCTTGCAATAAACTTGGTTGCCTGCGCAAGCTTGCCTTTCTTGTTTTCAATAAAAATAGAAATCTGTTTTACGCTCATTCTTAAAACCCCCTTTTATTTAATCATGAAGCTTTCTTCTATCGATTACTCTGACAGCCTTACCTTCGCTTCTTGTAATGGTCTTAGGTGCCACAAGATGTACCTTAGGATTTACACCAAGCATAATCTTCATTGCGTTTGCCAGAGATTTTTCTTTTGCAGCCAAATCCTTCATGGTATCTGTAAACTGATCGGGTGCAAGTTCAACCGATACATCCAACGTATCGGTATTGTTTACACGGTCAACTTCGATTAAGTAGTTTGAAGTATAACCTTCCTTCAGAAGAACGGTCTCAATCTGTGAAGGGAATACGTTAACACCACGGATAATCATCATATCATCGCTTCTACCCATAGGTTTTGCCATCTTAATCAAAGTACGTCCGCATGAACATTTCTTTCTGGAAAGAATACAAATATCTCTTGTGCGGTAACGAAGAAGGGGGAAACCTTCTTTGTCAAGATTGGTAAATACCAACTCACCCTTGCTTCCTTCGGGAAGTACTTCCCCTGTTTCAGGGTCAATGATTTCTGCAAGGAAGTGGTCTTCATTAATATGCATACCGGTCTGCTCTTCGCACTCAAATGCAACGCCCGGTCCGGTACTTTCTGTCAAACCATAAATATCATATGCCTTAATACCGAGAGACTTCTCGATATCACGACGCATTTCTTCTGTCCAGGGTTCTGCACCAAAGATACCTGCTTTCAAATCAAGATCTTCGGGTTTCAATCCCATTTCTTTTACGGTTTCACCAATATATGCCGCATAAGACGGTGTACAACAAATAATGGTAGAATGTAAATCCTGCATAAACTGAATCTGACGCTCCGTATTACCGGAAGACATAGGAAGTGTTAAGCAACCTACCTTCTGTGAACCGCCGTTCAAACCGAAACCACCTGTAAACAAGCCGTATCCGTATGCAACCTGGCACACGTCTCCGTTGGTTCCGCCTGCCGCTGTAATGGCTCTTGCACAGCAGTCATCCCACATATCAATATCGTTCTGAGTATAAAAAGCAACCACGCGACGTCCTGTGGTTCCGCTGGTTGAATGAATTCTCACACAGTCTTTTAAGTCTGCACCCAAAAGTCCGTAAGGATAAGCATCTCTTAAATCTGCCTTTGTTAAAAAGGGTAACTTATGTAAGTCATCAATTGACTGGATATCTTCGGGTTTTACACCTTTTTCATCCATTAAATTTCGGTAATATTCCACGTTCTCATATACGTGTTTTACCTGTTTTACAAGTTTCTCATTCTGGATTGCACGCATCTCGTCTAATGAAGCGCATTCAATCTCCGGCTGAAAATATTTTGCCATTTCTTTATCCTCCCATGGCCATCCGGATTAAATTTCATAAAACGATGGTCTTTTTACATAAAAAATTATAAATTCCGCAAAAAAGGTTGTCAATAAAAAGCTGTGATTATTCGCGTATCCTTGCATAAAATTTTTATAAAATTGACACTGTCTTTATTCAACACTATAATATTTTGTATATTGATTTTTGAAGCGATAGTATGCTGTTCAAAACATTTAAATTACAACAAAAAGGCAGGCCCAGACATGGCAAACATTATAGAAATTGCAGATTTTCATACACCGGAACTGGATATTTATGCAAGATTATCCGAAGTGCAGTTAATGCGCCTTTATGAACCGAAGCCCGGACTTTTTATAGCAGAAAGTCCCAAGGTGATTGAACGCGCTTTGAACGCGGGCTATAGTCCCGTATCCATACTGGTAGAGAGTAAGCATATTGAAGGCGAAGCCGCCCCTATCATTGCAAGGTGCGGTAATATCCCTGTTTACACTGCTGATTATGATGTCTTAGTGAATTTAACGGGTTTTGCACTAACCCGCGGTATGTTATGTGCAATGTATCGCCCTACGCTTCCCACCGTGGAAGAAATCTGCACCAGGGCCAGGCGCATTGCCATTCTGGAGAACGTGGTCAACCCTACCAACATAGGCGCAATCTTCCGTTCTGCCGCAGCACTTAATATGGACGCAGTACTTTTAACCAAAGGCTGCAGTGATCCCTTATATCGTCGCGCACTTCGTGTCAGTATGGGAACGGTTTTCCAGGTTCCCTGGACTTTCATTGAAAATAAAAACAACGCATGGCCCGAAGACGGCATGCGCCGTTTAAAAAAATTAGGTTTTAAAACTGCCGCCATGGCTTTGGACGATAACTCTGTAAGCATTGATGATGATGCTCTTATGGCCGAAGAGAAACTGGCCATTATACTTGGCACAGAAGGTGATGGTCTCGCCACTTCTACCATTGCAGACTGCGACTATACCGTTAAAATCCCCATGTCACACGACGTAGACTCCCTGAATGTTGCGGCCGCAAGCGCTGTAGCGTTCTGGCAGTTGGGAAAATAAATCATTCATTGTTTTGTCAATAAATAAGCATTTTAAAAGACCGAAGATAATCTTTTTTATCTCCGGTCTCTTTTATTTCATACACTTCTTTTGTATCGCTATCATTTATTACGTACTATTCTTTTATTCCGCTATCTTTTATTTCTTCGCTTTCTTATCCAACTTATTCCACAGTTTAAAAGTCATCGGCCATACTCCGCCGGCCACTGCCGTAATCAGGAAATAGCGGATTCCATCCGCGATAAAACTGCCGTTCAATAACGCATACAGCGGTTCTTTTAACCCGGACTTGATTGCAAGCAGAATCAAAAGCCCCGGCACTAATTTAAGTATCTGTACCCACCAAATACCCTTAGTTTCAAAATTCGTATAATGAATATCTATCTCATAAGAAAGCCACAAACCAACGATGCAGCCGAGAATTTTATAAGCGTTTTTTACACCGCTTTCGTAGTTATGGATATCAATGTCTGCAGGGAAAGGATACAACAATACAAATGCCAAGAATGCAATTGCAATAATAATCAACACGCCTAAAAAACAGCGCATATATTTCGGTTTCTCAAGTACTTTTCCGATGATGGGATATAATCCAAAAATCAACACCAACGCGATTACTATGGATACGCCCACATCTGCCGGCGTATGTACACCAAGATACATTCTGGACAACGGAACCAGGACACACAAAAGAATACAACCGATGCGCACCCAAATGTTTTTACAAGCCCTTGCTACGCTTCCATACATACCAACCGAAGTCTGGGTATGTCCGCTTGGAAAAGAATAACCTGTGGCCTCAGCTCTCGCGCTCTCCACAATGGTAAAGTTTGGGTCTTTTACCCAAGGTCTTGGAACCCGAAACCAAAGTTTGAGAAACTGATTCGCAACCATCCCTATAAAACCTACAAAAAGAATATAATAGCCTTTCTTTTTATCAATACACCAAAAGAAAAGAAGTCCGACCAATATAAAAATCGTTTCTTCTCCCATATGCGTTACCGCAGAGAAAAAAGCATCTCCGACAGGCGTTCTTATACCTTCCAAAAATCTTAAGAATTCCATAGCGTCTCCAATCCTTTTATACAAACAGTAATAAATCCTCTTACCATTATCATAACCAAATGTAATTTACTTAATTATTATATTTATAAACGTATAAAAAAGCAATGACAGGAACATAGAAACTATATTCCTGCCATTTCTTATCTTACCAGCCAAGTTCCATCAGCCAGTTATTTAACATTCTCTCACGGTCTTTCTCCTGAACGTCTTTTTCTTTCGGACTGTTATACTCGCCCTTGATATTACCATCCACAATGTACAACACGCGAGAACACTTTGCCGCCACCTTGGCATCGTGAGTTACCATCATAATGGTGGTTCCTTCTTCATTTAACTTCACCAATTCCTTCATTACTTCGTTGGATGCGGTTCTGTTTAAGGCACCTGTAGGCTCATCTGCAAATAAAACCTTGGGCTTATTAATCATACTTCTGCAAATGCAGGCTCTCTGTAACTGTCCGCCTGACACTTCATTGATGTCGTTGTCTGCGACTTCGATAATATCAAGCTTACGCATTAAGTCTTCACCACGTTTGGTCTTCTCTTTTTTGCTTTCACTGGTCTTTTTACTTTCCATTGCAGGCAATACAATATTATCTAAAATCGTCAAATTCTTCATCATATACATCTGCTGGAAGATAAAACCCATCTCATCCAGACGTAAAGACGCCAATTCGTTGCTTTTTAACTTAGTAATATCCTTACCGTCAAATACAACACTTCCGCCGGTCGCACCGTCCATTCCGGATACCGCATATAAAAGTGTGGATTTGCCGGAACCGGAAGGCCCCATAATCGCTACCATTTCACCATCTTCCACCTTAAAATTCACATTCTTTAATACATTATTCTGTCTTTTATTTACAACGTAAGTTTTACACAAATCTTTTACTTCTAAAACTGCCATTTCATTTTCCTCCAAATTAGTTTTTGCACATAATCTTAATGATATATTACAGATATGCTTTCGATGCCTTTTACTCAATATTTGCTGTGTCGCTGCTCTTTATTGTCTTTGTATAAAGAGCGGTCATCCAAGTCACTACCACCGTCATTCCGAGAACAATTCCGGGATACAGCAAGAAAATCTGTAACGGGTCAATATTATACTCTACATCAACCGCCCCCATAATTCCAAAAATTGGTGTAATACAAAGTTCCGTCATAGGAATGGAAAGTGCTGCTGCAAATACTACCGCAATCAATCCTACCAATCCAAATCGGCATACATGCCACTTAATAATCGCACTGTCTTTAAAACCGATTGCTTTTAAAATAGCAATCTGGCTCTTTTCATCCGCAATAAAACTTCTTTCCATTAAGATCGTTACAAGAATTACTACAACCAGTGTGATACCGAGTAATAAGAACTGCACGCTTTCCAAGGTGCCTGCTACTCCCGTACAGTTAATACAATACTCAGTTGCATTCATAATTTCTGCATCATCAAAAAAATCTTTTACATGTTCTTTACGAAGCTCTATTTCATCTTCCGTAGGTTCATCCAAGAAATCAATCTGAATTGCCATTATTGACGAAAAATGTCCAAAGTCCGTAGGCGCATCTGCATGTAATCGGATAATTTCACCGAATTGATTCATGCTCTGATAATATGCAGTAACCATACATTCTATATCTTCTTCTGCAAAATGAATAATAATTGTATCTCCAATTTGGGCACCGGTTAATTCAGAAATCTGTGGTGTAATTGCAATCTCATATTTATTTTCGGGCGCAACGCCTTCCAAATATTCATACTCCTCATCTTTGGTATCTAATCCCTGTTGGCAACTAAAAGCATAGTCCTTTCCGTCAACTGTCATAGAATATTTATACCTTACATCAACGCTAAGAGTGGCGGGCATTCCGGCTTCTTGAAGTTCCTCTTCTTTTTCATTCAGTACATTTTGGAAATCTTCTTTTGTGCCGGTCATTAAATCCATCATCGCCGAAGCACTGTCAACGTATAAATGACTCTCTGTTACCAATGTATTCAGAAGATTCGGACTTTTCATGGTTGCCGTAGTATTTACCAGCATTAACACAAACAAGGTACAAAGACTGAAGGAAATCATAATAGTCAGATATCTTTTGGGGTTGCTAAGAATATCATTCAACGCCATAAAAATGGCATTTCCTGCCGGAAATTTCTGAATTCGTAATACAGTTTTGTTTTTATATCGTTCTCCGGTCTGTCCGTTGCGGATTGCATCTACCGGAGTAGACTTTTTTACTTTACCGGTACAAAGGTATGCAAAGAAGACAATAATGCAAACGACCAAAACAGCACCCAATGCATTTACAAGGATTGCATTGTCATTTCCAAGCATCATCTTTTTGTTAACAGAATCCAGTAAAAGTTCCCCGAACGGAATGCTTGCAAAGAAACCGCAGATTGCACCTGCAATGGCAAGCATCAAATATTTTACAATATATAAACTTCTAATTTTACCATTGGATAACCCGATTGCCTTCATAACACCGATTTCACGATATTCTTCTGAAATCGTGAATGTAATAGTGAATTTCAGTACTACAAAGGACACAATAATAAGACACACGCTTAATATAAGTACGATAAAAGCAAGAATCATATCCATTACATAAGTGGTTTTAATAACTGCGCGAGTCCCGTCAAATGCCACATTGGAAACTTTTGTCATTGCCGACTTTACTGCCCCTAAATCATTCGTATCAATATAGCAAATTTCACCGCTGTAATTATTAACAATTTCTTCATTCTGAAGAATTGTATTCATATCTTCTTCACTCATTATAAATCGTGCATTACCCATAAATTCAGAACCAAAAAGTGCATCTTTTGCTATTCCATCAATAATAAATTCAAGTTCTGTTCCGCTATGTTCAAAACAAATTACATCGCCGGGCTCTAATCCGTTATCTTCCATAAAACTACCCTTTACATAAATATGCCCCTGTTTAACATTCGTAATCGGTTCATTATCTATATCAAAAAATGTAATCGCTGAATCATCAATGGACTGATAAAGCGTCGTATTACTACACTCTACTTCTTTACCATCCTGTGTTCTAAAATCAGCTCCGGAACCAAACACTACAGGTTCCAAGCGATAATCTTCTATTGTGTCTTCCGTTTCCAGCATCTCATCAAGAGCACCAACCGCACCCTCACCCATGGTTATGATCATAAAATCGCCCACACCGGCCTTATCCAGATAATAATCGGTGCCGTTCATTACGGTAATCACGTTATTGATACCACTGGCCACAAACATGGTTGCCAATACAATGAACAAAAAGAGAATAATGTTCATTGTCTTTTTTCTTTTTAAATCATTTTTCAAGATATGAAATATCATTTCGTAACTCCTTTCTCTTGTTCTGAACTCATCATACAAGAGAAATTATTAAATAATCATTAAATGCCGAACTTCAGAGCCATGCGGATGTAAGAAACAGGTCGTGTAAGCTAGCTTACAACGACCTGTTTCTATACATCCATATGGCGAGAAGCAAAAGAAAAGCCTCGCAGAGGCGATTTTGCGAATGTGGCTCTGAAGTTCGCTAAATTACATATTTTTAAGCAAAACTTACGCCTTCCTTACAACCACCGTCACCGTAAAACTCTCATCACCGTTCTTGGCATAAACTTCCCCGTCCATTTTATGCATCAGTGTTTTACAGATATACAACCCAAGGCCGTTTCCTTTCACACCGTGACTGTTGCTTCCCCTGTAAAAAGAATCAAATAGATTCGGCAGTTCCTCATCTTTTAACTCATTGCCGGAATTCTCAATATGAATTAACTTGCAGTCTTCTTCATTCTCAAACGTAATGCGGACACTTCGCCCATCACCGTATTTGATGGAATTCTCCATAATGTTCTGAAGAACTTCAATTAAGCGGTTCTGATCGCCTTTTAACAGACATTCATCAAAGCTCTCCACCGCAAAATCCATATGAATTACCGATAATTTCTCCCGGTAATACGCCTGAATCGAATCAACAACTGCAGACAAATACACTTCGCCATTCTTCACTTCCAAATTTAGGAAATCTTCTCTTGACGCAGTTACAATTTCATCTACATAGCCTTTGATTTCCTTGACATTTCGTGCAATTCCCTGCAGGGCCTCATCACGTTTCTCTTTCGCATCATATAAATCTTCCGCCAAAGCCTTGGAGTACAACTCGATAGATGACAAAGGTGTCTTGATATCGTGAGACAAAGAAAGAATCAAGGTCTTGCGGTCCTTTTGGAATTCCAGTTCTTTCTCTTTATTGTCTTCCAGCTTCTCACGAAGCATATCCATGCCCCAAAGGAAACGTCCGAACAACTTACTCTTTTCTTCTTTTACAGGCGTGGACAAATTACCCTTGGCCAGTTCGTATGATAAATTGCTCATGGCATGGAAGGGTTTCAATACTTTCCTATACACGTATAAAAGCACTGTGACAGTAATAAGCATCATCACAACCAACGCAATGTTCATCCAAATGATAATATTGCTTTCCCGGTTAGCCCTATATTCAATTCGATATAAATTGTCGTTGATTTCTTCTACCACATAGTCATTGTTGCAGGTCTCTTCCGGGTAAAAAACAGTAACTTTTACAATGGTTTCATAGCCGGATAAATCCATTGCTTCAATCTGTTCCACCGTTAAGTTTTGCTCCTCAATTTCTCTTGCCACGCGGGCAGTTTCCACGCGGTAAAGGCGCCCTGTATCACTTTGGCTTTGATAAATATAGATTCCGTTACAAAGCAAAACCAAAACAACCTCTATGATTAAAATCAAACAAACAAAGCCTTTAAATCTATTCAAATCTGTATCCTACTCCCCACTCCGTAATAATATGTTTCGGTTTCTTCGGCTCTTCTTCAATCTTCTCACGAAGCCACTTGATATGTACCGTCAAAGTCTGTAACTCTGAGTCACTGTCACTTCCCCAAACCGTATTGAATAGGTATTCTTTCTTCATTGTAACATTTTTATTTTCAATCAGAAGTTTTAACAGCTCGAATTCCTTCTCGGTAATATCCTTCTTCTGTCCGTCCACAAATAAACTCTGTTGTACAGTATTCAAGCGAAGATTACCTTCCACGATTTCTTCCTGACCGTATTTTCTCTTAAAAATGCCTTTGATTTTGGCAATTAAAATATCAATATCGTAAGGCTTCTCAATATAATCGTCTGCCCCTAGATTTAAGCCTTTTAACTTGTCATTCTTCTCAATCTTGGCACTGGCAATTAAAATGTGAGTATTGGACGTCTCTCTGATTTTGGAACAAACCGCAAATCCATCCATACCGGGAAGCATAATATCCAGCACAATTAACTTGGCACCGTACTTTTCGTACAACGCCAAGGCTTTTTCTCCTGTATCGGCAATACTTACCGCATAATTTTCTTTTCTTAAGAAATCACAGAGTAAGGTGCCGATTTCTTTGTTGTCTTCTACGATTAAAATATCTAACATAGCGTTTACCCACTTCACTTTTATCTGCTTTTATCATAAGAAAATCTATGAATGATTGTCAATATAAAATCCATTGTGTCAAATACATAAAAGTATTAAAAACGTACCGCGCTCACAATCTGCTCTCACTACATTACTGTAACCAAAAACAGTTGTCCGGGAATTCCGAACAACTGTCTAAATTACTGTTTCACTTCTTTTTTCATATTCTCTTTCGCTACGGAAAGCATTAACTTAATACGATTTTCCTGATTTACCTTGGTTGCACCCGGGTCGTACTCGATGTCCACAGCGTTTAACTTCGGCTCAATGCGTCGTATTTTATTCAGCATACCTTTCACGGACACATGGCAGGGAAGACAGCCGAAAGGTTGCACGCAGATTACGTTTTCGTATCCGTGTGCCACAAACTCCATCATCTCTGCTGCAATGTACCAGCCCTCACCCATACTGTTTCCGGTATTAATAATACCTTCCGCACGTTTCTTTAACACTTCCACGCGCTCCGGTGCCACGAAACAGTCAAACTCTTCCATAATGCTAATCATCATATTTTCCATATGGAACATATATTTCATTGCAATTTCGAGAATCAGGCGTTTCATAGGCTTACCGCCGTAAAGACGCAAGTCCTCCAGCGCACCGTTGGTTTTATAAATACCAAAGCCTAAAACACTGGGGAAATAAGTTTCACAATCCTGGTCACGAAGGAACTGCTCCAAACCATTATTTGCAGGCTCAGAATATTTCAAATACAATTCCCCTACTACGGCCACTTTTACCTTGGGAACCTTCTTCACCTCAATGTCTGCAAACTCCTGAAGCATTGTGCGGATATTCTTCTTAATTTCCTTATGACTGTAACCTTTACCCTTGGTATAACGCTCACCGAAATAAGCGGTCCACTTCTGCATCATACGGTCCGCATCACCCTTATTTACTTCATAAGGACGCACCTGGTTCGCCGCAATCATCATCATATCGCCATACATCAATGCGGATAAAAGCATACGGTAACCGCGAATGGAGATATCGATACCGGAATTCAATTCCAGGCCCCAAATATTTGCAGAGATAAAAGGAATCTGGGGGTAACCAGCGCGTTCCATTGATTTACGCATCAAATTGATATAGTTTGAATCCCTGCATCCACCGCCGGACTGGGTAATAACCATAGCGATTTTATCAGGGTCATATTTACCGCTTTCTACGGCGTTAATCATCTGACCGGTAACCAATACACCGGGATAACACAAATCATTGTGCACGTATTTTAAGCCCTTCTCAATCGCTTCCGCTCCACCACTTTCGATGATTTTAACATTCAATCCTTCTTTGGCAAAAACAGGAAGAATGATAGAAGCATGAATCGGTGCCATCATGGGACACAGAATGGTATATTCTTTTTTCATTTTTTTGGTAAATTTCACCCTTGGTCTGTAATGGGTTTTATTCTGTTCCAAAAAACTAATCCTCCTTTTTTTGCTCGATTGCCGCAAGCAAACTTCTCAAGCGGATTTTAACCGCTCCTAAATTCGTAACTTCGTCGATTTTTAACTGGGTATAAAGCATACCGGCCGTCTCCAGAATTTCTCTGGTTTCGTCGGACGTAATGGCATCCAAACCGCAACCGAAGGAAACCAAATGCACCATATAAACATCTTTTTGCATGGTTACATATTTGGCTGCCGCAAACAGTCTTGCGTGGTAGGTCCACTGATTTCTGATATTTACATCAAACTTTGGCACCAAAGATGCTACGGAATCTTCTGTGATTACCGCAAAGCCAAGGGCTGCAATCAATTTATGAATGCCGTGATTGATTTCAGGGTCCACATGATAAGGTCTGCCCGCAAGAAGCACAATCTTTTTATCCTGCTTTCTTGCTTCTTCCATAATCGCCTGCGCCTGCTTCTCAACCTTCTTGGTAAATGCCGCATACTCTTTATAGGCAAGGTCGCTTGCCTTCTTCACTTCCGCCTTGGTAAATGTACCAAGGGTACGATTCAGAATCTCATGCATTTTACCGGGGAACTTGTTCCGCTGGTGCGGTCCCACGTATTCATAGATATATTTGATATCCCCAAAATGCACCGTATTGGCCTCAATCACCTCGGGATAGCCGGCAATTACGGCACAGTTATAATGGTTTTTACCCTTCTTTTCATCGAAATTATAAGTCATACAGGGATAAAAGATGGTATCCACGTTCATCTCAATTAACTTCATAATATGGCCGTGTACCAGCTTTGCCGGGAAACAAACCGTATCGGAAGGAATGGTTCCCTGCCCCTTTAAATAGAGTTCACGGTTTGAAAAGCCTGATGTTTTTACCTGATAACCCAAAGATGTGAAAAATGCATGCCAGAAGGGCAACATCTCATACATATTAAGGCCCATGGGCAAACCGATTACACCTTTGGTCTTGCTTTCATCCGGCTGATACTCTGAAAGAAGCTTTAACTTATACTCATAAAGATTTAACGAATCGTCCTGCTCCTTCTTGGTCACAGGTTTCTCACAACGGTTACCGCCGATGAATTTACGGCCGTTGCCGAAATCATTTACCGTAAGGCTACAGTGGTTGTTACAGCCCTTACAGGTAATATTTCTTGTTGTATAAGTAAAATTCTCCAATGCCTCTTTATCTAAAATCTCCGAAACCTTGTCCGATTTCTTCTTTTTCGCAATATCACAGGCATACAATGCTGCGCCGTAAGCACCCATCATACCGGCAATATCAGGACGGATAACTTCTACGCCCATTTCCTTTTCAAAGGCACGAAGTACCGCGTCATTCTGGAAGGTACCGCCTTGTACCACAATTCTTTTACCCAGTTCATCCGCGCTATGCACACGGATAACCTTGTACAATGCATTCTTAACAACACTGATGGAAAGACCTGCCGAGATATCCTCTACGGTCACACCTTCCTTCTGCGCCTGCTTTACGGATGAATTCATAAATACGGTACATCTGGAACCCAAATCCACAGGCTTAGTCGCAAAGAGACCGCGCTTTGCAAATTCATCAATTTCATAACTCATGGAATTGGCAAAAGTCTGTAAAAACGAACCGCAACCCGATGAACATGCCTCATTCAAATAAATGTTATCAATGGCACCATTACGAATCTTAAAGCACTTCATATCCTGGCCGCCAATGTCAATGATAAACTCTACATCCGGCATAAAGTATTTCGCCGCCGTAAAATGTGCCACAGTCTCAACAACACCCAAATCCACGCCCAAGGCATTACGAATCATATCTTCACCGTAACCTGTTACTGCAGAAGATATAATTTTAACATTGGGGTGCTTCTTATACATTTCAATCAAAGCATCTTTTACAACTTCAATAGGACGTCCCTGATTGGACTGGTAACTGGAATAAACCACCGCACCTTCGGGATCTGTAAGCACAACTTTCAAAGTTGTGGAACCGGAATCAATTCCCAAATAGCCTTCGCCGGAATAGTTGTCTTCCACGCGCTTTGCTACCTGGTGAGATGCGTGACGGGCGGCAAATTCATTGTATTCTTCCTCGTTTGCAAACAGCGGATCCAAAGTTGCCTGACGCAAAGAATCCTGTTCTTTCGAAATAATTTCAAGAGTTTCTTTTAAATCTACCGCTTCTTCTGCACACAAAGCCGCACCTAAGGCAACGAAGAATAAAGAATCGTCAGGGCAAGTGCCGACACAATTCAAGGTTTTATCAAAGGCTTCGCGAAGCTGTGACATAAAAGTAAGGGGTCCTCCAAGGTACACAATATTTCCTTCAATGGGACGTCCCTGGGCAAGACCTGTAATGGTCTGGTTTACAATGGCATAAAAGATACTTGCGGAAATATCTTCTTTTCTTGCGCCCTGATTTAAAAGGGGCTGGATATCTGTTTTGGCGAATACACCGCAACGGGAAGCAATGGAATAAATCTTTTCATGCTTTTCTGCCAATTCATTCATTTCATCTGCTGTAATCTGCATAAGACTGGCCATCTGGTCCGCAAAGGCTCCCGTACCGCCGGCACAGGTTCCGTTCATACGAACTTCCAAATTACCCTGCATAAAAAGAATCTTAGCATCCTCACCGCCAAGTTCAATTACCACGTCCGTATCCGGAAGACGCTTACTGATGGCAACCTTGGTCGCATATACTTCCTGCACAAAACGAATTCCCGCACGTTCCGCAATACCCATACCTGCGGAACCGGAAATCGCGCAAACAACAGGTTCCGTTATTTGGAACCTGTCCATCAAATCTTTAATCACTTCTTCCGCCTTTTCCGTAATCATGGTGTAATGGCGTTCGTAGCTTGTATGAATAATTTTATCCTGATCATCCAGTACAACGCACTTAATCGTGGTTGAACCGATATCAATACCTATTCTCATGATAAAACTCCGTTCTGTTAAAACTTAAAAATATAGTTCTTGTATCGTGAATATATACCACAACTTAAACCATCTTTCTTAAGTATTTCAAATATTTTAAATCAACCTTAGACCACGTAAAGCCTAAGTCTTTTAACATATTAATGGTAAAATCGCTTCGCATGGTGATATTCTTCGAAATCGTAGCAATGGAACTGTAAAAGGACAAAATTGCAACTTCTTTATCCTGAATTTTGTCTTTTACCTGCTTATCGAATACCTTCTGCGGAACTCTTTTACAATGAATCAAAAGTCGCTTGGTAAGATTTTCCACGCTGTACATATTAGGATTGTACAAATGATAAATGTTATTGACACGATTATGAAGCGCCAGCGTTACAAAGGCAATCGCACACTCGTCCACTGCCGTAAAATCAATAGGGTAGGCATTCAACTCATCACTATATACCCTTACCTTCAAGAGTCCCTTACATCTTCCGATAAAACCGTTGTCCTGGGCATTCTTCTGGAATTTACCGTCATACATTCGCCAGGTAAGATTACCGATACGGTAGATATTCGCTTTCAAGCCGTCTTTTCTTGCCATCAGAACACGTTCTTCCGCCTTGTACTTAGAACGGATATACACGTTCTGTACATAATTCTGACCGATATCCAGGCAGTTCTCATCAAAGATTGCATCCGGATTGGTCTGGCTTACGGTACCTGCCCCGCAAACGCTTGCTGTTGAAGTATGATGAAGCACCGCATTGGCATCCCTGCAGAAATCAATTACATTCTGGGTACCGATTACATTGGTACGTTCAAAATCCGAATAATGGCCGGCATGTTGAACGTTTGCTGCGGTATGAATTACCATATCTACACGTCCCACAAGTTTCTCATACTTTTCACGTTTTAAGCCAAAATGCTCTTTCTCAATATCTCCCACAACGACTTTATAAGACATAAATTCAAACTCTTTAGGGAAATATTCCTTCATAGTGGAATGTAATCTTTCTTCGTTACGCACCAGACAGACTACATTCATTTTTTTCTTCAGAAGCTGCCATAAAACATGGGCTCCCAGGAAACCTGTCGCACCCGTTAAAAGAATATATTTCGGGTGTGTTTCATATTCCAGATTGGAATTATGCACAATAAGACTGTTTACATCTACATTTCCTTCTTTGTCATTTTCATGGTCGTTTAAAAGTAATGTCTGCTCTAACTTCTCCGGGGTGGAATATTCATAAATATCCTGCGCCTGAATACCAAGAAGCGCAGCTGTTTCGAATGCCGCAAGACTGTCTCCGCCCAAATCAAAGAAATCATCATAGATTCCCACTTTTTCCTTGCCAAGCACCTGGGCAAAAGCATCGGTAATGCGTTTCTGCTCCTCTGTTGTGGGCGCAACGTATTCAACTTTCTTTTTATTTAACTGTTCTTCCAAACGCTCCATGGTTTCTTTACGCTTGGTTTTTAAGGTTGTGGTCTTGGGTAATTCCCAAGAAACAAAATGCGTTGCCGTAATCTTCTGATAAGTCGGAAGATTCTCGTTAATCAAAGCAATCTCAGCCTTAATGGACTTACGAAGTTCTCTGTCACTGTAAATGGTAGGCACAACCACAGCCGCAATACGATTTCCTTCTGCATAAACCATAACATCTTTCACACCGGAAACAGGCTTGATTTTGGCCTCAAGTTCTTCCGGATATACATTTTTACCATTGTCTAAAATAATCAGGTTCTTAGAACGGCCTGTAATCTGTAAGAAGCCGTCTTCGTCAAAATGACCCAAGTCGCCGGTATGAAACCATCCGTCTTCATCAATTGCTTCCCTGGTAGCCTCTTCGTCCTTGTAATATCCAAGCATAACGCCGGGACCTTTTACAAGAATTTCGCCGTCTACAATTTTGGACTCCATATAACTTACAACCTTACCTACAGAACCGGCGCGACTTGAAGTCGGATTCTCCGCAGCCACCAGCGGGGCACATTCCGTAAGGCCGTAACCCTGATACATATTAATACCGAATTGGTTAAAATACTCCACAACTTCAGAGCGAAGTGCTGCTCCGCCTACAATAATGTTGGTAATATTTCCGCCGAGACGGTCAATAATTTTTTTGTATAACTTTCTTCTTGCATCAATCAGGAACGCACGAAGAAGTTTCGATATTATCTTTGCAAACTTAATCAGACGCTTTTCTTTTCCTTTGGAAGTTGCCTCTTTTAACTTCTTATAAAAGACTTCCGCAATGGCAGGCACCACAAGGATAACTGCAGGCTTAAAAAGCTGCATATTGCTTACGATATTCTCCATTTTATCGTTGATACAAATGGTGGCACCACAATTAAGCGTACCGAGATTGTCTACGGTAAGCTCAAAGGTATGGTGAATGGGCAACACCGACATAACCACAGGCTGTCCTTTTACATTGCTTGCATAATCCAGGCGATAAATTTCATTGATATTGGCCATAATGTTTTCCTGGGAAAGCATTACGCCCTTGCTCATACCGGTTGTTCCCGATGTAAAAAGCAACTCCGCCATTTCCTTCGGATTAATTACAGGAAGTTCTTCTGCCTCTGTCTTCATCGCATCCGTAAAACGCTCATCCGTAAAGCAAAGAAGTTCTCTGTTCTCGGTATAATCGTGGAAATAGGACGCAAACTCATTCGAATAAAAGATAAAATCCACATCACCCATATCAAGAAGATTATAAATATCGGTTTTGGGTAACATTTTATCCAAAGGTATTACTACATTATTACTACAGGCAATTGCCAGAAAGCTTACAATCCATTCGTAACTGGTTCCGCCCAAAATCGCAATATGCTTTCTTTGATATCCTGATTTATTCAGCCAGGTAGCAAGCGAAAAAATATTATTACGAAACTCCGGATAAGTTTTAGATATCACCTTGCCGTCAACCAAATAACGGTATGCATCCCTGTCTGCGTATCGTTCCGCTATGCTTTTTACGTATTCCTGTAAATCCACAAGTGTACTGCTCATCTCTATCTCCATTCAACCAATGCATAAAACACCATTGTGTACTATTATAGCAATATTTGTCGAACAAGAAAAGAGATTTGTGTCGATTTTATTAAGAATTCATTAATGTTTTATTATAAAAATAAAAACCATCACAGAAAATAAAACTCTGCGATGGTTACCGGTTTCATTTATTTAGGATAGTTTTAGTAAATATTATAAGAATAATCGCGAATATCCATAACAACTTTGGCATTCTCTCCACAATCAAAATGAATCGTAAGCATATTGTCTTCAATATACATATCATAGGGCCAGAAATACTCTGCAAACTGTGGAACTCTCAACAAAGTTTGACCGTTTGGATCAATTATCATCAATGAAGGTGAGTCAAAGCCCGCAACATATAAATTGTCATCTTCATCCATTGTGCAGACCGTACCGCTTCCGCAATATTCACTGTTCTGCCAAAGAATGTTACCATCAGATATATTCAAAGCCTTAATTGTTCCGCCTTCATTCAAATAATATCCCAATTTTATATAGTTAACAACACATTTTTTGTATTTACTTCAAAATATGTGTTGTTAAATAAGTATTTTCTCTTCTTTATACTATACCATTATTCTTGTAGATTCGAATTCCTCAGCCTATTCATATGCCAATGAACAAAGCGAAAAATTAAAATCATAACGATAATTGAAATCACTATAAAGAAAATTGTAACAAAATCAAAAGTCAAAAATTCAGCGGTTTTAATTAAAATCAAGATACATGTCGGCAAAAAAATAATACTTGTGATAAGTGATGGAATAAACTTTCTAATATAAACACTAAGTCCTATGTGAATCACAAAATGTCCGGTTAACGCAAACATCAAACCATACCAAAAGGAAAACAGAAAATAATTAGGAAAATAATATGCCACCAAACTGACACCAAAAAAAGGAACAAACTCTTCATAGACTCCTACCGCAAATACATCTGTTTTAAAATTCCGGTAAGGGTTTGTTATCTTTGGATACTTCTTATAAACCCATGGATTCTTTCTAAAAAACCATCCAAAGCCAACAATCTCTTCCATGTCATGAATAATAAAAATAACAGGTAAAAGTAATAAAAATTCTTTCATGTTCTCCTCCTTTATTACTGACACTCTTGTGTCAGTTTTTGTTTTATTATATAATAGTTGATATAAATGTAAATAAAGCTCAGCGAAGAGACACTATTTAAAGAAAATGTGTCATTTTAAGAGGAGAATATAATGATTGCGTCGAAAAACCCATCAGCAATAAGGTCCCAAAAAGAAATCACCAAAACATTGATTTCCCTTATGAAAAAACACCCATATAATGAGATAACCGTCAAACATATATTGTTGGAGTCAAAACTGGCAAGAAAAACGTTTTACCGCAATTTTGAATCTAAGGATGACGTGCTGTATTCCTTAATCAAAAAAACGTTTCGTGAATATTTTATGATTGTAAATACTGCGGAAGGCGACGTTTTGACAACTATATTTTCCTATGTAGAAAAGAATCAGGAGTTACTTCTGTTACTGGATAAAAATAATATGCTATACATCCCGTTGCAATGTATGAATGAATACGGGCCTTTTCTGCGAAGTACTCTGCTTTCTGAACGCAATCCATTTAATCAACTGTTTGAAGGTTTGGATTCTGAATACCTTATGGGATTAAATATTGGTGCAATCTGGAATGTGATTTCCTTATGGATACACCGCGGAATGCAAGAAAGCCCCGACGAAATCAAAACTACAATTGAACAATACTTAACAAGATTAAAGCAGACAAAGGTATAAACTTTTGTCTGCTTTATTTCTAATTTCCATTATTTAACATAGATTCGAGGAATATCCCATACCCTTTCTCCGGATGATTCACCAGCACATGAGTCACAGCACCTATTATCTTTCCGTCCTGAATAATGGGACTGCCACTCACGCTCGTGTCAAGTAGGGAACAACAAAAAAGTGAAAAAAATCGAAGAAATTTTTATACCATTATTAAGCAAATTTATAAAGCAAAATTCCAGTCAATATGAACCGCATTATCAGGATATACAACTATCTGCTTAACCAACTCTCGCATAATGCCTGCGTCCAAAATCTCAATATCCTTATGCTTCACAACTCTTCCGGCATCACTCTCGTCAGCCAGCTGATCAGCAATTCTTTTCTTAACGGCAGCCACCTGTCCTTTCAGGTCTTCCACCTTTGCTTTACATTTATCTTCATTATCTTTAATAAGAAGCTTTTTTTCCAAAAACTCCTCTTTGGTGTATTTACCATCATAATATTCGTCCATAAGCCCTAACAGAGCATTTCTGGACTCATCCAAGTTCCGCTCTGCCTTTTTCAAGCCCCATCTAAGAGACTCCAGCACAGCAAACTCTTTATTTTGACCTTTTCGTGCCTCTTCTATAGAAGCATCAGCTATCTTACACTGCAACTGTATAGCAGATAATAGCTTACTTCGCATCATCTCTTCATTCAAACGAATACTCTTACAACCCATCTCCTTTGTATATCTCTGAGTTGCACAAAGCCAGTTCTTATTAGTAGGTCTGCCCTTTGTCAGCTTATGCCCACAACAACCACACACCAGATAACCGGATAACGGATTTTTATCAGTATTCTTCTTACCTTTCTTATTAGTTTTAATTACAAGACGTGCCTGATAAAACATTTCTCGGGAAATAATACCTTCATGTGTATCCGGAATAACAATCTGCTCTTCCTCCGGTATCATTTTTACACGATTACTTCCAACCCTAACTACGTGCGACTTAAAAGGCACAGTATCTCCGGTATAGATGCGATTTATCAAAATATTCCTCACTGATTCGAAGGTCCAATACTCATAAGTCTTATACTTACCCCTTACGCTGGCAAGATAGACTGATGGCGTAGTCACTTTCTCCTCATTTAGCATCTTCGCAATTTCTGTTATGGTCATACCTTTCACAGCACACGCAAATATCCTATGAACAACCTCTGCCGCTTCCGGGTCGATAACTATAGTATTCTTCTTCTCACCTTTCTTATAGCCATAAGGAGCCGTGCCATAGACATACTCTCCCCTTAGTTTCTTCATATCAACAGCAGACTTAATCTTCCTAGATATATCCTTAGAATACCAGTCATTTAACAGATTTCGGATTGCTATTTCAAACCCTTTTCCATCCTGATCATAATCGTCACTATCATAATTATCGTTGATAGATATAATTCTAACATCATAGGATGGAAACACAAACTCTAAGTAATGTCCCGCCTCAAGGTAATTTCTGGCAAATCTGGATAAATCTCGGACAATAATGGTTCTGACACGTCCCATAGTAACCAACTGTAACAGTTTCTGCATAGCCGGACGCTCCATACTGGTTCCTGAATATCCATCATCAACAAATTCCGTAAGTTCCTTTGGCACATTAGGATGACTACGTACATACTCATCTATACAGATTCTCTGAGAAGCAATACTATTACTTTCCTCCTGTATTCCTCTTGCCACCTCTTCATCTTCTAAGGACAATCGAATATAAGAGGCATCAATTTTATCAAACTGCATCCTTCATAACCTCCTCTATCTTATTCACATAAGTATAAACATCCTTGAACGGGTCAGCAAAATTCAATTTAATATGAATATGTGTGCTGTCATATACATAAATCTTATCAACCAAAGCCACCATAAGACTTCTATCAATGATTCTAAATGCTCCATATTCCTTTAAAGCTCTAATCCATCCTTCTGCGGATGTACCTATTTGCTCCAATTCATTTTTCGCATTCATCGCTTCGTTGTAATCATGTTGCAGTTGTGATAACTGCTTATCCAATCGCTTACTCATAAAATCATACTCAGAATTATCCAGTAACCCTGATATCATATCCTCAATAAGCTGTTCCTTCTTCGCCTCAACATTGGTTATCTTCGCCCTTAAACTGGATATTGATGCATCTGCTGAGGCATTATACGCTACAACTTTAGGCATAGCCCTGACTTCATCCATGAATCTTTCAAAATCCATAGCTATCTTCAACTGTTGATTCAAGCAATTATGCAACTTCTCCATAATCGCTTCCTGCCTGATATAGTGACATTTACACTCTGTTTTTCCAGTTTTGTGGTAATGATTGCAGTCAAAGTAGACAAATGCATTATATTCTCCTGTCTTTCTAAATTGACTAGAGCCTTTTCTAGCAGTCATCTTACTTCCACAATCTCCACATGCCACCTTATCAAGCAAAACCTCTCTCTGGTCATCCTCTACATCCGGACGTTTATTAAATGTAGCTCTTTTCTCAAGAGCACCCTCATTCACCTTTTGAACAATATCAAATAATTCCTTTGTAACAATAGGCTTATGAGCATTTTCAATAATCTGCCACTCGTCCTGCTCTCTTCTGGTCTTATTCTCACCCAAACGGTCACGCTTTACCTTACCGTGGATTCTACAACCTGTATAAACCGGGTCAGAGCAAATCTTACGAACTGCACCTCTAAGCCATACAGCTTTCTCAAATTTCTCGGCTTTAGTGAGTCCTCTGTCAAATCTAATACGCCCCGGTGAAGGATATCCCTCGTCATTTAACTGCCTAGCAATAGCATTGAAGCACATACCTTCACTACGAAGCTCAAAGATTTTCTTTACAATCGGAGCTGTCTCTTCATCTATATCAAAGGTATTCTCCTTAGGATTTCTAATATATCCATAAGGAATACTGCCGGATGATGGTAAAAACTCTCCTGCTCCCATCTTTGCATTAATGCTGGAACGAATTTTCTTAGAGAAATCCTTACAGTAATTGTCGTTCATTACCATTTTCATCTGCATAAGAAGCATTTCTGTATCTGCCGCAGGGTCGATACTGTCAAAATTATCCAATACACAGATAAGTCTCACGTTCATAGAAGGCAATGTCTTTTCTACAAGCTCACTGGTAAGAATAAAATGTCTTCCAAGACGACTGATATCCTTAACAATAATGCAGTCAATAACTCCGGCATACAAATCATTCATCATCTTTATGAACCCATCTCTCTTATAAGTCATTCCAGTGACACCGTTATCTGTATATACCTTCTTAATCTGAATAAATGACTGCTTTCCAACATAATCTTCCATAATTTTCTGCTGATTACCAATAGAATGAAGCTCCTCGTCATCACCATCAGCTTCTACTGATAATCTTCTGTATAATCCTGCATTATAAACTTGCTGCTTATATGTTACTTCAGCCTTTTTATCTACAACAACCTCTGTTCTACTCTTTCTAGCCATTAGATTGCCTCCTTCCTGATTCCATTCATATAATTAACCAACTCGTCTAACTGGTTTTTAAAACTAAAAGTAATCTGAACTCTCTTGTCCTCGAAAACCTCAACTCTATCTATTAAAGTTGCTACCACTTCATGAGACAATGTATCTATCTCACGGTATTCAAGCAACCTTTGCATCCACGAAAACGTGTCATTGGAGTTGTTCTCAATAGCAGCCTTTTCATTCTCCAAGGATTTAATGGCTACCTCAATCTCCTTAACACGAATCACATATTTTTCCTTCATCATCTTATAGTCTTCTCGACTAATAAGGTCCTCTACATAAGAATCATACAGACGAACAGCCGCATTTTGGTTTTTCTCCAATTCCTGTTCCTTCTGTGCAATCTGTTTCTCAAGTTTTCTTATCTTAGAGCTTGTAATGACCTGATTATCTATATCAGTAACCAATTTCTCTAAATCCACCAAAACCTGCATCTGCATCTGGATTGCCTTAAGTACCGCCTCCTCAAGCTTTTCCTGACTCATATTATGGAGCGTACAATCCTTCTTACGCTTATATGTGCTACATATATAATAATGAAAGATATTATTACCTCTCTTTACATTTCTACGTGTTAAAGCCTTACCGCAGTCTCCGCAAAATACGAATCCGGCTAAAGGCTGAACTTCCTGATCTGTATCAGAAATTCTTATATCTCTTGAAAGCACCTTCTGTGCCACATCAAAAATACACTTTGGAATAATTGCATCATGGGCATTTTCTACGATTGCCCAGTCTTCCTTTGCAACATCCTTTACCTTCTTTACCTTATAAGAAACTGTAGTTGTCTTACCCTGGCAAAGTTGTCCTGTATAAACTGTATTTTTTAATATTCTTCTCACTGTATTATGGTTCCAGACACCTTCCCCGGCTCCCTTAAAGCCTGACTTATAATTAGAAAATGTCCTCTTGTACTCATATGGCGAAATGATATCATGTTCATTTAAGTAATTCGCAATCCTAGCAGGACTTACGCCATGCAAACACATCTCAAAGATACCAACTACTACCTCCGATGTATTTTCATCAATAACCAGATGATGCTTGTCCCTTGGGTCACGCATATAACCATATGGTGCAAAATTGTTGATAAATTCACCATTCTCACGCTGAATCTTAAACTGTTTACGAAGTTTTTTACTAAGCTCCCTACAGTAATTCTCATTCATAATATTTTTCATAGGGAGCATGAAATCGTCGCTATCTTTTTTATTACTTGTATCAAACGAATCATTAATCGCAATAAAACGGACATTCATCTCTGGGAACATCATCTCAATGTAACGACCCATCTCGATATATTCACGTCCCAGACGGCTCAAGTCCTTAACGATTACCGTATTTGCCTTTCCTGATTCAAGGCATTCTAAAACATACTGAAATCCCGGACGGTCAAAATTAGTTCCTGTATAACCGTCATCAATTGCTTCATCTACAATGGTAATACCATTTGCAGCAGCATAATCTTCAACCAGCTTTCGCTGATTCTCAATACTGTCAGATACTGACAAATTACTCTTGTTTCTGTCTTCTTTGGAAAGTCTGTAGTAGGCTATCGCCTCAGAAATTACTTCATTTAGAAATTTGCTTTTAGATGAATATTGCATCAAAATTACCTCCTTATTCTTTACACAAGGAAGTTCTTGATGTTCTATTCCTATTAGCGGTGACCAAACCGCTTTCATTGACTCTTATATTATCGAATCAATTTGCGGTAAAGTCAACCCTAAAAAGCAAGATTCCAAAAACTTCCTTATCCTAAGCTGCTTGCATACATAGCAAGCTTATTTGTTAACTTTACATCTGTATCAGCATAACCAAAGCCAATGACCATATCATCATCCGCATAGCAATATCTACCACCAAGCTGTTGTAAAAAGCTGGTTGCACGTTCCTGTGGTGACAAACTTTCATCAATCACTATACTGCTGAGTTGAGGTAAAGCTTCTCTTTTGACTGTACGAATATCAAAATCATTTACATTTCCAGTCATATAGCACCTCCGTTACTGGTTAGTCTTTCCATCTTTGCCAAAATTATGACAAAGAAAAAGCTGCCGAAACTAATCGACAGCCATACCATCTTTCGATGGCTATGTAAAAAGCTGGCAGAACTGCCAGCCCTAGATAATCTACTTATTAAATTGGTTATTGAGTCCAACCTGATTTCTTATGCATCTATTCAAATACTTTATTGTATTATGATGTATCACCCTTGCTACAATCTCATCAATTTGGCTCTTATCTATAGAAACTATTTGCTCACACAATGCCATGCTATCTTTGACTTCAAAATCTTCTTTGTATGTCTTTACACATTTTGCACGGATAATGCAATGCACGGGAAGATGTGGTTTCTTCCATATTTTGCTTGACAACGCAACCGCTGTAACAACGGGTGAATGCTCATTAGCCTTATTATTGGAAATAATCAGGTACGGTCTTCTGTATTTCTGTATACTTCCACAGCTAACCTCCTGCATATCCGCCATAACAATATCTCCACGCTTGATAATCAATTTCGTCCCTCCTGTTCACGAATATACTCTATTGCTTCCTTCTCAGTAGGAACAGATATAACTTTCTCATGCTTTTCGTTATAAATAACTACTTCTGAAGAATAAATAATGTAATACATAATCCTACTCCTATAAAGAAATACCCTGCTCGCTAAATTGCGGCAGGGCATCTCCTTTACCTATCTCTTATACAAATTCATGACCAAATCGTAAAATCTCTTCTCAGTACAACCGGAATCACAATCACAAGTATCATCAGTTTCATCTGTATCATCAGACTCCAGAATATCGTAATACTCTCTGATATCATTAGCTGCGGTTAATGCAGTAATCCCATGTAGTTTGAACCAAGCTACTGTATCAAGGATAGATTCATGACTATCTCCCAGCATACCGGCACACATTGTAACTACTGTATCAATCTGCTTATCAGCCGCCATTCCAATAGCCATAAAGATTGTTGGCTCCGCAATACCTGCATAGTTGGTGTCGTCACAAAAAACTGCATACATCTCGATACCATTTACTTCACAAAACTGCTCCAATGTCTGCTGAATCTTTCTGTCTGCGTACTCCTGTCCTGTTGAATTGATGTATAACAATGCTCTTCTCATAATTAAAATCTCCTTATAAATAATATTTTCTGAGTTGATGGGCCCTTATCTCCTCATCAAAGCAGACTTAGATAAAATCTGTTTTGATGGGAAGATAAGGATTCCTTAGCTTCCCACGACTACCTTCTTCAGGCAACTTCTCTCGCCACGCCCACGATAAAGTCCGTCATCCTTGCTAAAGGGTACTCTACCAGATCGCCACTCTTGGGTTTTTGCCCAGTGTTATTTTTTGTACGTTCATCCAAGACTTGAACTCATCGGTTCTAGCTCACCTTCCAAGTAGCGACCATATAAATGGCAGGTACGTCATCGCATGATATGAAATCACTCCCGAACTACAGTACAGAATTTGGCGTGTGCCTTATTTAATTCTCAAGGTTCAACGAGAGAATATTTACCCTCTCACCTATGTAGGTAACAAAACGACTCAGTGTACGAAATTATTTGAAAAATTTTTTCATTTTTTCTAAAATCTTCATATGCTGGTACTGAATGGTCGTTAATGCCTTCCCTGATTTCCTTGAAAATTCACGCATAGACATCCCTTCATAATATATAGAAGAAATAATTTCTCTTTCTTCCTTTGTAAGTTCATCTAATGCTCTATGCAAAATCTCAATATTCTCTGCATAAAGCACTTGCTCTTCCACAGATAAAGCTACTTCATCCGCCATAAGGTCTTCACCTGTATACT
Source organism: Lachnospiraceae bacterium (assembly GCA_045580855.1). GTDB lineage: Bacteria > Bacillota > Clostridia > Lachnospirales > Lachnospiraceae > UBA3766. The sequence continues at coordinate 2,167 of JAZNOO010000023.1, read as the reverse complement.
CGTCCGAATCAAGTCCGGCGTAGTAGAACACATTATTACGGATATCGCTTTTTGAAAAATCATCCTCTTTATTGTGTCCCTGATAGTAAGCACGGTACACTTCTTCTGTCACAGGAACTTTTTCATCGCCTACCTTAATAAAAAATCCTTTTGTCGTTACTTCTTTCTTCATTTCTTCATCCTTTCTGCCCAAGGCAGGGAAGACGAAGAAACTGCTATCCGATGTTGCACCCCAATCTTTCCAACAAAAAATACGCATCAGAAAGAAAGGGTACAAAATATGATTTTCCAGTAAAATTAACCAAAATCACTATGTATCCTCGCCCTCCCAACGCGTATTGGGGCTTAAATATTTTATTTTCTTGAGCAAACGCTCAGTTGAATCATCAAATTGATTTTTAATAATTCAACTCAAAATTTGCTCTTTTCTATAGATAAATTTTAATATGTGCGTTATGATATAAGCAAAACTCATATATCAATAGTTTTTCGCATCTGTTATGCAGAAAGGATATATACTATGCAAGATATAAATAACAACCTTTTACGTGATAATATTTCAAAATTGATGAATTCAGCCAAAATTAGCCAAAATGCTCTTGGAAAAAATATTGGCATGTCCCAATCCAATTTCAGTCGAGCTATGAGTTATAACAGCAAACAATGTTTTACTCTTGCTCAAATATATAAAATTGCTCAATATTTCAATGTATCTATTGATTCCCTTGTAGGTAATACGAAATCAGGTAAAAAATCATCCGAAAAAGAGATTTGTCAAATACTAACTTCACTTATCGAGCAACGTACTCTTGTCCGTATTGATTTCGAACGTCCCGAGGAAGTAATTACACCAGTTGTTAATTACAAAGGTATACCTGAAACAGAAACATCTACAGAAAACACGAAATATAATGCATTCATTTTTCCTAACTTCTACGACCCTGGTCCGCTTGACCGTTTTACCGAAGATCAACTAGAAGATTTTCGGTCAGATGTTTATTATGGCGGGAACCACGACAACTCAAACAAACGAATCAATAGTTTTTTTGACAAATATTTTCAGATATACGATATGTACACCCATAACCAAATTACAGAAGAATTCTTTCATGAAATTGTTGATAAATTCTTAGAAGACTTACAATAAAAAAGCGGAGCTATAAAAATATCAGGATTTTCCTTGATATTTCATAGCTCCGCTTAGCTCTTCATAGTTGCCACTTCAACTAAGGTACTTATTATTCTTATTTTTCTTCTTATGTTTTTTTATTGTACAACTATAAACAACCAGTTTTCCGTTTCTATCCTTTTTTATAGTTGCATCATCGCCTTCATTAACAACATCCATAACTTCATTATATAATTCAATTGCTTCTTGTGTCTGCACAGTCCCACCTCCTAGTTTTTCAAATACTATTTGGCTCAAACAAGCTAAAATGGAAATTTTTGAATCAATTCCATACTTTCTGTATCATTGTATCCCATTAATTTTAGTATTTTCCATTGAGCTAACTTTCGTAAACCACCGACATACCTGCATAGAACCATTTCTTTACGCGATGTTACTGGTACTTTCAACAAACTTTCTCTAATTATAATCAATTTGTTGAACGCATCATCATCACTTGTGCATCCGACACAATTCCAAGTAGCACTTGTTATATTAATACTTTTAAGTGCTTCTCGGTATGGTATATTTCTCTTCCAATCATCTACTGAAAGTACCATACTAAGTATTTTGTCCGCAATTAATGATTCTTCTACTAACATAGTCCTAGGTGGTTGTTCCTCCCATGGGTGACTTCCAACGCCTAATCCTCTATCAGTTCTTACACTTTTCATCAGTTTGCGATAAACATACTTAATTAACTTCTGTCTCCATTCTTCTGGATAATCATCAGCTACAAAAGACGAAAAATAATCATCAAGTAGTTTAATTTCTGTATGGTATGCATAATCCAAATCATTTTTAAACTGATAATTATCTTTGGTCATTACTCTATCATGATGTTCACCACATAGATTTTCGTTTGTATAAACTTTATTTCCTTTTGCCAAGTCATGATTTGGAATTTTCTGCATTATAGAAATAACTAATTTTTTTGCCTCATTACCATATTCACCCAATAATTTAGTAAACTCTTCATCTTCTTTAACTTCATCCTCT
>JAZNOO010000022.1:0-79667 GCA_045580855.1 Lachnospiraceae bacterium | reverse complement strand
AAGGCAGTCAGAGTTATTGATAGAAGAAAGCTTCATGACTAAGATTTAAGAAAGTGGGGGTTAAATATGAGCGTAAAACAGATTTCAGTTTTTATTGAGAACAAGAAGGGTGAATTGGCAGAGGTTACAAGATACATCGCTGATCATAATGTAAACTTAAGAGCACTTTCCATCGCTGATACACAGGACTTTGGTATTCTTCGTATTATTTGTGAAGATCCCGACAAAGCGAACGAAGTATTAAGAGAGGGCGGATTCCTTACCACAACTACCAAGGTACTTGCTGCACCGATTTCCGATGAACCCGGAAGTCTTGCATCTATCCTTGAAGTGCTTTCTGAATCAAATGTTATGGTGGAATATACCTATGCTTTCCTTTCCGAAAAGCATGGCGCGTATATGATTCTTCGTGTCGATGACAATCAGATGGCAGCGGCAGCTTTGGCAGGTGCAGGCATTAAGACTGTGGATCAGGCTGATTTATTTTAATTCTTGACAAATGGAAAAATTTAACTTACACTTGAAACAAGTTATGAGGGAGTAATCAGTACATTTGCTAGAATGTATTGTAATTATCGTCAATACGGTGCGCATATTGCACCCGGTAATACATGAAATGGTGAGACTCACAACCGGCGGAACGCCGGTAGTGGGTCTTTTTAATTTCATAGGAGAACCTATGAAATTAAATTATATGCGCAGCTTGCGGAACTGTAATTTGTTGCTACGCAACACCGCGCGCGAAGAGTTTGTGTTCAAACTCTTATTTGGAAGCAAGAGAAAAGAAAGCGACAGCGATTATGGAGGATCAAATATGGACAACAAAACCGCATTAAAACTCGCGAAGAAGTATATTAAAAGAAAGCCCATGCCCAGTAGTTTGGAGAAGGAATTTAAGAAACAAGGATTGTGTGATTTGTTACCGTCGGTTTATCAAAGAACTGCTGAATTATTACAAGACAATAAAAATGCAAGTGTAGCAGTGATGCAACATTTAAAACAAATTCTTCCAAGCATCGCCTTTTATGAAGCGCTTCTTGCGAAGGAAGGAAACCAAGAGAGGGCACTGGCATTATACGAAGACTGGTGTTTTATCAAAATAAAGAAAATGGCCAAAATAATTCCTGTGACAATGAAAATTCCGGGTTTATATAAAAAAGCACCGAACATAATGCGTAAAATGTTGGATAGTATGTTTGGAGAAAAGGCAGGATTTCAGTATTGTGAAAAGGAAATCCGGAATGGTTTTGCGGTAGATATGACAGTTTGTCCTTATGTCGTGACCTGTAATAAATATGGTTGTCCGGAAATTGTACAGTTCTTCTGTAAAAGTGATGACATTACATACGGTAACATGCATCCGAAACTTATCTGGGGAAGAACGAAAACCCTGGGAATGGGTGGAGAATGTTGTGATTTTAATTTGTATATAAAAGAAGATTAATTAAATTTTACAAATAAATAATCATATAGATTGAAAGATGGGAGAATAGGAATATGTTACTTATTATTGAAGGTTTAGCTATGTGTTTTATTTTATTGATGATTTGTGTTGTAGGTACTGCGAACGGACCTGTGGGATGTGTATACTTTTATGAACCGGATGTGCAGGAAAGAGTTGTGGAACTTGGGCTTACAACCAAGGCAAAGATTAAGAAAGATTATGCATTGGCCGGTGTTTTTCTGTTTGTTCCGATTCTGGTATTTGTCCCTGCGATGGTATATTTTATCAACGGTGCAAGAGGATTTATGGATATATTCATACAGATTACCATTATTTTAATGATTGAGGGCTTGTTTGACCGATTCTTTATCGACTGGTTTTGGGTTGGTAAAACCAAAGCTTGGCTGATTCCCGGCACGGAAGATTTGATGCCTTATATTCCTAAGAAAACTATGATGCACAAATGGATTGGAACCTTAGTTGGCTATCCTGTTATTGCGGCAGTTTTGGCAGGGATTTTGTCATTGTTTTAAGTTAGATGATTCATATAATTGTAGCGTTATATTAGTAACAGAGGTTGAAGTAACATATGCGAGGTAAAAATATGGACGGCGTAAATAAAACCTTATACATTCCCTTGTACGGCAAGGCGAAAGTCAGTAAAAAGAACATTATCCTAAAAGATCCTACAGCGGAGTATATTTGGGCGCAGGAAAGTTTCCCTTTAAAAGGGAAATCCAAGTCTAAGTGGCTTGCATATTATATGGGCATGCGTGCCTGGGTATTTGACGAGTGGCTTCGTGTAATGATGCGAAAGAATCCCGAGGCGGCAGTGTTGCACATCGGTTGTGGTATGGATAGCAGAATTCATAGAGTGGAAGGGGCATATTGCGCCAATAGTGTTAATCAACAGGAAGGGATCAATGGTGATGTATCAGAGAGTGCGATAGCAAAAAGTAAATGGTATGATATCGACTTCGAAGATGTGATAAAAGAACGTAAGAAATATTACGAAGAGACGGATACCTATCATATGCTTGCTTCCGATGCAAGGAATACCGCTTATTTGTCTGAAATATCCGAAACAGAGGCAATCGTGATTATGGAAGGCATCAGTATGTATTTAAAACCGGAAGAATTAGAGAAGTTTGTTGCGGATTTAAGCAGTCATTTTACAAGCGTTCATATTCTGATGGATTGTTATACGACCAAGGCTGCTAAGGTATCTAAGTATAAGAATCCGATTAATGATGTAGGCGTAACTTTGGTTTACGGTATGGATGAACCTACGAAATTATCGGAGAATGTCCGTGGGATGAGTCAGGAATCAGATGCTTTTAAATTCATCAAAGAGTATAATATGACGCCGGAAGAAAAAATCAATGAATTAAAAGGCTTGGAAAAGTTTATTTTTAGAAGATTGTTTGCGGGCAAGTTCTCGAAGTCATTGTATCGTATGTATGAATTTGAGAAATAAACCATATAGAAAGAAGAGTGACTTCAAGTATTGCTATATTGATTCGATATGTAGTTGCACAAGGAATGCATAACAAAGGAGAAACAGATGAATTTTTACGAATTTGGAGATGAAAATAACCCGATTATGGTTTTGATTCATGGTGTGATTCAGCCTTGGGACAGTATGATGGAACAAATCGAATATTTCCGGGTTGATTATCATATATATGCCGTGGAGTTGAATGGTCATACCCAGAATCAGCCTACAGAGTTTAAGTCGCTGGAGGCGGAGGCAAAGGAAATCGAAGAGTTTTTCTTTCAAAAAGGCATCAATCAGGTAGATGTTTTGTGCGGTTTTTCCATGGGCGGTGCTATTGCGCACGTGGTTTGGAAGAATCAGCGTTTGAAAGTGCGCAATTTGATTATGGACGGTGCACCACTGGTGCCGTATCCTAAGATGATGGATACTTTTATGACGAAGAATTATCTGGATATTATACATAAGTCTAAGGCGATGGATGCGAAGACTTTGGAAAATTTCGAGAAGAATTTTCTGCCGAAGAAGTATCTTGATAGTTACTTAAAACTTGCTGATAATATGAGTGATGAATCCCTTCGCAATATTGTGCATTCGGCGAGCACAAGTGCCTTGTATACCATTATCAGAAATGACAGTCGGATTCTGTATATTCACGGTACGAAAATGAACGAAATGTATTCCAAAAAGTCTGCAAAATTATTAAAGAAAGCCTATCCGGAGGCGGAGGTAATCTGCTATAATGGAAAGGCACATTTGGAATGTGCTATTTTTGAGCCGGAAGTATGGTGCAAAGATGTGAGGGCGTTTTTGGAACGGGGATAAAAGAAGAAGTGACAGCCATTATAAAAACATAGTTTTTTATAGTGGCTTTTTATTTTGTATAAAATTATTGACATTGCATAAAATGTAGGTTAAATTGTAGCTATTAAACGTGTTTAATAAAAGGAGTATTTTATTATGGATAAAAGAAATCTTGAGAAAACTAAAATAGATTTGCTTAATGCGGCAGAGAAATTAATGACCGGTTGTGATGATCCTAATTTGGTTACTTCCAGGGCTATTGCGAAAGAAGCAGGAGTGAATGCCGCTATGATAAACTATTGTTACGGTTCCAGAGAAGCGCTGTTGTTCGCGGTATTCAACCGAATTCAGCAAGAGGGACAAGTTTCAAACCCTGCTTTTATAAAAATTTTAGGGGATAATCTTACGCCTAAAGAAAAGCTGATTGAGATTCATATTGAATCCATGAAAATGATGCTTAAGCATTTTAATTATGCCAAAGCGATTACTAAATATGTTCTTTTAAACCGTAGAATTGATGCAGAACGAAAAAGTTTCAGTTTTATTATGGAACACTTCGGGAACCGCAAAACAGAAGGCGAGTGCAGAAGAATTGCCTTTGAACTTTCGGGGATACATGAGCTGACGATTTTAAGACACGAAGAGTTAAAAGAAACATGCGGTATTGATTTGAAAAATGAAGAGGAACTTCGTAAATACGTCACCGAACATATTAATATGTTTTTGGGAGAATAAATTTCGGGTAGAGTAAAAGGAGAACTTATGTATATATTTGAACTTTCCAAATTGCCTTGCAACAGAGAATTGCATTTTGGCGGTAAGGCAACATCGCTTCATCGATTGATGCAGGAACATTTGCGGGTTCCTTTTGGGTATGCGATATGTGCGGAAGCATTTGAAAACGGTGAATTGTGCGAGCAGGCGAAGGACGAATTGGTCGCTCTTGCCAAAAGAATACCAAATAAATATACATACGCCGTACGTTCATCCGCTGTTGGGGAAGACGGTTTGAAAGACTCTTTTGCGGGAGCGTATGAAACAGTTTTAGATGTGCCTGCAGAGAAAATATTTGATGCGGTACAGACCGTTGCAAGGTCGGCAAAAAGTGAAAGAGTTGCAGTATATGGTGAGAACCGTAATGTAGAGTATGGGCAAATAGCTGTGATTATTCAGCAATTTATTTCACCGGAATATGCGGGCGTGCTTTTTACGGCAGATACGATTACGGCATCCAGTGCTTTTATGATAGGCAATTATGTCAAAGGGGTTGGTGAGACTTTAGTTTCGGGCGACGAAATCGATGGTGAGATTCGTTTTAATATCGTGAAATATAATTATAACGGGCCGGTGGAGTTTAAACCTTATGCCAAAACACTGTATCGTTTTGCCCGTAAAATTGTGAAAAACTACGGATGTCCCCAGGATATTGAATGGGCAGTATATAAAGGGAAGTTGTATATTTTACAGTCCCGGCCGATTACCACACTTCATAAAAATGTCCCTGAGGAATTCCTTTTTAACGATTCTTTATGTGAAGAATTATTGCTTTCCAAAACCAATGTGGGTGAGATTTTTTTACAGCCTGTTTCGCCTGCGACCTACGGAATTTTAATGCACGTAAAGAACAGTATAGGTATTCCGCTGATTTCAAATGTCTGCGGACAGCTTTATTTGAATATAAGCGGTCTTTGTTCTTTGTTGGTATCCTTTGGTTTCAGTAAAGAGAAAGCCTATAATGTGATTTCTGAGTTGGTCGGCGGTATTCCGCAGGATTTGGATATTCCGGTTTATGCTTTCGACAGGAAAGGCTTTTTAAAGCAGATTAGACGTGTAATCAAAGGGGCAATGTCCCGCAAATCCGGTAATTATGATTTTGGTAAAAATTTCAAAAACAGAATTTCCGAAATCGGAATTCAGTTGATTTCAGAAATCAGAGAGACAGCCGATAAAGAAGAGTTAAATGCATTATGGGAAGAAAGATGCATGGCTTATATGAGCAAAACGTTTTCTGCCATTATGACCGGATTGTCAGTAAAGTCACTCTTTTCAACAAGAGAGAAACTTGTAGAGGTTTGTGGTGCTGAGCTGGCGGACCGTCTGTTATCGGATTGTTCGGAGAACGGAAATATTGAAAGTATCGGAACCTTACTTGCAATTGATGATGTGATTCAAGGGAAGATGACCAAAGAAGAGTATGTTAACAGGTACGGACATCGCCACGCAAATGAAATGGAGCTTGCACTTCCGTATCCTTATGAAGAACCAAACTTCCCGGACAATGTGATTGAAGATTATGTAAGTTCCGGTATCAATGCATATGAAATGAAGGAAAATCAGGAGAAACGTCGAGAAGCTTCCGTACAGGAATTCAATCGGCTGTATCCGTCCAAATCTGCGTGGCTTAACCGTCTTTTAAAGAAGTATTCAGTAGCGGTTTATTCCCGTGAAAAAATAAGAAGTGATGCATTGCGCCTTTTCTGTGTGGTTCGTGAATATTTTTTAAAAGCAGGGGATTTCACGGGGCTGAATGACGATATATTTCTTTTATATATTGAAGAAGTTCAGGATTTGCTTAAGGGCTGTGAATTTCCAAAAGAATTGTTGGAAGTAAGACGTAAAACTTATCAAGAGCAAATGGAAATGCCACATTTTCCCTGTATTATTTGCGGGCGTTTTGTCCCGGAAGAATGGAAAGAAAGCGGCGCGGTAAGTGGTTATTATCGCTTTGGAATGACAAATAGAAACGAAGGTGGGGATGTGATCCAAGGCATTGCCGGTTCTTGCGGATTCGCGGAAGGAAATGCCAGAGTGCTTACGTCAATTGACGAAGCCGACACGTTGCTTCCAGGTGAAATTCTCGTAGTTCCTGCAGCGAATATTGGCTGGATTAAACTGTTTCCTAAAGTGGCGGCTGTGGTAACAGACATTGGTGCACCATTGTCCCACGCTATTATTGTAGCCAGAGAGTTAGGAATACCGGCCGTTGTCAGCTGTCAATATGCTTCCGGTGCTATTAAGACCGGTGATCGGATTAAAGTTGACGGAACTACAGGCAGAGTGGTTATATTGGAACATTCATTTTAGATAAAATAAATCATAAAGTTACAGTAGAATAAACTATTAAAATTTAAAATGTCCTATTCATATAATTTTTGGATGGGGCATTTTATATTGCAAAAAAGGTGATTTCGGCAACTTATGACACTTCTTTGGCAACTTATGTCTCGCTGTCTTGCATTGCATAAAAACCTGTGTTACCTTGATGAAAAAGGAGGGAATACCAGTGAAAATAACCATTGATATAGATGAAAAATATACCGAAACTGAAGTCGCCATTCATTGCAGGCAATTGGATACGGAAACGGAGAAAATAATTGCAACCTTACGAATGCTAAACCAACAACTTATGGTTAGTAAAGAGGAAGAAAATCATCTGCTGGATGTTGCAAAGATTATTTATGTGGAGGCTGTGGAGCGCAAGACTTTTGTTTATACTGCAGAGGATGTATATGAGTCCAAACTTCGCTTGTATGAGATGGAAGAACGGTTGTGTGCCGGAAATTTTATGAGAATCAGTAAATCTTGTCTGGTGAACTTGCGTCAGATTAAATCTCTAAGAAATGATGTGGAGCGTAAAATCAGGCTGACATTAAAAAACGGTGAACAGATTGTGGTATCCAGACAATATGCGGATGAAATGAAGAAGAGATTGGGGGTAATGTAAGGTGAATAAAAAGAATACAATTTTAGATTTTTTAAGTCACGTTTTGATTATATTTGGGATTACGGTTACTTGTCTGATTGTTTTTGTGGCTTTATTTGGTGAAGATGCAAAAGGCGTATCTACCATTTTTCAGCTGGGGAATAAAGGCATTGCAATTGAAACTCTTTTACAATATTTATTGTTGGCGGTTATTATTACTGCGTTACGGATGGTATTTTTTACGGATACATTTATTAAGAATGCATCTATTGCGGTGAGAACCATTGCTATGTTTGTGTCTATTGTCTTTTTCATTGCCGTATTTGCGGCGGTGTTTGGATGGTTCCCAGTGCATATGTGGCAAGCTTGGCTTGCATTTCTTGTGTGTTTTGCGGTATGCGCGGCAATCAGTATCGTTATATCGACCATAAAAGAAAAAAGCGATAACGAAAAACTTCAGACTGCATTGGAAAATTTTTGTGAAGGAGAAAAACAATGAGTGCAGAAATAATAATAAAAGATTTATATCATGATTTTGGTGCGAAAAACGTGTTGGACGGTATTGAATTAGAGATTGAAGAAGGAGAGATATTCGGTCTTCTCGGACCTTCCGGAGCAGGTAAAACAACATTGATTAATATATTAACAGGGCAACTGACGCCAAAAAGCGGAACTGCAACGCTTCTGGGAAAAGAAGTTGGTTTGTTAAAAGGAAATGATTATGTCAAAATTGGCATCATGATGGATCATTTTGGTTTATACGAAAGAATGAACTGTTATGATAATTTGAAATTTTATGAAATATTGGATGGGAAAAGCAATTTAAACATTTCGGATGTATTAACTTACGTTGGGCTGGAAAAGGCGTCTAAAACAAAAGTTTCCGATTTGTCAAAGGGTATGCGTAACCGTTTATCTTTTGCAAGGGTGTTATTACGAAGTCCGCGAATTATGTTTTTGGATGAACCCACAAGTGGGTTGGATCCGTCCACCACGGAGAATATTCATGAGTTAATTCTGGCAGAGAAGAAGAAGGGAACCACGATTTTTCTTACCACTCATAACATGTATGAAGCAGAGAAACTCTGCGACCATATAGCGCTATTAAACGAAGGTAAAATTGTGGAATACGGTACACCGGAAGAAATTTGTCGAAGATACAATCATCAGAAGAAGCTGCTGATTCATTGTAAAAACGGAAATGATATAGAGTTAACACATAATGCACAATCGGGCGATGTTTTAGCAGAATTGTTTGAAAAAGGAGAAGTAGAAACCATTCATTCCACGGAACCGAATCTCGAAACCGTATTTATGGAATTAACAGGAAAGGGGCTTGATAAATAATGCGACATGTTTTAGCAATTCTTTGGAAACAAATCAAAGATACTTTTAAAAATAAAACCATTTTGATTCAATTTGTGATGTTTCCCGTTATGACGGTAATTATGGAAAATGCAATCAAAATTGACAATATGCCGGAGCATTTCTTTGCTAATTTGTTTGCAATCATGTATATCGGTATGGCGCCGTTGACCAGCATGTCAGCCATTATTTCGGAAGAGAAGGAAAAGAATACATTACGGGTTTTGCATATGTCAAATGTAAAAGCGGCGGAATATTTTATCGGTAATGCAATTTATATTTGGAGCATATGTATGCTTGGTTCACTTGTAATTGGTCTTGCGGGCGGATATCGCAGTGAGATATTGGTTAAATTCATGCTTGTGATGGCGGTTGGACATTTGATTTCCACATTGCTTGGCGCGGCAATCGGAGCTTTTAGTAAGAATCAGATGATGGCAACAAGTATTACAATTCCGGTGATGATGGTATTTTCATTTTTACCTATGTTATCAATGTTTAATGAAACTATCGGAAAACTTGCAAAAATCTTTTATTCGCAACAGTTGCATCTGTTAATCAGTCGCTTGAATGATTTTGAGGTAAGTGTGGAATGTATCATCGTAATGTGCGTTAATATTATATTGATTACAGGAATCTTCGCTTTAGGATATCGAAGCGTATTCAGTAGGAATTAATTATTTGACATTGCTATAGTCAGATGTTATAATTTGGAAAATCCCATGAGGGAGTAGCAAGCGTTTAACGTAGCAAGTCAACATACTGACCATTTGGTCTGGCTTGTTTTAAATTGCGAGACTCATGTGTAGTAAAACTATGCATGAAGTCTATATATTTTGAATATATACCCAAGTATGGTTTTACACTGTACTTGGGATTTTTGTTATATAAAATATACAGTTTGTGTGAAGAAATAGAGAGTATTTCTTTGTTCTAAATTATGCATATTATAAAAATATAAAAATTTGGAGGCCCTAATTAATGAATTTAGGAATTGCATTTTTTATCAAAAGTATTTTGCTGGGAGTTGGTCTTGCCATGGATGCTTTTTCAGTATCGCTTGCAAACGGTCTGAATGAACCGAAAATGAAGAAGCCTAAAATGTGTGGTGTGGCAGGTATCTTTGCCGGCTTCCAGTTTGCAATGCCTATGATTGGCTGGATTTGTGTTTCTGCCATTGCAAGACTTTTTGGTGTATTTGAGAAATTCATTCCCTGGATTGCCTTGATTTTATTAGGATATATAGGCGGTAAAATGCTTTATGAAGGCATCAAAAACAAAGATGCGGAAGATGAGAAGCCGGGTGTTGGCTTGAAAGGTCTTTTCGTGCAAGGTGTAGCCACTTCCATTGATGCACTTTCTGTTGGTTTTACTATTTCAAAGTACAGCTGTATGGAAGCCTTACTGGCCTGCCTCTTGATTGGTGTGGTTACTTTTATTATATGTTTTGCAGGGCTTATTATTGGTAAAAAGGCAGGGACAAAGCTTGCCGGTAAAGCCGGAATAGTGGGCGGTATTATTTTGATTGCTATCGGTTTAGAGATTTGTTTCTACCGATGAGACATCAAAAACGACCGAACAGACAAAATTACACATTTCTCTGTTTTTATCTGCTATGGTGTGATTAGCAAGTAAAAACGGAGGAGAAATATATGCAAGAAATCAAAACAACAGAGCTTGTCAAACGATACAAAGATATTACTGCCGTTGACAAGCTTAATTTAGATATTGGGCAGGGTGAATTGTTTTCGTTGCTGGGCGTAAATGGTGCGGGAAAAACCACAACCATTAAGATGCTAACCTGTTTAACGAAGCCTACCGCGGGAGATGCGTTTGTAGGTGGCAAAAGCATTACAAAGGAGCCGAAACTTGTAAAAGAGATGATCGGTGTATCACCGCAGGAGACTGCCGTTGCGCCGAATCTTTCCGTAAAAGAAAATTTGGAATTAATCTGCGGTATTCACGGATTTTCGAAAGAGAAGACGAAAGAAAGAATTGAGAAGCTTTCCGCACAATTTTCTCTTGATGAAGTTTTAAAAAGAAAGGCCGGAAAGTTATCCGGCGGATGGCAGAGACGTGTAAGCATTGCAATGGCATTGATTAGTGAACCACAAATCCTATTTTTAGATGAACCCACTCTTGGTTTGGACGTTATTGCAAGACATGAACTCTGGGATGTAATTCGCACTTTAAAAGGTAAAATTACAATTATACTGACTACTCATTACATGGAAGAAGCAGAGGCGCTTTCTGACCGCATCGGTATTATGAGAAGCGGAAGTCTTTTGGCTGTAGGAACAGTAGAAGAATTGAACCGAAAGGCCGGAACCGATGATTTTGAAACAGCTTTTGTGTCTATTGTAAAGGAGGGTGCGTTATGAGAATGATGACTTTTGCCAAAAGATGTACCAAGGAAATTTTACGAGATCCGCTTAACCTGGCTTTTGGACTGGGATTTCCTTTGGTTTTATTATTTCTCTTGAGTGCGATACAGGCGAATGTTCCTGTGAGTTTGTTTGAAATTAATAAACTGACGCCGGGGATTACTATATTCGGATTGTCTTTTATGACATTGTTTTCGGCAACTTTGGTAGCGAAAGATAGGGAGAGTGCACTTTTACAGAGATTATATACAACACCCCTTACGGGATTGGATTTTATTATGGGATATATGCTTCTGATTCTGCCCATCGCCTTGGGGCAGACCATTATTTGTTATCTTGCGGCGCTTCCTTTGGGATTGACTTTTAGTGTAAATATTATTTATGCTGTTATTGGGATTATTCCTATGGCTGTTTTCAATATTGCATTGGGACTTCTGTGCGGCAGTCTTTTGGGCGTTAAGCAGGTTGGAGGTATTTGCGGTGCATTGCTTACGAATCTTTCCGCGTGGCTTTCCGGTGTATGGTTTGATTTAAACCTTGTGGGAGGTTTCTTTGAGAAAATAGCCAATGCGCTTCCTTTTCTTCATGCAGTAGAAATGGAAAAAGCATTATTTAACGGCGACTTTGAGATTGCAGCATCACACATTCTGCCGGTTCTTGCATACGGCGTAGTTACATCGATGATTGCTGTGTTCTGTTTCCTTCGCCAAATGAAAAAACAATAAGGATTGAAGGCAATGAAATACAAACTTGTGATTGACAAAAAAGTGGAAGAAGAAATTATAGCAATTGTTCATGAACCTTCCACGCTGACACAGCAGATAGAGAATCTTGTATTAAGCTTCTCAGGTCAAGACAGCATTATGGGACATAGGGAAGATGAGATGCGAAAACTGGCATTCAAAGAAATTGAGTGTATCACTATTGTTGACCGAAAAGTGATTGCCATTGATACCGCCGGTAATCAATATCGCATCCAGGACAGGCTTCGTGACTTAGAGGAAATTCTACCCTCGTACTTTATTCGTATTAACAAGTCAAGCCTTGCCAATGAGCACCGCATTGCACGTTTTGATGCGGCGTTTAGCGGGGGTGTGGACGCTGTGTTTAGGTGCGGATATAGGGAATATGTTTCCAGACGATGTTTTGCGGAGATTAGAAGGAGGTATGAAGGCAAATGAAAAAGATTATTGAAGAATTCTTTCGTCGTGGTTTGATTGCATGCGGTTTCGGCCCCATTGTTTTGGCGATTGTATATTTGGTTTTGCAGAACAATGGTGCTATTGAGACTCTGACAGTAAATCAGGTCTGTATCGGAATATTTTCCATAACCGCACTTGCTTTTATTGCGGGTAGTATGAATACTCTCTATCAAATTGAGCGTCTGCCTCTGATGGTGGCAATTTTGATTCACGGAGTTGTTTTGTATTTTACTTATTTAGGAACGTTTCTGATTAACGATTGGCTGGAATTGGGATTGATTCCGTTTTTGATTTTTACCGGTGCTTTTGTGGTTGGCTATTTGGTGATTTGGGTGATTATTTATTCAATTATCAGCAAGAGAGCAGCTACACTTAATATGCTGTTGGAGCAAAAACAGCAGAGTCTGGGAGAAATGTAGAAAACCAGATTTTAAGTATAAATTGAAATATGACCCCGCCGAATATGGCGGGGTTAAAAAATTTTTAATTTATGTCTTACCATATTCTTACCCCGTCAATATGGAGAAATCTTGCCCTATCATACACATAAGTTGATAAGGGCCTATCCAGGGCATCAAAAGTATGGGCAGCAACAAGAATCTCAGGTGAAACGGAGGTTATCACCGGCGAATGATAAAAGTGCCCGTCGGCGGTGCCAAGTTGAACGATATCGCCGGGCTGTGCTTCGGCGGCAGATACTTCGCGGGCAAAGGGACCTACAGAGCGATTGTTGATTAAAAAGTTATACAGATATTCCACGCCACTCCAGGAGGGACTGCGATCATAAGAAGAGCGATAGTACCAGCCGAAGGTTGGGGTGTAATTCATAACACGGGCACCGGCATAAATACACTGGGAAGCGAAGTTGGTGCAATCACCACCGATTTTTTCAAAATTATAGTAAGCAGGATTGCGGCTTGTTGCCCAGGTACGGGCATAAGCTACGGCTGCAAATCGGTTATAGGGAATCTCACGCATATATTCTCAATTCTTAAGAATTTTAGAAGGTTTTATGGAAGTATAAAATTTTCTAAGATTCTTTTTGGTTAGTTGTTATTATGATATGAAAAAGAAATAGTTTGGGTGCAGTGTTGGCAAACAGAAATGTATAATTGTTATTGTTTTATTTCCGGGAAAAGATATAATAGAAAAGGATAGTTTGAAATTACAAGATGGATACTTTTGTATATTATAAAAAAGCTTTAAGCGAATAGAAATAAATACCCGGAGACAAAGATGGAATCAGGTTTTAATAATAGAGAGACTTCGGAGACTGACAGAGAGTTCTACGAAGCGATGGAACGCCGCAGACGACGTAGGATGCAAAAAAGGCAACGTGAAAAACGTAAGAAGTGCATTGTTGCGATGGTTTTAGGCATTGTTGTAATTTCTGTTGTGATTGCAGTGATTGCGAATGTGGCAGGCAAAAAAGAAACAGCAGATGCGGAAGAAAAAGAGAATTTTGCGGAAGAAGTAAATTCGGAAGTAAGTGAAGAAATAAGCGGACAAATAAGTGAAGAAGTGTGTGCTACGGCATTGGGCTATGGTAAAGTAGTAGCTAATCTCGGTTTGAGCGAGTTTACATCCACGCAGAGTCAAAGTACGGATAAGCCCAACGAGGTGCAAACTGCAGAACCGAAGGAGAACAAGGTTTATCAATTTGAAGAGACGTCAAATACGGTAAACATTTACAGTGAAGAGGTTTTTAGTACGAATGCGATTTTGGTAGATGCAGATGCGGATGAAATTGTTGCTGTAAAGGGTGCCTATGACAGGATTTCACCGGCGTCCATGACGAAAGTAATGACCATCTTGGTAGCTGCTGAAGCAATTGAAGAAGCAGACTTGGATGATACTTTTACAATGACGCTGGAGATTACGGATTACGCTTATATCAATGATTGCAGTTATGTAGGTTTTCTTGACGGTGAAGTTGTGACTGTAAGAGATTTGTTTTATGGTACCGTTCTTCCGTCCGGCGGTGATGCGGCAGTTGGCCTTGCAACCTATGTAGCAGGGTCTCATGAGGCATTTGTGGATATGATGAACGCGAAGCTTGAAGAACTGGGATTGTCTGACAGTGCACATTTTACAAACTGTGTGGGTCTGTACGATGCAAATCACTATTGTACGGTTTATGATATGGCAGTTATTATGGACGCGGCTATGGAGAATGAGTTGTGCAGAGAGATTTTATCGGCACATACTTATACAACGACCCCTACGACGCAACATCCGGAGGGGATTGATATCTCTAACTGGTTCTTGCGAAGAATTGAAGACAAAGACACCGGCGGCCTGGTGGTTGGTGCCAAGACCGGCTATGTGGTGGAATCGGGAAATTGCGGTGTAAGTTATGAAGAGTACGCGGACGGAACACCATATATATGCGTTACGGCGAATGCGCACAGCAGTTGGCGCTGTATTTACGATCACGTAGAAATCTATAACAGTTATATTCCAAACAATGAGTAGTGCTACGGAATTGACTATAAAATTTAATATGGAGGTGCACCTATGTGTGGAATGAATCCGATGAAATAAAAAAATAAATCGGAGGTTAAAAATGAATTATAAAATAAGAGAAATGTTACCCTGTGAATATCACCTTTTGGAAGATTTTCTGTATGAGGCGATTTTTAAGAAAGATGAAACTGTTGTGGTGCCGAGAGATATTATATATAAACCGGAGTTACAGGTTTATATTGAAGAATTCGGTCAGAGGAAGGACGATTATTGCTTTGTGGCAGAGTGTGAGGGCAAGGTGGTTGGTGCGGTCTGGGTGCGCAATATCAAAGGCTATGGCTGTATTGATGATGTAACACCGGAATTTGCAATTTCGCTGTATCCCGAGTACCGGGGGTTTGGAATTGGTACCGCATTGATGAAGAGAATGCTGTCACACTTAAAAGAAAACAGTTATCAGAAGACTTCTTTGGCGGTACAGAAAGCAAATTATGCATTGAGAATGTACTTGAAGGTTGGATTTGAGATTATCGATGAAAACGAAGAAGAATATATTATGGTATGTGAGTTAGGGTAGTGGTCGGATAGAACGCAAGGGTAAAAATATTGATAATAAAATAGTATAGTGCTATGATTGAGTGTGTGTTCGTAAGAGAATGCACACTCTTTTTTAAAAATAATTTTGCAACCTTTTGAATCGTTAGTCAGTGTTATATATGAAAGAGCAAGGCAAAACGATTCATTCAGGTGCAAAAATATATTAGCTAAACAGGAGAAAATAATATGTTTTTTGATGATTTTAAGTTAAATGAAACGATTACCATTGAGCCTGTCATAATTGATAAAGACGAAATGATAGCCTTTGCTAAAAGATATGATAATATTCCTTTGCATACTGATGAGAAATATGCAAAGGGAACACATTTCGGGCAACTGATTGCACCGGGGGTTATGTCTTTTATGGCAGTATGGGCAAATTACTTGCAGGTGGATTTGGCAGGCGAGGAATTACTTGCAGGCAAATCTACTAAAATCGAATGGTTTAAGCCTGTTTTTGCGGGAGATGAGTTGTCAGCGGAAGTGGTTGTTACCAAACTAACGGAGCGTAATGAAAAGAACGGTATTGTAGAAATTACTTTTTATGTAAAGAATCAAAACGGTGATTTGGTTCTGACTGATGTGACGGAAATGATTGTGAAGAAACGTAGAGAACTTTTGACTTAATTACTTTTATAATTGACACTAATTGTCGAAAAGAGTATGATTGTATCAATTGCTTATGAGAAAGTAAATGAAAATAACGAATCAATAAAACATAATAAACAGGAGGAGAAAAAATGTTCAAAAAAGTACTTGTTATTGTATGTGCAATGTCGGTGATGGTAATGACCGGTTGCGGTATGTTGGGTGGTGTATCCCAGAAAGATTATGAGATGGCAACTGCTGATCGTGATATGTATATGAACGATTATCTTGAATTAACAGAAGCATCTTATGAATTAGAGGATGAAATTGCTAATTTGGAATCAGAAATTGCAACTTTGGAAGCTGATATTTTAGCTTTGGAAGAAGAAATTGCAGCGGCTGAAGCAGGCGCTATGGAAGGAAACGGTGAAGTTGTAATTCATGAAATTACCGATGACGTAGCTGTAAAGGTTCAGTTGCCTGAAGGTTTTTCATATTCCGGTGATGGTATGTATGTTGTAGATTCTTCGGATCCTTCAAACATTACCGTTCGTTCTGCATTGACCGGTGATGAAGGACTTAGTTTTACACAGGATTATTTACAGCAATCTATTGTAAGTGCATATGAAAATATGGGCTATGTAGTTGAAGATTTTGAATTTCCTACATTTGAACGTGGTGAAGTAAACGGATACGAAACATTATTTATGGAAATGTCTTATAATTTAAATGGATTAAATCTTCAGCAAATCGAATTTATAATTCAGGTAGAAGATACAACATGTACAATTGTTTATACCACAGAAGAAAGCCTTGGTTGGTATGATCAATTTTTACAGAGTGTGGATACCATTCAGGTTGGTAAGAAATAATATAAAAGATAAGAGAGGATAATAAAATGTTAAAGAGAACACTTGTTGTTATTGGTGCAATGTCAGCTATGCTTTTATGCGGATGCGGTATGTTAGGTGGCGTATCAAGAGATGAAATGGAGTCTGTTGTTGCGGACCGCGATTTCTATATGGAAGCATATCAGGATGAGTTAGACAATCAGATTGAATTGCAGGATGAAATTTTGGACCTTGAAGCAGAGGTTGCAACTTTGGAAGAAGAAAAGGCGGCATTAGAAGAAGAACTTGCTTCAATGCAGAGTTCCGGTAGCTCCGACACGAATGACGGAAGAACAGTAGAAGATTATTACACACAGCCTTTCATTAAAGAAGCTTTGGATGCACAGATTGAGTCTATGAAAGAATCTTATTCAAGCACGTATAAGGATTTGGGATATGAAGTTTCCGGCAATACTTTTACATATTGGTTCCAGTATGCTGAACAGTTGAGTAATACTGATGCTGTGGCAGAACAGTTGGAAGCTTCAATTACAGAAGATATGTTAGCTGGTGTTGTGGCTGACGTAGAAGCAGAATGTGGCGTAACAGGCATTACCTGCTGCTATATTTACTACAATGCAGATGGTTCAATCATTTATCAGGATTCATATTCTACAAAATAAAAGATATACAATAATAAAAGCACTACCGGAAAGTATATTCATAGCGTGATGTTTTAACACGATGAGTAAAATGATTCCGGTAGTGCTTTTTCTTTGTAGTAAAATAGATTAGTCTAATTCTGCAATTTCGTTGTATAAATCAGCATATCTGCCGTTTAAGGCAATGAGTTCTTCGTGGGTTCCACGTTCTACAATGCGTCCTTTTTCCAATACCATAATGGCATTCGCTTTACGGACTGTTGATAAGCGGTGTGCAATAACGAAGGTAGTACGGCTTTCCATAATGGCATCCATACCTTCTTCAATGTGTTTTTCGGTTCTGGTATCCACGGAACTGGTTGCTTCGTCGAGAACAAGAATCGGAGCCTTGCTGATGGCGGCACGGGCGATGTTAAGAAGCTGTCGCTGGCCTTGAGAGAGATTGGCACCGTCACATTCCAGCACGGTATCATACCCTTGGGGAAGATGCATGATAAAAGAGTGTGCGGAGGCGATTTTAGCTGCCTTAATCACTTCTTCGTCGGTGGCATCTAAACGTCCGTAGCGGATATTTTCACGAACAGTTCCCGTAAATAAATGTGTGTCCTGCAGTACCATTGCAATATTTTGACGAAGATAGGAACGTTCCAAGCGTTCGATGGGAATATCATCAATGGTAATTTCACCGGTCAAATTATCATAAAAACGTGATAAAAGGTTGGTTACCGTGGTTTTGCCGGCACCGGTAGAACCAACAAAAGCGATTTTTTGCCCCGGTTTGGCATATAAAGTAATATCATGCAAAACAGTTACTTCAGGAACATAGCCAAAACTTACATTGTTAAGACGGATATGGCCTTTGATGCTTTCCGGTCTTACCGTATCCGCATCGGGGGTTTCAGGAATCTCGTCTAATACTTCAAAAATACGTTCCGCACCGGCAAGGGCGGAGAAGACCGTATTCATCTGCATGGAGATTTCATTAATCGGTCTGTTAAAAGAACGTGTGTAATTAAGGGAAATTGTCAGACCACCAATATCAAATCCCTTAAAAATAACCAGTAATCCGCCGACACAAGCCGTAATGGCATAAGAAACATTACAAAGCTGGTGGGTAACAGGGCCCATAATTCCGGCAGTAAACTGTGCTTTGATTTGTGCTTCACATAGTTGGTCATTTAAGTATTCAAATTCATCATTGGCAATCTGTTCGTGGTTAAAAACCTTAACAACTTTCTGTCCGGAAATGGTTTCTTCCGAAAAGGCATTCAGCATACCAAGGCTACGTTGTTGCTGTGCATAGGAACTTTGACCGTATTTGATGATAAGCTTGCTTGCAAGGGTCAATAGCGGTGTCATTACAATGGTGATGGCGCCAAGTAAGGGATTGGTATAAAGCATTAAAATAATGGTGCCCACAATAGTGATAGCACCGGAAATAATCTGAATTAATGTAGTATTCAGCATTTCGCCGATGGCATCTACATCGTTGGTAAAACGACTCATAATATCGCCTGTGGCGTGGGTGTCAAAGTAGCGCATAGGCAACGTCTGAAGTTTACCGTATAAGTCATTTCGCATATGTTTTAAGGAGTTCTGTGATACCGTCAGCATAATGCGCTGCTGCGCCCACTGTGTAAAAACTGCAATTGCATAAATGACTGCCATTATACCTAAACCCATTCCAAGGCCCTGTAACCGTTCGGTTAAGTCCGGATTGGAAGCATCATAATAGATAAATTCGTTCATAATCGGACGCAAGAGATAGGAGGCAATCAAATTCGCAAAGGTAAAAAGGATGGCACATAGGATTGCCACTATAAAAAGATGCTTTTCCTTGGATAAATATTTTAAAAGTCTGCGGATTGTTTTCCACATTTCCTTGGGCTTGCCTGTAGCCCCCATATTTCCGCGCTTGCCGGTTACATTTATGGTAGCGGCAGTGGAAGAATCTTTCTTTTCGGAGGATGCATATTTGGTAGCAAGACGTTTTTGTGTAGTTGTATCCATGCCTTAATCCTCCTTATCTTTCTGGGAATAATAAATTTCCTGATATTCTTCGCAGGTTTTAATCAGTACATCGTGGGTGTCGAAGCCTGCAACACGTCCTTCGTCTAACACAAGAATACGGTCGGCGTCCATAATGGAAGAAATACGCTGGGCGATAATCAGTTTCGTAACGCCCGGCAATTCTTCACGAAAAGCTTTACGGATGGAAGCGTCCGTTGCATTATCTACGGCAGAAGTAGAGTCGTCTAAAATAATAATGCGGGGGCTTTTTAAAAGGGCCCTTGCAATGCAAAGACGTTGTTTCTGGCCACCGGATAAATTAACACCGCCCTGGCCTAATTCGGTTTCGTATCCGTCAGGAAAGCCTGTTACAAAGGAATCGGCCTGTGCTACTGTAGCTGCGTGTTTTACTTCTTCGTCGCTGGCATTTTCATTGCCCCAACGCAGGTTTTCGGCAATCGTGCCCGCAAACAGGGTATTCTTTTGCAATACCATAGCAATGCTGTTTCTTAAATTGCCGAAAGATAAGTCTTTTACATTGTATCCATCTACCAAAACTTCACCTTCGTTTGCATCGTAAAGTCTTGGAATCAGCGAAACGAGAGTACTTTTACCGCTGCCTGTAGAACCGACAATACCGATTAATTCACCGGCTTTTATTTGTAGATTAATGTCGGAAAGTACATAGTCTTTGTTATTTTTAAAATATTTAAAAGATACGTTTCTGAATTCAATATCGCCCTTTGTGATTTGAACATCTTTATGTGCGCCATTTTCATCGGTCAATTCCACCACATTATCAAGTACTTCGGAAATACGCTTATCGGAAGCGGCTGCACGGGTTCCCTGTAAAACAATGTTAGCCAGGAAGGTAAGTGCAGTGAGAATTTGCGATAAATAAGTAATAAAAGCGGTCAGAGTACCAAGTTCCATATCGCCAACCATAATCTGACGGCCCGAAATCCATACCACAGCCAAGGTGGTAATGTTTACGGCAAGCGCAGACACGGGTTGCATCAGAAGCATTACTTTCAGTGCGGAAGTGCTTTTGTTTACAAGGTCATCATTAACAAGTCCAAAACCCTTGATTTCATATTCTTCACGAACGAAAGATTTGATTACTTTGATATTGGTAATGGTTTCACCAACGTCATTGTTCAGTCCATCAATTGCCTGTTGCATTTTGGTATATCGGGGCGAGGCCGTCTTAATAATCAAGGCTATTGCAATTGCGAGAATGGGCACGATAATAAGGATTGCCCAGGCAAGGGACGGGTTTAGGACAAAGGACATAATTAGGGCACCGATAAGCATAACGGGGCTTCGAAACATTCCGCGAAGCAAAGTCTGTGCAAAGTTCTGTACCTGGGTAATGTCGTTTGTAATTCGCGTAATCAAAGAACCGGTGCTGAATTCGTCAATGTCCGTAAAAGAGAACGTCTGAATTTTTTGGAAGACTTCTTTGCGGATACCTGCTGCAAGGCGGGTAGAGGCACGTACTGAGAAATTAGCCCCCAAAACACCGGTAATCAGCATGAGAAAGGCGATAAAAGCCATAAAAATTCCCTGTCGGATTACATAGTCCATATCGTTGTTTGCGGCACCGATATTAATCAGATTGGCATTGATATAGGGCAGGATAAATTCACCGCAAGCTTCCAACACCATAAAAAGCGGTCCCAAAAGAAAGCTGTACCAATATTTTTTTGCATATTTTATGTATTTTTTCATAATTACACCTCGCTTCAAAAAACATTTTAATCATAACGCATTTTATGGAAAGGTTTCAAGAAAACTTTATCGAAAAGCGGAAATAGAATTAAAAACTTTTATAAAAAAGTTAAAAAAGTTTAAAAATAGTTTAAAAAAGGACTATAATATACTATATTGTATTTGTGTGTACAAATAATGTGTGAGTGATGCATTCACATATGTTTGAGAGGTAGAAGATGAGAGTCGGAATGGTACTGGAAGGCGGCGGTATGCGCGGTATGTATACGGCAGGCGTTCTGGACGCAATGATGGAAAATGAAATACAGATTGATGGTATTGTCGGTGTTTCTGCGGGAACTGTTTTTGGTTGCAATTATAAATCAAAGCAAATCGGTCGTACCATTCGTTATAATAAAAAGTATTGTAAGGACCCGCGATACGGAAGTTTTCGTTCGTTATTGAAATCGGGAGATGTTTTCGATAAGGATTTTTGTTATAATCAGTTACCCAAAGTGTTAGATCCTTTTGATTATAAAACTTTTTCGGAAAATCCTATGGAATTTTATGCAACTTGTACGGATGCTAATACCGGTAAGGCTGTATATAAGCGTTGTTATAACGGAGATGACAAGGAATTAGAGTGGTTTAGAGCATCAGCATCTATGCCTTTGGTTTCCAAGGTCGTGGAGATTGACGGTGGTGCGTATTTAGACGGCGGAATGGCAGATTCCATCCCCATTCGCTGGATACGTGAAAAAGGGTTTGAGAAGAATATTGTGGTACTTACAAGACCGGAAGGCTATAAGAAGTCAAAGAATAAATTGTTGTGGTTGATGCGGATTGTATTACATAAGTATCCGAATTTGATTAAAACCATGAAGAACAGGCATAACAATTACAATGAGTCTTTAGAAGAACTGTATCGTCTGCGAAAGGCCGGTGAAGTATTTGTATTCAGTCCGGACCATGGTTTTGATATCGGACGTATGGAGAGTAATCCGGATAAACTGGAAGAGGCATATCGCATGGGTAAGAAGCATGCATTTGAACGATTGCCGGAATTGAGAGCATTTTTAAAAGAATAAAAAAAGTCCACATTGTGGACTTTTTTGTTTTTAGTCTTTATAAAAATGATATACGTTACAACTGTATTTACACATCAAAACAGCCTTATATTCGTTAACAGAATAGCCTTTGGACTCCATTGCGTCTAAAGTAGATTCAGATATGTCATTTCCGAGAAATGTCCAAATATGATCGGCATCTTCCTGCACTTCATTAGGCATACATGCGTAAATCGGATTGTCAGGAAAATAATATTGCAATACGGTCCAAGACAGATGCTGTACGTTGGCTGCAGTAAAAACGGTATCTTCGGTTGGTTCGCCAATTGTATATAGGATAAATTCGGTTTGGGCATTTTGTGTCTTGGAAACACTGCGGTAGTATTTGAAATCAAATAAACCAATTGTAAGAATGATTAAAAAAACTACTGTAATCAAAGAGAAGCAAACTCTTAATTTTTTTTTGTTTTCGGTTGCAAATAAACCGGCGGGTAGTTCGTTTTGCGAATTATAGTATTTTTGTGTTCCCCAATGCACATGGCCGTAAGCAAGGATTCGCCGTATTCCAAGCATTAAAATAAATAACATTTGTGGAATCAGCGGATACATATATCTTGCAACTGTTAAAGGATTGATTAAGTAGCTTGCGACGTAAGTGCAGACAATAGTCATAATAATGGAACACCAAAAGAGTATGATGCCTTTTAATTCGTCTGACCAGTGTTTACAAGTTGCATTTTTAAAGCTGAAAGTTACATGTTTTTTATCATTATTATCAGTAGAAGAAAGGATATTGCTTTCAACCAGTAAAATAAACACTGATAACAGTAATGTCAGCGGCATCAATATGATTCTCATATGTGAACCGCAGAATAATACTTCTGTTAAAACCGATAAAGGTGCAATTTCGTTCAACCACCAGCTTTTACTTACGGTAGATGCCTGTTTGTAAAAAACAAATAACCAGGGAGTATATAAAATGATATAGGATATTATGCTGAATAGTCCGTATAACCAACTTTTTTTTCTGTTTCTTATAAAATAAAAAAGTGAAGTAATAAATAAAAGAATGCTGCTTGTTACAAGTCCGAAGTAGTGGGTATACGCCGCAAAAACACCAAATAATGTCAGAAGAACCCAATGACGCTTCTTTGTATTGTTTTCCGTAATCCTATATGCACTGTAGGAGCAAATAAGCAATTCGAGAAAAAGTAACGCATACATACGGATTTCAAGGTTATATTCCGCACAAACCGCTGACAATCCGCTGATTGTGATAAAAAATGCCGTAGGAATCTGACCGAATTTTTTATTAAATAAGAAAATAGCAATCAAAATACCGAACATAAAAGGAATCAATGCGGAAAAATGATATACGATTGTGTTGTATCCGAAAATATCCGCCAATAATCGTAACCAATAGTAGTAGAGCGGCGGATGGGAATCTAAATAGTAAACTCTTTCGAAAATCCCGTATAAATTCGTATTTCTTATTGTTATTCCCGAAAAAGCTTCATCGCCCCAAACAACATTATCAAAAGCCAGTGAACAGTTTAGTACAACTACGACGAGTGCAAATAAGTAAATTGCATACTTTTGAAACAATGTAATAAAAAGTTTTACGGGTTTGCTGTTAAAAAATGTCTGCATTTTTATCCCTTTCTTTTTACAAAATCTTTTATGATATTAGCACATTGTACAGAATTCGTCCATAAGTGCTTTTTATTATCCTTTTTTATGTTACCCGCTTGTCGATTTTTGCTTATATGTGCGGTTGAAACAAGTTGAAAAAGAAGAAGTTTGTCTTATATAATCAAAGTCGCACCGAAAAAATCAATAGATGGAGGAAATCATGGAACAGCTTAATTTAGTAACTACACAAGATAATGACAAAATGTTTCAGATGTTGTCGGATTTACTTCACGAAGAAAAAGAATTTCAGATTATGATTACCGTGCCCGGCGGCAAAAAGAGCCCGGCCACCGTTAAAGCATATCAGGAGACCGCAGAAAGAATCGAAGAGCATGATCTTGAAAAAGATGTAACTGACATTATTCATGAAATCGGTGTGCCTGCCCACATCAAAGGTTATCAGTATTTAAGAGAAGCGATTATGATGTCGGTAAACGATACGGAGATGCTAAGTTCTATTACTAAAATATTATATCCCACAATTGCCAAGAAATTTCAGACTACGCCAAGCCGCGTGGAACGAGCCATTCGACATGCCATAGAAGTAGCCTGGAGTCGCGGCAAAATGGAGACCTTGGATGCGATGTTTGGATATACAATCAATAACGGAAAAGGGAAACCGACGAATTCAGAGTTTGTCGCACTGATTGCGGATAAAATTCGTTTACAATATCGTTAGATTTTGGGAAAATATGTCTTTCATTCATAATAAAAATGATGTATAATATCAAATGATAGGATAAAAGGAATTGTGTGGTCCTTTTATATCATGAAAAGGGAATTTTAGGAAACCAAAGGAAAATATGCGGAGGACGAAGTGATGAAAAACATCTTGTTTGTGGCTTCAGAAGGAGTTCCATTTATTAAAACCGGAGGATTGGCTGACGTTGTCGGATCTCTTCCCAAATGTGTAGACAAGCGCTATTTTGATGTGCGTGTCATGATACCGAAATATACCTGTATCCCTCAGGAATTGAGAGATAAAATGGTATACAAAACATCATTTTATATGGATTTTAACTGGAAGAGTGAATACGTTGGTATTCTGGAAGCAGAAGTAGACGGCGTTATTTATTATTTTATCGACAACGAGTCTAAGTTTGGCGGTTTCCGCCCTTACAGCAGCAATGTTTTAGAGGACATTGAGAAGTTTGCTTTCTTCTCTAAAGCTGCATTGTCTGCAATGCCTTTATTAGGCTTCAGACCGGATGTCATTCACTGTCATGATTGGCAGACAGGCCTTATTCCCGTGTACTTAAAGGAACGTTTCCAGGGTAATGAATTCTTCCACGGAATTAAGTCGATTATGACCATTCATAACTTGAAATTCCAGGGTAAATGGGACGTTAAGACCATTAAGGATATGACAGGTCTTCCTGATTATTTCTTTACACCGGACAAGTTGGAAGCATACAAGAATGCGAACCTTTTAAAAGGTGGGTTGGTTTACGCAGATGCCATCACTACAGTAAGTGAAACTTATGCGAAGGAAATTATGACACCGTTCTATGGTGAAAGCCTTGATGGTTTAATGAGAGCAAGAGAGCATGATTTGCGCGGTATTGTTAACGGTATTGATTATACGGATTACAATCCCGAAAACGATAAATATATTGAAGTAAATTATGATGCAAAGAACTTCCGTAAAGAGAAGATTAAGAATAAGAGACTTCTTCAGAAAGAACTTGGTTTGGAAGAGAACGATAAGATTATGATGATTGGTATCGTTTCACGTTTGACAGACCAGAAGGGCTTTGACTTAATTGCTTATATGATGGATGAATTGTGTCAGGATGCTGTTCAGATTGTTGTACTTGGTACCGGTGAAGAACAGTATGAAAATATGTTCCGTCACTTCGACTGGAAGTATAATAATAAGGTTTCTGCCAATATTTATTATTCAGAGGCTATGTCCCATAAAATTTATGCAGCGTGTGATGCATTTCTTATGCCTTCACTTTTCGAACCCTGCGGTTTGAGCCAGTTGATGGCCCTTCGTTACGGTACATTGCCTATCGTACGTGAAACCGGTGGTTTGAAGGATACGGTTGAACCTTACAATGAGTATGAAGGAACCGGTACAGGATTCAGTTTCGTAAATTACAATGCACACGAAATGTTAGATACCATTCGCTATGCTGAGAAGATTTACTATGATAAGAAGCGTGAGTGGAACAAGATGGTAGACCGTGCCATGGCTGCTGACTTCTCTTGGGAAGTTTCTGCTGCAAAATATCAGGAAATGTATGACTGGTTAATCGGTTAATTGAAATTTAAAGAATATAAGCGTTGCATTGATTGTGATGCAACGCTTTTTCTATGTAACTAAGATGTGGCTTTTATGAATGTAGCATCTTCGGAAAGGAAAAAGAATGGCTTTTGACGGAATTACAATTGCATGCATGGTTCATGAGTTATCGGAGAAACTGGTAGGCGGACGCATTACCAAAATATCGCAACCGGAAAAAGAAGAGGTTTTGTTAACGGTAAAAAGTCTTGCCGGACAACATCGCCTTTTTATTTCCGCGTCAGCGTCGCTACCGTTGATTTATCTGACGGAAGAGAATAAGCCTGCGCCTATGACAGCACCGAATTTTTGTATGGTGCTTCGTAAGTATTTGCAGGGTGGACGCGTGGTGGAAATCAGTCAGCCGGGGCTTGAACGAGTGATTCAAATTAAAGTAGAACATCTGGATGAAATGGGGGATACATGTATCCGTGTGTTATGCTTTGAGTTGATGGGTAAGTACAGCAATTTGATTCTGTGCGATGATAAAAACGTTATTTTAGACAGTTTAAAACACGTATCTGCCGTAATGAGTTCCGTACGCGAGGTTTTACCCCAGAGAGAATATTTTATACCGGTTACAGTGGAGAAAAAGGATGCGCTTACCACAACTTATGAGGAGTTTGCTGGCCTTGCGAAGGAAAGTCGTCAGGCACCTTTTAAAATGATTTATCAGTCCTATACAGGTATTTCACCTTTTATGGCAAGGGAAATGTGTAATAACGCGGATGTGGATGACCGTATCATGGCGGGCGACTTGGAAGATGACGTGGTGCAGAGACTTTATGACGCGTTTGACCAGGTGATGAATAAGGTTAAAACGAAAGATTATGCGCCCTGTATGATTATGGAAAACGGCAAAGTGAAAGAATTCGCGGTTATGGATATTCCGTCCTATCCGTCGGAACAAAAGCAGGCATTTGACAGTGTTTCCAAACTTTTATTTGACTTTTATGCATCTAAAAATAAAGAAGACGTAATGCGTCAGAAGTCGTTAAATTTGCGTAAAACCTTGCAGACGATTCTGGAACGTGATTATAAGAAACTGGATCTTCAGAAGAAGCAGTTGCAGGATGCCGGAGAGCGTGAGAAGTACAAGATTTACGGTGAGCTGTTGAATGCCTATGGTTATCAGTTACAGGACGGTGCCAAGGAAGCCAAGGTTTTGAATTATTATACCAATGAAGAAGTCACAATTCCCTTGGATGAGACTTTGAGCATTAAGGAAAATGCGGTTCGTTTCTTTGATAAGTACGGTAAAATGAAACGTACGGAAGAGGCACTTGCAGTACAAACCAAGGAAAATGAGGCGGAGATTGCCTATTTGGAATCGGTACAGACCTTCCTTAATTTGGCTTCTACCAAGGCGGATTTGCAGCAGATTCAGGCTGAGCTTTCCGAACGTGGTTTCATCAAGAAAAGCTATGATAAAAAGAATAAGAAAGTGGTGAATAAGCCACTGCATTACGTTATGTATGATGAGTACGATATTTACGTGGGCAAAAACAATCTGCAGAATGAAGAGGTTACTTTTAAGATGGCAAATGGGAACGACTGGTGGTTCCATGCCAAAGGGGTACCCGGTTCCCATGTGATTGTAAAATCAAGAAATGCCAATCCGGCAACGGAGTGGGATATGCCGGATGAGGTGTTCGAGGCGGCAGCCTGCCTGGCAGCGGTATATTCCAAGAACGGTGGACAGGAGAAGGCGGAAGTGGATTATATCCGCAAGAAACACGTGAAACGTCCGGGTGGCGGAGAAGCGGGATTTGTAGTGTATTATACGAATTTTTCAATGATGATAGAGACAAATCTGCAAAGGTTTGCGTTGACGCAGATAAATTGATGAAGTATAATAAAGAAGAGTATGCCATTAGGTAGCACTCGTATTTTAAACGTGACTGCTGAGGGGAAGGTTCGTACAGCAGATTAAGTATGGTATATCGGAATGGAGTATAGTTCAATGGTTAAAAGTATGACTGGTTTCGGCAGAGCAGAGATTGCCGACGGAAATCGTAAATGTACGGTTGAAATCAAGTCTGTAAATCACAGATATCTTGATTTAAATATTAAAATGCCTAAGAAACTTAATTTCTTTGAGGCAGCAATCCGTAATGTGTTAAAAGAATACATTCAAAGAGGTAAAGTAGATGTATTTATTACATATGAGGATTTGACAGAGCAGAATGTAAGCATTAAGTATAACAAGGAAGTTGCATCTGAATATTTGAAATATCTTCGTCAGATGTCGGAAGAATTCGGATTGGATGATGATATCCGCGTATCTACACTTTCCAGATATCCCGAAGTGTTCTCTATGGAGGATGTGGATATTGATGAAGAAGAGCTTTGGAATATGCTTGAAAAGGCAATCCGTAAAGCGGCCGAAGGATTTGTAGAGACACGTATCAAAGAAGGTGAAAACCTTCGTGATGATATGATTTCTAAGCTTGATGGTATGTTAAAGCATGTGGATTTTATTGCAGAACGTTCACCCGCTATCGTACAGGAGTACAAGCAACGTCTGGAAGAAAAAGTAAAAGAACTTTTGGACAGCAATGTAGACGAGGCAAGAATTTTAACAGAAGTTACTATTTTTGCGGATAAGTCTTGTGTGGACGAGGAGTTGGTACGTTTACGCAGTCACATTGAGACAACCAAAGATACCCTTATGCAGGGCGGAAGCGTAGGACGTAAGCTTGACTTTATTGCACAGGAAATGAACCGTGAGGCGAACACGACTTTATCCAAGTCCAATGACCTTGAAATTTCCAATGTGGCAATTGAGTTAAAGACTGAAATTGAGAAGATTCGTGAGCAGATTCAGAATATTGAATAATTAAGGTGATTTTATGACAAACAAAGGAATTTTAGTGGTTTTATCCGGTTTTTCGGGTTCCGGTAAGGGAACTTTGGTAAAACGTCTTTTGGAAGAATATGATAATTATGCGTTGAGTATTTCCATGACAACACGTATGCCAAGACCCGGTGAGGAACATGGTAAGTCCTATTTCTTTGTAACCAAAGAAGAATTCCAGAGTACCATCCAGCGAAACGGTTTATTGGAATATGCACAGTATTGTGATAATTTTTACGGTACGCCGAAGGCATATGTGGAAGAACAGCTTGCTAATGGTAAGGATGTAATTCTGGAAATTGAGGTACAGGGAGCATTACAGATTAAAGAAAAGTTCCCGGAGACGTTATTGTTGTTTGTAACGCCGCCTTCTGCACAGGTGTTAAAGGACCGTTTGGCAGGAAGAGGTACCGAAACGGAAGAAGTAATCAATAAGCGCATGCGAAGAGCCGCTGAAGAGTCGGAAAGCATGTCTTTATATGATAATATTATTGTGAATGATGATTTGGAAGAATGTGTGAAATATACACACAACGTAATCCAATCAGCACACAGCACCCCTGACAGGGTTTCTAAATTAATAGCAAATTTAAAAGAAGAGCTGTCCGGCTTTTCGAAAGGAGAGTAAAATATGTTACACCCGTCTTATTCAGATTTAATGAATGTAGTAAACAGTGAGGTTGAGCAGGGCGAGGCACCTGTAGTAAACAGCCGTTATTCCATCGTTATGGCTACCTCAAAGAGAGCACGTGAAATTATCGATGGCGACGAGCCTATGGTAAAGGCTGACGGAAAGAAAGCCCTTTCTGTTGCTGTGGAAGAATTAAACAGTGCAAAGTTAAAAATCGTTGGCGACGACGAATAATCAGATTGTGAGAAAATGTGCCTAAAATGGGCACATTTTTAACATATTTCTAAGATATGCTGGTAGGAAGAGCGAATGAAGGTACTTTTTATTTCCCTTGGCTGTGATAAAAATCTGGTAGATACGGAAACGATGCTTGGATATTTGTCACAGAAGGGTTACGAGATAACTGATGATGAAACAGAAGCAGAAGCGGTGGTTGTGAATACCTGCTGCTTTATTCATGATGCCAAACAGGAAAGCGTTGATGCAATTCTCGAAATGGCTGACCTTCGTAAAGAGGGCAGAGTTAAGGCTTTGATTGTAACCGGTTGTCTTGCACAGCGATATAGCGATGAGATTCAGGAAGAAATTCCGGAAGTGGATGTCATTATGGGCACACAGGCCATTGAAGATATTGTGGAAGCCCTGGAGAAAGTTCTTGCCGGTGAGGCTAAGAATTATTTGCCGGATATTGATAAGCCTTTACCGAAGCTTGGTAAAAGAATGATTACTACCGGTGGTCACTACGCATATCTTAAAATTGCAGAAGGCTGTGATAAGCATTGCACCTACTGTGTCATTCCGAAGGTACGCGGTACCTATCGTTCCGTTCCTATGGAAGAACTTGTGGAGCAGGCACAGCAATTGGTTGAAGATGTAGGTGTTAAAGAGTTGATTCTTGTTGCCCAGGAGACAACGATTTATGGAACGGATATTTATGGTGAGAAGAAATTGCCTGAACTTTTGGCAAGGTTATCAGAAATCAGAGGTTTGCGTTGGATCAGAATTTTATATTGTTATCCGGAAGAAATCGATGATGCTTTGATTGAGGAAATTGCTACAAATGATAAGGTGTGTAATTACCTTGATATTCCGGTACAGCATGCGTCTGACAGAATTTTAAAACGTATGGGACGCCGTACTACACGGGCGGAACTGGAAGAAAAAATCAATAAATTACGTGCCCGCATTCCTGATATTTGCCTTCGTACTACTTTAATCAGTGGTTTCCCCGGCGAAACGGAGGAAGACCACGAAGAAGTGATGGAATTTGTGGATGCTATGGAATTTGACCGTTTAGGTGTTTTCACTTATTCTAAGGAAGAAGATACACCTGCTGCTTTGATGGAAGATCAGATTGAGGAAGAGATAAAAGAAGCGCGTCGTGGCGAAATTATGGAACTTCAGCAGGAAATTGCCTTTGAAAAGGCAGATGCAATGATTGGAAAAACTGTACTTGCCATGATTGAAGGGCGTATTGCGGATGAAGATGCTTATATTGCCCGTACATATATGGATGCACCTAATGTGGACGGATATCTTTTTATCAACACCTGTAAGGATTTGATGACCGGAGATTTGGCATATGTCCGAATTACAGGTTCGAACGAATATGATTTGATTGGAGAATTGGAAGATGAATTTAGCGAATAAAATTACTCTTGCGAGAGTAATTCTGGTTCCTGTTTTTATCATTTTAATAATGGCGTCGCAGATTCCGGGGCTAGCCGGTTTGGTTGCGGACGGTACAATATCACAAAATGTATTAAACTGGTGTGCATTGGCGGTTTTTATCATCGCATCTATGACTGATTTTCTGGACGGCTATATTGCAAGAAAGTATAATATGATTTCCAATTTTGGTAAATTTATGGATCCGCTGGCAGACAAACTGCTTGTTTGCAGCGCATTGATTTGTTTACTTGCGTTGGGACGCATTAATGTATTTCTGGTATTGATTATTATTGCGAGAGATTTTATTATCAGCGGATTCAGACTGGTTGCATCGGATAAGGGTGTTGTGATTGCTGCCAATATGTGGGGCAAAGTTAAGACTACGATGCAGATGGTGATGATTGGTTTTATGATTCCTAATTTGCCTTTATTTCACTGGATATGCGTTATTTTGAGCTGGGTGGTTTTATTTCTGACGGTTTATTCACTGATGGATTACCTGATTCGAAACCGCGGTGTTCTTAAGGATGAAAAATAACTTTTATATAAAATAATGATGCAACGCAAGTTTTTTACAAAAAGGATGGATGAACAATGGTTGTGGAATTAATTTCAGTAGGTACTGAACTTTTACTTGGAAACATTGTAAATACAAATGCAGCTTATTTGGCTGAACAGTGCGCAAATTGCGGGTTGTCCTGCTTTTATCAGACTGTAGTAGGAGATAATGAGGAAAGACTGCAGGAAACAGTCAAAGCCGGATTGAAGCGTTCGGATATTTTGATTTTAACAGGCGGACTTGGACCGACAGACGATGATTTGACCAAGGAAGTGGTTACCAAGGCAATGAAGAAGAAACTCGTGGAAGATGAGAAAGCCCGCGAGATGATTCAGACATATTTTGACAATCGAGGCATGGTAATCACGAAGAATAATTGGAAACAGGCTTTGGTTCCTGAAGGCGCAATTGTTATGTATAACAATAACGGAACAGCCCCCGGCCTTATCGTGGAAAGTGGTGAGAAGTGTGCCATTTTATTGCCCGGACCGCCCAATGAAATGAAACCAATGTTCGAAGAGTACGTGAAGGATTATCTTAAGAAGAAAAATCCGGAGGTGATTGTTTCTACTACAGTAAAACTTTGCGGAATCGGAGAGAGTACAGTTGCCACTATGATTCAGGATATGCTTGATCAACAGAGCAATCCGACAATTGCACCTTATGCCAAAACCGGCGAAGTGCATCTTCGAGTTACAGCTAAGGCGGCAGATGAAAAGAGTGCCAATAAACTGATTAAGCCTGTTGTAAAACAGTTGAAAACCAGACTTGCGGAGTATATTTATACTACGGATGAAAATACAACCTTGGAAAATGCAATTATTGATTTACTGGTTGCGAATAAGTTAACCGTATCAACGGTGGAATCTTGTACAGGTGGTATGATTGCAGCCCGTTTGATTAATGTTCCGGGAGTATCGGATGTTTTTAAAATGGGACACATTACTTACTCAAACAAGGCCAAAAAGAAGATTCTCGGTGTTAAAAAAAGAACTTTGGAGAAACATACGGCAGTCAGCGCCGAAGTTGCCCAAGAGATGGTAAAAGGCGTTGAGATGGTGTCGAAAGCGGATGTATGCGTGTCTGTAACCGGTCTTGCGGGTCCTGACGGAGGTACGGCTAAGAAACCGGTAGGTCTTGTATATATTGCCTGCAGTGTTAAGGGTAACGTAACGGTTCAGGAGTATCATTTTAACGGTAATCGTGCAAAAATCCGTGAAAATGCCACAGCTTCGGCTTTGACACTGATGAGAAAGTGTATTTTGGAATATATGACAGAAACAGCTTTTATGAAATAGTAGTATAAGAGGAAATGTAAAATGGGAGAATTTAACGAATATGTATTTTGCCCTTATTGTGGAGGGATTACGGCACCGGGTACTTGTGTAAACTGTGGTATGCCTACAAACGGACAAGCACATGTGCAGAATGAAACGCAGAATGTGGCTTCAGAGCCTGCATACGCAAAATATCAGCCGCAGGGAGAGCAGCCACAGCAAGCAGGCGGTCAGTATCAGCCACAGACGCAACAGGCACCGCAGGGATACGCACAATATCAGCCCAAAACAATGTCTGAAACGTCTGGAAACGTACAGGAACAAACGCCTGCACCTTCAGCACAGGGATATAATCCGTATCAGCAACCAATGGGAACAAACAATTACGGATACGGTGCCGGACAAACAAATAATCAGGGTATGGGGCAGAATTTCGGTCAGGCACAGAATGGCGGAAATCAGTATTCACAGCCAAATGTTACATATAATGAGAAACCGAAAAAGAAGTCTCGTTGGTGGATTTGGCTATTGGTAATTGGTTTCATTCTTTTCTTTGGTGTGATTATAGTGGCAATTGCAATTATTGCAGCTATGATTATGTTCGGAACAAGTGATGTGTCTACCTTGGGAAATAACAGTCCCACACAGGGTACGACTCCACCGCAGGTGACGGTTCCGGATTCTACGGAAGACGAGTACGATGATTCAACTCTTGCTGTGTATGCCCGGGAATTGGGACGCTTGAATTTCGGTGATTTTGATTGGGATTTTTATGCTGATTCGGCAATGGTTTATTCTGATACTACGGATGGCAGTAAGGATTTTTATTTGAATAAAGATTACCAGAGTACATTCGGTTCCAACCATGATAATCATACATTAAGTGAGTTTACAGGCCAATATTACGAACCCTTTGTGGACTGTATTGATACAAGTTATGACTACAGATTATCAAGACATTTTCTTACATACAGTAATGTGGTAGATGAAGTGATTGTAAATGCGGATATCGCTTACATACAGTTTGAAGGTGACACCATTCCCAATGAAGAGGAATTGAACCGTCGGATTCTTGAAATGACAGCAAATGATTTTTGGGGATATTTGCAGGGACAGACTTCTCTTGCCTATATTCCTTCGGAAGTGAATTTTATGGTGGACTCCTTTATTCCCTATAATGATGGCGAAACGATGAGTATTTTATTGGATGTAAATACTTATTTGGACGGTTATCGTGAAGAACATTATATTTACGCGATCAATATCGACTTGGTAAACGGTGAGATTATGGATAATGCCTCCATTCTTAAAATTGACGAGGACTTCGGCGCGATGTTTAGGGAACGAAACAATGCACAGAATGGTGAGGATGTTATAGCTGTCGTAAATTGTACGGATAAAGAATTGGCGGATTTACTTTCGGATCCGGACACCAACATAGTATTTTTCAGCCCTTACGGAATGGAAGTCGGTATAAATTATATGGCTGACGGTTACAGCTGGGGATGGGTAAGTATTACCTTATCCGATTATGAGGACTATTTGCAGTAGTTGATTCAAAATTTAAAATATTATTTAAGAAATAGGTAGCAGTTTTTGTTACCTATTTCTTGTTATAAAACTAGCAAAATTGCAGAAGCATTTGTCGAGATTTGTCGATGTGTTTTGATTGATAAAATGTTTTATAAATGCTACACTGACTTTATAAAATCTTTAAACACAAGTGTTTTTATAATTTCTTTTATAAAACTTGTATTATTCAACCGGCGTTTCTGCCGAATATTCCATTATTTATGTTTTAAAAGGTCGGTGATGCATATTGAGGGAGTTTTATCGGACAGTATAAGTCGTATTATTTGTATTGTTAAATAAAACATAAAATCTTAAAAAAATAATTGACAAAATCGAACATTTGTTTTATTGTATATACAGAACAAATGTTCAAGGAAAAGGAGAAGAAAATGGATAGAGAAGAAAAAATGAAAGCATTGGATGCTGCGTTATCACAGATTGAAAGACAGTTTGGTAAGGGTTCTGTTATGAAACTCGGTGATCCTGCTACACAAATGAATGTGGAGACTATCCCTACCGGTTCCTTGAGCCTGGATATTGCTTTGGGTCTTGGCGGAATCCCCAAGGGAAGAATTGTGGAAATTTACGGACCTGAATCCAGTGGTAAAACAACCGTTACGTTACATATGATTGCTGAAGTGCAGAAGAGAGGCGGTATTGCCGGATTTATTGATGCTGAGCATGCATTGGATCCTGCTTATGCGAAAGCAATCGGTGTTGATGTAGATAATATGTATATTTCACAGCCTGATAACGGTGAACAGGCACTTGAAATTACCGAAACCATGGTGCGTTCCGGTGCGATTGATATTGTTGTAGTAGACTCTGTTGCAGCTTTGGTTCCTAAGGCTGAATTAGATGGTGAAATGGGTGATTCTCATGTCGGTTTGCAGGCTAGATTAATGTCTCAGGCATTGAGAAAGTTGACCGGTGCTATCGGACGTTCTAATTGTACGGTTATTTTTATTAATCAGTTGCGTGAAAAAGTTGGTGTATTCTACGGTAATCCGCAGGTTACAACCGGTGGTAATGCATTAAAGTTCTATTCTTCCGTAAGAATGGAAATCAGACGTGTAGAACAGTTGAAGCAGGGGGGAGATATTACCGGTAACCGTACACGTGCTAAAATTGTTAAGAATAAGATTGCACCGCCTTTTAAAGAGGCTGAATTTGATATTATGTTCGGCGAAGGTATTTCATTTGAAGGAGATGTTTTAGATTTGGCTGCAGAAGTAGGCATTATCAGTAAGAGTGGTGCTTGGTATGCTTATGAAGGCAATAAGATTGGTCAGGGTAGAGAAAATGCAAAGACCTTCCTGATTGAAAATCCGGATATTTGTGCAGATGTGGAACAGAAAGTAAGAGCACACTACGGATTGCAGGGGACAGCATCTGAAATGGATGGCAGGAAAGAAAAGAAAACTTCTAAAACAGCCAAAGACGAAGCATAATGATGTTGTTTAAACGCTGAAATTCTAAAAATATATTAACAAAGGATGGATGTGGTAGGGGCACGAAAAGAGTGTCCCTATCCGTCTTTTATAAGAAAATATGGTAATAAATGAAATACAAGAATTTTCAAAGACGAAATGTAAATTAATATTCGAAGATTTTTCGGCAATTGTACTCTATAAGAAAGATTTGAAACGATACAGTCTTTCAGAAGGCGTAGAACTGTCAGATAAGCAGTTTAAATTACTTATGGAAGAGATATTGCCATATCGTGCAAAAAGTCGCTGTATGAAGCTTTTACAAAGCAAAGATTATACGGAGGACGAAATCAGAGGTAAATTGCGTGGTGACGGATATCCGGAGAATGTTATTAAGATTGCTGTAGAATATTTATATAGCTTTCATTATTTAGATGATGCAAGATATGCGGAAGCTTATTATCGGAGTCGGTGTGTAAGAAAGAGTAAGAAACAGATTATTATGGAGTTGCAACAAAAAGGTGTTAATAAAGAACTTATAATTGATACCTTAGAGAGTGTGTGTTCCAATTCGCCTGAAGAAGATGAATTGCAGTGCATTTCTAAACTTTTAGCAAAGAGAAAATATAATGATAACGAAGCAGATATAACAGAACGCGAGAAAGTAAAAGCATATCTTTTTCGTAAAGGTTTTCAAATTGATAACATAAATAGTTGTATGCGAAATTTTGATTGGAAAAATACGTAATTATATGGTAGAAAGGGCCAATTATTACTTGACATAATATCGTAAAAAGTTTAAACTAGATATGTTGTAATATCGCATATTAGGGCTTTTTGTCCTATTAGATAATTGTACAATGAAAATTTAATAAGGAGGTGATCCTGTACATGCCCGAAGTTAGCTTACTGGTTATGTTGATCGCTGTTCTTATTGCAGTCATTGTTTCCGCTTTGGTTTCTGCATTGATTGCACTTTCTGTTTACAAGAAGAAAGTAGCAAAGCAAATTGGTAATGCAGAGGAGAAAGCCAGAGAAATTATCGATGAAGCTTTGAAGACCGCTGAAGCAAAAAAGCGTGAAGGTTTACTTGAAATCAAGGAAGAGTCAATTAAGGCTAAGAATGAACTTGATAAGGAAGTAAAGGAACGTCGTGCTGACGTACAACGTGCAGAGAGAAGAATTCAGCAGAAAGAAGAAAGCGTTGATAAGAAATTAGAATCCATCGAAAAGAAGGAAAATGCAATTGCTGCAAAGGAAGAAGAATTAGCGAAGCAGAAAGAAATCATTGCAAAGTTAAACGAGCAGCGAGTACAGGAACTTGAACGAATTTCAGGTTTAACCTCTGAACAAGCAAAAGAATACTTGTTGAAAATTGTTGAAGAAGATGTAAAACATGAAACTGCTGTGCTTATTAAAGAAATGGAAAGCAGAGCGAAAGAGGAAGCAGATAAGAAAGCTAAGGAATATGTGGTTAATGCAATTCAGAAGTGTGCGGCAGACCATGTATCGGAAGTGGCTATTTCAGTTGTTCAGCTTCCCAGTGATGAAATGAAGGGTAGAATCATTGGACGTGAGGGTAGAAATATCCGTACGTTAGAAACAATGACCGGTGTGGAATTAATTATTGATGATACTCCGGAGGCAGTTGTTCTTTCAGGTTTTGATCCTATTCGTAGAGAAGTAGCAAGAATTGCTCTTGAGAAGTTAATTGTAGATGGTCGTATCCATCCTGCAAGAATTGAAGAGACAGTTGAAAAGGCAAGAAAAGAAGTTGAAACATTGATTAAAGAAGAAGGTGAGTCTGCATGTCTTGATGTTGGTGTGCATGGCGTACATCCTGAACTTGTAAGACTTCTTGGTAAGATGCGTTTCAGAACCAGTTATGGTCAGAATGCGTTGAAGCATTCTATTGAAGTTGCACAGCTTTCAGGTCTTTTGGCTGCAGAAATGGGATTGGATGTCAGAATGGCTAAAAGAGCCGGTTTATTACATGATATCGGTAAATCCGTTGACCAGGAAATGGAAGGTTCCCATATCCAGTTGGGTGCAGATTTGTGTAAGAAATATAAAGAATCTGCTACAGTTATCAATGCCGTTGAATCACATCACGGTGACGTAGAGCCTACATCATTAATCTCTTGTATTGTACAGGCTGCAGATGCTATTTCGGCTGCAAGACCCGGTGCGAGAAGAGAAACCCTTGAAACATATACATCACGTTTGAAACAATTAGAAGAAATAACCAACAATTTTAAAGGCGTAGACAAGTCATTTGCTATTCAGGCAGGTAGAGAAGTTCGTGTTATGGTAGTTCCTGAACAAGTTACAGATGATGACATGGTATTATTAGCTCGTGATATTTCCAAACAGATTGAAGCTGAATTGGCTTATCCCGGACAGATCAAGGTTAATGTTATCAGAGAATCTCGTGTAATTGATTACGCAAAATAATTTAAAACCTCTTACGGATTTTCCGTAAGAGGTTTTTTTATACATATTTCAAAAACTATAGTTTTGATGTTATAAATAGTGTGATAAAAAATATTAATTTTTCCTTGTGTAACACGTGCTTTTGTAGTATTATACTATGGAATAAAAAATAAACATTACGATAATTAAATCGTTTTTATGGAGCGGACATGAAAAAATATCAGGAATTAAGCAGAGAAGAACTTTTATCATTGAGAGAACAGCTTTTGGCAGAATATGAAGATGCTAAAGGAAAAGGTTTGAAGTTAGATATGTCAAGAGGTAAGCCCGGCGTTTCGCAGCTTGAATTATCTATGCCTATGTTAGACGTTATTAACAGTCAGTCGGATATGAAGACTGTTCTTGGTAACGATACCAGAAACTATGGTGATTTGGATGGTATCGGTGAGTGCAGAAGATTAATGGCTACTATGATGGGCGTTCAGAAAGATAATGTTGTAGTTTGCGGTAACTCCAGCTTAAATATTATGTATGATACAGTTTCGCGTTCAATGACTAAGGGTGTGAATGGTTCTACGCCTTGGGCGAAATTAGATCAGGTTAAGTTTTTATGTCCTGTTCCCGGATATGACAGACATTTTAAAATTACAGAGTATTTCGGCATTGAAATGATTAATATTCCTTTGTATGACGATGGCCCTGATATGGATATGGTAGAGCAGTATGTAAACAATGACTCTGCTGTAAAAGGTATTTGGTGTGTTCCGAAGTACTCAAATCCTACCGGTATTTCTTATTCAGATGAAGTGATTAAGCGTTTCGCAAACTTAAAGCCTGCGGCTGAGGATTTTAGAATTTATTGGGATAATGCTTACGGTATTCATCATTTGTATGATGACAAACGTGATGAAATTCTTAATATTTTGGAAGAGTGTGAAAAGGCCGGAAATCCTGATATGGTATATATCTTTGCATCTACTTCAAAGATTAGTTTCCCCGGTTCCGGTATTTCTGCAGTAGCATCTTCTCTTGAGAATATTAAGTTTATTGAGAGCCAGATGACAATTCAGACGATCGGCCATGATAAAATCAACCAGTTGCGTCACGCACGTTTCTTTAACCAGGTAACTACATTGGAAGAACATATGAAGAAGCATGCTGACATCATTCGTCCGAAATTTGAAGCAGTTTTGGATGTTATGGAGAAAGAACTTGGCGGTCTTGGTATCGGTACTTGGACCAAACCTTATGGTGGATATTTTATTTCCTTCGATTCTTTGGATGGATGTGCCAAGGCAATTGTTGCGAAATGTAAAGAAGCAGGTGTTGTACTTACAGGAGCAGGCGCAACATATCCGTATGGTAAAGATCCGAAAGATTGCAATATCCGTATTGCACCTTCTTTCCCTACACCGGAAGAAATGGCAATGGCAACGAACCTTTTTGTACTTTGTGTAAAATTGGTTAGTGTTGAAAAATTATTAGAAGCTTAAACTATAAAACGAGTGGGGGAACCTGCTCGTTTTGTTATATAAGTTAATAATATTTGAATAATTCAGTTATTTGTGCTAGAATACAAGTAAGTATTAGTTTGATATTAAGAATAAGGGAGATAAACAGTGGACGATATAAAGAGAATAAAAAGAGAATTAGTGGCGAAAGGGCATATTTTAGATTATTATCACGATACAGTTCAAATTTCTAACGGAAATGTGGTTGTGTGGGATTTTATTGGGCATAAGGGTGCTGCCGCGGTGGTGCCCGTACTGGAAGACGGAAGAATTCTTATGGTAAAACAGTATCGTAATGCTCTTGATCGTTATACAATTGAAATTCCGGCCGGTGGAGTGGATAGTATAGATGAACCACATTATGATGCGGCAATGCGTGAACTAAAGGAAG
Source organism: Lachnospiraceae bacterium (assembly GCA_045580855.1). Lineage (GTDB taxonomy): Bacteria > Bacillota > Clostridia > Lachnospirales > Lachnospiraceae > UBA3766. The sequence goes on along the minus strand of JAZNOO010000022.1, from coordinate 39,029 downwards.
AGACCGGTTATACCACCGACAAATTGGAGTTTTTAATTGCAGTGAATACTACAGTGGCATTTTGTAATGAAAAGATTTCGATTTATGTGGCGCATGTTTCCGGAAACGGTGGCGCCCAAGAGTTAGACGAAGATGAGTTTATTAATGTGATTCCTTACGAAGTAAGTGAGTTGGAACGTCTCATTTATGCAGGTGAAATCACAGATTCCAAGACGGTTGCTGCTATTATGGCGTACAAGAATAAGTACGTAAAATAATGAAACAAAGTATATTTGGGTCCTGTATGGAATGTTCCGTACAGGACTTTTTCATATCAACAAACATATATAAATAAAAACAAGCATACATTGATAAAAAACAATGGGGTTTGCATTGAAATACAGACATTATGAACGGTACATAAAACCGGAAAACTTTATTTATATTATATTTATAGTAAGCTTTTTGCTTGGAATGTTGCTATCTTTTTTCTTTCATAAAAATAACGTGCAAGGCGTATTGTGGCTTGAACAAATTATACAATATGTAAAATATGGTGAAATACAATACGGCGATTTGCTTTTATATGTCTTAAAACGAAGATGCATAATCTTTGCAATCATAATTCTTCTCTGTATATCCGGAAAAGGAAAGTTTTTTCTTTTAGGAGGAGTAGGACTTGCGGGCGGATTTGCGGGATTCTACATTACAGAATTTGTAGTAGCAAAAGGAATTCTTGGAAGCCTGTTATTTGCTGTCAGCATATTTCCGCATTATATATGCTATGCATACGGATATATGTGTTTATTGCATTGGATGATAAAAACAACGAAAAAGCAAACAAGTATTAACCAAGGCAGTCAAAAAAAGATATCTTTTAGCAATATAGATACACAAAATCTGATAAAAAAACTGTCTCCGGTTGCAGTTGTCATAATGGGAATTTTACTTGAGTGTTATGTAAATCCATTTATTCTGAAATTATTTTTAAAAATTTTTATGTAAATAATCACAAGATATTGATTGAATTGGTCAAAAAAGACGATATGTTGTTGGAAAGCCTTATTTTATGGGGATTTTGTGAAAAAAGTGTAAAATTCTAATTGCTTTTCTTGGGAAAGTTTAATATAATGATACTTGCGTAGTCAATGATTGACATAAGTACTTTGAGAAAAGGATATTTGGCTTGATGGAACAGCGGATAGATGCATTTATTTCTTATATGCATAATATTAAAAAGACATCGACAAATACAGAATTATCCTATAAAAGAGATTTAAACAAGTTGAATCATTATCTCCGCGGCAAAGGTATTTTGGATGTGAACAAGGTATCAGCATCTGAATTGCAGGGGTTTGTTACATATATGGAGAAGGAAAATTTCGCGGCGGCAACCGTATCGCGAACCATTGCTTCCATGAAAGCTTTTTGGCAATTTCTTGTGAATGAGAATGTTGTCAAAGAGGATGTGACTGCCGGCTTAAAAGCGCCGAAGATTGAGAAGAGAGTTCCTGAAATTCTTTCAGAGAAGGACATCACCAAACTTCTGGAGCAACCTTCCGGAGACAGTCCGAAACAGATTCGAGACAAGGCAATGCTTGAGTTGTTATATGCGACCGGTATACGTGTAACCGAATTGATTTCGTTGAAAACAACCGATGTAAATCTTACTATGGGATTTATCGTATGCAGAGATGCACATAAAGAAAGAGTAATTCCTTTCGGAACCAAAGCAAAACAGGCGTTGATTAATTACATTAACGGAACCAGGGATGCTATGGTGGAGAACAAAGAGTCAGACGTTTTGTTTGCGAATTGTTCCGGCGAACAGATGAGCCGTCAGGGATTTTGGAAAATTATCAAGTACTATGCAAAGAAAGCAGGTATTGTGGCAGATATTACACCTCATACCTTGAGACATTCCTTTGCGGCACACTTGGTAGAAAATGGTGCGGATTTAAAGAGCGTACAGGAAATGCTGGGACATTCCGATATTTCCACCACGCAGATTTATGCAAATTTAAATCACAATCATTTGCGTGAAGTTTATGATAACGCACATCCGAGAAAGTAAATTCCTTTCACATAATAACTACATATAATAAAAGACCGTATCACTTGAGGGTGGTACGGTCTTTGCTTTATTGTAACAAAATATCATAAATAATATATTTATGAAAAAATATTATATATATTTCCGCAGATAAAACATAGTCAATACAGTACTCACAAACTGGCTTATAATCAGTCCTGCAATATAAGCGTTAATTCCATAGGCCGGAATCAGAAACCATAAAAAGATAATGCGTATTGTAAGCCCCAGTACCTGTGTAATTAGGCATTGTAAGGTTTTGCCCTTACCGTTTAGAATACTGTTCAGCGCCGAAGATAAGTAAAGTAGAGGGCAGATAAAACTCAGTTTCACGATATATTCGCCGGCGATTTCGCTATGAAACATCATTTGACCGAGGGTTTTTCCGGCAAATAAAAAGAACAGCATACATACTACGCCAAGTCCGAAGCAAAAAAGAAAGGTTTTGCTTGTAAGGCTACGGATGCGTTCGCTTTGATTCTTTTCGTTGGCTTCCGAAACGGCGGGCAGTAACATTACGGATATGGATCCGGTTAAAGCATTCGGAAACAGAAGCAGAGGAAGTACCATACCGCATAAAACACCATACAAGGATAGAGCGTTTGAGGAGGATAAGCCGTATTTTTCCAGGCTTCCCGGCAACAAAACGGTTTCAATGCTTGCAAAGAGATTCACAATAATGCGGTTTATATTAATTATGGCAGCCATTTTAATAATGTCTTTGGTAAGTGTTGGCAGTTCCTTACGAAAAGGAGTTTGTGAGTTTGGTGCTATTGAACGGGCTGATACCGTAAAAAATATAACGGACAATAATGTAGAGGCACCTTCGCCGATCAGAAGCCCGGTGGCTGCAATACTTAAAGGCGGTGTTTGACCGTTTGATGTCAGTAAATGGCATATGATAAAAACACTTAAAACCCGGGCGATTTGTTCCAAAAGTTGCGTAACGGCGGAAACGGACGCTTTTTTACGCCCGAGGAAATAGCCGTTTAAGCAGGAATGGACACAGCTTAAGGGGAGCGATAAGGCAATGATTCTGATTAGAGGAGCCGTGCGTACTTCGGATAAAAGTCGTTCACCAATCCATTCGGCGTTTGTATAAATAAAGAAAGTGCATGGTATGCTTAAAAGGAGCGAGAAGAAAAGTCCGGTAAACAGTGTAAATGCGGCAGAACGACTTTGTCCCAGGCCTTCCTTGGCGGCTACATATTTGGAAATTGCGGTTTGAAAGCCGGCAATACAAAAGGCATAGGACAGTGCCAGAACGGGTGAAGTCAGTTGATAAATCCCCATTCCTTCTTCGCCGAAATTGGCGGACAGAAACATTCTGTAGAAAAAACCGATCAGACGGGTAGTGAGGGATGCCAGTGTCAGAATGAGTGTACCCGTGATAATGTGACTTGTTTTGGATAATTTTTTGTAGTGATACATAATAAGAACCTTTCGGGGTCTTATTACTATTTTTATGAAAAAAAACTGAAGGTATGAAACTTTTAATAAAAAACAACCCTTTCGCGATTGGAAAGAGTTGTTTGATGAACGTATTGTTTTAGTCGAGCTTGATAAATTCGGGCTTGCGGTCTTTAAACACTGTATAATATTTGAAACCGCAGGATTTGATTAAAGCTTCGACGCGGTCGAAATCAGCGGCAATGTCTTCCGGTTTGTGGGCATCACTGCCTGTTGTGAGAATTTCACCGCCTAAAGAACGATATAATTTCAGGATTTCGGCGCAAGGATTAGGTGCACCCAAACCTTGGCGGAATCCGGCGGAATTTACTTCAATTCCCTTGCCGTTTTGGATAATCGTTTTTAAAATATCTTCTAAAATATCGGAATAATCGGCAAAACGAAAGTCTTTATTCTTGCCGGGCGCATATCTGACAATGTAATCCAAATGTCCGTAAACATCATAATTGTTGTAGCTATGAACGTTTTGACGGATGTCTTCAAAGTATACGTTCAATCCGTCTTTCAAACTGCGGCCTTCCCAAAATGCAGGGTAGTAGGGATCCATTCCAAGACATAGATGTGAAGAACCGATTACAAAGTCAAAAGGATACTTTTGTACATAGTCGTTCAATTCTTTATATATGTGGGTCTGGATGCCGATTTCCACACCGCGACGGATTGTGATTTTATCCTTATATAAATCAGTTGTATGCAATAAACAGTCCATATAGCGGTCCGTATCCAAATCAAACATTCCGATTTCTTCTTCGCAAGGGTAAGGGAAAGAGGGGTCATTATGGTCTGTAAAGCAGATTGTATCCATTCCGCGGGCAACGGCACCGTGCACCATATGGCCCAAAGCAGCCTTGGAATCGCCGGAAAAATTACTGTGCATATGAAAATCACTTCGAAACATCGGAATTCTCCTTTTATATAAAGCAAATTTGTCGCTTTGATGTGAAACGACGTTAAGTTGTCTTTTAAACAACATAAAGTACAAATAATTAACCTAATACAATAAAACTGAATAAAATTAACCTTATTATATAAAATTCGTTTCAGAATTGCAATCAAAGTAGCAAACAGAGTAATTTTGCACTAGAAAAATAGTTTATTGGTGGGTTTTTAAGAAGTTTTTAATAAAAAGCCATTTTTTTTACCATATTTGTCCTAAAAATGCAAAAAGCATCTTGAATTTTTACCTATGTTTATGTAAAATAAGAGTGCTGACAAAAGTTTGACAATCATTTAATTTAAAAATGATTTTCATAAAAAGCTAAATTTATTTCTAGGAGGAATTAGAAAAATGGCAGTAAAAGTAGCAATTAACGGTTTTGGTCGTATCGGTCGTCTTGCATTCAGACAGATGTTCAATGCAGAAGGATACGAAGTAGTAGCAATCAACGATTTAACAAGCCCTAAGATGCTTGCACACTTGTTGAAGTATGACTCAGCTCAGGGTAAGTACGCTCTCGCTGATAAGGTATCTGCTACAGAAGATTCTATCATCGTTGATGGAAAAGAAATTAAGATTTATGCAAAGGCTAACGCAGCTGAACTTCCTTGGGGAGAATTAGACGTAGACGTTGTTCTTGAATGTACAGGTTTCTACACATCTAAGGAAAAAGCTTCTGCACATATCACAGCTGGTGCTAAGAAAGTTGTTATTTCTGCTCCTGCAGGAAACGACCTTCCTACAATCGTTTACAATGTAAACCATGAAACATTAACAAAAGAAGATACAGTTATCTCTGCAGCTTCTTGTACAACAAACTGCTTAGCTCCTATGGCTAAAGCTCTTAACGATTTAGCAGGCATTAAGTCTGGTATCATGAGCACAATCCACGCTTACACAGGCGATCAGATGATCCTTGACGGTCCTCAGAGAAAGGGTGACTTAAGAAGATCTCGTGCAGGTGCTATCAACATCGTTCCCAACTCTACAGGTGCAGCTAAGGCTATCGGTCTTGTTATTCCTGAATTGAACGGTAAGTTAATCGGTTCTGCACAGCGTGTACCTACCCCTACAGGTTCTACAACAATCCTTGTAGCAACTGTAGAAAAGTCTGTAACTAAGGAAGAAATCAACGCTGCTATGAAGGCTGCTGCTACAGAATCTTATGGTTACAACGAAGACGAAATCGTATCTAGCGACGTTATCGGTATGACATATGGTTCATTATTTGATGCAACACAGACTATGGTTGGCGAAGACAACTTAGTTCAGGTTGTTTCATGGTATGACAACGAAAACTCATACGTAAGCCAGATGGTTAGAACAATTAAGTATTTTGCTGAATTAGCATAATTTAATTGAATTATCGAAACCTTAATGTAAAAGAGGTCCGGCCTTGTTGGGCCGGGCCTTTATTAATACGCGCGCAAAGAGTTTGCAAGCAAACTCTTATAATAAAAAATAAAGGAGGCATTTTATTATGTCATTAAACAAGAAATCAGTAGATGATATTAATGTAAAAGGATTAAGAGTTCTTTGCAGATGTGACTTCAACGTACCTTTAAAAGAAGGCGTGATCACAGACACAAACAGATTGACAGCTGCTTTACCTACAATCAAGAAGTTAATCGCTGATGGCGGTAAGGTTATTCTTTGCTCACATCTTGGTAAGCCCAAGGGAGAGCCTAAGCCTGAATTATCTTTGGCACCCGTAGCAGTTAAGTTATCTGAACTTCTCGGACAGGAAGTTAAGTTTGCTGCAGATCCTGAAGTTGTGGGCCCTAACGCAAAGGCTGCTGTAGAAGCAATGAAAGACGGAGATGTTATTCTCCTTGAAAATACACGTTATCGTGCAGAAGAAACAAAGAACGGCGAAGCTTTCTCTAAGGAACTTGCTTCTCTTTGTGATGTATTCGTAAACGACGCTTTCGGTACCGCACACAGAGCACACTGCTCAAACGTAGGTGTTGCTGAATTGGTTGATACAGCTGCAGTTGGTTATTTAATGCAGAAGGAAATTGACTTCCTTGGAAACGCTGTAGAAAATCCCGTTAGACCTTTCGTAGCTATCCTTGGTGGTGCTAAAGTTGCTGATAAGTTAAACGTTATCTCTAACCTTCTTGAAAAGTGTGATACCCTTATCATCGGTGGTGGTATGGCTTATACATTCTTAAAGGCACAGGGTAAAGAAATCGGTAACTCACTTGTTGATGATGAAAAGATTGATTACTGTAACGAAATGATGGAGAAGGCTTCAAAGCTTGGTAAGACATTATTACTTCCTATCGATACTACAGTAGCTGCAGGTTTCCCCAGCCCTATTGATGCAGAAATCGAAGTATCTTACGTAGATGCAAATGCAATTCCTGCTGATATGGAAGGCCTTGATATCGGACCTAAGACTGCAGAATTATATGCAAACGCTGTTAAGTCTGCTAAGACTGTTGTTTGGAACGGACCTATGGGTGTATTCGAGAACCCTACACTTGCTGCAGGTACAATTGCAGTAGCTAAGGCTCTTGCTGAAACAGAAGCTACAACCATTATCGGTGGTGGTGACTCTGCAGCAGCTGTTAACCAGTTAGGTTTCGGCGACAAGATGTCTCACATCTCTACAGGTGGCGGTGCTTCCCTTGAATTCTTAGAGGGTAAGGAACTTCCCGGTGTTGCAGCAGCAAACGACAAATAAGTAAAGGTCTTTTATAAGAAGGAGCAGTACAATGGCTAAAAAAGTAATTGGTATTATATTAATCGTTCTTTCTGTTTTACCTATTTTTATGGGCGGAATCTTTTTGGTAGTGTGCGGTATTCTTGGTGGTACATTCGGAATCATCGGAAATGCCGGTGGACTTAGCGTGGAAGACGGTGCAACTGTAGAGAGTACCTATGGCGAAGTTTATGATGTATCTGACAGCAAGACAACAATCTGCTATGAAGTAGACGGTGTCAGCTATATGGGCAGTCTTAATATGACAACTTCTGAGATTACGGAAGGTGACATTGTAACAGTAGAGTATGATTCTTCTAACCCCGCAAGTTTTGCAGTGCCTGAGATGAACGAAGCATTTGGAACGATTGGCGGAATTGTTGGTGGCGTAGGCGTTGGTATTGGCCTTGTGTGCCTGATTCCCGGCATCGCGATGTTGGTAATTGGCATTATTTTGGTAAAAAAATCTAAAAAGCAGACGATTGCATCGGCAATGGTATAATCCGTAAAATAATTGATTTTAGCAACTGCAAATTAACTTAAGTATAAATTTTTTAAGGAGAATTTAAAAATGGCAAGAAGAAAAATCGTAGCCGGCAACTGGAAAATGAACATGACTCCCAGCCAGGCTGTAAAATTAGTTGAAGAATTAAAGCCCCTCGTAGCAAGTGATTCAGTAGACGTTGTTTACTGTGTTCCCGCTATCGATATCGTACCTGTTGTAGAAGCTTGCAAGGGTACAAACGTAGCAGTAGGTGCTGAAAATATGTACTTTGAAGAAAAAGGTGCTTACACAGGTGAAATCTCAGCAGAAATGCTTGTAGATGCAGGTGTTAAGTATGTTATCATCGGTCACTCAGAAAGACGTGACTACTTCAAAGAAGATGACGCTTTATTAAACAAGAAGGTTAAGAAGGCTATCGAAGCAGGTCTTATTCCTATCCTTTGCTGTGGTGAATCTTTAGAGCAGAGAGAAATGGGCGTTACTATGGACTGGATCAGATTACAGATTAAGTCTGACTTAGTTGGTGTTACAGCTGATCAGGTTAAGGAAATGGTTATCGCTTATGAACCCATCTGGGCTATCGGTACAGGTAAGACAGCTACTACAGAGCAGGCTGAAGAAGTTTGCAAGGGCATTCGTGAATGCATCAAAGAAATGTATGATGAAGCTACAGCAGAAGCAGTTCGTATCCAGTACGGCGGTTCTGTAAATGCAGGCAATGCAGCTGAATTATTCGGCCAGGCAGACATCGACGGCGGTCTTGTTGGTGGTGCTTCACTTAAGGCTGATTTCGGTAAGATCGTTAACTACTAATTAGCATTTATTTACAATGATTATATGAAACATTTTATATAATCTAAAATTATAATTCCTTTTAGTTTATAAGGGCGTATGCTTTCGGGCATACGTCCTTTTTTTATCGGCATAAACTACTATGTAAGTAAAATTACAAGTATATATTTTATTTTGCTAAAAATGTGAAAATAATGTGTCTTATTATGCTGTCAAATTTATATACTTTTTTACTTTAGTATGATAAAATTATTACAAATTTTGTTATAAAATTGCATAATTTGTTTTTTTGAGTAAAAGGGGTAGTAACTATGATTTGTAAATGTCCACAGTGTGACGGGGCCTTGGAATACAGCCCGATCACAGACCAAATGGAGTGTCCGTTTTGCGGAACGTCCTATGATATGATGCAGATAATGGCAGTTCAGAAAACTGTCGACCATATGAATGGTAATGTACATAGACCATTTGCTGCAGAGAACAGTAATGTAAATGCCGGTACATATGGTGGTGGCTGGGAATCAAATCCCTTTGCACAGCGTATGGAAGACCCTAATGAAGGTTTGCATACTTTGGATCAGCCGGGAGAGATCTCCAAAGAAGTTGAGAATAAAATTCATGATGTAGCCGTAGATACACCGGAAATGATGGAAGGTAATATTTATACCTGTACTTCCTGCGGTGCGGAGCTTTTTATCAATGGCGTGGAAACGGCCACATACTGCGCATATTGCGGCCAACCTACGGTTGTGTTCAGCCGTGTATCCGAAGAATTAAGACCGGAGCGTATCATTCCGTTCAGTATCCAGAAGGAGCAGGCTGTGGCGGTAATCCGCGATAAATTAAGCCATGGATTCTTTGTACCCAAAGCAATTCGAAATTTCGAAGTAGAGCGGGTGAGAGGTATTTATATTCCTTATTTCCTGTTTGATGCACATTACTATGACTACCAGAAATTGCGTGGTGTCGTAAAATACGAGGGAAGCAGCAGAAACGAGTCATTTATCCGTGAGGCAGAGTGTGAATTTAAGAATCTTACCTGCGATGCATCCAGAATGTTGAATGATGAGACTTCGCAACGTCTGGAACCTTATGATTTGAACGGATTACGTCCTTTTGAAATCGGCTATTTGTCGGGTTTTTATGCAGACAGATATGATATGAATGAGCGTACCCTTAAAAATGTGGTAAGAGTACGTTGCAAAGAACTTTTTGACAATGAAATGAAGATGGATACAATGGCTGAAAATGTCAGAATTCTCAGCAGTCGGCCGAAATTTGAATTAAAAAAGGCACAATATGTTTTATTGCCGGCGTGGTTTATGACTTTCCGCTATAAAAATGAGCCTTACACCATTCTTGTAAACGGCCAGACTGCCAAAGTGGTTGGTGCAGTACCTTTTGCAAAGGATAAGCTGGCGGCTGTTTTTGTGGCAATTGCAGTTGTTGCGACCTTATTGTTTAGTTTCCTGGGTATGATTCTGTTTAATCAATATGTGGATATGGACGGCAGATTGTTGGTAATGGCTGTGATGGGAATTATTACTGTTTACAGTACGGGTATCGCGTCATTTGCATCCGTAATGAAGAACATTAAACTTACCAAGGCAAAGAAAACAGCAAGCTTTGTAAAAGAAAGACAGGACGAAACGTAAAAGGAGAGATAAAATGGACCAATTGTTTTTTATCATAGCAATTGCCTACGGCGTTATTATGGGAATCGGAACCGCTTTGGCAATTACAGGAATTATTTTAAAAAAATCAAATAAACATGGTGACAGTAAGGGTGATTTGTTCGATTTTAACGGAACCCAAGTTCATTATATTAGGAGGGAACAGTTATGATTTGTAAATGTCCGAAATGTGATGGCGCGTTGGAATACAATCCGGCGTACGATAAGATGGAATGTCCGTATTGTGGAAGCACTTTTACTACCCATGAAGCCATGGCGCATCAGCGCTTACAGGATAATGCGGTCAAAATGACTGCACCTTCTGCAAATAATAATGCACCGGCCGGTGGTTGGGAGACTAATCCCTATGCGCAGCAGAGCGAGCCTGAGCAGGCGTCAGAACAGACTACAGACGCAAATGGTCAAACTACAATGGAATGTAATATTTATACCTGTACGGCCTGTGGTGCGGAACTTGCAGTAAACGGTGTGGAAGCATCGACATTTTGCGCTTATTGTGGTCAGCCTACCATTGTGTTTAGCCGTGTTTCCCACGAATTAATGCCCAAATGGGTGTTGCCTTTTAGAATTCAGAAGGACCAGGCAGTAAACGGCATTCGCGAGAAGTTAAACAAGGGTATCTTTGTCCCCAGGGAAATTAAGAATTTCGAAGTGGAAAAGGTGAGAGGAATCTATGTTCCTTACTTCTTGTTCGACGTTTATTATTATGACTGGCAGCGTTTGCGCGGTACGGTTGGTTCCGGTAAGCATAGAAAAACAAAGTATTTTGTGCGTGAGGCAGAATGTGAGTTCAAGAAGCTTACCTGTGATGCATCTAAGCAGTTAAATGACGAATCTTCACAGCGTTTGGAACCCTTTGATTTAAGAGTGATTAAGCCTTTTGAACCGGGATATTTATCAGGATTTTATTCTGACCGATATGACTTGGATGATAAGCAGTTAACAGGTGTTGCAATCGGAAGAAGTAAGGAATTGTTTGACAGAGAAATTGTTAAAAGTGTCAGTGCAAGTAATGTACATATTGTTGAAAATAATCCTAAATATCAGGTTCGAAATGCGGAATATGCTTTGCTTCCGGCTTGGTTCCTTACTTTCCGTTATAAGAACGAACCCTATACTATGCTTGTAAACGGACAGACCGGTAAAGTTGTGGGTGCGGTTCCTTTTGATAAAACTAAGTTGGTTTCCATGTTTGTAACATTAGCCGTTGTTTCAAGTATCATTTTTACAATCTTTATGAGCTTTCTCTTAAATGGAAATATGGATGGAGAGTCTGTGGGAGATTTGATTGCGATTATTGGTGCAGTTGGATTCTTCTTTTATGCAACCGGTATTGGTGCCTTTAACTCTGTAAGGAAGAATATTGAGTTAACGAAGGCCTCAAGAACGGCAAAGTTTGTTCGAGAAAGGCAGGATGATAATTAATGAATATTATAGCTTTGATTATAGGTGTAGCGCTTGGATGCGGTTTTGCGCTGATGGTAGTAGGTTTGGTTTTGAAGGCCTCTAATAAAATGGGTGACAGTAAGGGTGATTTTACCAACTTTGCAGGAACACCATTGCATTTCTTAAGTAAGCGTAATTTATAAAATAATTAATTTGTTTTTTGTAGTAATGTGACAGAACATAGTTTGAATACATACTATTATGTGAAAGGAAACAGTTATGATTTATAGATGTCCCAATTGCAATGGTGCATTGGAATATAATCCGATTACGGATGAGATGGAATGTGCACATTGCGGTGGCGGTTATACCATACAGGAAATGGAAAGTGAAAAGCAGAAATCATACGATTATGTGGCACAAAAGAATACCCTGTCAACCGTAACAGAAGAAAAAGCAACTTCTGATATGCATAATGATGTTATTGCAAAAACTGAGACGGAAATAGGAATGACACATGCTACAAATAATTTAGAAGATGAACAGGATTTCTCTATAAACAAAGAACGTATGGAGTGCAAGATTTATACCTGTACTTCTTGCGGAGCTGAATTGGCGGTAAGTGATACGGAAGTATCAACATGGTGTGCATATTGCGGTCAGCCTACCATTGTATACAGTCGTGTATCAAATGAATTAAAGCCTGATTATGTAATTCCTTTTAAGATTACAAGAGAACGGGCGATTCAGGATATTCGTAAGAGAGTGCGCATAGGGCTGTTTACCCCCAAAGCGGTAAAGAATTTTCAAATTGAGAAGGTTAGGGGTATTTATATACCGCATTTTATGTTTGATGTCCATTATCGCAATAATCAGAAAATTCATATTTATAAAAGTTCTAAGCATACGGAAGGCTATTGGTTTACGGCAGAGTGTGACTTTGAAAAAATGAGTTGTGACGCATCTTCTTATTTGGAAGACGAACTGACACAACGTTTGGAGCCTTATGATTTTAAAGATTTGAAGGAATTTAATGCAGCATATTTATCCGGTTTTTATGCAGAACGATATGATATGGATACCAATGCACTTATGGATGTTTTAAAGCAACGTTGTGAGGATTTATATGTTAAAAGAGTAGAACGGGAATTGGGAGCCAATCCCGGATTTGTAAGCAGAGTAGAGATTACACATCCAAAATGTAACGTTGAGAAAGCAGACTATGTTTTATTGCCGGTGTGGTTTCTTACTTTCCGTTATAAAAATGAACCATATACGATTCTGATGAATGGTCAAAATGGTAAAATTGTGGGGGCAATCCCTTTTGATGTGAAAAAAGTGCTGGTTTCTTTCCTTCTGATTCATTTGATTGTAGGATTGATTTTATTTGCACTTTACAAATTTGAAGTCACTGTTGCGTTGATTGGAATGATAGGGATTGGGTTTGTTGGACCTTTGATTATGTATCTGGTCGGTTTTATCAATTTTTCAAAATACAATAAAAATTTATTGCTTACCAAATTGACGAAGACCGCTAAATTTGTAAAAGAAAGGCAGGAGAGTGACGAATGGATGTATTAGGAAACGCACTTATTTTGGTCAGCATTTATATAGGAACTGCGATTTGGGTATTTTTAGTTGGAACAGGCTTGTATTTATTTAATCGGCTCGGCGACAGCAAAGGAACGCATTATGATTTTATTAAAGAGGGATCTTTTCACGTAATCGATGTAAAACAGTTGTATGACAAAAACTATGGCTGATAAATAGGAGGAGAATGCTATGATTTACAAATGTCCAAATTGTAACGGTGCATTGGAATATAATCCAATTACTGATGAGATGGAGTGTGAGCATTGCGGTGGCGGATATACTATGCAGGAGATGGAGGCCGGAAATCAAAAACAGTTTGATTACGCGTCTCAGAATGCCTCTGTGGCATATTGGAATGAATATGGTATGTCTGCTGCCAAAGTCGAGTCAGAGGACCATATTGAAGAGAATAATATTTACGCCGAGCCGGAAATGATGGAGTGTAAAATATACACCTGCACTTCCTGCGGAGCTGAACTTTCGGTAAATGACACGGAAGTATCTACATATTGTGCATATTGCGGTCAGCCGACTATTGTATATAGCCGGGTTTCGCAGGAACAAATGCCCAAGTATATATTGCCGTTTCGAATTACTCGTGAGCAGGCGTTGGATATTGTACGGGAACGTTTCGGTAAAGGTTTTTTGGTGCCGAAGGAAATTAAGAATTTCGATGTTGAAAATGTAAAAGGTATATATGTACCCTATTTTCTTTTTGATGCGTACTACTATGATAATCAGCGGATTACTTTCAGTGAAGGCGTTGGAGATAAAAAGAAGGCAAGATTTGTTGATTTTGAAGCGGAATGTGAATTTAAAAAAATCAGTTGTGATGCCTCCAAACGACTGAATGATGAATCAACACAGCGTCTGGAACCTTTTAATCTGGATGAATTAAGAGAATTTGAGCCGGCGTATTTATCCGGCTTTTATGCAGACAGATATGATTTGTCAGCAAGACAGTTAACAAATGCTGTGGTTCGCAGATGTAAGGATTTATTTGATGCAGAAATGAAAAGACAGGTTAGAAATGAAAATGCAGCTGTTTTGAAGAGTAAGCCCAAACACACCATTCGTAATTCGGAATATGCATTATTACCGGTATGGTTTCTTACTTTCCGTTATAAAAATGAACCTTATACCATGCTTGTAAACGGACAAACCGGTAAGGCTGTTGGTGCGGTTCCTTGCAACAAAGCGAAGGCGGGTATTTTATTTGCAATAATAGCAGTTGTAACAAGTGCGATTTTGGGCGTGGGTGGCTGTTTACTTTATAATGCCGGCGTTAATATGGTTGTATTTGTGGCTTTATTGGTATTAGGCCTTGTTTTATTATTAATCGGCATTAGCCAGATTAGCGTATATAAGAAGAATATGAAACTTACTAAATTAAACCAGACTGCTAGATTTGCAGGTGAAAGACAGGAGGTATAGCCATGGGAATGATTATTTGCATCATTTGCGGTGCGATTTTTATTGGATGCAGTTTGGCAACTTTAGTCGTAGGATGCGTATTACGCAGTTCCAATAAAATGGGTGACAGTAAGGGTGAATTTATGGATTTTACACAAACCAATATGCACGTAATCCGTAACGAGAGCGCATCCATGTTTTAGTAATGTAGGAGAATAGTGTGAAATATTGCGTTGATATGTTTAGAAATGAGGAATAGTATGATTTACAAATGTCCCAATTGTAATGGCGCGTTGGAATATGATCCGATTACGGATTTGATGCAATGCGCACATTGCGGAAATGGTTTTTCTATTTCAGAGATAGAGAATACAGAAGTAAAAGATAATATGGATTATCGTATGGATACGATATCGCAACAAGACCAAAATGTGTGTAATGTAGCAGAAGACACAAATAGTTCAATCATTGAAAATAGTTCTTCACAGAATATTACGGAGAGTGAAGCCTTTGAAGAAGAAGTTTTTAAAACTTTAGGCACGATGGAGCGTCGTATATATACCTGTACATCCTGCGGGGCTGAATTATCAGTGAATGATAATGAGGCCGCAACTTTTTGTGCCTACTGTGGTCAACCCACTATTGTATTTAGTCGTGTATCTAAGGAGTTGAAGCCGGAGACGGTAGTTCCGTTCAAAATATCTAAAGAACAGGCAATCGGATTATTGCGAGAACGACTTAAAAATAGTCATTTTTTACCTAAAGAGGTTAAAGAAGCCGAACTTGAAAATGTAAAAGGTATATACATACCATATTGGATATTTGATGTTTATTACTATGATATTCAATACTGGGAAGTGGATCCTTATCGTGAGAAGAAGGCTGATGAAACTCCATTGGTTTATTCAAGAGAAGCGGAATGCAATTTTAGAACTTTGACGGTGGATGCATCAGATAATTTGGAAGATGAGACATCCCAGCGTTTGGAACCTTTTAATTTGCGAGAACGAAAACCTTTTGATTCAGCCTATTTATCAGGGTATTATGCAGATAAATATGATTTGGGAGATCAGGAGTTATATGATTTTGCCGTTGCACGTGCAAAGGAACTTTTTGATGCTGAAGTAAGAAAAACAATTCCGGAGAGAAATGTTGAAATTATATCTTCGTTACCCAAACGTACGGTTAACAAAGCGGAATATACAATGTTACCGGCTTGGTTTTTGACCTTTCGTTATCAGGGAGAACCTTATACAATGGTTATTAATGGACAAACCGGTAAAGTTGTGGGAACTTTGCCGTTCGATCGAAAAAAAGTGACTACTCTTTTTGCAACAGTAGCAGGCTCTACAGCCGCTCTGGCCTTAATTACGGGAATTCTTATGTTATTTTTTGAACTTACAGTGTTTGTTATGATGGCGCTGGCCATTTTTGTGCCAATTATTGAATTGTCAATTGCGTTGCCTATTTTATCAAAAATCAAAAAGACCGGAAAGTTGACCAGAGCACGTGAGACGGAGAAGTTTGCAAGAGAAAGGCAGGATAGAGACTAATGGGACTGATTGGAATAGTTACATTAATTGTATACGTGATAGGAACAGGATTTTGTACCGGCTTGTTGGCGGTGGCTTTGGCATTGTCGCATAATACTAAATTAGGCGATAGCAAGGGCGAATTCAAGGACTTTTCGGGCAGAAAACTGCGTATGCTAAAAGAAAACTATGATCCCGGTATGGGAGATATTTTAGGTAATATGTTTTCTTCGAAATGATGTTAAATTGTTAGGAGAGAGAAAGATATGATTTACAGATGCCCAAATTGTCACGGCGCACTGGAATATGATCCGGCATTAGATAAAATGCATTGTGCCCACTGCGGAAATGATTATTTTATGTGGGAACTGGATGAAGATGCGGTTGAATATCATCAAGAGTTGCCTACACAAAGTGAAATAGAAGAAGAAAAGAAATTGGATTTTACGGAAGAACGTACTATTTATGACGAGCCGGAGTTTATTGAATGTAAAGTCTATACCTGTTCCTCCTGCGGGGCGGAATTGTCGGTAAGTGATAAGGAAGTGTCTACATACTGTGCATATTGCGGTCAGCCCACCATTGTATATAACCGAGTAGATAAGACTCAGAAACCGAAGTATATTATACCGTTTAAAATTACAAAGGAAGAGGCAGAAACTGCAATTCGTGAGAAATTAAAGAAAGGTTTCTTTATTCCGAAAGAGGTTAAAAATTTTGAAGCGGAACGAATTACAGGAATTTACATACCTTATTTTTTATACGATATAACATTTTATCAAAGAAGATGGATAAATATAGGTTTTAATAAAAATTCAGATCTTGTAGAAGGTGATTGTAACTTTGTTCAGGTATGTCAAGATGCTTCGGATGCAATGAATGATGAATTAGCTTGCGGATTGGAACCTTACGATTTGTCGGGGTTGCAAGACTTTGATGCCGGATATTTGTCAGGATTTTATGCGGATAGATTTGATTTGTCCGGATTACAACTGACCAATAGAGTTGTTAAAAAATGTCAGCAAATGTTTGATGACGAAGTGTGTAGCCGTTGTAAAGGAATTATAAATAAAAAATACGCTAACTGTTCTCCAAAGTATGCAATTACCAAGGCGGATTATGCGTTTCTGCCTGTTTGGTTTATGACGTTTCGGTACAAAGATGTGCCTTACACTATGATGGTGAACGGACAAACCGGTAAAGTAACAGGCACAGTGCCCTTTTTGAAGGCTAAAGCAGTTCTCCTTTTCCTATTGTTGACGTTATTATTTAGTGTACCTTTAGTTACATTGTTATTATGGTTATATTATAAGGCATACTTTATTGTCGCTTTTATACCATTTTTTATAGTTCCTTGTTTGCCATTTGCGTGGATATTAGCAATATCGACAAAGAAAAAATATGATGAATTCAAAAAGAGTCTTAAACTCACGAAGAATCAGGCAACTGAGAAATTAGCAAAAGAAAGGCAGGGTAAAGACGAATGAATGGATATTTGTTAGCATTAATCATTTACATATGTTTGTTTATTGCCTTGGGTGGTTTGATTGCTTTTAACATTATGATGCGTATTGTTAAAAACTCAAATATGGCGGGTGAATGCAAAAGTGATTATTATCAGAATACAAAACAACCTATTCGAATGCATATATTCTCCTTGAGTGAAAGAGTGGCTGATTCACAAGAAAATCCGGAGTATTATAAAAAAGTGGAAGAAGAATAAAAAGGAGGCAATTATGGTTTGCAAATGTCCAAACTGTGATGGCGCATTAGAATATAATCCGTCCTATGCCGAGATGGAATGCCCTTTCTGTGGGAATACCTTTGAAACGCAGGTTGCAATGCAGACGGTTTCCCGTGCGCAGACGCAGGTGGAAGAACCACAGATTATACATAAAACTGCGGATGATACGCAGGAAACGATGGAATGCAAAATTTATGTATGTACAGCCTGTGGCGGTGAATTGATGGTAAATGATGTAGAGGCATCTACTTTTTGTTCGTATTGCGGACAACCAACGGTAGTATTCAGCAGGGTTTCCAAGGAAAGAAAACCGAAGTTTATCATACCTTTTAAGATTACGAAAAATCAGGCGATGGATATTTTCAACCGGAGGGTAGCCGAGAGTAAATTTCTTCCGGACGAAGCTATACATATACAGCCCGATAAAGTAAGGGGTATTTATGTGCCATACTATATTCACGATATTTATTTCAGAACCCGAAGAGAGTTTTTCAAGGGGCAGAAGGTGTATGTTCGCGAGGCCGATTGCCTGTTTCAGGATTTGTATCTTGAGGTAAGCAGTAAAATTGATGATATGACGTCGCAGTTTTTGGAACCTTTTGATTTAAAAGAATTAAAACCTTTTGAACCGGCATATTTGTCCGGATTTTATGCAGACAAATATGATGTGGAATATGGATATAACACGGATAGATTGGTAAATACCATTGACCAGCTGGTATATAAAGAAATCCGTAAAAGTGTAAAGGATGAGAAGTTTGACCATCGCAAGCATAATGAACATTACGAAGTAAAGAGAAACGATTATGCATTTTTTCCAATCTGGTTTATCACGTTCCGTTATCAGAATGAACCTTTTACGCTTATGATTAATGGTCAGACCGGTAAAATTGTTGGTTCTTTGCCCATTGATAAAAAGAAAGTGATTAAACAACTGGTGCTTATTACGTCTATTGCCGGATTTCTCTCTTTGGGAATTATGGGAATTACGATGCTTATTCCGCCACTGAATTTTCTGGTTGCTTTTATCGCTAATTTATTTTTGTATTTGTTTGGATTGGCTGAGTTTGTCAGGGCATACCGGAATATTAAAGCCACCAAAGATAAAAAGACGGCGGAATTTGTAGAAAAACGACAGGAGGATACCTAAATGGGAATGGATACAATTCTATTTATTGTAGTTGGGATTATAATTGTTTTGGTTGAAGCTCTTATTACAGGTTTCGGTATCGCTCTTGTTATCGTAGGGAAGAAACTGAGACGTTATAACAGTATTACGGACGTGGCAGAGTTTAATTTGTCGAAGTTTTCGGAACGGAATCTGCATTACATAGAGAACCGGGATTTGTATATAAGATGATGCATTAACTTGTAACAGTTTCGGCGCGAGATGATTAAAAAAGAGGCTGTGATATTTCGTCTGTCTACTTGACAGGGATATATCAAACAGCCTCATTTTTTATTATGTCTAAAATTAATAACAACAGTATTGTAAAACAAAGAAGAAGTGACAGATGCTTCCGCCTAAAACAAATAAGTGCCAGATAAAGTGCATATATTTGGGATTTTTAGCACGGTAAAAGATAATACCTACGGTATAAAAGACACCGCCAAGCAGTAACATTGCCCAACCTTCCAAAGTGATTAAAGTAAAAACTTTAGAACCGGCCAATACGATAGACCAACCCATTAAAACATAAAGCCAGAGTGATAATTTGTGCCATTTGGCAAGGTTAATTGCATTTAAAACTACGCCAAGAACAGTACATGCCATATTAATTCCCCAGATGGTCCAGCCGACCCAGCCACCGATGATGCTAAAGCAGATAGGGGTGTAAGTTCCTGTAATTAAGATAAAAATCATACAATGGTCAAGGATTTGAAACACTTTTTTAGCTTTATTATTGGCAAGAGAGTGATAAAGACATGAAGTCAAATACAATAAAATTAGACTTGCGCCGTAAATGGATACGCCAACAATACTCATTGCGCCCATATGATTCAAGGCTGCAGTTACAATCATTACTACGGTACCGGCAATGGAAAGACCTGCGCCTAAGCCATGGGAGATTGCATTGGAGATTTCTTCGCCTAAAGTTTGATCGTTAAAATTGCATACATTTGTCATCTTTACACCATCCTTTATTTCTATGAATATCAAGACAAGGACAAACAAACCCTTGTATGTAGTATCTAAGACTACGTTATCACATAAAGAATACTTTGTAAAGAGTTATTTTAAAATAAATATACGATTTTTAATCAACAAATTAAGAATATAAATGAAACTTTGCTATAAAATATGTTTTATTTCTTCGTACAGAATTCTTCGTCATATTCGATGACACAATAGTAGTTTGGATTCCAGTCACTGATTTTATACGTAATAATATCGTGTAAATCTTTTACATCCATTTTCATGGAGTAAGGTTTTACAACGTCAAAAATCAAATTAGTATGAGTAGGTCCTTTTACCACGCGGAAATCGTGGAGTGTGAGTTTTTCATCAATTGAGGTGATGATTTTGGTGACCTGGCGCTTTAACGACTGGGTTTCTTCGTCTTTATCCAAGACGGGGTCCATATGTATGGTGGCAAAGCAGCCCAGTTCCTGGCGGATGTTTCGTTCCAGATTGTCGATGATATCGTGCATAGCGAGAAAGTCTGAAGAAGAGGATACTTCCGCATGAAGACTTACCATAACGCGGCTGGGGCCGTAATCATGAATCATTAAGTCGTGGATACCAAGAATTGCTTCTTCACTCATCATTAAGGTGCGGATTTGTTCCACAAGTTCCGGGTCGGGAGCCTGCCCAAGGAGCGGTGAGATGGTGTCCTTGATTGCCTGAATACCGGAATATACAATGAATAGTCCGACTAAAATACCGCAATATCCGTCGATGTTCCAATCAAAGAAAACACTTGCAAGCGCAGAAAGCAGTACAACGCCCGTTGCGATGGTATCGCTGATGGAGTCTGTGGCAGTGGCTTTTAAGGCTGCGGAGGAAATTTTTTTACTGATATTTCTCTGATAAAAGAACATATAAAATTTCGTTAAAATGGACACGATTAAAATCACAACGGTAATCCATGTTGTGGTAATCGGTTCCGGATGAAGGATTTTACCGATGGAAGTTTTAATCAGTTCGTAGGCCATAAAAAGGATTAAAATAGATACCAAAAGCCCCGAAATATATTCCATACGACCGTGCCCGTAAGGATGGTCGGAATCGGGCTTGGAAGCTGCCATTTTAAAACCAAAGAGTGTAATGACACTGCTGCCGGCATCGGACAAGTTATTGATGGCATCTGCGATAATTGCAATGGAACCGCTTAAAAGGCCGGCAGTTAATTTGCCTGCGAATAAAAGCACGTTTAAGAAAATCCCGAAAGCACCGCAAAGGATGCCGTAGCCGATGCGGACTTTAGGAGAAGCATAATTTTTGTAATCTTTTATAAAAAGTTTGGAAAGAAGAGTAACCATAAGGATTCCTTTCTTAATAAATAGTCTGTGATTGCATATGAGCCTTCACATATTTTTGTGTAAGGTTACTATATTTTATAACATTTCCGCGCATTTTTCTACGGGTTTTAGGTTGCTAACCGTCATAAAATTGTGTATAATCAATGTCGGACTGAAAGAATGCCTTATATTCAGGCATTTTTAGTATATTAAAAAAGAGTAGGAGACAGAAAATGAGTAAAAAGACAACAGTTTTAATGATTCTTGACGGCTATGGTCTCAATGAAAAGACAGAAGGCAACTGCGTTGCCGGTGCGAAAACTCCCGTAATGGACAAGCTTATGGCTGAATATCCTTTTGTAAAAGGTTATGCCAGCGGTATGGCAGTAGGTCTTCCCGACGGACAGATGGGTAACTCGGAAGTTGGTCACTTAAATATGGGCGCGGGCCGTATCGTATATCAGGAACTTACCAGAATTACCAAAGAAATCCAGGACGGAACCTTCTTTGAGAATCCTGCATTGTTAAACGCAGTAAAGAACTGTAAGGAAAATGATTCCGCACTTCATATGTTCGGACTTTTATCAGACGGTGGTGTGCATAGCCACAACACACATCTTTACGGACTTCTTGAACTTGCTAAGAAGAATGATTTAAAGAAAGTATATGTTCACTGCTTCTTGGACGGTCGTGATACACCCCCTGCAAGCGGTAAGGAATATGTAGAACAGTTGGAAGCTAAAATGGCTGAAATCGGCGTTGGTGAAGTTGCTATGGTAAGCGGTCGTTACTATGCCATGGACCGTGATAACAACTACGACAGAGTTGAAAAGGCATACCTTGCTATGACAAAGGGCGAAGGATTAACAGCAGACAGCGCAGTTGCTGCAGTGGCTGAGTCTTATGACAGAGATGAAACCGACGAATTTGTAAAGCCTACCGTAGTTCAGAAAAACGGTGCACCCGTTGCACTGATCCAGGATAAGGACAGCGTTGTATTCTTTAACTTCCGTCCCGATCGTGCAAGAGAAATTACCAGAGCATTCTGTGATGATGATTTCAAGGGCTTTGATCGCAAGAGACTTGATCTTAAATTTGTGTGCTTCTCAGAATATGACCCCACGATCCCTAACAAGGAAGTGGCTTTCCATAAAATCAGCGTAACCAATACCTTTGGCGAATGGCTTGCTGCAAACAATATGACTCAGGCAAGAATCGCTGAAACCGAAAAATACGCACACGTTACATTTTTCTTCAATGGTGGCGTGGAAGAACCCAATGAAGGCGAAACAAGAATTCTTGTTAACTCACCCAAGGAAGTTGCAACTTACGACTTAAAGCCTGAAATGAGTGCTTACGGCGTATGCGATAAGCTTGTAGAAGCAATCAAGAGCGGTTCTTATGATGTAATCGTTATTAACTTTGCGAACCCTGATATGGTTGGTCATACAGGTGTACAGGATGCGGCAATCAAGGCTGTTGAAGCAGTAGACGAATGCGTTGGCAAGGCTGTTGAAGCGATTAAGGAAGTTGATGGCGTAATGTTCATCTGTGCTGTCCACGGTAATGCAGAGCAGCTTGTGGATTATGAAACCGGTGAACCGTTTACCGCACATACCACAAATCCCGTTCCTTTCATCCTTGTAAATTACAAGGAAGGATACGGTTTACGTGAAGGCGGATGCTTAGCGGACATCGTTCCTACACTTATCGAAATCATGGGCAAGGAACAGCCTGCAGAAATGACCGGTAAGTCATTGTTGATTCAGAAATAAATTAGGGCATCCCGTGCGGATGCAGGGAGTAATAAAGTGTACGATGCATCCGCAAGGGATGCATGATAAGCTGTCATTTGGTTGAAACTGAATGGCAGCTTTTTGAATTATTTGCTGATGAGATTGGCGAAGAGCATCCCAACTCTGTGACTTACAGCGATATTAATTACTATGTATGATATTTCCATATTTAGGGCATAATGAGAGTAAATTTATGTCCCTGTTTGGCATTTCATTATAATTAAATTGTTGTGTGGATATTTTCATTCCATAAAGAACCGTTTGTGAGTGTCGGCACTTAACGAGTGCAAATGTAATGCGGCACGAGTTTAGTGTCCGTTACATTCACAATCGAGCGAGAGCGTGTTCTGTTGGAATGTAAAATAATCAACACAATATTATGAAATCACAACAACCAAATGGGGACATACAACACACTCATTATAAAAAGGAGATATCATCATGACAAATGTCGGAAAGATTACAGAAGTGCATGCAAGGGAGATTTTGGATTCCAGAGGCAATCCTACGGTAGAAGCGGAAGTGACGGTAAACGGTCTTTTTATGGGGAGGGCAAGTGTTCCTTCCGGCGCCAGTACCGGACGGTTTGAGGCGGTAGAAAAAAGGGACGGTGAGAAGCGTTACTTCGGTCTTGGCGTGCAGAAGGCAGTGGAAAACGTGAATACGGTCATTCGAGAAGCATTACTTGGGCAGGATGTCTATGATCAGTGTGCAATCGACCATTTGCTGGGACATTTGGACGGGACGGATAATAAGGCTAATTTGGGCGCTAACGCCACCTTGGCTGTTTCGATGGCCTGTGCCAGGGCTGCGTCAGAGAGTCTTGGTATTCCTTTGTATCGTTATATCGGCGGAAGCAGCGCGGATGTAATGCCTGTGCCGATGATGAATATTTTAAACGGTGGTGTGCACGCGGATAATACGGTCGATTTCCAGGAGTTTATGATTATGCCCGTATTGGCGGAGAATTTTTCGGAAGGACTTCGCATCGGCGTGGAAATCTATCAGAAGTTAAAACAGCTTTGCAAGGAAAAAGGCTTATCCACGGCTGTAGGCGATGAAGGCGGTTTTGCACCTAATGTAAAAGATACTTTTGCGGTACTGCAGTTGATTGTGGATGCGATTCAGAATGCAGGATACGAACCCGGTATTGATGTGGTAATTGCTATGGATGCTGCGTCCAGCGAGTTGTACCAGCCTGATAAAAACGTGTACTATTTTCCCGGTGAAAGTCAGACAAGCGGAGATAAAATGTATCGTGACACCAACGAAATGATTTCGTATTATGAAATGTTGATTGATCATTTCCCGATTGTTTCTATTGAAGACGCTTTACAGGAGAGTGATTTCGAGGGCTGGCAGTTGCTTACGGAACGTTTGGGTAAAAAGGTTCAGTTGGTAGGCGATGACTTGTTTGTAACCAACAAACTTCGTTTGGAAGCCGGAATTAAGCTTTATGCAGGCAATGCCATTCTTGTTAAATTAAATCAGATTGGTACGGTAACTGAAGCGACGGAAGCGGTAATGCTTGCAAAGAAGAGTGGTTTTAAAACCATTATTTCACATCGTTCCGGCGAAACCGAGGATTCCTTTATTGCAGATTTTGCAGTGGGCTTAAATGCAGGACAGATTAAAACAGGTGCGCCCTGCCGAAGTGACCGTAATGCAAAGTACAACCAGTTACTTCGCATTGAAGAACATTTAAAAGGCTGCGGCAAGTACAGTACGCCGTTTCAACCGATTAAAGGATATGAGAAGTAACACAGTATCATAAATAATAGATTTTATGATGATATATTTAACGATGTGTTTAAAAATATGTCTTGCAAAAACCGACCGACTATGTTAATATAATCAAGCTGATGTAATTTTGCCATTTGGGGCAAACAAGTCATAGGAGTATTTGAAATGGAAACAGTTAGAATTATTGTTACAGTTGTATTTATCATAGTTGCAATTGCACTTTCAGGAATTGTATTGATGCAGGAAGGCAAGAATTCCGGTTTGTCAGCACTTAGCGGTGTTGCAGACACATATTGGGGCAAGAATAAAGGCCGTTCTATGGAAGGAATGCTGGTAAAAATCACTGCCGTGCTTGGCGCGATTTTTATGGTGATGTCAATCCTTCTCAATATGTCGTTGTTCTAAGGTTAGAATTATGAACACTCCTGCAAAATGTGCAGGAGTGTTTTTTAATTCATAGCAGATATTGTGAATTAAAAATATATTGCACGGCTCGCGGAAAGGAAGTTTCTTGCGTTGCAACAGCGCTAAGTGCAAAGAATGTGTGTTGCGCATTCTGTTTTGAGGGTAAGATATATGGGTAAGAAGAGTAAAAAACAGAAAACAATTACAATAACAGGCGTATTTTGCGGTACTTCTCACGAATTCGGCTTTGTGGAAAGCGAAGAAGTTGAGGGGGATGTTTTTGTTGCGGGCAAATATGTGAATGGTGCCATGCATTCCGATACGGTACTTGTGGAACTGTTCCCGGGCAATCCCGGAGATGGGAAGCGTAAGGAAGGTATGGTTGTTAAAATTATAGAGCGCGGAATCAGGCGTGTGGTAGGTACCTATCAGAAGTCCCAAAGCTTTGGCTTTGTGGTGCCTGACAATCAGCGTATTGGTGAGGATGTTTTTATTCCGAAGGAGGCATCGAAAGGTGCAATGGACGGCCATAAGGTTGTAGCTGAGATTACAGAATATCCCCACGGCAGAAGAAGTGCGGAAGGCCGCATTGTTGAGATTCTCGGGCATGCAATGGACCCGGGCGTGGATATTTTATCCATTGTGGAAGGTTATGAAATTCCTACGAAATTTCCGGAGAAGGTGCTTAATCAGGCGGAACGTGTAGGTTTGGAAGTGTCTGAGGCGGATATGGCGGGGCGACTTGATTTGCGCGATACCGTGATGGTGACGATTGACGGTGAGGATGCCAAGGACTTAGATGATGCGGTAAGCATTACACGAAACGGCGAATTTTATGAATTGGGCGTTCATATTGCGGATGTAACCAATTATGTGCAGGAAAACTCTGCCTTGGACCGTGAGGCCCTGAAAAGAGGCACCAGCGTATATCTGGCAGACCGCGTAATTCCTATGCTTCCACACAGACTTTGCAACGGCATCTGTTCCTTAAACGAGGGCGTAGACCGTCTTGCATTGAGCTGTATTATGCAGATTGACTCGACGGGTGATATTGTTTCTCACAAACTGGCAGAAACCGTAATTAAGGTGAATCGCCGAATGTCCTATACATCCGTGGCTAAGATTCTGGAGCAGAACGATGCCGAAGAGCGTGAGAAATATGCTGAATTGGTGCCGATGTTTGAACTGATGAAAGAGTTGGCGGGGATTCTCCGTGAAAAGAGAAGAAAGCGCGGTTCCATCGATTTTGACTTGCCGGAGAGTAAGATTATTGTGGACGAAAAAGGTAAGGTCATCGATATTAAGCCTTATGACCGCAATATTGCGACTAAAATCATCGAAGACTTCATGTTGGCAGCCAATGAAACTGTTGCAGGACACTTTTACTGGCAGGAACTGCCTTTTGTATATCGTGTCCATGATGTGCCCGATGCGGATAAAATCGAGAAACTGCAGATTCTGATTCGTAACTTCGGTTATTATTTTAAGTCTTATAAGGATGAAATCCACCCGAAGGAAGTGCAGAAGCTGCTTGCAAAAATTCAGGATACGCCGGAGGAGGCACTGATTTCAAGACTTGCTCTTCGCAGTATGAAACAGGCCCAGTATTCCGTACTTTGTACGGGGCATTTCGGTCTTGCATGCCAGCAGTATTGTCATTTTACATCACCGATTCGAAGATATCCTGATTTGCAGATTCACCGCATTATTAAGGATGAATTGCGTGGTCGTTTAAATGGTGATAAAATAGAGCATTATAACGCAATTCTGCCTAAGGTTACGAGCCAGAGTTCCAAAACGGAGCGCAGGGCTGCCGAGGCGGAGCGTGAGACGAATAAGTTAAAGAAAGTCCAGTATATGGCTGAGCGTATCGGGGAAGTGTTTGAAGGTATTATTTCAGGTATAACTTCCTGGGGGATTTATGTGGAACTTCCCAATACCGTGGAAGGAATGATAAGAACGTCGCTTCTGACGGATGATTTTTATGCATATGATGAAAAGAATATGGAGCTAAAAGGTACCCATTCCGGTAAAGTTTATCGCCTTGGTGAGCCTGTCAAGGTGCTTGTGAATTCCACGGATGAGGTGCTTAGAACCATCGACTTTTTATTGTATGATGATGAAGATGAGGCGTAAAACTTTTTTAAAAGGGAATGTATTTGATATAAGTTTTACGGCAAAAATGTCGAAATAACAGTTGAGAGCCTGCGGGCGAATAAGGAGAAGTATCATGGCAAACGAAGGAATGAAGTTAATTGCCAACAATAAAAAAGCATACCACGATTATTTTATCGAGGAGAAATATGAGGCGGGACTTGTGTTGCACGGCACTGAAGTGAAGTCTTTAAGACAGGGGAAGTGCAGCATCAAGGAGTCTTTTATAAGGATTGAGAATTGCGAGATGTTTATCTACGGCATGCACGTAAGTCCTTACGAGAAAGGGAATATTTTCAACAAAGACCCTTTGCGTCCGAAGAAACTTCTTCTTCATAAAAGAGAGATTATGAAGCTTCTTGGTAAAATTAAAGAAAAAGGCTATACATTGGTACCTCTTCAGGTATATTTTACGTCCGGCAGGGCTAAAATTGAAATAGGGCTTGCCAAAGGTAAGAAGCTTTATGACAAGCGTGAGGATATCGCGAAGAAGGACCAGCGTCGCGAAAGCGAGCGAGACTTCAAGGTGAAGAATCTGTAGAATATTTCTCTGACAGTTTTCATTAAGCACCGACGCAGTCAAAACGGTCTTTAATCGAAGCACAAAAATTCACACTATAGAATTGTGTTTGAATAACTTATCCGTCAGAGAAATATACGAAGTGATAGCGTTCAACTATGAGTTGAATGTCTCACACTTGACGAAAACGGCACATATCGCATAGAATATAAGTAGAAAGCAATGAACTTTCGAAACATGGGGTAGTCATGGTTTCGACAGGGGTTTTGCAGCTGGAGAAGCTATCCGCAGGTGATGCGTCAAATCACAAACCTAAAATTAAACGCTGACAATAGATTAGCAGTAGCTGCCTAAATGCAGCTTGTCCTTCCCCGTACACCTGCATGCGGGGGTCTGGGCATCATCCCTGCAGGAAACGACTGTCACAAAGCTTTGAGTGCCAGGGCGTAATATGAAGCTACCGAAGATTGAAGGGTGATGGCTCCCGTCTTTCCTAGGGAATCCTAAACAACCATCTATGATAGTAGAAGGACAGGGAATAAGTCTTTGGACACGGGTTCGACTCCCGTCTACTCCACTTACCGAGAAACGAACGCCCGTCCGTGGTGTTCGTTTTTTGTATTTAGAGAGAGTTATTTCCCGCGGGACATTTATCCCGGGGGATTTTTTGTAATTAGCCAACGATGAAAGGATGGAACCGTATGAATCGTGAAAATCAGGTAAAAGATTATCTCTTCAGCAATACGCAGGATGTGTTGATGGCGCAGGAAGAGTTGGAAAAAATCGAGAAACTGGAGCCGAAAATCAGCCAGGCCGACATTGAGCTTCTGTATAAATTATATAATAAAAGTATCGAGAAACGTACGTTTCAGACGCCGGTGGGCTTGGAATTTATGCTAAAAGTCAAGAAAATCCTTGATAACAATCCCAATACGCCCGGCGAAGTGGTGCCCATTCCTTTGTACACGACTTTTGATTTGACCACAAGACGTGAGCAGGAGGCAATCCAGAAACGCCAGCAGTTTATGGTGAAGAAAAAGAACGATGATGCCAAGAAGTTAAAAACTTCCATTATTGTGAACGTTGTTCTTGCACTTATGGTGATTGCGATGTTCTTCATTGCGACCACCGGTAAGAATCCCAATATCCTTAATTACGAGAATGCAATCATCAATAAGTATGCAGAGTGGGAGCAGGAGCTTCGCGAGCGTGAGAACCGTATTGTTTATTATGAGAATGAGTACGGGATAGAGAGACAGCCTATGGCGTCGGAAGAACCGTAAGCGTTGTAAAATGCGTATAGGTACTGAATATTTGCGGTGTAAATTGCGGAATTCACAATTTTAACATAGTTGTCTGCTAGTCTGTTATTTAGATGCTACATAGGGGCAGTGTTCCCAATGTAAAAGGAGGACGAAATGGACAAGTTAAAAATTCTTGTGGTAGATGATGAGACCAGAATGCGAATCCTTGTTAAGGATTTCCTTGTAAAAGCCGGATTTGATGTGATTGAGGCTGAGGACGGCTGTAAGGCGCTGGATCTCTTTTATGAAGATAAAGATATCGCTTTGATTGTTTTGGACGTTATGATGCCCAAAATGGACGGCTGGGAGGTATGTAAGGAAATCAGGGAGTCTTCCAAGGTGCCTATTATTATGCTGACCGCCAGGGGAGATGAACGTGATGAGTTGCAGGGCTTTCAGCTTGGCGTAGACGAATATATAGCGAAGCCATTCAGTCCGAAGATTCTTGTGGCACGTATCGAAGCAATCCTTCGTCGTTCCCGCAAACTTCCCGGTGAAGACTGCGTTGAGGCCGGTGGAATCGTGATCGATAAAACCGCCCACGAGGTGCGTTCCGACGGCGAACTGATTGAGTTAAGCTATAAGGAATTCGAATTGCTGACTTATTTCGTAGAGAATAAGGGCATTGCATTGTCCAGAGAGAAGATTCTGAATAACGTGTGGAATTACGATTATTTTGGCGATGCCAGAACCATAGATACCCATGTGAAGAAGTTGAGATCAAAGCTAGGTGATAAGGGCGATATGATCAAGACTATATGGGGCATGGGGTATAAATTTGAGTGTTAGCTACGAGCCAGGCAAAAATGAGTCTCGGTCACTCGGCGGAAATTTATTTCCGCAAGAGTGAACGGGGCTCTTTTTATCTGGCGACAGCCAGACAGCGAGATGAAGCGAAGCGGAATCGAGCTGAGCCTGGCGAGTAAGAGCAGAATGTTGATGCGCTTTTTTATTGTGCGATACAACGAACAGTGAACGAACCATATAACGAAAAAAATATGACGGAATATGCTAAGATAGATTTAGATAATATTATGAATTTGTAATGGTAGAGTAATTTTATAGTTAGTTTATATTATAATCAAGGGACCATTAAAAAACACTTTACAGGTCCGTAAACAAGTGATACAATTATATAAAATTATTGAAAGGCGGTATTTGATATGTTTAATGGTCCTAAGGCGACGCATAGCGGTTCGTGGGTAATTGATAGTGAGAATGATATTAAATTTGAGTGTTATGTAATGGATAATAAAGAAAGAGTATTATCCTTACGAGGAGCCGCAAGAGGTATTGGCATAACAGGAAATGGTAGTCAGGCATTAACTAGAAATTTAAATAGTATGTGGATAGCGCCATATTTAACAGATAATTTAAAGAATTGGTTAAGTATGGCTAATAGAAATGAATTACCAATATATTATACAACTAGGGGAGTAAAATTTCAGCCTTTTGAAGCAACATTATTTGTTGATTTATGTAAAGCATATGTTGATGCTATGCATGATGGAGTGTTAAAAACACCACAGCAAATTAGAACGGCCGAAAGATTATATGCTGTTATGGCAGCTTTTGCTAAGGTGGGATTGATTGCAGTTATTGATGAAGTTACAGGATATCAAGAACAACGTGATAGAGATGAATTGCAAAAAATATTAGAAAAATATGTTAGTCAAGAATTATTACCTTGGGCAAAAAGATTTCCGGATGAGTTTTATAAACAAATGTTTAGGTTAAAAGGTTGGGAGTATAGAGGTAAAGCAAAGCCGTCATACGCGGGTAAACTAACAAATGATTATATATATAATTATTTGCCGCCAGGGGTGTTAGAAGAATTGAAGAATAAAACTCCTAAATCCAAAGGTGGGCATCGCAGTAATAGATATCATCAATATCTTACTGAAGATACAGGACTGCCTAATTTAGATCATCAATTACAACAAACAATTGCATTAATGAAAGCATCTGATTCATGGGAAGAATTTGATAAACTATTTAAAAAAGCAATGGGTGAACCTGTACAACTAGAACTTGAATTAAAATAATATATGGATTGTGAAGGATAAAGAATGGATAACAAAAGTATTAAAAAACTTGAATCAGATTTATGGGAGTCGGCAGATTTACTTAGAGCTGGTTCTAAGCTTACATCTAATCAGTATTGTATGCCTGTATTAGGGCTGTTGTTTTTGAGATATGCATATAGCAGATATAAAATGGTTGAGGAAGAAATATTAAAAAACAGACCTATGCGTAATGGTCGTCAGATGCCTGTAGAAGCAAGTGATTTTGCTGCAAAGAGTGCGTTATTTCTTCCGAAAGAAGCACAGTATGAATGGCTTGTAAACTTGCCGGAAAATGTTGTATCAGCAGGACTTAAGAATATTGCGAGACAACCTATGAATAGTTTGGGTGAGATTGTAAATAACGCAATGGAACTTGTAGAACAGCAAAGTGAGCAGTTAGCAGGTGTATTACCTAAAAGTTATACGGACTTTTCAGATGAGCTCTTAGGTGAACTGTTGCGTATTTTTAATAATAATGCACTTGATGAAGTGGGTGGAGATGTTATTGGACGTATCTATGAATACTTCCTTAATAAGTTTGCGAAAAATATTGCGTCTGATGATGGAGTTTTCTTTACTCCGAAGTCATTGGTAAAAATGATTGTTAATATCTTGGAACCTACTAATGGTATTTTGCTAGACCCAGCTTGTGGCTCGGGTGGAATGTTTGTTCAGACAGGTGATTTTGTAAATGAGGCTGGTTTGCAGGCAAATAGTAGTATGACATTTTATGGTCAAGAGAAAGTTGAGTATAATGCACAGCTTTGTCTTATGAATATGGCTGTGCATGGTCTTACTGGGGTTATCAAGTCAGGAGATGAAGCGAACAGTTTTTATCATGATGCACATAATTTGGATGGTTGTTGTGATTATGTTTTGGCAAATCCACCTTTCAATGTAGACAAAGTAAAAGCGGAGTCTTGCGAAAATGCAGGACGTCTGCCATTTGGTATGCCCGGAATTAACAAGAATAAGGAAATAGGTAATGGTAACTATCTGTGGATTTCTTATTTCTATAGCTATTTGAACGAGCAAGGTCGTGCTGGTTTTGTTATGGCATCTTCTGCAACGGACAGTCAGGGCAAAGATAAAGATATTCGCGAAAAACTAATAAAAACAGGTCATGTGGATGCAATGATCAGTGTAGGTAATAACTTCTTCTACACAAAATCTCTGCCTTGTTCTTTGTGGTTCTTTGATAAGGGTAAACACGAAACTATCAAAGATAAAATTCTGTTTATTGATGCTCGAAACTACTACACAGTTGTTGACCGTACATTGAATGAATGGTCAGAGTGGCAGTTGAAGAATCTGAATGCGATTGTATGGCTCTATCGTGGAGAAACAGAGAAGTACATAGCATTGTTGGATGAATATAGAACTGTATTGGGAAATGGTTCTTTTGAAGATATTCTTCATCAGTTGAAGGACGAGCTGAAAGACCTGCAGAAGCGTGCAAAGATTGAAGTAGAAAAAGCAAGTCGCATTGATAAAAAGCGTGTTCAGGCTGAATATGACAAGATGATTGCTGAAAAGAACGAAGAAACTATCGTTGCAAAAGAAGCACATTGGCTGTATGAAAAATTCGGTGACGGTGTTTATGATGATGTTCTTGGCTTGTGCAAAGTTGCTGATATTTTAGAAATTGAATCAAAAGGCTGGTCCCTAACACCAGGTGCTTATGTAGGTGTTGCACCGGTAGAAGACGATGGTGTAGATTTTGAAGAACGCATGATGGAAATTCATAGTGAACTTTTATCTCTGCAAGCAGAATCAAATGATTTAATGGATACTATTTCTCAGAATATGAAGGAGCTGGGATTATGAGTTGGGAATATGTAACATTGGATAAATTGGGGAGGGTTTCGAGAGGTAGATCGAAGCATAGACCAAGAAATGACAAGATATTATTTGGTGGGAAATATCCATTTGTACAGACAGCAGATGTAAAAGCTGCCGAATTATATCTAACCGATTATACAGAAACTTATAATGAAAAAGGATTAGAACAAAGTAAGTTATGGAAAGCTGGTACTTTATGTATCACAATAGCGGCCAATATAGCGGACACAGCAATTCTGGGTATTGATGCGTGTTTTCCTGATAGTGTAATGGGATTTATCCCATTTGAGGGGGTCTCTAATGTTAAATTTGTGAAATATGCGTTTGATATACTGCAGAGGGATTGTCAAAAGATTTCGCAAGGAACTGCACAGGATAACTTATCTTGGAAGAAACTTTCAACTATCAAATTTCCGGCACCACCTATAGAAATCCAGAATAAAATAGTAGATATTTTGTCAGTGTATGATGACCTGATTGCTAACAACCAAAAACAGATTAAACTGCTTGAAGAAGCAGCACAGCGTCTGTACAAAGAGTGGTTTGTAGATTTGCGTTTTCCAGGATGTGAAGATGTGACTATTGTCGATGGTGTACCGGAGGGGTGGAAACGAGAATTTCTTTCTGAAATAGTGGGGTATGAAATTGGAGGTGGCTGGGGAGAAGAGGCTGTCACTGAAAAATGTGACAAACCAGCTTACGTAATTAGGGGCACAGATTTATATGGTATAACACATGGAATTATCGCAGAAATCCCTTATAGATTTCATGTTACAAGTAATTTGAGTTCAAGACAACTTATAGATGGTGATATTATATTTGAGGTTTCCGGTGGTAGTAAAACAGAAGGCGTTGCGAGAACAGTTTTAATTCGTGATACAGTACTTCAATTTTTAAGAGGGCCAGTTATGTGTGCAAGTTTTTGTAAGCTTGTACGAGCGAAAGAAAAAATACATTCTCAACTGCTTTTTGATGCATTTCAATATATGAGAGCTTCTGGAAAAACAGGAGAATACGATAAGAAAAGTGCAAGCAGTATCGTAAATTATAGATGGAAAGATTTTCTTGCTCAAGAAACTATTCTAATACCCGATGAAAAATTATTATTAAAATACAACGCTTTATCAGAAAATATGTATCAGCTGATCTTGACAAAATCAGTTGAAATTGAAAAAGCAAAAGATGCACGTGACCGTTTGCTACCCAAACTGATGAGTGGTGAAATTGAGGTGTAATATAATGGACAAAATAGATATATTAAATCGAGATGAGTTTGTAGAGCAACTTGTTTGTCTGGTGGAAAATATTTCTGATAATAAAACATCTACTTGCTTTGCGATAAATGGAGCTTGGGATAGTGGTAAAAGTTTTGTTTTAGACATGTTTGAGGAACAACTTTCAGTTATTCAATCAGAAGTAACTTTTGATGATAAATATTTTATTGTGCACTACAATTGTTGGAAATATGACTATTATGAGGAACCGCTTATAGCGATTGTATCTTCTACATTGGCTGAAATAGATAGAAAAACCAAGTTAATTCCTGATAGTGAACAAAGAAGTAAAGCTATTGGCGTGTTAAAGTCTGCAAGTGAGGCACTATTAACTATTGGTAATGTAATGGTTAAAGCGAAAACTGGGATTGATATAAAAAACGGATTTGAAATATTACTTAAAGGAAGAAAAAATGGTATTGAAGAGTATAACCAGAAACATGGATATGATAAATATTTTCAGCTAAACAAAGTTATAGATACTTTATCAGACACTTTGCAAAAAATAGCTGAAGAATATACAGTTGTCATTATTGTAGATGAACTTGATCGATGTATACCAGAATATGCAATAAAAGTATTGGAACGTTTACATCATCTTACTGAAGAGAAAAGCAATATAATTACTATTGTAGCTGTCGATAAAAAAAGATTAATAGAAAGTATAAAGCATATCTTTGGTTTCGAATGTGTCGAAGAATATCTTAAGAAGTTTATAAATTTTGAAATAACCTTGAATAATGGTGAGGTTTCGGAGAAAATTACAGAAAAATATGCAGAGTACTTAAACTTATTCGATGAAGAGATTATTTTGTTTGATGAACCTATAGAAGAATACATACAGATAATATTTAAGGATATAGACCCGCGCACACAGGAGCAATTGATGCGTAGAGCGATGCTTATACATAAATTGTTGTTTACAGATAAAAAAGATTACTCTTTTATGTGTGTAGAATTGTTAGCTATAGTATTGTATTATAAATATGGTTACAGAGCGTTTATAGGCACAAACACTTTAACGATAAGTTCGCTTGATAGTATATTTACCCCCTTTTCTAATAGTGTAAAACCACCTCTTGTCGAATTTTTTGGTAAAAAATTCAAAGAAATTAGGTTTAATGTACGTCATAGTGGATATGCAAATGTACCTTCAGATTATGTTTTTCCAGAAAAACTAACTCTTGCATCTGCAATTTTGTTTAGTTGGTGTTGGATTCATGAACACCATAATGGTTTGATAAATATGAAGTATACAAAGGGCGGAGTATATGAGCCGCTAGTAGAAAATGTAAACGAATTGAAAAAGTTTATAGAAACAATGAGAATTATAAAATAAACTGGGAGAAAAATATGAGCTACGATTATTCCGAAAATATACTTGTTCAAGAAAGTGCCGGTAATCTGCTCAGTGATGAACTGGGCTGGGATGTCCGGTTTGCTTACAATACAGAAATCTTAGGGAAAAACGGCACTTTCGGAAGAGAAAACTATAAGGAAATAGTGTTGTTTCGCTATTTTCGAGAAGCACTGAAAAAGATAAATCCATGGATTAATGACAGCCAGATTTCTGAAGCACAGATGATATTGGAAAATAGATTGTCCACATCTTCTCTTTTACAGGTGAACGAGGAAAAATATTTCCTGATTCGTGACGGTATTCAGGTAACTGTGAAGAAACCAAATGGACAGACCGAAACAAAGAAAGTCTTTGTGATTGATTTTCAGAATCCGGAGAATAACTACTTTCTTGCAATCAAAGAATTGAAGATACATGGTGATTTATATCGTCGTAGAACAGATATTGTTGGCTTTGTTAATGGTATTCCACTTTTGTTTGTTGAGTTGAAAAAGAATACTGTTGATGTCCAGGAAGCATATACCAATAACTATACAGATTATTTGGATACCATTCCACATTTGTTTTATTATAATGCTTTTTTAATGCTTTCTAATGGTACGGAGGCAAAAGTCGGTACTTTGGGAAGTAAATATGAATTCTTCCATGAGTGGAAACGTCTGAATGAGCAGGAAAGTGGAAGTGTTGCATTAGAAACAATGCTTCGAGGTATTTGCAACAAAGCAAATTTTCTTGACTTGTTGGAGAACTTTATTTTGTATGATCATTCTGGCGGTAAGACAGTAAAAATTTTGGCAAGGAATCATCAGTATCTTGGTGTAAATGAAGCAGTAAAAGCCTATGAGGCTAGAAAACTGAATGATGGTAAGTTGGGTGTGTTCTGGCATACACAAGGCTCAGGAAAGAGTTATTCTATGGTTTTTCTTTCGCAGAAGATTCGTAGAAAATTTGCTGGTTCACCTACGATTGTTGTGCTTACGGATAGAGAAGAATTAAATACTCAGATTAGTGATACATTTGAAAATTGTGGGTTGCTTGGAAAGACAAAAGCGGCACAGTTTATGGCAACTAGCGGAAGTGATTTGATTAGGAAATTGGAAGGTAATCCAAGTTTTATTTTTACATTAATTCAGAAGTTTAACCAAAAGGTAGATAAACCTATTTATCCGGATCATGATATTATCATTATGTCAGATGAGGCACATCGAAGCCAGTATGGAATATTCGCTGAGAATATGGTTGCGTTGTTGCCGACAGCAGCAAGAATTGGTTTTACGGGAACACCTTTGCTTTCAAATGATAATATTACGGAGCGTACCTTTGGTGGCTATATCTCTGTATATGATTTTAAGAGAGCAGTAGATGATGGAGCGACTGTTCCGCTCTATTATGAAAATAGAGGGGAAAAGATATTAGATATCAAGAATCCGGATATTACAGATAAGATTTTGGATGCGATTGAGGCTGCAGATTTAGATGAAGCGCAGCAGGAAAAACTGGAGCATGAATTTGCAAAAGAGATACATTTGCTGACGGCAGAGCCACGTTTACGTTCTGTGGCAAAAGATTTTGTAGAGCATTATTCGGACTTGTGGACAAGCGGTAAGGCTATGTTTGTGTGTCTTAATAAAGTAACCTGTGTTCGTATGTATAACTTTGTGAAGGAATATTGGGAGCAGGAAATACAAGTATTAGAGAATCAGTGTAAGAATGCATCTCAGCAAGAAGTACAAGAATTGGATAGAAAGATTAAATGGATGAAAGAAACTGAAATAGCTGTGGTTATCAGTCAGGAGCAGAATGAAATTCAGACATTTAAAAAGTGGGATCTTGATATAACACCTCATCGTATGAAGATTGAAAAACGTGAGTTGGATAAAGAGTTTAAGGATAAAGAGAATCCTTTGAGAATTGTGTTTGTATGCGCGATGTGGCTTACCGGTTTTGATGTAAAGTGTTTGTCTTGTTTATATTTGGATAAACCGTTAAAAGCACATACATTAATGCAGACGATTGCAAGAGCTAATAGAGTTGCAGAGGGTAAAAGTAACGGGTTAATTGTTGACTACATAGGAATTGTAAAAGCTTTGAGAAAGGCATTGGCTGATTACACAGCTAATACTGGCGGAGGAACAGATCCAACAATAGATAAGGGTGAATTAATTGCAAGAATTGTGGAAGTGATTGCTGCGGCTGAAACCTTCTTAAAAGGTTATAATTTCTCGCTTAAGTCCTTGGTGGAAGCAAAAGATTTTGTAAAGCTTGCATTGTTACAAGAAGGGGCAAATGCTGTTTCTGAAAGTAAGGAGTCAAAGAAACAATTTTTGACCTATGGAAATGAGTTGAGTCGCTTGATGAAGTATTTGGATAGAAATGATATTTCATCTAATGATAGAGCCTATAAAGATGCTATTGTTGCAATATGTGAGGAATTAAGAAAGAAGAGAAAGCATGTTGATAATGTAGATTTAATGGTTCAGATTAACGGAATTTTGGGCGATTATATTCGAATTGAGAAATCGTCGGGTAGTGATATTTCAAAACGTTTTGATATCAGTAAAATAGACTTTGACTTGCTGAAGAGAGAATTTGCCAAAGTTAAGAAGAGAAATCTGATGATTATGGATTTGGATGAGCTTATTCAAGAACGTCTTGATTCAATGCTGAAGACAAATCCCAGACGTGTTGATTATTATGAGCGTTATCAACAGATAATTGAAGAATATAACAGCGAACAGGATAGAGCTAATATAGAAAAGACCTTTATGGAATTGATGGATTTGGCAAACAGCATGAGCCAGGAAGAACAGCGATATGTTCGTGAAGGATTTGCAAGTGATGAAGAACTGTCCTTGTATGATATGCTGTTTTCAGAGAATTTATCAAAGGAAGATATCAAAGCCATTAAGAAGGTTGCAGTAGATTTGTTGGATAAAGTTAAGACAAAAATTGCTGAGCTTGATCATTGGACAGATAAGCAGGAAACAAAGGCAGAGATTGTTACTTTGATTGGTAGAATTCTTTGGGAAGAGTTACCGGAGAGTTATCCGGATGATACGATCTTTACGTACAGACAGAAGATATATGAGTATATGTATATGAGGTACAAAGAGATTGCGTAAAAAATTATGAAAGGAGAAATTATTTTGCTTGAATTATTGTGGGAAGTATCAGAAGAAAAAATAATTGGTATTATTGTTTCAATAATATTTACAATAATTTTTAAAATTATTTCTCCTTTTATTAATTTAAAAGAAGA
>JAZNOO010000021.1:0-431246 GCA_045580855.1 Lachnospiraceae bacterium | reverse complement strand
CGAAATATCCTGACCATACCCTGTATATTCAAGAAGAAATTGTCCTTGTGCATCTATTCCGCTGCACTTAAATTTCAGCATATCATTTCCCAAATTAAAATCCTCCTCATCAGTTACACATCACGCTGTAAACTTCAAATTCGTCTAATTCTGTTGACGATATAGATTTGCTAATTCTGTTAATTCTTCTACTACATTTTGTCGCCAAACAACTTTTTGAATCAACCATTCACAAGGAAATTCTTTACATAATCCACAGAATTGCACATTATGCTCTCTTGTACATTTATGTATTGGGCAACCATTAGATTGCTCCCATTCCACACAATGTCCATCGGACTCTATACAACCTTGACAAATACCATCTTCTTTTTTCTTACATCCTACACAACATTCTCCGCAAGCAGTAACTGTTGTAAAATCTATATTATTTTTCACTTTATAGTCCTCGTCAAATTCAAATTCTTGCATGCTTTCACACTCTATGTAAGACTGAAATCTCACGTTGCTTTCAAGTTTTTAGTATTATATAATCTATCCCTTAATCGGTACCCAAATCTCAATGATTGAACTCTCTCTGTTCCAATGGAAGCGAGCGTCATATCTTTCAAAATGCAGAAAACTCTCCCGTAACGGAGTATATTCTGTATTAGGTAATATTTCCTTATAAATTTTACTATAAGTTTCGTATATCTTATCCATAGAACCAATATGCTCAACAACCATGTATTTGTATGAAGCAATTTCTTTTGAAACAAACCCCTCTGGAACTACTATTTTTCGTGGTATTGCACAGCAATAAAATAATTTGTCTTCTCTTCTTTCCATAAAAGCATATTTAATCCAATTTCCCGATTGTGATAAATATGCTTTTTTCAGGTTATTATTAAATTTACGCCAAAAATCTACACATATTTTAATATTTTCTTTTTGTCTATTGGTAAGTTCAATTTCCTTTCCAATCACCGAAAAAGACTCCAGTTCACAAATTCTATAATTCATCTTTTCTCCTTGTGAGCTGTTATAATGGTATAACTATATGCATTTACAGTTATTATACATGCATCTATATTGATATACCAGTTCTTTCCATTTCTTGTGATAACAGCATTATCTGATTTGATTTTATCTCTACACCATCCGACAACATCATCCGTATCTAATGACAGATTTCTTTTTATTCGAACAACACCCAATTCTGTTGTATGTAACTTATCTAAATTATCTAATAATTCATTTGGTACACTCATGCTCTTATATCCTCACTTCGTCAACTTCAAGTTTTCTTCTCCTTTACACTCTATACTATTTCCACACCAACGTCAAATAGCACAATACTTATCCATTCGAAAAAAATGAAACCTTTTTCTCCTTTTATGTGTTTTATATTTAGAAACATCCTAAAGGAGTACTACTATGACAAACAAACAACCTAATACCGCCAAAACAGAAACGCTTATAAAAGTGAAAAGATTCTTATTCATTTTGACATTATGTTTATCCGGCACGCTGACCGGCAGATTTTTTCACGTGTATACGGATTATAAAAAACATCCGGCTATGTATACTGCACCGTATCCTACCTGGTTAGAGAGACTGGATATGGATTTTATGATATATGGAATTGGCATTCTTATTTGTATCGTGGTTGTAACCGCCCTGACGATTATACTGGGAAAAACAAAAAACCGACAAGGATAATCCTTGCCGGTTAAATAATATTGCATTTCAATTAGTGATTATTCTGAAGTCCCTCTTTGATTTTGGAAATGCGGATTTTCCAAATTATATAGCGGACTAACCAAACCACGATAAAAATACCGAGAAAAATACCAAAATAACTCAATACGCCTTTTACTGAATGCTCCATCCACTCACACACATAAGCAACAGTCATCATAAGTACGGACGCGATTGAAAAATAGATACCCGTTTGTTTCAACAAACTCCACTCGTCTTTTTCCCAGATAAGCGAACAACCTGCAAAGCCGGCTCCGAGAATCGCACTTAATACAGTCTGTATCACAACCGCTGTCACTTCATTGCCAAAGCGTTCTGTCAAACCGGGCACGCAAGGATAAAAATTACCGTCTCCTATGATCAGAGAAATGGCAATCGTTATAAAATAACTAAGTACAACACCACCTAAAAATCCTATAAATAATCGAAATAACAATTCTTTTTTCATAATCAGTCACCTCATAATCCTAATACTTTTTTAATTTTGGAAACATATCTTCTGGAAACATAACTAACTTCTCCATTGGATAATTCCATACAAATAGTTCCTACAAAGCTTAAATCGAGACTTTTTACCTTTTTCAAATTCACGATTTCCGAATTGGATATTCTGACAAACTTACTGCTGTCCAGCCGTTCTTCCACTTCGTAAAGTCGCATTCTGATTTGATACAGTCCCGCGTCCGTTCTTGCGAAAACTTTACCGTCTTCTGCATAAATCCTGACAATTGCATCCTGATCCAATAATGTAACCTTATCCTCACAAATACCGGAAATCACCGTCGGGCCTTCATCTAATCTGCTTACGAATTCAACAACCCGGTTCACTTCTTCCGTCATAGTTGCCGTTGTAATCATAACTTCAGGTTCTTTTATCCCTGCATCAATATTGATATTCAGTTTCATAATGCATCTCCTTTCTTGCTTTGTAGTATATCTGAATGACGATTATTATCTACACTTTTTCCATAAGTGGTCGTTTTTGACACATAGATGGTCATAAAAATGCCTTGCAAACATTTTAATATTAAAATTATCTTCCCCGTATATACAAATGCACCGGAAAATATTCTCCGATGCATTTCATCATACTATTTTTTAATATTTTATTTTTTACTTTAATCTGACTATACGAGATTAATAATCTCTTCTTTCGGTGCCTTCGCAGGCTCTACTTCCGTTGCGTATAATACAGGGCCTTCTCCGTTGTAATCTGCCCAGTATTCAAACTTCACAACCGCAGTCACTTTTACCCAGGTACCGTTTTCAAAGTTTTCAGCACCCTTCCACTTCGCCACAAATCCAAGGAAGGCAATGTCATCCGCACAACAGGTCATAGCCTGTCTGCCAGGCACAAAATGCCCCTTGGGAAAACCGTTCGGACGAACCGTAGTTGCAAGAAAACTTACGCTCTTGCCTTCATAACGTTCCGGCATATCCAGCATATCAAAGAACCAGATTCCATAGGTTTCTTCCGTCAAATCAATATGGTCCGCTTTTACGTCGTAAGGAAGCTCTTCTTCCATTGTTGCCGTTACTTCGCCGTCTTTGTCTTCAAATACAATTTCTGCCTCGCGGTTTAACGCCATCATATTTCTTTTATATGTAGGCAATTCCTTGGTCAGACCGTCGCAACGGTTAAAAATAATTAACTCCGACTTACGCACCATATCACCGATCATTCCGCGCATATTGGTGTAATACATCGGGAAGGTCTGGGCGTTGATGATGGTAATCTGCTGACCGATTTTCCAGTGCCAGGGGAACTTCAAATCCTTGTAAGGCCACATACCGTTGTATTCAATGATAATACGTCCCGGTCTATGCTTTTTCTCAAGCTCCATCAATTTGGAAGAAGTAAAATCTTCCTTACGTTCAATAATTTCCATTACGGTATTGGTTTCTTTTAAAAGGGCCTCATCATATTCCAACTCGCCTTCTTCACAAAGTAAAAGTAAAGTCTTTTCTTTGCTTTTAAAATAAGGCTGTTGCATGGTAAACTGAATGAATTCTGTTTTACCGCTCTCCAAAAAACCGTTAATAATATATA
This sequence comes from Lachnospiraceae bacterium, assembly GCA_045580855.1. Lineage (GTDB taxonomy): Bacteria > Bacillota > Clostridia > Lachnospirales > Lachnospiraceae > UBA3766. Next base: position 427,456 of record JAZNOO010000021.1, on the reverse strand, counting down.
CTGCTTTCATTTCTATTCTCCGTTCTGAAGTGAATTACAAATACCTCTTGCTTACACTCCAAATAATGCTTTCAGATTGTCTTCTGAAATCTTGCTACCGATTACGCAGATTTTACCGGTAACTTCCGGTGAACCGTTACGGATGTTCTTCTCATCGGGCACATAGTCAAAATAAATGAATCCGCCGTCTTTATCGGGAACCATACCCTTGGCACGTAATACAAATCCATACTTTCCGGCATCTTCCAATGCATCTAAGATGTCTGCAATTTCATCCTTGGTATAACTCTTGGGTGTTTCAAATCCCCAGCTTGCGAACACTTCATCCGCATGATGGTGATGATGATGTCCGTCATGGTCATGACATCCGCAAGTACATTCTTCGCCATGGTCGTGGTGATGATGCTCGTGATGATCGTGGTCATGGTGGTGATGTTCATGGCCCTCATGATGGTCATGTTCGTGGTGTTCATGATGGTCGTGGTCATGATGCTCGTGATCGTGGCATCCGCAGTCACAATCTTCATCGTGGTCGTGATGGTGGTGCTCATGATGATGGTCGTGACATCCGCAATCGCAATCCTCATCGTGGTCGTGATGGTGGTGCTCATGATGATGGTCATGGTCGTGGCATCCGCAATCGCAATCCTCGCCATGGTCATGGTGGTGATGTTCATGATGATGCTTCTTCATCTCTTCCATCAATTCTTCTTCCAAAGACTTACCGGCTTCCATCGTCTCAAGAATCTTTGCCCCGTCTATGCTGTCCCAAGGCGTAGTGATAATCGTCGCCTTTTCATTATGCTGTCTTAAAAGTTCTACTGCAGTCTGCACCTTATCTTCGCTGACATTCTGTGTACGGCTTAATACAATGGTACCTGCGTTTTCAATCTGGTTGATAAAAAACTCACCAAAGTTCTTGATGTACATTTTACACTTTGAAACATCTACTACCGCAACGGCTGAATTCAACTTCACATCTGCCATTTCCGCATCCTGATTCAAGTCAGCCACCGCTTTGATAACATCTGATAATTTACCAACACCTGAAGGCTCAATCAAAACGCGCTCAGGAGTATATGTTGCAATTACTTCTTTTAAGGCAGTGCCGAAATCACCTACTAATGAACAACAAATACAGCCCGAATTCATTTCGCGGATTTCCACGCCGGCTTCTTTTAAGAAACCGCCGTCAATACCGATTTCACCGAATTCGTTTTCAATTAAAACAACTTTCTCCTTATGTAAAACATCTTTTAACATCTTTTGTATAAAAGTGGTTTTTCCGGCGCCTAAGAAACCGGAAACAATATCAATCTTAGTCATTTTATCTTCTTCCTTTCTTTGACTTTGATTTATTTGTGCGCAAAATGCGTAAAATACTTTTTTATTCTGATGAACCAACTTTAGTAGGAAATACTGCGATACTCCGCCATAGCATCCGTAATTGCCACATTTACGGCGTCAATATCATTGGTTCCTACAAGAATGCCGATAAGCTTGCCTTTAACATCGAAAGTACCGCCGCCGGACATACCGTCCGTAACCGCTCCGTCGCATACCAGCATATCATTCTGGAACAAGGCAACAAACATATCCTTCTCTTTTATGGTGCCCTCTATCACATCTTCCGCAACCCGGACGGAAGAACCAAGCATATATACACTTTCGCCTGTTACAAGCAACGAATAAGCATCATTGTCGGCAATATAGGCTTCTTTTATCACTTCCATAACGCCTTCCGGCACATCGGTAACTGCCACGCGGATAAAAGCCACATCATTGTACTTTCCGTACGCCAGCACACTGCCGTACGCAGTACTGCCTCCATAAAAGCACACCAACGGCTTGGCCGTCTGCTCCACCACATGACTTGCGGTTACAATATCAACATACGAATCCGTAATATCGATGACCACTCCGCTTCCGCCTAAGGTAATCGCAGTTCCCGATTCATTCGTGGCATCCGCTTCAACCCGCACAATAGAAGGTTTTAGTTTTTCCACTAATTCATCTTGGTCAATCTCACCGAAAACCGTCAACATCTTATCCTCCGACGTTGTTTCTTCCGAAGGTTCTATGCTCTCAGAGATACTTTCTTCGGGCACTTCGTTATTTTTACAACCGGTAAAAACAACAGCCACAAGCAAAACAAGCAGTAAACCTTGCATTCCCTTTTTCATAAGCACTCCTACTTCAAGAAACCGCTGACAATCTGGGCTTCCGCCTCTGCTTCCGTAAGCCCCAAGGTCATTAACTTAATCAACTGCTCGCCGGCGATTTTACCGATGGCAGCCTCGTGAATTAAGCTTGCATCAATGTGGTTTGCCGTAATTTCAGGAACCGCACGCACGCATGCCTTATCCATAATAATTGCATCACACTCTGTATGACCGTGGCACTTGTTATTACCATTGATTTTGGATAAAAACAACTGATAAGAATCATCCTTGGCAACCGAACGTGAAATCACGTTTGCACCTGAATTCTCGCCATCCAAATTTACCTCAAAATCAGTCTCTGCGGTCTGCTTACCGTGAGTCATGATTTTCTCTTTGATTACAAGCGTAGCGTTGTCGCCCAAAGTCGCTTTCGTGGTTCTCTTAGTTGAATCTACACCCTTAATCTGAACGGTATCCATCTCAAGGTATGCGCCTTCTTTTAACTCAATAATGGTTGTAGGGTTCATCACACGCTCACCGGTGCCTTCACCGCTTCCGTAATGTTTCTCCACATACTTCACCTTGGAATTTTTGCCCACAACAAAGCTGTGAATACCGCTGTGCTCAGAACCTTCTTTACCGCCGTTGTGAATACCGCAACCTGCGATAATGGTAACGTCACAGTCTTCTCCGATGATAAAATCATTGTATACAGATTCCTTGATACCGCTCTGTGTCAAAAGAACGGGAATATGAAGGCTTTCTTTCTTGGTTCCGGGCTTGATGATAATATCAATTCCGGGCTTGTCTTCTTTTGTAATAATATCTATATTTGCAGTTGTGTTGCGCCCTGCCAGACCGCCGTTGGTACGAATGTTGTACGCACCGGTGGGGATCTCGTGAAGGTCAGCCACCTGCTCTAATAAATTCTTCTGAATTGCGTCCATTTTATCCTGCTTTCCGCATATTTTATGCTGTCAAATTTCTTTTACTGCTCCATTTTATCAAGAAGTGTTTTACATCCTACGTCTCCGTATAAAAGTCCCGGTAAAACATCATCCTTTTTACCCTGGGCAGACACTTCACCGTTTGCCAATACAATAATCTCGTCGGCAATATTTAAAATACGTTCCTGATGCGAAATAATGATGATGGAACCGCCCATTTTGGCATGCATATTTTCAAACACCTGAATCAAATTCTTGAAGCTCCAAAGGTCGATACCGGCCTCGGGCTCATCGAATACGGAAACCTTTGTTCCGCGGGCCATAATCATAGCGATTTCAATTCTTTTTAACTCACCGCCGGAAAGACTGGCATTCACTTCACGGTTAATATATTCCTTGGCACAAAGCCCTACTTCCGATAAGTACTTACAAGCCTCTGTAACGGTAATCTTCTTGCCTGCTGCCAGGGTAATCAAATCTTTCACGGTAATGCCCTTAAAACGCACCGGCTGCTGGAAAGCAAAGCTGATGCCCATCTTGGCTCTGTCGGTAATGGATACATCCGTAATATCCACTCCGTCCAGAAGAATCTGTCCTGAAGTAGGCTTAATAATACCGGCAATCAATTTGGCCATCGTGGATTTACCGCCGCCGTTGGGGCCTGTAATTGCCACAAATCCATCGTTAATGGTTACATTTATATTTTTGATAATTTCCTTCTGTGTATTGTTCTCTTCCACACTGTAGGATACATTTCTTAATTCAAGCATCTTAACGCTCCTCTCCTTGTCCTAAAACACCACCTTTTAGTATAACAATCTGTACTGAAAAGTCAACCTCCATACACAGTCCGGACACACCTTTTGTTCGCAATGTATTAACAATTATTTCACGATTCGTTGGTTTCTTTTGCCGGCATTATGTGCTATAATAAATTCATATAAAATGACTGTTTAACAGGTCATAAGAAGAAAGAAGGTAATGTATGGAATCTGTATTGCTTACTTTACTGAATCAGGACTCTTCACCGATTGAAAAAGAACTCCAAGAGTTAAAAAACTGGAATTTATTTCCGGTTTTTGAATATTATGTAAAAGCGCTAAAAAAAGAAAGTTTATATCAAAGTCATATACACGGCATCGGGCATATCGAACGAGTGCTTCTTTTCGGCGGACTGATTGCAATGCAGAACCATTGCTCCGAAGAAGACACCCGTTTACTGCTCCTTGCGTGCTCTTACCATGACATCGGGCGAATCGATGATTCCCTGGACGATGACCACGGCAAACGCTCCAGTGAGAAGTTACCGGACGTCATTTCCATAGACGCCGAAGATTTGGCATTTGTACAGGCTGCCATCTATGCCCATTCCATCAATGACGTGCTTATGGAAGATACCATCCGCAATTTCGGGATATACGACAAACAGCGCGCACTTTCCATTGCAAGAATGCTGAAAGATGCCGACGCCTTGGATCGCGTCAGGGTGATGGATTTGGATCCGCGCTTTTTACGCTATCCTTGTAGTGAACAGTATGTGGATTTTGCTTATGAATTATACAGAAATTACCAAAAACTTGAAAACAATTAAGTAATTATAAATTTATATTATTTTTTCGGAATATTTTGTGTGGGTAAAACATTTTTAGGGGGGACAATATTATGCAACAGGACGATAAAATCTTTTTGTATGAACAGTTTCAGCAATACGCTGTGCAGGAAGCCATGGCGAATTCCATGGAACAATTCCAGCAGCTGGTAACCAAATACGGTTGCGCCATTAAGGAAGTACGTACCAAATTTGAAGTTTTAAACGAAGAACTTTCCATTAAGAGTAAAAGAAATCCGATTCACGCCATTAAGTCACGTATCAAAAATCCCAAAAGTATTATTGATAAGCTTCAGCGCAAGGGTCTTGCTTTTACCTTGGAAAATATGCAGAACGAATTAAATGACGTGGCCGGCGTCCGTGTTATCTGCGACTTCGTAGACGATATCTATGAAATTGCCGATATGCTATTAAAGCAAGATGATATCAAATTAATCAGTTACAAAGACTATATCCGCGAACCCAAGCCCAACGGCTATCGCAGTTATCATATGATTGTGGAAATTCCGGTATTCTTCTCTGAAGGAAAGGAATTCCTTAAGGTAGAAGTTCAGCTTCGTACCATTGCTATGGACTTCTGGGCAAGTCTTGAACACGAACTGAAATACAAGAAAGACTTACCGCAGATTGACAGTGCTTCCATCAGTGCACAACTTCTGGAATGTGCTACCACAATTGCAGATATGGACTCTAAGATGCAGGAAATCAAGAATCAGATTTATCCCAAGTTCCCGCCGGAAATGATGCAACAGGTTGAAGATATTTAACTTATATTAAAAAGACAGATACCGAATCAGTATCTGTCTTTTCTTTTCACAATTTTATCTTAAGTATATTTCGGGGGGAATCATGGTATTTCTTGTAACCATTCATCTCAAGTATGTCAGGTATTCTTTCATCTTTCGTACCTTACGTTTCCTCTGACGGTATCTTTCGCCGGCTCTTTCGTACTCTCCTGTGCTCTTTGGCACTTACATTATCACTAATGTATTTTTAACTATACAACACTGACTACACCATTTCTACACCAAACAACAAGATTTTATAAAAATCGACATAAAAACCCCGCTGTTGTTTCCGCCCAGCTGTAATTGCTCATATATTCACCGTTATATTGCTTGGCAATCAGCTTGTCCCCTGCCATAAGCTTGTAAAAGTCGCAATCCAGCCCCGCAACGTCTATCGACAGACAGTTCCGCCTTCTGCGGATAAAACGGTCGCATTTGTGCCTTTTAAGGCTTTTCATAAGGTCTGATACAATGGTTTGAAACTGTCGTTGTAAGGAAAAATTATATTCTTTGTCTTCCCACAACACCGCACAGGCCTCTGCCGTAGTAACCGCTGCCCCGCGTCTGTCAATCAAATATGCCAGCAATTCTTTTGCTTTGGAACGGCCAAAGGATATTGGTACTCCCCTGTAAAAAACTTCAAAATTCCCGAAGGTCTGTACTTTTAACAGATGTTCTTCACCCTGTTCTTCTTTTATGGTATTTACGATAATTACGGATATTTTATCTTCAGTAAGTGCCTGCGCATCTGCCAACGCCTCTTCAAAATGTTTGTATTCACGTGCCACAACCAAATCCGACTGTAGAAGACGTGCTTGAATATCGGCGTTGTCGCAGACTTCATTTACGACAAATATCCTCATACACACTTTCCTTTTTATTTTATTTTCTCTTTGTTTATCTTCTCCCTGTTGTACTAATAGCAAAAAAACACCGCAATAACCGTTTCGATTATTGCGGCATTCTTACTGCCCTTATCTAAGCGTTTCTTACTTCATTACACAAAGCAGATTCATCTTGGCACCTGCATTCGCATAATTTACTTCGTGATCGTATACCAAATCCTTCAATACATCTTCCAACTCACTCTTGCTTACATCCGCAGGAATACGAATAACTGCGCAATCTGAAGTTTCAAGCTGCTCTGCAAGGATTTCATCGGCATTGGATAAATCATCCACTGCCCATCCGTTCATATAATAGTATTCTTTGGTATCATCATTTGCTGCGTAGTAGGAAGAATTCAAAAGTGCAGTATTGTCCGGAACCAAAATTCCCTTAATCTGCTCATCGCTTACATTACACAACGCATTGGTAAAAATGTCAATATCGTTGTTTGTGACGTCGAGAACGCACCAACTGTCATCAATTTTAACACGATTCCATTCGTGAGGTCCACCGTAAAGTGCACCAATTTCACAAACAGCATCCAAGCCGGAAATACGCGCCACCATGATAAAAGCTTCTGAATAACTCTCGCACACACCATAGTTGTTGCAAAGAATGCCGTGGGGCGAATGAGAGTCAATAAACTGTTCCGTCAACAAAGAATCATCTACATCTCCGGTAGCCGTAGAATCATAATCATAAGATGCATTCATTCTAAAGTAATCATTGATTGCAAGTACTTTCTCATAATCAGACATTCCGTCTGTAATAATTTCATCTCTGATTGCATATGCTGCTTCTATTTCTTCTTTTGCTTTTGCAAAGCGGACATCGGGTGTTTCTGCATATTTTACAAGAATCGCCTGATACTCAGGTGAATAATTTACCTCTGTTAAAACACCGCAAATAGGGTTCTGGCGGTATGCTTCAATAAACAATGCTGCTGTATATTCAAGATTTGCCGCATCCGGGAATACTTCCATAGGAACAGGGATTACTTCACTCTGTGCAATCAAACACATCGCCATCCATGCCTGCATATCATTGCATGCAAAAATCATCTCGTCAACTTTGTCACTTCCCAGTGCCTCAATGTTTGCTTTTACAGGACCTGCTAATTCATTCATTAACTGAACCGGCTTGCTCATATCGTCAGTTGATACCTCAGGCGCAGGTTCTGACTCATCTTCAGATGCAACTTCTGTAGGCTCTTCCGATTCTTCTTCGGAAGGCTCTTCCGACTCTTCTTCGGAAGGCTCTTCTGACTCTTCTTCAGAAGGTTCTTCCGACTCTTCTTCGGAAGATTCTTCTGATGCTGTCTCATCGCCTGTCAAAACACCATCTTCCGATATTTCTTCGCGGAAGGCATCAATTGTTTCTGCCAATTCCTCATCTTCGTTATAACTTATATTTACTTGAGGTTCCGGCGAACTACTGATTTTACCTAAAATTTCATCCTGTCTCTCTGTAATTACATTACTTTCCGCCATTACATCTTCATGAGTCATACCATATAATGTGATAAAAAATTTATCAAATAAGGTATTTGCAACATGTGCCTTAATACTCATTTTATACTCATCATCAGGATAAATATAAGTCTGCGCACCATGATAATCGATTACCATCTGCTGAATGGAACCGTCTGCCATTTCCACATTTACATAAGTGGGAATATCTTCCACTGATGCAATATCTACTTCAATGTTTGAATCTGCAATTCGATAAGGAAGTTTCATTGCGATGTCACGCACATCTACAAGATTACTTGTTCCGGACTGTTCGCCGTCCTCACCAACTGCAACTACAAGGAAATAGCCGTTTTCCATTTCATCATCATATTTTAAAGCGTAATTCATAAATTCTACGCCATCCAATGTAACCGCATCTCCGGAATAACCTGCATCCTGGAAGTCCTGCATAATCAATTCAGAATATTCATCCATTTCCTTCTGACTTTCAAATTCATCGGCAGATACGGAAGTCTTTGTGGTAACACATTCAACCGTATAACCATAGTCCATAAAATGCTCATACACTCTGTATTCTACGGCACCGGGTACTTCCTGCCAAGACAACATATAGCAATTATTCTCATCCACGCTCTGAGTAACTACGGGCGCCTGCAAATCGTGTTCAATTGTAAAAGGTGTTACAACGGGACGCTCTAATTCTTCACCGGTTTCCAAATCAATGTACTGCACCAAATATAACTCGCTCATAGAACCCCAGGTTCCGTCATCAATATTGTTAGAACCTTCTTTGCTCAAATACAATGCGCCATCCGGTGCCACACTGATTTTACCGTTATCATAAGTATTCCAGTTAAAATCCATTCCGCCTACATTGGCATAATCCGGACTGTTATACACTTTAAACACTTCATGTGCCCTCATACCCGCTTCTTCACAGCAGTCAAACTCAAAAACGTAATTTGCAGGCAGATTTAACATGGGCTGATTATAATCTTCCGGCAATTGAGAAGATGCATAATTTGTTGAAAGATAGTCCATCAAATTCATATCTGCTTCAAGTGTGGCGTTGCCACCGGAAGAGGCCTGTGGTGCCGTTGTCGGTGTAGACGTAGCATTATTACCTCTACAGCCCGCCAAAGGCGCAACAGCCATAACCATTGCAAGCATTGTTGCTGATACTCTCGCTAGATTTTTTCTTTTCATAAAATGTGAATTCTCCTTTTTATTTTGTCCTTTTACACTTAACACTAACCAAATGATTGATTGGTTGCAAAATTTTACAAAAAATTTTCAGGCTTCCATCCACGGAAGATGAAAGCCCTGAATTCTTCTATTGATTATTTAATTAAAAGCATTTAAAAATTGTCAAGACGATATTTTGTGATCCCGGTCTATATTTGACTGTCGGTACTACTGTATTTTATAAACCGTTTTGGTATCCTGCAACTTTAAATATCCGTCTTCAGATATCCAAAACTTTATGGTTAAGCCGTCTTCAAATACAGCCTTGTAATAGCTGTCAGCACCGCTATACTCTTCCTCGGTACACCGAGCATCCTGCAAACGTTTCACTAATTTCTCGACTCCGGCCTCTTTCATCAAATCCTTTTCTTCGAAGGTATCGCCGTCAGTACAATAAATTTTATCCAGGGTATCTCCTGTCATAAGTTCGACAAATCGTGATAAAAGTTCCTCGTCAGTCTTTGCATCCCCGTACCAGCTAAGGCCCGAGAAGTTCAATTCCACATAAGTTTCGGACATATCCTGACCGGCCATCATTTCATTGTTCAAATCCAAAGAAATGTTATCCTGTGGCTCGGTTGTATCCTGTGCCATCTGATTTCCGTCCGGCATGGTGTCCGGATTTGATTTACCGCGAAGAATTCCTGTCATAAAACCGGCGCCAACCACAAGCACCATCACTGCAGCAGCAACCAAGACACCCATATAGGATGGCTTTTTCTTACGTTTCTTCTCCATATTCATTTGGGCGACAAGATTCTTTTTAAAATTCTCATCTGCCTTGATTTCAGAAAATGACTTCTGATATTCGTCTTTAAAATTCATACTCTGCCCCCTTAAGCTTTTCCCTTAGCAATTCTCTGGCTCTGTGAAGTCTTGATTTGACCGCTGTTTCACTCATATTTAGGATATTGCAGATTTGTTTGATGGATAGTTCTTCATAATAAAACAAATGCACTACCACACGATATTTCTCAGGAATATCCATCACTGCGTCGAAGACTTCACTTCGGTCTTCCTTGGTCTCTGCAGCCACTTCTCCCACTTCCTCAAGACTTGCACGATGGCGAAACCAAGCTGTAGTCACAAAGGTATTTCCGGTATTTACCGCCACTTTAAGAAGCCACGCCTTCTGATGTTCTTCATCTCGAAAGGTATTCCCGGCCTTCGTATATTTGATATATTTTAAAAATACTTCCTGCGTAATATCCTGGGCATCGCTTACGTTCTGCGTTCTGGAAAACGCAACTCTGTAAACCGTATCCGAATATTTCTCAATCAGCGCCTCCGCTGACATACTCTCATTTGCGATCAAAATTGACCTCCTCACCATTAACACTGCTTAGCTATGTAAAAGGTTGCAAAATTATTTTAAATTAAATCCAATCCACATCTCCGCCGGTAATTGCAAGACTAAGCAAACCGTCCATCAACTCTACTTCATCGCCTTCCACAACACGAATCAGTTTCGCAGTTTCGGTATTCGTCGGCATCTCGTCATCCGGTCCTAATTCCATATCAGGTTCTTCACCGCAATATGGGCAAGTCATTACAGGCATTATTTTAAGCGACAAATAACGCATACCGCAATCTTCACATTCATAAAATCCGCACACCTGCGTTCCGTCCGGTACAAAATACATATCCGCTCTCCTTTTATTTAAAAAGGATGGTACCTTGTTAAAAGTACCATCCCCCTATTATTCATTTAAGGTACGTTCTACCCCATATTGTATACTCTTATAATTTGTATACTTCACCATCTACAACCTTCATAACACCCTTAGAAACCAAACCATTCAAGATATCGGTTACTTCAGCGGGAGTAATGGTTCTGGGCATCTTCTTAGCAATATCGGAAACAGAAGTTTCTTTATCATCTGCTTCAGCAACAGCCTTAATGATTGTCTTCTCCATATCGGTGAGTGTGTTAACTGCAACATCTATACCATGTGCTTCAAATAACTCTTCATATTCTCTGTTTACTTCTGCAAGAATATCATCCAAGTTACCCTGAGCTGCCTTCAAAGCTTCATGCTCCATCTGTCTGCGCATCTTTACTTCTGCCTGCTCTTCGTAATCAGAGAAGATAGGTTTCTTAAACTTAGATGCCATCATAGGAGGAATAGGCTTGGTCAACAGATACTGATCACCATACTTATATCCTTCGATGCGCTCTGTAATATATGTATATACTTCCTGCATAAGTTCATTAGATAATACATCTGTTTCTTCAAAAGTAAACGTATTCTCTGAATACTGGCTGCCACCGCTATGTGCTCTTAAGCCCGGAGTTTCTAACTCAAGATATCCGATCTTAAGGCCGGCTTTCTTAAATAATACACCAACACAATCTGCATAATAGATTGTCTTAATACTGTCAGATGCATTACTTGTAATGTTGCTTGTTAAAACAGTTCCTACTGTTGATGTTGATTTGATTTCGCACTTGTTATCATAAATCAAAATGCTACGTCCTCTAACCCCGTGTAAAATACCTAAATAATTTGACATTTGTTCCTCTCCCTTTAACATTAAATTTGCTTGGTACCCCATATGTACCACTGCCCATATTTTACCACAGATTACCCCTTTTGTTCAAGGGATATTTACGTTTAAACACGATATTTTCATAATATTTTTATGTTGTAGTTTTATCTCCGTTCGGCACCCATTTTTCCAGCAATTCCTGTAATTGTTTTCTGTCAAACGGCTTGGACAGGAAATCATCGAATCCATTCTCCAGATACATCTCCCGCGCCCCATTTATCGCGTTGGCTGTAAGCGCAATAATAATTGCATTTTTACCGTTTTCACCGCATTCTTCACGGATAATCTTTGTTGCTTCCACACCATCCATTTCGGGCATCATATGGTCCATAAGAATCATATCATATTTCATGTGTTTGATTCGCTCAATTGCCGCCTTACCGCTGTCAGCCTCAGCCAACTTAAAATTATATGTTTTAAGCATTGCGTTTGCCACCTTACGGTTCATTGCGTTATCATCCACAAGAAGCACTCTGTAATCACTATTAAACGATGCCTTCTTTTCTTCTTCCTTACTCTTTGACACAGAAGTCTGCTTATCCGCCTCAGCAATCGTTGTTTTATCAATCACACGTTGCTTAATATGTACAGTAAATCGCGTTCCCTTACCATATTCACTTTCTACCCGAATATCACCATCCATCAGAGTGATTAACTGTTTTGTAATCGCAAGGCCTAAACCGGTTCCCTCACTTTGACGGTTCCGGTTCATATCCAACTGGCGGAATGACTCGAAAATAGCAGTCAAATCTTCTTTTTTGATTCCGATACCCGTATCTTCCACCACAAGTTTTAAATTAATTACATCCGATGCAACATACTGTCCGGTCACATCCAAACGGATAAAACCTTCTTTGGTAAATTTAATCGCATTATTCAGAATATTAATTAAAACCTGACGAATTCTTCCCGCGTCACCATACAATTTCCCCGGAATATTGTCTGCCAAATTTATCTTAAACTGAAGACCTTTTTGCTCAGCGGCAATTTTAACCAAATTAATGGTATCCTGCATCTCTTCAATCACGGAATATTCATCTTCCACCAAATCCATTTTACCGGCTTCAACTTTAGAGAAATCAAGAATATCATTAATAATTGCAAGAAGATTAAGCGCTGCCGTCTTAATATCATAAGCATACTCCTGAATTGCACGTCCCTGACTTTCTTCAATCAGTAATTCACTCATACCAACAATAGCATTCATCGGCGTACGGATTTCGTGGGACATATTCGCCAAGAAATTAGATTTAGACCGGTTCGCCGCCTCAGCCTGCTCACGCATTTCGTGTAATTTACTGATATATTCATAGGTATCTGTAATATCAATAATTAATACTGTATATCCTCTGATATGCTGTTCTTCATCTATTACGGTCCTCTGTTCACCTTTGTAAAACTTACCATCCCGCTCAAAACGGATTTCTTTACCGTCCAATACTTCAATTGGAAACCTTTCGACATCCGTGATTCTGCGGAACATTTTTAAATCCGGATAAAATTCCTTCGCCAAGTCGTTGTACATCAGTACTTCCTGGTTCTCGTTTAGCGTAATCATGCAATTACCAAGAGAATTAAGCACTTTTTCCGTAGCCATTCTGCTTAAATCAAAATCCTTACGGTTCCAAACAAGAAGCACAAGTACAGAAAACATAAGGGCCATAGCAATAGGCGTCGGATCATATCCTTCCGGAAAAATCCCAAGCAAATATAATACAAGCACACTGAAAGAAAAGCTGGCACCGCCGATAATCCCTTTCAATTTGCGCGCTCTCTTGGTACTTTTATCCTTACGGATTGTCCGAATCAACGTCCAAACAGATGTTGCCCACGGAATAGCCGTACAGGTCAACACATAAAAGTAAAATCCGATACCATAAGTAAGCCGTACGTGCGGAAAGGCTCCTGTATAAACAAAACCAATCTCTTTGTAATAAAGGGAATGATAATCACTGGTCCAAACCATCACCATAACCGCAACCGAACATAGCAACAGAATACGTTCAAATATTTTATGCTCCTTCTGACCGCAGTAATTAAAAATAAACATCATAAAAAAGATGGCAACAGACGCTCCGCCTAAATATTCCACCTTTATGGCCATCAAAGCCTCCTGAGCCGTCGTAGAGGTTAACTCCAACAAAAAACCCGCATTATGTACCAATTCGGCAATCGTAAAAGAAAGCATCAGACGCTGTGTATACGTAGAACCGCCACGGAAAATATAAACCAACGAACACACAAGCGCAACGATTCCGATAATTTGTATTAATAAAAGTACGTTATACATATAGCACCTTCCCTAAAATAAACCATAAAATGTACGAAAGTGTCATTTTAATTTCTTATCTTAAAATCTTAAAATGACACTTTTATACTTTGATATTATATTATTTTATCATATTATTATTATAAATCCTAGTTTATTTTTGAAACACTATCCGGCCATACTGACATAATTTTTGATGTAGTAATATAATCTCGCCAGAAATACGGAATTTGAAGGTACTCCTTTATCCGGTCTTACACAATTTCGGAATATATGATGAATCAAATCAGCATTTCCGTGTAACCACGCAACACTGATTGCATGACGAATTGCTCTTTCCACCCGTGATGGCGTTGTGTGATATTTTTTAGCTATGTCTACATACAATCCCTTTGTAACATAGTGCTGATATTCCGAATCCTTCAACAATAATTCTACCGCGTACGTTATATAAGCATAACCGTATATATTAGGCGGAATTCCGATTGACAAAAGCATATCCTGAATAGGCGCCGACAAATTATATTTTCCCTGTTCATCACCCAAAACTTCTTTCTCATAATTAATTTTTTCTGCTAACATTTTTCTCTCCTTTTCTTCCGTTTTTTGCGCAACATCCTTACTTTATTTCAAATGTTGACAAAAAGATATATCTTGTTTAACATAAGTTTTGTCGAAAAAATGGAAAGGAAATGTCATCCATGACACAACAGGTAACTCATGTCTGATTTAGTTTTAAGTAAACGGTTACAGGAAATTTTAATCACGCTTGACTGGACCAAAGAACAGTTAGCCGAAGAAAGTGGTCTGCCTCTGGAGACAATTAAAAATATATATTATGGTAAAACCACTGACCCAAAAGCCTCTACAATTTTAGCAATTTCTGAAGCAACCAAGTACAGTATGAATTGTCTGATGGGGCAATGCCCATATACATCAACCGAAAAATCAATCCTTCAAAATTATCGTTCCTGCGGTTCCCACGGCAAAAGTATGATTGAATTTATTTCAAAATACGAAGCTTCTTCTGTAAAGTATGAGCGCGGACTCTTTCTTGAACACGCTATCCCCTGCATTTTACCTTGTGGTGATATTCGTAAAGGCATACTTTATGACACCTGCGAAACCATAGAAATCAAAACCACCATCCCCAACGCATATATAGCAATTAAAATGGTTAACAATGACTTTTTACCGAATTACTGTAAAGACGATGTTATTCTTTTTGAAAACCGTTTTCCAACAAATGGTGAAATTGCATCTTTTATATTCGGAAACAAAATCTACATTCGCAAATATATCGAAGGTATTGATTTCTATTGTTTAAAAAGTCTGCATAACTGCGATGATGATATTATTATAAAACGAATGGACGAAGTACAATATGTAGGCACCTGTTGCGGGGTTATAAGAAACTGATATTATATTCTCTATCCTTTCTAAAAAAATAGACTTCAACCTATAGGTTAAAGTCTATGTCTACTTCTTGGCGTCCAACCAGGTCGTCCATATTCACTTCAAACAATTCCTGTAACATTGTCAACATCTCAATGGACGGCGAACCGGCACCCCTGCGCCACTTACTGATTGCCTGCGGCGTGAGATTTAATATGCTGGCAAGCTTTGAGTCTGTCCAGCCTTTTTCTTTTGAAAGTTCGAAAATACGATCACAAGTTAACTTAGCACTATAAATTCTCATATTGGCTCCTCTCTAAACGTATTAGTACGCTTACAAAAAAACAGTTAACGGGTTGTAAAAAATTTATATTTTTTGGAATATGCACGCTCTAGCATGCATATTCACGAAGGCATTCCATAGCAGAATATGAACGACGAATTTTGTTAAGAGCGCGCTTTTCAATCTGACGAATACGTTCTCTTGTAACATTAAAGATAGGTAACGATGCAATCTCGTCCAAGGTCATAGGATGGTCTCCTACAAAACCATAACGAAGTTTGAGAACTAACGCTTCTTTCGGTTCCAACTTATCCATTGCAAACTGAATTGCTTCCTGCAAATCGCCCCAAACTGCCACATCACAAGGGTCATCAGCATTTTCATCTGCACAGAAGTCTTCAATGGTAGTCTTTCCGTCTTCATCAACAGTCGCATCCATCGAAACAATATTATATGTATGTTCCATAGTGTCACGTACCTTTTCTACGGATAAACCGGTATAAGCTGCAATTTCTTCCACATTGGGTTCCACTCCCAATTCTACGGACAATTCGCGCTGTGCTCTTTTAATTTGAAACATTGCACTTTTAACGTGTACGGGAACACGCACAACACAGCTTTCGTTGGCAATTCCTCTTGAAATCGCCTGGCGAATCCAGAATGCGGCACAGGTACTGAAGCGGGCGCCTCTTGACGGATCAAATTTCTCTGCGGCATGGAGCAACCCTTCGGTTCCCATAGAGATTAATTCCTCTAATTCGGCACCGCAACCGATAAATCTCTTGGCAAAATATGTCACCAATTTCATATTAGCCATAACCAACTGATTTCTGGCCTCACGACCTTCATCGCCGCCTTTGGCAATCTTCTGAGCAAGAACAACCTCTTCCTCTGCGGAAAGCAATGAAGACACACTACTATCCACTAACTCATTTGTAACTACATCAACTGCTAAATTTTCGTTTTTCATAATGAAAACCTCCTATTTTTGCATAAAATTAAGTTACTGCATGACCATCTTTTAGTCATACATGGTTCCATATTAAGTTGTAATTGGGAATTCTTATTTGATAATCCTAAAAAAAGACTTGACACGTCTTTGTTAGATGTGTTAATTTGAATCTAACAAGTGACGATGCGCGCAACGCTAGTCATTTTATATGTTCACTGCAATGAACATTAGGATTATGAATAAGGATCCACAATAGCAATCGTCTGCAAACGGTTGCTATTTTTTTGTTTAGGGGATACCCTAGCATAAGTATATCGACATGGGTTTTATAAAACTTAACCCCTTTTTGAAAAATTTTAAATTATTTTTTGCAAACCAAAACTTCAAGATATTTCCAAATCATATATTCGCGCTCTCTCAGGCCATGCCCTTTCTCTTCGTGGTAAATCATAAGACTTCTTCGATCTGCTTCATCAGCTCTTCTTGTTCTCGCAAGAAGAAATAACATATACCAATCATTGATAGTATAATCCATACACCTATCCACTTTTTGAAAAAACTGAGGTGCATGCATATAATGCCCTTGGTAATATAATGTTTCGCAGAAATCTATATATTTACTCTCATGATTCTTACGATATTGTGTTTTACGAATATTGTTTTCCGGATCAATCTTTGTATGCCAGTTTTCCGGATAGGGTTCCGGCCATTGAATAATCTTTGCATAACGCTGCATTTGGCTTAAGGTGTCGTCATAAAAATCATAGTCCCATTCACCGACTAATAACATTTCCAGGCAGATCGGCATACTCTCCATCTTCTCAACCAACTGCTTCCTTGCTTTCTCTGATAACAGTCGCACCTTATCGATGAAATCAAATTCGTATTCTTCCATAAAATAGAAGGTGTATGAATGCGACAGAATAAATTTCTGCGCGTTAACCGTATAATAGTTTAGAAGTTCCTTGCCCATATATATTCCGCAAGCTCCCGGATCCTCATCCGGCTCATCATAGTAATAATAGGATTCATCCGTTTCATCATCAATAATTTCAAAGGACAAACCATCAATACCATATTTGCTTGTTTCCAGTTCTGAAAAGTACTTTTTTATTTTAGCTTGTACTGTTTCATCGGGACAGGTCATAGCATTGCGATACCTGTTGATTGACTTCTGACTTACCCCTACCAATCGTGCAAGTTTCGCTTCGGTCATATCATAGGTATTAAACTGTTGATTAAGCCATTCGCTGAATTCCTTTTTGTTATCCATATTAGTCACCACCTGTATTCATAGTATATTCAAGCTGACTAATTTTGTCAACTGACTTAACAACAATTCTTTTAAAAAGTCATTTACTAATTTTTACTAAAATTAAGCTTTGACTTTCTTTTAAGTCACACCTTTTTAAGTCACCCACATCCGAATCCTGTTAAAAACGTTATTTAAAATCTTTAAGATGCTAATGCCTCTTTATACTATCCGCTATGGCTACCCATACCGCGCGATGATGGATAGTGCACAATATAATATTTCTCGCTCATAGTCTATTTTCCTTTTCATTTTTTGATTTTTTACATTTTTCTTCACACTATTATGTGAGAAAAACTTTTTCACCAACATTTTTAGGCAAAATTCCCCTACCCACTTCCATTCTATATTAGGATTAAACTTTTGTCACTAAACGCTCCGTTGAAAACCTTTTATATTTTAGTTCAATTTTAAAAAGAAAAAAGCGACCGCCTTTGTGCGCAATCGCTTTTATCCCTATATTAAAATGTATTTATTTTCATACGTATTTTACTTCATATGATGTTCTAAACATCATTTTCATACTTTCGATTCTGCAAACGTCCCACAAAATCCTCCACAGGCAATGGCTTATCAAACAAATATCCTTGCACAAGTCTGCAATCAATATTCTTTAAGAAACGTGCCTGTTCCTCGGTTTCTACACCTTCCGCAATGGCCTTCATCTTCAACTCGCTAACCATTTTCACAATGTTGCGGACTACGATTTCATCGGTACCGCTGCTATGTTTCTCGATATTATCCAAGAAAGACTTGTCCAGCTTAACAATATCAAACATAAAATCCGTCAACAGATTCAGGGAAGAGAAACCTGTACCAAAATCATCAATGGACGTCTTTATTCCGTGACTCTTCATTTTACTTACCAGGGTCTTTAATGCCAGATAATCACTGTAATCGGACATTTCGGTAAGTTCTATTTCAATATACTTGCTTTCTATTCCGTATGCGCCTATCACCGCAAGAATTTCTTCCGCCACTTTCGGATTATGCAAATGTGTTTTAGAGAAATTAACAGAAATAGTTACCGGCTCAATTCCCTGTTGCTTCCATGCTTTAATATCACGACAAACCTGGTCCAACACGTAGAAATCCAGTCGACACACGCTTCCGTCTCGCTCAAACAAAGGAATAAAATCTGCCGGCGGTACAACTTTACCATTTTTAATCCAACGCACCAACGCCTCGCCACCGCACAATTCACAAATATCCAAATTAACCTTCGGCTGATAATATACCACAAATTCCCTATTATCTATAGCCTTGGGGAAATCCGCACTAATTTCCTGCTCATGGTTAATCTTTTCTAATATCTCCTGATTAAACTCTACTACATTGAGACCTTTACTTTTTCTTGCCGCATTAATTGCCAATGAAATACAATTCATTACGGGATGCATATTTTCACCGGGTTGTATATCGTACATACCGATTCTTGTCTCAATCAGAAAACTATGAACCATTCCGCCCAAACTAACTTCTACAGTAATACCTTCCAGTAATTTGAGAACTTCACTCTTACGTTCTTTTCTGATAAGCAGGGCAAAATTATCACCACCCAAACGTGCCGCAACTTCGCCATCCTTAATTCTTTTGGCCAAGGCAACAGCATATGCTTTAATTACCTCATTCGCGTTTTTGTTACCGATTTGTTTATTCACGTATTT
Source organism: Lachnospiraceae bacterium (assembly GCA_045580855.1). GTDB lineage: Bacteria > Bacillota > Clostridia > Lachnospirales > Lachnospiraceae > UBA3766. Next base: position 407,917 of record JAZNOO010000021.1, on the reverse strand, counting down.
AAAATTTTTAAGGTTTAAATACATCGCAGTATAATCCTGAAGTACACCTTCACGGAACATACAGTTTCCCGCCATTACATATCCGTTGGAATTAATCAAACCGGTCTCCATATCCCGGGACACACTCTGCGCCATAATATCCGACAATCTTGCACGTCCGCAAATCATCATCAGCATCCTGCATAAAAAGTATATATCTTCCTTTTCGTCCGCATCCCAAGTATGCCCTTTCACGGCACTCACAGAAAAATGCACACCACCACCGTTTCCGGTAGGAAAATCATACTTTAATTCCTCTGTATCAAACCCTTCCGGACTGACGTACACAATCATAGACTCTTCCCTGCCCGTACTTTCTACCGGCGTAGGCGGAGAAACAAATTCAACTATCATTTTACCGAGTTTGATATCCTCCGCAATCAAAGGCATATTATCCCTTGTCCGAAACATAATTTCATCAAGAGTCGCACCCAGCTCTTCAAGTCTGTCAAAAAAGACACCAAAATTCTCACTGCATAATCTGTTCTTCATTTTTTCACCTTTAACATTATAAATAGTAATTTCTAAAAAGTATCTTTAACGCAACACGTATTGCTTAAAGACTTCACCGCGCTCCTCGAAGTTTTTAAAATATCCATAGGACGCTGCCGCCGGCGATAAAACGCAGGCTTTTCCGCTTTCGGTGATTTGTTTCGCTTCACTCACCGCAAGCTCCAAATCCGGTACATAATGACATTGCGCGCATTCCCCTACCGCGTCATAGATCCTTTTACCGGAGTCATACATACAAATAAACTTGTATTGATCGTTTTCTTTTATAAAACGAATCAGTACATCATAATTAATTCCTCTGTCCATACCGCCGATTAGTACGGTCTGCACATTAGGCACGCTTTTGATTGCACTGATGGTCGCTTCCGGAATGGTAGAAATGGAATCATCATAAAATGCCACTCCGTTCACATCACCAATGTGTTCCAATCGGTGCGGAAGTCCCTTAAAGATCTTCATACTTTCCAGCACCTCAGCCTCATTGCAGCCAAGCAGTTTCACAGCTATGTAATGCACAAACTGCGCATTATAAATATTGTGTTCCCCTAACACCTTTAAATCAAACTGCTGCTCACACTGACGCTTCATTGCAATAATCTGCGCCTTGGTTTCAATCTCCGGCACATTATCACCCTTGAAGAAATAATCGCCCTCCTTCTGATAACGTGCAACATTGCTCTTGGCACGGAAGTATCTTTCTACCGTCTCATAGTAATCTAAGTGTTCCTCATAAAAGTTTAAAAAGATTGCTATGTGCGGTGAAACCTCTGTATGTGCCAACTGATGACAGGACATTTCAAATACCACAATAGTATTGTCATCCACTTCTTCAAAATAGTCAAGACAAGGTTGACCGATATTTCCAAGAATAATTACCTTTTTGCCGCTACACTCTTTTAAAACTGTATATAACATGGAAGATGTGGTGCTTTTACCCTTCGTTCCCGTGATTCCGATTATGCGGTCACGATATTCTTCCAAAAAGATTTCAGTCTGAGAAAGATACTTTAAATTTGCCTCGTGATAAACAATACCGGGACTTTTTACAATCCAGTCGTAATCGTCTTCGTTGAAACCGTCGCGCTTGCCTTCAAAAATTTCCACGCTTGCCGGCTTGCAACATCGTTTCAAAAACTGCTCTGTAGACTGTCCCTCCCGGCCGTAGCCCCATATCAGTATTCTTTTACCGTTTAATTTATCAATTATGCTCACTGCGTTTACGCCTCTCATGTTTTGCTTTCTGCAAGTTTTTATTTACTGTTTTATACAAGTCCTAAGCATATCTGCATATACGACCGGAAGATTGTTTTCTTCTTCCCAACCGCTTAAAAGCGTCTCTAATTCATCCTGTTCCTGCAGAATAATATCTTTATAACGTTCGGTTAAAAGGCTCTTACCGCCTTTGTTTATATAATTCTTCAAGGATACAAGTACTTCTTTTCTGGTACCGACACATTCAAAAGGCTTATTCTCCTCAATGCCGGTCAATTCACGGAAATACAAGTCAAGGGACTCTTTTTCCAGAAGATTCTCACCAAAGATTTCCACCAATTCTTCCTGACTTAAGAAAGGCAGTAAAATAATATATACAAACAAACACTTCGGACATTCGCAACACCAGATACCCTGCTTGCTTCCCGCGTTACAGCTTCTGAATACCTTATGGTACTGCTTGCTTCTTGCAAAAAGCATAGCAATTTGGATTTCCATCAACGGACGCAAAAGACTGAAATACAGAATCGGCGTATCCACCATGGTTTTAACATACCACATAAAATCCTGCTCGAATTCATAGCTCTTGGAATACTGATGATTTACAAAGGAATCCTTCACCGTAGTTTCGTTTGCGCTGGTTTCATTGGATAAAACAATATATTTGTTACCGCTTAAATATGCCGAAATAACGGAAGAAAACGCCACAACCGCAGAGAAGGGAATGTGACCGTTTAAATAGCCCAGTTTGTTTAACTCAAGCAGTTCCTTATCCAGCACACGTCTTGCCTCATAAGTGCCTTTTTTATAATCGCAGACATCAATTACATTGTGTGTGGTCGCATTACCGTTTACCGCATAAGTGGTGATTCCTTCCTCTTTTAAAAGTTCCAAGGATACCACAGAATCCTTGCCACCGCCTACGGACACCAGGCAACCGTTGTATGCTTTATTGTCCTTCAACGGACGAATCGGTGCTTCCTTGCACTGAATATGCACAAGGTCTTTCTGTTCTACCGCAATACCGTTTCGATACATAAATTCACCAAGGCCGTTGTAGTAAAGTTTCTCCCACCATGTGCACTGTTCCTTGGACAATTCACCACATTCAATCACAAGATTAGGCGGACAGGCACACTTCCAATAACTGATAGTTTCCACCATACCCAGGTTAAAGAATAAACGATTCAAAATTTCGTCATCCGCTTCTGCCAAGGCAGGAAACTCCCAACTTGATTTAAAATCCCTAAGCCCCGAAATACTGAAATGATACTCCACGCGGTAGGAATTTCCCTTACGCTCCACAACATAATCTTTATATATAAAAGCACTGTGCTCTTTTCTCAAATTTTCAAAAGTAAACAAATCTGCCTACCTCCTTACTCTTAACACACCTATTATAATCACTCTTCTTAACAAACTCAATCTTTTTCCTATCTTCCGCACAATTCAGGATGTTTTTTCTTTATTTCCGCTTTATCCTGATACATAAGTTCATCCGCCTGATTATATATATCCATATAATCCTTTGAATACTCTCCGGAAGCACACCCCATAGCAATACTTAAAATAATCGGACTGTCTTTGTACTCTTCGCAGGCCTTACGCACTTCCTTCATATCATCTTCCATTACGCCATCTTTGAAAGATAAATAGATAGCCACAAACTCATCCCCGCCCACGCGATATACATCATGTGCATGATTCATTTTATCATTTAAAATACCCGCGGCTGCACGAAGCAATTTATCGCCTTCAATATGTCCGAACTTATCATTAATTACCTTTAACCCATTCATATCGCAAACAACAAATCCGACCTTTACTTTCTTATTACTGTATTTTTTTTCCATCTGTTCCAATTGCATTTTATAACCGTTTTTGTTTTTGATTCCCGTTGCTGCATCCCAATATACCTGCTCTCTGTATTCTTTCGCAGGATTATTAAATGTTGCGAACAAGCCCAGACACACAAAAGTAATTGCAGCACTCGTCATAAGAAGTTCCGGAATCAACGCCTGAATCACTATGACAAGAATCATCATTCCGGTCATCGGATAAAGCGTTAATTTCTTTTTGCGTTCTAATTTCTTATGATTACATACCACCAACACAAAACAGATTAGACAATATACCACAAACGCACCATAGCCTACGAAAATCAGCGATCCGTAACTGTAATTGGTTCCGTTGCCCTCCACGTATTCCACAGGCAGAAATAATGCAGACACCGCAAAAACAAGGGCAGGAATATATTTAAATATTCTTGCTATTTTTTGCACTTTCTTAGATGCCGTCATTAAAACAATATATTCATAGAATGCCATAGTGAATGCAATACTGAACGCATAAAAAAGAATATGCAGAATGCTGTTTACCACAGGCGGTACAACCTCCAAATTATTAACAGTAATTACCGTAATAATATCAAACACCACATGTGCCAATGAATAAATTAATATTCTAAAAAAGGTATTATGCTCTGTCTTTATTTTATAAACTGCGGTATAACATAATATAAACGTAATAACCACCAGACACACAAACTCTTCCCTTAATATGAGTAGCGACATAAATATCTCCTTTTCATTTATCCGATAGTACCTTTACTTCGTAAAGTACTCCTTCACCAACTTAAATACCGTACCCGACAATAACAATACCGCAATCAGGTTCGGGATAACCATGAGACCGTTAAATGTCTCGGCAATACTCCAAACCAGTCCCAAATCTACTGTAGCGCCCACAACAGCTACCATTGAATAAATCACCATAAAGGGTTTGACAATCTTAGAGGAAAAAATAAATTCTGCACATCTTGCGCCGTAAAGTCCCCAGCCGATAATGGTGGAAAATGCAAAGCAGCACATAGCCACTGCCGTAAAAACAGATACCCAGTTACCGTATGTAGACGTAAATCCGCTGATGGTAAGTTCCGCACCGGCCGCATCACCGAACGCAACCGATGTGCCACTGCAAAGAATAACCAATGCAGTTAATGTACAAATAACAATGGTATCTGTAAACACTTCAAAAATACCAAAGAACCCCTGCTCCACAGGTTTGGCCGTATCGGCACAGGCATGGGCAATGGAACCGGTACCAAGACCTGCTTCATTGGAGAAAATACCTCTGGACACGCCTTTGGTCATACTGGTAAAGAAGCTTCCTACCACACCGCCGGTAACTGCCGCCGGATGAAAAGCACCATAAAAAATATTCGCAAATACGCCCGGCACATTTTTGATATTGAGAATTACAACACCCAGTGCCAACAAAATATAGAAAACTGCCATAAACGGAACCAGTTTCTCCGTCACTTTACCGATTCTCTTGATACCGCCCAACAGAACACAAACAACCAGAATCATAATCATTATACCGATAATCCAATTGCTGATTGTTACCTCCTCTGCAGAAATAAGGTTATAATTAAGAAGTGCCGAATTCACCGCCGTTGCGATGGTATTCACCTGTGTAGCGTTACCTGTACCGAACACGGTAAAAATACCAAAAACCGAAAATAACACGGCAAGCCAGTGCCACTTTTTACCCAACCCGTTCTTAATATAGTACATCGGTCCGCCTACATATTCACCTTTTTCATTTTTTTCTCTGAAATGCACTGCCAGAACCACTTCCGAAAACTTAGTGCACATACCGAGAAAAGCAGAAACCCACATCCAAAAGACTGCACCCGGACCACCGATTGCTATGGCACCTGCCACACCTGCAATATTACCGGTACCAACCGTTGCAGAAAGTGCCGTGCATACAGCCTGAAACGGCGTCATAGCCCCGTGTTTTGCTTCTTTTTTTTCAAAAACCTTACCGATAGTCTTTTTCATTGCCAAAGGGAACTTTCGTATCTGTATAAAACCGGTTCGGATACTTAAATACAATCCGACTCCGATAATACAAATAATCGCAGGAATCCCCCACACGAAATTATTCACTGCCGCATTTACATTTTCAATTACTGCTAACATATATTCCTTTATTCCGTTCTCTGTTTTCTAATTCTATTCTTTACACACTTGTATATATTTGCGTTTTGCCCGCATATACGAAACTTTTCTTTTCTTCGGACTACTCAAACTTTGTTGCCACCTGCTTAAGCAATTCCCGGATATTTAAATGTTGTGGACAGGATGCCTCACACATACCGCACTCAATACAGTCTGACGCCTTACCTTTTTCGGCAGTATGCATATTGTAGTGCCACTCACCGTTCCATCCCACATATCTGCTTAAACAATTCATATCCGAGAACAAGTCCGGAATGGATATATTCATAGGACAGCCGTCAATACAGTACTTGCAGAAAGTACAGGGAATTAAATCTTGCGCTTTAAAAATATCACAAACCTTCCAAACCGCCGCAAATTCCTTCTCATTCAACGGCTTAAAATCCGCCATAAAGCTTAAATTATCTTCCATCTGTGCCATATCACTCATACCGGAAAGCACCATCATAATCTGATCGAAACTTGCCGCAAAACGAAGGGCATAACTTGCATTACTACCACCTTTTAATTTATCCAAAACAGCCTGAGCCGTTTCGGGAAGATTTACAAGATTTCCACCCTTTACAGGCTCCATTACAATCACGGGCTTGTTGTGTTTTACGCATACATCATAACACTTCCTGCTTTCCACTCCCGGGTCATCATAATCCGCATAATTAAACTGAATCTGCACCACATCAATTTGCGGATATTCTGTTAAAATACGGTCCAGTACTTCCGCCTTATCGTGAAATGACAACCCCACATTTTTTACGCGTCCCTGCTCTTTTAATTCAAAGGCAGTTTCATACGCACGACACTTTTTATAATGTTCAAATAATTCCGCATTCTGGGCATGCATCAGATAAAAATCAAAATAATCCACGCCACATGCTTCAAGCTGTGCTTCAAAGCATGGAAGAATATCTTCTTGCGTTTTAAAATAATTTGATGTCAGCTTGTTTGCTATTATGTAGTCTTCCCTTGGATATCTTTTCACAAGAGACTCTCGCAAGGCTATTTCGCTTTTTCCTCCGATATATCCGTGGGCCGTATCAAAATAATTAAAACCGGCCTCCATAAAAGCATCCACCATCTTAATGGTTTCTTCGCAATTCACGTCTTCGCCGTTCATAGGCAAGCGCATAAACCCGAATCCGAAATTTTTCTTGACATTATCATAAAATCGATTAGACATATAACCTCCCGTAAATGCTTTCTCACGCGATATTCCTAAGCCGCAATGCATTTATAACTCATCATACCGCACTCTACACCAGTAAATATTATATCAAATTTTTTTACAACTGTATACCCAATATCGTAACGGCATAGCCCTGTTTTCTTTATCACCTCACTTCTTTCATTACGAAATATCCGGCCCCTTTTACGGATATCATTATTTTTCTTTTCTTTTATTGCAAAGTATGTTATATTCACTTTGATTGGTTATTTTAAATCATTATATATTGAGAGGCATGTTATGTTTGGCGATAATTCAAGCAAAAAAGAAAAAATGAATATTATTATTGTCGGTTGCGGCCGTGTTGGCTCTACCATCGTGGAACAGCTTAGCAAAGAAGGCAATAATATAACCATTATTGATAAGGATTCCGAAGTAATTGAAACACTCACAAACCTCTATGATGTTATGGGTGTTGTGGGAAACGGCGCTACCTACAGTGTACAGATGGAAGCAGGCATCGAAAATACGGATCTTTTCATTGCGGTTACGGAATCCGACGAATTAAACTTACTCTGCTGTACGGTTGCAAAACGTGTCAGCAACTGCTCTGCCATTGCGAGAGTCCGCACACCGGAATACAGTAAAGAAGCCGCTTATTTGAAAGAAAAGTTAGGCCTTGCCATGATTATCAATCCCGACTTGGAAGCTTCCAGGGAAATTGCAAGAATCCTGGCGCTACCCTCTGCATTGGAAGTAAACTCCTTTGCACATGGGCAGGCAGAATTGATTAAATATAAAGTTCCCTCCGAAAGTATGTTAGATAACTTGGCAATTATGAATATTGGCAAAGTTGTATCCCAGCAGGTCCTCATTTGTGCCATTGAACGCGATGGTGAAGTATATATTCCCTCCGGAAATTTTATTATCAAAGAAGGCGATATTATTACCTTTGTTGCCACAAGAAAGCAGGCCCGCAAGTTCTTCCTTTCTCTCGGTTCCAAGGTAAAACACGTCCGCGACTGTATGATCATCGGCGGCGGTAAAACAACCCACTATCTTGCAGACCAGCTGTTGCATGCCGGTATTAATGTTAAAATCATTGAAAAGAAGAAAAAACGTTGCCAGGAATTAAGCACCTTACTTCCCAAAGCAATTATTATCAATGGCGACGGAACGGACGAAGAACTGTTAAGGGAAGAAGGAATTGAGACCATTGAATCTTTTGTACCTTTAACCGGTATTGATGAAGAAAACATTATGCTAACCTTGTACGCAAGACAGGTATCTCCGGCCAAAGTAATTACAAAGATTAATCATATTAATTTTAAGAATGTAGTAAATAATTTGGATTTAGGCAGTGTAATTTATCCCAGATACTTAACTTCTGAAGCAATTGTGGCCTACGCCCGCGCGAAAAAAGACTCTTTAGGCAGTAATATCGAAACCTTATATCATTTGTTTGATTCCCGCGTGGAAGCTATTGAATTCTTGGTACGTCCCGATTCCAGAGTAATCAATGTTCCGTTAATGGAACTTGCGCTAAAAAAGAATTTGTTAATTGCCTTTATCAATCGTAACGGCTCCATCATTATCCCCAGCGGTCAGGATTGTATTCACCCCGGTGATACGGTAATGATAGTAACTACCCACACAGGCTTTAACGATATTGAAGATATCTTGGAGTAGGAGGATATTGATTGCTATGAATTTTTCAATTATCCGTTATATTTTAGGTTGGATTCTTAAAATCGAAGGTGCTTTTATGCTTCTTCCCTGTTTAACCGCTTTGATTTACAAAGAAAAGCAGGGGTTCATATATTTAGCAGTTGCTGCTGTTTGCGTATTGCTTGGACAATTGATGTCTTTTCGTAAACCTCAAAGTAATGTATTTTACCTGAAAGAAGGTTGTGTGGCAACTTCCTTAAGTTGGATTTTTATGAGTATTTTCGGTTGTCTCCCTTTTGTATTTACCGGAGAAATCCCTTCTTTTACAGATGCATTATTTGAAACCATTTCCGGTTTCACCACAACCGGTGCCAGTATTTTAAGTGAAGTAGAATATCTGTCGCATTGTTCAACCTTATGGCGTTGTTTTACTCACTGGATTGGCGGTATGGGTGTATTGGTTTTCTTGTTGGCCGTTATTCCCATGAGTGGAGGTTCACATATTAACCTGATGCGCGCAGAATCTCCCGGACCTTCCGTTGGCAAAATTGTTCCGAAGATTAAACATACAGCGCGAATTCTTTATTTGATTTATATCGCACTGACCTTTCTGCAATTTGTACTTCTGCTGTTTGGCAAAATGCCTGTTTTTGAAGCTTTAAACACTGCCTTTGCAACCGCAGGTACCGGTGGTTTCGGTATTAAAAATGACAGTTTTACCAGTTTTTCGCCGTATTTACAGTGGGTTACAGCAATTTTCATGCTCTTGTTCGGTATCAATTTTAATGTGTATTATCTGATTCTTTTAGGCAAATTTAAAAAGGCTTTTTTCAATGAAGAAGTAAGATGGTTCTTCATTATGGTAGTTGGTGCAATCGGAATCATTACCATTAACATTTATGAAACTTCCGGCAGCTTTTTCAAAGCCCTCACCGATGCTACCTTCCAGGTTTCATCCCTGGTATCATCTACCGGTTTTGCTTCTGCAAACTTTGATGCCTGGCCTGCAATTTGTCGTACGGTTCTGGTACTAATTATGTTTGTGGGTGCCTGCGCCGGCAGTACCGGCGGCGGCTTGAAAGTTTCCCGCTTTATTATTGCCGTTAAATCGGTATTAAAAGAATGTTATTCTTACATTCACCCCAAAAGCATCCGTAAGATACATTTGGACGGCAAAGAAGTGGAAGACGAAACCGTTCGTTCCGTTGCGGTTTATGTGTTAACATTTTTATTGATTTATGCACTTTCAATGATTGCAATTTCCTTTGACGGACAAAGTTTTACCACGAATTTTACAGCTATTATTGCCTGCATTAACAATATTGGGCCCGGATTGGATGCCGTTGGTCCCACCTGCAATTTCGGATTCTTTTCAAACTTCTCCAAATATGTGCTGATGTTTGATATGATTGCAGGACGTCTGGAATTATTCCCGCTTTTAATTTTATTCCATCCGGGAACTTGGGAGGGAGTCTTCCGCAAGAAAGTGAAATAAGCATATTAAAATTTTAAAAAACCTGTGTCAGATTAGTTCCGGCACAGGTTTTTGTAATATTCATTTTTAAGTTATCGCTATCATTATAAAATATATGATCGGCTTGGTGTTTCACTAATTTCCATCTGAAGTAACTCCCAATTCATCAGTTCCATCTTCTGTCGAATAATCTCCTTAAAATGCTCTCCTATATTCTCCAAAGTCGGCACTTTTTGATTAAAGGGTTCTACCTCATTTAAACATATATTCTGATAAGGTTTTAACACTTCATTAATTAAAGCTTCTATTTCATGGAACATAACAAAATCACCATTCTTATTTTTTAACTCTACCGCAAACTCCCACGTATGGGGATGAATCATCCCTGGTGTGCCGGCAGGTGTATAAATAAAATGATTTGCATCCAAATAGAACTTATATCGATAGACTCTGTATTTTATCGGCTTATAGATTTCACTCATTCTTATTCTCTTTCTTTATATGAAAATCTTTCTTTACAATATTTTTAACAATTTCGCACTCTTCCTTAAAATGAAATGTCTTCCAAGAACTCTGACGGTTAATTGAATTAATTATACCCATAAAGCGCAAAACAAACGTATACAGGTTGTACAGCGGATATACAACTACATATAAAAACTTAGATATGTAGTATTTCCTATCATCCTTAAAATCTTTCAAAAACATAATAACATTGATGAAATATAACATTGTACATATTACATACAACACATAAATCAATAGCAATGCTATCAAAACAGTTCTCAAAGAATAGTTCAGCATACTCAATGCCACCAGCGCAAAGTACCAAATCAATCGCGGAAATGCAAATGTATGGTCAAACAGAATTACTCGAAAATCTATATCCGTGAAAATTTTATGGAACTGCATCTTCTTCCCATAAAACATCTTAAAAACTTCCAACTCTCCAATCTGCCAACGCTGTCGCTGGGTATACAATTTATTCATATCGTCAATCGGTGAAACGTAAAAGATTGCATCTTCGCACAACTCAATACGTTTCTTCTGTCTTTTAATCTGAAACGTAATATGTGTATCTTCACAAATAGTGTCACTATTATACATCTGTGTCTGTAAAATTGTTGACTTACGAAATGCCGAGAAGGCTCCCGATAATGTATATAAACCATTAATTTCCGATGAAAAATTACGTCCGGCAAGAAACGCCTGGCAATATTCTAAATACTCTAACCTGCGAATTTGGCGAAGCCAAAATCCTTCTGTCTCTTCTACTTCCATATATTCCGTTAAAATAACACCCGTAAAACTATTGACATTCATTTCTTTTTCAAAACGTTTTACAATATTTCGGATTGCATTCTCTTCAAACCGTCCATCACTGTCCACATTAATAATATATTTTCCGCGACTGTTAAAAAGAGCCTTATTTAATGCTTTAGACTTACCCTGATTTGATACCATCCATTGCATTGTAAGATCCGAATACTCCATTTGACAACGTTCAAATATCTCAAAACTGTTATCCTTACTTCCGTTATCTACAAGAAAAACCGTAATCAAACGATTGTCATAATTGGATAAATGAATAGACTCCAGACATTTTCGAAGCGTATCCGCCGAATTATAAACAGGAATAATAATTGTAATTTCCGGAAACAATATCGGATCTTCCACTTTTTTTCTGCGAAAATATTTAATCATCAGCAGAAAGAAATTGCACACAGAAGGTATAATTTCAACAATAAGAGGAAGAATAACCCACGCTAACCAGAACAATATTTCATTGTTTATCATCCAAGTTCTCATAACTAAATTTTCCTACCTTTTGTCCTATAACCTGGTGTCTTGTAAATACATAGAAATACAGTGCAACCGTCAGAACATAAAAAATAATTCTTCCCACAATAGCGTGCGCAAGAGAATATACAGGAGTGCCAAATGTAAAAATCATCCAAATAATTGTAAAAATTCGGATAAAATTAAAAATACATATGCACACGATACCATAAATACCTGTAACAAGCTTTTGAATAGGCTTATATGCAGGGAAAAACGCCAGTAACGAGACATATACCATCATTTCAATAATACCGGAACACTCCATATCCACATATAACGACATTACCGTATCATTATGATTGATAAAGAACATTCCGTACTGGGCATAGCTTTCATACAGCCCCGTCAAATCACCGATACCACCAAGTGCCCACACGAAAGCATAAATAAAGTAATCCTTAAAATAAGGCATAAAATTAAGCAATGTCAGAAAAGTACCCACACTTCCAACAAGGAAATAATAAAAACCTAATTTTCCTCTTTTTAATACCGTAAGTGCATATACCCATACCACAAATAATATAATTTTTAAAATCAAAACTCTTCAGCTCCTATAATATAAGTCTGTACGGGAGAATCACTCATTTCCAGACGGACCACTTCAAAATCTATGGAAAGAACGTTAATTTCTTCATAAATTGTTTCAGCAATATTCTCAATCGTAGGGCGGAACAATAGTATTTCGTTCAAATCCGCACCTACATATTTACTCATATAATCATTAATCATTGCCTCTGCCACATAGAAAAGTTGCACTTGTTGCTTAATATAAAATACAACCTCAAAAGAATGAGTATGTTCCGCTCCCTCTCTTCCTGAAGTATTGTGTTTTGCATTAAAGCGATAACTGTATTTATACGTTCCCATGCTTTCTCCTCTTTTGCAATAAAAGGCTACATAATACAATACCACCACACAAAGCAGCGAGAACTACGGGCGCAGAAGATGTACCCACTGCCGAAATTCTTCGATACATCAAGTTCGGTGTAAAAAACTCTATCGTACTGATTGTTTCTAAATTAATGTTAGGATTTTGGCGTTGCAACTCTTCCAACGGAATACGAATTTCCAACTCATTGTTGATATTATCTTCTTTTATCGACAAATAACCATTCGTACCCTCTGCGTTTAAAAAGGAAAGCTTTGAATCACGATGGCGAATTTCCACAGGATATAATCCCGGCGCAACGTTTAACATCGTTGCGATATCACTTCCGTCTTCACCTACTACTTGATAAGATGCTACTTCATCACCAATATACAACCGGAAATCATCACCATTCAATCTGCTTCGATAATTACGACCATATATAATATGAATATAAATGTAATCTCCGTCGCAATACATCTGCATCATATGACGCACATCTGTAGAATAGGTACCCGGTTCTGTATAATATACCTCCCCGTCTATCCACACGCCATTAACCCAACAATTTTCTGAATTATCCCAGTTATATTCATAAGAACAGGGAACATCCGCCCAATCCGAAAAATCTCCGTCAATGGAAATAGACTGTCCGTCTTTCAGAGAGAAAGAATTGTCATAAGACATACCTGTATCCGATGCACTGACTAACAACGCATTTCCCCAAAGAAAAACCAAACACAATGACAATAATGTTGCGATTTTAAAACCCTTTTTCATCTTTTTCCCTCCTGTCCTTTTATAAACTTAAAGTTGACAAACAATAAAAATGCCACTCCAAACAACGAACATAACATTCCAATTACAAAATGCTTATAATAAATATTTACTATCGTGGTTCCTTTATCGACCACCAACATACCGTTTACTTCCCTAATTTCCTGCTCACTCTTAAAATTATCCTGAAAAGCAATCGTTGTATTAACCGACTCTTCCGTTTCAATTCGTATTTCATTTAATCCGTATTCAACATCAATCGGCACTATCGATTCAAATATTATCCGATCTTCCACCGTAATTCCAAACACTTCATCTAACAATGTCAACAATTCTTCGTTGGGCGTATCATAATACAAATAAACCAAGTTAAATCCCACAAAAGTAATATTTTCTTTCTTGATAATATAATCTAACGTCTGCGTACCGAATTGATAAGTATATCTCTGCATATCCGCCTCTTCCGTCGGAAGCAAATATGTGGCGTACCATTCGTACGGCATATCAAGGTCTACCGTCATATCCTCATAATACAATCGGTCAAATTCCGAAATACTGATAAAACGGCTTTCTACACCCAGAAATTCAGAGATTGATAATACATTAATCGGCATATGTGTACAATCAATAAAGACCTCCACATCAGAATCCGATAATTCTTGTACAATTTCTTCCGCATGCTCTACACTATCATATTCAAAATTAGACAAGTATATTTTGTCATACTGTAACAATTCTTCCATTGTGTAATCTGTAAGACAATCGCTACGCCCCTGCTCAAATCCGGGATACAGGTACGAAATATAAATGGACGAAGAACCAATTGCGAGATTATTAAAATCACTTTGTAATCCAAACTGTCCATCAACATTCTGTAAATCCAAAAGATATGCTTCATCACTTTCCTGTACAGGAATATACCCGTATGTTTCTGCAACTTCCATAAATCGTTCCGGTTCTTTTACAAATGATTTCTTTACAATAACGGAATCCGCGCCCATAGTTAATAACTGGTGGAACGTATAGCCATAATATCCTTGCTGAATACTCTCCGTCATTGTAATAATATTTTCGCTTGTTCCGGCACCTTGAATTGCCCAGCCCTGAATGTAAGGTATATCTTTTTCCAGCACATAATACGAAGGATAAGAACCAAACGAACTTTCATCTACCAATCCCATTCGATTCTGCGTGTTAGCGACAGCTGATTCTAATAAATACACATTTTCCTGATGTTTTAAATCCGATTTGACACTCCAAAATGCCATAGACGGAACAATATCAATAATTGCAATTGCTACAACGATATATTTCCAATATGCTTTCAAACTTAATCGTCCAAAATCATATAAAATCAAAATATAACACATCTGTGCAAAACGTGACATCCAAAATACCTGACTCATAGGCATCTGCTTAAATATATCTGTAAACATTGAGTCCGACAATATAAAGAAAATAAGCCCCACTATGATACCGCTTTTTTCTTCTTTGTTTCGAATTGCACAAATTAAAGCAACGATGCCCATAATAAAGGCACCCAAACCAAAAGAACAATTAGTTCCCGACATTCTTGTAAACGGATTCAAAGACACATAAATCGGCTGACTCCAATCTTCAATGGTATCCACTGCTGCTGAAGAGGAATCCGAAACCAAACCACCGCTCAAGCCGGGTAATAAAAGAATGCCAGCAATCAAAATACCGGCCACAATTGCCAAAAGTCCATACCATTGTGTTTTATTTTTTAATCCCTTAAAGAATCCGTAAATGGTGAAAATAATCGCGCACATAGCAGCCAGCATAAAATGTGTTGAAACCAATAACGCCATCATTAGCGAGGTCACAACAAAATGTTTCTTATGCTCCAAAAGATTTGTATAAAAATAGAAAAACAACGGCAAAAGAGAATAAATCATTACTCGGGACAGGTTTCCTTCTCCAAAAAGCACACGCAAGCAATCCGGAAGGAACCAATACACAATGCCTAATAAAATGAAAATACCCTTTTTCTCTCTGTTTGCAATCAAAACAAATCCAATATAGGACACAAAAAACGTAAGACCCACATACACATAATATGCGGTAAATATATTTCTCGTAATAAAATTAATAAACGCAATAATGTAATATGTAAAAATAGGCCAGTAACGGAACAGCTGAATTCCGTTATACCACTCTGTCGTATATAGAGGATATAAATTTCCCTGTCTTAAATTGTCATATAAAATTTCAGCTTTGTACAAATGGCCAAAAATATCATTACCCGTAGGCACAAAAGACGTCAATCCCAAATATAATGCAATACCGATACTGATAAGTAAGCCAACGCCCAGCTGCCAAATTAAATTCTTTTTATTATTCATAACAACCACTTTCTTTTGGGCATATATATTAATAATATCATTTTTATTTCGACAAGTAAAATCAAAAACTTACCTTTTGATGACAAAATAGTCTTTTTTCGTGCAAAAAAATCCTCCGGACAGGTTCTTATGCCAGAACCGGCCCGAAGGATTTCATTTTTCTTAATTTCATAATTACATTAATTTTATAGCAACTCTTTCTAATCAAACAAAGAAATTCCGTATCTGAGTTTGCGATAAAATTTCTGAATAATGATAACAAACATATAACCTACAATTGCCACAACACTACCCACACCCATAATGCACATAATTGCAACGATCAAATAATATAAAATATTAACCATCTCACCATACCTCTTCATATATTTTTCATCTGAAAATATATTAGCAAAGGTAGTGGCAAAGTTTCAGCAAAGAAGTTTCTTTACGGAATTTCCGTACACTTCAAGGTTATATCTTCATCACCCATAAAAGAAACAATTCTCAACTTGACGTTTTCTTTCGGAATGTTGAACAACCTGCTGACAGCCTGTCGATACATATATAACTGACCGCTGTACTTCTCTTTCAACGAAATTTCAAACTCTTCCTCTGTAAGATATACATCACGATCCGACTTATAATCATACACGACATAACTTCCGTTTTGTTCCTGTATAACTAAATCTGCAGTTCCGTTCATCCAAACCTTTTCTGGGCCGTTTTTCATTTCCATTGTGTCGTCATAAAATGAGAACGGCAATTCCGTATAAACTTCTCCGGCATCTTTCAATATTCCGGTCTTATTCGCCCACTGTATAAAACATTGTGCCATTTTGACTAAATATTCTTCATATAAAGCCAATTCTTGCGATGCAATATCAGCCATATTTTCTTTGATTGCCTGACGCACACAAATATCAATCATTCTATCCTTTTGAGATTCATCCATTGCTGAATCAACTCTGCAACGCTCAATTAATAATTCAAACACACGATGCATGGCCGTACCAAAAATATTACCTTTCGGCCTTCTGGTCGTCTGTTTCTCACTGCAATTCGCAAGGATTTCCTGTTTTATTTTGGATGCCGTCTCAAAATCACTGGGACTGTAAGCCTTGTATACCGGTGAATCCTGTAATATACCTAATTCCGTCATTTCCACCTTTGCCTTAACACTTGTCGGCTCTAATATGCTTTGCTGTTCATTCGGGATTTCAATCTTCTGTCCGTCATCAATCAAATCCGCAACGGTATTATTATCAACCATTGAAACAATATTATAATCCGAAAACATAGCATTATCACTTATTGCATCCATCACAATAAGCACTTGTTCTGCGCGGGTTGCCGCCACATACTCCAATCGAATTCTTTCTTCTTCATCATCCTTTTCTGCTTTCGCATACACATCTGCATCTTTTTGATAAGATATCCATTCTACTGCACGATTTTCTTTTTTACAAATCGGATAATAAACACCATCCTGTCGGAAAGAAGAACCTCTAAAATTCTTATGTTCATTTCTTTTCGCCAGAACTACAATGTTGCCTTCCAACCCTTTGGCTTTGTGCAAATTCATAAAACGCACCGCTTCTTCGTTTGCATTTAACGAAAGTTCACGCTCAATCACGCCTTCGCTGTAGTTCCAAAACTGCTCTCCTATAACATCTGCACTGTTATCCTTGGATGCTAAAACGTTTTCAACCATCTGCTGTAACATAGTTTGTACGGATTTAAACTCCGCTTTGCTTATCGTAATTGCCTGAGGCAACATCAATTCCGGATGTTGCAGCAAATAAGTTGCTATTCCGGAGGCCCCCATGCCTTTTGTTTCTTTGCAAAGTCGTTTTAATACGGTTTCTTTCCAAATATCATTCTTTTGCAGACATTCTACGGCCCCGGCTTTTTTTAATCTGTCATAAGGATGTGTAAGATACTCAAACAATCTGACAAAACTGTTTAATACTCTGCTTTCATTCAGATGAATTTCACCATATACCTGCACAGGAATACCGTATTCCTTCATCAATTCCACATATCCGTCCATATCTTTGTGGCTACTGCACAATACCAAAAAGTCTGAATACTTTATTTCGTCCCAAAACGGCTGATTATTCTTATCATATCTGCAAATCTTATATCCGCTGTTTTTGGCTTTATAAATCAAATTTACCAATTTATTTGCATCTTCTGCCATATTGGTACAACTATCTATAGGATTTTTATAATAATAAACACCTGCCAGTGTCTTTGCATCATTTTGCGTCGGCAATTCCTTGCGATACACCATATCCCGATATCCGCCCGTACAGATATTGCGTCCTCTGAATTCCCTGTTTACCCAAGAAATAATTTTTTCATTGGATCGAAAGTTATAATCCAGACAATATACGGCTGCATTTGATAACTTCTCCATCTTTGCCTTTGCCTTAAAATAAACCTCCGGCTCCGCGCCACGGAAACGATAAATGGACTGCTTCGGGTCACCTACCAAAAACAAAGCGCCATCCCGCAATTTCGTTTCATCATCATTTCGCACTGCAAGTTTCCAAATGAATTCTTCCTGAATATGATCTGTATCCTGGAACTCGTCCACATAAATACACTTGATTTTCTTTGCAAAGTATTCTCCGGCTTCCGGACTTTCACAAATCAAGCGATGCGTTTTCTGTAATAAGTCATCATTGCTTACAGCGCTATAAGCACGTTGACGTCTATAAGCATCTCTGGCTTTTATGGCATAAATAAGATGCATTGTATACTTATAATTGTTGTATTGATACAACAACTCCTCTATGCGCGTTGCATGGGTAACCTCACTAAAATCACGCAACTGCACATCCATCTTTACGATATCATCCTCAGTAATATCCTTAGGTATATCCGCCTTTTTTACATTAATATATTTCGTTGTTTTACCGGTGAATTTCCCTGACAACTCTTTTAAAATACTCATATACGGAACCTTTGGTTCCTGTAAATACTTTTTGATTTTTCCACCGACAGCTCTTAAATTTTTATCAGGAAGCGTTTCAATTGTTAACCCTTGAGTGCCTGTGCAACGTCCCATAATCTGACACAACATCACAGCAAACTGATCCACCAGAATTTTGGCCTCTGCCTCACCGGTATCATTGCACGCATTTTGATCATATTGAATCACGGTATCATCCGGCAATTCACAAATCATATCAAAAAAACAACGTACATTTTCTGTAGCAGTATAATTGCTGTCATTACATCGCAACAAATTTTCCCAATCTGCCTTTGTCAGTTGTTTCATCCAGCTACTGAAGAAACGACTATGCTGCACCTTTGTTTCATCCTTCTCCATCAAAGCAACATCCATCGGAAGTTTGGCATCAAAAACACGCTCCTGCAATAACTTAAAGCAAAAACTGTGGATAGTGGAAATATTCATCAAATCCAAATACAAAACTGCACTTTCAAGATTCTGACGTTCTGTATCGGATAATTTCTCGTCCTTACAAGCATTTCGCACCTGCTCCGTAATACGGCTTCTTAATACTTCCGCTGCCGCATTTGTAAAAGTAATTACCACAATTGCACCGGGTTCAATACCGGATTTCAATTGATTAATAATTCTTTTTACAATCAGAGTTGTCTTGCCTGCGCCGGCACCGGCTTCCACAAATACATTATCTGATAAATTTTCTATTATATTTTGTCGTTTTGTTTCTTCGTTCATAATTCACCTTATGCTTTCATCTTACTTTTGCGTATTAATACTTCGAACCGGTCCAGAGACGACACTGCCTTTTGTAGGTACAATATTTGCAAAAATTATCCAACTCTTTTTGAGTTGTGCACGGAACAAATTGCTCCAAACATTCTTTTACATCTTCATATTGACTAAACGCCAAAGCATTCCATGCACTATTTTCAACGTCCTCCGGCAGGAAATAACTTCCGTTCTGCTCCGCCCCTTTCAAAACAGCGGTCACATCAATAAAACGTTCGTTTTTCTTTTCATACGGGAATACATACTCCGCCTTTTCAATTACAACAGATGTAATATTGCAACCAAACAACTGCTCTAATTCTTCCTTATGCGATTCCACGTATTCCAAGGCTGCCCACGCATATACATAATGCTGAATCTGCTTATTTTCTTTGATTTCCTTAACTTTCTTCTTTTGATCGCCTGTTTTATAATCCGCAATACGCAAGCACAACTTGCCATCCGCATCCACATATCCGTCCAATCGGTCGATGGAACCTTTAAAATGTATGTTGACATCAATGTCATTATCAGGATCCTGACCGGAAATGTAATATTCAATATCTTTAAAATCTACTTCCGAACCCAGAATACGCCATTTTTTACCCTTTTGATTATCCTGATAAAATTCTTTCTGGAAATCACATAAAAACTCCCGGATAGCGTCTTTCCATTCCGCCTTTTCCTTCTCGAATACGACCTTTGAAGTATATGCCCTCTCCTCCAGTATTTTTTGAACCACATCTTCATAAATTTCTTCGAACAGATTATGGCTTAGGTCAGGCTGTGTTATCTCATCCGTTTTATATACATCATTACAATATTGCTCCATCGTGTAATGAAATAAGTTTCCCTTTGCCGCCGGATTCAACCATGATGAATCATCCTTTTTATGAAAATCACGCTTGGGCAACATCTCCGCATAAGAATAATGATATTTCAGCGGACAGGCCAATAACGTCTGTAAAGCACTGGGACTCATCGTCACATCCACAACTGTCCTGTCATCATCATCTATCTCATAATCATCGTAATCTTCTTCGCCATCATAATTTTCGCAAACATCAAATTCATCAACTTCATCCGTTTCTTCACTGTCTGATTTAGTAATTTCCTCATCAGCAGGCAAAACTTCCTGTTCTGCCCAGTCCCAAATGCTTGCCGCCGCAGTAATAATCGGTCTTTCATCCACCTGATAAGTATGATAATCCTGTTTTCCGTTACCATATTTCTCATAATAATCAATATAAAATACCGAAGGGGAACTCTCTTTCAAATCAACAGTATCAAAAATAGTGTATCCCATAATGATACTTCCCTTATAAAGCGTTTCTAAACTGCGTTCTAAATTTTCACGTTTTCTTATGCTTATATCTTTGCTGACAGTAATCTTACCTTCTATGTACCTTAATAACTCTTCATCCGATAAAACCGGTGACTCTTTGACGTCTGCGGCAAACTGCTTTGCAGACAAACCGATTATAAAATTATACGGACGTTCCAACACTTCCAGTTTTCCGACTTTTATCACATTAACAGCAGCGCTGTCTTCACTACTTTTTATACTTAAACCTTTCAAATGCTCACGAATAAAACGCAGACTTGCCTCTGCACCGTCCTGCACACCGGCTTGCTTTAATACATGAATCTGTTCTTTTAAAACCCTAATGGTTTCATTGTTGCTACGATTCACTTTCGTCAAATACTTATCGCAAACCGCAACCAACTTCTCATAAACCGCTCCGCAATTAGCAATCTCTTCAAATGCCCCAATTAAATCCATCAGAAATTCATTGAAGTACACATATTTCGCTTCCGCCTCCGAATCTGCTTTTACACGATTAACGCAATCGATGTATCTTTCCTTACCCCAACCGATTCCTTTCGGCAAATAGTGATTATAACAAGTCACAGGATTCGTCTTTGCAACTTCATTTTCTTTATCAACGATATTTCCAAATGTCATCAACGGATTATCGACTACAAACGAAAGCTTCTCGTATAAAAAGTCATCCTTTGCCCACTCAAGAATGCTCAAAACAAACTGAACCACATCCGAATCCGTCGCCTTCTTTCCTGTAAGATACGAATAGGGAATTCCTTTGCTTTCCAGGGCACCCTCGATAAAAGTTTCATATCCGTCCTCGGTATAAGATAAATTCACATTGCCAAAAGGGATGCGTTCTTTCACAATTCGCTCGATTACATAGTCAATTTCATTTACAATACCATAAGCGCTGAAAAACTCATATTTAACATCCCTCTGACCGGTTTCTTCGCCGTAAAACTCCAGCACGGTAAGCTCTTTACCAAGCAAATCCAGTATTCTGTTCACAAATGCCTCTTCCAGTACGGTAAGCTCATAATCGGTCATAATGGCAAAA
Source organism: Lachnospiraceae bacterium (assembly GCA_045580855.1). Taxonomy (GTDB): domain Bacteria; phylum Bacillota; class Clostridia; order Lachnospirales; family Lachnospiraceae; genus UBA3766. The sequence continues at coordinate 385,857 of JAZNOO010000021.1, read as the reverse complement.
TTACTCTTCAACATATGCGGCATACAGAGTAAGAACTCATCTTTATCTATTTTATCTAAAACTTCCATTGCCTGCTTAAGCAGCAAAGGAATATCACACTGTCCATTATTTGTCAGTGCATCTTCATACAAGCTAATAATTTCTTTAATATCCGCCACTTTCTGTTCAGTCGCATTCAAATAAGCTTCCGTAGGACGATTCATGCGGATTTGATTGATGCTCTGTAAAATACTTTCAGCAGTTTGAACGCAGATTGACTCTTGCGGAATAAAAGAAAACGAATGCGTACGAATCAGTTCATTCATCACATAGGCACAGGAATCTGCTCCGGCGACTTCGATGCTTTTTTCTTCACTGCTAACAGTTGTATACGCGCACAGAAATTCCTCCGCAATCTGCTGCAACGTAAGACACTTCGCCCCGACAATATCCTTCCCTTTTTCCTTATTATATTTACGCAACAAACGATTTCCGTTCATGATTCTGTCAGTAAGAATCAACTTTCTTCCTTCTGTATTTTCAATCCATTTATTAAACTGCATAGAATACCTCTTTCGCCAATTTTATACTGTTTTTTATTATAACATACATCCTTCCGAATCACTACATATAATAAAGTTAAACATTGCCTTTTTATACCCGTTTTTATTGTCAGCCTTTATGGTTTTTGATATACTTATGATAATTTTAGAAAAGGGGGACCGCACGCTATGCCGAATACCAAAACTGCTGTCCAAAAGAAGAAAAAAGCACCTACTTCAGAACGTTCCAAGCAAATGACGCAGTTGGAACTTTCTTTTATCATATTTATTCTAAAAAAGCTTTCTTCCAAGGAAAGCCCCTTATCTGCGGCCAAAATTGCGCATCATATGGAGTCTTTGACCGACGAAGAACATAGCGAAAAAACAATTCTCCGTAAGTTAAAATTATTGACTTCCATGCAACAAAGCCCGGACGAAGAAATTATCAGCAATACCTTATGGCTTACCTTCGGCGGTAACGTGGTGGAACTGTCTAACGAAAAGAAATCCAACATCACCAAAAAGCAAAGTCAGTTCTATTTTGAACCTTTACTGACCGAAAGCGATTTGTCCCTGGTTTGCGGTGCCATTACCAGCAACCGCTATCTGACCGAAGCCGAGAAAAAATATCTCCTTTCCCGGGAAATGACTTTGACAAGCATGCAACTGGACGAATCCACCTTACTGAATCAAATTGATACGCAGGCGCATGTTTCTGGCGGATTAGATAAACAAAGTAAGCAGGAACAAACAAATATCTACCATAACTCAACCCTGCTCCGTCATATTAACCAGCTGTATGATGCCATCGACAACGGCTATCAAATTGAAATCGTTTATGGTGTATACGATTTGGATCCCAAAGGACTTAAAATACAATTTCACCCGCGAAATGCCGAGAAACCTTACAAGCTGAATCCTTATGCCTTTGTATGGAACAGCGGCTCCTTTTATCTGTTAGCAACCCATAGCGGACACGAAAACCCTGTACATTTCCGCGTAGACCGTATTATTTCGATTAAGCCGGTAGTGACGGAAGATGATGCTACCATCAAGCAATCCCGTGATAAAGTACCGCCTATGCTTATGCCTTTTATAAAACCGCTTAAGAACAAGAAATACGAGTTTCTTGCCGACAAATATACTGCGACCTATCCTTTGATGGGTATCTATGATGATACGGATTATAAGGACTGTTTTATTGAATGTACTGCCAATACCTTATCAATTTTGATTGATGCCTTTGGTACGGATTTGCGCATTTATCCGTCTCCGATACCACACTCGGAAGATGAACTTGACTTCCACGGACGCCCGCAGGACTTCCTGGCCATCGGTATCCGCCAAGTACAGTATGATAATATTTTGCAATTCTGCTTACAGCAGCATACTTCGGTTACGGCACTCTACCCGCACGAACTGGTTACAGACGTGATGAAAGAATTGGCAAACACCGTAAAAACCTACGAAAAGGTACTTCAGCAACCTGCGTTAACCTTGAATGACTTTAAAAGCAAATAATTATACAACATAAAAAGCTTGCCAATCGGCAAGCTTTTTTCGTAAATGCATACACTCAATACCCATACACATAAATTCATCATCCACTATTTACTGACTATGTTTCAACAAGTACTCTCTCGACACGTTTTTAAAACTCTGTTGGCCATCAAGACTTCTGTATACAAATCCTTCCCTTTTTACCTGCGGATTCAGTTCACTGTATCCGTCAGCTTCCAGCTTCATCTCTTCCATGGTTTTGGGAAGCATATATGCCTTGCTTACAACCGGAACATGCAACAAATCATATTCCTCACAAAATGCGACCAAATCTTCCGTACCTCTGCGGACACCGTCCGTCACCAGATTAAAAGCATAAAAGCGGTTTTCCTTTAACTTATACGGATTTCCCTGTACCAAACCTACTCCTTCGCCTTGTAATACAAGTTTGTGATATCCCTTCTTCTTGGCATAGGCTTTTAGTTTCTTCTCGATATCGTACTTATCCGCTAATTCCCAGTATATATTTCCGTCATGATATGTACTCTGAAACCGGCTCTTTTGACGCATATTACGACTGCAAACGATAAATTCATATTTATTTCTTGCCACTTTAGACACTGCGTATGTACAGCTCGTTCCGTCCAGTTTCTCTGTTTTAATCCATGGTTCGGTGCTGTTTAAATAAAATGGTGCATTCTCAATTCTCGTCTCATCGGTTTTCACAATCCATCTAGGGAAACCGCCTTTTCGATCTTGCTTTTTCCCAAATAGTGTAACCATTACTTTACGCGCCCAGGCATATCTCATCAGTTGTTTGATTAACGGGTTCTTAAAAAATTTGCTTTTACGCTGTTTCAATTCCATATAACCTAATTCGGTGGCACTCATCTTACGCACGATATCTTCTTCCGATGCGTAGGTGATTTTAAGTTTTTCCGTTACATCTTTTCCCACCTTCACATTTTTTAATTCCGGAAATAATGCAACCGGTAGGGCAAGTCCCTGACTTATTACCTGAAACTTTCCAAGCTTCATCGTCTTAATTCTATAATTCCTGGACGCAAGAAACGCAAATCTTTCATCTTCCTTAGGAACACGGCTGTCAATCTCTATATACACCGCCAAATCACCTTCTTTAAATTCTTCCTTCTTTGCAATACATACCCATCCAAGAACACCGATTAACTCAATGTTGTCGGCGCCTTCGATGGGTTTTACCCACTCAATTTTTTCTATATGCGCTAACGCTCTTTCTGACACTTTTTCGTCTCCTCACTTTCTTAGCTGACCCCATATCGTTTCTTACATTCCTTCAAATACAAATCATTCGGATATGTACTCAGAAGTTTTAAAATATCCTTATCTTCGTTCAACTTACAGAACAGCATCTCCATCAACGCCTTCTCCGAATCAATCTTCTGTGTAAACGTCATAATGTGGGTAAGTTTCTCCGATGCCTGCTGCCCAAGCAAATCACACTTCGTCTGCTCATCTAAACGCCACTCAGCGTAGATCTGCAATAAAATATCTACTCCGACATCATTAAGAACATCCATGTCGTAACCCTTGTTTTGACCCGATGCCCATTGTTTCCAAACTTCGATTAATTCGCGTTCTGCAATTTCAAAATTTATACTCCTTACTGCATCATTTATGATTTGTCTTGCGGTACAGGAACCATATACCCCAAAAGATATTTCAGCCCTGCTCTTCTCTATGGTCTCCTTTAAACGAGTCATATCAGATAGCTTTTTCACCTGTTCACGATATTCCGAAATCTCTTCACTCAGTTTTGCCAAAAGACTCTGCACGCTTCTCCATCTTAAGTTATAGTCCTTTTCCTTGATGATTTTGGCATATGCAGGGATACGAATACCCTTTAAAATATTCTCCACATCCTTTGCCTGCAAACCGGCAGAATACTGCATATAATACTGATAAAAATCGTTCGCATTATATTCAGCTTTCAAATACTGTTTTACATCCTCGGCAGTAAAACTTTGCTCTAAGGCTTCGTATGCCGTCAGCATGTGACTTAGATTCTCCCAACCGCGACAGGTTATAAGTTCAAAGTTTTTATCCTTCTTCTCATAGTGGTATACCTTGCCGGGATTTGATTTCAAATATTCCACAATGCAGGGGTGCAGCCCGATTTTCTCACCGTATTCCACAAATACTTCCGGTTCGAAGGCAATCTCCAACTTACGCAAACGGTCCATAATCGCCGCATCAAAGTTTCTCGCGGACTTATTATACTGCGTAGGATTACCGCACAATACAATCACCCAGCCCTCCGGCAAATGGTGGGTACCGATATTCTTCGTCTGAAGAAAAGCCAGCATAGTGGGCATAATGGTCTCTGACATACAGGGAAACTCGTCCAACAGAAGGATTCCTTCCTTATGCCCCTGCTCCACCGCCTCTAAAACCTTGGCAATGATTTCCGACATCGTATAGCAGGTATATTTATCACCTTCCTCCAACTCCTTAATCACCGGCAAGCCAAGAAGGCTGTTACGGGTATGATGGGTTAAGCTGAAACTTACATAGCCAATTCCCAATTCGTCCGCAATCTGTTTTACAATTTCAGTCTTACCGATGCCGGGCTCGCCTTCCAGATAAAAGGGAAGACGATTTACCTCTTTCATTACATAATTTCCTTTTGCGTCTTTTAATAAATATCCTCTAATTCCGTTCTTAACGGATTCCTTTGCTCTTGCAATTGTATACATTAACATACTCCTTTCTGCGACTGTAAATAAATAATCGAAGGCATCAATTTGGTGTACCCCAATTCCAATGCCGCATCTGCCGCTATGGGCAATATTTCCTTTGGAATCAGGTTTTTCTCTACACACAACATAAATAATTCTTCACTCTCAAGCTGCATTACCTTGTTCATAAAATCAGCCTGCTCATATCCGAATTCTTTTATTGGGCATTCTTCGTAGGAAACACCATCCAAAAGTTCTATCAAATCAATGCTTTGCTGTATGCATTGCTCCTTTCCTTCATCTGTATTACTGTAATGTACTTTATAATTTAATATTGCATCCAGTATTTCCAAAAAAGATTTATCGAAACGAATAGGTCTCCATTCTCTCTTTAATACCGACTTCCAGAAGTTAAGATACCAGCTGACACGCTCGATACTCATCCACTGTGTTCCAAGTCCGTCGCTTGACATACACTTGCACAAATAATCCATCAGCTTCTCTTGCGTGTAATCTACTGTACACAAGTCCCTGATTGCCCTTTCCAATCGTTGAAGTTGCCTCTTTGTATGCAGTTCTATCTTTTTTTGAAGATGTTTACTAATCCTTCCGTTTTCCGGCGTATACAAATTATAATTATCCATTAACACTTGAATACACTCATCCGTACATCCCTCATCATATTCGCAAATCTGTTTAATCTTAGGAAAAAGTTTCCACCATACGCTTCCGATTTCACTATCCTTCTCATTCGCGAAAGGTCCCATCGACAGTTTTGCCAGCTTTTCAATCAGAAAACGCACATCTTCCGTTCCGGCCATATAAGTCAACAGCCGGTCAAATATCTTTTCCTGCTGCTCGCTTTTATAACCACACATTTCATTCAAAAAAACAGATTGAGTGTTCTCTCCCTCAAATATTCCTTCCAAAAGTTCGGAATCTGTTTGATAAATAGCCTCAAATCCCTCCATAAGATTTTTTTTGACATTAAAAATACTATTATTGTTTATAACCGTCTCCGTTTCCAAAAACGGATTATTGTGGCAATCATAGTTATAATCAAACACCGGTCGTATCAAGGATAAGACATCACAAATTTCATAGCGCAGTTTTTCCGGCATCTGCGGTCTTGCAAATAACAATTGTGTAATACTGATATCATGCCAATTGTAGTCGTCAAAAGTTTCCGGTGATTTTTTCATATAAATCTGTTTCTCTAAGAATCTGTCATCCACAGAATATCCTTTTTCAATTAACTTTTCTGCAATTTCGTATTCTTCCAGAATCACGGCCATCAGTACGGGATTAACTAAAAAAGCTTCCTCACTTCCTGATTCCATATCACACTTCTGCATAAGAATTCTATCTTCCACCACCGGGTACATATCCAAACTCAATTGGACCAATTTAGCCTTGGTTCCTTCAGGACTTCTGCCGTAAAGTTTTTTGGGTGCAACATATCCATAATCAACTAACGTCTGCCCTTCCACATATTTTGACATCTCATTATATGCTTCTAAATCCCGTAACATATTTATGGTTTGCTGCTCTGCTTTTTTTACATTATTTTCTAATATTGGAATATCATCCCAATCCATCTCATCAAGTTCATCAAAAGGGTCTTCTATACTAATTTCAAAACCTTCTGTCAAGCCACTATTCAAAGCCATATCACACCTCCTACATATTCAAACTGATATAATGAATCCAATCCGGCCAATGGGGTTGCTTCTTCCCCTCCGACAGGATAAAGTACACCGGATAATCCGGTTCTTCATCCGGAAAATCCCCGTATCCGTCCGTCAGATAGATTAGGCAATCGATAACCTTCTTTTGTTTTTGCAACCCTTTTATTTTTTCAAATACCGGGATAAAAGAAGTTCCGCCCCAGCCTTCCAGTTCTAACTGCTCCCACTCCTCAGTATCAACTTCTGAAATCTCCTCATAATATTTCTCCTGCTGTATTTCATCATCGCAGGTCCAAAAGTAAATTTCACCCTTGGTAGAACAGAGACTGACATCCCTAAGAATATTGGCAGTTTCTCTCACAAAATGCCTTGCCACCTCTCCCGCACATGAACCGCTGGTATCCATTGCAATGCATATTGTATTAATATTTAACTGCTCCGTTTCTTCCGGTGACTCAATCAAAGGAACATCGCCATACATCTCCAATCCATAGTAATACAACATAGGATCAATGGCATCCGGTTCTTCCTTAACCGTATCCTTCATTCTCATAAATTCCATTAAAATGTCATAATAAGAATTCTGATTCTCAGCAACAGCCCTAACTCCGTTCGCCCAATTACCGCTGCCTCTGCCTTGCCCGTCACCGGAACTGTCAAACTGAATCGCCATTAGAATAGAATTACCGTTTTGTTTCTCTGCTTCCCGGGTAAGCATAATTGCTGCCGTTTCCCAGGCTTTGGAAATTTCCTTTCTTTTCTCACTGCTTAACTTACACATTTGCAAAGTGGTGATTTTCCCCTTTTGCGACTTACCGCCCTTTTTCCCTTCTGCCTCTTCCTGCTCACGTTGTCTCTCTATTCGCTTAGCAGTACTTAGCCAGAATTTATGGTCGTCACTTTTCATACACCACCAATCCTGAAGCAATTTCTTTCGCAAATCTCTTTTTCCTTTTACTTTGTAATAACAGGCAAGTCCGTAAGAATCACCCAGATACTCCTTCATTTGCTTCTTTGTATGCGCAACCCGGTATTCATCTTCATCTTCATCTTCAAAGAAATAATAATTATTCTTTGCATCCGACTCTTGCTCCAACACCCCGTCCAGCATCCAATCCACTTCCCTGTCCATGGACGCCCACATAATTTGACGGTCACGATAAAGAATGTGCGTATCAAAATGCCCCAAAAGACCATGCATTACAATGTGTAGCAATTCTCTTTTTAACGCTTTATACCCGCCTTCTTTAAGGGTATCTATTACATTGGACGGATTATAAAACAAATATTCTCCGTCCGTAGATAAATGCTCACATTCGGTTTCTTCCATCACCTTTGGTTTTAAAAGATTAATGGCATAGATTAATACCGGAAACTGTTCCTTGGTACGAATCATTGTTTGTTTTATAATCTGTTCGGCCTTTTCTTTGGTTCTTTTATTTGCTTTTTTTAAACCTTTTACACTCATAATCCACTCCGATTTTATGCCGCTCCACCGCCAAGAATAGTGTCCACCACGCCGTATTCCAACGCATCCTTTGCGCGAAGCCAATAATCTCTCTCCGTATCCTGAATTACCTGCTCTAAGGGGCGATTACAATTCTGACTCAGTAATTCATTTAACATCTGCTTGGTTTCTTTGATATGATCCGCTGCAATCAGAAGTTCCGACGCCTGACCTGTCATACCGCCGGAAGGCTGATGAATCATTACTTCACCATGGGGCAAAATCGCTCTCTTCCCTTTTGCACCGCCGGATAAAATCACTGCGCCCATACTTGCCGCGCGTCCGAGACAAACCGTTGCCACGTCAGGCGTGATATACTGCATCGTGTCATAGATTGCCATACCTGCGCTGACGGAACCGCCGGGACTGTTGATATAGAGACTGATGTCCTCATCTCCCATTGACGCCAAATGCAACAACTGCGCCACTACGGAAGCTGCCATTTCATCGGTCACTTCACCCACCAGATGAATCACTCTGCTCTCCAAATTGCAGGAAAATACATCATTTCCCTTTCCTTTTTCATCGTATACAATCGGATTAATAACCATTTTCATTTCCTCCTTAGAATTTTATAAAATGATAAATTTTAAACTTGTTTATTGTTTGTAAAAATAACTTCTTTGCTTAGCATAGATTAATAACCGTAGCATATCTTCTTGTTATTTTCCGACGGATTTCCAAAGCCAAACACCTGCTTCTTTTCAAACTCCGTATGCAATCTGTCATATGCTGCTTTCACATCCTGCGGTGTAATAATATTGGCACGTTTCTTTGCATCGTACTGGCGCATGGACGCCGTAATAATCACTGACTCTGCCAAGGTTCTCGCTTCTCTTGCATTACCGAATTTCTTCTGTTTATCCGTACGGATTTGCTCAATGCATTCTTTTATTGCCTCCGTAGTATATTCACCTGCAAGATAACCTTTTTCTTTCAGCATTTGAACCGTAATCTCACAGAGTTCTTCTGTCGTGTAATCCTCAAACTGAACGAATCTGCTGACACGGGAAGACAGGCCGGAATCCAATTCCAGGAAACGCTTCACCTCATCGGAATACATGGCAAAAATCACTGTTACATCCGGATACACCTCCATATAGCGAATAAATTCCTTCATTGCCTCCTCTACAAAGCCGCCGGAACTTTCATTTAAGAAAAATCCTGCTTCGTCTACAAACAGCACGCCGCCTCTGGCTTCTTCAAACATTTTAGCCACCTTAGGCGCAGTATGGCCTACATACTGACCAATCAGGCTTTTACGTTCTGCTGTCACAAACTTAGCGTTGGTATTTCCTTCTTCCGCCATAATATCAGCAAGAAGTTTTGCACCCGTAGTTTTACCGGTTCCGGGATTTCCTACAAAAATCATATTTTTATGCAGAACACCAAGCTTCTCATTCGCCATTTCTTCCTTGGTAATTGCCGCAACCTCCACAGCTGCCTTCTTTAAATTCGACAGTCCGGTCATTGCACCAAGACATTCCATAGGTGACTGCTGACCTGCAAACAATTCAGGCAGATCAGTCTCTTGAATGATTCTGCTTTTATGTCCGTTTGCTACGATTTTTTCCAAAGCCTTATCCAAATACCAGGCAATGTCTTCTTCACGGAACTGCTTGCCGCGACGTTTACGAATCATATGAATGAACTTCTTGGCCGACAACTCCTTGGCAAGTTTATAAGCTTCACCTTCCAACAGATTAGCCAACACAGCTTCGTAATAGGATTGTTTCAAAGGCGATAAGGTCAAAATTCCGCAATTCATATCAATAAGCAACTCCTGCACCCAGGGTTTCATCATCTGCTCGGGAGATACTACAATACACATATTTGCAGCCGGACATGCACCAAGCACCTCTAATTTCTCCTGCATATCAATCTCATTGTCCAAACCCGTAAATACAACCGTGCTGTTTTCATTTATCTCCTGTAAAAAGAAGATATATTTGTTCGGCATTCCTTTGTCATCAAGCTCTTTACTGTTAAAATCGATAAGCTGTATCATCTCATCGGCATTTTCTTCTTCCTCGCCCTCAAACTCATAATCGTAGTAATCGTACAAATCCTCTGCATCCGCTTCAAATTCAAACGCATGAAACTTCATATAAGCGGCTGTTTTCATTGCAACATTGATATCTTCCGTAACAAGCAATAAACGATTATGTATGCGCCCTCTTCTTTGATGCAGATAATGATCCGTTTCTTTGATATAAGGAATATCCATGGTATCCCAGATACTTTTGCGCTTGTTGCGCAACGTATAAAGTTGCTTAACCAAGCCGTTTCTGCACAACATGTGGCTTTTCTTTCCTACCGGCACAATATCTTCTACCTTGTTTCTGAATAAACGCATTTATACTTCCTCCATTCTAAAACCGCATTTTGCGGCCTGTCTTCCCTGCTGCATTTCATTTGCCTGCTTTGTAAATTGAATTGCAGCCTCCACATCTTCATAAGTCAACTCCTGCATTGCTTTCTTGGTGTGCTTGGCTGAACTTAACGGCATTATGCGACTTGCTGCCTGCATTGTAATATTCTCAAGAAGGCTTCTCGCCTCTCTGCCGTTACCAAAATCCGGCAATTGGTATCTGGTTTCAAAATAGTCATAAATAAGCTGTTCTGCCTCCGGTGCCAGTTTAAAATTGCCGTTCTTCGCCTGGCGATACACAATATCTACCATCTGCTTCGGATTATAGGATTCAAAGTAAATGGTTGAGTTGATACGACTGCGAATACCGGGATTTGCATTGAGAAACTGCAACATTTTATTATCCTTGGCACTTACGTCTTTACCTCCGTAACCGGCAAAAATCACCAGCTTGTCCATGCCATGCTTTTCTAACTCAATAATCAACTGTGCAATAGCCTCTTCACTAAAGGAATCCATATCATTTCCTGTGGCCATGGAATATGCTTCATCAATAAGAATGATGTCATACTTATCAAAATACGCCTTGGTTTTTGGTGCGGAATGCCCTACAAACATTCCTTTTAAATCCGCACCGTTAATTGCAATAAACTTATTATCTTTCAGAAGTTTCTGCTCCTTCATAATATTGCCCATTAACTTAGCAATTGTGGTTTTGGCTGTACCGGGTGCTCCGATCATCATATGTACGTTATGAAAGCCGCCTTTACCAAAGCCTAAAAGCGCACGCTTTTTGTTATACTTCATAACATTTACGATGGAATAAATCTGTTTTTTAACATCTTCCAAACCGACCAAAGACTGCTCCATTTTCTGAATGGATTTATTTTCATTTCCGGGTTCATCATCCAAACCTAAAAGTCTGAATTTCTTGATGATTTCAAAGTCTTTACTGCATAAAACAGTGCCCACACCATCCTGGGCAAGTACAAATTTATAAACCTTTTCCATTAATTCGGACTTATTCCTATTACGGATAGCCGTAACTCTTACCGCCATTTCTCTGACAGGGAAATCTTTGGTTAAAGATACCTCCATTTCCTCTGCCCAATTTTCGAATAAGGTCACGTGATAATCTATAAGCGCCTCCTTATTACACTTAACTTCCAACAATACAGCCGTATATTCCAAGACTATTTCACAAATCGCCTGACGCTCTGCCATAACGCTGTCCATATAATCTTCCGAGTCCTCTACAACCGGTGCTTTCACTGTTTCATCTTCTTCATCTGTATCTTCCCCAGTTATAACAACCACATATATATGCTTGTTGCGCTCGAAACGTTTTAACTCATTGCATAATCCCGCAATGGGGACGAAATTCCCAAAAAATTCCACCGAAAACGCATCCGGCTTAACAAGTATGCATACCGATTCACGTGTGGCACTTAACCAATAAGGTTCCTTAGACGGATTTACCGCAACACCATTTATAAAATGATTATTTTCAGCCATATGCGAAAAAGTCATATTTTTGTATTGTTGCAATTGCTGTAGCGTAATAATCGGAATACGATAAGGACTCTCACACCAATCTTCAGATGCATCTTCACAATCTTCTTCAAAGTCCAAAGAGAAATCCTTCTCAAAGTCCTCGATATCCAGTTCTTTAGTTTCTTTTTCACAATTCCACAGTTCTTCCATTTCATCTTCTTCCGGAATTCTTCTGTTCGAATTATAAGTGCCTGCTAAATAGCTGACCGCCATTAAGCCCTCTTCTTCACTTTTACTTTTAATCACCACAAACTGCGACGGTTTACGCGACGCAGCCTCTAAAGTGTCTTTAAACAACACCGCACCGGCCTTCACGTCCTGTTCTAACGACGCAAATGTAAGGTCTTCCGATATGTGAAGGTAGTTCACCTCCTGACCTTTACCGTGGTTTAAATATAAAGTTCTTTTATCAGGTTTTAATAAGTTCAGTTTTTTCATTTTATCCTCCTGTTTTTAGGGTTTTCTCAAGTACGTCCTTATATTAGCATTGCTCGGCGTTTAAACTTGGACATTTATGTCCGTCTTTGCATTTTTCTTATGAAATTAATTATTTTTACTTTCAATCCCGAAATATTTGTATCCCTTCGGCAACAATCTGCTCGCGGGTAACCGGACCAATCGCTCCGGACCGGCTGTCAAAACTGTTATTCCGATTGTCGCCGAGTACGAAATATTCATCTTCACCAAGATAGATACCGTCTCGCGCAATGCCCGGGTTTTCAATCGTTGCAAATTCGAAATCCTCTTTTAAGACTCTGCCATTGATATAGATAACACCGTCTTCGCCGATGCGTACAACTTCTCCCGGCATGCCGATGATTCTTTTACACAGATACAAATCATCATCAAAACCACTTTTTATGATTGCAATATCAAAACGCTCAGGTTCACCGATATGATAAGAAATCCGACTGGCGTACATTAGCTCTACTTTATCTAAAGTCGGTTTCATGCTTTCTCCACGAGAAATCACCGTAAAACCGATATATTGATATAAAAGCAATATTACGACAGTTAAAATTACTCCCTTGAATATCGATTTTAAAACTGCTGCAAAAAAACCTTTTCTAAACATTTTTACTGCTCCTTATTACTTGGTATTTTCCGTTCTTCTTTTCTTATAAATTAGACTCTTCCGCTTGTAGCGGTAATTCATAAGCCCGTCCTAACATAATGTTTTTGGCTATATAATTCTTCTGCTTCTCTCGGGTGTCTGATCTGATATAACCCAGCAAATATGATTTGATATCATCTGAATCCTCCCACAAAAACGTATAGGACTTTTCACGCATGCTTTTATCTTTTTGTTCTTCTAAAACAACAATATTTAAATTTACATCCCCGGTTAGCCCTGTACCATTCCGAAATACGGTTTCCTTTACGCCTTTCGGCGCAAGGCGACTATAATCATACTCGGGCTGCATATAAAGCCTGTAACCATCTGCACCGCAAACCATTACAGCATCAAAATTCGTCTCTAAAAACAGAAACAACTCAACAAAGTTTTCTTCACTGATATCTGCAGTTTCCGCTAATAACTGTTTTGCAAACAATTCGAAGTAAGACGATTTAACTTTGTTAAACTCTTCTACCTTACTTGGAGAAATGTACATAGAATTAAAATATTGAAAATAGTGTTTATGTTCGTCGGTCATTTTAATTTTGTTTAACTCATATTTTCCGCCTACAGTCTTAAATCCGGGCTCAAAACCGCAAGCCCAGCTTTGGATATGTGGCGCATACTCCGGACAAATCCATAGGATATAACCATTATCATTTATAAAAAAAGAAAGCCTTTCATGAACAACAACGGGATCCGCTAATTTATATTCAATCTGATATTGTTGAAGAATCGGTTCTATTTTCTCTCTAAAGGAAAGGGTATAAATATCATGCTTTGTCACCTTTTCACACGATTCCACTTTCTTGAAATCAAAAATCTCGCCGGGCTTGTAAAAAAAGTAGTATTCATCATCTGTATCATCATCGAGAATATACAAAAATTCATATGTTGCATCAAAATGAAAAAGCGCTCTTAAATCAAAGGCAGAATATATTTTTCCGAAAGACAAGTTTTGCTCCATTGCTAATTCTCCTTTTGTTTCTTTTATTCTCAAGATAACCTTATATTAACAGTAGACAAAACAAAAAGACGGACATTTCTGTCCATCTTTTTGTTTTTTCATATTTTTATTTTTTATAACTACATGTTTTTTATTCCTCTTCGTCTAATTCCTCAAAGTCTAAGGTGTCCATTCGTTCAGGTAATTCCTGCGCCTTTCCTAACATAATACACTTCGCAATGAAATTCGTCTGTTTTTCAACGGTGTTTGCCTTGATATATCCGACAAGATATGTTTTTAAATCATGTGCGCTTTCACAGCGGAAACGATAACGCTTTGGGCAAGTTATATTGTTACTTTCCGTAATCTGAAAAGCCCCATATATAATTAATTTAAGACTCGGATTATCACTTTTCAAAAATAAATCATCTGCAGCCATACGCAAATAGGAACCTTGCATTCCCCAAACAGTAACCGTGTGAAAATGTTGTTTTAAATGATATACCAAATCCGCAAAAGAATTCGCATCCGGCTCCGCATTATCGTCAAAAAGCAGCGCAGATAATTTCTCGGTATGACTGTTTAAAATTTCAGTTCGGTTTTGTTCATTTTCATCATTTTCCAAAGACAAGTCAAAGTTATCATCGCGCAAATTATCAAAATCAAAGTAAAGTTTTAAAGATAAATCAAACATTTCATCTCGCAAATCTTTATCATAAACAATCGACGAATCATTACATTCAATTTTGTTTAATTCATATTTACCATCTATCTTTTTGAAACCTTGATTAAAATATACTATCCAACTTTGTAGCTCCGGCTCCCAACACCGGTTTTTACACAACAAAAAACCGCTATCGGTTTTCCATAATACATTTGCATAAACGTATGATGTAAGTGCGTGTTCTATATATTCCACATTATTCCTTTGAAGAATAGGCTCAAACGCAACTAACGGCTCAATGAATGATGCACCATCTTCATTCACATAAGGAATTAACTCTTCAAAAGTCACGTCTTGCCCTGAAGTATGGAATAAATAATATATATTTTTATAGTTTGAACAATCCCAGTTCTCAATTTTATGCACTCGCCCATCTTTAATAACCCTCGCACTATATCCGTCATCACCGAATTCTAAATTACCGCATTTCGGTTCGAACACAAAAAGAAATGTAATTGATTCATCAAACTCAAAAATTTCCGACAAATCATAAGCATAATACTTTTTACCCAAAGTCATGTTCTGTTCCATTACAAGTTCTCCTCTCTCTGTTTATCGATTGCGTGATTATGAATTCAGTATACCACACTTTTTACAAAAACACGGACTAATTTGTCTGACTTTATATTTTTTCACTTTCTTGCTTTTCCCTATTTACTATATTATAATTATGAACAGTATAAAAGAAATAGGAGAATACTATGTTTAATTTAAAAAAGAACAAGCCCTTGCTTGTAATTTTAATCATTCAAATATGCATACTGTTATTGGCTGCAGGAAATTTCGTACTCTGCAAATCAAACCTTTACAGCACTACAATCTATCCCAATGAATTAAATTGTGATGAATCGCTTGTGCAGGGGGACAAAATTAATGCAAATGAAACCAACGCAGTTGCCGGGACAGTTGCATCCACGGATTCTCTTGAATTATCACGCGGTAGTTATATTGTATATGTAAATTACGGTACCGATACCGCCGGAAATACTATTCAGGCATATTCTCCCAACATTCCGGCTCATAACTTCCTTTCCGGGGCAAACGCTATGTATGCAGTAAACAGAACTGCTGAATTGACAATGCGTGTTAATTCGCCCGGTGAAGTAATCATCTTAGTTGATTATTGTGGCCAAGGCAACTTGGAAATATCGGAAATATCCATTCATGAAACCACTGCTATGGCCAAACAAGACTTTCTGCACGCTATTGCATTATGTCTCGTAATTACACTTGGTTATTATATCTGTACCATTGATTTATCCAAGCGCAAGACCGCTTTGGCTTTAGGCGGCATCATTCTCCTATCTTCTTATCCCTTGCTCTTGGATTATATGGTAGTAGGACACGATTTGCCTTATCATCTTCTTCGTATAGACGGTATTAAGTTAGGCCTGGAAAACGGCGTTTTTCCCGTTAAAATTCATCCTATGCTGGCTGCTGACTATGGTTACGCCGCAGGTGTATTTTATGGTGATGCGTTACTCTATTTTCCGGCTGTATTGCGTATGCTCGGTATGCCTGTACAAAACGCATATCAGGTATTTGTATTTGCGGTAAATATTGCAACAACTCTCATTGCATATTATTGTTTCAAGAATTTATTCCAAAGCAATAAATTTGGATTAATTGGTACAATGCTTTATACCCTTTCGCTGTATCGTCTTTTGAATCTTTATACGCGTGCAGCAGTGGGTGAATATTGCGCTATGATTTTCCTGCCTGTAATCTTCCTTGGGCTCTATCGCATTTTTATGCAAAAAGATACAAAGCCCTGCTGGAAACTGGCAATCCTGCCTGCACTGGGACTGACCGGTATTATTCATACACATATTTTATCTTGTGAAATGGTTGCAATTTTCACATTGCTTACCTGCATCGTATTGATTAAGAAAACCATACACCCCAAAGTCCTGCTGTCACTTCTTTTAACAGTGGCCTTTACTTTACTAATTAATGCAGGATTCATTGTTCCGTTTGTTGACTACTATTTTACGGAAGAATTTGTCATAAACTCTTCCGAATGGGGCGGAACTTCCGTGCAGAATATTGGTCTTTATTTTGCGCAGATATTCAGCGTATTCCAAGAAGGTACCGGTGGCACTTGGTCTACCGCAGCAGGTATTCAAAATGAATTTAATCCCGGATTGGGTGTAACCTTATCGCTTGGATTTTTTGTATGTATCTATTACTTGTTAACAACGACGCAAAACGAGCGCAAACATTCAGACTTTAAGCTAATTCTTTTTAGTTTCATCGGTTCCGCCTTGGCAATTTATATGAGCAGTTACTTATTCCCATGGGATGCTATCGCAAACTCCTGTGGGCTCGGCACCGCTTTGGTATCAAGTCTTCAGTTCCCTTGGCGTTTCCTTTCCATCGGAACAGTGTTCTTAACCATTTGCTTCTGCTTAATTTTGAAACACTTATCGAATCGAAAAGGCGAAACGCGCAACTTACCTTTTATGCCTCTTGCAATTATTCTGTTATGCATAAGTACGCTGATTGGAACCGGTTGGTATTATCACTCCTACTTATCAGATGGTGCACCTTATCGTGTATATGATACCTACGAATTACCGTCCACACAATTATATTCTTGCGAATACTTCCCTGCCGGAACCGAACTGGGAAATGTAATATACGGCAGATACGCGGCTTCTGAAGGAATTATTCTTACCGGAATCAACAAAACCGGCAACGCAGTAGTGATAGGTGTTGGAAATTACGGATTAGACGGCTATATTGAAGTTCCATTACTAAATTACAAAGGATATTCCGCAACAATTATGGAATCCGATTCTAAATTATTAATTACTAACGGTTTCAATAATTGTATCCATGTTGATATCCCCGCAGGTTTTGAAGGAACTTTAGACATATCGTTCCACGAACCTATTTACTGGCGCATTGCAGAGATTATATCGGTAATTACTATTATCGGACTTATTGCAATATCGGTTGCCAATGTAATTCGTGCCCAAAAAAGAAAAGATAACTCAGCTTCTGACAAAAAAACAGCATAATTATAAAAAACGTTTGTCAAACAATAATGACAAACGTTTTTTATTCTTCGCAATTCCACGTAACAATATCTTCATACGGACTTGCTTTAGCTAATCCAATCTTAATCACATTTCCTGTAATTACCTTAAAATCAGGTTGCACTGTCTCAAATGCTTTAACCAATTGCATCGCATCCAGTTTCTTTCCTATTGTCGTATGTGGCATCCATTGAAAAGGCCGATAATACTTGCTTAACTTTATATTCTTATTTGCTGAAACAACAGCATAAACATCTTCCATCAGCTCCTGTAAATATTGATTCAGCACAGGTGACAAGTACAACGTAGATGTCATAAAAGCGCCTGTACCAACCCACTGTACAACTCCTGCAGAAGCATTTTGAAATACCTCACCAAAGGCCTTAACTAATTGTCCTACAATATCTGAATTTGCTTCCGCATCCACTTCAAAAGACGAGATCGTAATATGCGGCGGCACCTTATGCTCAAGCATGTAATCATTCCCTGTCGCCTCCGCTACAGCCGTCATATATTTCAATATCTGCTGATTCGTTTTATCGTCAAAATAAAGCGATACCAAATACTTCATAAATTCACCTGCTACTTTTTACTTGTGCGTCCATCGAGATAGACTTATACCGCTTACTCGTTTAATACATCATTTCCAAGATCGGCCATATTTCTTTCAGAACTGCTTTATACTCATCCGGTCTTTTTGCCTTACAAATCTTCTTAATTACCTTTTCACTATTCCGGAAATTTGTCCCCAAATAAAACCATACTTCTTTCATCTTAAAAAGCACATCTGTTTCAGCACCTAGATCCTGCAAATATCCGGCATACAAGGCGTCAAGGTACCGGCGTAACTCTTCCTTGGTAATTTTCACGCCGGTTTCAATTTCCCTCACAAGGCCGGGGTTAGTAATCACGCCGCGCCCAAGCATGATTTTATCAACCTGCGGAAATTGCGTCGTAAGCTTTACGTAATCTTCCACGCTGAAAATATCACCGTTGTAGCATACGGAATGTTTACACGCTTCCAATGCTTTGGCGAAGGCATCCAAATCCGGCATTCCCTTATAAAAGACTCTCCGTACCCTAGGATGAATGATTACCTCATTTAGCGGATAAGCATTGTAAATTGGCATAATTTCTTCAAACTCTTCCGCATCCTCAAGCCCCAATCGTGTTTTTACCGAGATTTGAAATTGCTCCGTTTCCGGCAAGCCGCTATTCCAACGATACACTTCTTCAAAAAAGCGTTCCAACTTCACAGTTTCCCCAAGGAATCCGCTTCCACGTCCCTTGGTCACTACTGTCGCCGCAGGACAGCCGAGATTAAGATTAACCTCTTTGTATCCCTGCTTCGCCAGAAACTCACACGTTTCAATAAACTGATCCGCATTGTTTGTAAGAATCTGCGGAACCATATACATTCCTACATTATTTTCTGGAGCAACATCCTTCCGCTCCCTTGTTCTAAGGATTTTCTTCTGCGTAGGCGTGATAAAAGGCGCAAAATACTTATCCATGTCTCCAAACATGGAATAATATACATTGCGATATACAAATCCTGTTACCGCCTCCATAGGCGCAAGATAAAACTGCATATTACTCCTCTTCGATAGAATTTCTCTTGTGAACCACAACGGTTTCATCCAGGCAAGTGAAGATTTCATCCACTTTTTCCTTCTTCATCTTCGGTGTAATAAAGCTTACAACCGGAACGATGATAAGACCTGCAATCATTGCAATGGCACCGGCATTGATGGGTGATGCTATAAATTTAAAAAACATATTGGCAACAGTAAGAAGTACGCCACAGGCAAAACTTGCCCATACGGAAGCTTTGGTAACGCCTTTCCAACGCAACCCATAGATAAACGGTGCAAGGAAAGCACCTGCCAATGCGCCCCATGATATACCCATTAACTGTGCTATGAAATCAGGAGGATCCAAAGCAATTACAACACTGATTGCAAGGAATACCACAAGGAAAATTCTCATACAAAGAAGCTGCTTCTTCTCCGTCATATCTTTGATAATGTTACCTTTGATAAAATCAAGAGTCAAAGTTGAACTTGAAGTCAATACCAATGAAGAAAGCGTCGACATAGATGCAGACAACACCAACACGATAACAATGCCGATTAAAATATCAGGCAATGTAGACAACATGCTGGGAATGATTGCATCGTAAACAATTTTACCGCTTTCGTTGTAAATTGCATCTGTATCAAACAATCTTGCAAATCCGCCAAGGAAGTAGCAACCACCTGATACAACAATTGCAAAAACAGTAGAAATGATGGTACCTGTCTTAATGGACTTCTCATCTTTGATTGCATAGAATTTATGTACCATCTGAGGAAGTCCCCAAGTTCCGAGTGAAGTTAAAATAACAACACCGAGGAGGTTCGGAAGGTCAGGTCCGAAGAAGGATACAAATACACCCTGCTGTCCCATGGTAACAGGCACATCACTTTCAAAAGTGGACAACTGTCTTACCGCTTCATAAAAGCCGCCCTGTCCGTTTAATACTGCTACAATAACCGCAACAATACCAAATAACATAACAATGCCCTGAATAAAATCGTTAATGGCCGTTGCCATATAACCGCCAAGAACAACATATACACAGGTTAATGCTGCCATAACAATAACACAAACCGCATAGGGAATATCAAAAGCCATTTCAAATAATCTTGATAATCCGTTGTACACAGAAGCTGTATACGGAATTAAGAAAATAAAAGAAATCATGGACGCCGCGATACGCAACGCATTGGAGTCATATCTTTTACCAAAGAAATCAGGCATAGTTGCTGCAGACAAGTGCTTGGTCATAACACGGGTTCTTCTGCCAAGTAACACCCAGGCAAGCAATGAACCGATTACCGCATTACCGATACCTATCCATGTTGCTGCAAGACCGTACTTATAACCGAACTGTCCAGCGTAACCTACAAACACTACTGCCGAAAAATAAGAAGTACCGTATGCAAAAGCGGTAAGCCAGGGGCCTACACTTCTTCCGCCAAGTACAAAGTCATTCACATTAGTTGCATGCTTTCTGGAATATAATCCTACACCAATCATTACTGCGAAGAATATTACCAGAAAAATAATTTTTACTGCCATAACTGCCTCCTTGAAAATGTATGTTATCGGAATATGTAAAATTGTCCGCATTCATACAGTTCACATTTATACTATCGCTTTAAACTTTAGAAGTTAGACGCTTTAAAGTGCTAAAGCATTTATGATTATACAAAACCCTTACAGGAATTGCAAGGGTTTTTATAAAAAATCTTATAATTTAAGAAGTTTTTCTGCATTTTTATAAAAGATTTTCTCTTTGACTTCGCCAGTCAAGTTCAATTTTATCAAACTCTCCACATCTTTCTTCTGATATCCCCAGGGACAATCCGTAGCAAAAAGAATCTTATCATGGCCATGCTTGTCCATAATTTTATAAAACATATCTTCTTCGATATAGTCAAAGGTAAACGCTGTATCCAGATACAAATTCTCTCCTGCCAAATACTCATACACTTCTTCCCACTGTTTCCAACCGCCGTAGTGTGCAACCACCATTTTCTGCGGATGAAGCTTATCAATGACCTTACGCATTTTATCAGGCGGACAATGCACAGGATCCGGCAGACCAATATCAATACCTGCATGTGTGAGTATGATAAGTCCCAGCGCATCTGCATATTCAATAATATTCATATAGCGCACATCATCAATCATAACTCCCTGGTAGTCGGGATGGATTTTAATACCCTTTAATCCTAATTCCTTAATGCGGTCCAATTCCTTCTTATAGTCCTCCGTATCGGGATGGATTCCGCCAAAAGATAAAAGTTTTCCCTGATACTGTTCATTGACACTTGCCGCAAACGTGTTTACGGTCTCAAATTGGCTTGGTTTGGTTACCACCGGTAAAATAACCGACATATCAACTCCGGCAGCCTCCATAGACGCAAGAAGGCCGTTTAACGTGCCATCCGTAGACGAAGTAAGGCCGGCTTTCGCTTCCAGGGCCTCTATGGTGCGCGCCGCTATTTTATCCGGAAATATATGTGTATGAAAATCGATAATCATTTTCTTTTACCTCGTTATATCTAATCTTATCATTTTTCTGCAATCAGCATGCTCCTAAATAAATCATCGCCTGCATTTATTATCTGCAGGCGATGTGAAAAATATTTAACTTTCGTATCCTAAAAGGAATGCTTTTTTATTAATTTCTACTGTCTTGGGCGGAACAGTCTTCTCAATTACTTCAAGCCATGCTTCTTTTGAGAAGTCCATATGCTTAGCTGCTACACCGAGAACGATAATATTAAATACTTTGGAATTGCCGAGTTTCAAAGCTTCTTCCATCGCATTTACTTTATATACACTGTATTCTTTCTCTAAGTTTTCGATAATGTTTTCAGGATACTGCGCAACACCGGTTACTACCGTAATGGGATCGATTCTGTGGTCGTTTACTACAATCGCACCGTCTTTCTTTAAGAAATGTGCATAACGCAATGCTTCCAACTTTTCAAATGCGATTAACACATCTGCCTGACCTTCTTCTACGATAGGCTCTGCTACCTTCTCGCCGTAACGAACGAAAGTAACAACACTACCGCCTCGCTGTGCCATACCATGCACTTCGGATAATTTTACATCATATCCTGCTGCCACGGTGATACCGCCTAAAATACGGCTGGTAAGAAGTGTACCCTGACCGCCTACACCAACGATCATAATATTCTTAGTTGTATTTGCCATGACTACACCTCCACTTTCTCGATTGCATCGAATTTACAAAGATTCATACAAAGTCCGCAACCGTTACACATTGTGGTATCAATTGAAATTGTTCCGTCTGCATTCTTGGTAAGTGCAGGACAACCGGGCTTTAAGCACATACCACACTTTTTGCACTTATCTGCCACAGGTACACACTTGTAAGGGAATTTGTTACCCTTAAGAAGTACACAGGGAGACTTGGTGATAATAACGGATACCTCTTCTCTTGCAGTTTCTTCTTTTACGATTTTTTCAAGTGCTGCGGTATCAAATGCATTTACTTCTACCACATTCTTAATTCCCATAGCCTTGCAAAGTTCATAAATATTGATCGCGGGAACCACCTCGCCCATAAGGGTTTTACCGGTTGCCGCATGGTCCTGATGACCTGTCATACCGGTAGTTGAGTTATCAAGAATCATTACGGTTCCTGTACCCTGGTTATAAACCATATTCATAAGCGAGTTCACACCTGTATGCATAAAAGTAGAATCACCGATTACCGCTACCCAGTTCTTAATGTATTCCTTACCTTTGGCCTTTTCCATACCGTGAAGTGTGGAAATACTTGCACCCATACAAACAGTGGTATCCACAACACTAAGAGGTGCAACCGCACCTAAGGTGTAGCATCCGATATCGCCGGCTGCGTGAATTTTCAACTTATTCAATACAGAGAATACACTTCTGTGAGGACAGCCCGGGCAAAGGATGGGAGGACGTGCAGGCACCTGTGCGGCCGCCTTGCCGTCTACATCTTCTTTTAAAATTGCCTTGCGGATCATATTGGCACTGTACTCACCCTGTACGGTAAAGATTTCCTTACCGATACATTTGATTCCCCATGACTTAATCTGCTCTTCAAAAACGGGTTCCAACTCTTCGAAAATATAAAGTGTATCAACCTTAGATGCGAAATCTTCAATTAACTTCTTCGGAAGCGGATGTACCATACCAAGCTTCAATACAGTGGCTTCGGGACAGGCTTCTTTTACATACTGGTAAGCAATACCGCTGGTGATAAAACCAATCTTGGTGTCATTCATTTCCACGCGGTTGATGGGCATATCACAACCGTCTTCCGCCATAGCCTTCAAACGCTGTTCCACGTACACGTGTCTGCCTTTCGCATTGCCGGGCATCATAACAAACTTACTGACATTTCTCTCATAAGTAATGTCTACAGGCTCGCAACGTTCTTCCAAAGTAACAGGCCCCTGGGAATGTGACAAACGTGTTGTGGTACGAACCATAACGGGAGTGTCATATTTCTCAGACAAATCAAATGCATACTTCATAAAATCTTTGGCTTCCTGTGAATCAGAAGGCTCTAAAACAGGCACCATAGCCGCTCTTGCCACGCATCTGGAATCCTGCTCATTCTGTGAAGAATAAAGGCCGGGATCATCTGCTGCCACAAGAACAAGTCCGCCGTTTACACCGCCGTAAGAGATTGTATAAAGGGGATCGGAAGCCACGTTAACACCAACGTGCTTCATAGATGCCATAGCTCTTACACCACTGATGGAGGCACCGATGGCAACTTCCATTGCCACCTTCTCATTGGGTGACCATTCTGCATAAATTTCGGGATATTTTACGATATTTTCACTGATTTCGGTACTGGGTGTGCCGGGATATGCCGCAGACACTTTCACGCCCGCTTCAAAAGCACCTCTGGCAATGGCCTCATTACCTAACATAATCTTAACTTCGCTCATTGTATATTTCCTTTCTTAACCATTGTTCTGATCTGCAATTAATTTACCCGCACCGTATTTCTCGCGAAGCTTCGGCTTCTCGATTTTACCCGTCGGGTTTCTCGGGATATCTGCAAAAATAATAGTTTTGGGTCTCTTGTATCTGGGAAGACCTAAGCAGAACTCATCCATTTCTTCTGTGGTCATTTCCATGCCTTCTTTTAATTCAATAATGGCAGCTGCAATTTCACCAAGACGCTTATCAGGTAAGCCGATTACCGCTACATCATGTACCTTATCGTTGGTACGGATAAAGTCTTCAATCTGTACAGGGTAAAGGTTCTCACCACCACTGATGATAACGTCTTTCTTACGGTCCACAAGGAAGATAAAACCGTCTTCGTCTTCCTGCGCCATATCGCCGGTAAATAACCAACCGTCTGCCAAAACTTCATTGGTTGCCTTTTCATCTCTGTAGTAACAGGTCATAACACCGGGGCCTTTGACTGCAAGCTCACCAACTTCGCCCTTGGCTACGGTATTGCGGTTCTCATCCACAATTTTAACTTCCCAGCCGTAGCCTGCCTTACCGATGGCACCTACCTTATGTATATTCTCAACACCGAGATGTACGCAACCCGGTCCGATGGATTCTGATAAACCGTAGTTGGTATCGTAATCATGGTTCGGGAAAATGCTCTTCCACTTCTTAATCAAACTCTGGGGTACAGGCTGTGCACCGATATGCATCAGTCTCCACTGGTCCAATTCATAGTCGTCCAGATTCACTTTGCCGCTCTCGATGGCTTCCAGGATTTCCTGCGCCCAAGGCACTAACAACCATACGATGGTACATTTTTCTTTGGATACCGCATCAAGGATAAATTCCGGTTTGGTTCCTTTTAAAAGGATTGCTTTGCTTCCTGATAAAAGACTTCCGAACCAGTGCATCTTTGCACCGGTATGGTACAAAGGCGGAATACATAAAAATACATCGTCCTTCTGCTGTCCGTGGTGATTCTGCTCTACCTTGCAAGAATGTACCAGACTTTCATGTTTATGTAAAATCGCTTTGGGGAAGCCTGTGGTTCCCGAAGAGAAATAAATTGCCGCATAATCCTGGTCATCGATTGCAATATCAGGGCTCTGGCTGGAACAGTTTGCTGCAAGTGAATTATAATCATCTGCAAAGCTGGGGCAGCCTTCACCAACATACATTAACAATCTTCCCTTGCTGATACGGTCTGCAATTTCTTCCACACGACCGATAAAAGAAGGTCCGAATACCAGAATATCAACCTCTGCCAAATTGACGCAGTACTCAATTTCATCGGAAGAATAACGGAAGTTTAACGGCACTGCCAAAGCACCGGTTTTCAAAATACCGAAGTAAATCGGCAACCACTCCAGGCAGTTCATCATAAGGATTGCTACCTTATCGCCCTTCTGGATTCCCCTCTGAATTAAAAGGTTTGCAAAACGGTTCGCCTTCTCATTGAACACACTCCAGGTAATTTCGCGTCTGTAACTGGTCTTGGCACTGGGTTCAATCAATTCATATTCCTTCCAGGTTACGCGACGGTCTTCTTTTATTTCGGGATTCATTTCCACAAGACATACGTCATTGGGAAACTCTCTCGCATTTCTCTCTAAAAATTCTGTAATAGGCATTTTAATCCCCTTCCAAATTTTGCTTTTGTCAATTTAACGCTTTAAAGCGTCTAACCATTAATATAACATTAAAAGCAGTTTCGGTCAATGATTTCAAGACTGAAACTGCTTTATTCCCTCTTATTTTATAAAATAAAATTACTAATTCCTTCTAATCCGCATACGACTCTAAAGGCTGAACCTTCTCCTCTGCCATCTTTACAGCATCTTCCAAAGTCATTCCTGCGAAATCCTGGGCTGAGAATAATCTGCCGGATTTCTTATCATCTACGAAAGCACCAACCAACACGCCC
Organism: Lachnospiraceae bacterium; assembly: GCA_045580855.1. GTDB lineage: Bacteria > Bacillota > Clostridia > Lachnospirales > Lachnospiraceae > UBA3766. The sequence continues at coordinate 359,713 of JAZNOO010000021.1, read as the reverse complement.
GGCAATGCACTTTCGGGGGAATTCGGCGCCTTATCTCCGCCAAGGTCGGTACGGCACCAGCCGGGATCTGCCAAACTTAAAATAACGTCCGTTCCTTCCACTGTAAAACCTAAATCCACGGTGATTTTATTTAAAGCAGCCTTACTTGCCGAATATCCTGCCTGATAAGGATCCAGACGAATACCGCTTGTAGTATTTACAATACGGCCAAATCCCTTTTCCTTCATCTTCGGCATAAAATGATAGCAAATCAGTGCCGGCGCAATCGTATTAATCAAGAAACTGTCCGTATAATCCGATACCGGTGTCTCAAAATATTCCGTACGGTATGCAATCTGCATTCCCGCATTATTTAACACAATGTCCACGTCCACGCCAAGTTTATCAATTTCTGCAAGCATCGCTTTGACACTGTCCGGATTTACCAGTTCCGCAGCAACGGCTACTGCTTTTACGCCGTAAGATTCACACTCTTCCACAACTTTCTTGGTGTGTTTCAAATCCCTGCTGTGAAGAATTAAGTTACATCCTCGCTCTGCCATAAAAAGTGCCGATAAATATCCGATGCCTCTTGCTGCACCTGTTATAAACGCCCATTTCCCTTTTACATTAACCATTGGTATACCCTCCTTAAACTTTGCTTTTTCGATAAAATGATACTTTTCTTCTTTATTTCGGCAGAATCATCTCTTTTATCATTATAAAAGACTACGCAAATTATACTTTCATTTTCGTATATATTCTGCTAAAATTGTTGCGATAGAACAATTTTAACATATGTAAAAGGAGAATGAAATGAAAACACGAAAGATTCTTGCAATTCTTTGTTGCACAATGTTAGCGATGTCCCTGACCGGATGTTTCCCTTTCAGAATGCTTCAAAACATAATGGGTGGTTCTGATGGTCCCACTTCCGTTATTGTAGAATCGGAAGAACCCGAATCCGAATACGAATTTGATTTCGACGATTTCAGTGAGGAAGAAGAACTTTCCGAACCGGACTATTCCGACTTGGCAAACGACTTAGCAAATGCCGATGCCTGGTATGATTTGGATGATGAAGATGCAATGTGGTTATTCACCCAGAATCAGGCAGTACTTTATGAAGATGCAGAAAACTACTATATTGCTTCTTTCTCAAAGTATTATAACGAAGACGCAATTGATTATGTCTGTGCCGAACTTTCAGAGTACGGTTTAACTGAAGACGAACAGCTTGAAGCGACAAGCGACCTTGGCGAAGGCGAAGACTACTTCTGCCTTGTATTCTCTGACATTGAAGTTTATGAATACGGTGAGTATGTTGGCCCTTACGAAGAAGATATCATTGCTTATATCGGATTTGAATATCTTGATGGCGATACTTATTACCATGATATGATTCGCATGGATAACCAGGATATGATTTATTTCTACTCGTTTGCAGATTCTTCTTCTGACACAGGATATGAAGATACCCAACGTATCGGTGATGAAATTTTTGGTTATGTAGATGTTCCTTCCGACTTTATGCCATTTACGAATGACGTAGAAATTGAAGTTCCGAATTTACAATACTCTGATATTACCGGAAATAACATTGTAACCATACAATATTACGATGGTTCTATAGCAGACGCCAAAACCTTTGCCCAGACCCTTTCTTCCGTTCTTTTAAACGACCCGGAGGTTGACCAGGAATCCATTACCGGTGCCACAGTAACACTTGATGGTATGACAGCATATCAGCTTTATTGCTACTATCCGTCCTATGACAGATATTTAGTTACATGGTGCTTTGATGAAACAAATGATGGCTATTTACACTATGTGTCAGTAGAATTCAACCCGGAAAACTACTATTTATTTGAAATGGTAGAAGATACTTACCACGTAGCTTACTAATTTTATCAGGTACATACAATAAGCCCTTTTACAAGATTGACGTCTTATAAAAGGGCTTTTATTTTTTCTATATACTAATCGTTCTTATGATGCCTTCTCTTCTTTTACTTCTTTCTTTTTCGCAGGTTTCGTTATGCCCAAAATCAAGAAACGAAGTACCGGGATTCTTTTTAGGATTTCATATAAAACCGGCAAAGTAATCATAGTCGCTGTCAAGGGCACGATATAATGCCAAATCAAAGGGAAGTCCGTATTTCTTACCCAAAGGTATGCATATACCAGCATTACCGTATAATGTAAAGCATAAAAGCCGAAATTGGCTTTGGTCATATACGTCGCAAATGCATTGGTCTTGTTAAACCATGCCTTGAAACAGCCGATAATCGCAAGCACCGCCATCCAGCAGTACAGATTGGTTACAATATGTCTTAAACATTCTTTGGTTGTATAATTCTCCCCGTAAAAGAGAAGGCCGTATCCCACGCCTGCCAAAACAGTAGCAATTAAAAGGGGGATTTTCCATTTTACAAGTCTGTCCGTCACTTCCTCGTGGGAGAACACATAATATCCCAGGAAGAAGGTGAAGAAATAAATACCATTGCGATACACCTCGATAATCGGTGTATTGAAAAGGAAACTGCTGATCCAAACCGCCAAAAACAATGCAATCAAAACGATAATGTTTGCCTTTCCACCCAATTCATAAAGCTTATCCTTTTTATCAATTTTACGAATCAATAAAAGAAGCATGGATGCAAAGAACAGTTCCCTTGCAAACCATAAAGGCCCAATGCCTGATAAACAATAAACAGCGAATTTAATAATGCCGGGAACCGCCACAGGCACATCCTTAAACATATCAATTTCCAAATCCGTAATCCAGCCGTTTATCCAGCCGAATAATAAAATAATCGCAAATGAAGGAATCAACAACTTAATTGTTCTGTCCTTAGCAAATACTTTACCGCCACGTTTCTCCAGGGAATATCTTGCGCTCATACCTGCCACCACAAAAAGCAGTACCATAAACCAGGGATACACAATTGCACACAAAAAATCCATTTCGGGAATTCCAGGCTCCGCCAGGTTTGTAATAATTCCCAGACTATTAAACATATAAATTGCATGATATACAATCACCAACACCACTGTCGTCCAGCGAATATTATCTATGTAATGCTTTCTGCCGGCATACTTTCCGTTGTTATAATCTTTATCTGCCGTTTCTGCTTTATTACATACTATTTCATTCTGTTCGTTTTTCATTTCAATCTCCTCTTTATTTACCTTTTCCGGTGAAAAAAATCTGTTATAAAATCAGCCTTAACCATTGCAAGTCCCTGTTCGATATCACCAAGCACAATCAGTTTATCACCGGTTTTAATATCAAAAACCTTTCTTGCCTTGGCCGGAATAACAATCTGTCCTTTATCCCCTACCGTCACCATACCGAACATATACTTACCCTTCGGGCCGATAGGAATACCCTGCGCCTCTTTACTGTCATAATTTACGAGTTCATCTAATGTAACATCAAAAAGCTTTGCCAAGGCAGAGCACTTCATCAAATCAGGCTGTGCTTCTCCCGACTCCCACTTGGCTACTGCCTGTCTGGATACGCCCAAAGCCTCCGCCACCTGTTCCTGGGACATTTCATTTATTTTACGTAATGTTTGAATATTCTCACTTAACATACATTTCCTCCTTTTTCTACATATTACCGTATTCGTAGGGGTTATTCTACCAACCTGTTCTAGCATTTTTTGCAAATGATGCAACCTGTGGTTGCATCATCAGTATAATCCTTTTTTAATTCTGTAACAATAAAAACCTTGCCGTTTGAATCATTAATCAATTGCCGGTTCTAATCTGACTTATAAGACAATTTATTCAAACAACAAGGTTTTAATTTTTTACTTCTATTCTGATTTTGCTCTGACTCCACTATGGTGTCATACATATTATTCTTGGTATATTATTTCTGAAAATGCTGATAGTCTTTAATATTTGTCCAACTGCCGCCCCAGGTAAAACCATATTTTGTAAAAATCTGATAGCAAACATCGTTTTCCGTAATCACGTGCGGAAGCCCCGTGGTTCGGTCTATATAGTCGTTGGCATTTTCATGGCTCCATTTGGGTTCTCCCGACGTATAACTCACATAAGGATTCTGCTGCGGGTTAATATCTATGGCCCTGCCGTAGGAATGCTTTGACAATTTCGAAGAACCCGTCGCAGGGCGATACATAAAACAAGATGAATTATTGACATCAATAGATGCCGAATCCGTGCTTGTCGGGTCCCCCGTCCAATATTTGTCCGGCAGGTACATAGACTGAATCTCGTACTCTGCCGCGAATAATTCCGCGAAAATACCAAGATAATCCCCTTGCAAATCCGCCGCCACAATCAATTCGCCTACTTGCAACTCATGGTTAAAATTATAGTGTAAAAGTTTCACATATCGCAAATCCGATAACGCTACATACGGATTCTCCTGGTAAGATTTTCCGTTTATATAATTATAGACATCCTCCGGAATTTCATAGGCCACAAAATACTGGGAAAGATTGTTAAAATCTATGTTTGCCTTATCAATAACGGTTCCTGCAGGAATGGTCTGCCAGTTGGTAATGATTGATGCCGGGTCTGACAAATCAACTTGGGAAGTTGACGAAGTCTCACCACCTACTTCACTATCACTGACTTCTTCGGATACTTCTTCGTTTTCAGTTTCTGTATTGGTTTCAGGTGTTTCTTCCGTTCCGGCTGATTCACTTTCACTTGTGTTAGGTTCCACAATCGACTCTTCCATCTGATCATCAGTCTCTGTATCTGACACTGCCTCCGAACCATCATCTGCATCATCCGAAACAACCTCTGATATTTCACTCTCAAAATCAATGCTCACCAATTCCTGCACCGGTTCAGCCAGATTCTCTTTTACAACAATGGCTATTATAATAATTGCGCAGACAAGAACAATAACAATTCCCAGACCATAAGCTATTATCTTGTAGAAATCCGGCTTATTCTTTTTAATAACAATATTCTTTTCCATATTCTTATTCTTTTTAGATTTATTCATTTCTGACATAGACATAATCCTTTACTTGTTTGTTATTAATATCTTTTCCATTTTTACAGAAAAAATTTATAAAAAAAACCCTTGAAAATCAAGGGTTTCACTAGAGCGATAGACGGGGCTCGAACCCGCGGTCTCGACCTTGGCAAGGTCGCGCGTTACCAACTACGCCACTATCGCATATTCTGTTTTCGTTCGTGCTGTCCGCCGCGAACAATAGTTATATTACTATAAGTAAAATGAATTGTCAACAACTTTTTTTAATTTTTTTTATTTCCTTTCTATGGGCTATGCATATTATATATTTTTACATAAAATGTAAGAAACCCTGCGTCGCTATTTCGATCACAGGGCTTCCTACTCGACTATTTGATCCATTGGACCATACCTCCAATTCTCTTCTGCATTCCTTCCACTCTTTCCTTCGTATTGATTATACTGTGGCGGGCATTTCCTTCGATGCTCTCTCACCACTTATCAGATGTGATTTGGAATACTCCGTTCTAATTTGTCTTGTACCTGGAACTTCAGGTTTGTTAACTTACGTTTCGGGTGGTCCGTACCTCCTTTTCTTTAGGATATCTATCTGAAGTTTTATTATGTATTGAGTATAACCCGGCGAGGCATATTTGTCAATACAATTTTGCAAATTATTTTATATTTTTCTGAAAATTTAGATATTTTTATATATTTTATCAGATTATTGTTTTATAAATGACATAAATATGATATTTTCATTCCATTTTATACAATGTCATCTGTTTTTTACCCATATTTCCATAAAAATCTTTATTATAATTCCATAAAAATACTTCTACAGCTATTCTCTAAATGATATAATAAACCCATCAAACAGAAATTTTTACGGAGGATAGATTATGACAAAACAACAGGAAGGATTTGCTTTAACTGCCAAATCCATTATGAAAGAATTAGAAAAAAGAAATATGGAAGGATTCTTTTGCGAAAGCAGCGAAGATGCCGTTAAACTGGTACTCTCTCAGCTCCCTGACAATGCCACCATCAGCTGGGGCGGCAGTGAAACGATTAAAGAATGCGGTCTTATGGACGCACTTCAAAACGGCAATTATAACCTTTTAGATCGTTCCAAGATATCTCCGGAAGAATATCGCGAATTTTACTCTAAAGTTGTTATGGCCGATGCCTTCTTTATGAGTAGTAACGCAATTACCGAAAATGGGGAACTGGTGAATATTGATGGTGCCGCCAACCGCCTTGCGTGCCTTTTACATGGTCCTCAAAGCGTTTACGTGATTATTGGTATGAACAAACTGGTTTGCGACGTTCCTGCAGCCATAGGACGCATCCGAAACGTTGCCTGTCCCGCCAATACCTTGCGCTTAAACCGCAAAACGCCCTGCTCCGTTACGGGTAAATGCGGCGACTGCTACTCCCAGGACAGCATCTGCAGCCAAATCGTGGTAACAAGACGCAGCACACAGCCTAAGAGAATTAAAGTTATTCTTGTGGCAGAGAATTTGGGATATTAATAATACAGTGATTATAAACTTATGAATATAAATAAATTCTCCATTAAATTAAGCTATTTATATCTTACTTAAAACAAACAGCGAGTCTATAAAACCATCCTTACATTAAAAGCGAGAACTAAAACATATATTTTCGAATGGTTTTTGTACTCGTCGGCATTTGGGTTGCGTCCTTTGCAACCCTATGTGCCGCTACGTAGTACAATTAAGCGAAAGCGTCCATAAGAAAATTTTGTTTTAGTTCTCGCATTCTTTAATCATACACGGTTTTATAGACTCGCGTCCTTTTTAAATAAAAAATTACTCAGCCAATCCGAAGATATCGTGAATTGCATTTGCTGCACGTTCTGCTTCATTTACATCAATAAGAACGGTTACACGGATTTCTGAAGTAGAAATCATCTTGATGTTGATATGTTCGTTGTAGAGACATTCAAACATCTTTGCAGCAACACCGGGGTTAGACATCATACCTGCACCTACTACAGAAACCTTACATACGTTCTTTTCGATTTCTACGTGCTGGTAGTTGAGTCTTGCCTTTGCTTCTTCGATTACCTTTAACGCTTCTTCACCACAGTTACCGTCAACGGTAAAAGTAATATCCTTGCTATTATCACGTCCAACAGACTGTAAAATCATATCTACATTAATATTTGCTTTTGCAAGTGCGTCAAAAAGACGGAATGCGGTACCGGGCTTATCTGCCAGACCTACTACTGAAATTCTTTCTGCACTCTTATCTACGGCCACACCGCTAACTAACATTCTTTCCACTTTCACATCCTCCTTAACTGTTGTTCCTTCTTCGTTTGTAAGACTGGAACGTACCACTAACTGAACTCCGTATTTTTTAGCCATTTCTACTGAACGGTTATGCAAAACGCCGGCACCTAAAGTTGCAAGGTCAAGCATTTCATCATAAGTGATTTCATCCAATTTCTTTGCTGTCTTAACGATACGGGGATCCGCTGTGTAAACACCGTCAACGTCAGTGTAGATTTCACACTTATCGGCACGAAGTGCTGCTGCCAACGCTACGGCTGTGGTATCAGAACCGCCACGTCCAAGTGTTGTATAATCATCATACTTATTGATACCCTGGAAACCTGTTACGATAACAATCTTTCTGGATTCCAATTCATGACGGATACGCTCTGTATCGATTCTTTTTAATCTTGCATTTCCGTAATTGGAAGTGGTATGCATTGCAACCTGAAATGCATTCAAGGAAATTGCAGGTACACCAAGTGCTGCCATTGCCATAGCCATAAGTGCTACGGAAGTCTGCTCACCGGTTGTAAAAAGCATATCCATTTCTCTCTTGGAAGGGTTGGGATTAATACTTTTAGCCAATTCAATCAGTTCGTCAGTCATTTTACCCATAGCAGATAAAACAACCACAACATCATTTCCCTTCTGGTACTCTTCAATGCATCGTCTTGCCACATTGTAGATTCGCTCTTTGTTGGCAACCGATGTTCCACCGAATTTCTTAACTACTAACATTCTTTCTGCCTCCTACTATTAAGCTTCAAAAAGCTTCTCGATTATATTATGACCTTGCGCCGTAAAATGTCCTGTTGTTTCGGCACATTTCTCACAATAAAGTACACCGTCTCCGGTCTTCTTTGTACTGTCGTATAAAAGATAAGGTACGCTGTCTGCCGTATGGGTTCTGATACGTACCGGAGTGGGATGGTCGGGTAAAATCAACATTCTGAAATCTTCACCCTTTTCATTCATCTTCTGAATAAAAGGTCCCACAATCATTTCATCAATATTTTCAATAGCTTTGACTTTGCGCTCGAAGCTGCCCTGATGACCCATTTCATCCGGTGCCTCAATATGGATATAAACAAAATCATTGCCTTCTTCAGTCACTGCTTTGACCGCAGCTTCCATTTTACCTGTATAATTGGTGTGAAGTCCGCCGTTTGCACCTTCCACTTCAATTACCTTCATATTTGCGCCGATGGCGATTCCTTTTAAAAGGTCAACCGCAGAAATCATCGCACCCTTTTTACCTGTCTTTTCCGTAAAATCAGACAACATAGGCTTGGTGCCAGCCCCCCAGAACCACACACAGTTTGCAGGATTTAAGCCTGCTGCCTTACGTGCCACGTTAATGGGGTGGTCTTTTAAAATTTCGTAACTCTTCTTCATCATGGAAAGGAACACTTCGTTTGCCGGAAGGTGCGGTTTAATCACCTGTTCCAATACATCGTGGGGCTGAGAAAGTTTCTCTACCTTTCCGCCTTTCCAAATCAGGCAATGGCGATAGCTGGTTCCCACATAAAACTTATATTCATCGGTCTCTACCGCTTCTCTTACCGCATTTAAAAGCACTGCTGCATCTTCCGTACTGATTTCGGAAGAACTGTGGTCGATAATCGTCTTTTCTTCAAAAGGAACATCATCATCGGAAATGGTAACAATATTACAACGGATTGCGATATCGTCATCTTCCATATCTACACCGATACTTAATGCCTCCAGCGGTGAACGGCCGGAATAATACTTCTTGGGGTCATATCCAAGCACAGATAAATTAGCAGTATCGCTTCCCGGTGACATTCCTTCCGGAATCGTATGTACCATACCGATTTCTGACATCGGTGCCAACGCATCCATATTGGGCGTCTTGGCATATGCTAACGGTGTTTTACCACCCAACTGCTCTATAGGCTCATCTGCCATGCCGTCGCATAAAACAACAACATATTTCATAATTAGCCCTCCAAACGAATTCTTGTAATTACGTTCTTTACGCCTTTAATCATTTCATCGAATTCTTTTTCACTTACTTCATCTGTAATAAAAGCAAATTCATCTGCACATTCAGGCAATTTGATGATTTCGGTTTCGCCGAATACTTCTTTTACGCCGGATTCTTCAAGATTTCCTTTTACTCTTACAAAGAACTTCCAGCTCATTTCATCCTTAGAAGAAAGCTCTACCTTCTCCTGGTCCCAGAAGCAGAAGATAAACTTGCCCTGATGTTTTGCACAGTCAATGATGTCGGATACTACTGCTGATGCGGTAGGAAGTTTTCCTGCGCCTCTACCGTAGTACATTGTGCTTCCAAGCATATTACCATGTACGCAAACGGCGTTGAATACGTCTTTTACGCAATACAAAGGATTGTCGGAACGAATCATAAAGGGTGCTACCATAGCAAAACACTTTCCGTCCATATCCTTGCTCATTGCAAGAAGTTTGATGCTTCTCTTCATTGCCTTGGCATACTTGAAATCTTCCTTAGAAATCTTAGTAATACCTTCTGTATAAATATCTTCGTAACGAACTGTCTTTCCGTATACAAGAGATGAAAGGATTGCAATTTTACGGCAGGCATCATAACCTTCCACGTCAGCCTCAGGATTGCGTTCTGCATAACCCTTTGCCTGTGCCTGCGCAAGGACTTCTGCATAGTCCATTCCTTCATCGTCCATCTTGGTCAACATATAGTTTGTGGTACCGTTTAAAATACCTGTAATACCGTCAATCTTCTCCGGTGTTAACGAAGCATTCAAAGGACGGATAATGGGAATACCGCCACCAACACTTGCTTCAAATAAGTAGTTGCAGTTATTGTCTTTGGCAATCTGAATCAATTCAGGACCATAGTTTGCAACCAATTCCTTGTTGGAAGTACACACACTCTTACCTGCCAAAAGTGCCTTCTTCGAGAAGGTGTATGCGGGTTCCACACCACCCATGGTTTCACAGATGATTTTTACCTCGGGATCATTTAAAATCACGTCAAAATCATGTACCACGTGCTTTTCCATAGGATCTCCGGGGAAATCTCTTAAGTCCAATATGTATTTAACGGCAATGCCAACGCCTGCCTTCTTGCTTACTTCGTTCTGATTTCTGTTGATTACCTCAACTACACCGCTACCTACGGTACCGTATCCTAATACTGCAATCTGAATCATTTCTTTTCCTCCTGCTTTCCTTTTAACATTTTATTATAAAAGCTTTAATGCTATTCTTTCGCAACAATCTTTACGTATTTAACACCGGGCCTGCTCTCAATTGCGTGTACCATCTCACCCACATCATGGGTAGACGGCAGTATCTGCAAGCTGATACTCAAAGATGCCATATTGTTGATAGGAATACTCTGATGTATAGTCAAAACATTGGCGCCGAAATCTGCTATGATTTTTAATACATCGGAAAGAATTCCCGGCTCATCTTCCATTTCACAGGTAAAAGTAAGTGTCTTTCCCTCCGTATTGTCATGGAACGGAAAAATGTCATCCTTATATTTATAGAAAGAACTACGGCTGATGCCTGTTCTGTCTACCGCCTCCTGAATGGTGGCTGCTTTGCCGGTTCGTAAAAGTGCCTGGGTTTCTACTACTTTTAAAAGAACTTCCGGCAGTGCTTTCTTCTTTACAACGAAATATCCACTGTTCTCGCTCATTGGTTGCCTCCGCACGACCTAAAACACCGTTTCACATCCACACTTGTCGGACATTTGTCTTTCTGTGGTGGATTTTATTTGTTTATGTCTTTCTGTCGCAAACATTTGTCTTCCAGCGAAAGATATTGTAACACGATAAAAGGGCTTTTGCAAGCCCTTTTCCTTAGAATTATTCAGTTTATTCCTCAATTTCAACCAGTGCCGACATCATTCGCAGATAACTTTCCACTTCCTGCTTATAATTCTCTTCAGAGAAGTTATCTTCCTCGTACTCTTCTCTTAAAAATCCGTCTAAGGTAAGTCCCAGGGTTCTTGCAAGCACTTCCATGGATACCACGTCTCTGAAATTGTCCATCTGAACCTTCTCATACGCTTTCAAACGTGCCTTACGATACGCATCTTTATATTCGCCCAGTACGGTCAATGCTTCCTCGTCCTTCTCGCGCTCCATTGATGATAAAAACAACGGTATGTACGGGTAGGATTTCCTTACGGACAACTTGGTCAATTCCACCGCCAGGGTAGTTTCGAAATAATCCTCCGGGTGTCGGTTTGACATCGCCATAAGCTCCATATTCATATATTTCACGGCATAATCCGCAATAAAATCATACAAGCCAAGCTTATTGCCGAAATAGTGGAACCATAAGCCCTTGCTAACACCGGCTTCTTTAACCATATCGTCTGTACTTGCTCTTTTATATCCGTTACGGGCAAAGACTTTCATTGCGCCGTTAATCATTCGATCCTGCTTCTCTTTCTTTAATTCAAAAAACTTCTCGTTCATAACCATCGTCCTCCAATAACTATAATTGACTTATTGGGTCTATTCATCAGCATATCACAGCTTATCGGTCAATTCAATGCAAAAATAAAAATGTTTTGTGATTTTTTGCATATTCTCTTTTCATTTTCCCAAAATAGTATTAAAATAGAGATATCATTTAGGAACGGCTATTTTGAAAGGAGTATTATTGACATGAAGAAACAGACCAAAGGCTTTTTACTTGGTATTGGTGTAGCTGCTGCCGCTGCAGGCGCATACTACGTATACAAGAACAAAGAGAAATTCGTGAAGACTGAAGAAGTGGTAAATCCTGACGGAACTACCGAAATCAAACGTACTTATGTACCCCTTGATATGGATAATGCCAAAGCAAAGGTTAGCGAAGCATACAAGAAAACCGTAGATAAGGCCAAAGAAACCTGGGAAAAGGTTGAAGATAAGATCGAAGAAATGAAAGACAGCAAGAAAGAAGTTGCTGCAGACGCTGCTGAAATCGTAGAAGACGCAGTGGAAGTTGCAGAAACCGCTGTAGAAGAAACTGTTGATGCAGTGGAAGAAGCTGTAGAAGACGTGAAGGCAGAGTAAGAATATTTTACTTTTTCAATTTTATAATAAAAGCGTGAACACCGGACAATATCGTCCGGTGTTCTTATATTATGCCTCATTCTATTATACTTCAGTTTTCTTCTTCGCCTGAATATCTTTCTTCAACACTTCCTTCAATATTCCGGTCTTCTCTTTGATGCGCCTGTTTGCAGTCGGTTTCGCCATAATTTCTCCAACCAGCTTTGCACTCACTTCCAAGTGTCCCAAACGATGTGCCAGCGCCGCAAGCAAATAATCAAAGGTCAACTCGTCCATTCCGCAAATCGGAAACAACTCCTTCCTTCTCGCAGCAACCATACCATCATATGCTTTAGATAAAAACGCCTCTTCTTCTTTTTCGCATCTCTTAATTTCTTCAACATCGGTCTCCGGCAAATGTTCCGCCTTCCCCCGGAATAGCCAAGCAGTTTTTAAACAAACATATGCCTTTTCGCTGTCTTTGCCGGTTTTAATTACAGAAGATAAAAGTGCCAGCTTACTGCGCTCAATTGCCTCATCGTAAGAATAGATTTTGCTCTTCTTTTCCTCTTTTATCTTATAATTCTTACTGATAACCTCTTTAATCTTCTTAACCTGCATAGAAGTCAATGGGGCAAAATATCGGTTCAAAACCGCATATCCGCAACAAGGACAAGCCACCACATCATATTTTACAATATCGATATTCTGATGCACCGGACGCAAATCCATATCTGTGCTGATAAGCTTTGCCTTATTTGATTTTAAAGTTTTACTCTTAAAACTTCTGTCACAAACCGGACAGGTATAGGTTTTATCAAAAATATACTCTGCTTCCAATTCTTCCGATGATTTAACTTTAGCAGCCTTCTCCCCTTCTCCTACAGCACTTTCATCGTTTCTTGCTGAATCTTCAGCATAAATATCCAAATCGCCTAACCCTTCAATCCCCAAACTTTCCAATCCTGAAAATAAGTCCACACTACTACCCCATTCTGTTTTTATTGTTGAAAAATGCAGTCCCGGTATTTCACCCGAAACTGCATTTGCTGTTTCTCATATTATTATACTACAATTAGTCATTCTTCGGCAATACAAAAGAACTCTTAAGTGATACAATTCTGTTAAATACAGGCTCACCTTCCTTAGAATCCTTGTAATCCACGCAGAAGAAACCATTTCTTACAAACTGGAAGCTTTCATATGCCTTTGCATCTTTTAATGCGGGTTCCAAATAAGCTGTAATTACAGTCTTAGAATTCGGATTCACGTTAATGCTTCCGTCTTCCTCGTTGTATACACCCTTCTCTTCATCAATGATGTTTTCAAAGAGACGAACTTCTGCCTGGATTGCTGTAGACGCATTTACCCAGTGAATGGTACCTTTAACCTTACGCGCATTGAAACCTGAACCTGACTTTGTCTCAGGATCGTACGTACAGTGAATTTCAACCACCTTACCGGTCTCATCCTTCACGCAACCTGTACAGGTTACAAAATATGCATTCATCAAACGAACTTCATTTCCGGGGAACAATCTGAAATACTTCTTAGGCGGTTCCTCCATAAAGTCCTCCCTTTCAATCCAAAGTTCCTTACCGAAAGGCAACTGTCTGCTTCCCAAAGACTCATTTTCTAAGTTATTGGGTGCATCAAGCATTTCGATTTTACCGTCTTCCCAGTTATCGATTACTAATTTCACAGGATCTAAAATCGCCATCATACGGGGGCGTTTTAACTTCAAATCCTCACGGATACAATACTCAAGCATCGCCATATCTGCGGTTGACTGCGCTTTAGACACGCCACAAAGTTCTACAAACTTCTTAATGGACTCCGGTGTATAACCTCTTCTGCGAAGCGCAGCTACAGATACCAAACGAGGATCATCCCAACCATCTGCAATACCGTCTTCTACTAACTTCTTGATATATCTTTTACCGGTAACAACGTTCTTTAAATAAAGCTTTGCAAACTCAATCTGCTTAGGAGGGTGAGGATATTCCAACTCGGTTACAACCCAATCGTATAAGGGTCTGTGGTCCTCAAATTCCAAGGTACAAATAGAATGTGTAATACCTTCAATGGCATCCTCGATGGGGTGTGCAAAATCGTACATGGGATAAATACACCAGGTATCTCCGGTACGATGATGTGTCATATGTGCCACACGATAAATAACGGGATCTCTCATATTCATATTGGGTGATGCCATATCAATTCTTGCACGAAGAACCTTTTCACCATCCTTGTAAACACCGTTTTTCATATTCTCAAAGAGTTCTAAATTCTCTTCTACGCTTCTGCTTGCATAAGGATCTTCTTTACCGGGCTCGGTAAGAGTTCCTCTGTACTCTCTGATTTCATCTGCGGTAAGATCTGATACATAAGCCTTACCCTTCTTAATCAGTTTTACGGCAGCCTCGTACATCTGGCCAAAGTAATCCGATGCAAAGAATAATCTGTCATCCCACTTGGCACCAAGCCACTTAATGTCTTCCAACTGGGAATTAACAAACTCCACCTTCTCCTTCGTAGGATTGGTATCATCAAATCGCATGTTAAACAAGCCGTTATACTTCTCAGCCAAACCATAATTCAAAAGAATACTCTTGGCATGTCCGATATGCAAATAACCGTTAGGCTCCGGCGGAAAACGTGTATGCACGGTTTCATAAACACCTTCCTCCAAATCCTTGTCTATAATCTGCTCAATAAAATTGCGGGAAACAACTTCCTTTTCTTCATTCTCCACACCGTTAAGCATTTCATTCTTTTCCATAACTCTAACTCCATTCTAAAAGGGCCTGTTTGTCCACCCTTTCTCAATTCTCAACATTTCCATAATATCACAAACCCCTAAAATAATAAAGACTTCCCTCAAAATATTTTTCAACCCATATTGGCAACTTTTCAAGCCTGCTTTTGTCAGCCGGAAAGCGGTGGAGGGACTTTTCATAATCGTCTTGCGATTGTACGTTTCAACAAATTGCTATATGTTTCTTTTTGCGACGTTTGATTGCCACTGCCTTTTCTAAACTCACCCATTGTTTGCATTGACAAGCCGGGGCTGGTTTCTTTGCAAGTAAATGCAAGATTTTCTTAGTGTACGTAGCAGACAATGCCTTTTCCCGATTGCCGGGCGAAAGACAATTGTTTGAGCGAAGCGAGTTTTTGTCGAAGCCCGGCATTAAAAGCATTGTCTGCCGTACACCTTTAGAAAATCCGCATTTATGAAGTCGAAAGCGACCCCGCTTGTTCAATGCAAACAATAGGTTCAAACAACGAAAAAGCAGTGGCTTCATCGCAAAAAAGAAAACATATGCAATTTCTAGGAAACGTACAAAAAGCAAATCCTCTTTATGAAAAGCCCCTCCCCCACTACCAACTCAAAAAAGCTTTGAAAAGTTACAAATATAGTTAGGATATGCCTTGCGTGTTGGGTGGAAATGAAGTATAATTTTAAATGGTATAGCTTTTAGAAAAATGATAGCTAAGGGGGACTTAAATATGAGACTTATTACACGTTCGGACTTTGACGGTCTGGCTTGCGGCGCACTTTTAAAAGAGGCCGGAATTATTGATTCCTGGAAGTTTGCGCATCCGAAGGATTTACAGGACGGTTTGGTAGAAGTTACCGAAAATGACTGCCTTGCAAACGTACCTTACGTAGAAGGTTGCGGTTTATGGTTCGACCATCATTCCAGCGAACACGAAAGAAATGAATTAGCAGGTAAGTATAAAGGCGAAAGCCGTATTACACCGTCTTGTGCACGTATTATCTATGACTACTACGGTGGCAAGGAACGCTTCTCTCACTTTGACGATATGATGGAAGCCGTTGATAAGGTTGACTCCGGAAATCTTACCATTGACGATATCCAGAATCCTAAAGGATGGGTTTTAATCGGATTCTTAATGGATCCCAGAACAGGTCTCGGTCGTTGGCGCGAATTCACCATTTCCAACTATCAGTTAATGGAAAAATTAATCGAAGCATGCCGTACCATGACTACCGAAGAAATCCTTGCACTTCCCGATGTAAAAGAAAGAATTGACGTATATTTTGAACAGACGGATAAATTCAAAGAAATGGTATCTGCACACACCAAAGTAATCGGTGATTTAATCGTTTCCGACTTACGCGGCGTAGACCCTATTTATTCCGGCAACCGTTTTATGATTTACAGTATGTATCCCGAACAGAACATTTCAATGTGGATTGTAAACGGTAAGGGCGGCAAAGGTTGTTCTTGTGCAGTAGGCTACAGTATTTTAAACAGAACTTCTAACGTAAACGTTGGAAGCCTTATGTTAAAATACGGCGGTGGCGGTCACAAAGCAGTAGGTACCTGCCAGTTTGCAGATGAAGTGATGGACGAGAACATCAAAGCATTGATTGATGACATTGTAAATTACAAAGAATAAAATCTGATATTTTTTCAATTTTATATACACAATAAATCCCGTGCTCTTTTGGTACACTTTGGGTTGTTTAATTCTCTTACAACCTTCGAATGTATCAAAAAAGCGCGGGATTTTTGTATTTACTATGTGTTTCACACGAAAGTCAAAACTTAATAAATATTTGCCAGGGGCATAAACATTGCTACCACTGCTTTGGCTATCATCGCCAAGGCAAAGTAAGTCAGCGCAAAGACAGGATTTCCCAAAATCCAGAACTGAAATCCAAAAATCTGAATCACCAAAAGCACCGTACCTATAATGGCAAACACGCTTCCCAGCATGGCAATCGGATGCAAAGGATTTCGAAGCACATATCCCATGGTATTGGTTATATAAAACAACAGTCCAATAATACCCAGTGTAATTGCCGCAGACCTGGGACCGTTTATAAACAAAACGTTGATATTTGACAATCCAATCCAGTAGATTACCAATGCAACAATAATTTCAAAAATATAACTCACTCTTTTACTCATAAAATTCCTCCTTTACGTAAAAACTTCTGCTTGTAGTATTTACATGCCTGCACAAAATTATGAGTTTTTTAAACACATGAAACACATCCATTTTTTGCTATATTTCTATAACTGCAAAAAATCACATCTCACATTTTTATGCATAAAATAAAGCGACACTTCTTTTATAGGAGATTATGTATGAGTGGTTTTTCAGGCTTTTATCAGACCCAATCTTCTTTTTTAAACAATTATGATTATTATTACGGACTTTTGGATAAAATGTGGCGCACACAATTACATCGCGGTGATACCGAAGATACACTGATTCTTACGGCAAATTGCGGTCTTGCCCACAATCATTTCAGCAAAGATACCGACACCAAGGCGGTCTTTAAACCTTTTACACGCAGATTGTTTGGCAAAACTTTCCACATTGCATTAGCCGGCGAATTGTACAATAGGGATTCTTTGCAAAAAGAACTTGCCGGGTTTGATTTTTCTTTTGATACGGATACCAACGAAGAAGTCATCCTTTACGGTTTTATCCATTACGGCAGTGAATTTTTCAAGAAGTTAGACGGTGTATTTTCTTTTGCATTGTTGGAAGAAGATGACCGGCGTCTTTATCTTGTAAGGGACGGTTTCGGGTGCAAACCACTCTTCTATGCATACTTAGACAACACAATGATTTTTGCAACAGAGTTAAAAGCTTTGCTTGCCCACCCTTACGTCAAGCCTGTACTTAGTAAGCGCGGATTAAACGAAATCTTCTCCTTAGGTCCTGCAAGAAGCCCCGGAAACGGCGTCTTTGACAACGTATACGAAGTAAAACCCGGCGAGTGGATCTGCTTATCGCCCTACGGCCTTTACAAAGAAACCTACTGGCGCATGAAGGCCAAACCCCATACAGACTCTTATGACGCTACCATCGCCAAAACCTTAGAACTTGTAAGTGACGCCGTCAAAAAGCAAAGCAAACATGCAGGAAGCATCGGTGCACTTTTATCCGGCGGTGTAGACTCCAGCGTTGTTACTGCCGTAGGCTCGGAATATTTAAAGAAGGACGACGTGGATTTTAAAACCTTTTCCTTCGACTATAAGGACAATGCGGAATATTTTAAATCGAATTCATTCCAGCCCTCAATGGACCGCCCGTACGTGGATATTATGGTGAATGCACTGGATACAGACCATATTTATTTGGAATGTACCCAGGAAAAACTTGTGGAAGATTTGCGTGCTTCCGTACTTGCCCACGATTTGCCCGCAATGGCAGATGTAGACTCTTCGCTCCTGTACTTCTGCAAACAGGTCAAAAAAGAAGCCGACATTGTTTTAACAGGCGAATGCGCTGACGAAGTATTTGGCGGTTATCCCTGGTTCCATCGCGAAGACTTACTCAATGCGGATACCTTCCCTTGGACGCCCTCAACGGAGCCGCGCACCAAGCTTTTGAATAAAGATTTCTCGGAAGCTCTTGATATGAAAGATTACATCCAAAATGCCTATTATAAAACCTTGCAAATGATTGATTATCTCCCCGGCGAAAGCGATGCCGACAAAGCCAAGCGCCGCAACGGCTACTTAAGCCTTTACTGGTTTATGGTTACTCTTTTAAACCGTATGGAACGTTGTAGTGCACAAGCTGACCTAACAGCCCGCGTTCCTTTTGCCGACCGTGCTCTTGCCGAATACATTTACAATGCGCCTTGGGATATGAAGATGCGTGGTGGCGTAGTAAAAAATCTTCTGCGCGAAGGTTTTCGCGGAATTGTTCCGGACGAAGTGCTTTTCCGCAAAAAATCGCCCTTCCCCAAAACTTATCATCCGGCTTACGAAAAGCTTCTTAAAAATCAGCTTCGTGAAATTATTACGGATACCGCAAGTCCTTTACACACGTTTGTTGACAAAACTGCGCTCCTTCATTTTATGGATGAAGAGAAAGATTTAGGTGCTCCCTGGTATGGTCAGTTAATGGCCGGTCCGCAGATGATGGCCTATTTGATTCAGATTGATTGCTGGATACGTGAGTATCAAATTCAGGTTAGCATTTAATTATCAACTAGTTTGCCATTGATGTATGCTTACTCAATTCTTACGGTTTTCTTTTACACAAAAAAGGTATCACTGCCAATAACAGTGATACCTTTTAGCTTTTTATATCATTTTACTTTTATGTTTTAATTAATACTGACGATACTGCTGACTTTTCTGGGGTAAAAACCACACGCCGAAGCCAAACAGAATCAATGTAGCCAACACACGTAAGAATCCGGGGAAGCTTACTTCAAGCGGCAACATATTAAATAAACTCACCAGTACAAACATCGGAATTTTAGCAAATACAGCTGCTTTGAAAATATGTCCAGCATCAATCTTTTTACCATAGATTAATGCAAACAACATACCGATTAACAGATATACACCGGCACAAAGGAAATACCAGAATACTCTCAACACGAACCAAATAACATACATAATAAGCATGAACACCCAAATAAACGGTCCGGTCCACTTTGCAATATCATCCTTAGAAAATGATAAATTTCCAAATTCATCAAAATACATTTCCTGGTATTCGTAGTCTTCATACAAGCAAATATTATATCTGCCCACCAGCATAATCTCGGTAAAACCTTCATCCATTAAAGACTGTACATCATAATAATCAAATTCATCAACGTCATCGGTCATATACATAACCAAATCATCTTCTTCCACATAGAAGGTTTCATCGATTGAAAACTCACCGTCTGATACCTCAAAATAAGGGAACAAATCCAGCATCTCGCTTACGCCACCGGTCAATACATATCCGGCCAACATACTCAAAAAGCCTAATCCGGTAAGCAAAAATACCAATAAAATAATCAGCCAAATCATGCTTCCCACTTTGGCTCTGGCAAGGTCTTTGTACTTAGGAGGTACAAAAGAAAATGCAAACTGCTTAAAAATATTGGGCGCCTTTGCCGGCTGCTGATTTCCCATATTATTCTGATAATTCGGCATCTGCTGATAGCCACCATTATTCTGATAAATTGGCGCCTGCTGGTAACCACCATTATTCTGGTAGTTCGGTGTCTGCTGGCAGCCACCATTATTCTGGTGGTTCGGTGTCTGCTGGTAGCCACCGTTATTCTGGTAATTCGGCACCTGTTGATAATCACCATTATTCTGATAAGGCGGCGCCTGCTGATAACCAGCATTGTCCTGATAGGGCGGCATCTGCTGATAACCGCTGTTAAATTCATTATTATCCATACAATTCCCCTCACTTATTTAAAAATTAATATTAGTATATATTTTGTCATTCTCTTTGTCAATTCAAGCAAATCTATACTTCAATTAACTCATACTCTCTGCTACCATATCCTTGTCCTGCTGCCGCTTCAATGGTAAGCACACCATTACGCGATTCAATACGTTCCAAAAGATGGTCTCTACCCGGGTCATCAGATGCATATACAAGGTCGATACATGCCTGGTCAATTGCGATCGGATCTGCTGAAACCAAAATACCGATGTCTTTCATACAAGGATCTTCTGCAACCGCACAACAATCACAATCTACCGACATATTCATCATAACATTAACATACACTACATTACCTTTGAAGTATTCCACCACGCTTCCTGCCGCATCTGCCATAGAACGCAAGAACAAATCATGGTCCGCCGTCCAAATTTTCTCCGGCTCGCCTGCACCGTGGATATACGCTTTACCAAAAGACGATGCCACACCAATAGACAACTGTTTAATCGCTCCGCCGTAACCACCCATAGGGTGTCCCTTAAAATGCGACAATACCAGCATAGAATCATAGCGGTCAATATTTTTACCTACGTAATTTTTCTGAATCACCTTACCGTTTGGAATATCCAATTCCTTATCGGGTCCTTCTGCATCCATCAAATCCACATCAAAATACTTACTCCAGCCATGCTTTTCAAAAGTTTTCAAATGCTTTTCGGTGGTATTTCTTTCACCTTCATATGCTGTATTACATTCAACCACTGTACCTTTTACATAATCAATGGTCGGCTTCCAGAATTCCGGTGTAAGAAAGTTCTGGTTGCCCACTTCGCCGGAATGCACCTTGATTGCTACCTTTCCCGGCAATTCCTTCCCTAAAAGCTTGTACAATTCCAGCACTTTTTCCGGAGAAATATCTCTTGAAAAATAAACCTTTGTTTTCATAATTTACCCTCTCGTCAATTCCACATTTATACCTATGTATCACTCACATCACTAAACAACTTTGTTTTCTCCAAAGCCACCACAATGATTGGCAACAAAATCAACTGCGCAATCATCCCCGGCCACGCAGTTGTAAAACCGCCTGCAATAAAAGCCGCCCAGGTAAAAGGTTCTGTTGTGAACAATCCGCACACGGCCCTTCCGACGCCCCACACCACACGACCAAGCAACATAGCCGGAATGACAGACAAATAAATTGTCGCCATCTTTTGCATCTTCTTTTTGGCAAACATCCGATACAAGCTTCCGCTTATAAAACCATATGTCGCCATTTCAAATGCCATACAAAGTGCTCGCGGATATAAAACCGGCATACCGAATAAAACCGAACGGCTTAACGGAATAAGAAAGCCCAGCAACAAACCGTACCACGGTCCTAATAAAAAGCCGCTCAAATATGCAGGTATATGTATCAAACTTAACATATTTCCCAAATCACGATTCTGTCCCGTCAGTAACGGCAAAAGCCATCCCAACGCCAGTAATAATGCAGCAAAACATAATTTTCTTGTTCGCATACTGTTTTTTTTCATCTAATCCCTCTCATATCCTTATTGTCCCGATTACAACACTTCTAGTTTCCCTTCACAATCAAGTCCACAAACTCACCATCGCACGCCTTCAACAAATCTTCAGGCTTTAATTCCAATTGGACACCGATTTTACCACCGCTGACTATCATAGTCACCAAATCTTTCGCCGACTCATCCACCTTGGTAACATACTTTTTCTTCATACCGATGGCCGTACAACCACCGCGAATATAGCCGGTAATACTATTAATCTCTTTGACATGTATCATTTCTACAGACTTCTCGCCCACAACTCTTGCGGCCTTTTTTAAGTCCAGTTCTTCTGCTATAGGAATTACAAACACATAGAAATTCTTGCTCGCTGCCCTGGTCACCAATGTCTTATATACCTTTTCATAAGACAGACCAAGTTGGTCAGCAATTTTTAATGCATCTATAAACTCATCACATTCGTAAAAGTAACTTTCATATGTGATTTTTAGCGAATCCAGAATTCGCATAGCGTTTGTTTTAATTTCTTTGCTTTTTGCCATTTTATATTCACACTCCGAAAAATATATTACTCGGTATTTCCCTCTAAAATAGTTTCACTATATTATCTTAAATATTGTAACGTCCCTACTTCTCCTGCTCAATATATTTACGATAAGGCGCAAAGGCAGACGGAAGCGGATACTTTACCATAATCTCGTCTTTTTTAACAAAGAAGAAATCATTGCGTTCATCCTTCTTCATACTATCCGAAATCTCGTCAATACGCAACATAAAAGCCCTCATATGCCACTCTATATGACTGAAAATATGAACATGGTCTTCCAGCTGCTGAATATGAAGCGGATGATACCCTATGGATTTGGCATATTCCAAAACTTCCGTTTCTTCGACATAGCCCTGCAACGCAGGGATTTCATACATTCCGGCCAACAAGCCTTTCGCCGGACGCTTTCGCAGTGCAATTCCCTTACTTCCCGACAGAAGAATTAACGTACGCTCTTCAATTTTACGCTTCTGCGGTTTATTCTTCACCGGCAGGTCGGAAATAATGCCCTGTTTCCTTGCTTTACAAGCAGACTTCCATGGGCATTCTTCGCATTTCGGTTCTCCGTTCGGCAAACAAACCGTAGCCCCAAGTTCCATTAAAGCCTGATTAAAATCTCCCGGGTTATCCGGCATACATTCCATTAATTCAGCGCGAATCGCTTTGGTCGTAGCAGGTTCCGAAATATTGGAATAATCACCGTTTAATCTTGTCATAATACGCAGTACATTACCATCCACCGCAGGAACCTTCTTATTGCCTGCTATGGATGCTACCGCTCCTGCCGTATAAGGACCTATACCGGACAATTCAATTAAAACATCATATTCCACGGGCATTGTACCGCCGCACATTTCCTTTACCTGCAACGCTGCCTTCTGCATATTGCGAACACGGTTATAATATCCTAAGCCCTCCCAATATTTCAGAAGCTCCTCCTCCTTGGCCTCCGCCAAAGCAAGAACATCCGGATACTTCTCCAAAAATCTTTTATAATAAGGTTTTACCGCTTCCACTCTGGTCTGTTGCAACATAATCTCCGACACCCAGACACGGTACGCGTCAGGGTGTTCGCGCCAAGGCAAATCTCTTTTATTTTCATAAAACCAGGAAAGCAAATAATCTATTTCTCTTTTCTTCATACTTCTTCAAGTTGTCCGCGCATCTATCTATAACAAAAAACCGGACAATCTGCTCCTTTAAACCAATAAAACATCTACATACAAAACATGGGAAGAAGCGCACTTCTTCCCATATTATTTCTAACTTATCTTAATCTTTTTCCCTCATACATCTGCATTGTCTGAATGCACTTACGTAAAGAGCGGAATTTCTCCTCCACGGTACCGTCGTTTAATTCAATGTCCATTGAAACTGCCATCGCAATGACGGTCTGTTCGGAAACGTTGTATTCCATACCGTCTAAAATATCCAATTTGCCCTGGTAATCCTTTGCCTCCAGAAAAGCAATCAAGCGCGGGTCAATTTTCTTCTCTTCTTCCTTTGCTTCCTGCGCCGGATCAATCTTTTCAAAACGGTATTCCTGAACCGCATTGGGATATTTCTCTCTATTCACCGGTTCCATAAACATTTCCAAGGGACGCACATAAACAGTATAGGGCGGATATAATGCTTTATATACTACCTGTGACTCTCCATCTTCGGATCCCATAGCAATGGATATCACCTCATAATTATTCCCCTTAAAATGTCTGTAAACTTCTCCTGCCTTGGGAATTTCTCTCATTTTCTACACCTCACTGTTTACTATCGTAAGTGTCGCATTCTTAATTCTCAGCCAGCAAATATCTGACATTAACACTTCTTTTTCATTATACTTCTTTTTTAACATTTTGTCATTCTTATCTTACCAATAAATCAAGAGAAATTTTGCCAAGGCTGTCACTGCCCGCATTCTCAAGTTTCTGTTCCAGTGTCATAGCATCTGCCTCATCCATCCATTCAAAAGAACGATGGTAAACCACTACCGTATATTCCCAATCCCCATCTTCATTGGTTTCTTTCGTCATATTCACGCCGCAATTGCTGAATCCTTCTGCCTGTAATTCATCTTTCACCAAATTAAGATATACACTTTCATTTGCTTCACGCTGTGCTCTTTCTGCCGCCTCCACGCTGTTTGCATATGCCTTAGTACCGATTAACATTGCAAATACCAGAACCAATACACCGATTACTGCTGCCGGAATAATCACATCCATATATTTTCTCATAAAAAAGTCCTCCTCATCATACTTATTTTTCGCTTCTTACATCGTAAGGATAGCAAACCGCAAGTACAATAAAAAGGACTTTTAGGATATATTAAAACAATGTCAACTGCCGGTCTAAAAGCGATTTCATCTTTCGTTCGGTAACTTTATCATCCGGGCCGATTTCATCACAAAGCATCAAGGACATCGGATTATACTTTGCCATATTTCCTTGAACACTGGCAGGGCTAAAATTTGCATAACAATACTTACACCCGTTTGTGCAGGTATTATATGCCCCCACATCAATACTTGCAACGCACTGGCATTCATCACGTTGGGTTTTATCTTTATCCACTTTGACTTTAGCACCGCAAATTTGTTCAATAACTGCCTTATCAATACAGGCATTATGTTCAATTCCAATCGGCGAAAGATCAATCTTTTCCGCGCAGGTAGCAAGTTTCATATTCTTTGCTGACGTAATGGCATAAAGCTTTTCCGCAAACAAATATACTTGTGCATCTGCTGCTTCCTGTATCTTCAATGCATCCATATTTTTCTGCACCTTCTGATAAACATCAACAAAACTGATGACACATTTATTGGTATATCCGGAAAGTGCATCCGCAATCTGTGAAAAAGCCTCCAAATGATATTCTTCCGTATACCGCTCATTAAATGCAATCGGGTCATAGCGCCATATTACACGCTCAGGCCCTATCTTCTCTGACAATTCTCGAAATGCAGGTATTAGCTTTGTTTTTTTATCAGGGAGATTCGCCTCCACATCCTTACCGTAACCAGTCAAGGTAAACTGAAAATAAAAGTTGTAATCCTTCAATGCCTCCAACTTAGGAAGCATAGGAATCGGATTCTTTGTCCAAAAAACAATACAGTCCACCACCTCAGGGTCCAAAGATATTTTGCTCACCTGATGCGCATTGATGGGATTTCTGCAACACACAAATCCTTCTTTTATTCGATTGATAAACCATTCCGAATAATACGACGGAATGTCCGTTCTTCTGCTGGCACTGATAATCATGCTTCCTCTCCTTCACCTCTTCTGGTTAGTTTGATAATCTGGAAACAAATCTGGCTCACTCTTGTAACCGGATATCTGTTAAAACCATTGTTATCTAACCATCTTTTAAATTCTTCCGGCCTATGCTCTACATTAGGATTTTCCTGTTCAAAACGTCTTTTGTATGCATTTTTCAAGTTTTGAAATATTCTTTCAAATTCATTTATTCTTTCAAAATACTCATCAACACTATCAATATATGCATATTCATCGTTTTTTACAAACTCATAACATTTACGTTCCTCCGGACAGTTTTGCGTATTACGACTGGTCTCCGCCAACTGTATCTTGTGCCCTTCTGTCCTTCCTTCGTTCCAAATTTCCGGTATATCTCCCCTAACAACAAAATCATCATTGCGATTTATTCTTTCTATAATCCGACTGACTACAGAAAGACCTCTTTGTAAATGAGTTTTACTATGTGAAATGCATAGATATATTTCGTCTCGCACAGCAAATCCACCTCTGCTAACAGCTTCATCAATTTCATTTAACATATTTTCCACAGTATCATCTTCAAGTTCATTCAATATTTTAGGAAAAAACAAAATATTGTAAAGAGAATAATAATTTTCTTCCCTAAAAAAATCTACAATATCTCCCGGGTTATTGCTTCCGATTCCGGGGTAATGCGGATTTCTGGACGGATAAATTTCATTTAACACCGTATTCTGCTCACGACCAATCATCATCGGCCATTCTATTGCATCTACACCATAATATCTTAAACTAAGCCGCCTCGCCAACTCATTTCCTTCTTCCGCCAGTTTTTCCTTTGCATATGCCAGGGACCATGCATCAATCGCAGAACCACATCCCAAAGAACACACCCCAAGAATAGGATTTTCTTGCTGCTCCAACGCACGATAATCCTTCAATAACATCTCATATATGGCAGCATATTCAAAAGCATACGCATATCCGAATCGATACATATAATATGCATTCAACAAGCGATTTCTATATTCCGCTTCCGGATTATGCCCATTCGCAAAGTTTAATGCATTGGTCATTACCGAATGCAATTCATCACTAATCACATTATCTTCTTCATTTATCTCTTCATTGAGTGTATCTGCCGCACTTCTCATAAAATCATCCAGCAATTCAGCAAGTTGCTCATGCATTCCTGAATACCTCCAATTATTTTTTGTATTAGATAATTTAGGCAACTCTTTATCTTCCTGAATATATAACATATTCAATATTGTATCTATTTCATTACACGTTGTTCCGTCCGTTGCCAAACGAATATATCGTTCCTTTGCAAAATTTTCTCCCATAGACAAAACAATTTCATCTTTTATCCGGTCTCGCTCTTGGGTTTCCCTATCCTGCCTATGGTATTCTCCGTCAACCTCAATAATAAGATGTACCTGCTCTTCTTTCGCAATTACCATGTCAAAGCGGGCACCGTTTGCGATATATTCCTTCTGTTCCTTATCTCTTGGTGTGATTCCTTCTATGTCTTCTAACGGGACCTCACAGTAAATATTATAATTCTCCCGCACTTCGTCACACTTTAGCAAAGCATTCAATAAACATTTCTCGGGTGCCGAAGATATCGTTTCTTTCTCCGACTCTTCTGCTCCTCGAGTAGCTTTCTTCTGCCTGTAATATAAAACTTTATCAAAAACCGAATGAACAGAGCTCCTCTGCATTCCATAACCTTCTGCATCACGATTTTCTGTTTCTTTTATGACATAATCAATCAGTTTCTTTACATATCGTTCATTCTCTTTATATGTATTGGGAATGCTGTATCCCAATAACTGTTTCTGCATATAACCCGGCATCCATGTGGCTGATGTTATAACACACAATTCTTTTTTTGCTCTGGATACTGCTACATTCAAAAGAGACTTACGTTGGGGCCATACATTATTGCCGCAATCTACTACTGTTAAAATATAAACCAGGTCGTAACCTCTTCCCTGTGCTTTGTGAATAGTTAACTGCGGAATCTTCTCTACAGGATCTTCATTCTCTTCCAGTTTAGGATTTGCAACATGCTCCTGCAAACTTTGATTATATGCAACAATCGCTTCCTCAAGTTTTTCCAACGGATATCTGTAAGGACTTAATACACAAACGCTAAAATTCTTATTTTCCCTCATCTTTTGAAGAATATAGGGATACTCGTCCTCTATAAAAACTTTTATCTGTTTTTGATTGCTATTATACTCCTTGATATAATCCGACTCTGTTATGTCATCTGTTTCTTTCAATATCGGAATCTGCTCCCAATAATCTCCCTCATACCAGCGTATGCGAATCGGCATTTTTTCATCCTCTTTACTTCGCACATTCAGTTTGCCGTCATAAACATACTCATTACAAAATCCAATAATTGCAGGATGGCAACGATAATGTTCATTCAGAAAAATATTAGCCGCCTTCTCTCCAAAATGCAGCCTGCACGCTCTCATAAAACTATTATCGTCACTATCGCGATAGTAATCCTGATTGGTCTGGATAGGAAAATCACGACCTGATTCATGATGAATCGGTGCAAGCTGTTCATCATCCCCCAATAACACAAGATGTTTCGCAGACTCCATTGCTAATATTCCCAATACGCTACCCACTTGAGAACACTCATCTACAATTACATAATCAAAAACACCTTGAAACGTTTCATCCGTCTCTATACACTTTCTTAATGAATGAATCGTACTAAACACTATCGGATAATGCTCCAATAATTCCGAAGGAAATTTGTATTCATTTTCATCATTACATTTTTCAAGGATATCCTTCAACTTCGATTCGTTTCTGTGAGCTTCTGCAAAAGCCTTTCTATTCTTCTTTCTTCCAAGATTTGCATATAACCCCCGTAACAATTCATCTTCTTTTACCAAATCCAAAATATTGTTAATGGCCTCACTGTTGGACGATACTACCGCAACAGTTGGCTTATTGTCACGCTTCATCAAACATCTGAGCAAATTCTGAATCGTCGCTGTTTTTCCGGTTCCGGGCGGTCCCTGTATAATCGTAATATTATTTTCCATCGCATGGGCAATTGCACGTAACTGAGACGCGTTGGGTGTTCCTGTACAGTGCGCTCCCAACTCCTGTGCAGCTTCCTCCGCCTGTTCGTCAGTAATACAATGAAGCTGTGTATATGCAACTTCATTTCCCAAAAAGGACTGTGTTAAACCATTCAGCTTTTCTTCCAATTGATTTAACTTATAGCCCTTATAAAACCATGCAATGGAATACGCAGCAGGTTTGGTTTTTCCATTTTTATCCGTTTCATTTCCAGCCTTATTTGCTACGTTGCTATAATATTCCCACAAGATTCTCATTGCGATTATCTCTCTTTCTCTTATGTTTTGTGATATAAAATGCACCGGCACAAAACCGGTGCTACTTTATTCACTTTTACCACTGTATTTTACCAAAAGCAACTCTACGCACATCCGGTCACTCAAATTACCTTTTTTAACCGCGTCATCGAAATTCACACAATCTTCCATTGCCGCCTTAAGTGTAGCGGTACTAAACTTCGCCGCCTGCCCCATATATTTATCTACGATAAAAGGCTTAATCTCTGTTTTCTCGGCAATTTTTCTTTTATCGAATCCACGATTACGCAAATCCTTAATCATCAGCATTTGTGCAAACTGACGGCCTATTAAACTTAAAATCTTCATCGGCGGTTCACGAAGGGCCAACAGTTCATAATATAAACGCAACGCTTCCATTTGATTTTTATTTGCCATTGCCGAAATCATATCAAAAATATGATTTCCGATCACCGTAGTACAAATCGCCTCTACATCCGGCAAATCAATGGAATCTTTCTCCTGCGTATAACAGAATAATTTCTCCAGCTCCTTGGACAGAAGTTCCATATCCGATGCAGTTCGCTCCAGAAGCGCTTCCACCGCCCGCACTGTAATCTGTTTATTTTCTTTACGAACAATAGACACAATCCAACGTTTCAACGTATCTTCATCCTGTACGCGAAACTCCGCCGCATGGCCCGCATTGGTTACGGCCTTATACAATTTGGAACGTTTGTCTGCGGCACTTTCCACAAAAATGAAAACCGTAGTCTCAGGCTTGTCAGCCAGATATTCAGCCAGCTTGTCTCCATCTTTCATAAAAAGACCGGAATCCTCTATCAAAATCACTCTGCGCTCCGCAAAGAAGGGTAAGGTTTCAGCCAAGTCAATCACTTGTCCCATCGTCACTTCCTTGCCAATAAAAGCATTGAAATTCATATCGTCCGACAATGCTTTCTTACTACTGCTGCCACAGAATGCATTCAACAGCTTATCCCGGTATCTTCTAACAAGATACCCTTCGGGCCCATATAAAAGATATACGGATTTGTATTTACCTGTTTTTAAATCCTCGTTTATCGCGTACATGTTCCCTCCGGGCATCTGAAATAATAATAGTCACATAACAATTCAGCGCATGCATTGCTCTGAATTTTTATAAAAAGATATACTTACAAATGAACAATACTGTAAGAATATACATAAGTGGTGTCAACTTCTTAAATTTACCGCAAACTAAGTTGATTAATGTGTAAGAAATAACGCCTACTGCAATACCTTCTGAAATGCTGTAAGCCAAAGGCATAAACAGAATTGTAAGGAATGCAGGAATTGCTTCTGACATATCTTCAAAGTTAATCTTTACAACAGAACCCATCATATAGAAACCTACGGTAATCAATGCAGGGGCGATTGCAAATGAAGGAATGGTAAGGAACAAGGGTGAGAAGAACATAGATAACAGGAATAAAAGACCTGTTACAATTGCCGTCAAACCTGTTCTGCCGCCTGCGGTAACACCTGATGCACTTTCTACATAAGTTGTGGTTGTAGAGGTACCAAAAATTGCACCAACAGTAGTTGCAATTGAGTCTGCAAACAACGCACCTTTAATCTTAGGAAGTTTACCATCCTTATCCAAGAAGTCTGCCTTGCTGGATACACCAATCAATGTTCCCAAGGTATCAAAGATATCGACAAAAAGGAATGCAAACATAACTACAATAAAGTTCAACCAGTCAATGCTTGCAAAATCAGCCTTAAATACCTGACCGAAGGTCAATCCGAAAGAACTCAAGTCAAAGCTGATGAATGCAGAAGGGATTGTACTATACATTCCGGCATCTGCATTGGGTACATAAATACCACAAAGTTCAGCAATAATACCAAGAATCCAGGTAGCAAAAATACCTAATAAAATACCGCCTTTTACCTTCTTTACAAGAAGAATGGCTGTAATTATAACACCGATTAAGGCAAGGATTGCACCAACGCCTACAGAAGAGAATAACTCGCCTTTGAAAGTCTGATAGGTAATAAGGGTTGCATCACTTTTTACAATTAATTTCGCATCCTGCAAACCAATGAAAGCAACGAATAAACCGATACCAACACTAACTGCTGATTTCAATGTCATGGGAATCGCGTTGAAAATCGCTTCACGCACATTGGTTAAAGAAAGGATAATAAAAATAATACCTTCCGCAAATACTGCCAGCAGTGCAATCTGCCATGAATAGCCCATACCAAGAACAACGGTATAAGCAAAATATGCATTCAAGCCCATACCGGGTGCCAATGCAAAAGGATAATTAGAGAACAACGCCATACACAAGGTTCCCACAAAAGAAGCCAACGCTGTTGCAATTAATACTGCATTTGCATCCATTCCGGCTGCGGAAAGAATACTGGGGTTAACTGCCAAAATATATGCCATTGTCATAAATGTTGTAACACCGGCAATAATTTCGGTTTTTACGTTTGTCTTGTTGTCTTTTAACTTAAATAGTTTCTCGAGCATACCTTCTCCTCCTATTTGCCCTCGTATGTTATGACTGAAGCCACATCATACTTTTGTAATTTGTCCCTGCCTTTCAATCCGGCCAGTTCCATTAAAAAGATAATTTTCACCACTTCACCGCCAAGCATCTCTATCATCTTGGCACACGCTTCAATCGTTCCGCCTGTCGCGATCAAATCATCCACCAAAACAACCTTCTGCCCGGGTTTAATGGCATCTTTGTGCATTTCTACTTCTGCACTTCCGTATTCCAAATCATACGTTACCGAAACGGTCTCACAGGGTAATTTACCTTTCTTTCTTGCCGGCACGAAGGGTTTCCCCATTTCGTACGCAATCGGCACACCGAAGATAAAGCCTCTTGACTCGGTACCGACAATCACATCGAATTCAACCCCATCCAATAATCCCATCATAGAATCGATTGCCAGCTTCAAACCATCGGCATCCTGTAATACACTGGTAACATCGCGGAAGATAATTCCCTCTTCCGGAAAATCAGGAATACTTCTTACGTATTCTTCGATTTTTTTCATCTCATACCCCTTTCTTCTTTGGTTGTATAAAACAATAAAAAATACAAAAATATTGTACCACATTTCAAACTGTTTTAACAAGAATAAAGATATTCATTCTGCTTTAGTTTATAAAAAATAACCGGTCAAAAATGACCGGTTATTTCATCTTACCAAACTTCTTTCTATTAAGCATACAATGTTAATATCGGACCATATACTGTCACACAGTCATTTAATCAAAACTTTTAACATTGATTTTGAAACTTACCGTTTTCTCGCCACCATAATTTCCGATACCTCTAATAATTACTTTGGCAGTTCCTTTTTGAATGTTATTGCTATATCCAACGATTTCATAGTCCGTTTTATTCAGAACCTTCGTTCCGATTTTTACCACAATATCATCCTTGGTGGGTTCAATGGCATAACCTGTATAAACCTGTGGCTCAACAGTAACAGATGCATTTGAAATATTTTGGGCTATGTAACGGAACGTAACCGACTGTGTACCGGTATATTTGTTTAATCCGGTAACAGTTGCTGTAATCTCTGCTCCTATAGGAATAATATCTTTAGCATCTACAGGATCACCTGCCATACGAATAACATCTATATATTTACGATTTACAAGTTGCGTTACTTTTACATCAGTAGCATAAGTATATGAAATCGTTCTGTTATAATCCGTTCCGATTGTTAACTTCTTGCCATTTGTATCTACCAAAACAATCGATGGCTTACAAATTCCAGCTTTATTTTGATACACAATATCACTTGCCGTCATAGTCGTATAAGAAAGATCACTGCCTTTAATTGTATATTTAACAGTAATATTACCTTTGAAACTACCTTTTCCCGTAATCCTCAATGCAGGTGCTCTTAATGCAGTTTTATCGGCAATAGTATTATTGTTAATATATCTTATGGTATAGTCCTTACCTTCTACCAGCG
Organism: Lachnospiraceae bacterium; assembly: GCA_045580855.1. Taxonomy (GTDB): domain Bacteria; phylum Bacillota; class Clostridia; order Lachnospirales; family Lachnospiraceae; genus UBA3766. The sequence goes on along the minus strand of JAZNOO010000021.1, from coordinate 326,607 downwards.
TAACAACACCGTCATCGTTTGTATAAGTAATTACCGGTTTCGGAGTACTGCCACCTTTGGTATAAATCTGATCAGGAATTTCAGAAACCGATATCTTACCATCTGCAGCAGTAATATCATATGGAGTAATTCTATACGTCTTCTTCACGGTGCCGGTATACCCATTAATACCTGTAAAAATAACAGTTGCAATTCCTGCTTTATGATTAGCCGAATAACTTACTTTATAGTCCACATTCTCAACCAACGACTCTGTTACCGCCGTAGTTCCACTGCCTGTGGTATAGGTAAGTTCATATTCTGACTGTGTCATTGCTTTGCCATCATATACCATCGTAGTTTCTAATCCTGTTACTTTAGCTTTGCTAATTGAACGTCCTGTAATCTGGTATGTTTTCTTAATCGTACCGGTATAACCACCTATACCGGTAAAAGTAACCGTTACTTTTCTAACGTCGCGAATATTCTCCGAATAAGAGACTGTATAATCAACTCCTTCTTCCAAATATGTTGTAACAGCATTCGCTCCTCTTCCTGTGGTATAACTAAACGTAATATCCTGTTCTACATCCGAACCGGTCCAAGGCAATGAGGACTTAAATCCATTAAGCTTCATCTTTCTTAATGAAGTTCCCGTAATATTAAAGGTTGCAGTTCTGACACCTGCATAATCGCCCATACCTGTAATCGTTACGGTAGCCTTACCCACAACTATATTATCGCTATATTCCACTGTGTAATCCACACCTTCTACCAGTCTCTTACTGCCGTTATAAACTTTAACTTCCGGCTCGATTTCACTTCCTGTATATTTCTGACTGCTAATGGATGCAAGTCGCATTTTACCGATTATATATTTCTGTGTAATTATCTCTGTAAAAGTATTGGTTCCGGTATAATTTCCTTTACCCGTTATTGTTACAATATAATCACCTTCCGCTTTAAAAGCATTGCTGTCATAATCAGCTGATTTACTTTCGGTTCCCGGATATATATATGTAAAATCAGTCCCTGCCTTTAATGTTACTACTTTACCGTTCAACATATAGGTAACGGTAGTGGTTGCTTTCTGTACTCTGCCTGTATAAGGGAGGGTTACATCCAATAAAGTTGCATCGCTTAAGTCCAGCGGATTAATTGTAAAAGTTTTACTTAATGTTCCCGCATAATTACCTTTTCCGGTAATAGTGATAGTTGCAACACCGACTTTTATATTATCAGAATATTTTACCGTATAATCTACTTTAGGTTGTAACAAAGTTTTATTATTGTATACATGCATATCTTCAAAGAGAATTGCTTCGCCAATATAATCACACTCTTCAGGTACACCTGCTACCCAAAGTGTTTGAGGAACCTCCGTAGCATCTGCAAATCCATATTCTGCTCTGTCTTCTTCGGTAATATCACCCCAGTCCTGAGACTCATCTTTCACAGCATAAGACACTACCGTCACTTCACTGTTGTTGCACTGTTCTTTTACAGCAATAGCATATACAGTAACAGCCTTATCAATTACAATTGCATCTTCGTATAAAATACCATTTTCCGCCGAAACATTTACACCAATCTCATCATCCATAGTGTAATAAATCCGCGCGCCATTAGTCTCAGATGTCAGATAAAGCTTTGTGCCTGCTTCAACTTCATTTCCGTCCGCTATATTGGCAATCGGAGCTCCAACCGTGTATTTATATTCCCAATGTGCATACAATGTATGATTCTCTGCAACCGATACCAAAGATTCAGCAGTAATCTGATCTCCGCTTTCTTTAGCAGTGTACCAACCCATAAATGTACAACCAACCTGTTCAGGTATTGGTAACTCACCATATGCATTATCATACGTCACAACAATTTCATTCGTATTCAGCTGACCACCGTTTGGCTCAAAAGTAATGATATATCGGTTAGCTTCATATCTTGCAAACAAAGCATGATCTTTCGCCGTAGTTACCACACTGTCTGCAGAAATCAATTCACCTTCCGTCTGGTCAGTATACCACCCCATAAAGGAGTAACCAATTCTTTTCGGTATCGGTAATTCCCCATATTCATTTCCATATGTTGCACTCTTACTTGATGGTGTAACAAGACCTTTTCCTGCAGATAAAATAACCGTATAAACTCTTGCCTGCCAGCTTGCATACAGCGTATGGTCTTTTGCAGTTTCAACAATAGTACTCGCTGTAACTACCGTACCATCTTCCAGCGTCCAACCTTTGAATCTATAGCCTTCTTTCTCTAACGCAGGCAATTCTCCGTATGCTGAATCATAAGTTACCGTTATCTCTTTTTCATCCAGTATTGCACCATTTGGTTCTAAAGTAACTGTATATTCATTCACTTCCCAATGAGCATATAATGTCATCGTGGATGCTACATCCATAACAGTTCCTACTTTATACTCCTCGCCGCCTTCCGGTTCACTAAACCAGCCTACAAAAGTATAACCTTCTCTTGTAGCCTCCGGAGTAAGTTGCAATATGTCTTCATAACAAAACGAATCCTGCGAATACTCAGCCGTTCCTCCATTTGCATCATACTTCAAAGTATAAACACACTGTCCCCACACAGCATAAATTGTCTGATTACCATCAACTGTATAAATCGAATCCGGTTGTATATATTCTCCCGGTCTTTCCGGCGTTTCTGCTGAATACCAACCATTAAACATATGTCCGATTCTACTTAATTTCGGTAACTCTCCATATTGCGAATCATATATAATTTCCCGACTCTCAATAGCCTCTGCTCCATCATAATTAGGATTAAAAGATAAAATATATGTATTCGGAGTCCATTTTGCATACAATACCACGTCTTCCGTGACTGCATTATTTGCAAAATCCCAAGCCGTTGTCTCATCTTGCTTCGTCGCAGATGTATACCATCCGCCAAATGTATATCCGGCTCTGTTGACACCTGTCGGCTCGATAACATAGCCCGCTTCAAAGAAATACTGCGGTTTAAGTATAATATCACAATCCGTAACAAAAGTAACGCTTGATGCACCCTCAGTAAAATCTATAAATTCATTTCCATTCTCCAAAGCATATTTTTCCGCGACACTTCCCGGATAACCTGTAATAGACACTGTCGAATCAAAAGCTTCTTCAGAAATACTTGTAACGGAGTCCGAAATAAATATTTCAGTAATTCCGGTATTGTAAAATGCTCTTTCTCCAATACTTGTAACCGTTTCCGGAATAGTAAACTCCGTAATACTTTCACATGATTCCATAAAGTAATCGGGTATATTGGTATAACCTTCCGGCAAAACTACCGTTTTCAAGGACGTACAATTACTAAACATTCCTATCGGCAACGTAGTAATATCTGCCTCTATTACAGCTTCCTCCATAGCATAGCAGTGCTCAAATACATAATCGCCCATCTGCGTAACAGAGCTTGGAACAGTAATCTCTTTTAATTTTTTGCACCAGGCAAAAGCGCCATCTTCAATAGTCTCTAATTCATCCGGCAATGTTACATTCTCTAAGGAATTATATGCTCCATAAAACATATCTTCACCTATACAGGTATAATCATCCGGAAGAACAATTGTTTTTAAATTGCAACAGCCTGAAAACAGATTCGGGCCAACTTTCTCAAGATTCCCTTTAAACTCTATCTTTTCCAAACTCTCACATGATGAAAATGACGAATTTCCTATTTCTTTTACAGTTGACGGAATAACAACTTCAATTAACCCACTTGAAGCAAACGCTTCTGCATATATTGATTCCACAGTATTTGCAATACTTACACTCTGTAAATTAATTGCCCACCAAAAGCTATGTGCGCCTATTGATGTAACACCTTCCTGTATATCAAGTGTCTGAATATCTTCGATATATTCATGCCAAGGTACATCATCTAAATTATAGTAATTTGTCATATTACCAGTTCCGGAAATCACCATATGACCGGATGAATCCAGGCTCCATGTAGTATTTGTTCCGCACGTGCCGGTAGCTACTGTATATACTACATCCGCTGTGTTTATAATAGAAACCGCACTGTCTAAGTACTCGTTACAAACAGCAATTGCCTTAATTTCTACCTCACCCGAAACTTCAAAAGGTGCTGTATATATTAGACTCTTTGTTCCTGCTTCCGACGGAGTTGTCCCATCAAGTGTATAATAAATTCTTGCATTCGGCGTTTCTGTTGATATTGTAACGTCATATGTAACATCTTCTCTTGCAACAAATATCTCAGGTTTAGCAACCTGTACCGTAACATTTGGAAGTTTACCGGCTATGTACCACGTTGAACCACTATCTAATGTACATGCTGGCAAATATTCCTCCCATACCGCTTCTTCTGCATGAGAACTTCCACTAAAAACATCATCATCGCGCATAAAATAATAGTAGTATACCTCTGTATCATCATCATTCCATGTACTGTCTAAATTATACCACGAACCATCCACACGCACTTTATTCCATGCATGTGTCGGACTGGTAACACAGAAATTATCAATGCCTACACCATTACATACCCAACTGAAAGCCTTACTATAACCGGCACAAACGGTTTCATCCATACAAAAAACACTGTAGGCCGTCTGGGAAAACGCCACACATTCTTCTTCTTGTGTAATAATATTATCTTCTACAATTGCATGATTGTAATTAACCTTATTACAAATCAAATCATGAATAAGCAAAACTTTCTCTTCATCTGTTGCACACAAATCTATCTGCTCATACCAATCTTCCAATAAAGCATTAATGGCATTTGTAATAGCCTTTCGCTCTGAGCCATCAGCAAACTTATCATAGCCTGTAATACCTACTCTAATGCTACTGCTACTCATTCCGTACATCATTCCGTTACGCAAGAAATAATACTGCGGATGTGTATAAAGAAACAAATGCACCAATTCCTGCAATCTGGCAGCATCAATTTCGGTTGTTTCTATTGATACATACGCCATATGATATAAAGAATACGTTGTATTGTGCACTAAATCTATCTCTTCTTTCATATATTCATTACATTCAATTTCCAACGCATCCCACAACTTCTTTTCATCTGCTGTTAACTGATTATATATATAATAATCTGTATAATTATCCCAGTTATAGTCCTGAGATTCTTCTGCTGCATATACAGTAGAGCCTTCATAATATTGCTCTATCAACACATCCGCGTCGATTGAATCCTCAGTTTCTTCAAAATCAACAGCGATAACCTCCATAGCAACAACATCATTATATTCGAGTAAAGATTCTCCCTCTGATATTGTTATTTCTTCTTGGACTAACATTTCATCGGAATCAACTTTTTCGTCAGGAATCTCTGCGTTTTCGGATACTTCTGTTTCTTCTTCCGAATAACCAGACATTTCCTCAGAAATAGTCGTCTCTTCAGAATTCTCTATAATTTCTTCATAATCAACTACTTCACACGAATCTTCCGTTGATTCTTCATAGACAATAGTCTCGTCAAGTTGTTCTGCAACATCATCATAACCGGTTGCTACTACCGGCATATCTACCGATATTACAACCATACAGATTGCAAGTATAAAACTAAGTGCTCTCAACATCCTCTTTTTCATAACGGTCTTCCTCCATCCGTATGTACAACTTCCCTATCTTATATTATATCACTTACATTTGTTTTTTGAAAACCGTTTTTACAAAAAATCTAATTATTATGCACCGTAATCTTATCCCCCGCAATTTCAATCGTGACGTTCCCAATTTGTTCAGTGCGATACACTTTACTTTGTACCGATTTTAAATTTGTTAAAACACTCTCATGCGGATGTCCGTATACATTATTCTCCCCGCAGGAAATAACAGATATGGCAGGGCTGATTGTTTGAAGAAATTCCCTCGTATTCGCTTCAATCGTGGACCCATGATGCCCTACTTTTAACAGGGTAACATCTTCTAGTCCTTGTTGGATAATACTTCCTTCCGCCATCACGCCTGCATCCCCCATAAAAAGCGCATCATAATCACCATATTCCACGTACAAAACCAGGGAAGCAGCATTTTCATCCGGATAAAACAAGTCATTATCGGGTGAAAGCACCATCATTGTCATATTTCCTATATTCATTTTATCGCCTGCTTCCAGCATAATCACCTCCATCCCGCATAGCTCTGCCAACATTACAATATCCTGGAACTCTTCCGCTAATTTCTCAGGAATATATAGTGTTTCCACACTTATTTCTCCTACATCACCATCCTCGCACAACTCCATAAAAGCACTTGCGTGGTCCTTGTCCGGATGGGTCAAAAACCATCCGTCAATTTCATCAATACCTCTATATTTTAAAAATGGAACAAGTGTATACTTTCCGATATTCTCCCGCGATGTACTTCCGCAATCAATCAAAAAAACCTCCCCTTCGGTTTCAATACAAATACCATCCCCTTGTCCCACATCCAAGAATGTAAATCGACAGTCAAACTGCTTTGGTATCACAAGCAGAATAATCAAAAAAGTCATTATTACAGCCTGTACCAAATGCACACTTCGCATAATTTTGTGAATTCTTTTTTGCACCCCCACATATTCCTGCGGTCTTCCTTCTGCATAATCATTTTCACTTTTAAGGGATTGAATTAAAAGCGTTCTTTTAATTTTAAGCACAATCCAAATCACAATCCCAAGCACAATATAAAAAACAACTATACGCCACACTTCCGGCGCTCCCGTCACATAACTGTTTCCTGGCTGGCCTGCAAATATGGCTAAAATTCTTTCATAGAACCAAAGAATCATATGAATCACCATAGCCGACAACTTTGCCGGAAAACTCCAAATTCCACCAAATATGGAGATTACCAATCCCAGTCCTATCAGCACCGGAACAAAAGGAAGCACACAGACATTTGCAAGAAGCGAATAAAGCGGCACTTCATAGTAAGTTCGCATAATAACCGGCACAGTCATATAAGTGACAGCAAAGCTGACCCACAAACCGTCAGCCACTTTCATATGATGTCTATGAATATCAAGAAATGTAGGGTAAAGCGATACAATCCCCATTACCGCAAGAAAAGAAAGCTGCACTCCGGCATCAAACATCAGCACCGGTTCCCAAACCGCCAGACAAGCCCCTGCAAATGCCAGAGAAGTTAACTTATCATGACTTCGGTAGAATATCGGCGCCACCAAACCAAAGGCAAACATCACAATCGCCCGGAATGCCGAATGCGGCATACCAATCATAACGCCATAGAAAATAATAAAAATCAGACTGATTACAACAGCTGCCACAGGCTTCATCTGTAGCTTTTTCAGTAGTTTATAAATACATCCTCCAATCATCGAAATATGCAATCCGCTGATTGCCAGAATATGATAGATACCCACTTCCCTATAGAGTTCCTTAGTTTCTGTCTCCATAAGGCTTTTATCACCAAGAAGCATTGCTGACATAATCCCTGCATCTTCCGGTATAAGATAACGCTCAAGCTGCCTTTGGGCATACCTGCGGACATCATCCAACCCTTGCACCATATAATCAAATTTTTCTCCGCAGGAAAGTATTTCGGCCTCATACATTACATAATCATAGCCCTTGCTTTTATAATATATATTTGCATCAAATTCTCCCGGATTACGGGCACTTTCAGGCAACGTCAAAAAGCCCTGCACTGCCACCGCTTGTCCAAGTTTAAAATCTTCCTTTGCCTTCACATAACATCGGACTCCTATGGAATTATAATTGTTGATTTCTTTGGCAGAATCGCCGTAAAAATAGATTTCTGATAAATAAAGAATTGTCCGTTCGTTTCTGACTTCCCATGCATCAATCCGCCCCTGCAAGGTAACTGCCGTTTCAGGCAGTTCCCGTGGCGGTAATATTTTCTCACCTATATAGTGTTTTGCAATGCATACGGCAATAATCAGAATACAGAACAGCATAAAAGGTCTTTTGATTCTCATTCTGACTTTCCTGTTTAGAATACTATAATTTCTTATTCCTGATTTGGTTTATCTTCCACCAAATCAAGATTTCGTCCGAATGTAGTATTAAGGTTCATACTTTCACGATAACTGATTTGACTCTCTCCGTTTACAAGAATCTGAACCTTATTTACATTATCCAATTCCACCAATGAATTAACAATGGAATATATGGTAACTTCTGAATTTACGGAATATACCTGAGTCAAAAATGTCTCATCCAAATTCACATAACAGGTACCATCATTAACCGTTACATTAATCACCTTGGTAGAAGGATTTACGGTTGGATTGCCTTCCGTCGGTCCCGGACCGCTGATTAACTGCTCCATTACCAGCTTTTCCAACGAAACATTGGTGTTATACTCTACCGTACGATTTACCGGCACCAACGCGGTACCATCGCTGTTTGCAAAATACAAACAAAGCGTAACTTCCTGATAATCATTGATTTCCGTACCCGCATTATCGATAAACTGCCCTGAATTCATAGCTCCTACAAGAATGCCTGCATAATCAATCATCGGTTCACCTTCGATTTCGAATTCCACCATCTCGATTCCTTCAATCTGTGTCACCGTTCGTACAATTGCTGCCCTGACAAGAATCTCCGTGGTCGGAGGCATATCCTTATACGTTTTGGCAAAATCGATAATCAATTTATTCTCATTGATTCTGCAGGAATAAATATCAATACCGGAAGAAATCGAAGCCTTCAGTTTATTGTCTTCGGGTTCTCTCTTCATTACATTCAAAACTTCTGCTACTGCATCGGTTTTATCCGTAGAAATCAACGCATAATCAACTGCTACTATAGCGGTTTCTTCACGGTTCATATAATAAACCTTCACTATATTCTGTTGTTCCATATTGTCGCCGTCATTTTTGCAGGCACACACCAGGCCACACATCAGCACGATGACAAACAGTCCAAGCCATTTCTTCATAAAATACTCCAATACTACTTATTACTGGATATAAGACAGCGGCACTTTTACAGTAAAAACAGTTCCCTCTTCCGGTACACTGCTTACCTTGATCGAACCTCTGTGCATCAAAATTGTACTTCTCGTAATTGCCAAGCCGAGACCGGTTCCGCCGATTTCCCTGGAATGCGACTTATCTACACGATAAAAACGCTCAAAAATATGCTTCTGGGATTCTTCGTCAATACCAAGTCCGGAATCCGCCACTTCAAAAGTAAAAAACTGATGATCCGCATCCAGCGTTACTTTTACCCAGCCTTCTTCGCGATTATATTTGATACCGTTTTCAATCAAATTCGTGATGGCAAGGGATAACTTCACTTCATCCACTTCCGCAACTACCTGACGCTGACTTTCAAAAATCAAATCAATTCCCTGCTCCTTGGCAAGGGGCATCAGTCTCTTAAAAATAGACTCCATCAGCTTATTGATATCTACGCTCTCAATATTTAACTCAGAAGCGGTTTTATCCAATTTAACCAGCGAAAGCAAATCATTAATAATTTTATTCTCTCTGTCGATTTCATTTACGATATCCGACATAAACTCTTTATACAGCTCTACCGGAACATCCTCTTGCGTATTCAAAGAATCCGCCAATACCTTAACGGAAGTAAGCGGTGTCTTTAATTCGTGGGACACGTTGGATACGAACTCCTGACGGGAATCATCCAGCACCTTCATACGCGCCATCAACTGATTAAAAGCATCCGCAATATGCTCTAATTCCGTATAATCTTCCGCCACAATTTTATCACTGGTAAATCCGGCCTTAACCTCGTTAATCGCTGACGTCACCTTATCGAAAGGTTTCATAATTTCCCTGGGCACCGCAACCGCAATTCCGAACACAATAATCAAAATTACAATAGCAATCAAGACCGCCTGTCTGTCCAGAATCTCTTGATTATTTACGATACTATCCGCCGATACACTGGTTAAAATAACACCCACTACCCGCTGCTCTTCATCAACAGTCATTGTAATCGGCACCGTCATTTCTATGTAGTTGTTGTTATCATCATAATTGGTGATACTCTCGCCCTTAAAACAACGAATCACTTCTTCCGAAATAATGGTTTTACCCTGACTGACATTATAAGTATCTTTGATTACATTAAAACTGTTGTTAATAATCAGCACTCGCCCGTCATACAGATTGGACAACATATTCAGCTCTGCATTTACGACTTCGGAACGCTGGTCCTGAAGATAATCATACGTAATTAAGTGGTCCGCAAGAATTTTAATCTGATTCTGCACATCCAAAGTACGCACTTCCAAAGCTCTGTTAAAATAACTTTGCATAATACCGAAACGCATGATCAAACAACAAAACAAGCCTACCAGCATCAATATCAACCCCAGTCTGAATCTCAGACTACGAAGTATGGTGATTTTATTCAGTTCGCTTTTGATTCGTCCGAATAAATTCATTTTCTATCATCCTTTATAGTAATATCCCTGTCCCCATTTAGTGCATACATATTTAGGCTCGCTTGCCTTGGGTTCAATCTTCTCGCGAAGACGTCTTACATGCACGTCAACCGTACGTACATCGCCCGGGAAATCATCTCCCCAAACCGCACGCAAAAGTTTCTCTCTGTCATACACTTCATCCGGATGTGTAACCAAAAGTTCCAGCACATCAAACTCTTTCGCCGTTACATTGATTTCCTTACCGCAGATATGCAGACGCTTGCAATCTCTCTCCATGCGGATATCTCCGGATACAATCAAGTTCGGATTTCCCTTCTTAGGCGGATCCAGACGACGCATAACCGCCTTCATTCTGGCTTTTACTTCCAATACATTAAAAGGCTTGGTAATATAATCGTCCGCACCGTACTCAAGGCCCATGATTTTATCCATATCATCGCCCTTGGCGGTAAGCATAATAATCGGTACATTGGAATATTCGCGAATCTGCTGACAAACCTCCATACCTGACAATTTCGGCAACATAATATCCAATAAAATAATATCGTATGCAGTGTTGCGTGCCAACTGCAACGCTTCCTCACCATCATAAGCACAATCTACCTTAAAGCCTTCCTGTTCCAAACTGAACTTTAAGCCTTTTACGATTAACTTTTCATCATCCACAACCAAAACTCTGTTACCCATTTTACACTCCGCCTTTCTCTTCCAACCTGTATATCTAAAAATTTCATCTGCATTCTATGTATGGACTGACCCGGGCATAAATACCCTCTTTAATGCCCGGCACCTGCATTAATTCTTCCGGACTGTCAAATCCGCCGTTTGCATCTCGGTACTTGATAATGGCCTCAGCCCTGCTTTCGCCGATTCCGGGAATTTGGCACAATTGCTTGGCATCCGCCGAATTAAGGTCAATCAAACCGCTTCCTGCGTTAACCTGCCCTTCCCCGATAAAAGGAATCCGCACCTGCTGTCCGTCTGCGATTTCTTCCACCAAATTTACGATTTCCCGGTCCGCTTCCTCGTCAAAACCGCCGGCTGATAAAACCGCGTCATTGATGCGACTTCCTACCGGCAATTCATAGACGCCCGGAGTTGTTACCGCACCGCATACGTGGACCCAGATTGTCTCATAAGTTCCCGATACGGACGCCATTGTTTCATTCCCGGTTTCCAATGCAGTGATGTCTGCATCTTCCGTTATTTCGTCTGCCTGCACATAATCCTCTTCGTCCAGTAATAACTCCGTATCAGCGCACGCCGAACACAGCATTGCAACAAGCAAAATAAGTCCTGCAATCTTCCAAATTTTTTTATTCATTTTGTCAGCTTCCTTTCGTATTTTCATACAAAAGTCCCTCAAACTGACCGCTATTTTCAGTTTAAAATAAATCCCCGCTTATTACAAGATAAAATGCCGAAAATTTTCGGCATTTTTCATCGACAATTCTTTTACCACTTAAATAAAATTACCCCCGCAATCGCAATCGCCATTCCAATTACCTTACGCCATTCCAAGGGTTGCTTATCCACGCCAAACATTCCAAACAATTCGATTACATAAGCAACAAGCAACTGAGATATTACAATAAACATAACTGCCTTGGCCGGTCCTAACATCTCCATGGCTTTGATGACCGTAACCGTGATAAAAGCACCGATTACGCCACCAAGCAACATATACTTCGGTTGGACTAAAAGCAGTGACGTTACGGGCGTCCGCTCCTTAATAAGCCATGCTGCAACACATACAATTAACGCCGTCAGTTGCACGAAACCGCTTGCCAGCCACATCCCTGACGTCTTCGTCACCTGCGTATTAAAAACTCCCTGCACACTCATAAGTGCGCCGGATAAAATTGCAATCAAAAAACCGATCATTTTGCACCTCACTTTTTTCTTTAGTGTGTTCAAAACAATCGGTTTTATTCTTTGTAATTATGTTTGGATTTTCAGGCATCTTTTACTGCCGTTTTACTCATCCTTAATATAACTTTCCTGGACGACGGGCGTTTCCAGTTTCAGTTCATTTACTTCCTCACCGGAAATCTCTTTTTTTACCTGAGACGACAAAGACATCAATTCGGTGTTGATATCACCGCCATCCCAAATATTGGTGTAACACATTTCCGCAAGAATCCAGTAATTACTGTTCTCAACAATTTTGGGAAGTGCTACGCTGTTTTCATAACAGGTCATCATATCCGCCATAGCAGGCACCGGATACTCTTCCAGGTAATGCGCGCACAATTTGCCGGAGCGCGCATATAAATTGTTCACGTAGTCGCAAGTAATAAACTGTGCAAAATCCTCAGCAACTTCCTGCTTCTCACTGTATTCGTTTACCGCAACCACCGTTGTGACGGATAACGGTTTAAACCGCAGGTTCGCATTCAACATTTCAATGGATACGACACCGTATTCGCTTGTAAAAGTTCCGTCCGCTTTGGCTTTCTCCAAGGTATTTAACATACTTGTTCCGCCAATGGTAAACATTACCTTACCGCCGACAAAATCTTCTACCACGCCTTCATAATCCACTTCCTCAGCCTCAATGGAGAAGAACTGGTTAAAATCCTGATAAACGGACAAACAGTACATGGCATCCGTATTGTAAATATCAATCTCCTCACGGTTATCACCATGCACACCGCCCATATTCATATAGGCACCGGCAAAACCGTAGTTGTACATAACGTCCGCCACATCCCACAAAAGGAAGGTTTCCATATTCTCTGCAGGATCGTAGGTATTGGCAAATTCCAGCAACTCAATCATGGAAGCAGGCAGAATTTCTTCCTTCTTTGCCAGCACCTGCTCTTCCGTGATTTCTGCGCTTTCCTCAATTTCATCTGCCGTCACTTCTGAATCCGGTTCGGCACCTTCTTCCAATTCCTCCATGGCCTCTTCGCCTTCAGCTTTATTTCTTTCAGCCTCAATTGCTTTTCCCGCCATCTCGGTCAAGTAAGTATCATTATAAAAGAATGCTGCCGTTTCGTAAGTGAACGGGTAGCCGAGAATTTTATCATTATAGGTTACCGCATTCAAAGCAATCTGCGGATAGTTATCGGTATTCAACACACCATTCGGGTCATCCATAGGGGCAGCAAGTCCCGCAAGTCTGGCTTTCTCAAGAGAATCACTGTTTACAATATAAGCATCCGGCCCTTCCGTGCTGTGCAAGGACGCCTCTTGGATGCCTTCCAAATATTCCAAACCGGAAACCATTTTCAGGCTGACCGCAACACCGGTCTGTTCCTGATATGCAATCGCAGCCTCATTTAAATATGCCGCCATTGCTTCGTCCGTATACCATACGGTTATATTATGAATTTTCGTATCTCCAAGATGATTATCTTTTGCCCGTGGCACATAAACTCCTGCGCTTACTGCCAGAAGTACAACGCAACAAAGCAAAATTATGGATAGTACTTTTTTTGACATATTTCTTGTGTTCCTTTTTTACTTATGCATTCGCTGCGAATGACTCATCCAAAATAGCAATCATGCGGTCCACATCAGCCTCTGTAATGGTAAGGGGCGGAAGGAAACGAATGATATTGGTTCCTGCGTTAATTAACACAAGGCCTTTTTCCAATGCAGTATTAATAATTGCCGCAACCGGTTCCTTGCATACAAGCCCCTGCATAAGTCCGGCACCTCTGCGCAATTCTACCACATCATATTTTGCTGCTATTTTATCCAATTCCGTTTCAAGATATGCGCCGACTTTCTGTACATGTGCGCAGAGTTCTTCTTTTTCAAAAATTTCAAATACTTTGGTAATTGCCGCACCAACCAAGGGATTACCGCCGTAAGTACTGCCGTGGTCACCTGCTACCAATGAACTGTCGGCCACCTTCTGTGTCATAAGAAATGCACCTACGGGCACACCGCTTCCGAGTGCCTTGGCTGTAGTCATAATGTCAGGGCGGATACCAAACTTCTGCCATGCAAACATATAGCCGGTTCTACCCATACCGCACTGTACTTCATCTAAAATCAGTAAAAGATCCTTTTCATCACAGAGTGCACGTACCTTCTTTAAGAAATCCTCTGTTGCGGGTGTAATACCGCCTTCACCCTGTACGGTTTCCATGATAATCGCGCAGGTTTTATCTGTTACCTGTGCCAAAACGCTGTCAAAATCATTGATTTCGGCAAATTTAATATTACCAATCATAGGCTGAAATGCTTCACGGTATTTCGGGGTTCCCGTAACAGACAAAGCACCCATGGTTCTGCCGTGGAAAGAATGCTCCAAAGCAATGATTTCATGATCTGTCTTGCCATCTTTGTTATAGGCATATTTTCTTGCCGCTTTGATGGCACCTTCCACTGCTTCCGCACCGCTGTTTGTAAAAAATACGCGGTCTAATTTAGCCGCCTTGGTCAAAGCCTTGGCCGCCGCAATGGCAGGCTCGTTATAGTAATAATTTGAAGTATGTGTAATTTTATCAATCTGTGCTTTTAATGCATCGTTGTATTCTTTATTGTTATAGCCTAACGCAAACACACCGATTCCTGATACAAAGTCCAAATATTCCTTGCCGTTTGTATCATATAAACATACGCCGTCACCATGGTCAAAAACCACCTGAAAACGATTATAGGTATGAAGCAGAACGGACTCTGCTTCGTTAATCATATTCTGCATAATATTCCTCATTTCTGAGCGTTTTATCGTAAAACAGCGGCGCAAACATCAAATTTGCGTCTGCCATAAAAGCTATTTACTTTCGCTCAATTAGTTCTCGTAATTCAAAGGATCTTCATCTGCAATAATCGCAGTACCGATACCTTTCTTAGTAAAGATTTCAAGCAAGAGACAGTGGGGCATACGACCGTCCAAAATATGTACTCTGCTTACACCGCTTTCGATTGCTGATGTACAGTTATTCAACTTAGGTAACATACCGCCACCGATAATACCACTGTTAATTAATTCGTGCGCCTGGGAAGCGCTGATTCTTGAGATAAAAGAACTCTTATCGTTGATATCACGATACAAGCCCTCAATATCGGTTAAGAACGCCAACTTCTCTGCGCCTACAGCCTTGGCAATTTCACAAGCCGCATCATCCGCATTGATGTTATAGCTCTGGAAATTATCGTCCAAACCAATAGGTGCAACGATGGGAAGGAAATCCTTCTCTAATAAATCATATAAAATCTTAGTATCCACCGACTTGATATCGCCTACGAAACCGATGTCCTTGCCGTCGGAATACTTCTTATCTACTTTTAAAAGTCCGCCGTCTTTACCGCTGATACCAACTGCCTTAACTCCCAGTTCCTGTACCATGGATACAAGACTCTTGTTTACTTTGCCAAGTACCATTTCCGCAATTTCCATAGTTTCCGCATCGGTGACACGAAGGCCGTTTACGAATTCGGGAGTCTTGCCTACCTTGTCTACCCAACGGCTGATTTCCTTACCGCCGCCGTGTACGATAATCGGCTTAAAACCAACTAATTTCAGAAGGGTAACGTCAGCGATTACTTTCTTCTGTAGTTCCACATCGGTCATTGCGCTTCCGCCGTATTTTACAACAATAATTTTACGATTGTATTTCTGAATATAAGGAAGGGCTTCAATTAAGACGTTCGCCTTCGCCAACAACTGTTCCATATCTTTTTCCATTACTTTTACCTTGCCTTTCGTTTTGCAGAATGCTCTGCATTTATGTTGCAGTACGAATCATTTCGCCTGCTCATTCTTTTACACTTTATAAAAGTTACGAACGATAGTCCGCGTTAATTTTAACATAATCATAGCTCAAATCACAACCCCAAGCTGTGGCTTCTTCGGTACCGTTTTTCATATCTACCACAACGGTTACTTCGGGCTGGGATAAAATTACGGTTGCTTCTTCTTCACTATAGTCAGTTGCAACGCCGTCTTTGTAAATCTGAATGCGTTTTCCGCCGCCTTCAAAGAAAAGTTCCAACTGCTCAGGATCAAACTGCGCTCCGGAATAACCAAGTGCACAAAGAATTCTTCCCCAGTTTGCATCATGTCCGAAAATCGCTGCCTTGGTAAGGCTTGAACAGATGACGGATTTCGCAAGGATTCTTGCATCTTCCTTGGTCTTGGCATTGATTACCTTGGTTTCAAAAAGTGCGGTTGCGCCCTCGCCGTCGCCTGCCATCTTCTTGGCAAGAGTCATATTTACATAGTGAAGTGCTTCTTTAAACTTCGCATAGTTTTCATCTTCTGCAGTGATTTCTGCGTTACCTGCACAGCCGTTTGCAAGCACAAGTAAAGTATCGTTGGTGGAAGTATCACCGTCTACGGAAATCATGTTAAAAGTATCCACCACGTCTTCTTTTAACGCCTTGGTTAAAAGTTCCTTGCTGATTGCCACGTCGGTAGTTACAAAACCTAACATAGTGCACATATTAGGGTGAATCATACCGCTACCCTTGCACATACCGCCCATAGTAACGGTTACGCCGTCTATGTCAAAAGATACTGCCACTTCTTTTGATACGGTATCCGTGGTCATAATGGCTTCTGCTGCCATAAGCCCTGCTTCAAGACCGGCCTTTTTAGCATCTGACAGTTTTTCAATGCCTGCCGCAATGCGATCCATAGGAAGCTGCATACCGATTACACCGGTAGAAGCCACAAGCACTGAATTTTCAGGTACGTTCAATGCCTTGGATGCCACTTCTGCAGTTTCCTTACAATATGCATATCCCTGCTTACCTGTACAGGCATTGGCAATACCTGCATTTACCACAACCGCATGAACTGCGGGGGAATTGTCAACAATATCCTTATCCCATAATACAGGCGCAGCTTTTACCACGTTGGTTGTAAAAGTACCTGCCGCCTTACAGGGTGCCTCGCTGTAAACAAGCGCCATATCTTTTCTATTCTTATATTTAATTGCAGCCTCAACGCCTGCTGCCTCAAAACCTTTTGCCGCGGTCACACCGCCTTTGATTATTTCCATATGTATATCCTCCTACTGATTAAACTTCTCAATATTCTCTTTATTTAATGTAAAATCATAATAATTCAGGTCTTCTCTTTTAGTCCAGCCGATTTGGTTCCAGAAACGATTGCCGATATCATTCCTTGTAAACGCAATCAGCGAAACCTTGTTAATCTTCTCTCGTCGCAATGCATCCATACAGAATACTACCATCTGCTTACCGATGCCCCGCATACGATAATCTTCGTGCACGCATACGTGATACATACAACCTCGTCGGCCGTCATGCCCGCAGAGGATTCCGCCAACAATTTTACCATCCACTTCCGCAACCGCGCTGGTGGTAGGATTTCGTCGCAGGAAAATCTCAACGCCCTCCCTGGAATCGTCTACACTTCTTATTACAAAGCCTTTGATACTTAACCATAATGCTTTTATCTGATCGTAATCCTCCGGTGTCATCACACGAATGATTACCTTATTCTTATCTTCCATATTCTTATCCTCTAGGTCTCCTCCGAACTCCGCAATGCATAAAAATACATTTTATACATCTGCAAAAAGAGTACTTTTTCCAATATATCATTGTTATCATATCACTATTTTTGAAAAAGTCTAGCTTTTTTTATAAAATTATTCACTTTTCTTGCATATTATGCATAAATTTGCATTTTATGCATATTTTTATGCATTTTTATGCAATCTTTTTTAAAATTGTCCTTGATTTTAGAGAAATAGTGTTGTATATTAGCTTTGGTAAGGGCAAAAATGAAGCTACGAAGCTGTGTTTTATGCATACATACTTTAAATAGTTATAACCTTAATAATAAAATTTCAGGAGGATAAAAAAATGAAAGAAAAAGTTGTTTTGGCATATTCCGGTGGTCTGGATACCACAGCCATTATTCCCTGGTTAAAAGAGAATTTTGACTACGAAGTTATCTGCGTATGTATCGACTGCGGTCAGGAAAGCGAACTTGACGGACTTGAGGAACGTGCAAAGTTAAGCGGTGCAGAGAAAC
Source organism: Lachnospiraceae bacterium (assembly GCA_045580855.1). Lineage (GTDB taxonomy): Bacteria > Bacillota > Clostridia > Lachnospirales > Lachnospiraceae > UBA3766. The sequence continues at coordinate 308,265 of JAZNOO010000021.1, read as the reverse complement.
TCTACATTGAAGACGTAATCGATGAATTCTGTGACGAATACATCGTTCCCTGTGTACAGGCACACGCAGTTTATGAAAATAAGTACCTTCTCGGTACATCTATGGCGAGACCTGTTATCGCTAAGAGATTGGTTGAAATCGCACGTAAAGAAGGCGCTACCGCTATCTGCCACGGTGCAACCGGTAAGGGTAACGACCAGATCCGTTTTGAACTCGGTATCAAGGCACTTGCTCCCGATTTAAAGATTATCGCTGCATGGCGTAACGATAAGTGGACAATGGATTCTCGTGAATCAGAAATCGAATACTGTGAAGCACACGGCATCCACCTTCCTTTCTCAGCTGACAGTAGCTACAGCCGCGACCGTAACATCTGGCACATCAGCCATGAAGGTCTTGAATTGGAAGATCCCGCTAACGAACCTAACTTCGATCACCTTTTAGTTCTCGGTACAACTCCCGAGAAGGCGCCCGAAGAAGGCGAATATGTAACACTTTCTTTTGAAAAGGGTGTTCCTACCGCTATCAACGGCAAAGCTATGAAGGTTTCAGACATCATCCGCGAATTAAACAAGCTCGGCGGAAAGCACGGTATCGGTATTGTTGATATCGTAGAAAACCGTGTAGTTGGTATGAAGTCCCGTGGTGTATATGAAACACCGGGCGGAACCATTCTTTATGAAGCACATCAGCAGTTGGAAGAACTTATTCTCGACAGAGATACATATACCTTAAAGAAAGACCTTGGCAACAAGTTTGCTGATATCGTATACGAAGGAAAATGGTTCACACCGATTCGTGAAGCACTTCAGGCATTCATCGAATCTACACAGCAGTATGTAACCGGTGAAGTAAAATTCAAATTGTACAAGGGTAACATCATTAAGGCCGGTACTACATCTCCTTACACATTGTACAACGAAAGCATTGCTTCCTTCACAACAGGTGATATGTACGACCACCACGACGCAGAAGGCTTTATCAATCTCTTCGGTCTCTCATGCAAGGTACGTGCATTAAAGATGCAGGAAGTTGGCGAATTAAAAAAATAAGGATTTGTTAAAATCAATACAAAAGATACAAATCAGGTAACTTAAAGTTTAAGTGTTTTAGAATTTACAGGGTGGCTTTATGGAAACAATCTACTGGCTCATTTCTTATGTGGTTATTATTAATATCATCGCTTTTGTTGCGATGGCCATTGATAAGCGCAAAGCGAAGAAACGTGCGTGGAGAATTCCGGAAGCCACTCTTTTTATTCTTGCGGGTGTAGGCGGAAGCATCGGTGCAATTGCCGGAATGTATACCTTCCGTCATAAAACAAAGCACCGCTCTTTTACCTGGGGAATGCCCGCCATTCTCATTGCACAGATTATTTTAATTGCCTTACTGTTCTTCTTTGCGGGAGACATTAAGCTTTTATAGTTACATTGACATAACATAAAATGATTAGGGGACAGTTCATTTTATAATTATAAAAAACAATTTTATATAGACTTATCAAATTATCATAAAAGGGAAAACAAGGAAAACATTATGCATATAGCAATTTGTGATGACAACATTGCGGACCGTAAACACCTGGAACGTTTGCTCCAGCGCGAGTCGGACCGCCGAAAAAATACAGCAGGAATTCTTTATATTGACTCCTACGGCAACGTAGATGCATTGACCAAGTCGCCTATGATTTACGACTTGTTTTTTATTGATATGACCGGGCTTCCGCCTCACGGCATGGAAACTGCACTTTTACTCCGTGATATGGGTGTTGTGGCGCCTATCGTGCTTTGCACTTCAAGCATCCGCTATGAAGATTACGCCAAGCCGCCGGCAGAACTGCTTTATATTGATAAACCCTTTAAACCGGAAGAATTAACCAACATAGTCAATAAGGTTGATGCCTTGAAAAAAAAGGCCGCTCCGACAATCGAAGTCAGAGACGACCTAAATACCTATTACATCTATGAAGATGATTTCATCTATGCATATCCCGACGGTTACCGCACCAAAATTGTATTAAAAAACGGTCGCGTTATTATGCAGTTAGGCACATTACAGGAATTAATTCCGGTACTACAACCCTTTGACTGCTTTCTTCTTTTAGGAAAAAAGTACGTGGTCAATTATAACCATATCGAGAAGATTGAACGAACTTATGTGTTACTAAGTGACCATTCGAAAGTGCCTTTATCTTTCGGGGATAAAAAGAGAATAAATGAATTCAAACAATAAGCACTACAAAAACGGCCCATCTGTATAGACGGGCTGTTTTGCATTTAACTTCGGCTCTTCGGATTAAAAATCAGACTGGCAATGTAGCCAAAAATCAGCGCTGCGCTGGTGCCAAGAGCACCTGCTTTTAACCCGCCTTGAAAAATTCCCAGGAAGCCGTTCTCATCAACGGCTTCTTTTACGCCTTTCATAAGCACATGTCCAAAGCCAAGCAAGGGGACAGATGCCCCTGCGCCGGCAAATTCCAGAAACGGCTCATACACACCGACAAAACTTAATACGGCGCCTAGACAAACCAACAACACCATAACGCGCCCCGGCATCATCTTGGTCTTTTCCAGAAGAACCTGGCAAAGCATACATATCAATCCGCCGATTATAAAAGCTTTTATATATATCATAACTTATATACCTCTCTACACATCACAATCATATTAATACACGCCTCTGCATTCTCCGAATGTTCTACCTTTTCACATAGGTCTCTACTCATAAAAGTCTACCGCAAACAGTTCTTCTCCGGCCTCGATTTTACCGGTTTTCAGAACCCTGATTTCCTGGTTTTCATTCATTTCGGACAAAATCACCGGCGACATTGTGCTTGGTGCATTGGCCTGAATATATGACAAGGCAACCCGCATCAAAAGCTCACCCTTCTTGACTTTTTGTCCGCTTTCCACCAAAACTTCAAAGCCCTGACCGTTTAATTTAACCGTGTCAATACCGATGTGAAGAAGCAAAGGAATGCCTGTATAGGATAAAAATCCGATTGCATGTTTGGTATCATAAACAAATACCACTTCCCCATCTTCCGGTGCATAAATATTACCGTCAGAAGGCGTAATCGCCATACCATCGCCTACAATTTTATTTGCAAAAGATTCATCTGGCACTTCCGACAATTCCGTAGCAATACCGGTAATGGGACTGCAAACCACAACGGACCTGGTAATCCTACGATCCTTACCGCCACCCATTTTCTCATCTGCATTTTGATCCGCATAAATCACTTTGCTGCATCCCTTACTCTTTTCTTTTATATTCTGTCGTTTGGCATTCATCGCTTCTTTTTCAAGTTCTTCACTGTGGCGCACTTCTATTTTCTCACCTTCCGGAAACTGCTCAATATATTCTTCCAAATCCGACTTAATTACGCTTACCCGGGGCCCGTAAATAATCTGCACGCCATTTCCCTTATGAATGACACCCGCTGCCCCTGTCTGCTTTAACAATGCGTCATTTACCTTGTCAGCCGCATGTACCGTGCAACGAAGTCTGGTAGCACAACAATCGATGTCTGCGATATTTTTTACACCGCCAAGCCCCAGGCAAATATCTCTTGAAAGCGAAGATGCAGCAGAATGCGAAATTCCTCTATCGGCTATATTCTCACCGTCACGGGCCTCACCTCTATGCTTCGCCTTGCGTCCGTCCACATCTTTTCTTGTATATAACTTAATATCATCCTCGACTTCACCTCTGCCGGGAGTTTTATAATTCAGCTTTTGAATCAGAAAACGGAATACGAAATAATACACCGCAAAGTAAAAGATTCCCACTACCACAATCCAAATCCAGTTTGTCTTGGCATTTCCCTGTAAAATACCAAATAAAAATAAATCAATCAAGCCGCCTGAGAAGGTCATGCCGACACCAACCTCAAACATATGCATCAGCATATATGCCAAACCGGCAAAAACGCAGTGAATGCCATACAGTAAAGGCGCTACAAACAGAAATGTGAATTCCAAGGGCTCCGTAATACCGGTCAACATAGACGTTAAGGCTGCCGACAACAGTAAGCCCCCGACCTTTTTCCGGTTTTCAGGACGCGCCGTATGATACATAGCAAGTGCTGCCCCCGGCAAACCAAAAATCATCAGCGGAAACTTTCCTGACATAAAACGTGTAGCAGACACCGCAAACTTCGTCACATTGGACGACGCAAGCTGGGCAAAATAAATATTCTGCGCACCTTCAATAAGTTGCCCGTCAATTTCCATAGTACCGCCAAGGGCAGTCTGCCAAAACGGCAGGTAAAAGACATGATGCAAACCGAAGGGAATTAACAATCGCTCCATCAGACCATAAATCCAAGTTCCGAAATATCCCGAACGAAGCACTAAATCACCCACCGCATAAATCCCACTTTGAATAAAGGGCCAAACAAAAAACATTAAAATTCCCACCAGAGTATATACAAGCGCACTGATAATCGGTACAAATCTTGTACCGCCAAAAAAAGATAAAACCTGCGGCAATTCAATTTTATAGAAGCGATTATGAAGTGCCGCAACACCAAGGCCCACAAGAATACCACCAAACACACCCATCTGCAATGATGTAATACCGCATACCGATGCCGTTGCCCCGCTTAACATATTTTCCGCCCCGCCGTTTATGGTAATCAAAGCGCCAATGGAGGCATGCATAATGAGAAATGCGATTGCCGCCGCAAGTGCCGCTACCGCCTTTTCCTGTTTTGCCATACCAATAGCTACACCGATTGCAAATATAATCGGCAAATTGGCAAATACAATATCTCCTGCATCACGCATAACAATAAAGATTGCGTTTAATATGGTTCCCGGCCCCATAATACCAACCAGTCCATAGGTCTCCAAGGTTGTATAATTGCTAAAAGACCCACCAATTCCAAGCAATAAGCCTGCTGCCGGCAAAATCGCAATCGGAAGCATAAAAGAACGACCCACGCGTTGCAATACGCCAAAAATTTTATCTTTCATAATCAATCTCCTGTTCTGTGTTTTTCAGTGTGCTGTATAGGAACAAAACACATTTTTTAGAAATAAAAAAAGTACATACCCACCTTGCAAGGTGAATATGTACTCTCTTTAATCTATGCATATGTTTTTTCACAAAAAGTAAGATTTCATATACCAATCATTTATTCTGAAAATATTATTTTACATTTCATATTTTATGTCATTTTTCCCGAATTATTCCTATATGATGCAGGCTCATCCATTATTTGCAGGCTCTTCTACCATTGGCAGGCTCTTTTTATCATCTGCAGGCTCTTCCTTCTGCACAAACTGCGCAAGAATAATTGCCACAAACATGATAACACAACCAATCAACTCTCGAATGCTTAAAGCCTGGCTCAGAAGCAACCATCCCGCCAGCACCGACACAACCGATTCCAGACAAAGAATCAAAGATGCACGGGTGGGCTCCACATATTTCTGCCCAAGAATTTGGAAGGTATAAGCTACGCCACAAGATAATACACCGGTATAAAGAATCGGTATATATGCTTTCAACACACCTGCAAAACTCGGTGTTTCAAACAGAAACATTGCCACCATACAACAAACTCCGGCCACAAAAAACTGCACGCAGGATACCAACACTCCGTTGGTTCCCGGCGATATATAATCGATAAAAATAATATGAAACGCAAAAAACAACGCACATGCCAGTAACAAAAGGTCCGCTAACTCTAAACGATATCCGTCGGATACGCATAAAAGATAAAGACCAACTACCGAAATAACTACACAAATCCATACCAAAGGTTTGGTTTTTTTGCGTAAGAAGATGCCCAGTACCGGCACTAAAATAATATAGAGTGCGGTAATAAAACCTGCCTTCCCCACCACATTGGTATACATGATACCAAACTGCTGAAGCATACTTGCAATGCAGAGAAGAAAACCGCAACCGATACCACCGATGATGGATTTCTTGATAACAGCCTTCTGCTTCGCCTTCACCTCAGCATTCTGTTCTTTTAAATCATCCTCTAAAGATTTATCCCCCGTACTCTTCTTCCCTGCCGACGGATTTCCAAGCTTTAAAAACGGCAACAACACAACGGCGCCAATAATATATCGTGCAAAATTAAAGGTAAACGGCTCTACGTAATCCATTCCAACGCTTTGCGCCACAAACGCCACGCCCCATATAATTGCCGTAAGAAGAAGCATACCGCTTCCCAACCACTTTTTCATCTAATTGTACCTCGATTATTTTATTAAAAAATATTTTTTATCATACAAAAGATATCTATTCCCAAAAGTATATGTCCTCTTTATCGCATACGCTATTTTACAGCCGTTCAATTACAACCGTTTTACAGCCGTTCAATTACCACCGCATGTGCAATACCGGGAATGCTCTTTCCCTCATTAAAACTTACTTTACTAAGCAATGCACCTGTCGGCAGAAATAAAATCCTCTTCCACTCACCGCTTGCAAGCCTGGGCAGAAGATATGCCGCCAATACGCTTGCCGCGCAACCACAGCCACTGCCACCCGCATTGGTTCCCTGCTCTTCACTGTTAAAAATCTCAATACCGCAATCCATATGACGTTCGCTGATATCAAAACCTTTTTGCTTTAACAGGTCTAAAAGGACTGTCTGTCCAACCGTCCCCAAATCGCCGGTAATGATTTTATCATAATATTCGGGCTCACGCTCAAAATCTTTCAAATGACGATAAATGGTGTCACAAGCCGCCGGTGCCATACATGCCCCCATATTCATGGAATCCTTGATGCCGTAATCAATAATTTTACCTGTCGTAACCTCAGTAATCGCCACTTCATATTTGCGTTCAATCACACATTTTCGCGGCAAATCAGACGCGATGCTTTCCATTGCACAATCTCCCGGATTATTCTTTCCGCTGTCTTTAGGAGTTTGCGCCCTATTTTCATGCTTCTCTCTGCTTAACAAGTATGCACCGCTTCCGGTCACTGTCCACGTAGAACAAGGCGGCCGCTGACTGCCGTAGTCAAGCGGATATCGAAACTCCTTTTCTGCGCTGGCAAAATGACTTGACGTTACACATACCACCTGTTCGGCAAAACCTCCGTCAACCAGCATAGAACCTAAGCTTAACGACTCTCCGCAAGTAGAACACGCCCCGTATAAGCCAAACATCGGAAACCGAAAATCTTTCAATCCAAAGGAAGATGCAATTTCCTGCCCCAACAAATCCCCGGCCAAAATGAAACGTACCCGATTATACGCTTCATTGTCCTTCTCAAACAAAAGGGAAACTGCTTTCTTTTGAAAAGCACTTTCCGCTTCTTCCCAGGTTTTATTTCCAAGAAGGTCATCACCACCTACAAAATCAAACAATTGCCCCAGTGGTCCTTCCCCTTCTTTTTTACCGACTGCCGAAGCCCATTCCCTGATATAAACCGGCTCCGCTAATTGCGTACTGCTCATTCCGACTTGCTTACTCATACTGTTTCACCTTTCTCATTAAAGATAATATCAGTATGGTAATTTCTGCTACAGAATATGCATTTTATGTATAAAAATGATTCTACATCGAACCGCCGATGCCCTTAATGAACTCCACGTCTTCCGATGTAATCTTCATATTAGACTGATAAGTTCTTCCGTCCGGTAAGGTTACGGTCACATCAATGACACTGCCTTCACCTACACCATTCTGCATAATTGTCATAAGGAACTGCACAAATCTCGGGTGTCTGCCCGCAAATGCTTCCCAATCCTTCTTAAATGTTAATAATTTTGCCGGATTCATCATAATCTGTTTCCTCTTTTCTGTTTATCTATGACTTGCGTAAAAGTAACGCTCTTACACTCAATATCATTAATTATTCCGCCTACAATTGGAATGTGTCCGTAAAATAACCGGAAGCCGAAATCGGTTCACCTGCCTCAGACAAATGTCTGGTATCACCCATAATCTGTACACGGAAAGCCGCTTCACCCTTGGTACGCTCTTCACAACCAAGCACTGTCACTGCCGTAGGGGCCACGAAAAATCCCTGCCAGAGAACAGGCGGTGCAATGCCAAGCAAATGGCTCATAATAACGAAACTCACACCAAGATGGCAGAAGAAAACCAATGTCGCATCACTGCTTTCTTTCACACGATACATCCCGCCTTCTTCTCTCTCATAACCATATTCTTTTAAAATAGCATCAAAGCCTTCACATACTTCACGGTAGTGCTCGCCCATATCGCCGGACTTCATAACCTCCGTTTCATACCATTTATTCTTATCGTGCAAGTCTTCCTGCTTCGAGAAATAAGACGGCATAAAATCCCAGGCAATAATATCTTCCCCGTTAAAAGGACTCTTTACGCGATAATAGAATTCCTGCAACCAAGGTAATTCTTCCGCCTCGCGTCCGCATTTCTTAAGGGATAAAGATGCTGTATCCTTAGCTCTTCCCATGGGTGAAACAAAGAATCTGTCCACCTTCCAGTTCTTCACTCTTTCTGATAAAATCTCGGCCTCTCTCCAACCCTTCTCCGTAAGCGAGTCGATTGAATAATCAGGCTCTGCATGTCTTATAAAAATAATCTTCACAACAATATCCTCTTTATATTTTCTTTTATCCAAATTAATTCCCGGCTCTATAAAAACTATTCTTCCAAACGAACCGTGATTTCTCCGGTTTTAAGCACTTTCACGCTTCCGTCCGCTAACTCGACCATCAAACCGCCTTCCGAATCAATATCCAAGGCTCTTGCCCGAATCAGCACATCGCCATCATTATAGCGGATTTCCTTACCAAGTACAATGGACATTTCGCGATACTCGTCTACGAAAGAACAGTCTTTTAAATCCTTTGCAAAATCAAGCAAACCGTTGGCAATGCGTGCCACCAGTTCATTGCGTTCCACTACATTTGCAGTCGCACCAAATCCTCCCGCTATTTCCTGCAGTTCTTCCGGAAATACTTCCGTACTTAAATTGATACCAATTCCTACAACCACAGCCGGCATTTCTGTAGGATTCGCTTCCATCACAGCCTCAGTCAGTATACCACAGACCTTTTTGCTTTTGAAATATAAATCGTTGACCCACTTAATTCCGACTTCCGCACCCAAATACTGCTTAAGTACCTTGGCTACTACCACCGCCGTTGCCGTCGTAATGTGTACCGCATCTTCCAAACCGCTCTCAGGTTGTAAAAGCAACGACATATAAATCCCTGTACCTACCGGCGAATAGAAACTTCGTCCTCTTCGTCCTCTTCCGGCGGTCTGTTCATCACTGACATAAATTGCCGGTGCTGTTTTGGTCTCTTTCCACTGCCTTTTCGCTTCATCATTGGTAGAATCAATACAGTCAAAAACGGAAATGCCTATTTCTTGATATTCTGTTTTTAAATTATCTCTGATTTTTTTTGCCGAGAGAATATTCATAGTCTTTCCCGCCTGCTAGTATTTTTTAATTTACTTACTATTTATCGAATTTATTACGCATTTTAATTATGTTACGTATTGCTCTTTGCTACTTATTCTCTTCTTCTGAATTACCTGCGCTCACCGTTTCATCGCTTTCCGCAGTTCCAATCGCTTTGTGCCTATCTTCGTTTTTCTCCACACTGTCACAGCCTACTCCAAGAAGTTCATAAACACACACTCCCTGGGATTTACCCTTCAACGGAATCTCCCCGATTTCCTGCACTTTTACACGGTCTTTGACCCTCTGATAAATATGCTCGCTAATAAGCACCTGCCCACGCTTTGCATTAGACTCCAAGCGTGCCGCCGTATTTACGGTATCACCGATTGCCGTATAATCCATACGGAAATCGCAACCGATATTACCAACTACGGCTTCACCACAATTAACGCCCACACCAAATGCAACGCTCTTACCGAAACGTTCCAAACACTTTTGTTCAAGTTCTTTCGCGCCGGCAACAATATCCCATGCTGCACAAACCGCCTTATACTCATAATCTTCCAAATCAAAAGGTGCATTAAACACCGCCATTGTAGCATCGCCAATAAACTTATCCAAAGTACCGCTGTTTTTAAAAATAGCGTTAGTGGTCAAATTCAAATATTCGTTCAAAATCTCTACAACCTCTGCCGGCTTCAAGCTTTCAGACAAGGGTGTAAAACCGCGGATATCCACAAACAAAACCGCAATATCCCTGCTTTCACCGCCGAGTTCTACCTTATACCGACCGGATTTCATAATATCGTCCACCACCTGAGGTGCCACATATTTGCGGAATACAGAAGCAATTTTTCTTCTTTTTGCCCACTCATAAAGATAACCGCCTGCCAAGGCAACCACGTAAGCAAGTGCCAGCATCAAAAACAGATAAAATCCGGGAATACTGATGCCTGCCTTTGTAAAAAGCACAATGCCGCTCACTACCGTAACCACCTCTGCCAGTACAAAAATCACGGTTCCCCATTTCAAATGCAATTTAGAGAAACATATAAACATAGCCATTGCTATCAAAGCAAAAATTACTGATACAGCCAAACGATTGGCCGGCAAAGGAAACTGCTCATCCAGGAAACTTTGAATCAAATTAGCATTAATTTCCACTCCAAACATCTGATTATTACTGTTGGGCACAGTAAACTGATCTTGAAGACCTGTTGCATAAGCACCTACCAACACAATACAATCCGTAAAAACTCTGGCATCCACTTTCCCTTCCAGCACATCAATCAGCGAAATGCTTTCATACTCATAAGGTTTGCCTGCATAATAAATCCACTGCACACCATTATCGTCCGTAACCGGTGATATTGGCGTCATATTCATACTCTCACAATACTCTAAATAGATTTGATAAGATAACGACATATACTCCGTCACCGTTCTATCCGCATTCTCTACCTGCGTTACCGGCAAATATGAACGGATTTTACCATCGGAATCCGGCGAAGTATTAGCATAACCAATCGGTGTCGCATCTCCCGTATAAGGGACTTCCACCTGCGATACATGCATATGGTCCACATCAAACTCTCCGTTTGGCAACATTTCCACCTTTGTATCATATACAAGGTGTGCAGCAAGAACTACATTATCCCGTTCTTTCACTGCATTTAAGAAAACTGCATCATCTTCTTCATCCATAGTTCCCATCAGCATAATATCAAAACCTACTACCGCAGGATAATCCCCTAAAATATCCAAAATTTCGGCATAAGTACTTCTGGGCCAGGTACCAAACGGTCCCAAAGCTTCCATCGTTTTCTCATCTATGGATATAATTTTAATTGTCGGGTCCACAGTTCTCGGTTGCTGATATAATTTATCTTTATACAAAGAATCCAACGAGTAAAAAATATCCGTATAACAAAATACAAACGTCAATAAACCGATTAATAAAATCTCAATTGCAAGAACAAAGTTTTTCTTCATGCAAATCTCCCCTTTTATGCTAATTTATCATTACTTTCCGTTTCTTAACTTATTTGGCAATATGCCTATTTTTCTATTCCAAATAATAGCATAAATTACCATAAGTGTCATTCTTTTCTTTTCACACAAAAGCTTTTATGATATAATTTATCCAGTCGATTTAAGACAAAGATATTGCTACAGGTTCAACATATTTTAGAAAGGGGAAAAATATGGATACAACAAAGAAAGCATTGTCATCAGACGAATTACTTGAAAAGATATTTTACTATATGGAGAGACTTTTTGAAGAAAAGGAACTTTCCGAAACCTTGCACCTTCTCACCGATTTGGGTAAAACCCTGGTGAATTCAGACCGTGCCAGTTTCTGGTTCTGGGATAAAAAGAATCATCAGATTTGGACTTTGGCCGCTTTGGACATCAGCAAGATTACCATTCCCGAAAATACCGGTTTGGTGGGTGCTTCCATTATGAACAACGAATTACTGGTAATCAACGACCCGTATAACGATCCCCGTTTCAACAGTGACGTGGATAAAAGTTCCGGCTATGTAACCAAATCCATTCTTACCGTACCTGTTACCAATTCGGAAGGTAAGGTAATCGGTGCTTATCAGGCCGTGAATAAATTAGATGAAGACGGCAACGACTCTGCTTTCACTGAAGCAGATATTAAGCGTATAAAACTCGCAACCGCATTCTGCGGAAGAACATTGGAATCACATCTTCTTTACAGCGAAGCTACAGAAGATCAGCTGACCGGATTAAAGAATCGTCGCGGTTTGTATACACACTACGAGAAATGCATTCTACCGATTCTTTCCAAGAAGAACGCGTCAATTATCATCTGCGATATCGACCATTTCAAGCGTGTCAATGACACCTGGGGACACAACGCCGGTGACGCAGTGTTAAAACATGTTGCCAATACATACTTAAGCCTTGTTGGCATTGATGATGGCGTATTCCGCTGGGGCGGCGAAGAATTCATTATGTTGCTTCCCGGCAAGGATATGATGCAGGCTGCAGAATTTGCTGAACGCTGTCGTCAGACCATCGAAGCATCGGTATGTCACTTCGAAGACCTTGACATCAAGGTGACTATGAGTTTTGGTGTCAGCGCATTGGATCCCCAATTGACCACTGCAGAAAACGTACAATCTGCTGATGAAAAATTGTATTATGCAAAATCTCACGGCAGAAATCGTGTCATCCATACCATTCCCGAAAACGAATAAAACAATTCTTACTGCGGTTCCCCGGAACCGCAGTTTTTATTTAAACTCCGTAACATGCTTGCGCATCCATAACGGGAAATGATTGTTTTGACAGGCACGATTCTCCCTTTGACTAATCCCCATCGTGCGAAAATAATTCCGCCACAAGCGAGAATAATAATCATCCTGTTCCGTAGCCAGCAATGCTTCTGCTTCCTCTTCTGTCAGTATCCGCAAATAGCATTCCTCGTCTTTCGGATGTACAATCGCCTCTCTATGTGTATCATCAATAATCATCCAGTTTTCCGACGGCATACGCTCCTTAAAATAGCTCGCCACCGGCATAAGAACCCGGCTCCGTGGTTCAAAATGTGCCACGTATAAATTATCATTCACGCAATAAAACCGCAGAAACTCCCGAAAAGAATGAGCCTCCCTGCTTACCAGTTTACGGATTTCCCGAAATCTTATAACCTCGCGATACTGTACCATATCCAAAACCTTTGGGCCAAAATGAAACCCAAGAATCAACAACCGATACACAATATCCAAGGCATCTTCTTCAAAGGATAAAAGTGCATATGAAATCTCCCAATACACCTGTGGCGATATCTTATGCCAAACAGCACTGCTGACCTTTTCAGCCTTACTTTCATCCGCATCTATATGAATATACTCATCAAATAAACCAAGCTGTTCAACAGGCTCCACGCATAGCTTTATATTTTTATGTCCCTTGCCGCTTGCCCAAGCCTCATATATGCAGGACAACATGGAATCATAATCACTTTTACACGTATATACATACATATTTCACCTCTTATTTTACACGTATGGCTCACTATCACCTAAATACAATCCTACAACATTCAACGACTCATATAATCATCAGGCGTCCACTATTTTACCCGATTGCATAATCATCAAACAAAGACATCTGGTGATATTGATTTCTGTGCACGATTTCCCAGTTCTCCTTGCGGTTCACCGCGGTAAGTTCCTTCGTAATGTACTGCTCCTCAATCGGAACTTTGTACATCATCTTACCTCCGCAAGTAATGAAATAATGCGCCCGCTTCAACACAACTCCCATCTTCTTTAGCTGCTCATAATTCAAGGTGCCGTACCTGCGCGACTGCACAATACGTTTCGCACTTGTGGGGCCGATTCCCGGCACCCGTAAAAGCAACTCAAAGGAAGCCTTCATAATCTCAACCGGAAACAAATTCAAGTGCCTTAATGCCCAATCACATTTCGGGTCCAGCTGTTCATTAAAATCCGGCTTCTCTTCCGTCAACAACTCATCCGCCTGAAAACCGTAATACCGAAGCAGCCAATCCGCTTGGTACAAACGATGCTCTCGTAACAAAGGCACCGGCGTTCCAATGGCAGGCAGGGCCGAATCCTCATTCAGTGGCACATAAGCCGAGTAAAACACTCTCTTCAAATCATAATTCTGATACAACTTCTGGGTTGTCTGTAAAAGCTCGTAATCCGACTCATTTCCGGCGCCGATAATCATTTGGGTACTTTGTCCGGCCGGCGCAAAAGAACGTCTCAAATCGCCGTTTGCGAAACTTACAGGCAGTTCCTTCCTGCCAAAGCCTCGTTCTTCCAACCTTTTCACATTAAAAATGCTGTTCTCAAGGTACCGGTTCCCCGTACTCCGTTCCATTCTCGCATCTTTCCCGCATGCAAGTCTGTGTAACGCTATGGTATCCGAAATCTTCTCCATAGGATTCATAATAGTCTTAAAATTCTTATTGGGCGCAAACTTCTTAAGGCTGTCCTCAGCCGCAAATTCCATATTGATGCTGACACGGTCCGCAAGATATCCTGCCTTGGCAATCAACTCATCCGGCACTCCCGGAATCGCCTTAATATGTATATAGCCATTAAACTTATACTCCGTTCGCAACTTATACAATACGCGACACATTAACTCCATGGTATGCCCCGGACTCTTCACAATTCCGGAACTCAAAAACAACCCCTCGATATAATTTCTCTTATAAAATTCAATGGTCAATTCACATATTTCTTCCGGTGTAAAAGCAGCTCTCGGCACATCATTGGAACATCGATTAATGCAATATTTGCAATCATATATACAATGATTGGTCATCAGTATTTTAAGCAAAGAAATGCATCTTCCATCTGACGCAAAGGTATGACAGATTCCGGGTGCTGAACAATTCCCAAGCATCCCCTTCTGCCCCTTACGGTCCACTCCGCTTGACGTACATGCCACATCATACTTGGCCGCATCCGCCAAAATTTCTAATTTCTCTTCTGTTGTCATTCCTGTCCGTATTGTATACATATTTCACTTCCCTAACTTCGCCCTTACAATATATTCCTACAGCATTACACCGCTCATTCCGGCTTTCATTTCTCAATTAAATCACAAATATATTATACGAACATTTGTTCTGATTTGCAATACTTTTTTCGAATATTTGTTCGTTTTATGCTTATCGGACTATAAAATATAAATACGCATAATATAAAACTAAATTCTATAAAAAAAGAATGCGCGCGCTTTGCCAACAACAAAACACACACATTCTTTTTATAATATTGGATTGTATAGTATCCTTTACTCCGCTACCCAATAAACATCGGTATCACCCGTGATTTCTTTGGTAAAATCAATATTCCATGCTCCCGAAGCCATAGGCGACAAGCTGGGTTTCTGCGCAGTCTGTCCTGCCTGTACCGACTGAACGCCAAACAACTTTCCGTTTGCATAAAAGTAAACATTATAAATCGCATTCGCATCCAATTCTTCAATGAATTGTTCCAATTCTTCCTGTGTGATGGATAATGTATCACCTCTGTCCATAATATCCTGCAAAGCTTCTAAAAACTGTCTGTTATTGGTAGACAAAGGCAAATCTTCAAGGTCCGCTCCGCCTAAGAAGAAACTGTCTGTACTGTCGCTTCCGATTGCAACGCTCTCTCCGGCCGACACCATTCTCTCCTCACCGCGTTGACCGTTCGGATGAATGAGTGTAACCAAAACATCCCCATCCATAACCGCCAACTGTACAATAGGCGCCTGGGCTTCTTCCCCCGCAAGCTCCGGTTTCTCCGGTTCATAAATTCCCACACGGAATACAGTACCACGAACCGCCATAACAGAGTTCTGCGTCTGCACTTCGTAGGACGAACTCTCGCTGAGTTTATTTTCAAGCTGACAGGTAATTGCACCCCTGTCTAACTGAATCATCGTCTTGCTGTCACGGGAAGTACCTTCCGCAACCATCGTAAGAATCGAATTCTGCTCCACATAAGCATACTTATCATCATCCATCTGCAGCACCAGCATACTGTTGGAAGCCACACTGATTTTATCTCCGCTTTGCAGGGCCATTCCCGAATACACCTGAAGCTCTCCTACATTCTCACGTTCTACCGACGCCGTTCCTTCAATCTCAAGCACCTTAATTACTCGGTACGCATCTTCTTTGTTAAAAATCATAAGCAGGACAACGACAACGATTGCAATTACAGCTACCGCGGCACTTCCGCCGATGATTAACTTTTTCTTTCCTGTCACCTGTCTTCCCCCTATTCCTTGCCAAAGGTTACTTCACCTTCCGAATTTGCATAAAAGCTTGAACCGCCGGCATACACCGTAGTATCCCCGGATTTCACCCAACCGCTTCCGGTCGGAAAATGATACTCTTCTCCGGTCTCCAGATAGTAGTCGCCTTCGCCAACGATACCATCTTTTAGCCACGCCGGTCCAAAAATCAAAGAAACCTTCGTCTCATTACCTGCTTCATCTTTTAACACAATTACATAACTCATTCTACGCATACCGGTTTCAACCGCAAAGCTGTACTCACCGTTTTCATCAGTAACTACTTCCATAACTTCACCGTTAACAGTAACCGTTTTAAAATGACGATCCGTAAAATCCACCGTCACTGAATCCTCATAATATTCCTCACCATCCTGCATTTCGGTAAACGTCGGCGCGTCCGCGTCCACTCGGAGATTCGCAATGGAAATCACGTCGGTCATTTCACCGGTTGCAATTTTCCTCAAATAAATTCGAAGATTCGAGGTTTCCTCATCCACTGTGTAGCTTTCCGTTGTAAAATGATCGCGATTTCCCACAGACATTTCATAACCGTCAGGCGGTGCTATTTCCACCTCGGATTTATACCAGCCATTGTCACCTTTCGTACCATCCAACTCATATGCCGGTGTCGGTGCCGGCAAATAACTGATTCTGAAATTCGCCGTCCCCACTGCCTGACCATAATTATCATTTTCGGGCAACGCAACTCTTACCACATAGTCTCCCACCACCGTAGGCTTTTGTGTGCTGTAAGTTGCATCCGATGCTCCGACCGCTTTGTATGTAACCGTCGCTTTGGAAACATCATTGGTAGAGGAAACAATCATAGGATTTGATGCATTTCCGCCAAAAGTATAGCCGTTCATACTTACATTCACTATACCCGCACTCTTAGGTGCCGGTGCCGGAGGCACCGGTTCGGGTTCGGGCTCAGGCTCAGGTTCGGGAGCCGTTACTTCCCAAACAGGATAGAGCACAGCCAAGCCACCATTTCCCTGTATAGTAGCTCCCACCTCGTACTCTGCCGTTGCACTGCCTTGACTTGTACTCCAACCAATCAATTCGGCATTTTCTTTTGTCAGTCCATTCCAAGAAATCTCAGAATTAAGTCCTTGGTATTCCGTATGTGCTACCGCTCCGTTGTCATCCATATAGTCAATTTTCCAACCCTCCACAGACACTAAATCTATAACAACAAAAGTTTCAGAATCCTCCACTGCCGGTGTAAATTCCGCACCGGAACCAACACGTTCACTTATTCCGTCATAATTAAAATAATTAATTGCCCTGGCCACATATACACCATTTATATTTCCGATTTCATAAATACCATCCGTATATAATATTATCGAATCACCATAATCGTTTGTCCCGGTAGTACTTCCACTACTGCCTACAACTGTAACCGGACCATTATCATCACTGAATACAGCAGAATATTTTCCACCCACAACATTGATGCGATCCCCTTGACCAACCACAACCTGTGTATCGCTACTCGAAACGGTAGTTAAATTCTGCGATACTGCTTCTGCCTCCATGGGAATCCGCAGAACACCGGCTACCATTGTAAAACAAAGTGCAAAGGCCAGCAAACCTTTTAGTCGTTTTCCGTAATCAACTTTTTCCCGCATTCTTTCTCCTCCTATTTTTCCCTTTTACATTGGATAAAAACGTAGTTTCATAGATCAGATATATTAGCACCATTACCGTTACAAACAGTGCCCTGTATGTAAAAAAGTAGTGAATATACGCGTGATTGGATAATACCAAAAACCGCAAAAACGGTACAAGCGCCACCGCACACAGTAAAACCACTTCATCATATTCATACTTTTCTTTTCTTGTCATATACCAAAAGCTTCCCAATACTGCTACCGCAACCAAGGTGATTATCACCACAGTTCCTGCTTTGACATCTTGAGAGTTCCAATACATACACCCAAGATTTCTTTGGAATATTCCCTGCAACCGTTCCCCCAAATTGGCTTTTTCAGCCATCGCATTTAATGTCAAACTGACATCACCGTTCACTCTCTCCATTGCATGGCTTGCAGAATCAAGGAAGGCATCTTTGCCAAGCAACATGGCCGCCAAGCCCCATTTTACCAGAAACATTCCTGCATATCCTGCGCACCAGCAAATACCGCTTTTGAGTAAAAATAGCCAGTCTTTTTTTCTCTGCGTCTTTCTTTCTGCTTGCTGTTCCATCGGTTCTTTTACCACGAGATAGTACATGGCAAAGGGCACCGTAAAAGTCAGGGTTTCGGTAGTCAGGAAATCAAAATAGGATGTCAGCATACCGATTGCCAGGAACGCCGCTTGGGCATTTTGTTTTTGTTGCATTTTCTTACATTGAATCAAAATAATCGTTGCCAACGGTACTAAAAGAAAAATAAAAGCATATTCCATACAGGTCAGCGCAAACACGCCGTTTACCAGAAGGAATGCGACCGTATAAGCAACACCCAACACAACCTGCTTCTTACGGATTAACACGGTAACCAGCGCCAGATTCAACAGAATTCCAAGTCCGGCAATTATGTGGCGGATTATCTTGATATCCGTAAATAAAAGCATAAGGCGGATGACGCCTGCCGAACCGTGCCAGTATCTGGAATAATTCTCCGTCTCTACATCTTCGCCCTGCATTTCCCGGTAAAAAGACACATTCACATTTTCATCCGGCAAACTGTTGTAATCTGCCGAAATTACGGCGTAATAGTTACCGCCTTCACCCAAATGCCAGGCAATTCCTGTTGAAATGCAATCCGCGTAATTATCTATTTTAAAATTTTCAAACTTTCCCACCTTATTTTCAAACAATGCCTCGTTATAAAAGTACTCGGCACTCTTCAATGCATTTGCTGAAATTGCATCCTGCGGAATCATTGCCATCGCCAATAAAAACAGCAAGCAAATCAATACTGTACTTATAAAAATTGTCGGATAAAGAAGTAACGTTTTTTTCATGTTTTCAGCATATTCTCTTACATTCGTAAAGTCAATTATTTTTAAAAATATACACACTTTCATTGTGGCTTTTGCACAAGGTTTTCATTTTCTTTCGTGCATTTTAAACAATAACCATTGCAGTTTTATCATTGTATCCTTATTCTATTCCCAAATACTAAAAAAAGCGCAATTTCCGCCAAGAAATTGCGCCTTTATTACCATAAAACTCATCTTATATCCGATTATAAACTAGCAAGTATACTCCAGCTTCACATTCCCTTCCATATCCTTCCAGATAAATGTTTTACCTTCCCACATCATATAGCCGTGCCAGCTGTCTTCTTTGGGAATGGATACGGAACCGGGATTCATATATACAAATCCCCCTCTCTTCACACATTTGGGCACATGTGTATGCCCGCAGAGAAGAATTTCACCATCGGCTAACTTCAGCGGATTGTTTTCTCCATATACGTGACCGTGGGTTGCATATACAGTAATGCCATCCACAGACAGAATTGCATAGTCTGCCATAATCGGAAAATCCAAAACCATCTGGTCCACTTCCGTATCGCAGTTACCGCGCACACAAAGAATGCGCTCCTTGTATTTATTTAAAAGTTCAATCACCGCCTTGGGATTATACTCCTCCGGCAAATCGTTTCTGGGCCCGTGGTATAGCAAATCGCCCAGCAACAGTATTTTATCCGCCTGCTCACGTTCGAAGGCCTTAAAAAGGCTCTCAGCGTGTTTTAACGAGCCATGTATGTCTGATGCAATTAAATATTTCATACTATATTCACCTTTTTAGTTTGGAAGGTATCCCCTTCTCAATTTTTACTATTCCTCGTTTTTACTCCGTAAAGTCAAAATACGTCTCCATCGCACTGTGACGCAAATGACGGCAGTCATAATAATCGGCGTCCGTCACACCAACCACTGCCGGGTCGTATGAGCCAATTATTCGAACATCATATCTTTCAGCCAAATCATACGCATACTCTTCCATCTCAAAAAGAATCGGATATCGATCGCTAGCAATTCGTCCCCAAAGAGAAGGTGCGAAAGGGCAAAGATATAAATCCACTTCAATCCCCTGCTCTTTGTAATATTGTATCAAACGTTCAAAGTTCTCTTTTTTCTCTTCGGACATATGCACGCCCGGCGTTACATTCGCTTCCATCCAATAGGTACGTGCATGTTCCACAACTGCCTGTTCAGTAATTGCCTCCTGATCTGCACCGTATTGAATACTGTAATCCGATAAATATCTTGATGCCGTGCAATCTTCACTTACAACCTGCCAACGGGGACCAAATGCCGAATCCAATCCGTTTAATTTTAAGAACTCTACTGCATACTGAAAGTAAGATATTGAAAACAACTGACTATAGTCTCGCTGTATACCGGTCGTTGTCCCATCGGGCACGCTCATTTCCTGCCCCTTTAAAACGCCCTCCATATACAAAGCATAATCCATCAGTTTGTCATGCCGGCCGTCTCCTGCAATGACTTCCTCATCAAAAAGTCTGGAATCAAAGCAAATAATAATACGCTCAGGTTTTACACCATTAGCCTCCATAAGGCCTGCCGTCGCCATAAAATCATAATAATCCGCAGCTGACATAGCAAGATTATAAAAGCTCTCCTCACCCGTCATATCCTGCTGTATCGTCAGTGCAAGACTGGGGCCCAATGCCACGCAATCCACATCCTTAGGCATGTGCTCAATCAGTAATTTACAAATCTCACGCTCATCACTGTTATTACTCAGAATCTGCACCGAATCGCCATTCAGAATCGCTTCCGTCAAATCATCATAGAAATAATGGAACTGATTTCCGGGGTCCACTATGTAATTTGTTCCTGTCAAAAGCAACAGAAAGAGCATAAGAAACGCAATCAGCCCCATCCATTTCTTTTTGTTTGAATTCATATATGTTCTCCCACACACAATGCCTTGCGGCATCGGGTTTTATCTTAAAACTGAAAATAAATAAACGATGATGTGCCCACCATTCCGTAAAGCAGAATCAACAACAGTGCCGCATACAGAAAGCCCCAGCGAATCAGGAAAAAACGATTCTCCAGCCACTGCGTTACGGACTTCTTTTTGTAGATAAAATAATCTACTACAAACAACGCCACAACACACACCACAAGCACCAGAAGTTTACCCATACCGATACCGGCTTCTGACAAAAGCCCCGTAATGTTAGGATTCTGTAGCATATTCTTAAAAATACAGCCCAACGCTTTCACGCCGTCCGCCACACTTTCCGTACATATAAATACCCAGCAAATACAGATTAAAAAAGTGGTTCGCACACTCTGGAACACTCGAAAAACGGGGTTCGTATCTTTGATGCGAAGAAACTCTTTTAACTTCTTAAACTGCGGTTCAAAGAAGTCTCCTGCAATCAGATAAAAGCAGGGAATCGCTGCTGAAGCCACAAAGAAGTAAAGGATTCCTCCATGCCACAAACCAAGTAAAAACCAAACCAACAGAATCGACAAATACGAAGGAATCTTTTTACCGGCTTTTTTACCGAATTTCTTCTTAAGGCTTTTTCCCATATTGACGAAAGTCTTGGTTTTCAATACAGGATACATTACGTAATCCTTAAACCATGCACCCAGGGTAATGTGCCAACGACGCCAGAATTCTGCCACGGTCTGTGAAAAGAAAGGTGCCTGAAAATTCTCCGGCAACACAATACCGTACATTCTTGCCGCACCGATTACAATGTCCATACAACCCGAAAAATCAGTATACAACTGAATTGCGTAGCAACCCATGGCAAAAAGAATCGCCAAGCCCGCACGCTCGCTGTAATTACCGTACACCGTCTGTACCACCAAAGCCATTCGGTCCGCAATAACCAGTTTCTTAAAATATCCCCAAATCATACGCATAACGCCGTAAGATATGTTCTCATATACCAACGGTTGCTTCTTTGCAAACTGCTCTCTCATTTCCGCAAATCTGGAAATCGGTCCCGAGATAATCTGCGGAAAAAAGCTTACAAAATCGGCCACAACGCAGAAATTCTTCTCTGCCGGGAAATTCCCCCAGTAGACTTCCATCAGGTAGCCAATAGCGGATAAGGTAAAATACGAAATACCGATGGGTGCCGCCAACTTTAAGAACGAAATTTCAGCACCGACACGGAAGGCTTCATTAAAGAGCTCTGCAATGTTGTAGACATATTTTAACAGGAATAAGTTCCATACCAGCACACTAATGACGACAACAGTGCAGGCGGTCCGTTTTTTGCCCTGTCGGGGCTCAATGACCCTTGCGCCAAAATAGGTAACAAGAATCACTGCTGCCAGAATCATAGTCAACGGCAAAGCCTTAGAACCGGAAGCACTGATGAAGAATACCAGCGTACTTCCAAGCAATATGTATTTTTGTAATTTCTGCCCGGCCAGGTAGTACACTACTAGACTTACCAGCAAAAAGGCAAAAAAAGCAAAACTCACCAAGTTCATTCTACGCTACCACCATTTTATGCCAATTCCAGAATAATATCTGCCATTTCCCCTACGTTTTTCATGGTAACCACTTTACCCATAGGGAACTTCATACCGAATTCATCTTCTACCGCAACAATCAAATTAATGTGCTCAAAAGAATCCCAGTCCTCAATATCATCCGCTGTGGTTTCTTCTGTAACACAGATGTCTTCATCATCAAAAAACTCTCTAAACACTTCATTTAAGCGCTCAAATACTTCTTCTCTGGTCATTGTTGTATCTCCTTGTATTTTTTCTTATATTCTGAACAATTTCATAATTGCAGCAATGCGTTGTGCTTCTCAATTGCAACAATACACATCACTTCGTATTCTCATTCACCGCAATCACTTTATTCTTCGCCTCATACCCTGCTGCCAAATCAAACTTCCAAACCGCATTACCTGCTTCGTCTTCCGACTCTTTTTCAAAGCCCTGAAGTCCGTAGAAGTCTTTCACCATTTTATTTTTGGCGGTAGGATAATAATAGCCGTAAATACTGCTTACTCCACGCTCCTGACACTTCTTTGCAAGCGCATCCATCATGGCAAATTCCATATCACGTTTCAAAACGCGACAACTCATTAACCACAAATCAATGTGGAACACTGACTTATCAGCCTTGTCCATATGGCCGAACACAACGGATACCACGCCGTTATCGCCGAACTTATCCTCTAATTTGCCGTACAGCGTAATATAATTCTCATCTGCTGCCCAGGCCTCAAGCTCCGCCTGACTGCAACGCTTGGTCGTCAAATTAAACTGGTTGCTCTTATTGGTAAGCTGCGCAATACGCGACATATATACCGGACTAAAAGGCATAATCTCTGCCTTCATCTCAAGCGACAGCAAATACTCCGTATAATCTGCAAAACTTGCCTGCAGACGGCTTCTTTTGGCATTCTCCATATACATCTCATTACGCTTTAAATCATCTTCCGAAAGGTTAATCACTTCGAAATAACCGCTCCGGTCAATACGCTGTATATACTGCTCCGGCGCACCGATTTCCGGCGCTGCCGCACCTTTAACCATCTCACTTACAATATGACGCTCTGCCGGATTATCATCCACAAAGACCATACTGTCCGCACCTAAATTCAACTCCTCGGCAATAGCTATAAGATTCCGGTCCTTCGGCTCCCAATTCGCCTTGATTACCACAAAGTCATCCGGTCGCAATACACTGTCCGGGCGATTCAAACCGGCTAAAGCATTCTCCTCTTCATTCTTGGAATTTACAGCCAGCACAACGCCCAAATCCTTGTGGGATTTAATATAAGACTGGAATTCACTGTATAGCTGCGCCACAGAAGTCTCCTGCCCGATTTCAATGCCGTCCGCACCGTCATCACCTACAATACCACCCCAAAGCGTATTATCCAAATCCAACACAAGTGCTTTCTTGTTCTTGCCATAAATTGCCTTAATAATATTGGCCAAATTATATGCAAACTCCGGAATCGCGGGCACAGCCACGGCATACTTGTACATATGCCAGTAGAAAGGATCCGACCACTTCTGTAAGCCATAGCAAGCCGCCATATAATTAATGTCATTGATATAAAAGTTATTATGGCACTGCGCGTACTCATAAAACTTCTCATTCAATCTGTGTACGAAATTCCCTGCACCACGATAGTCAACAATATCTTTATTTCCTAACAGACGATAAAAGGGTGCTTCAAAGTTATTCTGAATCACGGGACAATGGTACTTCTCTTCGATATGGTCCCACATCGCTTCGTAATGCCGGACGGTCTGCTCTAAAAGTGTATCAACCTCTTCTTTCGTATTTCTTGCTGTAGGCAGACCCTTAATGTTACGAAATGATGTATGTATGAAAATCAAGTCCGGCGCAAACTCCATAAGTTCAGGGTTATCAAACATCACATCCTGCCAATACATTGCATATTCCGATTCATAGAAAACAGGCGCAATGCCTACATTCAGCAGAAATAATTCCAGTGTTGTCACAATATCATGAGTGGTTGAACCACCAAGCACTGCGATTTTCACCGGAATACGATGTTCCACGTCATACAAATCAGCATTCATAAGTTCCTTACGAATACTTTTTTTCTTTTTTAAAATATATTCAGAATCAAAGGGATATTCTAAGATTTTCATTGATTGTATCAACCTTTATTTGCTATTTTGGACAGAATAATCCTAGTTTAGATAATAGCAAAATGAGTGCAGTGTGTCAATGTAAAAGGCAAGGGTGAAACATCGTTCTCCCCTGCCTTTTACTATACTCCTAATACCTTGCCAAACCAATAAATCAAACCAAGAATCCAGCTTGACAGAATTCCATACAAGATAACCGGACCGGCTATTGTAAATATTTTACACCCGATACCAAACACTTGTCCTTCGAATTTATATTCAATTGCAGTAGATGCCACGGAGTTGGCGAACCCTGTAATGGGTACGAGCGCACCGGCACCGGCAAAATTCACAATTTTACGATATATTCCAAGTCCGGTAAGTACTACGCTTACCAAAACCAAAATAAGTGTACAATATGCTGATGCGTCCTCCTTTTCTAGGCCACCTAAGTTCTGCAATAATTCTATAATAAGTTGTCCGATAATGCATATGATTCCGCCTACGAAAAAAGCTTTAATTAATCGTGATCCCAGCTTTGCTTTAGGAGTTATTTGTTCAACATAATCCTGATAAATTTGTTGCCCTGATTTTGTTTCCATTGATTTTATAGCACTGCAAATGCAGGTCCTTTCTGCAAAAATAAAAAGCATTTTTAAACAACTACTGCTTTCACATTATTATTTGGGCTTTTAAAATTTTTATGCTTAACAACAAGCAATTTAGTAATTAAAATAATATGCGACAGTATTTAATAAAAAGGCAAGATTTTTCAATCTCGCCTTTTACACAGGTAATATATTTATTTTTCCAAATCCACAGTCTTCAAAAGTTCTTTAATTTCTTCTACACTAAGCCACTCTGTATTGTTATCCGAACTGTATGAAAATCCGTCAGCCACACGCTTACCGGTAGGAATTGCGCGTTTTTTATCATCCCACACCATCTGCGGATAGATGATAAAATGCTTATCATACTCATAGGTATTCATAGAGTCTTCTACAGTAACCATAATCTCATGAAGTTTTTCACCTTCGCGGATACCTACTTCAGGCATTTCACAACCGGGCAACATTGCTTGGGCAAGATCCGTAATCTTGAAAGAAGGAATTTTGGAAATAAATGTTTCTCCACCCTTTGCCTCTTCCAATGCTTTGATTACAAGTTCCACACCCTGCTGAAGACTAATCCAAAAACGGGTCATACGATAATCAGTAATAGGAAGTTCTTTGCCACCATTTTTTATGATGTTATGGAAAAACGGAATAACTGAACCACGGCTTCCTGCTACATTACCGTAACGCACTACTGAGAAATTAATTTCCTTCGCACCTGCATAAGCATTTGCAGCAATAAATAATTTATCTGATACAAGTTTGGTTCCACCATAAAGATTAACCGGATTTACAGCTTTATCTGTAGACAATGCCACGACCTTCTTAACATCACACGCCAATGCTGCATCAATAATATTCTGCGCACCATGGATATTGGTTTTAATTGCTTCAGAAGGATTATACTCACAAGCCGGCACCTGTTTCATCGCAGCTGCGTGAATTACATAATCTACCCCCTGAAATGCAAGCATTAAACGTTCTTTATCTCTGACATCACCGATGAAAAAACGTAACTTATCCTTATATTCCTTAAACTCGTTCTGCATCATAAACTGCTTAAATTCATCTCTGGAATATATAATAATTTTCTTTGGATTATAATTTTCAAGAACATACTTGGTAAATGCCTTACCAAAACTTCCGGTTCCACCGGTAATTAAAATTGCTTTATTGTTTAACATAGTAGCCTCCGTAGTTGAAGTTTTATACATAACTAGGAATCATTTTAGCATAACTACTTTTAATTAGCAAATTATTCTTTAAATAACAATCTTTATCATCAATCTCGCGAACGTATGTTTTTTACATTTGCTTACTACACTTTCCCCTGTTATATTTATGATAAGGTTACAAAATACAGCAAGCTCCCCACAATCTTACCAAACGCCACTGCAAGCACTGCCACTCCAACTCCTCGGCGAAAGCCTATTCTTCTGGAAAAAATAGGAATGCTGTCCAGCATTTCCGCAATTGCAAGTGCCACACACCCAACAAAACAACCACTAAAAAAACCTCCTGCAGACATAATGCAATCAGTAAATATTCTCCAAAAAACCGATTGAAATAATGAAAGATTGTATAAAATTTTATCTAAGTATTCTCTGACTTGAAGAACTCCCAGCAAACCACCCACAATGCAACCGCTTACCACCGCACTTTCGTAAGTGAGAATTCGATCTGCTGTATGTGTTTTCCCTGCAAATCGCGGAACCAACCCTAAAGCCAATAGCGCAGTAAATACACCTCCTGACACCATAAGTCCACAAAATATACCAAGTATACTAATTAATAACTCATAATTATTATATGACATCCACTTCAATTCCTTCACGACCTGCATTATCGATTAACGTTTGATTAACATCATCCTCATAAACACGCATTTCAACCTCCAAAGGTGTAGGATCTTTCGTAATTCTCCTTTTTCCCAGATGATTATAAAAAACTATAATTCCCGCTCCTAATCCCAGAGAATATCCCAATTCCAATGGTCCGATTCCGCTTTGATATGGCTGACCACACAAACCATATATCGTTTCAAATAAGCCGGTGACATTAATGTCATTATGAAATGCCATAATAGTAAAAGCAGTCCCAAAAAAGCAAATTAATGAAACAAAGATAATTTTAAATACTGTAGCGACAGGTCTGTCTTTTTTCTCTCCAATATATTCAATAATAACATCATTTTCCCCCAGCGAAACAACTTCCACATCTTCCTCAATTTTGTGTATAAGTTCAATCACCTTCAAAATACTTATTACTGCACGTAAATTTTTTTTCTGTTTTAAGCTTTTTTCTCGTTTTCCCAAACCATCTTTTTTTGTACCGTTTCTTTTAAATTCATAAATTAAAACACCTTTTAACTTTTCTTCAAGGGCATTGTTATTACTTAATATTTTAAAAACATTGTGTAAATATATCTTTTCATTTTTTACTTTTACGCTTTTCTCTGCTTTTAAATAAACTATTTGATTTTTCATCTGATTTCAATCTTCCTATCATCATTGTAAGTATCATTCGAAGCGAAAAGAAATATCCGGTCGCTTTATTTACAACGCAAAAAAGAGCATCGCTCCTCCTGCGATACTCTTATTGTTTACATGGTTTATTTTTTTATACTTCTATGTCTATACTATTCGCATTCAACATCTATTCTTTTACCACACAATTCTTGCCGCCTTGTTTACCTTTGTACAAACGTTCGTCAGCAATCTGGATAAGACGTTCCATGCGAAGACCGGGAATTGATTCGCTGACTCCAAAAGTCATTGTCACTTTTATCTGATGACCATTGGTCTCGATTGTCAAATCTTCAATACGCTTGCGAATACGCTCCGCAACATCGGAAGTAACCTGATGATTACCGTTGATTACTACAAGAAACTCTTCACCACCCCAACGACAAACACAGTCATCGCCACGTAAAGCCTTAGTAAATTCATTGGCAACCGCAATCAAAACATCATCACCGGCATCATGGCCATAGGTATCATTCACATTCTTAAAATTGTCGATATCTGCCATAATCAGGCCAAACAAACGACCTTCACCAATCAAATAGGACATTCTGCGGTTCAATTCATAGTTCATATAGCGTCTGTTGTACAACTTGGTCAACGGATCTTTCTTCGACATTTCATCCAGCTGGTTGTTCTTCGCTGCCAATCTGTCACTACGATGATTAATGTCCCAGAACAATAACATCATAAAGCAGAAAATGATTATGAACATAAATAGCGCATTTACGATATACATAATTGTCTGGGCTATCTCATGAACAGGTTTTATCGGTTCACAATATAAGGAAAGTACATAACATACAAAATATCCAAACATTGAAAACAACGAGAATAATAAAGTTTCTCTGGTTCCCTTTTTAAAACACTCCCACACGAAGGTAATATAGCAGGAAACCGCAATCATAGCCACGCAATATACCTGAAATCCGCTTGAAAATCCTACAAATAGTGTAGCAAGTACAGCATGCACTACAACTTCTATACAGGTAAGGACATAAGCCAAATACGTCTTCTTCTTTTTAATCAACATCAATATTCCCTGGTAAGCTGCGACAATCGCAACATTATACACACCCATAATTGTCACGCCGGTGGCCCAGAAAAAAATAGCAAATACAACATGTAAAATTGTCACTGCGTTCATAATTAACGCTGATTTACGATATTCATCGAAAAACACATCGCCATTCTTCAATGCCTCATAATAGTGTTTTAAATTTCCCATAAGAACCCCTTATCTCGTGTTAGCCCCCTCTGATAACACACAATATATTGACATATTTAGTTATATTATATCTAATTCACGGTAATTTGCAAGGATAATAAAAAAATCTTGTCATTTAATGCTTTGCTTGGTAAAGTATAAGAAAAAAACAGAAAGGAGAAAAAGTATGGCGCAATCACCTAACGTCCGAAATCTTCACGAAGAAATCGCTCACGCAAACAGCGACTATCCCGTAGGCGTATATTATGTAGAACCCGGCAAAATGTATATGGGTTATGTACGTTGGCACTGGCACGAGGAACTGGAAATCAATCTTGTCCAATCCGGTTCTGCCGAATTTACCATCGGCGAAGAAAAAGTCATCGTAAGCGAAGGACAGGCAATTATTGTTAATTGCAATGTATTTCATTCCATAAAAAGCAACGATGGTGGCCATTGTGTTTTACTCTCTCTGCTTTTTAACCCTAACATTTTATTCAAAGATCATACAACCAACCTGGCCAACGGTTATTTAAATCCGATTATTAACAGTATAAATCGACGTTATTTGATTTTTGATCGTAAAGATATGTGGGGACGCAGCGCCCTATCTTATTTAAATGACATCTTTGACGCAAATTTCTCACAAGATTTTGGCTATGAACTAACAACCAAAGCGCATCTTTGTCAGTTATGGGTACACTTATTAAAGAAATTCAACACCGGTGCAACGCTTTCGACACGAGAAATCAAGACACAAGTGTCACTTTCTCCTGACGAAATTCGAATTAAAGATGCTATAGCCTATATACAGGAACATTATGCCGAACTTGTCACTTTAGATGATATTGCCAATTCCATCCATGTCAGCAAAAGTGAATGTTGTCGTTGTTTCAAACGCGCCGTAAACATTACACCTTTTGAATATTTAATGCGTTACCGTATTCTTCAAGCCGCAGATAAGATTCTTCAGAACGACAGAGAAATGACTTCCATTTCCGAACTTGCAAGTTCTGTTGGTTTTAACAATACCAGCTATTTTAATAAATTATTTAAAAAATACTTTAATTGTACGCCTACAGAATATCGTAAGCTGAGCAAAACCGAACATCGAGACCAGCTAAGTCCGTTTGGTTTATCATTGACACATATATAAAAAGCGACAAAACCTTTATTTGGGGGTTCGTCGCTTTTTATCATTTCATAGTTTCAAAAAATAACTTATTTTCCAAAAGCACCTATTTTTATAATTCCAGTCCAATTGACTACTTCAGTCTAACATTGCCTTTTTCCAATAAAATCGCCGGATTATAGGACATTTTAGCCTTTCGCAAGCCTTCTTCGCCCAAATCTTCCTCGCGATTTATATATTTGTATCCTTTGGCGGCATGTAGCACGAATTCCCTATTAATAATAGGGTATGCCCCCTGAATGTCCGCAAAAGCCTTCTCGATATGAACAACATAAGTATCCTCTGTAAGTGGCGCACCCAAGGAAAACGCTACAATTCCGTCTCTCGTGCGGATTGCCCCGCCCGTCAAACCTATTTTAGTACGCTTTTTTAATGCCTGGATTGTCACACAAATCTCATCTTTTTTATCAGGATCTTCATCACACTTATTCAATTCACGCCATTTCTGCGCCATTGCAAGACAATCTTCCAAATTATCATCCGTAATTTCTTCATACTGCCATTCCGGATAATTTTCTGCAAAGCGATTTATATGATTTCTTTTCGCATGAAGCTTCTTCCCTGCTAAAGTTCCCAAGCTCTCAGCTTCATAAATATAATCCGCCACATCACGCACATATTCAATGGTAAACTTACCGGGATAGTGTTCTTCCAAATCCGCAAACTGTTCTTCTGTTACAAGATGCATCATAAACATTTTGTTATTATCTTCATAATATTTTATGAGTGTGTCTATCGCCTTATAAGGATTTGCACCAATCGGCAACGAAACGCTGTCCCTATGCGGATTATAAAAAACCAGACACTCCTCAACAATGCCCCATTTTGTTCCGTAATGGGCTACCCAAAGAAAGTTGTTTGAAAACGACAGTTCACAACCACGGCTGGTTTTATATTGATAAAATCGTTCAAATATTTCTTTCTCTTCGTATGTGATTTCTTTCCATATCAGTTCCATAAATGTTATTTTACTCCGTTTTAGACGTTTTATACATAGACTGTGTCAGTCAATACCCTTATGCGTCTTTAATATAAAAACGCTATTTCTTATCTTGCAGTCCGGTTGTTTTCAGCACTTTTATTTGTAATTAAATCTAGTTTTAATAATATTCTTGCTTGTTAGACAAATGAAAAGGCCGTTTTGTCCCTTGAATCGCACGAACGCCCGCTCGAAAGTGTTTCACACTTCCTCGCGATTCGTTTGACTCACATATTTAACAAGCTATGAGTGCCATACAAACGTTCAGCTCGTAAATGCTTCGCATTTCCTTCGCTGTCGTTTGCATTCTTATAGAATACAAAAAGGCCGTTTTGTCCTGCAAGCAGTCCAAACGTCCTTTTCATATTCTGCACTCATAGCTTATTCGTTCATCTTTGCAAGTTTTGCAGCTTGGTCGGCTGCAATGCAAGCATCAATAATTTCCTGAATATCACCGTTCATAATCTTTTCAAGTTTATACAAGGTTAAACCGATTCTATGATCAGTCACACGTCCCTGAGGGAAGTTATAAGTACGAATCTTCTCAGAACGGTCACCGGTACCTACCTGGCTTCTACGAAGTTCTGCTTCCGCATCATGCTGTTTCTGCATTTCCAAATCATATAATTTCGCACGTAACAGGGCAAATGCCTTCGCTTTATTCTGAATCTGGGACTTTTCGGTCTGGCTGTAAATCACAATACCTGTAGGCATATGTGTCAAACGTACCGCAGAGTCAGTGGTATTAACGCACTGACCACCACAACCGGAAGCTCTCATTACGTCAATACGAATATCATTATCGTTAATTACAACGTCTACTTCTTCTACTTCAGGCATAACCGCCACGGTAATGGTAGAAGTATGAATACGTCCGCCGGATTCTGTTTCAGGCACACGCTGTACACGATGTACACCACTTTCGTATTTTAACTTAGAATATGCACCCTGGCCGGAAATCATAAATTCAACTTCCTTCATACCGCCAATGCCAATTTCATCCACGTTAATGGTTTCAATTTTCCAACGCTGGCTTTCTGCATAATGTACATACAAACGGTACATTTCAGCTGCAAACAAAGCTGCTTCATCACCGCCGGCACCTGCACGAATTTCCACGATAACGTTTTTATCATCGTTAGGGTCCTTCGGCAAAAGAAGAATTTTCAAAGTCTGCTCTAATTCTTCTACGCGCTTCTTTGCATCCGTAAGCTCTTCTTTCAGCATTTCGCGCATATCTTCGTCGCTTTCTTCCTCCAACATGGCGATGCTGTCCTCAATATCCTGTTTTGACTGCTTATATTCCTTATAAGCATCAACAATAGGGGTTAAATCGCTCTGCTCCTTCATAAGCTGGCGAAAACGCTGCTGGTTGTCGGTTACGCCCGGTTCCTGCAACTCACCCATAATTTCTTCAAAACGAATCAATAAATCTTCTAATCTGTCAAACATCTTAATCCTCCAAGTATGTGGCATACACCACTCTGTCCAAACCTGCCAGATCTTTCTTTACTACAATATCAATATATCCGTTCTGACGCAAGATATCACTGACATCTTCCGCCTGATTATATCCTATTTCATAAAAAATCATACCGCCACGGCTCAAATATGCCCGCGCTTCTTCGCTGATTCTTCGATAAAAGTCCAAGCCGTCGGCTCCGCCGTCCAAAGCACTCATAGGCTCATGCTCCCTGACTTCCCGTTCCAGCGTTTCAATGACTTCACTCTCAATATAAGGCGGATTTGATACGATTAAATCGAACTTTCCTTCCACTTGACTAAACAAGTCACTTTCGATAAAAGTCGCTTCAATGCCAAGTTTTTCGGCATTTTCTCTCGCAAGCGCCACTGCCTCAAGCTGCAACTCCGCACCTACGCCTACACAGTCGTTACTGTATTTTAAAAGGCTTAAAAGGATGCATCCCGAACCGCTGCACATATCAAGAATTCGCATACCGTCGTGCAAATGCATCATCGCCTCTTCCACCAGACACTCCGTATCCTGTCTTGGAATCAACGTGCTTTCATGGGTTTTAAACGTAAGCCCCATGAAATCCTGCTCGCCTGTAATGTACTGCAATGGCTCCCCCGACGCCCTGCGCCTGATAAAAGCCTCATACTGCTTACATTCTACCTCCGAAACTTCCCTATCGCCGTGAGCAAGCAAATCATTTCGGTTGGTATGACATATATACTCCAAAAGAAGCCTGGCATCCAGCACGGCTTCTTTACAGTGTTCTTTTAATTGATTTACTCCGGACTCATATAATTCTTTATACGTCTTCATCGTCATCCAGCCAGTCATCTTCCGCTTCTTCGTAATTGAAGTTCTCTTTCAGATACTTTTTCCAGTCAAATACTGCTTCCACAGCCTTGATTGCCACTTCCACCATATCCTTGTCCGGTTCCTTGGTTGTGACACGCTGTAACCACATACCGGGTGCCGAAATCAAACGAATGAACCAGTTGTCATACTTACCCGCCAACCGAAGTACTTCATAAGAAATACCCGCAATTACAGGAATTAAAGCAATTCTAAGCACCAGTCTCAATGCCATATTATCCACTCGGATAAAGAAAAAGCAGATAATACTAATCACCATTACAATCAAAAGAAAGCTTGTTCCGCATCTTCTGTGCAATCTGGAACTCTTCATAATGTTTCTGACATTCAACGGCTTTCCGCTCTCGATACAGTTGATACATTTATGTTCCGCACCGTGATACATAAATACCCTTCTGATATCCTTCATAAGCGAAATCAAAAGCACATATACCACGAAAATAATCACTCGTAAAATACCTTCGATAATGGCAATCAATGAAGGGTTGCTTAAATACTTCTCCAAGAAAGCCGCAACAAAATAAGGCAACACCATAAAAATTGCCACTGCAATGATTAATGAAATTACCATAGTAATGGTCATCATTACTTTCTCAGCCTTGGCACCGAAGATTTTACCCATAAAACGGTCGAAACCGGTTTCTTCTTCCTCTTCTTCATAAAAGCTTGCCGAATAGGTCAACGTCTCCATTCCCAATTTCAAGGAATCAATAAAATTAAAAACACCTCTCACAAAAGGCATTTTACGTGTCCAATTCTCGGACTGCCCGCAGTCTGCCACATGAAGTTCAATTTCCTGGTTCGGCTTACGCACAGCTACGGCATAACGATTCTTGTTACGCATCATAATGCCTTCCATAACAGCTTGTCCGCCGATACCGGAATAACATGATTTCTTCTTACTCATTCATACTCCTCCCAAAAGAGTTCGTATATCACCCTTACTTCACAGAATATTTCTGCGAAATAAAAATTAAGGTTGAGATACCTAGATACCTCAACCCATCATGTCGCTTATTAGCTTTCCACACCGTACTTCTTGTTGAACTTATCGATACGTCCACGAGCCTGTGCAGCCTTCTGCTGGCCTGTGTAGAAAGAATGGCACTTAGAACATACTTCTACGTGGATATCCTTCTTTGTAGAACCGGTTACAAAAGTGTTGCCACAGTTACAGGTTACGGTTGCCTGATAGTATTCAGGATGAATTCCTTCTCTCATTATTCTCACCTCTCTATATTAAAAAATAACCTTTTTTGCTTTTTCTAACAAACAGCTTGTTCATTATAACACGCGTTTATTGGGAATGCAAGTGTTTTTTATACCCAATGAATTTTTTTCATCATTTCCACAAATTCCTTATTATTTCTGGTCTTTGAGAAAAGATCGATTACTTTATCCACTGCATCTTCTGCCTTCATTCCGTTGAAAGCCTTGCGCATAGAATTGATTGCTTCCAGTTCTTCCGGTGTAAGAAGCAAATCTTCTCTTCTTGTGCCGGACTTCGGAATGTCGATTGCCGGGAAGACTCTCTTCTCGGACAACTTGCGGTCAAGTACCATTTCCATATTACCGGTACCTTTGAATTCTTCGTATACAACGTCATCCATTTTACTTCCGGTCTCTACCAAAGCAGTTGCAAGAATGGTAAGACTTCCGCCTTCACGCATATTTCTTGCCGCACCAAAGAAACGTTTCGGCATATGCAAAGCCGCAGGGTCCAAACCGCCGGACAAAGTTCTTCCGCTGGGCGGGATTACCTGGTTATACGCTCTTGTAAGACGTGTAATACTGTCTAAAAGAATGATTACGTCCTGCTTATGCTCTACCAGTCGTTTTGCACGCTCAATTACCATTTCAGACACTCTCTTGTGATGTTCGGGCGTTTCATCAAAGGTTGAATAAATTACTTCCACATTATCACCCTCAATCGCCTCTCGAATGTCCGTAACTTCTTCCGGACGTTCATCAATCAAAAGAATAATCATATGCATATCCGGATTGGAATATTTTACGCACTTGGCAACAGACTTAAGCAAGGTGGTTTTGCCGGCCTTAGGCGGTGATACAATCATACCACGCTGTCCCTTACCTACAGGGCTGATTAAGTCCATAATACGCATAGAAACCGGTGCGCCGGGAATATCTAACTTAATCTTTTCATCCGGGAAGATCGGTGTCATATCTTCGAAATTGCCACGCTTCTGTGCCACTTCCGGAGTATATCCGTTAATTCTCTTAATATATAAAAGCGCAGAGAACTTCTCATTCTGTGTTTTAATTCGTGTATTACCCTCTACGATATCACCCGTTTTCAGCCCGAAACGGCGAATCTGGCTTGGCGCTACGTAAACATCATTCTCGCCGGGTAAAAAGTTCTCACAACGGATAAAACCGTATCCGTCCGGCATAACTTCTAAGATACCGCTGGCTGCAATACCGCTGTCTAGTTCTGCCATATTCGACTCTGTTTTCTCTTCGCTTTTTACTTTCTCGACTTCTGCTTCTGTTTTCTCCACTTTAGCAGTTGCTTCCTTGGATTGTTTCTCTTCCATTTCAACAAGCAAGTCCACAAGCTGGTCCTTTTTCATCGTAGAAACACCCTTGATATCAAGACTTTTAGCCAAATCACGCAACACTGCCAATGACAAAGATTCAAACTTTTCTCTCAATGATATATGCCTCCTTTAATTCCGAAATCTTATTTAAAACGCAAATTGAATATATATAAAATAAACACTCAAAAATATAAAACTCTTATGTATTTACTGTTGTTTTCTCAATTTTATCTGTGGGAAAAATATTATAGATATGTCCTCTTGACTAGCGAATTCATTATACTTCATTTCTTCAAAAATGAAAAGACAATTTTTCATTTTGTCGAAAAAAATGCTTTTACAAGTTGCCTGAAAATCTTTTATCCGGGTTTTGTTTAATACCCTTGCGAATTGCCGGGGTTTGTTGTAAGATAAAAGTCACACTGAAAGAAAAGAGGCTGACTTAATGTTACAAGATCCGCTTACACTATACAAGTTAATCGTTTTATACATGCTTAATAAAGTGAGCTTTCCGCTAAGCAGTTCGCAAATCAGTGATTTTATCCTTGAAAAAGATTATACGAATTTCCTTACGTTACAGCAGGTTTTTTCGGACTTAAAAGAGAATAACCTGATTGCTTCCAAAACCGTCAGAAACCGCACCTTGTTCTCAATTACGGAAGACGGAATGAATACCTTATCATACTTCCAGAACCGCATCAGCGACGCAATTAAGGAAGACGTAATGGAGTATCTTCGCCAGAATGAGATGGAGCTTCGCAATGAAGTTTCCGTTCTCTCGGATTATTACAAGGCCACCAACGGCGAATACGAGGCACACCTTTGGGCCAAAGACAGGGATACGGAGTTGGTAAGCATTAAGTTAACGGTGCCGACGGAAGAAATTGCTTCCGCTATCTGCGCTAAGTGGTTAGATAAAAACCAACAAATTTACCAATACTTAACGGAGCAGTTGTTTTAACTGCTCCGTTCTTTTTTAGATTTACTATGCGATTCATCAAGCATAGGATTTCTTTATTCAGCCTGCCCTCTGAGCCGATCTTTCTCTTCCTTGCGGATTCTTTGCATGTGCTCTTTGATTTTCTTTTCATATCCCTGGTCGGAAGGCACATAAAATTGCTTGCCGGTCAGTTCATAAGGCAAATACTGCTGCTCCACATAATGGTTGGGATAATTGTGGGCATATTTATAATCAAGTCCGTGTCCAAGTTTAGCCGCGCCCTTATAGTGTGCATCCATCAAATGCGGTGGCACCGGCAAATCCCCTGTTTCTTCCACGCAAGCCATAGCCGCACCAATAGCTTCCACTGCAGCGTTACTTTTGGGTGCGCACGCCACGTAAGCTACCGCCTGAGCCAGGATAATCTGGGCTTCCGGCATACCGACACGTTCCACCGCCAAAGACGCATTCACTGCCACCTGAATTGCATTCGGATCCGCATTGCCCACATCTTCTGACGCACATATCATAATTCTTCTTGCAATAAAAGTCACACTCTCGCCCGCTGACAACATTTTAGCCAAATAATAGACTGCCGCGTCAGGATCCGAGCCTCTCATACTTTTGATAAAAGCGGAAATCGTGTCATAATGATTGTTTCCACCTTTGTCATAACGAAGCAACTTCTTCTGAATACATTCGCCGGCCACTTCCAAAGTGATATGGATTTTACCGTCTTCACTTCTTGGAGTGGTCATAATACCAAGCTCAACAGCATTTAACGCATGCCTTGCATCTCCGCCTGACATATCTGCCAGAAAATCAGCTGCATCTTCATCAATTACGGCATCGTAGGAACCCATACCGCAATCCGTGTCATATACCGCGCGTTCAATTAACTTACGGATATCTTCTTTTTCCAAAGGTTTTAACTCAAAAATCGCCGAACGGGAAATAAGCGCTCCGTTTACTTCGAAATAAGGATTTTCCGTGGTAGCACCAATCAAGATTACCGTACCATCTTCCACAAAAGGAAGCAAAAAGTCCTGCTGCGCCTTATTGAAACGATGAATCTCGTCTACAAAAAGAATCGTCTTTTTACCATACATACCAAGGGTATTCTTCGCCTGCTCCACGACCTCTTCCATATCCTTTTTACCGGAAATGGTTGCATTAATCTGTGTAAACTCTGAGCTTGTAGTATTGGCAATTACTTTGGCCAGGGTTGTTTTACCCGTACCGGGCGGTCCGTAAAAGATAACCGACTGCAGTTTATCTGCCTGAATCGCGCGATATAGCAACTTATCCTTGCCGATAATATGCTGCTGCCCAACCACTTCATCCAAAGTCTTTGGACGCATTCTCGCCGCCAGGGGCGACTCCTGCTTCATTTTATTTTCACGCATATACGAAAATAAATCCATGCTATTTCCTTCCTTATCACTTTAACAAAGTGCAATACTTTCTATCCGGTACACAACTACGATTACCTTAATACATATTATTTCTTCATCAGAAATTCATCGCATTAATATACGTTTCTTCAAAGCCTTCCAACTCTGCAAGATTTAACTCCTGCACCTTGGAAAGCAACTCTTTTAACTCACGCTCGGGCTTGGTCTGTCCCGCATAATCCAATCCATCCGTTTGGTGGTCCGGTTCTTTCACATCCTGCTCCAATGCCAATCCGTATCTGTAAGCGCCCTCCAATGAAGTATTTCCCACAGCTTCCATTTTGCCCGCAAACTCCTTCGGGAACAAACCGATTTCCACCGCCGCATCCAAATCAAGATAAAATCCCAAACCGCCGGCTATGTACACCTTACGAATCTCAGATAATTGAACACCGTATTCCCTTGCCAGCAAGGTAATTCCAGCCGCCACTGCCGCCTTTGCCTTCTGCAACTCACGGATTTCCTCCTGTTTTACAAGAGTTCTTCCCGCGATGCACCCCAGCTCAAAATATTCTTCCGCAAGACAGCCCGTACGGTCCGCCTTCTCTTCCGTTAAAATCTGCGCCACCGCCTTAATCAGCTGACTTCCGTACACCTTCTGGTCAAAAGCAGGGCCTGCTGCCGCGGAAAGGGCAAGCATTCTGTCGCAATTGCCGATTACCATCTCCGCATTGGTGCCAAGGTCAATCAACAGTGAAACTTCCTTGCTGTCCTTAAATCCCAGTGTATACAGTCCCGAAACTACGTCCCCGCCGATAAAAGCAGATATTCCCGGCATCAGAATGGTTTTAATACCGCAAATCGCAGTCTCAGCCTGCTCCAAATGCTCAGCCTTAAAAGGATATACTCCAAGGGTCTCCACATCATAACCCATCAAAAGATGTCCCATAACCGTATTCCCCGAAATCACAATCAGCTTCGGCGTACGTTCTTTTACAAGCTTCTTCACACCATTTTCGATGGTTTCTGTAATCAATGCCTGCAGTTCTTCCTTCTTACCTGCATTGGCATTGGAAATTCTTGATATTACATCCGCACCGTGAATTTGCTGGGGATTCAGTGAAACAAATATCCCCATTTGCTCGCCGGTTACGGCATTGATTAAATACATACCTATGGTTGTGGTGCCAAGATCCACCGCTACGAGAGTAGGGATTTCATCCGCAGTTTCGGCAGCACCGGCCTGTATACCGCTTCCGGCTAAACCGTTCAAAGCCGCCAAACTTCCGCTAACCTGCGGTGCATTCACACTGTCCGTCACCACACTTGCTTCTTTTTTACCTTTTCCGCAAAGCCCGCAGTTACTGCAATCCACGCAACCGCCGCTTTGGAAATTTACCGATATATTCTCAGACAAATTGATTTCGCTCCTTATCATAAAAATAGCC
This sequence comes from Lachnospiraceae bacterium, assembly GCA_045580855.1. Taxonomy (GTDB): domain Bacteria; phylum Bacillota; class Clostridia; order Lachnospirales; family Lachnospiraceae; genus UBA3766. Next base: position 268,299 of record JAZNOO010000021.1, on the reverse strand, counting down.
GATGCCCGCAAGTTTCTCTTCCGTTTCCTTGCGGTCAAGTTCTAAATCATCATACATTTCTTCATCACTTTTATAAAAGTCGCGCAGCTTCAAATTCAAGAAACTAAGCAACATTACAGGGTCCTTGGGTATCATACCTTACTCCTTCTTTTACCGCCGTCCGTGGCATTCTTCTACTCGCATTCATACAAACGCAAAAAACGCCTGCCTACTGCAATAACAAGGGCGATGGAGCCATCTCCACCGCCCATTCATTAAATTATAAAATATCTGTCTTCGGAAATCAACCGCAAACATAATCTTTCACTTTAGTATAAAAGCACTGTCAGCTTCCATATCGGCCCCGGCTTTTCTGCCACGCACACTTAATTATACTTCCTCCGTCACAAGTGCCGTCAACTGTCCGCCCACCACATCAATGGTTACCACATCGCCCATCTGCACCTCACCGGCAAGAATTTTGCGGGCAAGAAGGGTTTCCACATTCTTCTGAATGTATCTCTTCAAAGGACGGGCACCGTATGTCGGATCATAGCCCTGGTCGGCAATATACTGCTTTGCCTCCGCGGTTACCGCAATGCTGATTTCCTTGTCGGAAATTCTCTTATTTAAGTCTGCGATAATCAAATCCACAATTCCGGCAATATTGTCTTTGGTTAAAGGCTTGAACATAACAATCTCGTCAAGTCTGTTCAAAAACTCCGGACGGAAGTTCATACGAAGCTTATTCTGCACTCTTTCCAGTGCTTCTTCGCTGATTTCACCATTGGCTTCCATACTGTCTAACAAGTCATCTGCACCGATGTTGGATGTCATAATCAGGATTGTATTCTTAAAGTCTACGGTTCTGCCCTGGGAGTCTGTGATACGTCCGTCATCTAATACCTGCAGAAGCACATTATAAACATCAGGGTGGGCCTTTTCTACCTCATCAAAAAGCACAACCGCATAGGGTTTTCGTCTGACTGCTTCAGTCAACTGTCCGCCTTCATCATATCCGACATATCCCGGAGGTGCTCCGATGAGTCTGGATACAGAATGTTTCTCCATATACTCACTCATATCAATGCGCACCATATTGCTTTCATCATCAAAAAGCGATGCCGCCAGCGTTTTGGCAAGCTCTGTTTTACCCACGCCCGTAGGTCCTAAAAACAGAAATGAGCCGATGGGTTTGGTAGGGTCCTTGATGCCTGCCTTGGAACGGATAATCGCCTCCGTAACCATGGCAACGCCTTCATCCTGACCAACCACTCTTTTATGCAATTCATCTGCAAGATGCAACGTTTTATTACGCTCGGACTCTGTCAGCTTCGCAACCGGGATTCCGGTCCAGCGTGAGATAATTCTGGCAATTTCTTCTTCCGATACGCTTTCGTGAAGAAGTTGCAGACCGTCTTTACGAAGTCGTTCCTCTTCCTCTTCCAAAGCCTTCTTTAATTCCGGCAACTTACCATAGCTTAATTCCGCAGCCTTCTCAAGATTACCTTCACGCTGCGCCACCTGAATCTGCGCATTGACTGCTTCGATTTCTTCACGCATACTGCTAAGTCTGTCAACGGAAGTCTTCTCATTCTCCCACTGGGCTTTGCGGTTGGCGAATTCCGCCTTTTCTTCCGCAAGCTCCTTCTGGAGTACTTCCAAGCGCTCCTTACTTAAGCGGTCGTCCTCTTTCTTAAGGGCTGCTTCTTCGATCTCCATCTGCATAATTTTACGCTGTAATTCATCAAGCTCGGTGGGCATAGAATCAAGCTCTGTTTTAATCAGGGCACAAGCCTCATCCACCAAGTCAATGGCCTTATCCGGCAGGAAACGATCGGTAATATAACGGTGTGATAACATTGCCGCACTCACCAGGGCATTGTCCATAATTTTAACACCGTGGAACACCTCGTAACGCTCCTTGATACCACGTAAAATGGATATGGTATCCTCTACCGTAGGCTCCTCTACCAATACAGGCTGGAAACGACGCTCCAAGGCTGCATCTTTTTCAATATATTTGCGATACTCATCCAAGGTTGTGGCACCGATACAGTGAAGCTCGCCTCGGGCAAGCATAGGCTTTAACATATTGCCCGCATCCAGGGCGCCATCGGTTTTCCCTGCGCCCACAATGGTATGCAATTCATCGATAAAAAGAATGATTTCGCCTTCCGACTGGCGCACCTCGTCCAAAACCGCTTTCAGACGTTCTTCGAACTCACCGCGGTACTTTGCACCCGCAATCAGGGCACCCATATCCAGGGCAAAAATTCTTTTATCCTTAAGACCTAAGGGCACATCTCCGCGCACAATACGCTGTGCAAGTCCTTCTACCACGGCAGTTTTACCAACGCCGGGTTCACCGATTAATACCGGGTTATTCTTGGTTTTACGGGATAAAATACGAATCACGTTACGGATTTCATTATCGCGGCCGATAACGGGGTCAAGCTTCTGCTCTCTTGCTTTCTCCACCAAATCCTGACCGTATTTATTTAAGGTATCATACGTCGCCTCCGGATTGTCACCGGTCACGCGCTGGCTGCCGCGGACGGTTGCCAAGGCCTGAAGAAATCGCTCTTTATTGATGCCGTATTCCTTCCAAACCGCTTTCATATCGGACGAAGGTGTCTCAAGCATGGCAAGGAACAAATGCTCCACCGAAACAAAGGCATCGCCCATCTGTTTTGCCACATCTTCCGCTTTGCCCAACGCCTTGCGCAAATCGTTGCCTACATAAGGCTGTCCGCCGGATACCTTGGGACGCTTCTCAATCATGCCCAAAACACGATTGCAGAAATGCTCCTTATTGATATCCATACGCTCAATTAATTTCAAAATCAGACTGTCGTCAATGGTCAAAAGCGCATATAAAAGATGTTCCTGCGCAATTTCCTGGTTTCCGTATTCATCTGCAAGCTTCTGGCAGGTTTCCAAAGCTTCCAGCGACTTCTGTGTAAATTTAGAACCATCCATAACTTACTCCTCCTTTTATCTCTTAGTTAGGAATTTTGCAACACAACTGCACTTTTTCCCTAACTTTATATTGTTCGGTTTGTTTTGTTTGTTCTATCATTACTATAACAGCTATTTTTATTTTGTCAACATTATTTAACAAAATTTATAAAAGTCTTTAATGGGGGGGACAAACAAAAAAGTCTTAAGGGCAGAAATCAAGTCTCAAACCATTTGCACTGCCCAAAAGACAATATTTAAATTCTATGACATATTTAGTTGCTGCAAATTAAGGTATTCAAACAATTACTGCACCACGTATACGTAGCTGCTGACGCAATAAAGTGTCTGCCCGTTGTATTCGACCCGGGACCAGCCTACGTCGGTATTGATTCCCGTACGGGTAACCACTTCGCCCGCCTTAAGGGTCACAACCACCGTCGCATCCGGATTGGTCACACTGGGAAGGGTACGCAGGTTTACTTCAATCTTCGGCGTTACCTGCTCATTACAAGCCGTAAAAACAGTCTTAATGCCATCATCTTCCGGCACCACTTCCTGGGGTTTTACGGTTAAATCCGTAGTAAGATAATTTGAAATTGCATAATAGGTTTCGCCGTTATACTCAAGCTTGGACCAGCCCTTATCGCTGACGCCGATTCGCGTTGCCGTCTGACCGTTTTGCAGGGTTAACATGACCGTACTGTCCTCGCCCTGGCTCGGGATATCGCGCAGGTTAGTGGCATCTTTGGCGGTAACCGTTTCCTGCACCGGAGTAAAGACCATACCAAGGTCCTTTTTCGCCTCTTCTTCAGCCTTAGCCGCAGCTTCCGCTTCAAGTCTTGCCGCTTCTTCTGCTGCCCTACGCTCTTCCTGAAGCCTTATATCCGTCTCTGCTACATTCTGCCCGATTTTCCCGTTCTCTGTCACTGTATACTGATGAATTAGGGCTACTCCAGGCTCTCCGTCATCGCTCTCCTTAAAAAACCACAAACCGAACACCACCAATACCGCCACTACACCCAGGGCAGTCAACGCGATGAAAACAACGTAAATGGCAGATGTCTTTTGATCATCATCTGCATAAGCATCGTAAGGCTCTTTTTTATGCTGTTTTTCTTTCTTCTTAGGCACTTCCGGTTCGAAATCTACGTCTTCATCTTCGAACTCTTCAATTTCCACATAGCTCGATTCCGCATCTTGGAAGTCTACATATTCTGTCTCATCTTCGAAATCTACATATTCAATTTCTTCCAAGTCTTCATCATCGATTCCTTCCGCGATATCTTCATACTCAATCTCTTCCAAATCTAAACCCTTGGATTTATGCTCTTCACCGTACATATTGCTCACCTTATCTTATCGGATAAAATTCGTAAAAATCTTCGTTTCTTCCGGCTTCGGCGCATCAATGCCCGCCTTTTTACCGGCCTCAATACATTTTAAAAGCCAAGCCATATTGCGTCCCAAATAACGCATTGTCTGTAAGCCTTCTGCGTCCTGTAAAACATCCTCGCCCTTGTTGTTGGCTCCATGCACCATATTCCAGTAGCGCGAAGATACCACAGGCATATTATTAATGGTAAAATACTTATTCATAGCATCAAAAGTCGCTGTAGTACCGCCACGTCTTGCAGACGCCACTGCTGCCGCAGGCTTATAAGCCATTTTCGCCGCACCCGCATAAAAAAGACGGTCCATAAATCCCAACATACTTCCGTTGGGTGATGCATAATATACCGGCGTGCCAAAAACAAAACCATCATATGTATCGATTTCTGCCAGCACTTCGTTTACCACATCATCATACATACATTTGCCAAGCTTTGCGCAGGCACCGCAGGCCGTACAACCGCCTACCGGCTTATTTCCGATCCATACTTCTTTGGTTTCAATACCTTCTTCCTGCAATGTTTTAGCCACTTCTGCCAAAGCAGTGTGTGTGCAACCCTCTTTGTGGGGACTTCCGCATACCAATAAAACTTTCATGTTTTTACCTCACTGATTCAAAAAATACTCTTACTTATTACTTTATTCCTATTGTGCGAAAGATACAATCATTTTTTATAAAAAAGAGGCCCATCCCCTACCCCGGGACGAACCTCTTTTTTGCCGAAAATAAATATGCTTAAAAAAGCTCTTTTATTTTCTCGACCTCTTCTTGAGAGAGACCTCTGTCGTTTTTTACAATTTCAAGCATCTTTGCTGCATCACCGTTGCACCAGAATTCACAGCAGTCCATAACTGTTGCGGCTTTATACTCTTCTGCATCAATTAAGCTGTGATACACAAAAGAACGTCCGCGTCGTTCAGCCTCTAAGAATCCTCGGTTACGCAGTCTCTTCAAAAATGTAGAAACTGTCTGCGGAGCCCAATCTTTGTCATAGGTCTTGTTTACCAGTTCATTGATAGCAGGCATCGATAACTCCTTATCGGAATTCATCCATACGCACTTCATAACCAGCAACTCGCATTCTGTCGCATGCTGTGCTCTCATCAGTAAAACCTCCAAATATTTTATTTTTAACAAATTTGTTATGACTTAAGCAGCCGGATCAATCGGCCAAGCCACCGATTCATCCGGCTTACATTTACTACTGTCCTGTACTATAGTTGGGTGCTTCTTTAGTAATATGAATGTCATGAGGATGACTTTCTTTCAAAGAAGCAGCAGAAATCTTAACAAATTTGCCATTTTCCTTTAACTCTTCGATTGTGGGTGTACCACAGTAACCCATACCGGAACGAAGTCCGCCAAGCAACTGGAATACGGTATCTTCTACAGTACCCTTGTAAGCTACACGGCCTTCAACGCCTTCGGGAACAAGCTTCTTCGCATTTGTCTGGAAGTAACGATCCTTACTACCGTTTTCCATTGCTGCGATAGAACCCATACCACGGTATACTTTATATTTTCTACCCTGGAATAATTCGAATTCTCCCGGGCTTTCATCACAACCTGCAAACATGCTACCCATCATACATACATTAGCACCTGCTGCAATCGCCTTCGTAATATCGCCTGAATACTTAATACCACCATCTGCGATGATAGGCACACCATATTCTTTGGCTACTGCGTAACAATCCATAACTGCGCTAATCTGGGGAACACCGATACCTGCTACGATACGTGTTGTACAGATGGAACCCGGTCCGATACCAACCTTGATTGCACTTGCGCCTGCTTCGATTAAAGCACGGCAAGCTTCACCGGTTGCTACGTTACCTGCAATGATATCCAAATCAGGATATGCTTCACGAATCATCTTCACGCAACGGATAACATTCTCTGAATGTCCGTGTGCGGAGTCCAAAACGATCACGTCTACCTTTGCTTCCACAAGAGCTTTTACACGGTCAAGTACGTTTGCGGTAATACCAACGCCTGCACCGCAAAGAAGTCTTCCCTGCGCATCTTTGGCTGCCAAAGGATATTTAATTGCTTTCTCTATATCTTTGATGGTAATGAGTCCTACTAAGTTGTAGTTTTCGTCTACGATGGGAAGCTTCTCTTTACGTTCTCTTGCAAGAATCTGTTTTGCTTCTTCCAATGTGATACCTTCACGTGCTGTTACAAGGTTCTCACTGGTCATAGACTCTTTAATCTTCTTGGTCATATCTGTTTCGAACTTCAAGTCACGGTTTGTAATAATACCAACCAACTTCTTGCCTTCTGTAATAGGCACACCTGAAATTCTGTATTTGCCCATTAATGCATCTGCATCCGCAAGGGTATGCTCAGCACTGAGGCTGAACGGATTGGTGATAACACCATTCTCTGATCTTTTAACTTTGTCTACTTCTTCCGCCTGCGCTTCGATAGACATATTCTTATGAATAATACCGATACCGCCCTGTCTTGCCATTGCGATAGCCATACGATGTTCTGTTACGGTGTCCATACCCGCACTCATCATAGGAATGTTTAACTTAATGTTCTTGGTTAACCAGGTTGACAAATCTACCTGATTGGGAATCACCTGCGAATATCCCGGAATTAAAAGCACGTCATCAAATGTAATGCCTTCTCCAACAATCTGACCCATTTCTCCATCCTCCGTTTGTGATATTTAGTGTTTTATAATCAATCCGCCTTCACCTTATGAGGCATTGTCCGGCGTATTGTTTGCATAAAATCTTCGCTCAGGGACAAATAATACTTGTCCGATCCTGCGTAATACATAACATAGGTTGCCAAATCTTCATTATCTTCCAATCCTGTGGAAAAATCCCACTCTTTTACCGGTCTGTTCTTATAACCGTCCAAATGATAAGAAGTCTCCTTGGCAAGGATTTCCATTTTATTCAAATCTAATACTGCGATACTTTTGCGTTTGGATTCGTTATAGATACGATCAATACGTAACTCCCTGTCCATGTAGGTGTACTCATATTCCACCTTCATTTTACGGTAGTATACAACATAGGATAAAATTCCGAAAGCTACTGCCCCTAAAAGAAATAATGGGTGTAAAAGTAATCCACTGACCAGTGAAATGACTGCTGCCACCACCATTCCCGTGCCTAATAGCTTGTCTTTCTTGTTCTCTTTCCGTTTAATCAAAAGTTCCTTAAAAGCTTCGCTCATGTCGCACTCCCAATGTCTGACTTTATCCCCCATTTATACGAAAATCATAATAAAAAAATTAATGATTTCTAACATAATAGTACATTCCGACAAAAGATGCAAGGTAAAAAATGCGACTTACATTCTTTTTTTATATTATTTTCACTAATTGCGCACAAACCTGCCGTAAAATGAACTTGACCATTGCGGCCTATTGATATTAAGATATCTTTGTTTAATAGGTAAAATATAGAAATATATAGAAAATAAAGGAAAGCGAGGACACTTTTATGTCCATCAGAGAAGAAATCCGCGAAGAAAATAAGAAAAACTTCAAAGAAATGCCTTTTGATAAGAAAGTAAAACATTTCTGGCATTATTATAAAGTACACACCATTGTGGCAATCGGTTTAATTGCCTTCATAGTCTACTTTATTTTATTGCAGACAGTTCTGGCACCGAAGCCTTTCGGTTTCTGCGCCTACGCCTTAAGCAGTAATTATTACTTAAGCGAAGACTTAACGCCCGTCGATACTTTTATCGGCGGTTTTGCCGACAGATTAGGCATTGATACCGAAGAATATCAGGTAGTATTCGATACTTCCAACGCAGTCAATCCCGACTCAACCGATATGCTGGATATGGCAGTCGATATGAATATCGTGCATGCCGGCGAAGAAGGCAATTTAGATGTGCTCATCGGTTCCAAGGCGCAAATCGACTTTTATGTAATCAATGGATTTTATGGTAAAACCTTAGATATTCTTTTTACCGAGGAAATGTTTGCCGAATTGGACGAGGCCGGACTGATTTACTACTACTATGATGAAGAGTCCGACAAAGAATACCCCATCGGCGTTTATGTGACGGACGCGCCCCGTTTAAAGGAATTAGGGCTCTATAATGAAGATGCGGAAGTCATTCTTTCAATCGTAAGTTTTTCAGAGAGAACAGACACTTCCGTAGAATTTGTAAAATACATTTTTGAAACTCCTTAGGTTGCACTTTTCCCTTATCTTTTATAAAATAAAAGCAGTGAAAAATCACGGGAGGTTACCAATGAAAGAACAGTTATATACCATACCTTTAAATGATGCCATGAATGCACACGACGAGTGCCCTTTCTGCTTCGTGGAACGCGAGGTGGAACAGGACTTGCTGGACTTTGCCTTAGGTTCAGGCTCTTCTTATATGGAAAGCGATGTGCGCGAGGCTACCGACAAGGCAGGCTTTTGTCGTGCACATTTTAAAAAGATGTTTGACTACGGAAATACGCTGGGCAATGCCTGGATTCTGAAGACACATTATATGGAGATGCGCAAGCAGATGGCTGATGTGATGAAGAAATACCAGCCCGAGAAAAGCACCTTCCGCTCCAAGTTTGCCAAGCAGGGGCCGGAATGCAAGAATTCCGTTGCAGCCTGGATTAAGGAAAAAGACGAGTCCTGCTATATTTGCAAACGCTTCGCGGATACCTACGAACGTTACGTTGATACCTTCTTTGTTATGTATAAAAGAGACCCCGAATTCGTGGAAAAAGTCAAAAACAGCAAAGGCTTCTGTCTTCACCACTTCGGCGACTTGTGCGAGGCCGGCGAAAGCAAGTTGAACGACAAGCAAAAGGCAGAATTTTATCCGGCGATGTTTGAATTACAGACCAAGCATATGGACCGTTTACAGGAAGATGTTTCATGGCTTGTAGAGAAATTTGACTACCGCAACAAAGATGCGGACTGGAAGAATTCAAAAGATGCCATCCAGCGCGGAATGCAGAAATTAAAAGGTGGGTATCCTGCAGATCCGGTGTATCAGCAGAAGAAATAACTCCACTAAATATAAGGGTACGGCAATTATCAATATTCTCAGGGGCGCTTTCGCTTAATTGTGCTACGTAACGGTACATAGGATTGCAAAATACGCAATCCAAGTACCGACGAGCACAAAAACCCTTCGAATAAAAGATAATTGCCGTACCCTTTTTATGTATTATGTGTATGAGGTTATTTGGGTTTATTATTTCTTTAAAATTAATTTGCAGGTTTCTCGTTCTATGCCTGTTCCTTGCGTAAGACTACAAACCAGTAAATCGGCAGGATTACGTAGAAGAATACGCTTAAGTAAAAGAGTAATGCGCACCAAAGAATCTTGATTCCGACGCTAAACTTCTTATTTTTGATGGTTTTGACAACATAGATAATCATCAATACGAAGCCCATAATCCAGCCTGCCATTTCAATCAGCAACGCCAGAATCTGTAAAACTGTCACAAATACGCCGGTGTCGATTCCACTGTTCTGCACTCCGGTAATAATAATCAATGTAATCATACCCAATACAATCAAAATGCCGGGTAAAAAACTTAAGATACAGGATAATGTCTTTTTCATTTTTTATCTCCTTTCAAACTACTCTTCCTTGCGAACATACATAAACCAGTAAACCGGGAAAATAAACATATTGAAGCAGTACAACAACGCGCACCAAAGCACTTTTATACCTGTACTGAATTCCGGATTTTTACAGGTTTTAATCATATACCAAATCATCATAACGAAAGTCATTACAACGCCGATAAGTTCAAAAAGAAGCAAGCCAATCATCAGAATAACCTCTCCGGTACTCATGGTTCCTTCGCCAAAAATCAGCATTGCGAGTAACAATACAACAAATGTTAAAACAATCATTACTACAGGTACAAATGATAAGCAACAAGATACAACTTTTTTCATTTTTATTTCAATCTCCTTTTGTTTTTGCTTTTACACCTATAACACTGTGCCAAAAAGGAAAAGGTTGCAAAATCTTTTAAAAAATTTTTAAAAAATTTACGCAACCTTTTATAGTGCTTTTTTATTCTAAAATCAAATGATGCTTTGCACACCCGCAATTTCTACTTTCCAAGCGCCTTTAAAAGCCCGGGAATCGCAAGTTCAAAGTTTACACCGTACCAGCAGCCGTCCTTATCTTCCATAGTAATGCGGATACATTCTGCCGTATAGTCTGCTGCTACCTTGATTGCTTCCTGCCAGCTAAGACCGTTCATCATGGCGCCCACAAAAGTGCTGGAGAAGATATCGCCGGTTCCGTGATAAGACTGCGCGTGCTTGGTATGGCAATAGTAATGGAATTCGCCCGTCGCGCTGTCATAGCCCATAACACCCGTGGTACCTTCTTTGAAGCTTACGCCTGTAAGAATCGCGGTCTTGGCGCCAAGCTTTGCCAGCGCAAGAAGCATCTCTTTCACATAGGCTTCGTCATAATTTTCCTTATATTCAATGCCTGTCATAAAAGAAGCTTCCGTAATATTGGGCAGAATCATATCCGCGCATCCGCAAAGTTCTGCCATCTTCTTTGCAAACTTCTCATCAAAGGCAGGATACAGCTTACCGTTGTCCGCCATTGCCGGGTCTACCACGATTAAATTCTTCTCTGTTTTAAAATCGGCAAACATTTTCTTTAAAAGTTCAATCTGTTCTTCCGAAGCAAGATAGCCTGTATAAATTGCATCAAACCCAAGTTTCTCTCTCTTCCAATGGGCCGTAATCGGTTCCACCTGGTCCGTCAAATCCTTACAGGTAAACTCGCTGAACATTGTATGAGTCGATAAAACCGCCGTAGGAATGATAGCTGTCTCCACACCCATCGCTGAAATAATGGGAAGGGCCACGGTCAGCGAACATTTCCCCACGCACGATATATCCTGAACGGTTACAATTCTTTTCATTTTATGGTTCTCCTTTACATTCATCACACTGTACATTATACTTATATTTGACCTTATTAAAATAACCAATTCGAAACTTTTTAATAAGGTCAGATTATTCTGATAAAATGATTACTTTATTATTTTATGGTCTTAATAACATACACAACGGGAGAACTTTTATGCTGACCTATTCCTTCGAAAACCGTGGCAACGAAAGCCTTTATGAATTTTTATATAAAAGGATCAAAGAAGATATTCTGACAGGTGCCTTAAAATCCGGCGAAAAACTGCCGTCCAAGCGCGCCCTTGCAAAACATTTGAATGTAAGCACCGTTACGGTAGAGAATTCCTACAACCAGCTGATGGCGGAAGGCTATTTGTACTCTGTGCCAAAGAGCGGTTTTTACGTAAGTGATATTACGTCCCTTAAACCACTTGAAACAACGCGTCCCGAAAGAACGCATACGGAAGAAAAGACACGCCCGCCCTACATAGCTGATTTTACGAACAATTCTACCCTTGCGGACACTTTTCCTTTTGCCACCTGGAGTAAGCTGAACCGCAATACAATGTCCGATTATGCCAAGGAGCTGATGACACGCTCCCCTTCCGGCGGGATTTACCTGTTGCGGGAAACCATCGCAGATTATCTTTATCAGTTTCGCGGGATCCGCGTAGAGCCCGAGCAGATTATTGTCGGTGCCGGAACCGAGTACTTATACAGCATTCTGATTCAGTTGCTTGGGCGCGATAAAATATATGCCGTAGAAGACCCCGGCTATCAGAAAATCACCCACATCTACGAAGCAAACAACGTATCCTGCGTCCACGTTCCCATGGACCGAAGCGGTGTAATGCCTAAGGCCCTTTCAAATTCCGGCGCAGACATTCTTCACATTTCGCCTTCCCACCATTTCCCTACGGGTGTTGTTACGCCCATCGGCCGACGCTACGAGCTTCTTGCCTGGGCAAGCGATGCCCCCGACCGTTACATCATTGAAGACGATTACGACAGCGAGTTCCCCCTTGCCGGTAAGCCTATTCCTTCTCTGCAGAGTATCGATTCTGCCGGCAAAGTAATTTATATGAATACCTTTTCCAAAAGTTTGAGTGCCACCATCCGTATCAGCTATATGGTGCTGCCTGCCGAACTGGCTGAGAAATATAACCGCGAGCTAAACTTTTATGCCTGCACCGTATCCAACTTTGACCAATATACACTTTATCAGTTTATTGAGCAGGGCTATCTTGAGAAACACATCAATCGTATGCGAAATTATTACCGCATACAGCGGGATGCGATTCTTTCCTGCATTCGGCAACAAAAGCATTATGACCGGGTTGTAATCAGGGAAGAACATGCCGGCCTGCATTTCCTTATGGAAGTAAGCACGAAATATTCAGACGAAGAATTGATGAAACGAATCGCTGCAAAAGGGGTTCATATCTCCTGCCTGAGCCAGTATTTTTATGATAAAAGAAAAGCCAAAAAGCACACGCTGATTATCAATTACTCCGGAATGGCGCCCGAAAAGATAGAAGAATCCGTAGATGCACTTTTTGCAGGGATATTTGAGTAAATAGCGTTTTAACTGCCTTTTATAAGTATAGACATTTGTATTTTATTCACAGAAAAAGAAGGTTCCGCGGAACCTTCTTTTTGATACGGAATTTACTTTAAAAAATCACAAAACTCTTTTATCTGTCCCACTTATCACAAAGTGAATTAATCTGGTCAGCAAACTTCGCCAAGTCTTTGTTCGCACCACCTTCGTTCTTCGCAATAACCGCAAGCAAACGGTTTCCTGCTGCCAGGAGGCGGGCAAATACTTCGGTAACACGTTTCTGAGTCTCTTTCTTCTTAACAGGTATAGGATATGCTTCGTACTCGATTTCATTGGTCACAAGGTTAACTCTGGTGCCACTGAAGGGTGCATACGCATTGTAGCCGTATTCGTGTTTCAAACAATCCGTAAAAGCATTACAGGTCATATCTTCGCCATGGACGATGAATACGCGCTCCGGCTTGGTTTCAATTGCCTGAAGCCACTGAATCAAGCCATTCTTATCGGCGTGACCACTCATACCTGCAAGCACGCGAATCTGTGCACGCACTTCGATAGGTTCGCCAAACAGTCTTACTTCATCCACGCCTTCCACAAGGATTCGTCCCAGGGTTCCTACCGACTGATAACCTACGAACAGAATCGTAGACTCCGGACGCCACAGGTTATGTTTCAAATGATGGCGGATACGGCCGGCTTCACACATACCGGAAGCCGAAAGGATAACCTTAGGGTCGTCATCAAAGTTAATCGCCTTGGATTCTTCACTGGTAATTGACAGGTTCAATCCCGGGAACGCTATGGGGTTGATGCCTGATTTTACAAGGGCAAGGGCTTCTTCGTCGTAACAATACTGTACATTTTGCTGGAAAATGCCCGTCGCTTCCACCGCAAGGGGGCTATCCACGAACACCTTAAAATTCTCATGCCCTTTTATAAGTTTCTGGTTCTTAATCTGGCGAAGGAAATATAACATTTCCTGGGTTCTTCCTACCGCAAAAGAAGGAATGACTACGTTACCGCCTCTATCGAAGGTTTCCTGAAGAATTTCGGTCAAATCTCTTACATAATCCGGTTTCTCATTGGAATGGATACGGGTACCGTATGTAGATTCCATAACCACATAATCCGCTTCCTTAATAAACTGCGGATCACGAAGCAGGGGCTGGTCGGTATTACCGATATCGCCCGAAAAGACAATCTTTTTGTTAATGCCGTTTTCACAAATCCAAACTTCAATACTTGCAGAACCAAGCAAATGTCCCACGTCGGTAAATCTTAATTCAATACCCGGACACAATTCGAATTTATGGTCATAATGATAGGGAATAATCTTCTTAATTACGCCGTCAGCATCTTCCATGGTATAAAGCGGTTCCGCCTTCTCCTGATTGGAATGACGCTTTGCCTTACGGCTCTTCCATTCTGCTTCCTGCATCTGAATGTGTGCGCAGTCACGTAACATAATGCTACATAAATCTGCGGTTGCATCCGTTGTGATTACCTGCCCGCGGAAGCCTCTGGCATATAAAAGCGGCAAGTGACCAGAATGGTCAACATGCGCATGTGTCAACAAAACATAATCAATCAGCGCCGGTTCTACGGGAATTTCCACGTTCTCGTATACATTGACGCCTTGTTCCATACCGCAGTCTACAAGGATATGTTTCCCGCAGGCATGTAAATAATGACAACTACCCGTAACCTCATGTGTAGCGCCCACAAAAGTAAGTTTCATGTACGTCCCTCCCCTGTATTCCAATACATAGTATTATTGTACCAAATTGTCGCACAAATTGAAAGAGTTTTTGATAATTTTATGACAATTCAGATGTATTTTTATGGTTAAACATATGCAAAGCATCCTTCCCTGCATTATAAAATTTCTATCATCCTTGTTATTTGCGATAAAATGCTCTATAATGTGTTCAATTTGTGAAAAAGGAGAATGATAATTATGAAATCAAAAATTGTTGCAATTGTCTTAAGTTTACTTTGCATCGGTACTTTGACCGGCTGTAACTTAAACGAACTCGGCGCATTACTTCCCGAAGAAGAAAACATCGGTAGCGTCATTGAAAACATTTCTGAAGAAATTGAAGCAGAAAGCGAAATAGAAGAAGCTTCTACAGAAGAAGCAGAACCGACCTCAGGCGATGAATCATCATCAGAAGCCGGTGATGAAACAGCGAAAACACTTTTAGATACTGCAGTTAGCAACTTAACTTCTTATTCCTACGATTGCGAAATGAAAGTCGTAATGGATATGGGTTCTGACCTTTTGGGCGATGTTAGCTCTGATTTAAGCGGATTGTTCGGCGATGTTTCAACCTCTATCGAAATCGTACAGCGTACAGAAAGTATTGTAGACGCCGAGAACGGAACCTATGTAGCCAAGGGCACAACTTCTACTACTGCTTTTGGCACCGTAACCGAACAGGAAACCATTGTTTACACCGTTGCAAACGAAGACGGCTATACTTCTTACACTTCAGTGCCTACTACTGATATTTGGTTAAAAGAAGACGTAAAAGACAACCCTGAACTTTCAAACTTTTATGAAAACGCAACGAATTTGGAAGTACTCGAAGAAACCGACACCACATATGTAATCAAAGGTACAATGGCATATGCAAATGTAAGCGGTAACGTTGGTGCACTGA
This sequence comes from Lachnospiraceae bacterium, assembly GCA_045580855.1. Lineage (GTDB taxonomy): Bacteria > Bacillota > Clostridia > Lachnospirales > Lachnospiraceae > UBA3766. The sequence continues at coordinate 252,855 of JAZNOO010000021.1, read as the reverse complement.
CAACAGACAGCACTTTGTCAGATAACACTCAGATTGATGCACTCTACATAATCGACAAAGAGACACAGCAGCTTTCTGCAATCGAAATTACCTACGGCGGTTCTGACGACGAAGCCACAGAAGCACTTGGCTTTGAGATGACCATCTCTTTGGAAATTACCGGCACAGACTATGTAGAAGTAATTGTTCCCGAAGAAGTTATTAATTCAGCAACCGAATCAAAAGAACGCTAAGAATCAAGTCCTAATTCACTTATTTGTGGTTAGTGGTTCAATATGCTGTATGGATTATTTTACATTCCATACAGCATTTACTTTTAAATGCAAATAAGCGAATTAAGACTAGTATAAAAATAATATCTCATATAAAAATCATCCCTGCATCTACCAGCACTTCATGCCGTCCGTTTCCGACAATTCACATTCCTTGGTCAGCCAAGCACCATCTATGCATTCTACCTTATAAAAAATCGGATGCGTATACAATTCGCCATCTTCCCAGCGTTTCGCCCCTGTCTCCACGTACAAAGCTGTATCCGTACTATAAGTCGCCGTAATCCAGCGCGCATCCGGAACACCATAATCCGTTCCCAGACTAAGGACGGGTTTTAAAACATCTTCTGTCACTTGATATACGTATAAATCACCGCACAATTCCGTAAACGTATTGCCGATATAATACACCTTGCATACCACTTCCGAAGTGCCGTCTCCATTCATATCAATCAGTTCAACATGCGCCCTGTCCTGCGGTTCCAGGCCCAAATCAGGCATACGTACGCTTGTGAAGGAATGTGTCTTGGTTTCGCCATCCAAGACATATGAAAAAGTAATTTCCATTTCATCATCGGAAAGCGGAGTGATGGAGGTTATGGTTGCTTCTTCGATAACATAACTTGCGCCTTGATTGCTTACATCATTATGCGCCATTGTAATATTTTCCAAGGAAATCGTACCACTCAACAACCCGACAGCCAACAATAATGCCAGTGAAACCATAGGCACCGTAATAGTGTCCCAACCCTTCTTGGTGAATAACTCCGTAAAAGCCGCAATCACGCCTATTACAAGCGAAACCGGCAGAATCACATACCACGCCAACTCACTCAGCAAAACAAGCGTCACCGCAGTACAAATACAGGAAGTAACACCCATGGCAACTGTACCTTCCACGGTTTTGGTGCCTTCAATCATTTTTCCGGACAATTTCTTTTTACCCCAGGTAATACCTATAATCGCAGCCATTCCGTCACCCGGTCCCCAGGCCATCATCGCCACAGCCGCCATATACTTGCATTCCGGCCCCAAAAGTCCCCAGCACAGGGCGATAAAAGCTCCAATCATGGAGAACAGGCACACAAAGCTGATAATCACCTCATGCTTTCCCTTTTGCTGGAAAAGACCATCATAAAACTTGCATTTCTCCACCAGCTGTAACGCAATAATAACCATAATCAGAAACGCTACATCTACGGTCACCGCAATCCACCAGATATCCGTCAGAAAAAGTAGCGGAAAAATTGCAAGCATTGCTACGATGTGAAGAAGTTTGCGGAATACATAGCCCGGTACCTTCGTTGTATAACGTATGATAATTAAAACTGTCGCCATTGCAATGATGATTGCCAAAAACAGCCCCAACACGCGTCCAAACTCCGACAAAAGTGTCATATTTATATTCTTAGAAATCACATCCCAGTAATTCAACGTAATCATTGACAAACCAAGCCCCAAAAGAATCACGCCTGTCACAATTCCAACAATCTTTCCTTTTACCTTATTCGCAAATTGCGCACTTAATAATGAGAAGGTTGTCGCTGTTACAATGGCAATCAGCAGGTAATCCCAACATTCTAAAATAATTGCAGGTTCAATCAGAATGTGACTCACCGCTGCAATTAACGCCGTGAATGTCATAATAAAAGTTGACGTGCCCACGGCAGTTTTACGATCATATCCGAGAAATGCCGTAAAAACAATCAACATCATCATTCCGCCGCCGGAACCAAAGAAACCGGTTCCAAAACCGATGGTCAATCCAAAAAACAGCGAAACCGCTATTTCTTTGATCGTCAGTTTATGTAATGCCGAAACCGATTCTTTCTTCTTCGAATCAGGCTTTACAAGGAAACGGATACCGATGGCCACGCATAGAAACAACGAAAAGCCGCCTAGCACCTGCTGATGTGTAAAAAAAGCCGCTATAGAGCCCACAGCACACATGGAAATAATACACGCCGTCATAATCCAACCATGTTTTAAATCAATCTTTTTATTCTTCGCATAAACATGCGTTGTTACTGCCGAACCCAGAATGTCGCTTGCCAAGGCAATGGCAGTGGCCATATACGCCCCGTGTTCACTGCGAAACGTCGGGCAAAGAACAATTAAAAGAGGAACCATAGCCGTAGCGGCTGACAGTCCCACAAGTCCGGTGCCTACACCGGCAAGTATAGATGCTATGATGACGACAAGGTATTCCATGAAATGCTCCTTTGTATTTACATATTATTTAAGAAATGACAAAGCTTTCCAATATCACTTTACCGATATGCATTTAGTTTCTATTTCTATTTTCATTCTACTTTTTTGTATTGTCAAGAAGAATCAGTAGATAATCTGCTTGATATTTTATTCAGTTTTATAAAAAACAAAAGCCCCGAAAACTCGAGACTTTTTTAAGAAAATAAAAAAGCGGGTGATGGGAATCGAACCCACGTATTCAGCTTGGAAGGCTGATGTTCTACCATTGAACTACACCCGCATGTATAAAATATGAAATTTTAATCGGGGTGACAGGATTCGAACCTGCGACCCCCTGGTCCCAAACCAGGTGCTCTACCAAACTGAGCCACACCCCGCAATCTGTATAGACCAGTGCGTTTTGTCTTGACGCAAGTGTTATTATATGAAATGTTACCTAAAATGTCAACATCTTTTTTTAATTTTTTTATTTTAATCATTTTTGTCTATTTTAACACGTGCTTTTAATCTAAATTAAACACCGCATAGGATTACTGATTAGCAACTTCCAATTCCTTTTTATAGAAGGTATCTCCGCCGTTTTCAATCACATACCCACGATGCTTTGCAGCCTCTTCCTCTAAACCGGCCACTGTTGCCACCTTGTACAGGCGATAGTTCGCACTTACCTTCTTAAGGGTAAACGTTTTCGCATCGTCCAATTCCAACAGCTCTGACATTTTCGCATAATCACCGTTTTCTTCCGCATCCAACATCGCCGGATACTTTGAAATAACACGATAAGCCTCTCTAATATACATCTCCGGGCTTTGTGACACGAGTGTCTCCATTTCTTCGATGCATTTATTAATTACATCTCTATCTTTTTCGATCAACGCAACCATAGCAAGAAGCGAATAACGGTATGTTTTTGCGATACTTGTGTCAGAATATTTCTCCAACAATCCCGCAACAGCCTTACACTCCTCAAATTTCCCCATATAAAAAAGCATACTTCCGATACATTGTAATACCGTATCATAATTTTTCGCACGGCGAGAATACTGTAACATAACAACATAGGCAGTCAACGGTTTAATGACACAACAGTCATCATTGGTCAGCCGCGTCAAACGCATAATATTCTTCGCTTGATAGACCTTAAACAACACAACACTAAGAAGTGCAAATACCAAGAACGCATAAAATCCCCAATGAATATCGGCATAAACACAGTATATTCCAAAAATGCCTGCCACAACGACTAATAGCGCTAAAACAACACCTATTACGCGAAGTTTTCTACAATATTTATGGGCACGCGCTTCCTCCGCCTGATCAAGTTCGAAATTTATAATTTCCATAATTTCCTTACTCAGTTCATTCATGCCTATTTTCTCCCATATCATCGCAATTACCGGCTAAACGCCATTCCAAGTTGCTAATCACACCTGCGCCAAGCTCTATTCCTCTTTTGACAGACTGCATTGTGTAAAATGCGCCTCGCCCTGCTCATCCACTTCCATAATCACATAGGTCGGCACACGTCCAAACTGCCTCGGATAAGTCAAACTTCCGGGATTTACAAGAAAAACACCGTTCATCTCACCCATATAGGGCAAATGCGTATGGCCGAAAAAGGCCATATTGCAACCTCTGGACGCCGCTTCTTCCGCCAGACGCTCATATCCCGCAGACACACTGTAATAATGTCCGTGTGTAACCAGAATTTTATTTCCTTTGATATCCAGAACCCGTTCCTTAGGCAAAATGGTAAAAAAGTCATTGTTACCGCTCACCACCTCGAACTCACAGCCTGCAATGGCTTCCATTTCACACTCGGTTCCTTCTGCATCACCGCAGTGAATAATCAAATCCACTGACGGAACTTCTTCCAGCATCCTATAAAAATTGTCGTTGACCCGGTGGGTATCACTACAAATTAAAATCTTCACTACTACACCTTTTCCTATCATATACCGATTAAAACAGCTTCAGTATATACTTTTGAATCATCGAAGGCTTACGCTTCCATCAACGCTTTGATTGCACGGAATGCCTTGCCCCTGTGACTGATTTCATTCTTTTCTTCCAAAGAAATCTCTGCACTGGTTTTATCAAATTCTTTCAAATAAAAGATTGGATCATAGCCAAAACCATTCGTACCCTTTTCTTCATATCCGATATAACCTTCCATGGTCTCACGAACCACCAATTCCTTGCCGTCAGGATAAACAGCTGCCACCGCACATACAAATCGAGCTGTACGTTTCTCGAATTCCACGCCATCCAATCTTGCAATTAAACTTGCATTTTTAACCGAATATGGTGTATCTTCGCCCATATATCTTGCAGAATAAATTCCGGGCTCTTTATTCAGATAATCCACTTCCAATCCGGAGTCATCCGCAAGTACGATGTTACCGCTAAGCTTAGCAATCTCTCTTGCCTTAATCAGCGCATTCTCTTCAAAGGTAGAACCATTCTCGTCTACATCAGCAACAATACCCTCTTCTTTCATAGAAACAACTTCATAATCCAAATTATTAAATATAGATTTAATTTCTTTCATTTTCCCAGCATTTCCGGTTGCAATTACTATTTTCATCTTATTTCACCTTATTCTTTCATTTATGTCACTCTTCTGCTGACATTTCCGTTGTCGGCACTTCTTACTGTAAATTGCAGTCCTATTTCTCTCCCGTTTTCTTCGGCGGTTTCGGCCCCATATACTGTAAAAAGTAGGTTTTCATCATACCGTTATAGATTTTACGGTTTTTATCCGCCTTTTTACCCAAATCACGCTCTGCATTCTCATATGAAGTAATCAGATACATCGACCAGGAATCAAGCGCCTTATATCTTTCACCCAAAGCCTCATAAATCGGCGGCAAATCAACCTTCTCTTCCAAACGCTCACCATAAGGCGGATTGGTAATAATGAAACCATATTTTTTTGGGTGGCTTAAGTCTTTAACCGCCCTTGTCTGGAAGTGAATCAAATGGTCCACGCCTGCCAATTTTGCATTTTCTCTTGCAATTTTGGTCATTTTTTCATCAATATCATATCCCTGGATATCAGTCTCAACTTTATAGTCTACCAGCTCATTTGCTTCATCAATACAGTCGTACCAATTCTTCTTCGGAATCAAATGCGCCCAGTTCTCTGCCAGAAACTCCCGGTTCATGCCCGGTGCTACATTCGCTGCCATAAGCGCGGCTTCAATGGGAATCGTACCACTACCGCAGAAGGGATCCACAAGAATGCGGTCCTTCTTCCAGGGTGTAAGCATAATAAGCGACGCTGCAAGATTCTCTGCAATCGGCGCTTTTGCCGTAAGCTTGCGGTATCCTCTTTTATGAAGGGATTCGCCGGTAGTATCTAAGCCAACCGTCACCTCATCTTTTAAGATAAAAACTCTTACCGGAAAGTTGTCACCATCCTCAGGAAACCATTCCAGACGATACTTCTCCTTCATGCGCTCTACCATGGCCTTCTTCATAATAGACTGGATATCTGAAGGGCTGAACAGCTTACTCTTAACGCTGGCAGCCTTGGCCACGCCGAACTTACCGTTCTTTGGGATATACTCTTCCCAAGGAAGCTTTTTCGTGCCTTCAAAGAGTTCTTCAAAGGTCTCCGCGTGAAAACTTCCTACTTTTATAAGAATACGCTCTGCAGTACGCAAAAAGACATTGCCGTAGCAAATTGCCTGCTCATCACCATAAAAGGTGACTTTGCCATCCATTACCTCAGCAATTTCATATCCTAAATCCGTAATTTCTCTTTTTAAAACAGCTTCAAGCCCGAAATGACAGGGGGCAATCAGCTCAAAACGACTGTAATTACTCATAAAAAATACCTTTTCCTTTGCATTCCTAATACATCTTATCCATACTTTTTATAGGTGTCAATAAGGGGTGCTTTCAATTTTGTCTATTTGTATAATTTTTTTATCATTTTCGGGTATTTTTTGTATATTTTTCTAGCAAATAGTGCGAAAATGTGGTATGATTAGAATGGTTGATGTAATGTGTGATTTTTATATGCATTTTTACATCGAAAAGGGAATACATATAGGACAGGAGACACCATATGGAGAATAATTTTGACAACTTAACTCCCGATACAGAAGACATTTCTGTATTCGCGGACGCTGTATCTGATGATGCAGCTACTGTAGTTTCCGAAGCTGACGAAGCAGTTGCTTTAGCTGAGGAATACACCGCTTCAGCTGATATTCTTGAGAGTCTTCCGGAACTTCAGGAAGAGAAGAAATCCAAGAAAGCCAAGAAGGCGAAGAAAGAGAAAGCTCCTAAAGCCAAGAAGGAAAAGGCTCCTAAGGAGAAGAAAGAGAAAGCGCCTAAGGAGAAGAAAGAGAAAGCGCCTAAGGCCAAGAAAGAGAAAACGCCCAAAGTTGCAATGAGCGAAGACGAGAAGGCAAAACGCATTCTTTCAAAGCGTAAGAAATTCCACTTTATGAATTTCTCAAGACGTTTGGCTGTAATGTGCATCATTCCTCTTATTGTTTTGGTTATTGTTATTTCCAGCATCAGTTCGAATATCTTAACCAAGAACTTAGAGAAGGAAATCGAAGGCTCATTAAAGATTGTTGCCACTTCATTGGAAGAAACTTACTCGACCTTGTATGAAGGCGACTACACAATGGGTCAGGATGGTAAGCTTTACAAGGGTGGCGTTCAGATTTCAGATACCAGTCTTTTTGACTCTTTGAAAGAGAACACAGGCTTTGACAGTTCTTACTATTTTGGGGACCGTGTTATTATCACTTCCGTTAAAAGAATGCTTAATGGCGAACTTGCCGGCGGACGTATCACAGGTAACAAGCATATGCCTGAAGATATCTTAAATGAAGTAATGACCGGAACCGAAGTATTCCGTACAGATTTTATGTTACAGGAAGTACAGTACTATGGTTACTTCAAGCCTTTGATCAACTCAGATGGCACTATCGTCGGTTGTATCTTCTCCGGAAAACCTGCTGCTGAAGTTGAAGCACAGATCAAAGCTGAAACCAGCAAGATTACATTATGGGCACTTTTAATTTCCGTAGCATGTGTTGTGTTAATTATTGTAATTTCGAACAGCATGTCCAAAAACATGGTTAAAACAAAGAACTTCCTTGAAGTCGTTTCAACCGGTGATTTAAGACAGAATGCAAGATTAAAATACTTGAAACGTGATGATGAATTAGGTGATATGTATGCAATCTCCTACTCATTACAGGAATCCTTAAAAGGAATTGTTACTAATATTAAGGCATCCGCTGATGACTTGGCATTATCTTCCGAAGATTTGATGCATTTGTCACAGGATACCGTAGAAAACGTATCCGGCTTATATGATTCGGTAGAATTCATTTCAAAGGGTGCTGCTGACCAGGCAGATCAGACTTCTGTAGCCGCTATTCAGGTTTCTAATATCGGTGATCAGATTGACAGCATTTCCGAAGATGTAACTTCCTTAACAGAAGCCGCTTCACAGATGGCCGAAGCCGAGAAAGCTTCTACAAGCATTATTAACGAATTAAATTCTTCAAACGAAGAAATGATTGATTCCATTGAAAAGATTGCTACACAGATTGAAATTACCAACTCTTCCGTACAGGAAATCAGAACTGCAATCGCAATGATTCAGTCAATTTCCGACGAAACAGACTTACTTTCAATCAATGCAAGTATCGAAGCTGCTCATGCCGGTGATGCCGGACGTGGTTTCGCAGTCGTAGCAGAACAGATTTCTAAGCTTGCTGCCCAGTCAGGCAACAACGCTACCGAAATCGAAAAGATTATCAACGCTTTATTAGATCAGTCCAACTTAATGGTAAGTTACATGGACGATGTTAAGGTTAAGATTTCTGAACAGCGCGAGAAATTAGATATGACCATTGACAAGTTCAGTGCCGTTGCAAACGGTGTAGACAACTCCCTTGTTAACATCGGAAACATTACAAACGGTATGAACGAATTAAGAAAGTCAAGAGACGTTATTTTAGATGTTATTTCAGACCTTTCTGCAGTATCTCAGCAGTATGCAGCTTCTACAAACGGAACTATCGAAGCAGCACAGACTATGAACGATGCTATGAAAGCTGTAGAAAACGCTTCACAGAAGCTCAAACATATGTCTGACGACTTAACAAACGAACTTGAAATCTTCAAATTGTCATAATTATTTCCAAACATATAACAAAGGAGATTGGATTATTCCAATCTCCTTTTTATTGCCCTTATAACACACTTCACAATGTATCTTATTACCCAAATCTACTCCTGTTGAATTCAAAAACTCTATGCTAATCTAAGCCACTCTCTGTCCTATCTATTGGTAAAATAAGCCATTAAACGAACAATCAAGATAACCAAAATCGCTACAACAATTATCGGCCATAATAACTTAAGCAAAGAAAATGCCAATGCTATTACCAAAACAACTACGATAAGAATTCCAATAAGAATCACCGTAATGGTTAATTTAGGATGCCTAAAAATAAAAGGTCTGTCGTCTTTAGTATCGTTATAGCGCTCATCATTTATATTATCATCTTGACCGTAATATCCGGCTCCATTATAGCCATCTTCACTCCTATATGCATATTCATTACCATATCCGGTATCATTTGCCTTATAACCGCTTTTTCCGTGCATTCCGGCCTCATCCGCCGCACATATGCTCATTGCGATGAGTTTCGGATTACCTAACGAATTAAGCACCTCCTGTTCAGAGCCCTTTATACGTGTTTCTGCGGTAATATAGTCTTCATAGTATCGAATATGTTCTTCTATCTCTTCCCGGCTTATTCTGCCCGTTAACGCCCTTCTAAGGCCATCAACAAATTCCTGCTTTGTTTCCATAACTACCTCTTTGCCGTGTTACGGTCTTTGACTCCATTTACAATATATATAATTCATTATACAAATATAGCTTTTCCTAACATTAAATATTTTATATCGCATAAATCATAACCGTATCTTACTTTACTGTCAAGTGAAGAAAGTGTGAATATAAAAAGGGACAGCAGATTCTGCTGTCCCTTTGCGATAACATCGCTTTTTTGATAAGTTTTGTGGGGTTATATTAACCCTTAACGCTACCCAATGCAACACCTGAAACGATGAACTTAGATAAACAAAGATATACGATAATAACAGGGAAGATTGAGAATGCAATCATTACATAAACCTGACCCATATCAAACTTCAACCAGTCAGCTGAACGCAAACGTGCGATTAAGATAGGGAGTGTCTGTAATTTGTCTTTCTTTAACACCAATGCAGGTGTGAAGTAGTTGTTCCAGTTCTGTACGAATGTAAAGATAGCCTGAACTGCGATAGCAGGTTTCATCATAGGCAATACAATCGTATTAAATGTTCTGAACTCGCCGGAACCATCGATACGAGCAGCTTCGATAATTGCCAAAGGCAATGTTGATTCCATATACTGCTTCATATAGAAGAATGTTGCCGGTGCAGCAATTGCAGGAACAATCAAGGGGATAAATGTATTATCCAATTTCATACCTGTGACTAAGTTAATGAAACCTAATGCAGTAACCTGTGTAGGAATCATCATAACCATAAGAATGAAAGTAAAGATAGCTTTCTTTAACTTAAATTCGTATGCATGAATTGCATAAGCTGTCATTGTAGAGAAGTATGTACTCAAAAGTGCACATGAGCCTGCTACGATGATAGAGTTTAACAAACCATTCCAAATAGGCAATGTACCTGCCATAAGGTTTTTAAAGTTTGTGAAAAACTGTGTTACAAATTTAAAGTTTTTGAAATTCGGAAGTGCCTGGAAACCAGATGTTAATTCCGAATGTGATCTGGTTGAGTTAATGAACAAAACATAGAACCAGAACAAACATAAAATACTGATAGCAACTAAAACGATATATGCAACAACACGTCTAGCTTTCACGCCACCGGTATTCTTTGAATCTTCAATCTGAAGAGACATTGAACTATTACTTGCCATGTTTCATTACCTCCTAATCATTATTATTTGAGAACTTGTATACGATCATACTAAGGATACCTGTAATGATAAAGAGAATTACAGAAAGGGCACCACCCAAACCATAGTTCTTACTAAACAGGTGCTTATTAAGGAACATAATCAAGGTCATTGATGTACGAGCAGGTTCGCCGGTACCGTTTGTTAAAATCTGAGGTACGTCGAACATCTGCAAACCACCGATTAAGGAAGTAATCATAACGTAAATCAAAATAGGTCTTAACAGAGGTAAAGTAATGCGCCAGAATACCTGTGTAGGTGTAGCACCGTCTACTTCTGCAGCTTCGAAAAGCGAAGCATCAATACCCATCATACCTGCCATTAAGAGGATTGTTGTATTACCAAACCACATCAAGAAGTTCATAAATGCAACAATAGTTCTTACTGACAATGTATTATATAAGAACTTAAAGGGTTCGTCCAAAATACCCAACTGCATCAACATAGAGTTGATAGGGCCACCTTCTGAAAACAATGTAAAGAACAACATCGCCATAGCGGAAGCCATGATTAAGTTCGGCAAATAGATAACTGTCTTAAAGAATGCCTGGCATTTTAATCTAAGACGATTATCTGAGAACCAAGAACCTAAAAGCAAGGATACAACAATCTGGGGAACGAAGCCCATAATCCACATAATCAATGTATTCCATGTATAGTCAAAAATTGTAGGTACATTAGGATCTGTACTTGTAAATAACTGAATATAGTTGCTAAAACCTACTAAATTAGGTCCGATCTGTGTCATACCATCACGGTAATATTCAAAGAAACTCCACTTAATTGTATTAAATAAAGGAATAAGCTGGAAGGTAACATATACAACGATGAACGGTATTAAGAATATGTAACCCCATTTGTTATAGCTTACAACTTTCCCTTTTTTTGCTTTACTCATAAACAAACGTCCTCCATTTCGTGCAATTTGTAGCTATAATTACGCGGCATACCAACCGCAATCAACTTATCATCGGCTCCGTTATCCCCTAAATGAAAAGAAACCACCTTCGCCGGTTACTCACATAAAAACGTGCCTGCCCACTTTACAATAGGCAGGCACATCTTTTATTTAGCACTAACTACAAAATTCTACTTACTGGGGAGCAGATAATGCAGGATATTTTTCTACTACTGCAGCATAGAATGCAGCGATTGCTTCATCTTCTGTTGCGTATGTGCCTTCGAAGTATCCCTTCATAGCTTTCTGGAATTCTTCGTTACATCCCTGATCGTAGTCTGAGAGGTTGCTTAAGTCGATCTTTTCAACACCTGCACAGTACATACCAAGAGGGTTCTGGCCGCCAAGTACCTTGCTTGAGTAAGATGTATCAGCTGCCATAGCATCCATAACGGGCTTGCTGTTTGTGAAGTCGTTATCATCAACAACGATTTCCTTAAGAACGTCATCGTTAGCTGTCATAGTTAAGATGAGATCCTTAACGAGTGTAGGGTTATCTGTTCCAGTTGCAGGACACATCCATGTACCACCCCAGAAGAATCCCTGAGGACCTGAGCAAGCGCCCCACTGTCCAGCGTTAGCGATTGAACCTTCAGCATCAGCTGCCATAGAGAAGTCTACGAACCAAGCGGGTCCAAAGTAGCAGAATACCTTTCCATCGGGATAGAAGCCCTTAGACCAGTCATCTGACCATAAGTCATATGTGTTTGTCTGTCCAGCGTCAACCATAGCCTTTGAATCAGCTACCCAGTTCATGATGTTAGCGTCGATGTTGATAACACCGTCTTCAACCCACTTGCTGGTTACGTTGTTAGAGTATACACGATATGTGTCGTTTACAGATGCTGTCATGTAGTATCCAGCGTCCTTCATTGTAGCTGCTGTTTCCTGGAATGTAGCCCAGTCCTTAACATATTCCTGAACTTCTGCAGGATCCTGTGTTCCTAATACTTCTTCAGCTACTGCACGAGAGTAAATGAGAACACCAGGGCATCCCTGCCATGAAGAACCTTTAAGGTTTCCGTTTGTATCAGTTACAACGTCCTGAGTATACTTGTACTGGTTAGCTAAGTCTGCATCAGTAATACCTAATTCAGAAAGAGCTAAAGAGTAGTCTGTGTTAACATACTTTCCAGCGTAGTCAGCTTCTACCAAGAAGATATCGATCTTGTCGTCAGCAGCTGCATCAGCCTGGCCAAGTAATGTTTCGTCAAGGTTGTTCTGGTAAGCGTTGTCAGCTGAAGGAGTGATGTTCCACATAACTGTTACATCACCGATTGTACCTGTAGTACCATCAACTTCTACGTATCCAGGATAATGATCTGTTACACGTGACTTAAATTCTTCGTTCCAGCAGTAGATGTTAAGAACTTTACCTTCTTCAACAACTTCATCGCTTGCAACGGGATCTGTTGTTGCGCCGCCATCTTCGCTAGCTACGGGTTCTTCTGAACCACAACCAACTAAAAGAGCTGCAACCATTGCTGTAGATAACAATACACTCAATAATTTCTTTTTCACTTTTTGTTTTCCTCCTCTTAATTATTATAGTGTTGTTAATAGTAACAACCAGCATTCACAGACGTGTCTGTGTTTGCTAGCAAGGTTAGTATATAACAGTTTTGCCATTAAAGCAAGCATTTTTCTGTGATTTTTGTATAATTTTCATACTTTTGTCTAAAATTAATAGTTTTTCGTTCATTTTTTGTTCATAATTTATTGTTTTTTTGTTCATTTTTGTGTCATTGGTTGTCTTTTTTCTGTTTTTATGAAAGTATTTTGTCCCTACTTATATAAGAAGTCCACCGGCATTTTATCCGTTTTTATGAAAAATTCTCCTGCGTTTTCAACTCTATAGCAGAAAACCTTCTCACCTTTACAATTTTATATTAAAAAAATTCCTCCGCCATCTTCTTTTCATATTAATAGAAGATTTTATTCTTATGATTTTATTTTAAGTCCTTAATCATCTTTATTAAGTCCGCTTCTGTTTTATGCATTTTATATGTAAAAACTGTTATTCTATAAAATTCATAATGATTTATATTATATTGAAGAAATCCTTGCCGTTTTCGCCTAATTCTGCTTGCTTTTCTATATACAGTTATTGTATAATTTAGGACATAAGGCGCAGTCCGAACCTGACTGCTCCTACTTATTATAAGAATACAAATAGAATAAGGAGAAAGTAGTATGAAATTTGGTTATTTCGATGACGCTCGCAGAGAGTATGTCATTACAACCCCGAGAACACCTTATCCCTGGATTAACTACTTGGGCACACAAGGTTTCTTCTCGTTGATTTCCAACACTGCCGGAGGATATTCTTTCTATAAAGATGCTCGTCTCCGCAGAATTACCAGATATCGTTATAACAACGTTCCTATTGATATGGGCGGCCGTTATTTCTATATCAATGATAATGGTACCATCTGGAATCCCGGTTGGTCACCTGTCAAAACAGAATTAGACTCTTACGAATGCCGTCATGGTATGGGTTACACCGTTATTACCGGTAAGAAAAATGATTTAAAGGCAGAAGTTACTTTCTTCGTTCCTCAGGATTATGATGGCGAAGTTCAGCAGGTAGTTTTGACCAACGAAGGTAGCGCAGAGAAGTCATTCTCCCTGTTCTCTTTCGCAGAATGGTGTCTGTGGGATGCACAGGATGACAGCAACAACTTCCAGCGTAACTTCTCTACAGGTCGTGTAGAAGTTAAGGATTCCGTAATTTACCACAAGACCGAGTACAGAGATCGTCGTAATCATTACGCGTTCTACTCTGTAAACGATACTATTGATGGTTATGATACCGACAGAGATTCTTTCATCGGTTTATACAATGGATTTAACAATCCCGAGGCAGTTATTGCTAACAAAGCAACCGACTCCTTTGCAGACGGCTGGGCTCCAATCGCTTCTCATTATAAGAAGATTACCCTTGCTCCCGGCGAAACCAAGACTCTCGTATTCGTACTCGGTTACGTAGAAATGCCTGTTGAAGAAAAGTTCGAGGCAGACGGCAAGACTATTAATAAGGTAAAAGCTCTCAAGATGATCGAACAGTTCAACAGTCCCGAGAAATTTGCTCAGGGGATGGCTGATTTGAAGGCTTACTGGGATAAGCTCCTTGGTATCCTGACCGTAGATACTCCTGATGACAAGGTTAACAGAATGGTTAACATCTGGAACCAGTATCAGTGTATGGTTACTTTCAACCTTTCACGTTCTGCTTCTTACTTTGAATCAGGTATCGGCCGTGGCATGGGCTTCCGTGATTCCAACCAGGACGTTCTCGGATTTGTACATCAGATTCCTGACAGAGCAAAGGAACGTATCATTGATATCGCTTCTACTCAGTTCCCTGACGGTGGTTGCTACCATCAGTATCAGCCTCTTACCAAGAAGGGTAACTCCGATATCGGTGGTGACTTCTCCGATGATCCTTTATGGTTAATCCTTTCTGTTTCTGCATATATTAAGGAAACAGGCGACTGGGGCATCCTTGATGAGATGGTTCCTTACGACAACGATATGTCTATCGCACAGCCTATGTTAGATCACTTGAAGGTTTCCTTCTATCATATTGTTAACAACTTAGGACCTCATGGTTTACCTCTTGCAATGAGAGCAGACTGGAATGACTGTATCAACCTTTCTTGCTACTCAGATACACCCGGTGAATCTTTCCAGACTTACACCAATCCTAAGTTTGCAGCAGAAGGTGGCTACTCTAAGATAGCTGAGTCCGTATTCGTTGCTACACTCTTTACTTATGCAGGTCCTAACTATGTTTCTATTTTGAAGCACTTAGGCAAGGACGAAGAAGCTGCTGCTGCTCAGGCTGAAATCGATAAGATGAAGAAAGCTGTTATGGATTATGCATTCGATGGCGACTGGTTCTTAAGAGCATACGATGCAACAGGCGCTAAGATGGGTTCTAAGGAATGTGAAGAAGGTAAAATCTTCATCGAGCCTCAGGGATTCGCAGTTATGTCAGATATCGGTAAAGAAGAAGGCGCTGATATCAAGACTTTGAACTCTATTGATAAATACCTGAATACAGATTTCGGTCTTGTACTTAACAACCCCGCATTCACCAAATACTATATCCAGTACGGTGAAATTTCTACTTATCCCGGCGGTTACAAAGAAAACGCAGGTATCTTCACTCACAACAATGCATGGATTATCTGTGCAGAAGCATACGCTGGTCGTGGTGACAAGGCATTTGAGTACTACTCAAAGATTGCTCCTGCTTTCACTGAGGAAACCTCTGATATCCACAAGACTGAGCCTTATGTATACGGCCAGATGATCGGTGGTAAGGATGCTGGTTCTGACATCGGCAGACCCGGAAAGAACTTTGGTCAGGGTAAGAACTCATGGTTGACAGGTACTGCAGCTTGGAACATGGTAGCTATTTCACAGTACATTCTCGGTATCGCTCCTGACTTTGATGGTTTGAAGATTGATCCTTCTATCCCTGCAGCTTGGGACGGACTTACCGCTACTCGTCAGTTTAGAGGCGCTGTTTACAACATCACCATCAAGAACCCTTCTCATGTATGCAAGGGCGTTAAATCATTGGTAGTTGACGGACAGGAAGTAGCCGGATGCATCATCCCTTACGAAAAGGGCAAAGAAGTTTACAACGTAGTTGTAACATTGGGATAATCCAAACTTTATACTTTAATAAAAAGACCTCTCTCGCAGTTCTGCGAGGGAGGTTTTCTTGTTATTTACCACAATTCAAGAAATTATTATAAAACAATGGTTTTTCCGCAAGAAATGTAATATAATATAGAAAGTGTGCGAATGCATGCTTATTATATACATAAAAAAGGTCTTCCAAAACAGCATCTGCACATTTACCACTACTGTTGTTTCAGAAGTCCCTAAGAAACGGAGTTTATCATGTACTATACAAATGTTTTAGATTTAATCGGCAATACACCTTTGATTTCTTTAAAAGAAACGACAGGGTTAAATATTTTTGCGAAAGCCGAGTTTTTAAACCCGGGCGGAAGCATCAAAGACCGTATTGCCAAGAATATGTTGGACGAAGCCGAGAAATCCGGCAAATTAAAACCCGGTATGACCATTATCGAACCCACTTCCGGCAATACCGGTATCGGCCTTGCCCTCTGTGGTATCCGTAAGGGCTACAAGGTAATTATTGTTATGCCCGAAAATATGAGTGAAGAACGTAAGAAAATCATTCGTGCTTTAGGTGCAGAACTTGTTTTAACACCTCCCGAATTAAGCATCGGCGGTTCTGTAGAAGAAGCGGAACGTATTGCTGCTTCTTCCGATCAGTATTTCGTACCTCAGCAGTTCCAGAATCCTGCAAACCCTGATATTCATTATAAAACCACTGCCGTTGAACTTTGTGACCAACTCGGTCAACAAATTGATATCTACGTTTCCGGCATCGGCAGCGGTGGAACTTTACAGGGCGTATCCAAGTATTTATTAGAAAAGAACCCCAACACCAAGATTGTTGCGGTAGAACCTAAGAATGTATCCGCACTTCTCGGTGACGAACCCGGTCTTCACCAGATTCAAGGTATCGGCGACGGTTTTATTCCCGATATTTTAGATGTATCCATTATCAACGATATTGTGGAAGTAACCGATGAAGACGCTATCGAAACCGCAAGAGAATTAGCCCGGGTTCAAGGCTTACTTTGCGGAACCTCAGCAGGTGCCAATGTATGGGCAGCCAAGAAGATGGCCGAGAAATACGGTAAGGATAAGGTAATTGCCACTATTCTCCCTGACAGAGTTGAGAGATATTTCAGCACTGCGTTGATTTAATTTTTATCTTAAAACAATTTAGGCATTATTTTATTTCTATTCTATTGTTTCATTCAACTTGGTAAACAATACAAAAAACTGCATTCAGTACAATCCTCATATGATATGTACTCCAAATGCAGTTTTTATTTTTACACTCATATCAATCATCGAAATAAATGTTTTATATCGTAAAATACACCCGACAAAAATTCTATCAAAGCTATACAAATGAATAAAAAAGCTTTGAAATATTTTCCGTAGGTTAAATCCCGCGCTACACTCAACTCTCTTTTAAAATCTTCCCAATTTTCAATCTGTCCGTTGGGCTCCATACCCGATATTTGACGCACTTCACCATTTGGATATACTTCAAACGTCATCTCAAAAGAATCACATTCTATACTGGGTCCGCCCGGTTCGTCGCAATAATATTGCTGATATTTCAACGTTACAATCCCCGTTTTGGCACCCGGATCATAACACCAATACTCATAAGAATTGAAAACGCCCCATTCATGAACATGCGACTTCTCATATAAAACAAAGCTGTCACTGGATGTACAAATCCAATAATAATCATCACTAAACACCGGCGAAGAATCTTTTATGCGGACATTTACCGTTCCATCCGGAACAAAAAAATAATTCTCAAGCAAATAAAGCGTCCCAAACACAATGGTTACTATGCATGAAACAATAATAATGATTATTTTAACAATTTTCTTTTTACGTGAAGTCATCATAAGATTTTATTCCTATAATATATTTCAGCCACCTTTACCCGCATAAGGCCTTTCGCTTACACGAATTGCTCTGCCGTCTTTGTCAAACTCAATCACATAATATTCCATATCCAAAACACCATATTCCGTAGGATATGCCAACTCATCTTCATTATACTCCGGCTCACCGTAGACCTCTATGATTTCTTCTTTTGTTTTGCCAAGAACCCAAGGATCCGCATAAGGAAAATCCGTTGGAAATATTACACAATATGCTATAATTCCGGCAAGCAACACCGGCAATGCCGCAACTGACACTGCAATTATTTTTTTATTCTTTATATGAGCACCACAACATAATAATATTATGAACTTAACCGCCAGATATGCCATATAAATTGCAAGTGCAAAATCTCTGGCCTCATCATATAAAGCACTTAATATGCAAGCAACCAAAAATAGAATCATTTACTTATCACCCTCCGACAGGGGTCCAAGGGGCCTCAAACACATGACAGGCTTTATCATTTTCGTTAAATTCGATTACGTAGTAATCCATGTCCATAAACATCCATTTTGTTTTATAGGCAAGTCCCCTACCATCATTATACTCCGGTTCACCATAGACCTCTATAATCTGCTCTTCCGTTTTGCCAAGCACCCACAAATCCACATAGGGATAGGCCGTAGGAAATAAAACGCACCAGGTTATGGCCACTGTAAAACAAAACACCATAGCCGCAGTTGCTATTTTCATCACGGCTCTCTTCTTGTGAGAAATTGACCAACATAATAATATCAAAAATGCATCGGCAACAAGCACAGAAACAATTGCAGGCCAAAACTCAATCCAAAAATAATAAGCAACCATAAATAATATCCAAAAATACCCACAAATCCAATTCAAAATGCCCATCTCTTCTACTTCTCCCGCTTCACGCTCTCCATGGCAAATACCACATTATCCTTCGCCCTCACGGTCTCTAGCACAGCTTTCATATCCTCATTACCCACTACCGGTAGCACTGCTTCCAAACCTACATTTCCTGCAGTCGCACTTCTCGGCGCCACCACCGTAATGCATCTTGCTTTATATGTATCATTGATCCAATCAATATACTCATTCAAGCAATCCAAACCTTTTATTTCGATATACATAGTTACCTTGCGATTCTTCTTGCGCCCTCTGCCTTCCAACTTAAACAGTATTGCGGAAGTAATCGCCACAACCAAAGTTCCAAGCAATGCACCGATATAAAAGCCGTAACCGCAGGCAATACCGATTGCCGCCGTAGTCCAAAGCCCCGCTGCCGTGGTAAGCCCCGTGATATGGTCGTGTTCTTTCACAAGGATAGTACCCACACCAAGGAAACCGATACCAGAAATAACCTGTGCCGCAATACGCACAGGGTCAGAATTCGCCCCCATCTCATACACAACATACAAACCGATTAACGCAGTCATGCAAGAGCCCACGCACACCAAAATATGTGTACGGAAGCCTGCCGGCCGTTTGCTCTTCTCTCTCTCCAAACCGATGCAGCCTCCAAGCAGCATCGCAAGGAATACACGAACTATCACGGATATTATGTTAAAATTATTTAAAGTCTCAAGCCAGTTCATAGGAGTGCCTCCTTTCACAATTACATGATTCATTGTGTTTACATACATTATATCATAAGCTCTTTTTGATTAAAACCCTTTCCTTTCTTGTATATGTACATACCTTTCTGCTATAATTATTATAAAATAAGGTACGCATCCCGGCACAATTATTAAGTAAAAAAGGAGTTTTTATGGAAATCGAAAGAAAATTTACAATAAACAAATTACCGAACAACTTAGACCAATACCCCTGTCTCACTTTGGAGCAAGGCTATCTTAATACAGATCCTGTCGTACGCGTACGCCGCGAAAACGATGACTTTTATCTTACGTACAAAGGAAAAGGCTTCCTTGCCAGAGAAGAATACAATCTTCCCTTAAACGAAGAAGCCTACTATCACTTACGCGAAAAAGCGGACGGATTGATCATTTCCAAAAAACGCTACTGCATTCCCTATAACAAGAAGCTCACCATTGAACTTGACGTTTTTGAAGCGCCTTTGGCACCTTTGGTTCTGGCAGAAGTAGAGTTTGAAAGCATTGAAGAAGCCAATGCTTTTACCCCGCCTGCCTGGTTTGAGAAAGATGTGACCGAAGACAGGTCCTTCTCTAATTCGGAACTTAGTAAAATGTTTTAACATAAAAAACGGAGTGTAAAAAACACTCCGTTTTTTATGTCCTATATTTTATAATCTGCCGTACACCTTCGTCATTTCATAAAGCTGCTTAGCATCTTCATCCTTCATCTGATCCGGAAGCAATCTCCACTTCCAGTTCAATCCCATCGTAGAAGGAATATTCATTCTTGCCTCAGAACCAAGGCCTAAAATATCCTGCATGGGAATAATCGCAGTATCCGCAACACTGGATAATGCCAAGCGAATCATATCCCAGTGAAGATTTTTACTGTTGGGTACGCCCAAATACAACTTGATCTGCTTTTTATCATTTTTATTTGCAGATGAATACCAGCCCTGTACGGTATCGTTATCATGAGTACCTGTATATACCACACAATTTCTTGAGAAGTTATGGGGAAGGTAATCATTCTCTTCATTAGAATCAAAAGCAAACTCAAGAATCTTCATTCCGGGGTAACCTGTACGCTTCACAAGACGAATGACCGACTTAGTCAAAAGTCCCAAATCCTCAGCAATAATAGGCTTATCGCCCAAAGCATCCCGCATTGCGCGGAACAACTCAAAGCCGGGGCCATACTCCCACTCACCAAACTCTGCAGTCTCATCACCATAGGGAATATTGTAGTACTCATCAAAGCCTCTGAAGTGGTCAATACGCACCATATCATACAATTTGAAGCACTGCGCCATTCTGTCAATCCACCACTCGAACTCTGTATCCTCATGGTAGTCCCAGTCATACAAAGGATTGCCCCACAACTGACCAGTCTTGGAGAAATAGTCGGGCGGACATCCTGCTACGCCGGTAGGATAACCCTCTTCATCCAAAAGGAACAACTCCGGTCTTGCCCAGGTATCAGCGCTGTCATATGCCACATAAATAGGAATATCTCCAATAATTTCAATACCCTTATCGTTGGCATAATCCTTAATAGATAGCCACTGTAACGTAAACATATACTGCAAAAAGGCATAAAACTCAATCTCTGTTGCCAAGCGACGTTTTGCCACTGCAATTTCTTTTTTATCTCTTTTACAAAGTTTCTCCGGCCACTCGATGAAACTTTTACCGCCATTTTCATCCTTAAGCGCCATAAACAGGCAATAATCCGGCAACCATTCCTTCTCTTCCTCGCAAAAAGCGATAAAATCTTCATTCTCCCCTATATTCGATCTCTCGTAAGCCTTACGAAGCAACTTGAAACGTCCCTTATAAATCTTCTCGTAATCAATATACTGCTCCATATCGCCGAAATCCACAGCATCACATTCCTTAGCCGTCAACCACTTACGCTCGATTAAATCTTCCAAATCGATAAAATACGGATTGCCCGCGAAGGTTGAGAATGACTGATAGGGCGAATCGCCGTAACCTGTAGGCCCCATGGGAAGCACCTGCCAATAATGCTGGCCTGCCGCCTCAAGATAGTCTACAAAATCATAAGCCTCTTTAGAAAAGCAACCAATACCGTACTTTGACGGCAAACTTGTAATTGCCAGTAACACTCCGCTCTTTCTAACCATTTTAACTTCCCTTTCTACCCCTTTTATACACTTCCCTTACCCTCTTCCGAGAGTATACTGTATATCCGTATAACACAACAGGGCTTCGGAAACTCCAAAGCCCTGCATTGCTATTTCCTGCGTATAAGCATTATATAACAATTTTTTAATTACTTCAACTTCCAGATATCGCGATTGTATTCTGCGATGGTACGGTCTGATGAGAAGAAACCTGCTTTAGCAATGTTTACAAGCATCATTCTTCTCCACTTGCCTCTGTCTTCGAAGTCTGCAAACATCTTATCTTTTACTTCGATATATTCTTCCAAGTCAAGCAAGGTCATAAACCAGTCTTTGTTCAATAATTCATTGTAAAGACGTTCTAACTGCTCTTTATGACCAATCTTTAAGGTTTCTTTGCTTACGATAAAATCAACCGCTTCCTTGATTACAGGGCTGTTCTTGTAGTAATCCTTAGATACATAATCAGCCTTTGCATAATGCTCGATAACCACTTCACTGGACTTACCGAACTTGTAGATGTTTTCATCGCCTACAAGCTGGTGAATTTCCACGTTTGCACCGTCTGCAGTACCCAATGTTACCGCACCGTTTAACATAAACTTCATGTTACCGGTACCGGATGCTTCCTTACTTGCCAAAGAAATCTGTTCTGAAATATCGCAGGCAGGAATCAAACGCTGTGCATATGCTACGTTGTAATTCTCAACCATAACAAGCTTCATATAAGGGCTTACTTCAGGATCGTTATTAATGATTTCCTGCATTACAAGGATTAAGTGAATGATATCCTGTGCAATAACGTAAGCAGGCGCTGCCTTTGCACCAAAGATAAAAGTAAGGGGACGTACAGGCTTCTTGCCGGCCTTGATTTCAAGGTACTTATGAATGATGTATAAAACGTTCATCTGCTGACGCTTATACTCATGCATTCTCTTAATCTGAATATCAAAGATTGACTCTGTATCAAGTGTAACGCCTTCTTTTTCAGCAATGTATGCTGCAAGTTCGGCCTTTTTACCCTTCTTGATTTCTTCCAACTTCGCAAGTACTTCTTCATCATCCTTGTAAGCAAGAAGCTTCTCAAGTTCATCAGCATCTTTCTTATATCCGTTACCGATTAAAGAAGTAATGTATTCTGCTAATTCGCGGTTGCAAGATAATAACCAACGACGGAAAGTAATACCGTTTGTCTTGTTGTTAAACTTCTCAGGATAAATTTTATAAAATGCATTCAACTCGGTATCTTTTAAGATATCGGTATGAAGTGCTGCAACACCGTTGATTGCGAAACCATAGTGAATGTCGATGTGTGCCATATGTACACGCTCATCTTTATCGATAATCTGTACCTTAGGATCGTCATACTTTGCAGCTACG
This sequence comes from Lachnospiraceae bacterium, assembly GCA_045580855.1. Classification (GTDB taxonomy): domain Bacteria; phylum Bacillota; class Clostridia; order Lachnospirales; family Lachnospiraceae; genus UBA3766. The sequence goes on along the minus strand of JAZNOO010000021.1, from coordinate 229,720 downwards.
CGCTTATCCAATTCCTTGATAATGGGCACTAAAGCGGGAACAACCTTCTCTAAGTACTTCAAAGGCCATTTCTCAAGTGCTTCTGCCAAAATGGTATGATTTGTATATGCACAGGTCTTGCTAACGATTTCAATTGCCTCATCCATGCTGATTGCCTTATCTTCTGTAAGGATACGAATCAACTCAGGAATAATCATGGTAGGATGTGTATCGTTAATCTGGATTACCGCATGATTGTACATCTTTCTTAAGTCGTACTTGCGTTCCTTCATTTCGTGAAGAATCAACTGTGCTGCGTTGCTTACCATGAAGTACTGCTGATAAATACGAAGTAAGTTACCTGCTTCGTCGGAATCATCGGGATATAAGAACAATGTTAAGTTCTTCTCAATGTCTTCCTTGTCGAAATCAATACCGCTCTTTACAAGGCTTTCATCGATGCTTTCCAAGTCAAACAAATGAAGCTTGTTTACACCGTTTTCATAACCAACTACGTCAATATCAAATAATCTTGATTTTACGGTAAAATCTTTGTATTTTACATCGAAGCTTACGTCGGTGCGGTTTAACCAGGACTGGTCTTCAATCCAGTCGTTCTTCTCTGCGCACTGCTTGTAATCCTTGAATACCTGCTTAAAAAGACCGAAGTGGTAATTCAAACCGATACCATCGCCGGGCAATCCCAAAGTTGCGATGGAATCCAAGAAACAAGCTGCAAGACGTCCGAGACCACCGTTACCGAGTGAAGGTTCGGGTTCGAATTCTTCTACCTTCGCAAGGTCCTTGCCGTTTGCTTTCAAAATATCGTTTACACGATCATAAATACCTAAGTTAATTAAGTTATTGGAAAGAAGCTTACCAATGAGGAATTCTGCTGAGATATAATAAACCTTCTTCTCCCCTACGATAGGTTCTGTTACCTTGGACATATCCTTGGTAAAACTCAACAATACATAATAGAGCTCTGCTTCGCTGCAATCCTTAAGGCTCTTGCCATAAAGTCTCTCTGCAGTCTTTGCAAGCTCTGTTTCCATATTTGCTTCTAAAAGTTGTTTTTGAATCATTTCAGACTGTACTGACATTTCAAACTTCCTTTCTTACATAAAAACATCTACTCATACGTTCAATAGTTTACACGAAAAAGTAAAGTTTTGCAAGCGTGTGAACATTGTAAAAGTGCCGAAAAATAAGGTCTTTTTCACTGTTTTATTAAAAGATTTTTCTATGCTGTATCACGAAACTAACAATAAACGAAAAAGTTTCCACAATCACCTTTGTAATTCCCGGCGGAAAATGCAAATATTCCGTAAATATATATAAGCAAACCGAATTAAAGCATAAAATAGCGACGCAAAGCGCAGCATATTGCAATCCGGACTTTACCTTCTTAGCCTTACTTCCAAAAACATAATTGCGATTAATACAATAGTTAGATATACCCGACACGACTCTTGCTGCAACATTACACAATACAACGCTCAACCCTTCTTGTGGATTACCGCACAGATATAACAAAGCAAAAAACATTGCATAATCAATAATCGCACAGGCACAAGAAGAAAAGAGAAACTTAAACAAAACCGAATAGATTCTGATAGAATCTCTAATTGGCCTAAAATGAGTTGTCTCATTCTTATTATTTTCATACACCGTTACAATAGGCACTTCTATTATTTGAGCCTTACTCTTTACCAACGACATCAAAGCATTCATTTCGTATTCATAACGGTCTCCGGCCACTGCCGACAATTCTTCAAAATATTTTGTACCGAATGCCCGCAAACCGGTTTGTGTATCTTTTAGCTTTTTACCGGTCAATAGTCTGAAAAATAACTTTGTCGCCTCGTTACCCAACTTAGATTTCCACGGAATATCTTTATCAAAAGTTCTCGCACCGAGAACAACCGCCTCTTTATTACTTTCCCAACACTGCGCAACGTTAATGACATCCTGAATTCTATGCTGTCCATCACCATCAATGAAGATTACACCCTCATCTGTTTTATGCTCCATCACATAAGAAAGCCCCGTCTTTATAGCAGCACCTTTTCCCCTGTTTACTTTATGTTTTAATAAAATATCCTGCGGTTCCAAACCGACAAAATTCTTTTTGCATTGTTCATTGCTTCCGTCATCCACAACGATAATCCGGTAATCTGTCTGCTCGTGAATTTCCTGTAATACTGTTTTCAAATGATGATCCGGATTATAACTCGGAATTATTACAACCATATCTTTCTCTACCCATCTGACTTTTTAGAAATAAGAAGCAGAGTCGCCGGATAACATATGTATAAAAAAGTATATTCCGCATACCAAATGCCATCCTAACAGCGCGCTACCAACCCAATTGTACCACTTATTCTTAATACCATATTTTTTCCATTCTTTCAACAACATTGTAATCGATGAAAAAAATACAAAAAACAAACCATGCATATATCCCCATGCAAAATTTGCATCATAAAATCTATAACCGCCTTCATATACCATATAAAACGTTAAAATACCAACACAATATACTATCCAGCTATACCGATATAAAAGATCCGTCTGTAGCTTCTTTAAATTACAAAGCAAATAAAACAGCGGGAACAAATTAGCCTTCACAATTGCCCATTTAATGGATGGTGTCCAAACATGCCAAGCTTGTCCTGGGCCAATTTGTATTCCACCGGCTTCCACATCAAAAACCATTATATACTGCCATACTAAGATGGCAATTGTAATAACCGCCCCTATTAAAATGGCATAATCACACTTCGAAAACTTGAATTTAATTTGAAACCATTTTATCAAAAATACCACCGCAAATATCGGTGCAATCACAAAGATAAAACTCGGTTTTGCCAATACAGACAACACCATATATACACCGAATAAAATACAGTCTTTTAATTCACATTTCGGATATTTTTTGATAATATCAATAAATTTTAAAAACAATAAAATAGAAAACGGTCTTGTCGCAATATACGTTGCATTTTGAAACGGATTTGGCGAAAAAACGCCTAAATAGCGCTGACCATATGCGCCTTCCGGCAATTCAGGCGCCGCCAGATAAATCATAGACACCAGGAAAATCATTAAACATCCCACAGCTGTAGCAATTTTAGAAATATCCTGTTTTACCAAATAACGATAGGTTACAATCACGCCTAATGTATTTAATACAGTTAATACAATGGGAATCGCAATATATATCGGTATTATGAAAGATAATAATCTTGCTGTTTCAAAAAAGATTGGATAAGGAAACGAGTATCCGGATTCCTGTCCTTGAATTTCCAATATATATGCGCGCATATCCGAAAAGTAAGAATAATCCTCATGTAGCAAGCACTGATTATAAAATAAATAAAATAAACCTGCTGAATATACAATTGTAAAAATCCAAAACAACCAGTTAACTTCCTTAACCTTTGTCTTCAACTTTTTGTCCTCCACTTTGTTTTAAAGTAAGTATGCTCAATCCTATATAAAATACCGAACTAAAAATCAGCGGAAATGCATATCGGGGATGATGATAATATGCAGGAATCCCCACATAAAAGATTGAAGTCATAATCCCCGGCACAAATGCTATAATATATCTGTAACCTTTTTTATTTGTAACCAGACATAATAAAAATACAAACAACCAAAAATACAATCCCGAATTCTGTAAAACTCTAATTATAGGCAATGAAACGCACCATTCCTGTATGAGTTCGTAAACATATCTTATTTTTAAACATACATTTGGAATTGTAAAATTGAATTCTTCATATTCACTGGCATAATACCATATCGAAAAATCATTTTCCTCATTTCTTGCTACAGGCGCCAAAAATCCATAGGAAACATTAAAAGACGCTTCCCAGATTACAAGCGGATGCTTCATTACCTGCTCCATCCACACCTTACTATACTCTTTTACAGCTTCGTCCGAAGCCTCCAGGTCAACGATAGGTTTAATTCCGTCAGAAGTCACCGGATTATAGTATGTTTCAATCTGCTCAAAATCAATGACCCCCGAAATAGCTTCAATATCCGCCTCCGTTAATTCCCCCGGATATTCCAACGCCAAACGACAAGTATGTTGTAACATATTTGTATAAATCAGGTGGTCCATTCCCTTTTCAATTCCGATAAACGGATAAATAATTTTGGTGACAATAAAAAACAATACAATACCTGCACTTAAAACAAGCGCAACCAAAGCTTTCTCTTTCTTTTTTATCTGCTGTTTAAAAATGTAAATCACAAGGAAAATAAACATCGGCACCGCTATATAAACGCCGTTATGTTTTAACAAAGAAGCCAGTACAGCAAAAATTGCAAAACGCACTGCTGCCCACCACTTAATCTTATATAACGTCTCTTCTTGATCTTCTAATAATTCATATGCACTTATTGACATCCAAAGCAAACAGGTTGCATATGGTGCATCTTTCACAATTACAGATGCATAGTGTGAAAAAATTGGCAAAAATGCAAAATAGAGTTCTGCCAGTATGATAAATAGTTTATTTTTTACCCTCTTCTGCAAAAACCAAACACAATATGCAAAGCTACATGCCATAAACATATACTGGATTAGCACATAAAGAAACATACCTATACTTGGTATGTGAAGCAAATTTCCAATCCAGACGCAAGCACCCACCAAGAAAGTAAACATAGGCGGATGTGGATCCGACATCGGAATATAACCAAAAAACTGCATTAATTGATTCTGCACATCATTGCAATAACCACCCGGAAAAATTGCAATTAAATGCGGTAACCATGCCAATACTATAACGGATAATAATGTAATATATTTATAGTTCTTAAATGCCTCGTTTGTTTTGACTTTATTCAGCAATAAAAGAAGAGCATACAAAACTGTTGATATGACATAATACAATCCCAAAAATCGAATAAAACTAATGAAAAAAACAAATCCATCCCCAATTACATACTTCGCATTGTTTAATTCCATAAAACTTTCAGCTAACAAGTATAATGCCGAAAAAACAATCGAAAGTACCGGAATATATCTATTTCCCTTCTTATAATCCGAAATTCGTTTCGAAATCCAAACCATTCCCAACACAATCATCAACAAGCCAAAATCTTCAGCCAAACTATAATCACCGAAACCGGCATCGAAACGCTGTAAAAAAGATACAATTTTTACTATTTCACCGGAATCGGCGGATTGTAAATATACATTCGGATAAACTTTGCTCATATCAAAAAATAATGAAAAATACATAGCTACCGAAGTCAACATATACTTTATTATATTTTTAGTTGTAGATTGTTCTTTCATTCCGCAAACCACCTTTTATGGACATACAGATATATTATAACATTTTTTATTTCTGAATAATACTGTTTTATTTGTTTTTAATAATAAAATAAAGAAGTGATAACTTGCCTTTATCGATAAGTCATCACTTCTTAAGCAATTTAAATCTTTTTACACCCCATATCCAAAGGGATTAATCATCAAATATACGAAATACACCACATATGCGCCAAGTAATACCGCGCCACCCCAGCGTTTTAACTTGCAATCCTTGTTCATTACAAAAAGGAACAAAAGCAATGCCGCAACCACAGCTACAATATTATCCACAACGAATGCTTTCTGATAAGATACCGGTGTAATCAATGCAGTTGTACCAAGTACGAAAAGCACGTTAAAAATATTACTTCCCACTACGTTACCGATAGCAATGTCTGCTTTCTTCTTGCAAGCCGCAATCACGGAAGTTACAAGTTCAGGAAGTGATGTTCCAAGCGCCACAATGGTAAGACCAATTAAACGCTCACTCCAGCCCATAGATGTTGCAATAGCGGTTGCACCGTCTACCGCAAAATCACTACCGAACACAATCGCCGCACCACCGATAATAATCTTAGCAATCAACCAGATAACAGGGGCTTTCTTTTTCTCCGGTTCCGGTTCTTCCGCAGGTGCATTGTTCTTGCCGCTCAAAGCAGTTTTTAACAGGTAAACAAGGAATGCAATCATTCCTGCCCAGAGAATCAAACCGTCTACCCAGGCAAGCTTGCCGTCAAACATACCAAGGAACATCATAAGCAAAGTTGTTACAATAACAAAAGGCATCTCAATCTTTCTGGTATTCTTCTGTACCGCAAGAGGCGTAATCACGGAAGCAAGACCAAGGATTACAAAGATATTCATAATGTTACTGCCCACAACATTACTTACCGCCAAATCCGCGCTGCCTTTTAAACCGGCGGAAATACTTACCGCCGCTTCCGGTGCACTGGTACCGAAAGCCACGATGGTAAGACCGATTACAATCTGGGGAATTTTCATACGGTCTGCCACTTTACTTGCGCCGTCTACAAAAAAATCCGCGCCCCAAATCAAAAGGGCAAAACCTACAACCAGTAATAAAATTGCCAACCAAATACTCATTGTTTTATCTCCATTCTTTTACTGTATATTTATTTTTCTTTGCTGTTTCTTAACCAACTTTTCACATTATAGCATTCTTTTCAAAGAAAACAAATATAAAATAAAAAGTTTTCACATTTTTGCCATAAGCATCTGCGAATATAATCAGTTTTTATACGCCGTATCCGAAAGGATTAATCATCAAATATACAAAGTAAATCACATACGACGCCAACAGAATTCCGCCGCCAACACGTTTTAACTTGCAATCCTTGTTTAATACCAATACCAGCAGCAACGCAGCAATCACAAAGGCCACGATATTATCGATGATAAAAGCTTCCGTATATGCCACAGGCGTAATCAATGCCGTAGTACCCAAAACAAACAAAATGTTAAAAATGTTGCTACCTACAATATTGCCGATGGCAATGTCTGCGTTTTTCTTTATAGCTGCAATCACGGAAGTAACCAACTCAGGCAACGAAGTTCCCAATGATACAATGGTAAGACCGATTAAACGTTCACTCCAGCCTACAGACGTTGCAATGGCAGTTGCTCCGTCTACTGCGAAATCACTACCGAACACAATCGCTACACCACCGATTAAAATCTTTACAATCAACCAAATAAGCGGTGCTTTCTTTTTCTTTTCATCCTGATCCTCATCCTGCGCTTCGGCTTTTCCTTTCTTTGCCACATTTAAAAGATAAACCAGGAACAGAATCATACCTGCCCAGAGAATCAAACCGTCTACCCAGCCAAGTTTGCCGTCAAACATACCAAGCAACATAAGAATAATTGTAATAATCATAACGTAGGGCATCTCAAATTTTCTGGTGCCCTTCTGCACGGCAAGAGGCGTAATCAACGCAGAAATACCGAGGATAATACCGATATTTAAAATATTACTTCCCACAACGTTACTAACCGCCAAATCCGCGCTGCCTTTTAAGCCTGCCGAGATACTTACCGCCGCTTCCGGTGCACTGGTACCGAAGGCTACAATGGTAAGACCGATAACAATCTGCGGAATTTTCAACCTTGCCGCAACGCGACTTGCGCCATCCACAAAAAAGTCAGCTCCCCAGATTAAAAGGGCGAAACCAATTACCAACAAAAGAATTGCTAACCATAAACTCATATTGTTTACTCCATTTCTCATGCATCTACTTTTATGTATGCACGATATTATTTTTTTCAACACATTATAGCATTCTTTTATTGTAAAAAAGGGGGTTTTAGGGGTTCTTAACCAAATCTTAGCCGTCGGCAAATGCCTATTCGTGCAAGCACGTCGCACACTTTCTGCGTTGCTATAACAAATAAGACCACACGACTTTCATCGTATGGTCTTAAAATCGCCCATTCCCGGGCACTATGCGGATGAAGGGACTCGAACCCCCACGGTCTCCCACCAGAACCTAAATCTGGCGCGTCTGCCAATTCCGCCACATCCGCTTATGTTGTCGGACATCATAATAAGATATCCGCAACTTTTATATCGTACGTATTCTATTTTATGTTAGAACACCTCATTTTGTCAATTCAACTTAGGGTATAAAATTCAGAAGCCTTTTCCCCCGCTTTCCTGACAAACTAACTACACATTATCCGGAATATTTCGAATCGTCTTACGATTTACACGCATCATAAAAATCGTACACATAATCATAGATGCCACTTCCGCAATGGGAAATGCCCACCACACAAGGCTTAACTGCCCAGACAACGAGAACAGGTACGCTACCGGAATCAGCACCGCAAGTTGTCTTGCAATGGATACCCACATGCTGTAGAATCCGTGTCCCAACGCCTGGAAGGAACTGCTTAAGATAATACAGTAAGCCGCAATCGGGAAGTGCACACCGATGATGCGAAGCGCAGTCTGACCCATTTCCATCAAATCACCTTCTGCATTAAACAGAAGCAATAATTTGTCGGGGATAAAAAGGAAGCAAAGCATACCTATGATAAAAATAATCTCCGCATACACAATACCAAGCTTCATTGCTTTTAACATACGGCTTCTTTTGCCCGCGCCAAAGTTGTACGCAATAATCGGTACCAACCCATTGTTTAAACCGAATACCGGCATAAAGAAGAAACTCTGAAGCTTGTAATATACGCCGAATACGGTTGCCGCGGTATCCGCGAAAGATAAAAGGATCTGATTCATCAAATAGTTCATAATCGAACCGATGGCCTGCATAATGATGGACGGGAAACCTACGGAATAGATTTTTAAAATCATTTTACCATCCGGTTTAAAACCGCGGAACGAAATATATATTTCTTTATTGAACTTATAATTTAAGAATACCGCAAGACAACCCGCGCACACCTGTCCGATTACCGTAGCAAGAGCCGCACCCGCAACGCCAAGCTTCGGAAAGCCCAACAAGCCGAAAATCATAATCGGGTCAAGGATTAAGTTAATAATCGCACCTGTAGCCTGCGTAATCATAGAAAGCACGGTTTTACCCGTAGACTGCAAGAGACGTTCAAAGGTCACCTGGGTAAAAATACCAATCGAACAGCAACATACAATCGTTAAATACTGAATTCCGTACTCCGTAATGGCAGGACTTTCGGTTCCCTGCATATAGTAGAAAGGTTTTACAAAGAAAAGGCCTACCAGTACAAAGAACAACGCACTTAAAAACATAAGAAAAATACCGTTTGTCGCCGACTTATTAACCGCCTCTTTATTCTTCTCGCCCAACGCCTTGGACAGCACCGCATTGATACCTACACCGGTACCGCCTCCCACTGCCATACAAAGCACCTGCACGGGAAACGCCAGGGAAACCGCCGTCAACGCATCCTCACTTAACTTCGCTACGAAAATACTGTCTACAATATTGTATAAAGACTGCACAAGCATAGACGCCATCATAGGAATAGACATCGTAAGCAACAGCTTATTTACGGGCATGACACCCATTTTGTTTTCTTCCTGTACAGGCTCCTCTTTTGCATATAAATGTTCCGGAATGCCTTCCTCTTCAGGTTCATCATATACCAAGGTATCCTCAGTCATATTTTCTTCATTATAAAAATCACTCATAAATACTCACTTTCATACAGGGCTTCCAGCCTGCCACTCATAACTCATTTACGCACAAGGCATATTTTATCTCTAAAAAAATTAGTTGTAAAGAGTATGGTTTTATTTTTTATAAAATATATCAGCAAATGTGTAAGCGCATTTTTGCATTCGCGGAAAAAAGTACATAAATATATAAAAAACAGCATATATATACCATATTTTAGCAAAAAAGCATTGTTTTTTTGACAAAAGTGGAATATTATATTATTAGGTTTTAGGATTTCCTAAAACGATGAATATTGCCAAAATCAATCGTCTTTCCGATTGTTTTTCCCTTTAACAGAAAAGCACAAGGTAACCCCTATACCTTGTGTTTTTCACCGTTTATGAGACTTTTTAGCGTTTCCTTTTACTTTCGCATCCGCTGAATTTTCAAATTCACCCCAAATCAAAAAAGCCTATCTTCTTACCAAAAACAGACTTCTTAACACTCTCACCCGGAATCGAACCAGGATCTGCCGATTCGTAGTCGACTGTTCTATCCATTAAACTATGAGAGTTTAACGTTTGCGGAAGGATTCGAACCTTCGGTGCAATTACTCGCACTCCACCTTAGCAGGGTGGCACCTTAAACCATCTCGGTCACACAAACAAAAGTGGGCAGAGTCGGACTTGAACCAACAGAACCCGAAGGCACCAGATTTACAGTCTGGCCCGCTACCAATTACGTATTACCTGCCCTTAATGACCCCTACGGGATTTGAACCCAGCATTTTCGGCTTGAAAGGCCGATGTCCTAACCTTTAGACTAAGGGGCCGAATCGCGGACCTTCCCGGGCCCGCTTTATTCTTTTATTCACGCAGACATCGTAATCTGCATATCGTTTAACACCAAAATATCATCTACTTTTACGTCCAAAACAGCTGCCAACACAATCAGGTTGTCGATGGTGGGCAACGCCGTTCCGTGCTGCCACTTGTAGATTGCCTGCGGCGTGCTGAAACCGAAGATATCCTGTAACTCTTTGACAGAAATTCCGGCCTCTAACCTCAACCTGCAGATATTTTGGCCTGTTCCAATCATATCAATTGTAGGAATAGCCATAATATTCTCCTTCCCGGCGTACCGAGCCGAGACGGTTTTTCGTAGTGCCTTAATCTCGATTTCGCTTCGCTTCATCTCGATTATAGTACTTCGTACTATAAGCCACCGGCAGAAAATGTCTTCCCATGTGCAAGCACAGTCAGACATCTTCTGCCACTGCCTTGCACTACTCAGTTTGCCTTAAAATTATAAATCGGTTTGATAACCTCAATCACGTCTACGGTCTCCTCAATGACATCAATAATGTCATTTAAGGACTTATATGCCATAGGCGCCTCATCTAATGTTTCCTCATTAACGGAGGTTGAATAAATTCCCTCCATTGCTTTTTTATACTCGTCAAGCGAAAGCACTTGCTTTGCTTTGTTACGCGACATCACTCTGCCGGCACCGTGGGGCGCAGAATAGTTCCACTCCGCATTACCCTTCCCAACAGCCAACACACTTCCATCCCTCATATTAATCGGAATCAGCACTTTCTCATCTTTGTGGGCCGCAATTGCCCCTTTCCTCAAAATCATTTCACCTGTATCGATATAATTATGAATGGTATGAAAAGCGTCTGTTGCCGTAAGGTTACATCTGTCAAGAATAATCTCTGCAATCAACTCACGGTTTCTTTTTGCAAACTGCTGACAGATTTCCACATCCGCAAGATAGTCCTCGAAATACTGACCATACAGGAAACACAAGTCCTCAGGTATGGTCGTAGGGCCGTTCGCCTTTTTCCAGGCAATCTCTTTTAACGCCGCCTGGATTTCACTGCGTCTCCCCTGCTCCTTGTATGTACGAATGATTTCATCACGCATTTTAAAATAGTCTTCCATGCCGCGATTCAACTCCACAGCAAGGTTCTGATAAATTTCAGCCACCTGTTTGCCAAGGTTACGGCTACCGGTATGTATTACAAGATATTTTGTACCATCCGATGCCACGTCTACCTCGATGAAGTGATTTCCGCCGCCAAGGGTGCCTAAGCTTCTCTCTAATCTTTTACTGTCCTTTAACGCCCTGTAACAACGTAATTTCTCTAAATCGAAGCGCTCCTGTCTGCCCTGCCACACATTCATTCCCGAAGGAACATAATGGCAAGCCTCATCCAGTTTCTCGAAATCAAGCTCAACCTTTCCGAGATTCACGGTGTACATACCGCACCCTAAGTCAACCCCAACAATGTTGGGCACTGCCTTGTCAATTACAGTCATGGTTGTGCCGATGGTACAACCTTTTCCCGAATGAACGTCCGGCATAATTCTGATTTTAGACCCTTCCGTAAACTCGTAATCGCACATTCTGCGAATTTGCTCAATTGCGTCGTTCTCTATTACGGATGCATAACAAATCGCGATATTTACTTTTCCTTTGATTTCTAACATTTCTGCACCTCCTTTCCACTAAAAAACCGCCTACCCATCAAAGGTAAGCGGTTCGTTAAAACATGTTTATTCTTTCGTCTACAGTCTGCAACTGTATCCGGTATCTAAAACACAATTTCCTCGTCCATACTTATCCAATGATGCGTGCACGTAATGAGAGCCACTCTCGAGAGATTCGAGATTAGCCTGTACATAATTAGCACTATATTCATTGTAAAAACGATTTATTGCGTTCATGTCTTCTTCCTTTCCGGGAACTCTTCCGTTCCGCTTTTCCTTCATAGGTTATCGTCATCGTATCACAAAAAGTTTAGTTTGTAAATTATACTTATGGTATAAAATTCCATTCCTTAATACTTGGCATAAAAAAAGAAACCTTGAAGCTTCAAGATTTCTTTTTCGTGAGCCATCGGGGACTCGAACCCCGGACAACTTGATTAAAAGTCAAGTGCTCTACCACCTGAGCTAATGGCCCGTATTTATATGATATCCATAAGAACGTATCTTATGCGATATTCTGCAAAGTAAGCTGGGCTAGCTGGATTCGAACCAGCGCATGCAGGAATCAAAATCCTGTGTCTTACCGCTTGACGATAGCCCAGTAAAGGGTGGGTAAAGGGACTTGAACCCTCGGCCTCCAGAGCCACAATCTGGCGCGCTAGCCGACTGCGCCATACCCACCATGTTAATTATGCTAGGGCTTCTTCGCCTTTATCCTGTGTGACTTCTCACACAAAATGTGCTCGAAGGGATTCGAACCCCCGACCCACGGCTTAGAAGGCCGTTGCTCTATCCAGCTGAGCTACGAACACACGTAACTTTGCGTCACCGACGATTGCTATTATATGACAGAATAGGCCCTTATGTCAATAGAAAGTTTTATTTTTTTTAAGCAACTACGTAAATGTTTAAAAAAGACCTTTACTATTTTTAATTTAACTTACATATTGTCTTAATGCTTCTTCTACTGCGGCATTTAAACTTTTACCGTTTTCCATTGCATAAATCGCGATACTTCTATGCAAATCCGGATTAATCCTTACATTAAAAGAACCCTTATAAGGTTGTTCCGGTTCAATATTTCTTTCTTTACAGTCTTCCAAATATTCATCAATTGCTTTTTGAAAATCCGCCTCAAGTTCCTGCACCGAATTCCCCTCATATGATAATAATGATTTGATCCCGACAACTTTTCCGTATAAACAAGCATCTTCTTTCGAATATTCAACTGTCCCGTTATAATTCTTGTATGCCAATAAATTGCTCATATCAAACCATCCTTTCGCAACTTCTCGATAACCTGTTCCAAAACATATTTTTTTAATACTCCGTTCGGATGTGGCTTATGAAAATTAATTACGTCATTACTGTCTTCTTTGATGAATTTTACACCTGAACCGGTTCCGCCCTTCTTTAAATCATATTCAAAATATGATAACAATGTAACCATTTCATCAAATGTAAAATCTTTCGGTTTCTTTAAGAGTCGTGCAATTAATTTATCTTTTTGACTCACTCCTATCTTTGCCTCCCTATACATAAAATATACTATAACCCCGTCAATTGTGCAACTATTTTTAGTTGCATCTCTACCTGTTTTTACCTTCCAAATATCTCTCCCGCATCTTCTTTAAAATCTTTTTTTCATACCGGGAAATCTGCACCTGGCTGGTTCCCAAGCGCTTTGCGACCTCCGTTTGTGTCATATTTTCCATATACCTGAGGAGAATGATTTCCCGCTCGCTTTCGTCCAATTCCACCAGCAACTGGTCCAATACCATATGATTCAGAAGTTCTTCTTTTTCATTCCGCGTATCCGGCACCAGGTCCTCCAATACCATACTGCTGCCGTCGCTGTGATAAATCTCTTTCTGCAGGGATTCTACTTCCGTACAGGCATCCAGCGCTTCCACGATTTCCTGTGGCGTTAACTCAAGTCTTCCTGCAAGCTCTGACACCAAGGGTTCCCGCCCGTACTCCTTGCAAAAAATCTCCTGCTCCCGCCGGATTCGATAAGCATTCTCCTTAAGGCTCCTGCTTACTTTTACCATTCCGTCGTCCCGCAGAAAACGCTTAATTTCCCCCATAATCATTGGCACTGCATAGGTTGAAAATTGTACCTCCCTGTCCAAATCAAAATGATCCACTGCCTTAATAAGACCAATGGTGCCGATTTGAAACAAATCCTGCAGTTCCACGCCGCGACCCACGAAACGTTTCACCACGTGATGTACCAAGCGCAAATTATCTTCAATTAATGTATTTCTTGCCTCTAAATCTCCCTCTTTTGTCTTCGCAAGCAAATCTCTTGTTTCAGACATTATTCGCAATCCTTTCCAAGGGTCTTTTCCATTACAACGCGGGTGCCTTCGCCTACCACGCTATAGACCTGCACCTCGTCCATAAAAGCCTCCATAAAAGCAAAACCCATACCCGAACGCTCTAACTCCGGTTTCGTGGTAAAAAGGGGCTCCATGGCCTTATGTACGTCTTCTATACCCACTCCCTTGTCCTCTACGGATATGCGGATATTCTTCCCCTGCGTACTGCAATGCAGTCTGATTTTGTTTTTAACCTCTTCTTCCTGCTTCACAAAACCGTAACCGTGAATAATGGCATTCGTAACCGCCTCCGATACCGCTGTTTTTACATCCGACACTTCTTCCAGCGTCGGATTCAGCCCCGTCATAAAAGCTGCCACCGCTACTCTTGCAAAGCCCTCATTTTCAGAACTTGCATCAAATAAAAGTTCCATTTCATTTGTTTCTTTTAAACTGGAATTACACACTCTCTTTTCCTCCATCAGCTCATAATTTCAACAATGTTTTGTAGTCCGGACATTTTAATAATTTTTTTGATACGTTCATTGGTATGTATGGCGTATACTTTGCCCCCAAAGCAGGAAACCTTTTTGTAACGCCCCATAATGACACCGATTCCCGAACTGTCCATAAAAACCGTATCCTCAAAGTCAAACACAATACTGTCCACGTTATCCATCAGCAGAAAATAATCCGCACGCTCCCTGATTCTCCCTGCATTGTGATGGTCTAATTCCCTTGGCATTTTAACCATTAAATGACGGTCCAAAACAGCGAATGTCCCCTCTATCATTTTCCTTTCTTCCATCTTGCCTCTCCTTTCGTTATGCAAAATAAAAAAGAACACGAAACCCGTTTCAGTTTCATGTTCTTCCTTCGTGTTTTATTTACTTGTCTTACGTATTTTATGAACCCATTGCATCAATTTCCGCAATGTATCCCTGGGCCTTAATTGCCTTCTCTGTTTCAGGGAAAAGTTCGATTACCTGTACATAGATTTTTCTCGCCTGTACATAGTCTTTATTCTCGCGATATGCGTTTGCCAAAGCATATAATGCCTCTGCATTGTTCGGATCGTAATCTACAGCCTTATTAAGTCTTTCGATGGCAGTTTCATAATCCTGGTTACGATATGCCTCGTAACCGCTGTCATAGAAACTTGTAGCTACCGAAGAACCTACCGCCTGCTTCAGACCTTCATACAAAGTAATATACTCTTCCGATGCAACATTTTCGATAAAATCCAAATCAACCTGATCCAGATATTCCGCAATCTTCATCTTATCTGCTGCCGAACCCTTGTTATATTCAATCTGTGCCTGCATTAAGCTTGTATGTGCCGCAATAAGTCCGGTACTGCTTTCATAATCTTCCAGCTTGTTCTCAAGGACTTCTTTATCAGTCGTAAGCAATGAAATCTGCTGTGTAAGCTCGTCCACTGCCGTCGTCTTCACATTTAACTGCTCGCGAAGGCTTGTCAATTCATCATCCATACCGGCACGCTCGCTGTTCACGCGAATGGGTGCCAATAAGAACCAGCCGATTGCCAAACCGATTACCAGACCGATTATAATATTCAAAAATACATTCCAAGCCCCTGCATCTCTGGGATTGTTGGGCTGGATTACAATATCGTTACCGCTCTTTGACCAGATTGCAGTTTCCTGGGTTTTACGCTTGCCGGCGTTTTTACTTTCTTCAAAGCCTAACATACTGTCGACTTCTTTGAGATAACGATTGGTCAAAACATTACCGTTGTCAATACGTTTGCAGGCATCCAATTCCTTCTTCGCCTTAGTCCATTCTTCACTTCTGATATAAAGAAGTGCAAGTAACTGGCGTGCGGGAATCAGTTTCGGATTGGTTAAAACCACCTTACGCAACTGAATGGTCGCCATATCCAGACTATCCTGCTGACAGTAGGACAACGCCTGGTTGTATTTCTTAACACTGACATTCATATCTTCCAACCCGGAAGGATTTGACTGTACTTTTGTAATATAATCATCTGCAATATTTTTCTCACTCTGATAGCTCTTGCTGATAACCCATTCTGTCAGGGCCGCTACCGCTTCACCCATCTCAAAATAAACAAGACCGAGTAAGTTTCTTGCATTTGTATGATTTTTATTCAATTTCAAGCTCTGTTTCAAACATGCAACAGCGCCGCTTAAATCTCTAACCTGTGCCTTCTCCAGACCTTCGTTGTAATACTGGTTGGACAAATACATTACTTTCTTGTATTGTACTACGTCCGCGCCACATCCGGTACAAAAGTCTTTCTCAGATAATGCACAGCCACAATTATAGCACTTCATGACTTCTTATCCTCTATTCGTCTTTTGCGGATTCTTTTACAACTCCTACAATAATATCTACCATATCTGATAAATCGTGATTCTTGATGGCGTCTTCTGTATCACCAATTTCAAGGCACGGATGAAATTTCTTTAATTCTTCTTCAAAATCGATCACAACAATTCCTCCCTGACAAGTTCCTTAATCTCGCCTACGAGATATAACGAACCCACTGCGTATATTGTACCACCACTTGTCAAGTCGCGGCATTTCTGCACTGCATCTTTTACACTGTAAGTTAATATCAAATCCAAATCGGTGTACTTGGCAAATTGCTCTGCGATTGCTTCCGGCCGGGCACTTCTGTCACCGGCAAGTTTCGTAATCACAATCCTTGCAAAATGACCGCTCTTAGCCATACGCTTAATCATCGGCTCATAGTCCTTATCACCGTTTACACCGAATAAAAGAGTTGCCTCTTTCACCGAAGCCGCCGCAAGCCCGTCCAAAAACGCTTCCACACCGTCTTCGTTGTGCGCCCCGTCCACATAAAAGCCGGGCATTACCTCTTCCATCCTGCCTTCCCAAAATGTCTTTGAAAGCACTTCTTTGACAAGGTCCAACTTCCACTGCCCCTGTAAAAGCAACTTGGATGCTTTTACCGCCAAAGTAGAGTTAATGGTTTGATAGGTTGCCACCGTGGGAATCCGAAACTCCTCCCATTCAGGACACACATAATTATCATACTCATAAAACATACAAAAATCAATGTCTTTTTGATGAATTTTAACATTCTTAATATTGGATAATCCGACAGGATATGCCGTAACCCCTTGTAAATCGGCGTATTTCTCTATTACAGATGTAACTTTTTTGTCGAAATCATAGTAAATAAGCGGTACATTATGTTTGATGATACCAGCCTTTTCACCTGCAATTTCTTCCAAAGTGTTGCCAAGGTACATAATATGGTCCAGGCCAATCTTGGTAATAATGCAAAGCTCCGGCTTTTTTATCACATTGGTAGCATCCAATCGTCCGCCAAGCCCTGTCTCTAAAACGATATAGTCTACGCCTTTGTCTTCAAACCAAAGCATCGCCATAAAAAAGAGATACTCAAAGAAGGTAGGGTGATAATCCGGCGGAAGTACTTCTATATGTGCGGAAATCTTATTCTCATCGACACTCTCCCGCACTTTGCCAACATAATTTCTCACCTCATCCACCTTTGTTTGAACAAGATAAAAGTACCGCATAAAATCATCTTCGCTCATTAATTCTCCGTCAATACGGAAACGCTCACACATGGAAATCAGATGGGGCGAAGTAAACATTGCCGTTTTATACCCGTGCGCAGTCAAAATACTGCTCAAATAGGTACAAACCGAGCCCTTACCGTTGGTACCTGCCACGTGAACAATTTTTCGTTTTTCGCCCGGACATCCCAGGAACTCATAGAAAGACCTTGTCATCTCCGGCGTGGATTTGCTGGTGAATTTCGGTACGTCATATAAATATTCTTCTGCTTGTTGAAACGTTTTAATATTTTGTGCTTTCATATAACTTCCTTATAAAGTCTCTAAAAAAGACACCAATATAATTGATGTCTTTTTCTTTTATTATTCTGTCTCTGATACTTCTTCACCAATAACGATTTTGCCTTCATTGATTAATTCAAGTACATAATCAACAACGGTTGCATCAAACTGCTTTCCCTTGTTGTTAACCAATTCACGTATAATTACTTCTTTGGTTAATCGAGGGCGATAACATCTGTTACTGTTCATTGCATCCAACGAATCCGCCACACCGATAATACGCGCAATCATGGGAATCTCTTCTCCCGAAATGCCGGAAGGATATCCCTTACCGTCATAGCGCTCGTGGTGGTATAACGCACCGGTACTGATTCCGTCAATAGAAGAAAAATCTCTAAGCATTTGGTTTCCGTAAGTAGTGTGACTCTTAATCACTTCATACTCCTCATCCGTCAACTTTTCTCTCTTCTGTAAAATAGTAACCGGAATACTGATTTTACCACAATCGTGCATTAAGGCAATATATGAAATACGATTACACTCTCTTTCGGAGTAACCCATCTTCTGAGCCAAAAGATACGAATAGCGTGCCACACGCTCCGAATGTCCTTTGGTATGAGGGTCTTTTGCTTCAATAAAATTAATGAAAGTACTAATAGACTGTTCAATAATCTGTGCATCGTGTTTCTGTTGCTTTAATAACTTATTTATACGAATCTGCGATACTACTAAAACAATTAAAATAACAACATAGATTCCCAGCACCACAAGCAAAAAGATAAAAATCGGATAATCCCAAACACTCTTCTGCATATGATATGTAATTACTGCTTCATCAAAAACCGTCACATAATCCAAGGTCTGGTCCGGTACATAAATGATAAAACCTATAATTGCCGTGTCCTTAACATCTTTATCCTCTTCTGAAGGAACCAGAGGCATCTCATTGTCTGCCTGACTGGGCAGATATACGAAACTGTCACCCTCATTCAACGGAATCATGGGACCGGTATGATCTAAGTAATAATCCAGGATAATTTCTTTCCGGGTATACTCACTCAAGTCCAATTCCTGAACCAACTCTTCTCCCGTAGTGGTCTGGTGTAACTCCATCGTACCGTTCCATTCATTATTTATCCACATAAATTCCGGAACAAATACCTCCACCTTCCAATCGGTAATAGTAGCATCCGACTTATTGTACATGATAATTTCATAAATGGTTCCCACACTGGCACCGTGCAATTCATTCCCTGCCTCATCATAAATCGGGTCTTTTAACCAGGCACCGCTGTCGCCGCCACGGGGTCCAATCTGCACGGTAAAATCCGAGAACGAGTACTTCTCTCCATCAAAGTTTCCGTCAGCAAGGCTCACCTGCCTGTCCGCCTTATTATAATGCAAAGACCATATGTAAACTGCTACCATAGCAAGTGCGGTAATAATAACTGCCAGCACAACGGCTATCATATTCTTTTGAAATTGGCTTAACTTCTTCATTCGTCAATTCCTCATAAAAGCATACTATTATATACATTGTATCATTGAAATGCGCATTTGAAAAGGGAGAACTGCCGTGAATTAATGTTTCAGGTTCTGCATTATCTATAGGGCTGAATCATATTTACCTCGGAGGCTTTACACCTGCTCTCTCAAAAATTTGCTGATATTCCTCTTCCGTCGGAAACGAATTAAACCATGCTCTCTGCTCAAAAGGACGCTTCCTGGGACCTTGAACTTCTTCCGCCGCAATGCCCACGGGAAGCATACACACTAAGTTGTATTCTTCGGGTACATTAAGAATCTTAGCCATTTTATCACAGATTCTGTCCTCGTCCGTAATATGTCCTTCGTACCAGCAGCTCTCATACCCAAGTTCTACAATGGCAAGAAGCATATTCTGAATGGCAGCGGAATAATCCTGCACCGCAAAGCATCTGTTTGCATAGGCAATTCTTTCCTTGGAAAGTACGCAAATCATCGCCGGTGCAGTCTCACCCTGTGGCGGATCAATCACAGCATGAAGTTTCGCAAGTACCTCCGGATCGTCAACACCTATTAAACTTACGGTCTGCTTATTGCATCCCGAAGGTGCATCCAGGCCTGCCTGCATAATTTTAATCAAGTCCTCTCTGGGCACAGGGTCCGTTTTATACGTTTTACGGTAACTGTGTCTTTTACTGATGGTTTCTAAAATACTCATATGCTTTCCCTCCAAATACATCTATGATTGAATTTTCGTTTTTTCTTTTATTTAAACGATTTTAACTCTCATTTCTTGCTACATTTTATCAATCTTTTTATTTCTGCTGAATTTCTTTCTTCACGACAGCCGGCACGCCTGCCGCCATAGAATTGTCCGGCACATCTTCCGTTACCACACTGCCTGCAGCAATCACACAGCCGCTTCCGATGGTAACTCCGGGCATTACGGATACATTGGCCCCAAACCAGCAGTTATCGCCTACCGTGATGGGCAATGCCTTCTCAAGCCCCTTATTTCGGTCTGTATAGTTCATTGGATGGGTTGCCGTATAAAAGCCGCAAAACGGTCCGATAAACACATTCTCGCCTATTGTAACGGTACCGCCATCCATAAAATAGCAGCCGTGATTTACAAAAGTGCCTTTGCCAAGCTTGGTATAATTTCCGTAATCAAAATACACCGGTGCCAAAACGGTAACGCCTTCCGGAATCTCCGCGCCAAGCAACTCTCTTAAAGCATTATTCTGCACATCACTTCCCGGCCTTGCCATATTGAAATCATAACAGAGAAGTTCTGCCTTTCTTCGCACTTCCACCAATTCCTCGTCAAAATTGGCATCATACCACTCGCCTTTTAACATTTTATCTTTTTCAGTCATACTGCATAGTTCTCCTTAAAATGATAACTTCGATTCTTTACTGAGTTTCTCGCGTATTTTATCTTTGGTGGTATACCGGTTCGGCTCAATCCAAATACAATTCAGAAATTTCCCCCGGTCGTAATCCTTGTCCCAATTCTTCTGTATATGCTCCGCCATCTCTTTGATTGTAACAATGTACCAGTGGCTTGTCCAACCGTGATTTCCTTCCTTATATGCCACTCTCTCATTGTCCAAGCGAAGGGCACTGACATATCCTCCCGGATCTGTGGGCGAGTACCAATCAGCATCCCAATAATTGATTTCATCTCGGAAAGTCATAGTTAAAATAAGCATTTCCAGCGATAATAGATCGGGGATATTTTTGCAATAGATCTGTGTTCTTCCGCGATGGTCGTCCTCACCGACTTGAAAGCCGAATTCTTGTAAAAGAGTAATCTGTTCCGCTGTCATATTTTCTCCGTATTTTCTATAATACTTTTCATAAAATCAATTCTTTTCTTGACGCTGTCTCTTGTAATCGGGTGTTTGGCTAAAATATCATATCCGTGAAAAGTTCCTTTGGTTTCATTTATCTCTACATACTCGGCCACGCCCTCTATATGCTTTGCGTAAGCAAGCCCTTCATCATGCAGGCAATCGAATTCTGCAGTCTCAATATAAGTAGGCGGCAAAGCTTGCGGCAAGGGATTTTGAATAGGCACTGCAATCCTACGCTGTTCATCCGTAACACCTTTCAAATACATAGGCCACATTCTACGATTATTTCTCGCATTCCATAAAGGCGTATCCGTAAAACGCCTCATGGATTCTGTATTCATCTCATCATCTGTAACAGGATAAATAAGCAACTGACACATAGGCTTTGGCAATCCTCTTGCTTCTGCCGTATTGCATACATTCGCGGCCAATGCACCTCCGGCACTGTCGCCCAGCACAATGATTTTATTCGGATTAACCGAAAATTCTGTGGCGTGGTCAACCATGTACTGGTATGTAAGCATTGCGTCCTCATAGGCCGCAGGAAAGGGATAGTCCGGCAACAAATGATAATCCGGCATAAAAACGCGACAATTCAGGGCCAAAGCATATTCACAAGCAAACATAAACTGCCCCGGTGATGTTTTATAACCAAAGCCACCTCCATGCAAGTCTAAAATCGCAATATCAGTAGGTTGCTCCGGTGTGATTTCTTTTACATCAATACGTTCTCCGCTGTATCCCTCAATCGTAAAATTGCGCAAAGTCACCCCTTTAGGCGGTTTCATTCTGTCCACCATTCTTTTTAACGGCTTATGGGTTATCTTACACATCCAACCGCTAAAAGGCATATTGAACGCCACCTTGCGGAAGCCTTTATCGTAGGGATACTTCATACGGTGCTCCTTTTATGTATCAGTATATTTATTATATGCTATTTTTTGGAATTGATATAGATGTTATTTTATTCTGCGGGCAACAATTAAATAGCCCGCCCTAACCGGGCGGGCATACTTACTTTATCTAAGCTGCGCAAGTCTCTCCTTAACCTGCTCCATCATCTGTGTATACTTCTCTAATTTTGCCTTTTCTTCTTCAATCTTAGCAGCAGGCGCTTTCGATAAGAAGTTTGCGTTGTTAAGCATTCCGTTTACACGGGCAAGCTCGCCGGCAAGCTTCTTTTCTTCTTTTTCAAGACGTTCGATTTCCTGTGCAATATCAACAAGTTCAGCAAAAGGAATGTATACGTTTGCATTGGCAATCACTACGGATACCGCATCATCGGCAATACCGCTCTTGTCTGCCTGAACGATTACTTCGGATGCATAAGCAAGAGACGCGAAGAATAACTTACCTTCTTCAAAAATCGCTCTCATTTCAGGCTTTTCAGATACTACATAAACCTGTGCCTTCTTGGAAGGGGGAACGTTCATAGAAGTTCTTACGTTACGGATACCGCGAATCGCTTCCTTCATGATTTCGATTTCCTTTTCTTCCTTCGTGAAGTTTCTTTCGTCAGCGTATACAGGCCATGAAGAAATCATAATGGATTCTTCTTCGTTCTGTAAAGTACAGAAAATTTCTTCTGTAATAAAAGGCATATAAGGATGTAATAATTTCAACGCATCAATCAATACGGTCTTTAAGGTCCAAAGTGCCGCATTGGAAGATACCTGATTGTCAGATGCATAGAGACGGGGTTTCACCATTTCTATGTACCAGTCGCAGAATTCATCCCAGATGAAATCGTAAACCTTCTGAACGGCAATACCTAACTCATAGTTCTCCATGTTGTCTGTAACTTCTTTAATTACATTGTTTAACTTGGAAAGAATCCACTTATCAACAGGTTCCAAATCAGTTACTGCAGGAGTGGTAACTTCCTTGCCTTCCATATTCATCATAATGAAACGGGAAGCATTCCAAATCTTGTTACCGAAGTTACGGTTTGCTTCTACTCTCTCGTAGTAGAAACGCATATCGTTACCCGGTGCATTACCGGTAATCAAGGTAAGACGCAATGCGTCTGCACCATACTTTTCAATAATTTCCAAAGGATCGATACCGTTACCTAAGGACTTACTCATTTTAAGACCCTGTGAGTCACGAACCAAACCGTGGAATAAAACAGTCTTAAAAGGTTTCTCTTTCATCTGCTCATAACCTGAGAATACCATACGGATTACCCAGAAGAAGATGATATCATAACCTGTTACAAGCACATCGGTAGGATAGAAATATTCCAAATCCTTGGTCTTCTCGGGCCATCCCAAAGTTGAGAAGGGCCAAAGGGCTGATGAAAACCAGGTATCCAAAGTATCGGGATCCTGTGTAAAATGACTCTGTCCGCAAACAGGACATACATCAGGCATCTCTCTTGCAACCACAATTTCACCGCAGTCATCACAGTAGTATGCGGGAATTCTGTGTCCCCACCACAACTGTCTTGAAATACACCAGTCACGGATATTATCTGTCCAGTTAAAATATGCTTTTTCCATTCTTTCGGGAACAAGCTTGATTTCACCATTACGAACCGCATCTGCTGCGGGCTTAATCAACTCGTCCATCTTAACGAACCACTGCTGTTTTACAAGGGGTTCTACAGTTGTTTTACAACGGTCGTGAGTACCTACATTGTGTACGTGCTCTTCGATTTCTACCAAAAGACCCATTTCGTCAAGCTCTTTGACAATCTGCGCTCTTGCTTCATAACGGTCCATACCTGCGAACTTGCCGCCGTTTTCGTTGATGGTAGCATCATCATTCATAATGTTGATTAAAGGCAGGTTATGACGCTGTCCAACCTGGAAGTCGTTAGGGTCGTGTGCAGGAGTAATTTTAACAACACCTGTACCGAACTCCTTATCTACATAAGAATCCGCAATGATAGGAATTTCACGGTCAACAAAAGGAAGTTTCACCATTTTACCTACCAAATGGGTATATCTTTCATCTTCGGGATTTACCGCAATCGCAGTATCACCCAGCATAGTCTCGGGACGTGTGGTTGCAAACTCAAGGAACTCATCAGTGCCTACGATGGGGTACTTAATGTGCCAGAAATGGCCTGTCTGCTCCTCGTATTCAACCTCTGCATCCGAAATGGAAGTATTACAAACCGGACACCAGTTGATGATTCTTGCACCCTTGTAAATCCATCCTTTTTCGTGCATCTTAATAAATACTTCCTTAACTGCCTTGTTACAGCCTTCGTCCATAGTAAAACGCTCTCTGTCCCAGTCACAGGAAGAACCTAATTTCTTTAACTGGCTGATAATTCTTCCGCCGTATTCTCTCTTCCAATCCCAAGCACGCTCTAAGAATTTCTCTCTGCCAAGGTCTGCCTTATCGATGCCTTCTTCTTTTAACTTCTCGATAATTTTAACCTCGGTTGCGATACTCGCATGGTCGGTACCGGGTTGCCAAAGGGCATTGTATCCCTGCATTCTTTTAAAACGGATTAAAATATCCTGCATTGTGTTATCCAATGCATGTCCCATGTGAAGCTGGCCTGTAATGTTTGGAGGCGGAATCACGATGGTAAAAGGTTTTTTATTCTCATCCACTTCTGCGTGGAAATATTTCTTTTCCAGCCATTTTTCATAAAGACGGTCCTCAATACCATGAGGATCATAAGTTTTTGCAAGTTCTTTGCTCATTCTCAAGTACTCCTTTTTTATTCTATGTTAAAACATACCTAGATTTCTTCGTTTTGTCAAACTATATATGTATATAACTTTGTAATTTAGATAAAATACATCAATTTTTATTTTACAACTTTTTGACTGTCTTTGGCAACCTTCTTTGAGTAATACATTATTCATCAAATTCAATGGCGACACTTCCCATGGAACAACTCATGGCAATCTTCCGCTCTGCGCCGTTGTCAATCCAGCGTTCCATCACCATTCCTGCCAAGGTATCCGTACCGATTTGCACGCTTTCTGCCGAACCGGATATATCGTAATTATAATCCTCCTGCGCACAGGCCAAATCCATATCCAGATGTCCCATACCGCAGTTTAAAATGATATCGCCCGTTGTAATACCTTTTATTTCAAGGTTTCCCATACCAAGATTCACTTCCATAGTACCCGCAGCCATATTTCTGATAACAGCCTTTGCGGTACTAATCTCTAACTTCAATTCGTCTGCAACCAATGTTTCCACGGACAGTTCTCCGATTCCGGCCGTAATCGTTGTATGATCGAAATCAATTTCACCATTCACTATATTACTGCCACAAATGGAACTCATGCTCAGCTCCTCGCCCTTAAGTGATGCCGAAATTTCAACCTGCTCCGCCGAACAGAAAAGAAAAACTTTCTGGTAAGTATGCCCATCAGGTACATATAACGTAATTTCCGACTTTTCTTCATTGCCTAAATCCTGTGGCACAACGCTCAGATATAATGTTCCGTCAGCTACATAGCACTGGAATTCTTCCGCACCGACACTTTGCACGCCAAAGCAATCGTTCCCGGAAGGTACAATTCTGCAGGTTCCGTTAAAAACGCTGATATCCATATTGGTTACTTCTGACGCATCTGCCAGTGAGAAATTCGTATAGTCACCCACGATTGTTTCATACTCTTCGTTTATTTTTACCGAAAATTCATCGATATCTACCGTAAATCCGTTAATGTTGGTAATGCGCTCCAATAACGGAATTCGCTCCACGCTTTCCGACACTCCTACACGAACAAGATGCACAAGTTCCGTTACTTCTTTGCTCAGTTCTCCGGCACCACCCATCAAAAGGCCGGCAATCACCATAATTGCTCCGACGGTAACACATGTAATTGCAATTTTAAACAGGGATTTAATCTTTCTTCTCATGATTATCCTCCCTGCCCGTCATCTTTTTGAACAATACCGGCACTGCCACACCATACCACCAAAGCACAAAACATTCCAGCAACAAAGCAACACCGATATTACACACACCAAAGCCCATCACCGCAACGGCACCCATAGGCATGGAAAAAAGTTTCTCAATACCGATTCCGACCATTGCCACACCGGCAATCAACTGTCCCAAACCCACTATGGCCAATAACAGGATACTGAAGAATAAAACGAGTAAGCACGCAAAAAGCAAAATAGCCAAAGCATTCACAAATGCAAGCGGAATAAAAAGAATACAGATTGCAAGAATCATTTCCAAAGCTAAATTTTTCTGTTCCGCTTTGTGCTCGCTCATACTCGCTCCTTTCTCAATAAAATGCCGGAATCTAATAACATTCAATTTAGTATTATATTATTATTTTATCTGTTTTACAACATTTCTTCTCTTTTTTACATTTTTGACCGAGTTGGTTAATTTTTATTGTGTTTACATAAAAAATATTCGCTTTTATCCACTTATTTTTGCTTTTTCCACACTAAATTAGTGACACAATTGCTTTATGTGGATAACTTTTAACGATTTTATCCAACAAATCCACCATTTCCACCGTTTTATCCACATATCGAATCTTGCAAAAAATTGTCGTTCTGATAGGACACGAGTGTCATTTTGAGTGTCATTTTGTCTTTTTTTGTCGAAATGCAGTTACATAACATCATTATTAACCACTTTTCATTATGCACATCATAAAAATCCATTGACTCATTGACTTCCTGCTACAATCCCTTTCTTTGTTCCCAAAAAGCCTCCACTGCTCCCGTAACATTATTCACATCGACAATCTCATAGGAATTCCATTCCCGCGGAAAAAGTCTTTGATAAGAACTTTCCAAAAAGCGTTCCTCAAGAAGTGCAACAATTCCCACATCCTCAGCCGTACGAATCACACGTCCTGCCGCCTGCAATACTTTATTCATTCCCGGAAACGTATATGCATAATCAAAACCCTTCTGCTCCGTCTCATCAAAATGCTTTCGCAGAATATCCCGCTCCGGTCCCACTTGCGGCATTCCGTTTCCCACGATAATTGCACCTATCAATCTCTCACCTTTTAAGTCAATGCCTTCCGAGAAGATACCGCCCATCACGCAGAAGGCCACCAGGCTCTTTTCGGCAGACTCATTTTCTTCAAAACAATTCAAAAAAGCTTCTCGCTCATCCTCACGCATGCTTTCTCCTTGCATAAGAATTTCATCCTTCTCAGCCGGAGTAAAGCAGTCATATACCGCGTTGGCAAACGCGTAAGAAGGGAAAAATACAAGGTAATTACCTTTTTTGACCGAAGTAATGCTACGTACGTAGGAAGCAATTCTTTCATACATTACGATGCCTCTGCTCCGATATCTGCTGGTAACATCCTTTGCAATAAAAAGTCCTCTTTTATCAGGGTCAAATACGGACTTCGCATATACTTCATAATCCTCCTTTGTTCCGCCCAAAAGACTTTTATAATATTGAATCGGCAATAATGTAGCCGAAAAAAGCGTAGAACTCACGCCTCTGTCCATGCAGGTTCGCAGGTGATACGACGGATTTACACAGAACAAGCGGCATACAAAACGGTCCTGCCCTTCATACTTTAAATATATTCTGTAATTCTCGTCCAAGCCTTCCCAAATCAGCAGAAAATGGGACAATTCGAAGTAAAAATCAAGTATTTGACTACGTAAGTCAGTGTCTTTTTCTTCATCCTCTAAATACTTTTCAATCTTGCTGTACAGGTTATTAAGACGCAATACCAAAGAAGAAATCCGTTCCGGCGCATCCAACTCCAGGAAGTCACCTTCGCAGCTCCTTTTTAAATTCAACATCTCTTTATTACAACTGTTTAATTGACGCACAATGGCTTCCAGCTCCGGGTACAGTTTCGTTTTATTATCCGTAAAATCCTTAATCGCTGCCCTTAACTCCAACAAATCCTCTTTTACGATTTGGGCAGAATACATCTCACGCCCTCTTTCCAGAAGGTTATGGGCCTCATCAATCAAAAACAAATGCTCGCCTTTCGCCCCCTCCGCAAAGAATCTCTTCAAATAGACATGCGGATCAAACAAATAATTATAATCGCAAATAATACCGTCGGAATATAAACTCATATCCAAACAGAACTCGAAAGGACATACCATATACTGCTCAGAGTATTCTTCAATCTTCTCCCTTGTAAAAGCATCCTCCGACGTCAGCAAGTCATACATGGCGTCATTGATGCGATCATAATGTCCCTTGGCATAAGGACAATCCTTAGGATTACATTCCACCTTTTCCATAGGACATATCTTTTCTTTGGCTGTAATGACCACGGTCTTCATCCTTAAGCCTTCACAACGCATAATATCATAAGTTTCAGCTGCTACTGTCCTGGTAATGGTCTTCGCTGTAAGATAAAAGATTCTCTGGGCCTTACCCTCTCCCACCGCCTTAACGGCCGGAAACAATGTGGATATGGTTTTACCGACTCCCGTCGGGGCTTGGATAAACAATTTCTTCTGATGACAGATTGTGTGGTATATATGCGTAACCAATTCTTTCTGCCCCTCACGATATTCAAAAGGAAACTCCGTAGCTTTGATGGAATTCTGACGTATTTCTCTCCATTGCACCTCAAAATCAGCCCACTTCTTATATTGACTCATTAAGTCATTAAACCACAGAGTAATATATTCCCGGCTGTATTCTTCTTCAAAATAGCGTATTTCCTCAGTTTCTAAGTTGCAATACGTCATTCTGACCGAAATTTCCTCTAATTCATTTTGAACGCAATAAAAAAAGGCATAACACATTGCCTGGGCAAGATGCACAGGCTGCGGTGCCTCTAATTTATCAATTTCACGATAAGTTCCTTTAATCTCGTCAATTACAATGCCTGTAGAAGTTGTAATTACGCCATCGGCACGTCCCTCAATTATAATCGTATAATCGTCTGTAACAAACCGATACCGCATCGGTACCTCAGCCTCATAAGCACTTCCTGCTCTTCTTTGAAGCATTCGATGGATTCGACTGCCTTCCTGCATAGCCTGCTCGCTTGCCTTCGCCGTATGACGACTATCGATATCTCCGGAACGCATAATAAACTCTACCAGGTTGCGGACTGAAATATGGATTTCCACCTTAATAGTCCTCCCGATGCCACTCCTTGAAATAGGGGCATCTTCGTCGACATGCTAAGTTTCTTATGAAACTTAACACATCGACGTCTTCTACTCTCTACTCTGTATTGCTATAATATCACACTTTCGCTTCTCTTTCAACGGTTTTTAGAACATTTGTTCTTATTTTTATCATGAATCCTACAGACACAATCAGCACTATTGCAGATACAATACCACCAACAGGCGAATATACTGCATTACTCACTTTTTCAAATTCATACGTGATATCAGACAAATGATTTGCAATCATATGAAACAATACCGGTGCCACAAAACTTCCCGTCCATTCATACACCAAAGCCAATAAGCATCCCATGATAAAAGCATAAATGCCCTGCACCAAATTTCCGTGATATAAGCCAAACATCAGAGCCGATATTATAACCGCTACCCACAAGGGTGAAATCCCTCGCAATCTTTTATAAATCACCTGCCGAAATACGAGTTCCTCGGATATCGGTGCCACAATCTCGTAACAGAGAATTCTTGCCCACCAGGGTATACCAAAGAAGGTACTTTCCACCGGTGCTACAGGCTTTGCAAATAATTCATTCCAAGGAATCATACCCAGAAGAATGTTAAACAATGCCGATGCACTGTAAGCCATCACCGCAACAATAAGTAATTGCAATACGGGCTTATATTTCATTTTCAAATCGATTTCCGCGCTTTTTATAGTGCAAATAACCGCCAGTGCCGCCACAGCCATTCCAATAGCATTCAGATACATGCTGTGCCACTCCCGCACACCGGGTATCCACGACAACAACGACAGCGTAAGCAAATAACCCACAATGTATATGCCAACACTTCCGCAAATCATAAAAAGCGTCCGGAATACTTTTATTTTTTTATCCATTTTTAACTCCGCCATAAAAGACTGTCGCCCGACAATCCACGACTTTCATATATGTCGCATTGCGACATAAAAATTATGCATCCAGCTTACTTAGCAGAAGTTCCTGCAACTGCGCTACCGTATCTACCACATAGGTCGCGCCGGCCTCCACCAATTCATTATCCTTGGCAAATCCATACGTCACCCCAATGCTGTCGATACCAAAGAACTTAGCGCCGTTAATATCGAAATGACGATCTCCTACCATAACAGCCTGCTTCTTACGGGTTTCTTCGTCTAAGCCCATACGGCGGAAGGCTTCCTCAATGACATCTTCCTTTTCACCGCGCTTCCCTTCCATATCACTGCCGGCTACATAATGAAAATAATCATACAAGTCAAAATGCTTCAAAATGTCTTCCACATATACCTCCGGTTTGCTGGACGCCACCGCAAGAATATATCCTGCGTCTTTCAACGCTTTTAACATGGTCGCAATTCCCTCGTAAGGCATATTTTCATATTTGCCTACCACGGAATAACGCTCCCTGTAAAAAGCCACGCCACGGTCGGCCTCTTCACCTACAATTCCATAGAATTCACGGAAACTTGTCTTTAAAGGTGGACCGATAAAACACTCAAGCTCCTTTAAGGTCGGTGCCGGTCTTCCCAATTTGATAAAAGCATGTTGCACCGACTTACAAATTCCCTCTCTGGAATCCGTAAGAGTTCCGTCCAAATCAAACAATACAACTTTATACATAATCATTTCCTTTCTAATCTACCGTAATGACCTGATGAAGGGCAAAGGAATAAATCAGTTTTTCTTTTACTTTTTTATGCGTCAGACGCTCTAAGGCCTGTGCGTAGTATTCCAGCTGTGTATGGTATCTTTTTACCAGTTCTTCCGCCTCCGAAACACGGTCCGTCTTGTAATCCATCAGCACCAAGCCGTCTTCTTCCTCGAAATAAACGTCGATGACACCCTGCACCAAAACTTCTTCCTCTTCCGGAAACTCTTCCTTAACGGTATTGGCCTTGACGCCTATCATAAAAGGTTGCTCCCTTCGAAGTTTACCCTTCTTTTGCGCCTCGCCCATTCGTTTTGCCAAATCTGTCTGCATAAAAGCCGACACCTTCGACGCACTCACCAGCTGATTATCTTCTGCAGAAATGCGCAGTTCTTCAATGGAATGT
Organism: Lachnospiraceae bacterium; assembly: GCA_045580855.1. Lineage (GTDB taxonomy): Bacteria > Bacillota > Clostridia > Lachnospirales > Lachnospiraceae > UBA3766. Next base: position 198,187 of record JAZNOO010000021.1, on the reverse strand, counting down.
TTTCTCATACTCTCAATCGCCTCAACCATATTATCGCATTTTAAAGCAATTGTAAAATCCATAAGCTCCATCACACGGTGATATGCACTACCGCGTCTTCCGCCGGTGATAACCTCTTCTTCCTCCGAAATAAAAGCGGGAACATAGGACTCAAATTCTTCTTCCTGATATAATTCCTGACAGCCTTCCGATTCTTCCACATACGCTGCCTTTTTCAATTCGGAGACCGTAGTTTTTGTATAAAGCCCCTCCAAAGAAGTGTGGGGATATTCATAGGCCGCCCAAGTAGCGCAAGTAGGCAAGCCTTTTAATGATTCCCTCAACATACCGGTTTCTACCTGTTCTGCTGACTGTTGCATTTCAAGAATATCCGTGGTGTATTCTTTTACCTCAAACAAATCCTCATTTTGCAATGCGATGGGCAATACCATATCCATAAAAGACTCAGCCTTCAGAATATCATACACGTTTGCTTTGTCTCTGACAACCTCTAGCATCACACCTTTTCCAAGTAAAATCAGTTTTTCCTTGGCTCTTGTCATTGCAACATATAAAACACGCAAATCTTCACCGCGGCTGTCATTTTTCTTTTTGACCGCAATGGCGTTCTTCATCTGCGTTTTTCTTTTACAACGAAGAGTCAAGTCAATACAGTCCCCCGCGATACCGCAATCCGCATCCATCAGTAAGGACGATGAAAACTCTTTTTTAACGAAAGCATTACCGAAACCGGCCACAAAGCAAATCGGAAACTCTAAACCCTTACTTTTATGGATCGTCATAATGCGGACTACATCTGCGTTAGCATCCAAAATATTCGCCTCGCCAAAGTCCACCTCTTTCTCCTTAATCATCTCCATATAACGAATAAAATCAAAGAGTCCGGTGTAGCCGCCACTTTCAAAAGCTTTGGCCTTCTGCAATAAAACCATTAAATTCGCTTTCCGCTGGGCGCCTCCGGGGAGTGCTGTACAATAATGCAGGAAACCGGTTTTTTCAAAAATAGCTTCCATCAATTCATAAACGCTGTGATAAATTGTCTCCTCACGCCAGCGCTCAATTTCCTGTATAAATGCCTCCGTCTTCTGCCTTAAGCTCGGATCACTTCCCTTCAGGACATACTCCGTTAAGCTGTCATAAAGACGTCCCTTCTTCTTATTAAAAACACGAATCCGGGCAATTTCTTCTTCCGTAAATTTACCAAACACCGAATGCATAACGCCAAGTAACGGAATATCCTGTCTTGGGTTATCCAATATCGTTAAATAGTTTAAAATCACCTTCACTTCAGTTGCCGCAAAATATCCGGTTCCGGACGCCACATAGGTAGGAACCCCCTCTTTTTCCAGGATTTTCTTGATAATATCATCCACACCATTGGCCTTGCGCAACAGTATCACCATATCCTTAAATTGCGCCGGGCGCATCTTTTCGGTCTTACTGTCCTTGACTAACGTCTCGCCCACAAGCTGTTTGATGTGCGACGCCAGAATATATGCCTCAGCCTCTACATCCGTAAGATGATTCTGTGCAAATTCTTCTTTGTTGTATAAAAGTACTTCCGTCTTGTAATTACTCTCTGTTTGCTCATAGGATGCGCCAAGATAAAGCTTTGCGCGCTCATCATATTCTACACGGCCGACCTCCGGAATCATCAGTTGCTCACAAACCGCATTTACGCTTTCGATTACTTCTTTACGGCTGCGGAAATTCATGGACAAATTCACCAGACGGTCTTTTCCTCCCTCTTCGTCAAAAGAATTATATTTCTCCATAAAAATTTCAGGTCTTGCCAAACGAAAACGGTAGATACTCTGCTTTACATCACCCACCATAAAGCGATTTCCGAAATCTTCTTCCTGACGGCTGATACTGTCAATCAGGCACTCCTGCACCTGATTACTGTCCTGATACTCATCTACCATAATTTCTTCGAAATATTCGCGGTAGTTCACTGCAACTTCACTTGGAACATATTCATCGCCTTGTTTTTTCAGTAAAATCTTTAGCGCCAAATGTTCCATATCCGAAAAGTCAACGATATTCTTTTCACGTTTTTTACACTCAAACAAAACCGCAAATTCCAGCACGCATTTTAACAATGCGGCAATGGTTTTACCGGCTTCTGCATTATCCGCTGTCATTTCTTCTACCGACGCATAGTAAAATTGTTTCGTAATATCCTTAATACTTTTTTTACAGCGTTCGCGCAGGTCTTTTACTTCTTCTTTTATGGTTTCATCAACGTCATCAATCTTTTTTTTGGAAAACGCTTTAAACGTATGCGTTGCATACAACTGCGCTCTTTCATCGTATTTTGTGACCTCTGCCAATCGTTTATAAAACTCAATATCATCCGTCAAGGCTTCTTCATAAGTATAGGGTCCGCCATTCTGTCGGCATAACGCAATCGCCTCGCAGGAAGCTTCCCTACACATCTCAAAAACAGCATTCTCATAGTCAAAAATGACTTTTTCGAGTTCCTTGTTGAAACCGCCGTTTTCACTCTGTAACTCTGCTATACAGGCGTTTAAATAATCCTCTGGAAACGGATTACTCTGCGAGAAAAGATGCAATTGTAAAAGCATAGCTTTCAAGTCTTTGTCTTTTCCGTTGCCGGCATACTTTTCAATCAGTTCCAGAAACTCCGGCTGACTTTCATCATATTTCTGCTCAAGATATTCTTCCAGCGTTTCCTGCTGTAACAGTTTCACTTCGCCATCATCCGCTATACGAAATGCCGGATCCAGCTGAATTTCATGAAAATGATTTCGAAGAAGATAAAGACAAAAACTGTCTATTGTGGTAATCTGCGCATTATTCAGCAACGTAAGCTGCTTACGTAAATGATTATTATCCGGCTCCGAATCTAATTTCTTGCGCATCGCCATCCCGATTCTTTCACGCATTTCAGCTGCTGCCGCATTCGTAAAAGTTACAATCAGCATACGGTCAATCTGAATCGGATGCTCTTTATCACAAATTCTTTGAATAATACGTTCTGTAAGCACCGCCGTTTTACCGCTGCCGGCAGCTGCGGATACCAATATATTGCAATTCCTCAGATCAATTACCTTCTGCTGATCCTCCGTGTACTTCACTGCCATCGGCTATACTCCCTTCAAACTCCTCTAAATTCATCACTTTCGGTTGTATTTTCTCATATCCTTTTATCTTGGCATCAAACCCGCATACATCTTTATACGCACAATAGGTACAGGAATCCTTTTCCCCGATGATTGTGGGGGAAACGTCAATTTTACCGTTCACAATCTGCTCTGCCAATTGAATGGTTTTCTCTTTCGCATAATCCAGGATTTTATTTAAAACCACCGGATCATAAACACTTTTGGTTAATTTAATTCCGTCTTTGGTCACACTGACCGGCACTACCATGGAATGTTGTTTCAAATCATGGTCCAAGGCATCTACAATTCCTGCCCTTGCGGCTACGGCTCCACTGGTCTTCAGTGCACGAAGTATCTCTTTATCACTCTCTTCCGGACTCATAACCTTGTCTGTGGAAATAATGGGATCCTGTGTGCAATAGTAAAGCATGGCTGCCGGTATCACATCTTTATTCGGGTATTTCTCCCACAACATTTTAATCGCCTGACTCAAATATACTGCCAACTGCAGAGAAACACCGTAATAAAGGCTGTTAATATCAAACTCATGCTGACCGGATTTATAGTCCAACACTTTTACAAACACTTCATCCGGCCGGACGCAGGCATCAATGCGGTCAATACGACCTTTTAAAAGAAGCTGTCCGTTCGGGCTATTTGGACCTTGTTCGCCCTCCTTTGCTTTTCCATCCCCGGTTCCGAAATTGTAAATATCCGTAAATTGTTTCTCATATGCAAAGGGCTGAAAGCTTCCGTGTTGCAACTGCACCTGTAATGTATTAATACTACGCTGTACAATACGCTTTAACTGGTTACGGTAATAACGGTTCTTCGCGCCTTCCTGTAAAATAGCACCATCGTAACTCACCGCCACTTTATCAACCGCTTCTTCGATAAAATCATCAATCACATCACTGTCTATCGTCATCCAGTCCAAATTCTCGGACACCAGCTTTTGGCCGAACATTTGAAGAATATCATGCATAACATTACCCATATCCATATTCTCAAAACCGTATTCTTCACGTTCTTCCAAATGCAATCCGTAAGAGATAAAATGCGCATAGTGGCACCCTGCAAACTTTTCCAGACTACTGATACTGCACTCTAATATTTTACCATATAATTCCACCGCAAGCTTTTGTTCCAAATCGGTAGGATTGTAGCGCATAAAAGCCGCTTCCGTAATATCAGAAAGCCATTCCTTATACTCTTCCCTTCCGGACAAGTCACCGTATAACGCAAATAATTCCCTGCTTTCTTCCTCAGATAAATTGCCCGAAACATATTCGCACAGTAATGTACTGATTCTGTTTTTGGCATCTTCTGCAGATAAAATTACCGCGTTCCTGTTTTGTGTCTTTGTCTCAAGTTGCGGAAACAATTTCTCTAATTCCGTAATCAGATAAGCCGGTCTCTTACTACTGCCGTCTTCTTCCATAACCGCATAGGACAAGTACAAATGCTCTGAAGGCTTTGTCAAATTCATATACAAATATAAATGTTCAATAAACATCTGGGATGCCGGTGTAGGTGCAAGCTCCTGACCGGAACTTAAAAGAAACTCCCTTTCCATATCGGAGATAAGGCCGCCCTTACTGCTACTTTGCGGAATATTTCCATCGTTAACACCAAGGAAAAACAAGGCTTTTATATCTTTTAGTCTGGTTCTCTCAATATCACCTACCACAAGCAAATCCACGCCCTGGGGAATGGTGCGGACACGAATTTCGCCAAAGCCTGCATCCAAAATATCCGAAAACTCCTGCAGTGATAACAAATCCTCATCCAGCAATTCCGCAATCTGATTAAATAAATCCATAATCAGTCTGTAAATCTGCCGATATTCCAATGCGCCCGACAAATCATTTCGTTCTTCTAACCGTGCCGCATAATCTTCCAGTTTCTTCTCTATATTCTGCGCTACGCAGAAATGATAAAAGACTTCACACCATTTACGTGCAGGAAGAACGCCTCCCCGGCTATCTGACACAAGGGTGGCAAATATGTCAGCCAATTCCGCTCTCAAATCGTTAATGCGTGCAAATGCTGTTTCATCCTTTTTACTTTCTTTATGGGCATACTTAAAAGGCGTACTCCACGCCGAATATCCTTTGATTCCTCTTGCTCTTACATAATTTTCCAGTCTGTCAATTTCTTCTCTCGTAAAATCCGTCATACCGCTGCGAAGAAAGCGGAATACATCCGTATAGTGAAAACCGTAGCGCAAGACTGTAATGGCATTACGAAGAAATGCCACAAAAGGATTGCTCAGTAAATCCCTTGTTGCATCCATAAAATAAGGTACACCGTACTTTTCAAACTGCTGACGCAAAGGAGCTTCATATTGGCTCATATTACCCGTTACCACAGCAATGTCACGATAACGATAACCCTGTTTTTCAATCATCTCAAACATTTCAGCACACAAGCAACTACATTCTTCACGCACGTTCGCCGCCCTGACTATTTGGATGGAAGAAACAGACTCTTTGTAAGTACTTCCCATTTCACGGAAAAGATTACGCTCCAAGTGGGAGAGTTCTGCATTGTGTTCAAAGCGCTTTACCGGTGTATGGGAAAGCATTATCTCGTCTTTCATCGGAATGCGGTTTAATTCAGCCTTCTTCTGTAATGTCTTTACCGTTTGTCGGCTCAAATGAAATAAGAAATCCTCTCCTTCCATACGATAGGGGCTGTATCTGTGGTCCATCTCCAACGTAATAATGACGTTCTCCGACAGACACATCAGCTCTTCAATAACATTATTCTGAATCGGCGTAAACCCTGTAAAACCATCAAATACAAAAGTACTTCGCTTCACTGTCTCAGACAATTTTAAGCGTTTTGTAAGCAAATCCAAGGTTTCTTCTTTGGTGATAAACTTATCTTCACATTCTTTTAAAAAGGCTCTGTAAATATGACTTAAATCTATTAATTTTAAATATAACGGTCTTTTGTGTTCGGAATATTCCGAAAGTTTCTCCACATCCTCCGGTTTCAGTCCATACTGCATAAATTCCGAAAGGACTGATTTCACTTCCTGAATATAGCCGGGTTTCTTCAAACCTACGGCAAGAACAGGAATATGTTCTTTCTCCGCTTCGGCAACCTTACGAAGCAAAAGACATTTTCCGGTGTCATCAAGTACCAAGCGATCATCCCTTCCCACCTCTTCAAAGATGCGGTGAGACAAGCGGCCGAAACTTAACACGTCGATATTTAAAATCCCTCCGTCAGGGTGCATTTTTACCATCTGCTTCTGTGTTTGCATCGTAAACTGATCCGGCACAATCATAAAATAATTCTTGTCCGGATTCTGAATTGCCTCTTCTATCATTTTCTCCTGAACACCCGTACTTTTCCCTGCGCCGGATGCCCCGAACCAAAACTGTAACGCCATGTGTTTCTCCTGTTTATCTCAAATTCTAAACGTATTCAATGATATTTTTAACAATACTAATTTGGTGAAAAATCTATAAAACAGTATAACATAAAAGGCCACTCTTACCAAGTCATAAACCCTTGATAAAAGTGACCTAATGGTTCATATAATGTTGTGTATAATTTGTATCAATTATGCTTATGATACCGCCTGAGCAATATCAAAATACAGCTCTCTCTTGCCCGGCAATACGGTATCCTTGGCCAGAAGTACAAATGCAAGAAGAATCATATGGGTATCCACCGGCTGAATCTCAATATTATTCTGTTTTGCATAATCCTTACAATAGCTTTCGATGAGACGAATTGCATATTTCGCTCTGGTCTTGATTCTGGTATCCTCGCACTGAAGCAATTCAGCAGTTTCCTGTAATTCAATATTATCATAGAAATATGCAAGTGCGGTAATCAAGTGTACCTCAGGCAACTGTGAGATATAATTTGCAGCAAGTGTTGCAGTCTCTGCCTCGGTAAACATAGTAGTTCCACCTTCTACAACAGGCACAACAGGCATCTGATCAAATCTACCCATTTCTTCATCCATAAGCATATTAGAGCAATGTACATTCATCCAATCCATCAAATGTCCGTACATAATACCATTCATCCACTTTACTGCATCTTCAGGCTTTTGAAGTCTGCTAAGACGCATCGCCATACTCTTATATATTTTTACAATTAATTTAGCTGCTTCCTCATCATTATTTACAATCAGCTTAATGTGGAAATAGAAATCATTTGCGGTCAAATCATAAAGATCCTGAAACGCTTTCTTATTTCCTGCCAACAATTCTCTCATAATAACTGATAACTCATATGTATGTGTCACGGTTATCCTCCTTTCGAGTCCCACCTCGTTATATTTTACACAAAATCAACCATTCCCCAATGGATTTGCTTTTCCCTTTTCACAGATGTTTCTTATATTTTTGAAGAAAAATGTGAATTTTCTGTGATTTATTTATATCTTACCATATTTTAAAAAGAAATCCAGTGTTTTTTTGGTAGATTTTAAGATATAAAAATATTTTATCCAATAATCTAAGGCTGGCTTCCGATTACCAGATCACCATCACAGTACACAGCTATTTTATCAGCACCGCCTGCCGAATAATCGTTACTGAAATCAAAATTACTCCAGTCCTCTTTGGCAACGCGAACCTGAATCGTTAACTCGTCTCCCGGACGCAATGCGTCTTTGGAGTCACAAGTGATGGAAAGCTTGGTATCCGCATTGGTTTTATTTCCGGAAACTGCCGTAAAACTACCATTCACTTTATCCGTAATTGCAGAATAAGTACTGCCTGACAAACATGCGTAATCGCAGTAGAAATTCACAGTCTTATCTCCGTCATCCGTAAAGAAATATTGAATGTCCAAATCAGAAAGCGCCACCGCCTCTTTACCGTCATTACGGACTGTGATAAAAAATGACATACTGGAACCGCTGCCGCTCTTGGATTGATTATCTACTGTCATGGTAAGTCCTTTTCCGCTTGCTGTATTAGAACCTGCAGGTGTTGTTGTAGTTCCCTGCTGATTATTCTGCCCATTGTTTCCGCCTTGATTCTGCTGACCACCTGTAGCATTATTGTTTGCCGCATCATTCTGCACCGGTGTTGAAACAGCTACGCCTTCACCGTCTGGTTCCGAACCAAAAATCAATTCTCCGTCGGCATATAAAGCCATATGAGATGCTTTTACAAGGCTACTGCCGTTCGTTCCTGCAATATCCTGATAAGAGAAGTCATTGCTGTTATCCCAAGCAGATGCAGAAGTCATTCTAAACTGCACTTCTTTTTTGTAACTGCTCTGTCCGCCCGGATAAATCGGTTCACCTGCGAATTGAATCTCGACGTAATAAATGTGATTTTCTTCATCCCAAGGCATAACACCTACTGCCGTTCCGCCCTGACTGTAATTAGTATTCAATGATATATCGCTTGCACTTCCGCCATTTGCATACACTTCGCTTAAATCCATAAAATAACGCAAAGTTACCTGATCCAAGCTTCTTGCAGGCCATGCGGAAGCATTGGTTACATATGCTTTTACTTCCAAATGATTATCACCTGTTACATTTACACATGCATCGATATAAACCTCATCTACGGTTACTTCTTCCACCGCACCAAAGTTCACCAGTGTCTGGCCGCCAAACTCTTCGTACAGGCAGGCAAGCGCGCCAACAATACCTGCATTGTAATCGCAGGCAACTTCATTATTGATATAGTTGGAAACCTCATCCTGATAACCGTCATTGGAATCCGGTCCGCCTACCAGCGCACCATACAAAGTATGTCTTGCTTCTGCAGGTTCGTTCATATTGTTGCTGTATGAACCCTGCGCAGTTCTGTGATGAGGATTCTGGGGATAATCCTCTCCGAATCCGATTAAATATGATCTTCCCGTATCGCCCAGCGCATAGTTTACCTGCGCCACACCGAAGTCATGATATGTCGCTTTTTTACTGTCCGGACAAACATCGGAGTTACTGTATACCAAAGCCACAAAAGCTTCTGTTGTAGAGTATCGCAAAGACCCCCACGAATCCAACCATGCAAGGCCCTGAGGTGAGTAAGTAATACGTTCACCATTTAAGCCGGTGGTCCAATAATCCAGATTGTCTTCCACAAGCTGCTTGTATGTAGCATCTCCTGTTTCCATAGCCAATAACGTCGCAGCACCGATGGATACGTTATCCCAGCAATGCGCCCACTTGGGATTGGTATCTGCCTGGGCAAAATAAGTCTTGGCGTCAGCCAGATACTTATCATCACCGGTAGCAATATATAACCAGGCTGCTGCCCAGGTTAATTCATCATAAAAACCGCTATGGGATGTATAAAAACCGTTTGCCGCAGTATAACCCGCATCACTCTTAGTAGCTGCCGCAAATTCATACAACTGAATTGCATGTTCCAAACATTCTTTGGAATATTCCGGATCTTCATCCTTAAAGACAACCGAACAAGATGCCAGCGATGCCGCAGCTCCTGCACTTACTGTAGAACCCGGATTCTGCATATCTACTTTATAAGCAGGACGGTTCATCTGCATTACCTCCGCAGGTCCCCACCATGAGTGGTCCGCAGAACCGTCACCAACCTGATAGTAGAATACATTTTCTTCCGGATGGCATTTTATCAAATAATCATTGATCCAGCGGATTGTATCCTGGATATATACAAGCTGTCCGCTTTCTTCATAACTGTCATAGCTTTCATACACAGACCATGCCAAAGTGGATGACGTATATGCCATAGGTAAATTAAATTTCACATGGTCGCCGGCATCGTACAAACCGCCGGTCAAATCCAGACCAACATCCGCACCATCGGACAAACCGGAATCCCCGCGCCAGTTACATCTGGTCTCTTCCGGCAAATCACCGGAACGCTGTAATTCATAAAAGAGAATAGCCTTTTGAAGCGCCTCGCCGTAATTGTATTTACCGGTTCCTTTTCTCCCCTCATATTCAGTTGCATTTTCAGAAAGTTCACCTGTATTAATATTAGTATTTGTAGTACTTCCGGTAAAATTATCATCATCTGATTCTTCAGAATCTTCCGATACGGTTTCTTCCACCGATTGCGTTTCGGTATTACCTTCGGCCACAGTTTCCTTTTCGCCTACTACTGCCTTAATAATTGCGAACGCAGCCACAATCATAGCACCTACACCAATTACCATAACAAGAAAGATGATTAAAATGATCAACCACAATTTGTTCTTCTTTTTTTCAGTTTTTTGCGCCTGAACGCTATCTTTTTGGTTTTCCGCTACGCTTTCATTTATTTTTTCTGCAGTACCATCTTCCACTGTAACAGCTTCTACCGCTTCATTTACGTTCTTCTTTTTGTCTGACATTTTACTCATCCTCTTCCAAACCTCTTAAAAGTGCCTGTGTGTTCAACAACTCTTTCTTTCCTTTATTTGCACTTTTAGCATTTTTCTGCGTTGCATTGTTCGATTGCGCCGTTTGATTTCCCGCAGACATTGTACCGACATTGTTTCGCGGCATATTCTGACCGGTCACCTCGCCGCCGCCTTTGGTCCAAACCCTTACATTAGAACTGCGCTTCATCTGTTGCGTAATATTACCGGAATTCTGCATTACATTTCCTTGCATCTGTGATGCTCCCGCCCTTTGATTTGTCTGCGGTGCACTACTCTCATAGCTTCTTTCTGCCATCATGGCACCGGCCTGAAGTGCCGCATTGGACGCTGATTTTTTATCTGCTGCTGTGGCTTCCTTCTGTGCCTTCTTTTCAGCCTTAAGCAGGCGCTTTTCATCTGCCTTTTCCTTGCGGGCCGCACTTTTACGCTTCATAGCTTCTACAGGCACCAGTTTGGATAAATCCAAATGGAATCGTCTTACCGCAATATCCCAAACAAACCAGACAGCCGCCATTACCAAAAGAATGGTAGACAAATTCCACCGGCTCTTTACGTGTTCGGGCTGAGTCGCAAATACTTCCGAAGCCTCCGTAATAATACTGCCGCCTACAGAAGCCACATATTCTTCCATTAATGTATTCTCAGGATAAAAACGATACTCCAGTGAATACTGGTTAATGGCCGCCGTATTCATACTGCTGACTACTTCTTCGCCTTCTTTTTGCTGTACGTTAATCGTATATACGCCTGTGGTTGCAGTCTCGATTTCCGCAATATATTCTCCCGGTTTTACGGGGTCCAAAACCACTTCTGTCGCATTACCTTCATCATCAAATACCATTGCAATTACTTCGGTATCTGCACTGAAATTTTCTGTGGTGTAGTGAATTTCCGAACGGCTTCCGTTCTGCTGCACTTCTACATATGCACCTTCCATACCCATATCCTGCGTAACATACTGGATAATATTGTGCCACATCAGCTGGGTATTCTCCCAACCCGAATAATTGGCTGACCACTCACCTGTCATATCGGAAGTCCACGCAACGGTTTTACCCAATCCGTACTGCCAATAGCATAAAACAGGATCCCCATAATGCGACTGCAATAACTGGATACTTCTCTCTTTCGGTGTTGTTGCCACATATCCTTTTAAGGCGGGCAATCCGTCTACCACCACATCACGCAGAATCGCGTCATTGGAAGTAACAATCGGTGTAAACTCCTCATGAATCAAATATGTATTCGAAGATAAAAATACTTCCTGCGCAAAAATTCTCGGAATATCCGTTGTGATATCTGTATAAAAATAACGTCCGTTACAGCTTTCTGCAAGATCCTTTAAAAGAACATCATTACAACCTGTTCCTACCGCTACGGTAGACAAAGTAATGCCCGCATCATTAATGGTTTCTTTTAACTCATCATAATCTCCATAGGTATCCTGACCGTCTGTCAGAAGAATGATGTGCTTAATCTGCGCTTCGCACTCGCTGACATCCGTTGCGGCTGCCAAAAGAGCAGGATAAATAGACGTACCTCCGTCGATACCGATTGCAAATATCTTACTGGAAATAGCACCCTTATCCGTTGCCAACTGCAAAGGCACCACCCTGTCATAGCTGTCATCAAAAGCCATAACACCCACATAATCGGTGTCACGCACATTCTCTACCGCCGCATTGGCCGCTTCTTTCGCCAGGTCAAGGTTCGTAATAATACCGTTACCGTCACTCATACTGCCTGACTGGTCAATGACCATTTGCAATGCCATAACAGGCACTTCATTCTCACCCTGTAAATCCATTTTAACAGGTAAAACTTCTTCGATTACGGTATCACGATAATTACCCAGGGCAAAACTGTTCTGACCACCGGTTACAATGAAACCGCCGCCGTAATTTTTGATATAGGTCTGAAGGTTTTCCATAAAACCGTCACGCAAATCATCCGCATAAACATCTACAAAAATAATCGCAGAATACTCCGTAAAATCAGACAAAGTTGCAGGCACCGTGGAAGGCGTCACGCAATCATATTTTACACCGATACTGTCAAGAATTCCTTTAAACTCCGTTGCCTTTCCTTCGGAACCTTCCACCAAAAGCAAGGGCAATTCTACTTCGATATTGGTATATGCTGAGAATTCGTTATTAATGGTAACCGTATCCTCTGCAGCTTCCACTGTTACACGGTAAGTCTTCAAACCTTCGTCCGTCTGGGTATCCATAAAAACAAAGCGGTTGGTCCCATCCTGTAGCATAACGGTCTGCTGGCCTTTTAAGGTTCTGCCGGAATACAGGCTTACCACTGCCTGACAGGCAACATTACTTTCTACTTCCACATTAATGTTAAAATTCTCGCCGATGCCCACTTCTTCCGGAATGGACAAATCGCTGACATACACTTCGTTGGCAAGGTTTTCTTCCAGCTTTTTTACCTGAAAATCACAACCGGTTGCCACCACATAAGATGCCGTATTTCGAATACTTCCCTCGTTCTCATTACCGTCTGTAATCAAAACAATACGCTTTGCGGAATCCTCCGGCATTTCAGCCAAGGCAATGTTTACCGCCTCTTCCAAATCCGTCGCTTCCGTTGTAACATCTGTCTGGAACTCCGAGAAAGAAATATCCTGGGAAATAAACTGTTCCACACGACTGTCACTACCAAAGGCAATGACTCCCACGTAGTCATGTTTTCCTTTTTCTTCCACTGCCTGGTTAACAAACTCAATAACTTCTTCCCTCTGCTCCCTTACACTGTCGGAAACGTCCACGAGAAAAATGGTGGTAACGTCACGTCCCACCCATTTGATTGACACCTGCGCAAGCGCAAGAACCAAGGCTGTAGCCAAAATCGAACGCACCACAACCTGCCCTATTCTTGTCTTCTTATTCTGCGCAATCATATAGCGCATGGAAAAAATCAACAAACCGATGACTACCGGAATCAGTAGCAAAAACCACGGTCTTTCGAAAGAAATATCCATTTCTGCACCTCTATATCAGCCTGAGCATAATCCTATGCCGGGCTTTTACATCTTTTATACCTTTTACAATCCTACCTGCGGATATACGCAATCCACTCAACGCCAAGCAAACCGAGTGCAATTAAAATCACCAGGTTTCGAAGGTTTAACATACCGTTTACCGTAGTTTTAACGGTATCCGCATTTTCCTCCGTCACCATTGCCGAAGGGGCCTGGGTAATTACACTTTCAGATGAAGGGAAATTAACGGCAAATGCCCTCTCTACCCTGGCATTTCCCTGATGCTGTTCCACCAGATACACGCCCAGCTGATGCGTGTCCGTATAATTCATACGATAATCCGTCAATTCCGTTTCACTGCCGTCGGGCTTTGTAACCTTGGGCAATTTTACATTCAATTTACCGTTTATGGATACGGTGTCTCCTGCACTTACAACGGTTTCACCGACCAAACCGGAAGACGTACACTCATTCACGATATTATAAACTAAAATTGGGAATTCCATTTTCAATGGTAAATCGGAATTGTGGAAATCAAAACCGATTACACATATGGTCTGACTTTCCTTCTTGCCGATAAAACCGACGCAGGTATCTCCAACCTCAAGGAAGGTCTCGCCCCAATCCGGCTTTTCCAATGCGTATACATTGCTGACGCCAAAGGACAATTCATCCAGATATTCCGTCAAAGTATGATTCGCCGCCGAAACCATTACGCCACCCATTGGTGAAACCGTTTCATACAACTCATCACAGCTTACATTCATAAAAATCATATTACCTTCCGTGGGCAATACATCCGGTGCCATACCGTCGAAAATATATAAATCATATTCCTGGCTCGTAAAATCCGTAAAAGATGAAATGTCGTTAGACTTGGTAATTTCAATACCATCCACCAACATCAACGCCTTCTCCAAATACACATTCGCTTCCGTCATCAGAAGAACTTTCGTTGTCTTCTCATCTTCCAACACATCGTAGCAGACATTATCGGCTTTCAGACCATCCTGACCGCTGATTTCCACGCTCAAGGCATTGCCTTCAAACACTACATCATCGAAATAAACCACCTGCGAAGAAGCCGCATCAATCGTAAGCGTTTTAATCTGAATAAGCTCTTCATCACCGTACAGATTCACGTCTGTGGTAATGGGTTCGCTACCATGATTGGATACCTTTGCCAGCACCACAAGTTTTCCGTTATTCACACCATGTCCCACATAATCCACGCTGGCATTGTTGACCGGTACATACATATCCACAATATAGCCTTCTACCTGCTCCATAGATACGTTTGTATCGGTAAAACAAACCGTTTCCACGCTGTCCCACTGGGTCTGCATGGATTTCACCATTTCAATACCCGCAACACAGTCGCCTGCCGTATAGTTTGGCTCAATTGCTTTTAACTCGCTGATTGCCTGGGTTTTATCATCGGAATTACTTAAAACAAGCGTCGCTTTAGAGTTACTGGTAATAATAGAGATACCGGTACCCGTTTTAAGGCTTCTGACATAATCCTCAGCCTCTTCCACAGCCGTTTCCAGCCTGGTATGCTCCTCATCATACAAGGCATTCATACTGGCACTGTTGTCAATAACGATGATTGCATGATCCGCCCCCGCGCTGCCGCTCATAATATAGGGGGAGGCAAGTGCAATGATTAATGCAATCACTGTAATAATCTGCAGAATCAATAACCAGTTCTTTTTTAATTTTTCCCAAGGTGTATTGGCCTCAACGTTGCGATACATCTCTTTCCAGAGAAACAGGGATGATATAGGCATATCCACTGCCTTCTGTTTCAAAAGATACATAATGATGATAATCGGTATCAAAAGCAACAGAAAGAAAGGCCATAAATATAAAAATTTCACGTGCAATTCTCCTATTATGTATTACCTTCTTGGTGAAATTCTGGCAAGTGCTCCGAAGAACAAAGTATCCAGACTGTCGTCGGAACTTACCGGTATGTAAATTGCGGAATACTTCTTACATAAAAGTTCTGTATTCCTGATAAAATTCTGATAACTGTTTTTGTACGACTTTAAGGCCGTTGCGCTCATAGTAAGCCGCATATCTCCCGCCGTCTCACTGTCAATGAGTTTTACAGTTCCTTCAAAAGAAGGGTCGCGTTCTTCCGGTGCCAGTACATGGATAAAAACGATATCCTGATTTTTAAACTTCATATAACGGAAGACGTCTTCCATATCATCACAATATCCGTCCGAAATCAAAACAGACATACCGCGGCGGTCGAATTTTTTACGATGGATGCTGGACAACAAATCTCCTGCACCTTCAAAGCTAACACCCTCCAAATAGTCAATCACCTTAGAAAAGGCCTGTTTCCCGGTATAGCTCTTCGGTGTCTCAAGTTTGCCTTCCTTCATCAAATTCAGGTACAGACGATCGGAATTCTCGAGTACCACATAAGATAATGCCGCCGCAATTCTTGCTGCACACACGCCCTTATTTGCCTCGCCGAAATCCATAGATTTACTGGTATCCAGAAAGATTTGAAAAATACCTTCCTTCTCCTCCATAAAAAGCTTGATATACAGCTTATCGAAACGCCCGTACGCATTCCAGTCGATTCGCCTGATATCATCGCCCAACTGGTACTCCCGGAAATCCGAGAATTCTACGGAATTACCCTTTGCATTAGACTTACGGCCGCCGCTCATTCCGGCAGCAAGTCTCATAGCAATGGACATGCGCAATGTATGTAATTTGGAATAAAATTCACTGTTAAATATTTTATCCATTTATGTTCCTCTTGACTGTTTTTATGATAAAACTTATAACGCTTTATGTTTTATCAAAACAGTTTAATTGGTTTTAACAGAGTCTAAAATCTCTTTGATAATTGCATCTGCAGAAACACCGTCTGCAAGGGCTTCGAAACTTAATACCAAACGATGACGAAGTGCAGGGTAAGCCACGCTCTTAATATCATCAAAGGATACATTAAAGCGATTCTCAAGCAATGCCTTCGCACGGGCAGTCTGGTAAATTGCCTGTGCCGCTCTGGGGCTGGCACCGCAGGATACATAACGTTTTACGAATTCGGAAGCACCTGCTACTTCAGGGTGAGTCGCAACAACTACCTTCAATGCATATTCTGCCACAGCGTCCGCAATGGGAATATCACGGATGGCACTTCTCATAGCTACAATATCTTCGCCTGTCAATACAGGACGCAATTCTACTTTTTTGTTGGTTACGGTAATATCCATAATCTGCTTTAATTCATCAATGCTGGGGAAATCCACCTGGATTTTAAATAAAAATCGGTCAAGCTGGGCTTCCGGCAAAGGATAGGTACCTTCATTTTCAATAGGGTTCTGGGTTGCCAATACCATGAAAGGTTCCGCAAGCGCATAGGTTTCATTACCTACGGTTACGGTATGCTCCTGCATGGCTTCCAAAAGGGCTGACTGAGTCTTGGGTGTGGCACGGTTAATTTCGTCCGCCAATACCAAGTTAGCAAAAATAGGCCCCTGCTGGAACTGGAATACGTTTCTGCCGTCTTCTTTTACAATTAAGTTGGTACCTGTTACGTCGGCAGGCATTAAGTCGGGTGTAAACTGGATTCGTGAGAACTCCATGGAACATACGGATGCCACTGCTTTAACAAGCTGGGTTTTACCAAGTCCGGGTACACCTTCCAAAAGAACATTACCGCCGGAAAGCATTGCTAACAACACCTGACGGATTACCGATTTCTGTCCAATAATAGCATTACCGATTTCTGCTTCGGCAGCGTTTAACTTCTGTATCATCATTCTTAATTCATTTTCGTTCTGTATCATACTATCCTCCATCCGTTTACACATTTATTCATTTAATTCCGTAAAATAATCTCTGATTAAATCCTTCATTGAATCCGGAATATTACTGCTGTCCATATTGGTATATGCCTGATTGGTATAATCACCGATGACCTGATTATAATCCACTGACTGACCGCTCCAAGTTGCCGTCTGGTCCGAAGGGGTAAGGTAAGAATCCCCGCTGGAGTTTGCCTGCCCGGTGAGATTTTCATTGGTTCCCATATCGCCGTCGGGAATCATAACTCGCTCGCCATTGGAATTACCTTCCTGTTCTTCGGCATACTGGCTGCCATCATACCAGCCACTGCCTTGACCGCCGCCCTGACCGGAACTGGAGGAGCCGCTATCTCCTTGGCCCTGTTGACCTTGCTGACCTTGCTGACCCTGTTGACCCTGCTGACCTTGTTGACCCTGTTGACCCTGTTGACCTTGCTGCCCCTGCTGGCCTTGCTGGCCTTGCTGACCCTGTTGACCTTGTTGGCCCTGTTGACCTTGTTGGCCCTGTTGACCTTGCTGGCCTTGCTGGCCTTGCTGACCCTGTTGACCTTGTTGGCCCTGCTGGCCTTGCTGGCCCTGTTGACCTTGCTGGCCCTGCTGGCCTTGCTGACCTTGCTGACCTTGCTGACCCTGTTGACCTTGTTGGCCCTGCTGGCCTTGCTGACCCTGTTGGCCTTGCTGTGGCTGTCCTACCTGATTCTGCTGATTCTGCATATACTCTTGCAGTTGCTGCTGTGCCTGTGATGCAGTCTCCTCGGAAATCTCACCGTTTTGCTGCATTTCCTGTTGCATCTGCTCTGCCATTTCCTGCATATGCTGATCTTTTGCTTCCTGCGCAAGCTTTTCAAACTGGTCCGCTACCGCCTGCTGTTCTTCCGCAGTCATTTCCTTGCCTTCCTGAATGCTTTCCAAGCTGTTGGCAATCGCCGCCGCTTCTTTTTTCTGCTCCAACGGATCAATAAACTGTTGCTGAAGTTTTGTTTCAAAGCGCTCTTCTATTTTAGCCATTTCTTCTTGTGTTGTGGCATCCTGAAGTTCTTCCTTCGCTTCCCGAAGCATATTTTCCAACGCTTCCTTCTGCTCATCCGTCAACTCATAATTATCTTCCACTTCTTCTGCCATCTCTTCGAGAATGTCTTCCATTTCCTCGATTTCCTGCTTTAACTCATGGATTTCTTTCGCCTCCTGCTTTGTTTTAGCAGGAAGTGCAG
Source organism: Lachnospiraceae bacterium (assembly GCA_045580855.1). Lineage (GTDB taxonomy): Bacteria > Bacillota > Clostridia > Lachnospirales > Lachnospiraceae > UBA3766. Next base: position 179,676 of record JAZNOO010000021.1, on the reverse strand, counting down.
CCGTTGTTACCAAAAACACCAGCGCACCGAATAAAAACAGATAAATTCTCTTTTTTACTTTTAGCGGAAAACTTTTACGTATATTAATGCCGTGTATTTTTTCCAAGGTGTCATTCTTCTGCAACTGACTGCAAATATCATTTTTACCGGATAACTCATATGCTGTAGTGACACGCTCTTTCAAGCCTTTGCTATCAATCTTAAGGGCAGTACTCTTTAAATTCGGGTAACGTCGCACTGCAACTATAACACCTGCAATAATGCACACAATAAAAGCCAGGAAACCGTACAAAACCGCAGCATAAAAGGGCACGAACAACGCGATGAGATTAAACAATCCCCACGCTGCCATACCTGCAAACAATGCCCATAACATAGTGCTTATAAATACATTTCTGCATAAACGTCTGCGTACTTTTTTAATAAATTGAAGTATGATATGATCCTGACTCATCTTTTAAGCCTCCGTTATAATATCCTACTGGTTCGGCATCTGCTCCTCATTCTGCGCTGCTGCCGGCTGTACTTTTCTCGGCGTTGCATTTTTAAAATTGCTGACAAACTTCTTCGGTTTTCTCTTTACCGGCTTAATCAGATAAGCCGACCATTTTAACATTAAATATGCTGTACCGAGCTGGACCGCAACACTGATTAACGACCAGCATCTTAAAATAATATTTTTATCTGACATAGATACAAACAAAAGGTCGCCAAAATCCTGCATTCCGTTAAACGCAAAGGAACTGTCAAATCCGTAACCAAAAATCTGCGCCGTACTGTCAAATACGGTTACAAAAGGATTCCACCAAAGAATAAAAAGGAAATAGTCGCCGTGCAAATCCAGGTGTAAATTATGTTCCCATTCCAAATATTCATTGATTGCTGCCATAATTGCAGCACCGCCAAAGGATACGCTGAATGTAAGCGAAAGCATCACGCCCAAGAATATATATGTCAAAATGACCGCTACAATCGTATTCTTAACCAAAGCGGAAAAGAATACGCCAAAGCATGCCAGATACATCGTAGTGGAAATCAGTACCAACATCATAAGCAACATCTGCCAAAGATTGATACCACCATAGATATACACCAATGACATAATAGGCAATCCCGATATAATCAGCATCAATACAAGCATGATAGATGAAAAATATTTGCCTTTGATAATCTGCCAGGTGGACATTTTGGTTGTCAACAAAACATCCATTGTCTGTCGTTCCTTCTCGATGGAAACGCATCCTGCCGTCAACGCCGGAGTCAGGAAACAAATCGCCACGGTCTCCAACCATACCAATACCATATACATAACAATCAATGTACGGTAAGAAACCTCCATAACACCGTAATCATATGCACTGGCAAACATAGTCGTAAAAGCAAGGAAGGGTAATGCAACCAAAGCCAATGCAGCATTAAAAATCAACATAATGATTGCAACTTTAGGCTTTTTCATATCAAGCATCATGTCTTTACGCAATACTGCGTTTTTAATCATTATCTTTTTCATCGTCTGCCACCTGCCTTTCCGCCTGCATTTCTGTTTTTACCTACAATCTGCATAAACAGGCTTTCCAGACTGCCCTCCTGTCTGGTGAAGGAGTACACGGGAATATCTTCCATAACCATTTTCTTTAAAAGTGCGGTTTCTTCTTCCTTACCACCGTCAAACATAACCGACAAACGATTGCCCTGCGCTGTTACCTTATGTACATTAGGCACTTCCTGTAACAAAGAGAAGGTCTGATCAACGCCTTCTTCTGCCACGGTAATCAGAATCGGACTAGACATTGCTGCAGCTCTGTGCACTTCGTCAATGGTGCCTTTTAACACCATATGACCGCGATCGATAATACCAACACTGGTACACATTTCCGCAAGTTCCGGTAAAATATGTGAACTGATTACAATGGTTTTTCCCATAGAAGAAAGATTCTTTAAAATTTCTTTTAACTCAAATCTTGCCTTGGGATCCAAACCGCTGGCAGGTTCATCCAAGAATAAAATATCCGGGTTATGCACAAGTGCTCTTGCAAGACACATTCTCTGCTTCATACCGCGGGACAATCCGTTAACATCCGCATTTGCCTTGTCGGAGAGTTTTACTAATTTTAAAAGGTCCGTACAAAGCTGCTTTGCCTCGTCTCCGTAAATTCCGTAAGCAGCCGCAAAGAATTCCAAATATTCCAACGCTGTAAAACTATTATAAACACCGAAAAAGTCAGGCACATAGCCAATTCTTTCACTCATGGCTTTACGGCTCTGAAGCACATCCTGCCCGCCGATATACACTTCACCGGCAGTCGCTTCCAAAAGTCCCACACAAATTCGCATAGTCGTGGTTTTACCTGCACCGTTTGAACCTACGAATCCGAACAACTCGCCCTGTTCTACGTGAAGGTTCATATCATTTAAGGCCAAAAAGCGGCCGTATCTTTTATATAAATGTTTTATTTCTAACATATCGATTCTCCTCCGCTTTTCTTTACCAACCTACTACCGGAATATTGCTTTCCACATATATGATTTCTACTCTTCGCTCATTGTAATCGGTTGCTCCCTGCAGTTTTGCTGCGGAACTTTCCGAAGGAATTGCAACAAATACAATTTCAGATGCCTCACGATCCACGTAGTCTGACATTGAATTCAGCGCACGAAGTTTACACAAATATTCATCATAAGTCGAAGATATGGAACCCAGCATAAATCCTAAAAATCCCTTCATGCTTTCATCCTGAAGAATAATGGAACCCAAACCGTCCCTGTATAAGGTCATCTCATCTTCTTTCTTTAAACGCGAACCTTCTACGGTAGAACCCTGCTTAATATCTCCGATTACATATACCTTGCCGTCGATAATCAAAGCCGCATCTTCCAAATCACAACCATATGCATTGCTCACTGTAATATCTGATACCATAGGGCCGTTTACACGAATAATTACGTTGCCCGAGTCTGCCACAACAGAATCCAACTTGAAATTCACTCCGGCCATAGCCTCATGCTCACCCAAAGTAACATCTACGGATTCATAGCCGTACTTATATCCGATACTGTAAGAATCCCAATCGATTTCTTCCTCATCATCGTAATAATAGTAGTCGTAGTCCAAATTCATATACTCAACACCCTGGCTCGGCGAGAAACCTACGTCATAAGACTTATTCTCGGGTACGGTTACCGTTACATAGGTTTCCTGCACAGACGCACTACCATTCGGCGTAATCAAAGTTGTAGCATTAATGACCGGTCTGTAAATTCTTGTTGAAAAACCGATACAGAAAATAATAATGGACAATCCTGCTGCCACAATCGGATATAACAACCATAGTTTCATTGTCTTTTTCTTATGGCGAAGCACAAGGTAAACCACTAAAATTGCAATAATATAAGCCAATATCAATAAAATATATACCAATATAGGCGGTACCGTAGCAGAAGCGGTTCCGTTAAAAATCTCTTCCTCATCATAGCTGATCTCATAAGGATTATAGTATCCGTAAGAATAATCGGAATAATTCAATGCCTCGTTATAGCACCTCTTGCCGATTAATGTTTCCACCCAATGAATAAACATTGTGGAATTTCCTTCAAAACTGCTGAAGGGAGTTTTCGTAAAATCTATACTGCTTAATAAAATATAGCCATCGCCCTGCTCAATCGCATATGCCAAATCGTAAGTTCTTCCGTCTTTACGGTCCCCCTCAAAAACAAGGGTGGACGGGTCCGAAAGAAGGGAGCCTGACAACTCCAACACATCCGCTTTTACATAAGGGATCTCGTCCATAGTGTTATAACCGCCGGAACCGGCATTGATACTTTCCAAGTATATGGAATAAAAATTATCATAACAATACCAGTAAAAACTGTCTTCCCAGTACTCATCCCAAGTATCATACTGGTCGTCATAATAATAGTCATCCTTGAACTGGTCCATGAATTCTTCTTCCAGCCACTCACGCAGTTCTTCATAATTCTGTTCATAGAAAGTGGTATAAGTATCATCCTCGTAAGGACTGTAGGTAGGAGTATCATATGCGTAATCATATGTATAATCCGCAATCGTCAAACCAAACTTGGTTTCATAACTTACAAGTTCACCTATTTCCACGTCAAAAAATCTGCCGTTTAATGACGCCAGAGTCTTATTGGAAGTACTGCCGGTGCCCACCATAAGCAAACCACCGTCGCTTACCCAAAGGCCCAATGCATTTATTTGTTCTTCACTTAAAATATCCGTACTGAAATCAGAAATCACAATAACATCCAGCATTTCCAATGCATGCCAGTCTGTAGGGAAAGAATCTTTGGTCAGTTCATAAATCTGTGTGGTCAGTTCCTTACTTTGGCTGAAAGTTTTATGGTCCATATAGCCTAATGCAGAATAGTCATCGCTTAAAATACCCACGTTAACATCGGACAAATCTGCAGAAGTGGTACAATTCTCCAACGAAGACCAAATCACGTTTCCCTTGGTATCTGCCACGCGGATATTTACCTGACGGGTAACCATATCAATCATACCCACAAGTTCCACGGTTTTCTTACTGCCGGCCTGAAGAGAAAGCTCTTTTTCATACATTACATTATTTCCGACTCTGCCGGGAATAATCATCTGTACAGAACCTTCAAAATCCGCTCCGTTATTTGTAATTTCCACATAGAAAGGTGCATACGAACCAATCTCAATGGTATTACCGTATCCGGCCTTTAAGTCCACATCAAATCTGTTCTGGTCCACACGGCCATGATCGCATGCCATAAGTCCTAACATGCAGATTGCCACCATAATGACGATAAGACTTCTTCTTAAAATTCCTTTTTTCATTTCAATTCCTCTTTTCACTTTTATATAACCGCTTTAGGCGGTACACAAAAATACAACAATCTTCCGGGAATCCGTCCCGGAAGCATACTCTGTTGCATTATACCATGATTTCGCTTTGACTTTCTACCACAATATTACTCTGCCGCAGTAAAACACCCCGTCGATACCCATGTAAATTACCTTTATATTGCGCTTTTATTCTTTCAGCTCCAATACAGCCTTAAAGGGTAAAATCAGTGAATACTGCTCCGGTATACCATACAAAGTTGCAGTATATTTCTCACCAACTACCGGCGCTTCTCCTTCGCCGTTGTAAACGGTTGCCTGTATGATACCGTTATCATAATACGGCGAGTTCTCCAAAACCGGCCCCGCCAGATTATCATGTAACTTGTACAACTCTAACTCTACCTCATAACCGTCTTGTGTTGCCGTTGCAGAAATTACTTTGACATACAAGCCGTCTGCGTATAATTCCCAAGGATATTCACTTTCTGATTCTGCCGACTGGACATCACTTAAAACATCACTTGAAGGCTCTGCACTCATAATGCTCTCTTCCGCCATCTCTTCTTCTGCATATCCGTCTTCTGCGTTGTTCTGATTCATTGCCGGTGCCTCTGCCGTCGATTCCATATCAGCGGATTCCAGTTTAACCTCTTCTTCCGCCATACTATCCGTCGTTGCCATTTGCTCTGCCGTACTTTCGTTCATAGCCATATCCGTACTTAAACTCTTATCTGACATCAGGAACAAAGCTCCAATTCCCAACAGCGTAGGAATCAGGATAATCACCAGCACGGCCGCAGCCGCAAGGGACGCCCATTTCATCCATGCATAGGGATTTTTCTTCTTTTTATTTGATCTATGATTAAGATTTGTTTGAACTTCTTTTACCTCTTGCACAGGCTTTGATTCTACCGCTGCAACAGGCACCTCCGGTATTACCTTTTTCTCCGGAAGACCGCTTTCGATGCGGTTCCACAAATCGGGAATATTCTGTTGTACTTCTGCTTTGTATGCTTCTTCGAAGTTTTTATTCATAACCGCACCTCCTTAGCTTTTTTATTGCATTTTGATACCGCCACGTGACGGTACCCATAGGGATCTGTAGTGTTTCGGATATTTCCCGGAAAGACATCTCACCCAGGACCTTCATATCCACCACCTGCCGTTCCGCCTCGCTTAAGGTCGCCAACGCTTCCTGCACGGACATTTCTCCCACAGTCTGTTCCTCCGGCGTCTCTTCCGTACTGATTTCTTCCGCAAACTCTTCCGTCGGAATCTCTCTTTTATTTTTCCTGATAAAATCCAACGCCATATTCCGCGCGATTGTGGCCAGCCACGCTTTATGCGCACCGTTGCTTTGATAACTGTCCGCAACGGTCCATATTTTAATAAAAAATTCCGACGTGACGTCTTCCGCATTCTCCCGGTTCCCCACCAAGCCCAGTACAATCATATAGATGTAACTGATGTATGCTTCGTAGATTTCCCGAAGGCCCTCTTTGTCGCCACGCTGAATTTTGGCAATACTCGCCTCAAATTCCGATTGGGTCATCTTTCCCCTTTCCGAACCGCCTGCTAATTAAGATACGATTCTGATTGTTTGTTTTTATGGGTACATTTTTATAAAAATCACTTCTGTAAAATTTTCACTGCCGACAGTCCGCCTGCCCCGGAACAAAGTACTAGACTTCTCCTTCAAAAACCGTAACCGCAGGTCCGGTCATATACACACGGTTGTTATCTTCGTTCCATTCAATTTCCAAATCGCCGCCAAGCAAAGATACCGTCACGTTTCGGTCTGTCAAACCGTTTAAAACACCTGCCACTACACAGGCACAACTTCCGGTGCCGCAGGCAAAGGTTTCCCCGGAACCACGCTCCCAGACACGCATTTTGATATGATTGCGGTTGACAACCTGCACAAACTCAATATTGGCTCTCTCAGGGAATATGGAGTGTACTTCCAAAGCCTTGCCGTCTACCCAGACCATATCGTCCGTAATTTCATCCACAAAAATCACCGCATGGGGATTGCCCATGGATACACAAGTCATTTCATAGGTTTTGCCGTTCATTTCCACAGGCATTTTAACCGCCTGCTCACTGTCACATTTTACGGGCACCTTATCCGCCTGTAATTCCGGCTCGTCCATATCCACTTTAACTTTAAACACCTTGTTATCTTCGCCTACGGTTAAGGTAAGATATTTTACCGCACCAAAGCTTTCTACGGTAATTTCCTTTTGGTCGGTAAGTCCCTTATCATAAACGAATTTGCCTACGCAACGGATTCCGTTGCCGCACATCTGCGAACGGGAACCGTCTGCATTGTACATCTCCATTTCAAAATCCGCTTTCTCGCCTTTATTGATAAAAATCACGCCGTCGCCACCAATGCCAAAATGTCTGTCACTTAACGCCGGCACAACCTGCGCTTTATTCTCAACCTTTTCAGCCATTCCGTTTACATAGACGTAATCATTGCCACAACCCTGCATTTTTGTAAATTTCATATTTTTTCACCTCTAAAAATATATATTTTCATTCAGATCTTTTTTATAAATAATACCACGTCAACAGGCATGATCCGTATATGCCTAAAACATACCAGTCTAATTATATGATATTCTTCATAAAACCACAAGAAAAACGTATTTCAAGCCCTATTTCCGCTTGTATTCTTTTCATAAAAGCTCCACATTCTTTAATTCCCTATCATAAAAGTTCCCACCTGCGAATACACTTAAAACATAAGAAAAGGAAGTGGTGACGCATATGAGTAATAAAACCAAAATTGTTGTACTTCGTATGAAAGAAATTATATATAGCGCAATCTTTGCATTGCTGGGAATTCTGTTTATTGTTTTACTGATTATTATGTTTGTGCCTGACAAATCCGAAGACACAGCACCGGAAATACCGGCACCGACGGTTTCTGAATCCGCTTACATACCGGGAATATATTCCACAACCGTAAGCCTTGGTAATCAGACCATTGACATTGAAGTGATGGTAGATGCCAACACCATTACCTCCGTAGAATTGGTGAATTTAAGCGAAGATGTAGAGACGATGTTTCCATTGGTAGAACCTTCTTTTAATGACATTGCCAAACAGATTATCAGTACCCAGTCCATTGATGATGTTACATATTCTTCCGATGCCAAATATACTTCTTTGGTGATTTTGGAAGCAATCAGAAGCTCCCTTGATAAAGCAAGGGTATCGCAGGCAATGACAGAACCGGAAGAATAAAGTTGTATATTCTGTTTATTTACAGTACTTCCAAAATGATATAATATATTTATGACTATTGAATTATTTATAATTCTCTCTTCACGCAAAAGAATACGTCATTTTTCAAAATACACTGAAAGGATTGCTTAATTAAGCACTATACAAACACTATGACAAAGAAAAAATTCTTAACAAAACTTCTCAAAACATTTGTTTTGATTTTAATTTCCGCTATTGTGGGAAGCATCCTTATTTATTTAACAAAATGGATACCTCAAAGCGCAGTAAAAGACAATGTTTCCGGTTCGGTTGTAACTCTTTTAAACGAACCGGAATACGTCTGGAACGGTGTTGCCGGTAGTAAGTTAGATAATTTTACCGATGGATTGATATTGAATATTGCATTTACAGAAACCGATAATAAGTTTTTAGATACAATGCTTTCTCCGTATTTAAAATTTCCCGACTCCATCGACCCCACCGGGCCATTATACAGTTATATCTACGAAAATGATTCATCAATAATAACTCAGGAATATGCCCGATATTGGCATGGTCATCAAATCATAATTAAGCCCCTGCTATGCCTATTTTCCATTTCCAGTATTCGTTTTATAAACATGATATGCCAGATTTTGGCTTTATTTTGCGTTCTCCTAATATTAAACAAAAAGAATCACAATCAATTAATTCCGCCCATCATTGTTATGTGGATTACTTTGATTCCGGGCGCAACATTTCAATCTCTTCAGTATTCTCCCGTTTACTATATTACTATGTTTGCAATGTTCGCAATTGTTGCTAATTACGAAAGAGATGACAAATGGGAAATATCTTATATTTTCGAATTGGTCGGAATACTAACAGCTTTTTTTGATTTACTAACATATCCAATTGTAAGTTTAGGTGTACCACTTATTCTTCTATTTTCCTTAAGCAGAAAAAGCGGAACTTTAAAAAAGAATTTTATACAACTATTACGCTATAGCATTATGTGGTCAATCGGATACCTTGGAATGTTTGCTGCCAAATGGATTATAGCTTCAATCTTTACACCTAACAATATAATTGCAAGTGCTTTTCAAGCATTCTTAACCAGAAGTTCTAATAATGTTTCAGGATATACCTACACCTTTTTGGATTCTATTTTATGCAATGCTAAAATGTATCGAAACGGAATATTTTTGATTCTTTTGCTCATAATTTTTTCTTATGCGGTATTTTTATTAATCAAAAACAGAAAGTTTCATATCAATATTTCCCTTATCTTGGCTGTTTGTGCTGTAGCCTTATACCCCATTGCGTGGTATATGTTAACAATTAACCACTCCGTAATACATGCAATATTTACATACCGCGATTTGTCCATTACTTGGTATGCTTTCGCAACCGCACTCTTACTACAAGATAAAAAGGAGAAATAACATGAAATCCTTCTCAAAAAAGAAACTATTTATCGCAATTTCATTTTGTTACTTATTTAGTTTGTCCTTTTTCTTGGGTGCCACAATATCAGTAAATAAGTCAATCACCGCCAAGCAACTGGGTAGTGTTCTGTTGTAAGCAATTATCCCCGGTGTCTTGATTTTATTTTTACACTTTTTATTGAAAAAATTTTGCTGTCCGAAATATTTTTTGTTAATTCCAAAATGGAGCTTTACTTTTCTGAAAAAAAAGATATTGCATACTGTTTAATTTGTTTATTATCCCATTTTCTCGCATGGTTACCTCTACTATTAGCATATTATCCCGGACTTATGAATTATGATGCAAGTGCTCAAATAAACCAACATATAGGAACATACTCAACACCGCATCCTCTTTTTCATACCTTTTATTTGAAATTTTTCTATAATATAATTGGCGAAGAATTATTTCACAACGTAAATATTGGCGTTCTATTGGCAACAATCACCCAAATGATTTTGCTTTCTACCATGATTTCGTATATGCATCTATTTCTAAAAAGACTTGGCCTTAGAATATGGTATCGCATACTTGCATTACTTTTCACTTGTTTTGCGCCATTCATTTCAGGCATGTCAATATCACTAGTAAAGGATACTCTATTTTCAGGCTTATTTTTAGTCATTTTTATTTGCTTATGTTATTGGGAACTGGATTCTAAAGGTTATTGCTCAAGTAAAAAATATATACTAATCTACATTTCAGCAATTACTGCAATTTGCCTTACACGAAAAAAACGGAATTTTAACAGTAAGTATTATTCTTTTAGTAGAAGCATTTATGCTTATTCAAAAAGAAAAAAGAAAAGCCAAAATAAAATTGCTCACATATACATTAATAGGCATAGGTATATTTTTTATTCTTCAATCAAGTGCTATCTTTGTTACAAAAGCAAGCGGAAGCTCTTCGAACGAAATACTAAGCATTCCATATCAGCAATTGGCTTATGTTAATAACGTAATGCGAGAAGAAATAACTATAGAAGAACAAGAGGCACTCTACACTATTTTACCGGATATCGAAAAATATAATTTAAGGAACTCGGACCCGATAAAAGCAAGAGCACAAGGAATGGAAAATTTTGAATGTTTTATCAGCATATATTTTAAACTGGCCTGTCGTTTTCCAATACAATATGCAGAGGCATTTTTGCATCATACCATAGGTTATTGGTATATATATGATGCGTCCTTTTCTCAATTCTATGGTGTATCCTCACGAATTGGTTATTTACCTACATTACAGTGTGAATTAGGCATAGAAGAACAATGTTTTTTACCCATCGTTTTTCACTATTTTGATTCACTATTTTCATACAATAATTATCAGAATAATATTTTATTATTTACAATATGTTCGCCTTCAACATATCTGTGGATAATTGCAATGTTCTTTATTTGGAATTTGGAAAACAAAAAACACAAATTTGTTTTACCGTTTGTTTTTATTTTTTCATTGGTCATACCACTATTTTTAGGTCCATGCGTATTAGTCCGCTATGTGCTACCATATATTTTATGTGTACCTGCCTTATGTGCAATCGTAATAGGAAAGCGCGAATAAAAACTAATATTTGATTGTTATACTTAAAACAAATCAACTATATTAATCAAAAAACTGCCTTTGTTGATACACACCTTAAATTCCGGGCACATATCACAAAGGCAGTTTTATTATGCTCTTGCTTTGGCTAAATAACCTTTCAAATCTTCAATTGTAAACACATAGGCCGAATTACAGAAATGACATTTCATTTCAATCTCTTCACCATCGTCAATCATTTCCTGCAGTTCTTTTCGTCCCACACTGATTAATGCTTTTTCTACGCGGGCTCTGTCGCAATTACAGTAAAATCCCGTATCCAGCTTATCATTAATCACAGGATCCAAATTTTTACAAAGAATATTCACCAGATCCTCCGGTGTATTCCCCTGCGCTAATAATGTTGTTACGCTGGTAATGTCTTTTAAATTTTCTTCCAGCTGTGCAATGACTTCTTCCGATGCAAAAGGCATTAACTGGATAATAAAACCGCCGGCCTGAGCTACGGTATTGTCCTTATTCATCAAAACGCCCAGTCCCACCGAAGAAGGTACCTGCTCAGAATTTGCAAAGTAAAAAGTCAAATCTTCCGCAATTTCGGAAGTCTGTAACACCGTCTGACCAACATAGGGTTCTTTGAGTCCCATATCTTTGATAACATCCATAAAACCGATGCCGACAGCACCTGCTACATCCAACTTTCCGACTTTATTTGCCGGCAGTATTACATTCGGATTTCCTACATACCCTTTTACACGGGCTTTTGAATCCGCAGTAACTGTAATCCCCTGTATCGGACCGCTTGCATTGATGCGTAAGGTAAGAAGGTCTTTCTCACCTTTTAACATACTTCCCATCATTGCTCCGGCAGTCATCAAACGTCCCAATGCTGCAGTTGCAACCGGGCTGGTTTCATGACGTCTTCTGGCTTCTTCCACCATATCTTTTGTATAGGCCGCAAACACACGTATCTGCGCGTCAGCCGCCGTTGCTCTTACAATATAATCACTCATATCCCAAACCGCTTTCGCCGGTCTCCTTTCCAATTTACACAGGGAAGTTACACTGACTTCTTCCCCTGCTCTCTGGCGATCACATAAATGCGTTCGCTTGCCTCCGTAGGTGCCTTGTGCGTATCCGCATCAATGGCTTTTACAAATTGAAGTCCCGCCTTCTTGATGAACATTTTCATCTCATCAAGGGTATAGCCTCTCTGATAATGTGTCTCCGTAAACTTACGGAATAACTCATTTTCCTCTTTTACAAAAATGGTCAAATCGTACTCGTTGATGCACTCTTCTTCGTGATAAAAATTATCCCAGATAAAACTACAGGCTTCCCGATTCTCCGCTATGGTAGTATCACCGATTACCTGCTCATATTTGTACACGGTATTAAAATCAAAAATAAAAACACCGCCGGGATACAAATAGTTGTTGATCAGACGAAACGTCTCAATAACTTCTTCATCTTCCAACAAATAATTCACCGAATCGCAGGCACTGATTACAGTACCGATGGTACTGTATAAATCCAGCTCACGCATATCCTGACACAAATAAAGAATGTCACTGCCGGACTTTTCTTTTTTATTCATTGCGATATTCAGCATTTCCTGCGAAAAATCCACGCCAATCATATCGTAACCTTTACGATATAACAATTCGGTCAATGTCCCGGTACCGCACCCCAAATCAAGCACAAGATTCTTTTCCGAATCATCGCACACCGGTTCGGATATGCCGTATTCTTTTATCAGGTTATGAAGAAACTCCGCCCATGCTTCATAAGGCGTTTCATCCATAAAAGTGTCATACACACTTGCAAAATCTGTATAAGATTCCATTACATACCTCTGTCAAACTATGCAAACCATCCCATAATTACATCCAACAAACCATAGGAAAGAATTGACATGATAATGGTTGCAATAATAATACCCAAAAGTTCTGCCAAGACGGCTTTCTTTATATCTACATCAAACAAAGCGGCAATCAAAGAACCGGTCCACGCACCTGTACCGGGCAAAGGAATACCTACAAACAATGCCAAGCCCCAGAATTCTCCTTTTTTCAATGCGTCGCTCTTTTTCATTGCCTTTTTTTCAAGCCAGTTTGCAATCACGCGCAAACCTTTAATATTCTGCATCCACTTAAGAATCTTTTTAATAAAAAGTAAGATAAAAGGGATAGGAATAATATTTCCTGCAATACAAAACGGAATTGCTTTTACGATTGGAATATTAAGAATAGAAGATGCAATTAAGCCTCCTCGCAACTCCAAAATCGGAATCATGGAAATGATAAAAACAACCCACTCCGGTGATATATACTGCCCTAACGTCTGGGCAAACCATTCTGCTACTGCTGTCATACAAAATCTCCTTTAGCCTGCATTTCTGCGTTTATTTTATACATTTAATACTTTATATTCTTGCTGTTGCATTCATAAAAATGAATTACTGATTCAAATATGCACTCAACTCACGAACCAATACCTGCATCTCTTCATCTGTACCGATAGTGATACGAAGATATTCATTGATGCGGGGTGCTTTAAAATATCTTACATACACGCCCTTTGTCTTCAGCATCTCAAACAATTCTTCCGCAGGCACTGTTGCATGTTTTGCAAATAAGAAATTGGTTTTACTGTCTGTCATTGAGAAGCCAAGTTTCGATAACTCTTCCATCGTCCAAGCTCTTGTGGCACAAATTTTATCCACACATTCTTTGAAATAACATTCATCCTTTAACGAAAGTGAAGCATACTCCAATGTCGGACGGTTAATGGTATAAGAATTGATTGAAAACTTCACATCATTCAAATATTTAATCAACTTCTTGCTACCCATACCGACGCCTACACGAAGCCCTGCAAGGGAACGTGATTTCGAGAAGGTATGTACCACTAAAACATTGTCGTATTTCTCAATCAACGGAAGGCAGGTTTCACCGCCAAAATCAACATAGGCCTCGTCCACAATCACAACACTGTCCTGATTCGCCTTGATAATTTCTTCAACCCATTCTCTGCTTTCCGCGATACCGGTCGGCGCATTAGGATTGGTAATTACAATACCGCCGTTTTCGCCGAAATAATCCTCTTTGCTAATCTTAAAATCAGCATCCAAAGCCTTTTTCTCATAGGGGATATTATAAAGCTGTGCCCACACCTCATAAAAAGAGTAGGTAATATCCGGAAACAATACCGGCTTCTTTGAATTGAAAAAGGTCAAAAACGCCGTTGCCAGAACATCATCCGAACCCACGCCTACAAAGATCTGTTCTTCCGAAAGCTTATAATACTCCGCCAAATCCTGCACTAAATTCTCTACCGTTGGACTCGGATAAAGACGAAGTTCTTCGGAACGCTTTGTATATCTCTCCATAGCCTCTGTCACACCGGGTGCAGGGGGATAGGGATTTTCATTTGTATTTAATTTTATGATATTGGCTACCTTAGGCTGTTCACCGGGCACATAAGGAACCACTTTTCGTACATTACTTTCCCAGCTCATATTCCTCCGTGCGAATTTTTATATTTGAACCAATGCCGATATTTATTGCACTTAGTTAAAATTCGCTTTCTGCACTAGTATACTCAATTTCACAATTCTTTACAAGCAAAGAGTGGAAAATAAGGGTAAAATCTCGGCAAAGAGTTTTGAAACAGTAATATAGAAACACTTCCTTTTTACCCAAAATAGCAACCCAAAACAAAAACCGCCCATCCTTTAGGTTACTTTCATGCCGCCTTATGCGACATAGAATGTATCCTAACAGAACAGACGGTTAATTTTATTTCCCAGGTTATATCTTTTTAAACTTCCTGCTTATCTTCTTTACTCTTCCGCTTATTATCGGAAAGCGCCATATTTTTCACTTTTGCAAGTGCTTTATTCACAGGCGGTATGCAAATGATAATGGTTGTCATAAGCCCTTCGGCTAAAAGATAGGAACCATTGTACACTGCCGAATAAACCGGAATGGACATATTGTAATCTGCTGCCGCGGAACCAAAGAAAATCATCCCCGACAGAAACGCAAATACAAAACGTCCGAACACCGCCACCCAGTATCCAATCAAAAGTCCATGCTTTTTATTGGCAAAAATACCGGACAAACCAAGTGCCCCAAAAGCAAAAATGTAATCCACCAGCATTTGCATCGGATGAATAATGTAAGGCTCCAGAATCAACTGGAGAAATCCGTATGCAATGGCGGTCATGAGACCGGCTCTCGGACCAAACCAATAGCCGATTAATACAACAAAGAGCATACTAAACAAAGTAACCGAACCACCCATTGGCAACTCAAATAATTTAATCATTGAAGTTACCACCGCAAGTGCCATTGCCATTGCCGAAAATGCCAATTGCTTACTGCTAAGCTTTGCATTTTTCTTTCCGTTGCAATAGCAGGCAATCAAAAGAATTGCCAACATAACCGCAATCAACACGGCATAGCCCGCAGTTGTGGGAAGGTAGGATGTTACTCCGTCATACTCTTCTGCAGTAAAAAAGAATGACATAAAAAAACCTCCTTTGCATACGCAGGAGGTTACTCTCGAATCAAACATACAAATCCGGATTCGAACGAATTTGTATATTACTGCTTCCTTCCGCCGGTATTATCCGGTTCAAGTAATGAGGGTTAGGACTAAGGCCCCGTCTCAGCAAATTAGCACCCCTAGCGTATATCTGATATTTAGTTACGAATTCATAATAGACGTTGTGTCTTTTTTTGTCAATATAAAATTATTATGTCGGCATTAGGCTTTTCTTTAAGGCCCCACTTACTATTCTTCGCACGGGCACTGCCGTCCCGTTACATCCATCCGATAATTCTCTTTGTATATCAAATCTGACATTTTAACGAAAGAATATCCCTGTTCTTTTAATGCTATGATCAACTCTTCCAACGCATCAGCCGTGTACTTCGCACCATTGTGGCATAGAATAATCGAACCGCATCCCAAGTTTTTATGACAGGTTACCGTCTTAATGATAGACTCGCATCCGTAGTCCTTCCAGTCCAAGCTGTCAACATCCCATTGAATGGCATAATATCCGCAGTTTTCCACGCCGGTTATTACATCATTATCATAATCTCCGTAAGGCGGGCGGAATACCTGCATATCGTATCCCGTTAACTCTTTTACTTTATTATGAACCAGCATAATTTCTTCTTCAATTTCCGACATGGAAAGTTCTGACATATTCAGATGATTTTCACTATGATTTCCAAGTTCATGACCTGCCTCATATATCTTTTTCACATCTTCCGGATATGCTTCTACCCAACCTCCGGTCATAAAAAAGGTCACCTTAATATCCTGCCGTTCCAGAATATCAAGAATTTCCTGCGTATCTTCATTTCCCCAAGCCGCATCAAAAGAAAGCGCCACCACCTTTTCCTCTGTTTCTACGCAATAAATAGGCAGCTTACGGTCGCCATACATATTACCGACAGCCACAACCTCTTCTTCACGAAAGCCTGCATATAAACATACACAAATTCCGGCTAATAAAGCAGCAATTGATACAATTTTATAAAAGACCCTATTGCGAAAAATTTCCATTCTTGAAATTTGTTTTATTTTTTCCCACATTACATTACCTGCGCATACTATATCTTAATAAAGTATATGTTTTAGAAGTTTTTTCATTCCCTTGGTTGACTTTTTTCTTTTCGAGAAATATACTTGAATTATCACTTTAAGGAGGTAATGAAAATGGACGCGGACCCCTATCACGCAAACACTAATTTAAAAGAATATGAAATGCTGATGGGCTAACTTCTTTTTTTTGTGCCCAAAGGCATAGAAAGAAGGTTAGAAATGGTACACTACTATTTTTCAGAAGGCCGGAGTTTACGTACTCTGGACTCACCTACAGAAGGTTGCTGGATTTCTATGATCCGCCCTTCCGAAAGTGAAATTCTTAACATTTCACAGAAATTCTCAATCGATGCAGATGACTTGAAATCCGCATTGGATACCGATGAACGTTCCCGACTTGCTTACGAGGACAATTACACAATGGTTTTGGTAAATATCCCTACCATTGAAGAAGATACAGAGAAGGAATTATACGACACCATTCCTTTGTCTATTTTTATTGCAAAAAAGACCATTATCACTGTTTGCAGCGAAGAAAGCCCTATTCTAAAGGCCTTTGTCGACGGACGCGTTCGCGATTTTAATACCGCAATGAAATCACGTTTTATGATGCAGATATTATACCGCACGGCATCTCTTTATTTGATGTATCTGCGTAACATCGAACGCCAAAGTGAAGTTTTGGAAAATGATTTGCACAAATCCACTCAGAACAGTGCTTTGTTTGAACTTCTGAAACTGGAAAAGAGTTTGGTTTACTTTACAACTTCGCTTCGTTCCAACGAAGTCGTTATGGAAAAACTTTTCCGTAATGAACGTTTTAAAAAATATCCGGAAGACGAAGAATTGCTGGAAGACGTAATTATCGAAAACAAGCAGGCGATCGAAATGGCAAACATTTACAACGGCATCTTAAATGGTATGACCAATGCATTCGCTTCCGTAATATCCAACAACTTGAATACGGTTATGAAAACCCTTGCGATTGTTACAATTGTTTTATCTATTCCTACCATGATTTTTAGCGCTTACGGTATGAACGTTGCTTCTGTCGGTATGCCTTTTGCAGATAGTCCTTTTGGATTTGTCATTATCGTTGCGACATCCTTGGTTTTAGGTTTATTGGTAACCATCTTCTTTATGAAAAATAAACTTTTTAAATAAAAATTCTTTTATTTTGGGGAAAGCTTATGCTTTCCCCTTTTTTATAAATTAATATGAAAATCAATTTCTCGTTCTACATATTTGTCTATCACAGATTCTCCAACTATAATTTTAAAAGGCTTGTACTCCGCAAGCTTGACAAACCAGTTCGGCAACTTTGCTTTTAAAATTCTGCTGTTTGCTTTATGAATAATTGCTTCGCCTACTTTTACTGAATACCCTTTCTTTTGCAACCGAATGCCTGTCGTTCCAAGTTGTCGTTCTTTTTGTCGATTATCCACTTCATAAATACGGCACATCCACATATATACATATGCAAAAAATAAAAGCATACTTAAGAATACTACTCCTACTATTGTTAAACACAAAATCCACATCCAATCAAAAGAAAGTTCAGCATTCTCCAAAACCTTCATTTCGTTGTTCTCTTTTTCAGCATATACAGTTTCTTCTTCTACTTGTATTTCTATCACATCATTATCCCAATTAGGTTCCGGCAAAAATGTATAGATTAATTCTTCTTCAGGACTCTCCTCAATTATTGTTTCTTCACTTTCTTCTTCCACTTTAATACTTTCTTCTGAAGACGGTGTTTCAGTTTCTTCTTCCATTTGTTCCGAGGTAGTTTCTTCAACTTGATTGTTGTCATTATTGTTATCTGAAGGTCTTTTTTGATGACGCATTTCAATATCTTTCTGTAAAACATTTCCTACATTATCTTTAATCCACAACGTAACAATCCCTTCTTCAGACAATGACACCCAATTTTGCGATGTCCAAGTATTCCCTTCATCCCAGGAATACGCGTTTTCCGGCAATCCGCTACCATCATTACCATTTCCTTGATCAATTGCTAAAACCGTCACTTTACATTCTCCCGAATACCATGGCTTGGGGTCCGTTGTTAGCTCTGTAATTTTCGGAGGCATTTTGTCAATATTTTCAATTTTAATGGTTCGCACAACCTCATTTCCGGCAATATCTTTCACCACAGCTTCGTAGGTTCCGTTCTCTTCGATTTCAAAACAATTACTGCTACCGAACTCATTACCATTCCAACTCACATAGTTTTCCGGCAATCCGCCCGAATCGCTTGCCTCTAAAGATAATATAATGTTATCCGCCGTAAAATCTTCTTTATCCGATTTAATCTCACTAACAAACGGCGCCTCCCAATCTATATTGTTCACTGCCACAACTATATCAGAAACATACTCAATATCTTGTTCCTTATAGGTTGCATACAAATGGTATTCACCATTGGCAGAGACACTCATCTGCGCATTTCCCTCCGTACCTTCCCACGCAAGTCCTACATCATTTAACATGCTACCGGCTTGAGCACTCATTTCAACTTCCCATACCGGTTGTAAAGTACTAAAAAAAATTGTTATCGTATCAATTATGGTACTTTCGGTTTGACCACATATATAGTCTTTTACCGGATGTAAATGCGATGTATTACAATTAATACGAGAATAATTTGTACAACTTCCCTGATAGCTTCCTGCCGGACTGTTAACACAAGCGTGCCCTGTCGTGTGCCACGTTTTTCCGCAAGAACATGATGCATTAAATTCATAATAATCATGGTGGCCCCCACAAGCGCACGTATCTGTTCTTACCGTCCTCAAGGCACTTGCCCCATTTGCCGACATTGTCTTATTTACTACAGTTTCACAACTTGCAATATGTTTATGATAAATCGGATAGGTTAATACAATTTCCTCAGCTTTTACAGACATCGGAATACAAATCAATGCAATTGCCATAAAAGCAACACAACATAAGCTAAATCGCCTTTTCATACGAATAAATTTTTTCAACTTTTTTCTCCTTTCATACATACAACTTCTGCGAGAAACGTTTCTTTTACAATATTCAATTGTATTTCCATGGAAAATTCAGCAATGCAGAATTCATTGCTGATCTTGCGAATCGAACTTCGCACAGAACCGAAATAACCCCTGTTTCCGAAGCTTATTTCAGAAGGTATTTTCGAATATAACACAAGTTTTACCAAAAGAAAAGACCGATTTCTTAAAAAACAAAAAATCGGCACTTTTAACAATTTATTTAATTTGTTGGACTATTTTTAAGCTTCAAACCACTTATTTTTCTTATGTTTTTATTGTGAAAAATTTTATATTTTAATCCACTCAATCCGCGTCAACCTTGTTATTTTCTTTTATAAAAATAATTCTAATACTTTTACACTCTCCTCAACCGCTCAAACGTTTCGTAAATATCTAATTTTCCATATCCAAATTCCCGATTAGGCCAGGTTAGATTATCGTCGCGTCGCGCTCCGCGAATCAAATAATTTTTAATTTCTGCGCCGTTTACCAACGGACGCCTGCCCTCTACCACTGCCCACTGCATAAACTGCAATACTGTGCCGGCTGTTAATGCAGCCGCAGCACCGGTCCCGCTGACCGCTCCTATTACGCTAGGTACATTTACGCCCGGTGCCGCAAAATCAGGCTTAATCACATCCGCCCGTGTAAATCCGCGCCCCGACTCCTGAAAGAAACCGCCCGTATCCACGTTATAGGCAGATACACAGATGGCAGATGCACCGGTTGCGGGCATTGTAAGCGTAATATACGGTGTCGGTTCCAAGAAATATGCATCACCTGTTAGAAACTGTTGTATCGGCAGCCAGATATCGCACACTGCAGGAACATTTTCTTCCTCCAATTCAATGCCGATGGTCCAAATTCCGGGCGTCGGATTCTCAAATCGCATAACCACCAACTGTTGCCCGGAAATTTGCCCCACCAACAGTGCATCCACTGTTACCCGCGTATCCGAATAAACAAACTCATATACCCGCGTCGTGTCAAGCCGAAATGAAATATCCCTGATTTCTTCCCCACCGGGCGAACGCAAAGATATGCGAAAAAGACTAGGAATACTCCCCCAAATTTCTGCCAAAAATCCTCTATTTCCTTCCCCGACTCTTATTTCCGCATTTTGCACTGCGCCTACATCCTCCGTTGCAAACAATGCCCTGTAATGATGCCCTGCATTTCCTTCATTTCCTGCAGGAAGCACCACCGCAATGTTACGCAATGTATTTAGTCGGTTAATATATTTCTCTAATATAGAATTGCCTGCGTGATCCCCAAAACTCGTCCCTATTCCCAAACAAATACATACCGGTCTGCGAAGGGCTTCAGCATAGCCTACCGCGTATTTTAAAGCCGTAAGCACATCCGTTTCCTGGTAACAGGGCGTATCTTCCGGGACCAGATAATACTCTTTTAAATAAGGCTTTGCCTGCTTTAATTTTACAACTACAATATCCGCATCCGATGCCGCACTTAAGAAAGTAGTCCCTTCCTCCAAACTGCTGCCGGCCGCAATGCTTGCAAGTGCTGTTCCATGACGACCTGCAATATCCCTTGTGGGCACAATTTCATAAGGATTATCCGAACCAAGCGCCCCATTAATCTGCTCTCTCCCATACTCACTCCCATACAGAAAGCCTTCCGGCGGTGTGCCGCTCTGCTCCTCCTGATCCCAGATAGCAAGAATACGACTGCTACCGTCAGCTCGCCGAAAAACGGGGCTTGTATAATCAATTCCGGAATCAATACACACAAAGACACAACCAAGCCCCGTCAGTCCTAAAGGCTCTCTTTGCACCCTTAAACTTCCTACCGCCTCCAATGCGGCCGTATTGAACACCACATTCGGAATCGCATCTCCTACCTGCATCAAACCGTAACACCCCGGCAGATACAAATATCTGTAATCCGACACCGACAAATCCGGCAATTCTTCCCTATTCACATAAAAAATCCGCAGGTTGTCTTCTATCTGATAAAAACAGAAGTCACCTGCGGTATTCTCTAAATTATCTACTTCCAAATCAAAATCAACCATTAAATCGGCATAATCATTCGATACAATGCGGGTTCTGCAATCCATATCATTCTGCCTTTACTGCAGTTTTTACAGTTTATGCAAAATACTCCCTCATAATACGCTTTTAGACAAATTTGCGCATCAAACTACGCAAGATTGCTTTAACGCATATATTTCAATTATTCTTCCGCCTTGCTCTTCCTGGCATTCTGCCTGATTTCAATGCGCGGTCCGCCCTTGCCCTCAATATATTCTCTGGTAATGGTTACGGTACCGATATTCTCATCTTTCGGAATTTCATACATAATATCCAGCATAAATTCTTCGATAATAGCGCGCAACGCACGGGCACCCGTATCTTTTTCCATCGCTTTCTCAGCAATGGCTTCCAAAGCCTCATCATCAAAAAGCAACTGCACTTCATCCAGTTCCAAAAGTTTCTGATACTGCTTTAAAATAGCGTTTTTCGGCTCTTTTAAGATATTTACAAGCATATCCTTGCCTAAGCCTTCCATCGTACAGATAATCGGCAAACGACCCACAAATTCCGGTATCATACCAAACTTTTTGATATCCTCTACCGTTACTTTTTTCAGGATATTCTTTTCTTTGTCATAACGGTCTTTTAAATCTGCATTAAAACCGATTCCACTCTGCTTTGACAGTCTCTGCTTAATGATTTCATCCAAATCAGGAAAGGCCCCGCCACAGATAAAAAGAATATTTCTGGTGTTAATTGTTGTCAGAGGTACCATAGCATTCTTACTGTTGGCACCCACGGGCACTTCCACTTCTGCACCTTCCAAAAGCTTTAGCATCCCCTGCTGTACGGATTCACCGCTGACATCACGGGAATTGGTATTCTTTTTCTTAGCAATTTTATCAATTTCATCGATAAAAACAATACCGCGTTCAGCTTTCTCAGTATCGTTTCCTGCTGCCGCAAGAAGCTTGCTTAATACGCTTTCGATATCATCACCGATATAGCCTGCTTCGGTAAGGGAAGTTGCATCTGCAATCGCCAAAGGCACATCCAGAAGCTTTGCCAACGTCTTTACCAAATAAGTTTTACCGCAACCGGTGGGACCGATTAAGAGAATATTAGACTTCTCGATTTCGATCTCGTCCATAGTATTGGTTGCGACACGCTTATAATGATTATAAACCGCAACAGAAATCACCTTTTTTGCATGTTCCTGTCCTACCACATAGTCATCCAGCTGCGCTTTGATTTTATGTGGTACGGGGATCTTTTTAATATCAATCGCCGGTGTTTCCTGCTTGCTTTCCTCTGCAGTTTTTTTCTTCTTTAACTTCTGCTTGTTGGGAATACCTCCCTGTCCCTGCAAATCCGCCAAATTCATAAAAGTAATATTGGGAAACTGATTCTGGAAAGAGTTAAACTCCTCCGGCGTCATCATCATTCCGGGATGGTTTAACGTTCCCTGATAATCATACTGGCTGACCGTATCCATTGTCTTATGCATGCAATCATTACAAACGCAGATATGATTGGGTAATTTAAACATTTTACCGGTAATATGTTCCGGACGTCTGCACATAAAACAAACATCTTCGTAATCGTCCTCTTTATTGTTTTCTTTTTTATCTTCGGTCAAATTTACAACGTCCTCCGAAGAAGCTTCTTCGACGCTGTTATTTATATCTTTCTTCTCTTCTTCCAATTCGTCAAACTCTAAACTCATAACGCTCCTCTATATCCTCTTTACGATTCTTTCTTCTGTAAAATCACTGCGCACTCATACTCTACATACTCACCGTTTTCCAAACGTTCATAAGTTAAAACAATGGTCTCGCCCGCAGGATATGCAGCCAAATACTTCTGCAATTCTTCCATGGTTGCAATGGAATTCCCTTCAAACTTGGTAATTACGTCACCACGCTTCAGGCCTGCAAGTTCTGCCGGTCCGCCTTTGATAATACCTGCTACATAAACACCTACAGGCGGTCTCACAGCTTGCATGGCAGCCTGGCTGCTGCTTAAAGTTGCACCGCTGATTCCAAGGTATGACTGCTCATCCTCCGGCAATGCCACCAGTTCTTCTTTATTCATCAACTGTGAAATAATAGGCTCCGCCGCATTGATGGGAATTGCATAACCCATACCTTCCACATAAGTACCGCCTAATTTATTGGAATTGATACCGATTAACTGGCCCTTATTATTTAAAAGCGCGCCACCGGAATTACCCTGGTTAATCGCAGCATCCGTCTGGATAAAAGTGCCTTTTTCCCCATTTTCCAATGTCATTTCGCGATTTAAGGCACTGACAACACCGGTCGTAACCGACTGTCCGTAACCCAATGAGTTACCGATTGCAATGGCAGGTTCGCCAACTTCCAAGGCATCCGAATCACCTAACTGGATAATTTTAATATTGTCCTTGGTCTCTTGTGACAATTCTTCCAAAGGCACCGACATAACAGCCAAGTCCATAGGAATGTCCTGTCCTTTTACGGTTGCATTTCCTTCCGTACCATCACAAAACTGCACTTTAATTTCCTTACCGCCTTCAACCACGTGATAATTAGTTACAATCAACAGCTCCGTATCATTTTGTCCTACAATAATACCAGAACCTGCGGAATTTACTTCCTGTACGGTTCCGTAAATATGATAATCTGCCGTCAAACTGACACTGACGGTTGCAGGCATTGTCTGCTTTACGACTTCCTGCACATTAAGAATTTCTCCGCTTACTTCCTCGGCGCCGATTTCCATTGCATTTGTCTGTGCAATAATCACACCGCTGTCACCAAATGTCCAGCATAATTCCGGCTCTTTTTCTTCGGGTGCTTCTTTTAAACCGCTCATTACAAGCAATTCATCCATGGGCGCAATTTCATACACCAATTTTACGCCAAAAAAGGCAATACCTGCACATACTCCGAATAAAATACCGAATCCTATATTTGCAAAAAAACGTTTCCAAAATCCGCCTTTTTTCTTGCCGTTATTCATTTCTTCATTCATATAAAACCCTCCTTACGGTACATCCCGTTTTTATACGAAAGTTACTATATAGTCTGCCTGTGACAAATCTGTGATGACTATATGGTGAAACTGTTATTGCTAATTCGCATCCAAGCCTGCAATTTGCAACACAATCTCTATCGGTAAAATATAATCACATCCCTCTTTCAGATTGTCTGCTTCACCGGTAAAACTGATACCGAGCACTTCCTTGTTCTCCGTATAATAGATTCTGTTTGTCTCTGCCTGTTCATCTTTACCACCTATCTCTACCAAGGACAAGGTCTGCCCATCCTGCAGAGTTTGCTCATACTTTGCGTCTGTAACATCCGCAGGTAAAAATCCCACATTACCATCTGAATAAAACGCAGCCCCGTATGCTGTCATCTCTCTTTTAACGTCTTCTGAAGTCGGTGTTACAGCTTTAATCAGTGCTAACGTCTCGGTCTGTAAATCTTCTGTATTTACAATTATAATTGCAACATCTGTATTGGAATCAATGTTTCTGACAACCGCACTTATATCACTTTGTTCTGCGATTTGCACACATATTTTATCTCCCGGGATACGGCTTAACGACGTGGCAATCACAATCTTGTCATTGCTGATATCAATAATAACGCCTGTTGCGTCTGCATATTCGGAAGAATTCACATTATCTGCCTCCGACTTTGTATCAGGATAAATTCCCACCAGAGATTTAGATGCCTCCACATTCAATTGCGCTACGTTCTGCCATTTATTAACATCTTCCGCAAACTGATCCGACTCCATATATTCGCCAGCTTCCTCAAGCGGGGATTTCGGTATGACTTCTTTGGCGCCGAAAACACCGATTATTGCAGTAACGACAGTACCTATTATTGCTGAAATTATTTTCCCTTTAAATGGCGCAATCTTATCTTTTATTTTATCTTTTAACTCTTCATCCGTGTCTTTCATTCTCTTTTCTTCCTTCTACTCTACCGTAACTGATTTGGCTAAGTTTCTGGGCTTATCCACGTCGCAGCCTTTTCCGACTGCCACGTAATAACCAAACAACTGCAAAGGAATGATTGCCAACGTATTTGTAAAATAGCGATTCGTCTTCGGAATGTAAATTACATAGTCCGCTGACGCTTCCATTTCATAATTCCCTTCATTGGTCACTGCCAGCACAAAAGCTCCGCGGGCCTTTACTTCGACCATATTGCTGATGGTCTTTTGATACAAATGCTCCTGGGTTGCCACGCAGGCCACCAAAGTACCTTCTTCAATCAGCGAAATCGTGCCGTGTTTCAATTCTCCCGCCGCATAAGCCTCCGAATGGATATATGAAATCTCTTTTAACTTAAGCGAACCTTCCAGTGAAATTGCATAATCTATGCCGCGCCCGATAAAAAAGATACTCTTTGCCGCAACATAGCGGTTGGCAAACTTCTGGATTTTACGCTGGTTGGACAAAAGAAACTCTACCTGTTGCGGTAAAAGCTTCATATCATCAAGCATTGTTTTAAAATCATCGTCCGACAATACGCCTTTGATTTTACCAAGTTTCATAGCGAACAAATACAGGGCCATAAGCTGTGCACTGTAGGCTTTAGTCGTAGCAACCGCAATTTCGGGTCCGGCCCAGGTATACATGACGTAATCCGCATCTCTTGCAATACTGCTGCCAACCACATTTACGATACCAAGCACTTTGACACCTCGCGCACGCATGTCTGCCATTGCCGCAAGGCTGTCTGCCGTTTCTCCGGACTGACTGATTACAATGACCAACGCATTCTCATCAATAATCGGGTCACGATATCGAAACTCCGATGCCAAGTCCACTTCTACCGGCACTCTGGCAATATTTTCAATAACATATTTACCGGTCACACCGGCATGATAAGAAGATCCGCAGGCAACAATATAAATCTTGCTAATCTTAACAAAATCTTCCTCTGTCATTTTTAATTCGTCTATTTGAATTTCACCTTTGGAAATACATTTCCGCAAGGTCTCTTCCAAAACCTTAGGCTGCTCATACATTTCTTTTAGCATAAAATGTTCAAAACCGCCCTTTTCAGCCGCTTCGGCATCCCAAGCAATGGTTACGGGCTCTTTTACAATGACTTCTTCATCCGAAGAATAAAAGGTCAAATCATCTGCCCTGAGGCATGCAACCTCATAATTATCCATAAAATATACGTTGCGCGTATACTTTAAAATTGCAGGCACGTCAGAGGCAATAAAACAGCCCTCATCACTCCGTCCCACAATCAAAGGACTTGCCTTTCGCACGGCAAAAATACAGTCGGGATGCTCGGCAAAAATAACACCTAACGCATAGGACCCTTCCACACGATGCATCACCTTGGTAATTGCCTCCAAAGGATTCCCTTTATAATAATAATCCAGTAAATGGGCCAAAACTTCCGTATCTGTTTCAGATACAAATTCATAACCCTTGTTCTCTAATTTTTTGCGCAGTTTCACGTAATTTTCAATAATACCATTATGAACTACCGCAATGGTTTCTTTGCTGTTATAATGCGGATGTGAATTTACGTCAGTCGGTGCTCCGTGGGTCGCCCATCTGGTATGTCCGATTCCTAAGTTCCCCGGCATCATTTCGCCTCTATGGGTGAGTTCTACTAATGTTTTCAAGCGTCCTACCGATTTACGAATTTGGATTTTATTTCCATTGTAGACTGCAAGTCCCGCCGAATCATATCCGCGGTATTCCAGTTTCTCCAACCCGTCCAAAATAATGGGCGCCGCCTGCTCTTTACCAACATATCCAACAATTCCACACATAAAAGAAACCTCCTATTTTCGTTCGTCCGGGGACATTCCGCATCCCCTGTTCGGATCTATGTTCTGGGTCGCCGTCAGAATACTCTGACGCATCCAGAACTCTCTGTTCATTGTGCATTTTAACACGAAATTATGCGGAAGTCTTTTATAATTTATTCCCAATTTAAAGCCTATATACTTAAAGCCACTGGAAATAATCAACTTCGGAATCAAGTGTTGCTTCTTCTGTTCTTTTAAGTATTCTACGGTGAGTTTTACCATTTTTTTACCTTCACCGGTAGAAGAAATATGTTCAAAAATATCCGGGCGCAAAGCTTGGGATACACCATTATCAAAATTACGGTGGAACTGCATCATGTTTTTATAATTGTGGGAATGATATACCTTGGCATCCGCAGCATAAGCAATGCGATATCCTTCCTTAATTGCCGTTGCCGCAAGATACATGTCTTCGTTAAAAATGGCGCAATCCGTAAAACCGCCGATTTTGTCATAAATCTCTCTGGTATATGCTGCGCATACGTTAGAGAAGAAATAGGTCTTAATCTGTAACCGCTCCAAGTCCTCTTTACTTTTGATACAACTTTCTGCCGGATAATTGAAATCTCGGGTGAAACGTTCTATCACGGCACAATCTTCATTGGGCAACTGTCTTGCATAAGAGAATTCCGCTTTCTTCTCAAGTAACGGTTTTAAAAGTTCTTCTACCAGATTTTCATCCGCAGGAACCGCATCATCTGTCATACACATAAAATAATCCGATTTGGAACGTTTTACGGCCTGCTTGCGGGTTCCGCCGTGGTCAAACTCCATTTTAGATAAATGGTGAACCTCAACGTTATCCCAAACTTTCAGCAATTTCTCTCCGTATAAAAAAGTATTCCAATACTTTTCTTCCGTATTCATAATAATAATTCTGTTAACGGGATATGTCTGTGTCTCCAGTAATTCTATTACCTTGGTTAACCGTTTCTGCGGTTTATAAGTTAACAGTATGATATCCACTGTCGGCTTTTGCATTTTTACACCTTCCATAACTTAAAATAAGGGACCCAATATTTTCGGGTCCCTTGCCATTTTTAATTTAATTCCTCATCTTTTGACATCGTACCCACATAAGGTGACGTATGCTGTTCAATGATATCACTATACTCTAAAACTTCAGGTGAAGGAGTATATTCAATTTCAGGATATAAATATTCATGAAGAAGTTCTACATTAGTAGCCAAATCCATCGGGATAACACAACTTCCTTTGCTGCCGATTTTACCTGTAGTAATATTGGTATCAAAGGGGAAACCGCTGCTTCCAACGATTTCGTAGCTACTTACGTTAGCAACCAAGGAAAGAATTTCATCAAGATCCAACGAAGTTGCTACCATAGGGAACACATCATCAGCAATATCGTTTAACTGGCTGGGAGAAAGGGTTTTGGCCTTTTCCAATACAGCCTGCAATACTTTTCTCTGTCTTTCGGTACGACCAAAGTCATTACCTACCGCTCTGATTCGACAATATGCTACCGCCTGATAACCGCTTAATGTCTGAACACCGGGTTCCGTAATTGCAACATAGTCTGTTGTAAGATTATTAGGATTTTCTTCTGTTGCATACATAGATGCCTGATAGTTATTTAAGTGCTTAATTTCATTTTCCTTAATATCGATTTCAACACCACCTACCGCATCAACCACTTCCATCATACCTTCAAAACCAATGGTTACAAAGTCTGTGATATACAAATCAAGGTTCATATTAAGCATAGAAATTGCCTGCTCGGGACCACCCTTTGCGTATGCGGCATTACACTTATTATAAACATCATTACCGAGATTAAGGTAGGTATCACGATATACAGATACCAAACGTCCTTCACCGGTGTTATTGTTTACCGAAAGAATCATAATAGTATCGGTACGTGTTCCTGTAGATAACTTACCATTACGGGCATCCACACCAAACAATGCAATATTGGTATAAGTTTCTTCTACCTGTGACCATTTCTCTTTTACATCCGAACTAACTTCGACATCATTGATATCGTATTTAACAATACCTGTATCCTTATCGGTCGTTTTTAAAATCAATCCCAATGCTGCAATTGCACCTACCAGAATAATTACCTCTACAATCAAAAGTATCAATTTACCTTTAGAGTTTTTCTTCTTTCGTGCATTCTTTCTGCCTTTCTGCTGTGTGCTCATAACATCCTCCATTAGTAAGCATTTTTATTTATAAAACCTTTAAACACTGTTAAAAACAGAATTTTGATATCGAAACCAAACGTCCAGTTTTCGATATAATATATGTCACAATCAATTCTCTTGCGAATTGATGTATCACCACGATAACCGTTTACCTGTGCCCACCCGGTAAGGCCCGGACGCACCTGATGTTTAATCATGTAACGGGGAATTTCTTCCTTAAACTTGTCTACAAATACCGGTCTTTCGGGTCTGGGCCCTACAAGACTCATATCACCTTTTAAAATATTATAAAACTGCGGAATTTCATCCAAACTGGTTTTTCGCAAAAAACTACCGAACTTTGTAACACGCGGATCATTCTTGACCGTCCATGCTTTCTTTTCGTCCTGTTCTTTTTGAACCGCCATAGTACGAAATTTATACATTTTAAAAGTTTTATTATGAAGTCCTACACGCTCCTGTTTAAAAATAACCGGACCGCCACCGGAACATTTGATTACAATTGCCGAAATCAACATTATAGGCGAAAAAATAACCAATGCAAATAATGCACCTATAACATCAACCACTCGCTTGATTACCCAATTCATTGTATTTGTTAATGGAACTCTTCTGATGTTAATTACCGGAAGTCCCGATAAATCTTCTGTATAAGGTCTGCTGGGAATTACACTGTTATAATCAGGTATAAATTTAGTATGTACACCTGACTTCTCACACAAGCCGACAATTTCTTCCAATCTGTCGTAATCTTCCAACGAAAGTGTAATAGCAATTTCGTCCAACTTATTTTCAGGCAATACGTAATAGAGATTGTCCACTCTGCCCACAACTTTTACGCCGCGATACAATGTTCCTGCCGGAATATGGTCATCCAAAATGCCTCTTACCACATATCCCCATTGTGGGTTTGCCATAATTCTATCAATGTATTCTTCCGCAGCTCTGGAATATCCAACCAACACAATATATTTAACATTATAGCCTTTTTTACGAATTTGACGCAAAAATAGTCGGATACCGTTTCTTACTGCAATCGTTAATATAACATTAAATGCACAAAAGATAAACACTACCGAACGCGAAAAATTTGGTTCATTTATAATGTAAAGGGCAACGAAGAAAATTACCAAACCAACGAAATTTGCCCTGACAATATCGAAAAATTCCCTTTTTGCGCTGGAATAACGCTTTGACTTATACAAATTCAAAGCGGAATACAAACTCATATATATAGGTACAATACCTAAAAGTGCAACAAAATAAGTCTCCGGTTCCAAAGTACCCTCACCGGGCTGTTGAAATACAACAATACGGAGCCACCATGCTGCAATATATGATACAATCGTAACCACAATATCCAATACAACGTGGAGACGATTTAAATATCTCTGATTATCTTTGATCATAATCATCACCTATATTTCTACATACAGCACTTATATTACAATATTGTTACAAAAAATTCAAGTTTATTACATCATTTTTCACAGGATATTTATCCAAAGCTCCCACTCCAGTCTGCAGGCATCCATAAAATGTCCTTTTACAATGCCGACACGCTTAGCCTTCATCTCTTTCGTTTTGCACTGCTTAAGGCCTTCCAGCACCGCTTTGTGGTACACTTTGCCGTATCCTTTCATTATAAAAAACAACTGCTTAATGATAAAACCTGCCAACAAAGGGAAGAAATGCCAAATAATCTGTAAAATTGTCTGATTTTTATAAATTAAGTATACGCTGTTTCTCGCCGCAAGCCGGATTTTAAATTCGTTATATCTTGAACCCGAAGTGGCACTTCCCGCATGATATACAATCGCTTGTGGTTCATACATATTATAATACCCGTATAGACCCGCGCGATACCCGATATCAATATCTTCCAAATATGCAAAGTGAGCTTCGTCAAATCCACCGATTTCTTCAAAAATCGACATTCGATATATCGCCGCACCGGCACAAGATGCAAAAATTCTGCCCTTTTTAATATACTTAGCAGCACTTTTTCCTTTGCCTCTTGCATACGCCCAGCCCAAAACCGTATAAAAATCACCGGCATCATCAATCACTTCCGGCTCTTTTAAGGAAAGCATTTTGGCCTGTACGGAAAAAATCTTCTCGTCTGCCTCCAATGCCTCTGTCATTTTCTCAACAAAAGCAACATCTGCAACCGTATCATTATTTAAAAGGATTACATACTCGGCGCCAAGTTTCTTTGCAAAACGAATTCCATCATTCACCGCAGCTGCAAATCCACCATTCTTACTTCTTTTGACACTTTTCACCCAGGAAAAGTTGCATTCAATTTCATTTATACTTTCATCCGTGGAACAATCGTCCACCACAATCACGTCAAAATCCTTGGCAGACTGCTGTTTTAAGGAATTCAGGCAGTCCGGAAGAAACTTTATTCCATTGTAATTCGGGATTACAACCGCTGTTTTGCTCACACTGCCACCCTTTCTGTCAAAAAACTGTCCTTTTAAAAAATTTCAACCCATATATTTTTCATATGTTTATGAATACAACAACTATCTCATTGCGCTTATTGCATCTTCTTCAATCCAAATTGCGGATCATACACTACCGTATATCCTCTCAGCCTTGCCTGCTCACAGAAAGCCACGCTCAATTCGGTATAATCGCAACCTTTCTCCTGCATCTTAGGCACAACTTCTTTATCCCATAATTCCTGTAATTCCGGACGAATCTCCATATTGCGTACATCACCCGCACCAACCTGTTGCATAAGCGCTGCTCTGTGCATATATCCGCTAAATCCCTTCGGCAATCCTTTATACATCACCGTTCCGTCACGTTTCATGGCACCGCTGATGATTTTACCACCCTTGTAAACAGGTCCTGCTACAATGCCGACCTCAGGACGATTACTGAAAATATCAGGCTCATAGGTTATCCGGTAAAAGCCAAGATGAGACATATGCTCCACCCGGGCATTCCAACCATGATTTTTGATGTAATCTTCTACCGCAAGCTTACCGTTTTCATAAGCATATTGCTTGGAATCCGTATTCACTGCCGTGGATTCGCCATGGCATCTCCAATGATACAGTATACGTGAAATATGTATCGCTTCTGTATCGTCTTTCAATCCTGCAATACATCTTAAAATAATATCAAAGTCTTGCGCGCCATCAAACTCCTTACGGAATTTTAACCTTTTCATCACATCCGCCTTCATTACGCAGAAATGACAAATATAATTATTAGTCAAAATTAAATCTAGATTTAACTTCTTCTTTCTATTGGCTTCATAAAAGGTTTTAAGCTCCGCGTCAGTCTTATCTTCATCAGAATAAATTAAAACAGGCGCACTTTTTTCAATTGCACGCCCTACATAAAATAAAGCATCCGGCGTCAGCACATCGTCGTGATCCAAAAGACCAATATAGTCTCCAGTCGCAGCTTCTAAGGCCACATTGGTGTTTTCGGAAATACCGTCATTATTCGCAAGTGTCAGATACACAATACTGCTTTCTTTCGAAAGCTTTCCTCTGTATTCGTCCGCAATTGCTTCCAAATCATTATTTCCGCTGGCATCCGCAATCACCAGTTCCCAATACGGATAAATCTGCGCAACCACTGAATCCAATAATTCCCTGAAGAATGTAGGATTCGTTCGATACGCCGGAACCAAAATGCTTATCTTGGCAGGATTTACAAACTCGTACTCCTGCATTATTTTGATTTCCGCCTCTGTAAGAGGTGTATAATTAAATTCTTCATATTTTGGTGCACTGATTCTTTCCATAACAGCAGAAACGGTTCTTTTCAAACCGTTTCTGCGAAGGTATCTTCTTGTTTTTGCAATGGAATCCAAACCTTTTCCCATCAGTCCACCTCATAAAAGGCTTACACTAATCAAGTTTCGCCTTTAAAGCATCTGTCAATGCTGTTACTTTTACGCTTGCATCTTCCAAACTGCTGCCCTTAACGCCCATATAGAACTTAATCTTAGGCTCTGTTCCGGAAGGTCTTGCACAACACCATGAATCATCGGATAAATCAAAGTAAAGAACATTTGAAGTAGGCAAACCTGTTTCTCCTTCTTCACCGGTTTCGGGATTTACAGTCTTACCGCTCTTGTAATCGCGCATTTCCTTTACCTTCCAAGCTCCGAATTCCTTGGGAGGATTTGCACGAAGTTTCTCCATAATTGCAGCAATCTGCTCTGCACCGTCTTTACCCTTCATAGTGATGGTATATAAATCTTCTTTGAAATAGCCGTACTTCTCGTACATTTCAACCATCATATCCCAAACGGTCTTGTTGTTCTTCTTGCACCATGCAGCTACTTCACAGAGACACATAACCGCTACGATTGCGTCCTTATCTCTTGCGTGTGTACCTGCAAGACAGCCATAGCTTTCTTCCAAGCCGAATACATAATTATAAGTGTTGTTCTCTTCAAACCACTTAATCTGCTCACCAATGTACTTAAATCCTGTTAAAACTTCAATCATCTTAACATCATAAGCCTTAGTGATGACATCTGCCATATTGGTTGTAACGATTGTCTTAACCAACGCAGGATTTGCAGGCATAGTGCCGTTAGCCTTTCTCTGGCTTAAGATATATTCCGCAATCAACATACCTGACATATTTCCGGTAAAAGGAACATACTCACCGCTCTTGGTATCATATGCATAAATACCAAGTCTGTCCGCATCGGGATCGGTTGCAAGTACAATGTCAGCCTGCACTTCTTTTGCAAGTTTTAATGCAAGTGTAAATGCCTTGGGATCTTCGGGATTCGGATAATCCAATGTAGTAAACTTAGGATCCGGCATTTCCTGCTCAGGTACAACATATACGTTCTTGAAGCCGATTTCTTTTAAAATACGGCGTGCAGGAACATTACCTGTACCATTAAACGGTGTATATACAATCTTAATATCGTCTGCAACTTCTTTAATTACTTCAGGATTGATAATCTGCTTCTTCAATTCCGCGATAAAAGCATCATCCACTTCAGCACCGATGGTAATGTAAAGGCCTGCATCGATTGCCGCCTGCTTATCCATAGTTTTCACTGTGTGGTAATCTGTTACTGCTTTTACGCAGTTGATAATATCTACGTCACGGGGTGAAGTAACCTGTGCGCCGTCTTCCCAGTATACCTTGTAGCCGTTGTACTCAGGGGGATTGTGGCTTGCAGTAATTACGATACCTGCAGTACATCCCAAATAACGAACTGAGAACGAAAGCTCAGGTGTAGGTCTTAATGCATCAAATACATATGCCTTAATTCCGTTTGCAGCCATACAAAGTGCTGCTTCATCTGCAAATTCAGGGGACATAAAACGTGAATCGTATGCAATAGAGATTCCCTTATCCTGTGTACCCATTTTTAAAATATAGTTAGCAAGACCCTGGGTTGCTTTACGTACGGTGTAAAGGTTCATTCTGTTAGTACCTGCACCGATTACGCCTCTTAAACCACCGGTACCGAATTCCAATTCACGATAAAAACGGTCTTCAATTTCCTTTTCGTCGTTGGCAATCGCCTTTAATTCTTCCTTGGTCTTTGCATCGAAATAATCATCTTCA
Source organism: Lachnospiraceae bacterium (assembly GCA_045580855.1). Classification (GTDB taxonomy): domain Bacteria; phylum Bacillota; class Clostridia; order Lachnospirales; family Lachnospiraceae; genus UBA3766. Next base: position 144,377 of record JAZNOO010000021.1, on the reverse strand, counting down.
AGCCAGAACTGATACTGATCTTTGTAATTCATACATTGCCTCCATTCTAAGTATGGGCATTTTCGCCCCGTAAAAATGTTATTTCCCCAATTTTTTCATTTTCCCACAAAGATTTTACACTAAGTCAACAGAATATTCAAGACGAAACGCCCTCTGCAAACTTCCTATTTTTAAGCCTTTTACAGCTATTTTTTCGGCACATTCAACGAATAATCGCTTCTATCCAAGGTAAAATTCGGATTGTAGTAAGGATCTCCCTTAGAAAGTAGCTCTTTCCAGCGTTCCTTAAAGCGTGCACACTCCTCTTCATAGCGCTTTGCTTTCTCAGGCACCGTATCCAGTCCTCTGGACGCCGATTCATAATGGTACGCTTCCGCAAAAGGCGTAAACACGTTCAAAAGGCCTTTTTCTCTTAAACGAAGACAGAAGTCCACATCATTCAATGCTACCGCATAATTCTCATCCAAGCCGCCGACAGCGTCGTAATCTGCTTTCTTAACCATAAGTGCAGCGCCGGTCACCGCAGACACATTCTGTGCATAACACAAACGACCCATATAGCCGATGTGTGTATTTTCATCCTTGTAATGGATATGCCCTGCCGTTCTGTGCGCACCAAGACCGATCACAATACCCGCATGCTGAATGGTATCGTCCGGGAACAGAAGCTTACCGCCTACCGCACCCACGTCACTACGCTGGGCATACATTAATAATTCTTTGATAAAATCCTTATTGATGAATTCCACATCATTATTTAAAAGAAGTAAAAACTCGCCCTTTGCTTCTTTGGCCGCAAAATTATTGATGCGGGCATAATTGAATTCGCCTTCGTACTTTAAAATGCGTATCTTCGGGTCTTTTTCCAATTCTTCGTAATATCTAAAAGTTGCCTCGTCCTTGCTGTTATTCTCCGCAATGAGAATTTCATAATTCTCGTAAGAATTCTTCCTGCGGATAGCTTCCACGCACTTACGGAGTTCCTCTACGTGGTCGCAGTTTGGAATGATTACGGAAACCATACCCTCCGTAGTCAACTCATACTGCAGGCGGAAAATCGTTTCAAACGCCCTGGTACTTGTAATGGCCGTATTGTAAATGCCGTATTTATGCAAGTGGTCGGAAACCGCCCTTTTGGCAGAATCGATACAATAGGTCTTGGCATTGATATTGCTTGCCACACTGCCTGCATGGGCACGCCAGTAATAAAGGATTCTGGGCACGTGCACCACGTTCTTCGCAATGCCTGTCAAACGCAGAATCATATCGTGGTCCTGACTGCCGTCGCATTCCTTGCGGAACAACTCCGTTTCCTGTAAAAGTGTCTTTTTAAACACACTGAAATGGCAGATATAATTGTTCGCTCTCAAGGTATCTACCGCATAATCCGGCTTAAAATGCAGGGTAATCATATTATTGATGCTATCCCCCGTAAAAGTAGCCTCGTCGCAATAAACATAATCGGCACCCTTCTCCTCAATCACCCTTGCATACTCAAAAAGTACTGACGGATGAAGGATATCATCATGGTCAAACAGACCAATATAATCGCCGGTTGCCAACTTATAGCACTGGTTGGTATTTCCGGAAATACCTTCATTTTTCTCTAACTTATGATATACGATTCGCTTATCTTTTTCTGCATAATCAAGGCATATTTTACCTACGAAATCATGCTCCGCATCGGAACCGTCTGCAAGACAAAGTTCCCAATTTTTATAGGTCTGGGTAAGTACGGAATCAATCATCTCACGTAAGAAATTCTCCGGTGTATTGTACAAAGGCACCAAGATGGAGATTTTATGATTCTCTTTGAATTCCCAATTCTCCTGCTCCATACGTGTTGTACTATCGGGAAGTGACTCTGTTCCGAAATACTTGTACGCACGTTTTTCAAGACGCTTATTGCGGATTTTACGGGCAATTTTCTTCGGGGATTTGTAATATCCCAAGCGGATAAAAGCCACACGAATCAGACGCAAAGGTTTGGAAAGCTTCCAGGGAAGACTTCCTTTAATCTGCGCCAGTTTCTGCTCCACCTCACCCTTCTGTGCTTCCAGTGTGGTGATTTTGGATGCAAGTTCAATATTTTCTTCTTTTAATTTGCGAAGCTCCTCTTTATAAAAGTTAAGCTCCTGCAACTGTTTTTCGTTGTCCATGACAATCTCCGTATCAGGTTGGTATTTCCTATTTTATTTGATATTTTTTATCACAAATTTTAATATTTTTTGCTTCGTTCCAAACGCATATTCCTTTTACAAACGCTTACTCAATAGTCAGCACACGCCCGGTATCCTGGAAAAGTTTCTGGCGCGAACAGCGGTCTGTTGCATACAAACCGATGCGATAATCTCCTTTCGGCAAATCCGACGCCGTAACCCAGCAGTAGAAACCGCAAAGTTCCAAACGCGTTGCATTGGGGAAACCTGCCGACATATTCGGGCGCAATTTCTTTTCCACGGGCAGTCGGTAATTCTGATTTTCTCCTTGGAAAATCATTTCAAAATCATACCTGCAGTTATCCGACTCCGGCAGAATCGCGTAACCCTGCACCACATAAATATCCTGCTCCCGTGCCTTTAGAAATGCATCTTTCTCGATGCGGTCAAAGCCCACATAAATTCCGGCAGGATATGCCGTGTAAGCAACACCGCTTACCGAAACGCCGTCCTTTTTACTTCGGATGCGGTCATAATCCGGCTGAATCTGCACACCGAATTCCGCACCACCGCTGTTATTGGCACCTTCATAAGGATCCTTACAATAAAACTGCGGATGACAGCTATATAAATAATCACGCTCCCATTTTAAGCGCTTCATTTTCTCTTCCGACATAATGTCAGCACCACGGCTCAAAGACTCGTGATGATATAAAATTACATCATTTCGAATGACATTGCGAAGCCCTGCTTCATATAGTGAAAAACACAAATCCACATCGTTGTAGGCAACCCGCAAGTCTTCTTTCAATCCGCCCAGTCTCTCAAAGTCACTCTTCCGAACCATCAAACAGGCTCCGGTCACACCGATTACGTTGTAAACCAGCTTGTTTCTTCCGTGATTGTAGGATACGGTATCATCTTTTCTTAAAAGTTTATGCACCGGCCCGTCTACCGCATTGGTGATACCTACATGCTGAATCAAAGTGGAATCCGGGTACAAAAGTTTCGCGCCTACGGCACCGATTCCCCGTTGCATAAGCTGTCCGGTCATACGTTCCAGCCAGTCCGGCGTTACCACTTCCATATCATCATTCAGAAGCAACAGCACCTCGCCCTTTGCTTCTTTTGATGCAATATTGTTCATTTTAGAATAATTAAAATCCATAGGCTGATAGAGATAGGTAAAAGGATATTCCTCTTTTATGTTCTCTATTATCGCCTTGTTCTCTTCGTTGCTTCCGTTATCCACTACAACAATTTCAAACTTTTTATAAGTGCTCTTCTCATATATGGACGAAATGCACTTAAGCAACACCTCCGGATTATCCTTTGAAGGAATCAATATGCTGACCAAAGTTTCAGCAGGCACGGGATAAACCGGATAGGAATATCCGTCTTCCGCGTTCATCTTGCATTCAATGTCCTGTCTGTGGCAATACGCCTCTTTTATGGCATTGTAACCGGGCTCATTTCCCTCATAAAAGTCTTCATCCCGCAAAACGCGTTCCATTTCTTCCCTGGAATAAAAGCTTCCGTTCTCGTGCTTTCTTCGTAATTCAAACTTGTGATAAAGAATCTCAGGCAAGTGCAAAATCCCTGAAATCCCGGCCTTTTCCCACACTTTTAACAGAAACGCATACTCAGTCTGCTTCTTATCGCAATCTGCCGGCCACTCAATCTCTTTGCACAATTCAGTGCGAACCGCCCAAATATTGCCCAAATACTGATAGGATAAAAATGTCTCCGGCGACGGCACTGGCTTTAAATTCGGATAGCAACGTTCCGATAATTTCACGCCTCTCTGGCGGAAGGTTTCCAAATCCCCTTCCCTGCCGATGCACACGTCCTCATCCGCATATAAAAGCTTGCCCTGGGGATTCTCTTCAAAACAACATAAAATTGCCTTTTCAGCCACGGGATTCAGGACGCCGCAGGAATTTACCACAATCAGCACTTCCTCGCAAACCTCTTCAAAATGCCCGCAAACTTCTGCAAATTCTTCTTTTGTCACAACTTTGGCAGTAAGATTACAAGCCTTGTTCTCGTAGGTACGGCGCAGGTTTTCTTCCTGTTTTAACATAAAAGCATCATAGGCATTCTGCTGTGCTTTCAAATCCGCCTCATACTCTTTGACACAACGCTCAATCATGCAATTCTGAATTTTTCGTTTCAGACCGTTTAGCATTCTTATCTACCACTCCCAAGTTTTCCTTTGATGCCAAAACCCGCATACAACTTCTGCGCAATTTCCGGCGAAAGGTATTCCATCTTCAACTTTACGTGCAATACCGCATCTGCCTTCTTGGCATATTCCGATACCTTCCACTGAAAATGCGGGTCACAATCCGCAAAGAAGAAGGACGTATCCGTCAGTCTCACACCATTATGGGAACGCATTCCGTTCTTTCCCTTGCCCGCAAGCGCAGATACCTTTTCTTCACCCTCAAACAATACAGACTCAACATTTACAATACAAGGTCTGTCACAAGGGTCTATTCTTACATTTGTTAAATCTTGTTTTAATTTTATATCAAATTCATATATATCTCCTACGCGGGCAATTTGATGAATACGATAGGACTGCTCTTCCGAAAAGCCTTTTCCGTAATCTTCGTATATCTGGATTCCGTTGTTTCTTGCGCCTACCGCATCCAAAAGGTAATCCAAAGAATACACGGGATTACCGATGGCATGACGTAATTCGGATACCGCCATATAGTCTCCCTGCACGAAGCGCTGGAACTCTTTCTCCGCTTTTAAAACAGTCTCCCAGAGTTTGCCTTCAAACAAAGTAGCATCATTATAAAATGCCACAATCCACTCTTTGGCTTTCTCCCTGCTCTTGCGGTCTGCAAAATAGCAATACAACGCTCTTCTGAATAAAAGTTCCGCAGAAATCTTGCGTTCAAACGTCCACTCGTAATCAATTACGATCCATCGTTCACCGCTAACCATAATATTCTGGAAAATCAAATCGTAATCCGCAACTTCAGCCTCGCAACCTTTTGTAATAATAGTACGGTACTTATCTGTCAACGCAAGGAATTCTTCTTTTTTATCCTTCATCAAAAGTTCGTCCAGAATTTCTTCCAGGGTAACACCCTCTAAGAATTCAAATTCCGCGCAATCATCTTTTTGACAGGTATTTATTTCAAGCCCGGTGCCTTCATAAGCCTCTTTCAGCCTTGCATACATACTTTCCATATTGGAAATATGCGCCTTTGCCGAACTTGTATTGGCATATTTACGTACGATACGCTTACCCTGTTCTTTGGCAATATCCGTACGAATCGCAAATTCCGGCGCACGGTCGTTGGAATATTTCACATATTCGGTTTCAAACTCCGGCCCGATAACCACCATATAAGAGTTGGAATATCGTTCAAAAGCGCCTTCTCTTATAATCATATCAAACGCTTTCTGCTCATCAAACAGAAGCACCCTGTCCCTGTCAAAATTGCGGATATTCTGATACAACTCGCCCACCTTCGGAAGTTTCCGGTCCGAGAAAACAGTGGTAGGGAACTTGTAATCCGGGTACGGATAATAGAAGGAATATTCCTCCACACCGCATTTTTTCATAATTCTCTCAAGACCTTCTCTTGTGAAGGTTCTGGCACTGCCTTCTCCCGAAGGATAATCTTCAATACCGTCGAAATATTTGCCGGTATGATCTTCTTTACATCCCGCCAAGTACTTAAGTCCCAGCTTGTTTTCAATGGCAATCACCATACGTCCGCCGGGTTTTAAGTGCTTCTTTAAGATATTCATAAAATCTTCATAGGGTGTTTCGGATCCCATATACCCCTGTCCGTATTCAAACACGCCTATAAGCATTACATAATCATAATCGCAGTCCAAATCCTTCTCCACGTCCTTAAAATTACCAACGTGAATATAGATATTGTCCAAATCCTGATGTCTGTACGCATTAATCCGGCTACGTTTTCTGGACAAATCGATACAGGTTACACTTCCTGCCTTACGCGCCAAGGCGCCTGTAATGGCACCGCAACCGGAACCAACTTCCAAAACCTTGTCCTTCTTTCCAATCGGAAGCCATTCCACAATATTTTCGCGCAAAGAAGAAAGATGATAAAAAATCGGCCAGCTGGCACGCTCTTCAATCACCTTGCGGTAATCTTCCGGCTTGGTTGTTTGCACAATATCGAGAATTTCGTCCTCAATTACACCGTCACAATACAAATCCACACCGGGATAATATTTTTTATCAAGAATAATCTTTCCGATTTGTTCCTGCATCTCTCCTCCGTCCTCGCAAGATTTTATCTTGCCTGGGGCATTCTAATTATTTTATCGTTCTCGCCGTTTTTTCCGGCGTCCTTCACTTCCACTTTGGAATTCATATCATAGAATCCCACGGTATCCTTGTCCGAAATAACGCTGATGCTTACTGCATCATACAAACGGTGGTACACCGTAAAATCGCTTCCCTCGTAGCCTGTAAGACCCAATGACAGCAGGTAATCACCGCCCTGCAAATCCATCCTCTGGCTAAACGTTACTTCCTTGGTCACGCCCTTGTCCACAGCTTCCATAAAGGCCTTCTCGAACATGGTGTTAGTACCTGTAATTTCCGTACCTCTTGCATTTTTAATGGTAAACGCAAAAATCGGAGCCTGCACACGTTCCGCAAAAGAAGCCTTCATATGAATGGTAAAAGGCTCACCCTTAATCAAGGCATTGGTACGTTTTCCCTTATTGTCGGTAATATAGCACTCTGTAATCTCTGCCTTTCTGGAACCATACTCCAACAGTTCTTCGTTGGCACCGCCGTCAATATTTGCCATAGTTTCCGTCGCCTCTTTCGTATCGTTTTCATCATACTGGCCTACAAGCACCTGCTTATAAACATCAATCATTTCCTTGGCCTTGCCTTCGCCAAGTTTCGTACCCTTATTAAGCAAGACTACGCGGTCACAATATTTTACGATACTGCTTAAATCATGGCTTACAAAAAGGATGGTCTTGCCTTTTTTCTTAAACTCATCAAACTTGCGATAACACTTCGCCTGAAAGAATACGTCACCTACCGCCAAAGCCTCGTCTACAATCAAAATTTCCGGTTCGATATTAATCGCTACCGCAAACGCCAAACGCACAAACATACCTGACGAGTATGTCTTAACCGGCTGATATACGAAGTCGCCGATGTCCGCAAATTCAAGGATATCCTTTAACTTCGCATCGATTTCTTCTTTCGAGAACCCAATCATTGTACCGTTTAAGTATATATTCTCAATACCGGTATATTCTCTGTTAAAACCGGCACCCAATTCCAAAAGCGCAGAAATACGACCGTTTACTTTCACATCACCCTTTGTAGGATGAAGAACGCCGGTAATGATTTTAAGAATGGTTGATTTACCGGAACCGTTTGTACCAATAATACCCACCATTTCGCCCTGTTTTACTTCAAAACTCACATCGTTTAAGGCATGATGCTCCGGCACTTTCTTCCAGGGCGCCAAATGTAACGCATCAATCACGCGATCCGCAGGCTTTGTAAAAAGCTTGTAGACCTTGCTGACATTATCCACCGAAATGGCAATCGGACGTTCTTCTGTATTCACTTTTTCTTTTACATCCGTTTTCGTTGTATCCATACAAGTTTCGAAACCTTTCTATAAAACATCTGCAAAATGCACTTTCAATCGCTTAAACACCAATGTGCCGATTGCAAAAATCACAACTGTCGTAATCCAGAAAAACATCGTCGAATAGAAATCTTCCCAGAACCACTGTTTTTCAAACAACGCGCTGCGATATCCGTTTACAATATAGTATACCGGATTCAGCTTAAAGAAAATTCTGTACTTCTCCGGTAAATAAGTCAAATCCCAAAGAATCGGAGTTGCCCACATTCCAACCTGCAATATAATCTGGATAATCTGCGTTAAATCCTTGAAAAATACTACAACCGCACAGGTCGTGTAGCTGATTGCCAACACCAGAATAAACATACAGAAACTGAAATACACTAACTGTAACAAATACAGGCTCGGTGCAAATCCGTAGCAAAAATATAAAATCAACAGAATTCCCGCAAACGCAATATGAATAAAGGTCGCTGCAATTACTTTGATAATCGGCAAGATACTGATTTTAAACACAACCTGTTTTACCAGATAGTTGTATTCCATCAACGCGGAAGTTCCATTGCCCAAGGCTTCTGAAAAATAAAACCAGGGAACAAGTCCCGCCGTCAGCCACACTACATAAGGTGCTTCAATTCCGCTTGCCACCAACTGCGCTCTCGCAGGAAAAATCACACCAAACACAAAGTAATACATCAACACGGTTACCACAGGCTGTACAAACGCCCACACGCGTCCCATGGTCGAACCTGCATATCGTGTCTTGAAGTCATTCTTTGCAAGCTTCCATATTAACTTTCGATTCTGCCACAATTCCTGGGGCAAAATCATAATTTTATCATATAAAACCGTAATTCCGATTACCGCCACCGCAATAATACCGCACGCAAGCGCCTTTTTAACATTTTCTTCCTGCGGGTCCGCCAGCGGGTTATGGTGCAACAATATAATTGCTGCCATAACGGCTGCAATCACAATGGTTAATGTAATTCCAAGCCACTTTGGAAAACCTTTCTTTACGGCCACACTACTCTCTGCCATATCTGTTTCCTTTCTCTTAAAGGTCTCTCATCTTATTTCTTTAAATCCTTGATAGAGCCCCATTTTTTATCCTTATCGGAAATGGTAAGTTCCATTCCTTCCGGAATCGGCCACTTCACGCCAATTTCAGGGTCGCTCCAAAGCAAACCGCCCTCATCATTTGCATGATAGTAATCCGTACATTTGTAACAAAATTCCGCATAATCAGAAAGCACCAGGAAACCATGTGCAAATCCCTTCGGAATAAAGAACTGTTTCTTATTCTCTGCTGATAACAATTCGCCGTGCCACTGTCCATAAGTCGATGAACCTTCTCTCAAATCCACCGCCACATCAAACACTTCGCCGCTGATTACGCGCACCAGTTTATCCTGCGGAAAGTTAATCTGAAAATGAAGTCCTCGAAGCACACCCTTTTTCGATGCCGACTGATTGTCCTGTACGAAAGTAACATCAATGCCTGCTGCCTTGAAATCCTCATACTGATAAGTCTCCATAAAATATCCGCGTTCGTCACCGAACACTGTAGGCGTAATTACTTTTAATCCTTCTATTTCACAGTTTTCTACCTGAAATTTACCCATAATCCGTTCCTCTTTTCTGTCATTTCAATCGCTTTTTATTCTCAAATCACTTATTTAATAATTAGTAAAATTTATATATTCATTCTGTCACTTTTGCGACTTGTTTCATTCATAGCTAGTGAATGTATGATAAGTTTAAATCCACTCTTCCGTTGATACCGTCAATTTGACCGGAAGATGTATATTGCCAGATATCATATCTTCCTGTGTATAACGGCTCTTTGCGATACTCCGCAACCCAAATCGTATAACGGGATAACACATCATCATCCACGTTATTGTAATACCAGTTACGGCTGGCATAAACGCCTGCTTCCTGCCCGGCCTGTTCGACCGTTTCACAGAACGCCTCACACACTGCAGTTCTGGTTACCGCATCCAAGGTATCCGCACGTCCGCCCGAACCTTCCGTATCAATAAAAATCGGATAGTCCAATTCATATCCTTCCGTAAGGCTAAGCACCATACTGGCTTCTTCCACTGCTTCCGCCTGATTGATTGCCTGGGTAAAAAAGTATACGCCAACCTTCAAGCCTGCTTCTTTCGCCCCTTTTATATTCTGTCTAAAATATGGGTCTTCTACTAATACACCTGTTTTGGAACCGCGATAACCACATCGAATGATGACAAACTGTACACCTGCCTCTTTTACCTTATTCCAGTCGATATTCTGATTCCACTTGGATACGTCAATGCCCAGTACAGCATTCTGTTCGCTGTCCCAGGCTCCTGTGTGCTCGCTTTCATCCGCGTCCACCTGATGATTCGCGGTATCTTCCGCTTCAGCATCAATTTCATCTTCTGTCTTAATCAGGTAGGAAATATCATCCAGTTTCACAAATTCTATTTTATCTTTGACGTTGACCTTCACTTTGTCAGGCACTTCATAATCGCCGATTTCTTTCAACGAAACGTAGTAACTGCCCGGCTTAATACCACCGATATAAATGAAACCGTCCGCATCCAAATCCTTGTACTCGCCGATACCGTCTACCGTAACAAAGAATTTCTCGCCTTTTACAGCTGCGCCTTTTTCATCAATTACCATAACTCGCAAATCGCGTTCCACGGAACTCACAAGAAGGTTCAGTTTTACTGTTCCGTCCTCACGGACTTCTCCGGCAAAAGGCTGATACTCATCCAAAAAGGCGGGATCGTTTAAAAAGCCTTTGTCATCTGTTTCCGCGCTCACATCTTCACTAACCGATTCTGACACCTGCTGCGAATCTTTGCTCGGATTCTGTAAAATGTTTACCAGCAAAACCGTCGACACAATCAGAAGCGCAGCTACAATCACGGATGCAATTGCTGCATTCCTTATTTTTTTATCCATCGTTGCACCTCTGTCTTAACAACTTTTATAATCCGTTTGCAACCTCAACCAAATACTGACCGTAAGCAGTCTTCATCAAAGGCTCTGCCAAAGCCAGCAACTGTTCCTTGGTTATAAAACCACGCTTATATGCAATTTCTTCAATACAGGAAATGTATAATCCCTGGCGTTTCTGGAAAGCAGCCACGAAATCAGAAGCATCCAAAAGCGCATCATGATTTCCCGTATCCAACCAGGCAAAACCACGTCCTAAGGTTCTTACATTCAACTCACCGCGTCTTAAATACTCATTGTTGATGCTTGTAATTTCGATTTCACCACGCGCGGAAGGTTTTACATTCTTAGCAATTTCCACTACGTCATTGTCATAGAAATACAAGCCCGGTACCGCATAGTTACTCTTCGGATGTTCCGGTTTCTCTTCAATGGACAATGCCTTTCCGTTTTCATCAAATTCAACTACACCGTATTCTCTGGGATCACGCACATAGTACCCAAAAATCGTTGCACCCTTCTCCTGCGAAGCCACTTCACGCAATACTTTTGAAAAGCTCTGACCATAAAAAATATTATCACCAAGAATCAGCGCCACACTGTCATCACCAATGAAGTCTGCACCTATGATAAAAGCATCCGCCAAACCTCTCGGATACTCCTGTACGGCGTATTCCATACGAAGTCCAAGCTGCGAACCGTCTCCAAACAAATCCTTAAAAACAGGCAAATCTCTCGGAGTAGAAATAATTAAAATATCCTGAATTCCTGCCAACATCAAAATGGACAAAGGATAATAAATCATCGGCTTATCATATACCGGCATAATCTGTTTTGAAATCGCTTTAGTCAAAGGATAGAGTCTGGTTCCCGACCCTCCCGCAAGAATAATTCCCTTCATTTTTGTCTCCTTTTATACGCACTGAATGGGAACGGCGTTCACCGTCCCCATTTATAATTTTATTGATACATTTCTTCGTAGTATTTCTGATAGTCACCACTGGTTACACGTTTCATCCAGTCTTCGTTCTCAAAATACCACTGTATAGTCAGCTTAATACCATCCTTAAACATTGTTTCAGGCTCCCAACCAAGGTCTGCACGAATCTTGTCCGGTGCAATGGCATAACGTCTGTCATGGCCCTTACGGTCTTCTACGTAAGTAATCAATTCCTTGCTTACGTGTGCCTTACGGGGATCGTTGTCAGGAAGCATTTCCTGCAAAGTTTCCAGAATAATTTCGATAATCTGGATATTCTGTTTCTCGTTATGGCCACCTACGTTATATGTTTCAAAAAGTTTACCCTTTTCCTGAACCATATCAATGGCCTTCGCATGGTCTCTTACATATAACCAGTCACGCACATTCTTACCGTCGCCGTATACCGGCAACTTCTTACCCTGAAGCGCATTGTTGATAATCAACGGAATCAACTTCTCAGGGAACTGGAACGGTCCGTAATTGTTTGAACAGTTCGTAATATTTGCCGGAAACTTATAAGTGTCCATATAAGACTTCACCAGCATGTCCGAACCTGCTTTACTTGCTGAGTAAGGTGAATGAGGATCGTAAGGTGATGTCTCATAAAAGAAGGCATTCTCATCATCAGGCAATGAGCCGTATACCTCATCAGTAGACACGTGAAGAAATTTCTTGTCTTCCTTAAATCCGCCGTCAGGCAATTCCCAAGCCGCTTTGGCACAGTTAAGCATAACAGCCGTACCAATTACATTGGTTTTCACGAATACTTCCGGATTGCGGATACTTCTGTCAACATGACTTTCTGCTGCAAAATGCACCACTCTGTCGATATCATTCTCCGCAAAAATCTTACCAATTGCATCCTTATCGGTAATGTCTGCTTTTACAAATGTATAATTCGGGCGATTCTCTACCGCTTTCAAGTTCTCAAGATTACCTGCATATGTTAAAGCATCCACATTGATAATGCGGATATCATCGCCGTATTTTTCAAACATATAATGAATATAATTGGAACCGATGAAACCGGCACCACCTGTTACAAGATAAGTTCTCATTTCTTGTCTCCTTTATTTTTACTTTCTTGTTTGTATAAACATATCAAATCGTATTATAACATAAAATACATTAGAAATCCACTTTTTTAGATTCCCATTCTTTTTTATTCCGGCACCCACAAATCCGCGTAATTATCCACATAAATGTCGTAACCGCAAGTCTGTAAAACCAAGGTGAATTCCCCGTCTTCCATCTTTCCGTCAAGCACATGGTTTTGATTGATAATCACATAGTGACAACCGTTTTGCCTTGCAAGAGTTGCCAACCTCTCCGCATTGGAAATATCCTTCGACATTTCTTCCTCAAACTCATTATCCAACCACCAGCGTTCCACCAACGAATCATAACCGTAAGGCATCACTACGTATGGCGAATATTGACGTACATATTGCACTAATTCCGGCGGAAATGCCGCCTTGATTTCGCGCCCGGGAATTACAATAGCATCGCATATACTAACAACAGAATCCGGCACCTGATACCAGTTCTCCGCTTTACTAAACTGCGGACTCTTATATACCAAATGTCCACCCACCATAATATAAATCGCAAGCATAAACAGCAGCACTGCCTGTAACCACTTTTTCTTAATTGCAGATAAAAATTTCACCGCCGCATAAGATATCACAATTCCCATAGGGAGCGCCCATAAAATACGATAATAAATCTCTTCCTCGTTCATTATCGTTACCACAAAATAAGACAATACAGGGAATAAAAACAAGGCAAGGATTGCCACGGACACATACACCAAAATCGCTTTGCGCCCCTTATTTTTCTCTGTAATCCACAAATAAATCAAAGAAGCAACAAAAAGCAAGGTGAGACTGCAATTACCGCTATACATTTTTAACATTAACAAAGCCGAACCGTCTGCGCCTACCATATCGTCGCTCCTTTCTTTATATTCTAATATTTTACTTATTTCTCTTTATTAAATACGCTATTTAAAATGCTTTACTTACATTCTGCAATCGCCCGGGCAATACGCATCGCACCAAGGCCATCTACCATTTCACTTGCGTTCCGAACAAGATTTTCGCGTTTGTCACGACTTGCCATAAGGCTCTTAACTTCATCCGCCAAAGATTGCAAAAAAATGTCTTCCTCTTTTGTCTCGTAATGTCCAACGGAAACAGCCGCCTCTTTCTCATCAAAAGCCTCTGCTATCCGCCTTTGGTTCTCCACAAAAGAAAATGTTACCGTCGGCACTCCCACCACTGCCAGTTCACACATAGTGGAACCCGCAGCCGAAACCGCCAAATCGCACTTCCCCATCAAATTCCACATATCTTTTACATTTTCATACACCGTCATTCTCGGCTCATTTGCAGACAACTCATACAAAGCCTGCTTATGCAGGTTAAAAGGCCCGCATACCACGTTCAAACGGGCATCTGCGGCTATTAAAAGTGCCTTGCTGATTTTATACGATAGATTGTATGCATCGCTACCGCCCAACGTAATAAGAATCTCCGAAACATTATCGTTTATCCCGGCTCGACATTCAGTAAATTCCTTACGTACCGGGGCATATTTCGGTCCAGCAAGCACCTGTGTAATATCTTCTTTCACAACATTGCTTCGTTTTGCATTTTCTGTATACTCTACACCATAAGGATAATCCAATGCCTTTGCAAACACATTATAATTTACCAGCAAATCCACAGGATACGGAAAACTGTCCACATCATCCAAATAAATCGTCGCAACGCATTCGCGTAACCTGTTCAAATATTCTTCGGTCACATAATAAGAATCAATTAACAGCCTGTCTACTTTTGATTTCTCCATCACAGTCTGCAAAAGTTCCGCTTCCGACTCCATATCATCAAACGGAGTCTCAAGCACACGACACGCAAAACCGCGTTCCGTAATCATTTCTTCACAACTATGGTCCGCAATAAAAAAAATCACATCCTCGCCGATTTCTTTTAACGCATCCGCTATGGTTAGACAACGCATAACATGTCCGATTCCTATTTGATTGTTTCCATCAGCCCTAATTCCTGTCATTTTGTATCCTATCTAAAATCCGTGCTATATTTTCATCCCACGAAAAATATGTTTTCCTGCGAATTTCCGCCAATTCCTTGGAAGTATGATACGTACCTTCTCCGTTTTGTTTCACAGCCGCTATTTCGCCTTTTTTCATCAAGTTCCAATTGTCAAAAAACAGCTCACTCATTGCCTCTATTAACTTATCATACGAAGTGGCAAACGTCTCATCTTCCGCCTTCATAGGTACTTCCTTCTGCAAAAGAATTGCACCTTCATCCAAACCGGCTGCCATCTCATGAATGGTCACGCCTTTGGGTGTATCCTCATAAAAAGAGAAGAAATTAGGTGCCGCGCCTTTATTATAAGGCAGGTATGAAGTGTGCAAATTAACAATGCGCCCTTTCATATAATCCAGCACATCCGCCGACACAATATGCTTGTAATTAAAGCTTATCACAAACGAAGGTTCCAGCTCTTTTACAATGTCCAATGTCAGCTTATTGCTAAATCGATATACCTTTTCTTCGCAGCCACATAATCTTTGATAAAAATCGTCCGTATTGGAATTATTCGTCAAAAACAACACTGCGCCTTTTTGTACCTGTTCAAACTGCAATGGTTCACCGCGTTTGATATCCCTTCCCGCCGTCATAGTAAGAAAATCCTGCTGATATTTAGGCTTCGCTCCGTATCCCGGACGGATACTGCGGATATTCTCCGCCGTAAAAGGTTCGCCGGCCTTAATATCCGCTACCGCAAACAACGAACGACGGAAGACCATATTATTCTTCTCCGAAGGAGCCATTCCGTAAGTAGGTTTACCCATAGCGCGTTCTACCGCTCTTACATCTTCCACCATCTGCTTAAACTCTTTCGGAGTCATAGAGAACGATGCGTCGGGGTTTTCAATTTCTCTTCCGAGGCAGAAATGTTTCTCAATGATACATGCCCCTAAAGCTACTGCCGTCACTGCTCCGAGGGACCCCATAGAATGGTCTGAAAGACCAATGGGAATTTCAAATACTTCCTTCATATGCTGAATGGTTTTTAAATTCATTTCATCCGACACTGCGGGATAAGCGCTGGAACATTTCAAAAGAGCCAGCTGACGGTTTCCCGTCTCGTAAATGGCATTAACAGCCTCTTTCATCTCTTCTAACGTAGACATTCCCGTAGATACAATCATCGGCTTCTGCTTTACGGCCACATGACGCAAGAAATCCAAATCAATCATTTCAAAAGATGCAATTTTATAAAATTCCATCCCCATATCTTCCAAAAAATCTGCTGTCGCATTATCAAAAGGAGTCGAGAAGAAATCAATACCGATCCGTTTCGCTTCCGCATACAACTCCGCCTGCCATTCCAAGGGTGTATAAGCTTTACCGTACAAACCGTAAAGATTCTCGCCCTTCCAGGTTCCTTCCGTAATGGCAAAATATTCATTATCACAATCAATGGTCAAGGTGTCCGGCGTATAAGTCTGTATTTTAACACAGTCCGCCCCAGACTCTTTGGCTACACGAATAATTTCCTTGGCACGTTCAATACTTCCGGCATGATTCGCCGACATTTCAGCGATAATATATGCAGGATATCCTTCACCGATTATACGGTTATTAATTTTAAAAGTTTTCATCCAAAGCCTCCGCTTTTATCTTTTATACAGAATCACATTAACATATATAGCAAACCTACAATTCCTACAGGCACACAGGCCACAGCACCTTTCAACAACATCCAAGGTTCCTTACGATATATAGCCAAAAAGAGTATCCCCAACATAAACACCATCGGCAACAATACCACTGCCATAGTGGTCATAGAACTACCCGCAAACATAAGAATACCCGCGAGAATATATAACACATTCTTAATTTTTATTTCTTTTGTCTGATCTCCCAACCACAAAAGTATCAGCAACAATATTGGCAAAAATAGATTCGCAAAGATGCTTTTTCCCTGCCAGGTTCTTGTCAAAAAGAAGGTCTGGGCAGTATAAATGCTTACATATCCGTACATATTAAACAACGCAACCAAGGTGGCAAAAAGATATTTTTGATTCTTTTGTTCCTTAAACAGCACCTCTCCAATTTGTAAAATTACCAAGTAATGCAACACAATTAACACAGAAGCCAATACACAATGTCCCATAATTGCAGGATGGATCATTGTTACTTTAGAGAGAAACGCAAGCCAAGTCGGCGCCGCAGCAAAAGCATGACGCATATCCAGTATTGGTGTAATCATTCCGGTATATGGTTGTACATAATTCATTGTTCCGCTTGTATAAGAATTGGCCGCCGTAGCTATATAAAAAGCATCATCTCCATCGAAAATCTGTTGGCGCAATCTCATCACCACCTGAAGAATAACAAAGGCAACAAATACACTTTTTAAAGCAACCGCTTCTTTCATTTTCATTTTAGGCAAGCACTCTTTTATCGTCTTCCATCCAAACACTGTTGAAGCAACTGTATATAAAACTATAACTATTCCAAACAACCATGTTAAAAGTTTAAAAGAAATACTTCCGGCCACAAGAAAACCTAAATAAAAGCACTGGAAAAAGGCTATCATAATCAGATAGCCATTCAAAAGAATCATTCCCATACTTTGACGTTCCTTCGGCAATTTGGCGGTAATCCAAAGCCCACATCCAAAAGGAACCAAAAGCAACCAAACGATTGTCAAAAGAATCTGAAGCATTTAGTACACCTCTTTCTCTATCCCATTATACATAGTAACCGACAAAAAAACAATGAAAATGATTGAAACAAGTCCCAACTTGACTTATACTTAAGAAGTTGAAAGTTATTCTTACGAAGAAGCGCGTAAACCTATCTACTACAACGAATAGGAACTTTTTTATATTTTCAACAAAATAAAAAATGCTTCAGAATGGAGTTTTTTATGAACAAACCGGCAATTCTCGGCGGTACCCCCGTCAGAGACACCAAAATATCTTACGGAAGACAATACATCGACGAAACTGATATTCAAGCCGTTGCTGAAGTTCTGCGAAGCGGCTACGTAACCTGCGGACCTAAAGTAAGTGAATTTGAAGCCAAATTGTGCAAAGCAACCGGCGCCAAATACGCCGTTGCCGTCAGCAACGGAACCGCAGCATTACACATTGCTTGCATGGCAATTGATTTAGGCCCCGGCGACGAAATCATAACAACACCTATCACTTTTGCCGCATCAGCAAATTGCGCCCTATATTGCGGTGCCAGACCTGTTTTTGCAGATATCAACCCAGAAACCTATAACATTTCTCCCGATGCAATTCGCGCATGTATTACTCCTGCCACCAAGGCAGTGGTTGCTGTAGATTTTACGGGTCAAGCAGTGGAATTGGATGAAATCCGCGCCATCTGCAAAGAAAACAATTTGACCCTAATAGAAGACGCTGCCCATTCCATTGGTACCAAATATAGTGGACAAAGTGTAGGAAGCATCGCAGATATGACTACGTTCAGTTTTCATCCTGTTAAAACCATTACCTCAGGCGAAGGTGGTGCCGTTACTACTAATGACGAAAACTTATACCGCAGGTTGTTACGTCTCCGTGCTCACGGCATTACACGTAATACGGACGAGATGAATAATCCCTGTGATGATCCGTGGTATTATGAACAGGTGGAATTAGGATATAATTATCGTATGACCGATTTTCAGTGTGCATTGGTTGCCAGTCAGTTGGATAAATTACCTGCCTTTTCTAAACGACGTAAGGAAATTGTAAGTCGCTACAATGAAGCATTTGCAAATACTCCGGAAATTATTATCCAGAAAGAAATTCCCGAATCCGATACCACAAGGCACTTATATATTTTACAGTTGGATTTGAATCGGCTTAATTGTACCAGACGCGAATTCTTCGATGCTCTTATTGCAGAGAATGTTTGCCCGCAGGTACACTACATTCCGGTTTACTATCACTCACACTACGAAAAACTGGGCTATCAGAAAGGATTATGTCCTAACGCCGAGGCTCTGTATGAGCGCATTTTAAGCATCCCGCTTTTCTATTCAATGACTGATGAGGATGTGGAATCCGTAATTGAAGCCGTAAAAAAATTAATTGCTCATTATAAAAAATAATATATGATAAAAATAAATGCATCATCTGACCAATTCTGATGATGCATTTTTATATACAAACAATTAGGGCGGAGAATAATCTCCGCCCTTTTCTTTAATATCCTAAATAACTGATATTCATATCAACATTGGTACTGATGCCGTTTACCTTACCCTTATCGGAATACTGCCACATATCATACCTGCTTGAATACGTAGGCTGTGATGCATACTGCGCCAACCAAATCTTATATCCGTTCAATGAACTTACATTTAAGGAATCCTGATACCAACTCTTACATGCATATACACCGGGAGTATATCCTGCACTCTTAATAGTCTCACAGAAAGCCTTACATACTGCTGTTCTTGTATCCTTACTGATGCCGTTTGCTCTACCACCGCTGGTCCATTCCGTATCAATAAAGATTGGATATGAAATCTTGTAATCCTTCGCCAATGCGATTGCCATTGAAGCCTCTTCCACAGCTTCCTTTTCATTTACAGCCTGGGAGAAGAAGTAAAGTCCTACTTTCAATCCCGCCTTAGTTGCGCCCTTGATATTGGCTTCAAACATAGGGTCTTTTACCAATACACCTGTTGAAGAACCACGATAACCGCAACGGATAACAACAAAGGAAATTCCCGAACTCTTAACCGCATTCCAGTCAATTGTCCCCTGCCATTTACTAACGTCGATACCTAACACACCGCCGTTCATTGATAAGGAACCGTCACTTGCAAAGTTATACTTCACACCGGAAATAACCTGTTCGCCGGTCACTTTTTTACCGTTCTCATCAAAGAAATAAGTCTTTCCGTTCAATGTCTGCCATCCGTAGTACGTATAAGTAGGCTCTGCCTCAATATAAAATGCAGTTGCGGTATAATAATCCGCCCATTTCGCCTGCACATACTTACCGCTGGCATCTTTAATATATACCTGTTTACCGGAAGCATCTTTCAACAATGTTGTTGTATCTTTCTTCGGATTTGCCTTAACCGTAACAGTAACCGTCTTGCTTAAAGGCTTACCGTCTTTTCCGTTTTCAACAGTGGTTACCGTAATAACTGCAGTACCCTTTGCAACACCGGTTACAACACCCTTGTCATCAACAGTTGCAATTTCTTTCTTATCAACTGTATATTTAACAGTTTTATCTTTAAGATAATTCTCTACGGTAGGAACGATTGTATACGTTTCTCCTACTAACACGTCCGCTTTTTCAGCATTCAGCTTAAGCGTTAAATCTCCGGCAACCTTTACTGTTACTTTACAAGTTGCAGTTTTTGCGTTGCCATCTTTATCTTTTCCTACAGTAGTAACCGTAATCGTCGCCTCACCCACTGCTACAGGTGTAATAACGCCATCTTTTACGGTAGCAATCTTTTCATCGCTACTTGACCAGGTTACACCGGTATCATATCCGGTTCCCTCTCCCGTAACAGTTGCTTTCACAGTTCCTGTTGAACCCATCTTTACTTCTAAAGCACTCTGGTCCAATGTTACGCCCGTGATAACAGCCGCTGTTTCAGACGGGTCTTCAGATGGTTCTTCAGATGTTGATTCTGTTACGGTTATCGTAAATACATCATTTGTTGTTCCGGGTTGGCCGGAAGTATTATCAGCTTTCGGAGTAATGGTAACATCACAAGTCACAACAGCTCCTTGTCCCACAGCCACCCCGGTAATCGTAACTGTTTTTCCTTCTCCGGAAACAGTAGCCACCCCGGGATTTTGCGCAGTCCAAGTATATGAATAATCATACAATGCCGTATCTTCAGTAATCGACGCACTTACTGTAATAGTTTTGCCCACTTCCACGCTAACGCTGGAGCTGGCAACCTTCCTAAATCCACCCAACGAAGCGCTTGTCAATGTCATAGGATCTGTGATGGTAGCCTTATCAACCTGCGCATATCCGTCAGCACCTGCGCTTACTTTCTTCTCCGAAGGCACCCATTTTACAGTGTCCGCAAGAAGTGTTTCCTGCTCAATATTATCCTTATCCTGGGTATCTTCCACTGCCACATTAATTTCATCTTCTGTTTTGATTTCGTCAAGCACATTGATTACCTGATATGAAATCTTATCTTTAACCATTACTTTAGTAGGATCTGTAGGGAAAGAAAAATCACCGACAGACTTAATGGTAATCATATAAGCTCCGCCTTTTAAGCCATCCTGATAAATCAAACCGTCTTTATCATCGTCAACCCATGTAAGTGTCTCGTTAGAAGGAGTCACAACCTCCAACTCAAACGCCACACCTGTCAACAATTTATCATTGGTTTTATCACTGAATTTAATCTTAAGATCTTTTTCAATAGATGTAAAACTTACTGAAACCATTACAGCTTCTTCTTCACCCTCTTCCGAAGGGATAAAAGCCTCGCCGATAACATCGCCACCACTGGTGGATACAATACGATTAATACCGTTTCGGCCGATGGTATCCATTTCGCTCAACTGCATACCGATTGATGTGAATTCTCCTAAATCTTCAACCTTATTATGATTGTTGTTCCAGAACACAAGAACAAATACCAAAACAACAGCCGCAAGGACACCGGTAAAACCAATTACCGCATCCATCCAAGATAAATTTAAAATAAAACGCTCAAAAGCATTTTTCTTTTTACGCTGCACTTTAATATTCTTGCCATTACCTGTTTTAGGTTTAGCTTTACGTTCTTCTGTTTTTGCCTGGTTTCTAACCTGTCCGGGATGTTTCTTGGGTGCAGAACCTGTCTTTTTAGGCTTTACTGTTTTCTCAGCCTGAGATGACACATCCCCCAATTCCAATTCTGCATCTTCCGCAACCAACGCTTCAGCAACAGCTACTGTAGGAACCACTCTGGTAATTCCAAGGTCAATTTCTTCTTCCATATTCGCTCCGGATTCAGAAATGTTTTCTCCTGCATCTTCCTGCGCATCAATAATATCCAGCAAATCCTGCACCTGAGAAGATGTAACTTCCTCATTCACACGTGCATTAATATCGGCAACAGGAATAACTTTAGTAGCCTCCACATCAACAGAATTTACATTATCACCCTGCAGCGTTTCTACAGTAGAACGCACCAATGTTTCTTCATCAATATTAAATTCCTCGTCATCGGACCATTCCAGTTCTTCCAAATTTAATTCTTTTCTCATCTTTCTTTCAATCCTTTATCTTAATCAATAAGCCATTTTACCTACATTGTAACATTTGCGTAACATTATACCACGCCCGCTTTCAGCTTTCAATATTTTTTGAATTTTATTATATGGTAAATTGTGTATCCCTTTTGTATCTTTTTACAAAGCAAAACAGAGCCCCGCTCGCAAGACTCTGTTAACACCTTATTTTCAGTAATTGCATCTTTCCTTTTAACGTAATGTCTCCACAATTCGCAGGAATAAAAAAACAATTTCCTTTTTTTATCTCTAATTTATTGTTACTCTTTATTTCTCCTTCGCCTTCTATGCACAACAAAATCATAAAAGATTCTCCGCCAACAGTTAATAATTCCGCACCCTCTTCACCTTGCACATTTACAAGCATTCTTTCCACCTGAAAATACTTGCAACGGCATAAAAGTTCCGTCGCACACCCGGGCTTGTACTGCAAAACCCGCATAGGCTGGCGCGGTTCACTACTCCTTTGCAAATTCGCTATCTCAAGCACATTATTAAGATGCAATTTTCTCAAATTACCGTTTTGATCTTCCCGGTTATAATCATACAATCGGTAAGTAACATTGGAATTCTGTTGTATTTCTGCAAGCAAAATCCCCTCACCAATTGCATGAACCAGCCCCGGTTCAATGTAAAAAACATCGTCTTTTTGTACCGGCACTTTTTGCAAATACTTTTCAATACAATCCTCGTCCACCGCTTTTTTAATGGTTTCTTCATCCATATCCTGATGAAATCCATACACAAGTCTGGCATCTTTTGCAGCATCTAATATATACCACATCTCTGTTTTGCCGTTTTCACCGTTTTCATATGCGTTCGCATACTCATCATCCGGATGCACCTGCACGGAAGCAGCCTGACCTGCATCAATTAACTTGATAAGCACCGGCAGTTCGCCTTCGCCACAAATTGTCTTCGGATGTGCTCCAAGCATTAACGGATATTTTTTGATTGCCGCGTCAAGAGACATTCCTTTTAATACACCGCTATCAATAATACTCACGCCATCCGGATGTACGGAACATTCCCAGGTTTCGGCCAGCGGACTGATCCCATAGTCTTTTCCGTACTCTTCCTTCAACCTTTCTCCGCCCCATAAGTAATCTTTACAAGCCGGTTTCAACTTAAAAGGTTGTAAAACAGACGCAATATTCACTTCGTTAAAATTTTCCTTAGAAGTCAAGGTCGTGCTTCTTTTTGTCATCTACAGAAATCTCCCTACCCAACTGAACCTCAATTAATTTCAATTCCGTATCTGCAATAATCGTATGCTTACATCCCGCCTGCATTGTAATTACATCTCCGGCATTAACGGACTGCTCCATACCGTCAACAATCGTTCTTCCTTCGCCGGAAATAATGGTCCACATCTCATTACGGCGCTCATGGCTATGATAATTCATCTGATGACCGGCCTTCAATGTCACCTTAATTGTTATACTTTCGTCTTCTACATCCATAACCCTGTAACTACCCCAGGATTTCTCGGCATACATAATTTGTCCTTCAATGTTATCCACATAAGGCTTAATATAACTTGACTGACTTTTATCCGAAACCAAGATGCCGTCAGGGCTTGCGGAAACTACCACATCTTTGAGTCCCATACATAAAAGCGGCAGATCCAATTCATTGATTACGTGAACATTTTCGCAGGTTTCGTCCATAATACCTTTTCCGATAACCGGTTCTTCCATCGCCTCCGTCAAAGTATTCCAGGTGCCCAAATCTTTCCATTCTCCCGCAAAACGCATAACCGCAATATCGTCTTCTTTTTCTACCACGGCATAGTCAAAACTGATTTTGGTCAAAGTGTCATATTTATTGAACAAATCATAATAGTCCGTAAAATCAATCAGTTCGTGGGCACGTTTTAAAACATACCCCAACTTATATGCAAACACTCCTCCATTCCACAACGCACCCTTGGAAATATAATCTTTGGCCGTTTCCGCGTCAGGTTTTTCCTTAAAAGTATCTACCGGGCTGACCTGTTCCTTGCTTCGCGGAATGATATACCCATACTTTTCACTGGGATAGGTAGGCTCAATTCCCATCAAAACAAGATTTGCCTCGCCATCTGCCGCCAAATCACCCAATGATTTCAATGCCTCAAAATAGCTTTCATCCACATAGGGGTCAACAGGACATACTACAACCGCCTCTTCCTCCGAAACACCCTGCACATCATGCAGATAGGCGGTAGCTAGGGCAATAGCCGGGAAAGTATCCCGACGGCAGGGTTCCAAAGAAATCCCCACATCATTTCCAAGCTGATTATGAATTGCGGAAACTTGATTCTTGGATGTTGCTATAGTGACCTTGGCATCCGCATCAATCAGACGAATCTGACGATACATACGCTGAACCATAGACTCGTATTCGCCGTCCGCACCTTTAAAAATTTTGATAAACTGTTTTGATCTTATATCATTTGATAAGGGCCAAAGTCTTTTGCCCGAACCGCCGGATAAAAGTACAATATTCATAGCAACCTCCGTATTTTATCTCAAATCTAAAATTCCGTTTTTTCTTTCATCCTATCACTATCGCTCCGCACGCATAGGATTGTTCAAAAAGTCTTCGTAGGATAAACGAATTCCTTCTTCCAACTCCGTTTTATAAGTCCATCCGAGAGCTTTCGCCTTCGATACATCCAAAAGCTTTCTCGGGGTTCCGTTGGGTTTCGTAGTATCCCAAAGAATTTCCCCTTCATAGCCTACTACTTTGGCAACCAATTCAGTCAGTTCTTTAATCGACAATTCTTTGCCGGTACCGGCATTTACAGTCTCATCACCACTGTAATGGTTCATTAAAAATACGCATAAATTTGCCAAATCATCCACATAAAGAAACTCTCTTAACGGACTTCCGTCACCCCAACAGGTAACCGAAGGCGCACCGACTTCTTTCGCCTCGTGGAAACGGCGAATCAACGCCGGAAGCACGTGACTGTGTGTGGGATGATAATTATCATTCGGGCCATACAGATTTGTAGGCATCACCGAAATATAATCCGTACCGTACTGTTTATTTAAAAACTCGCAATACTTCAAGCCGGAAATTTTAGCAAGGGCGTAAGCCTCATTGGTTTTCTCAAGTTCAGAAGTCAAAAGGCAGTCCTCCTTCATGGGCTGAGGTGCCATTCTGGGATAAATGCAAGACGAACCCAAGAACTCCAGTTTTTTACAGCCGTTCTTCCATGCAGAATGAATCACATTCATCTCAAGAATCATATTTTCATACATAAAATCCGCCAGCGCACTTTGGTTTGCCACAATACCGCCTACCTTAGCAGCCGCCAGAAATACATATTCCGGTTTCTCCGCCTCAAAAAAGGCCTCTACCTGATCCTGACGGCACAAATCTAACTCCGCATGGGTTCTTGTAATAATGTTTGTATACCCCTGGCGATCTAACTCTCTGACAATCGCCGAACCAACCATTCCGCGGTGTCCTGCCACATATATTTTTGCATTTAAATCCATCATATTGGTTTCTCCGTATTTTTTATAAAAAATTATAATTCGCCACAATTTTTGACTGTCAATTTGAAAATACAAATACACTTTTACGCCTGTGTAGCTTTCTTTAACGCAGCCTCCCTCTTTGCAAGGGTTCTGTCATGCTCTGCCATAATGCGAACCAATTCCGCATAGCTTGTCTTTTGAGGATTCCAGCCCAATACTGTCTTTGCCTTGGTCGGGTCGCCCCACAAGTTGTCCACATCAGTAGGACGGAACCATGCAGGATTTACGCACACCAACATTTTACCCGTTTCTGCATCGTACCCCTTCTCTTCCAAACCTTTTCCTTCCCAGCGGATGGTAATACCGTTAGCCGCAAATGCTTTCTCGGTAAAATCGCGGACCGTATGCTGTTCACCCGTAGCAATAACAAAATCCTCCGGTGTATCGTGCTGTAACATCATCCACATACATTCTACGTAGTCCTTGGCGTATCCCCAGTCACGAAGGGAATCCATATTACCAAGTTCCAAATGGTCCTGTAAGCCTTCTGCAATACGACCTGCTGCCAAGGTGATTTTACGGGTAACAAAAGTTTCACCACGGCGTTCTGATTCATGGTTAAATAAAATACCGTTAACCGCAAACATTCCGTAAGCTTCTCTATACTCCTTCGTAATCCAGAAGCCGTACTGTTTCGCAACCGCATAGGGACTGTAAGGATGAAAAGGCGTAGTTTCCTTCTGGGGAACCTCCTCCACCTTACCGTAAAGTTCTGAAGTAGATGCCTGATAAATTCTTGTTTTCTTTGTTAAATCAAGCATTCTTACCGCTTCTAAAATACGCAAAACGCCCAAAGCATCCACATCGCCCGAATATTCCGGCACATCAAAAGACACCTGCACGTGAGACTGCGCAGCCAAATTGTAAATTTCATCCGGCTCCACCATACGGATAATGCGAATCAGCGAAGACGAGTCTGTCAAATCACCATCATGAAGTTTAATACTGCCCGCTTCAATCAAATGATTGATACGGCCTGTATTTGCAATAGACGCACGTCTGGTAATTCCGTGCACCTCATATCCTTTCTCTAACAAAAATTCCGCAAGATAAGAACCATCCTGTCCTGTTATACCTGTAATCAATGCTTTTTTTGCCATTGTTTTATCCTCTTTTCTCAAATTAAAAAATATAGGCCCAACCGCCACTGTTGCTATTTTATACCTCTTCTAATGCAATATTCAGTGCTATTATTGTTTTTTACTAGCACAAAATTGACTTTTGTGTTATTCTTTATAAAAGTCTTATTTTTCAGCAGATTAGAGGTGATTTATTTATGGAAAACTCACAATTACAGGACAAAATGGTAAATTCAGACCGTGTATTATATACCCCCTCCGCATTTGCCAAAAACAATCTGATGTATTTGCAGGAAATCGGGCACCTACAAGCCCTGTCTACGCATACCAGCAAACGTTCCCGCCTGTCGTCCTTTTTGTTTTTTTATGTACAATCAGGTTCCGGAACTCTGACATATGAAAGTAGTTCTTATGCACTCTCCGCAGGTGACTGTGTTTTTTTAGACTGCCGAAAAACCTATTCTCACCAAACCTCCGAAGATTTGTGGCACCTCCAATGGGCACATTTTGACGGTCCTAACTTAAAAGAAATACACGCTAAATTCATTGGCGAAAACGATTCCCCGGTCTTCCGCCCTCTATATGTCAATGTTTATGAAAACATCCTGAACGAATTGCAGGAACTTACTGCCCTGGAAAATAACGTACGTGATATGTTTATCAGCGAAAAATTGTCAGGGCTTCTTGCGCAAATTATGAATGATTGCCAAAACCGCGATTCTTATAAAATAATTCCGCAGAAATCCCTTGTTTTGGTCGAAATCAAAAAATACCTTGATGAACATTTCTACGATAAAATTACTTTGGAAGAATTATCGAAACTGTTTTATATAGACAAATACTATTTAACCCGACGCTTTAAGCAACATTACGGCACTACCGTCAACACCTATCTGCAGCAACAAAAAATCACCCACGCCAAGCATCTTTTACGATTCTCAGATTTGTCCGTAGAACAAATCGCAAACGAATGTGGCATAGATGATCCAAACTATTTTGCACGATTATTTAAAAAAATTGAAGGTATAACCCCCGGCGAATTTCGCAGAAGTTGGAAAGGGTCGAAATAGCCCGTTTTTTTCAATTGACTTCCATCGCAAAAAATGACATAATGGTTGCTACAATAACACAAAAGAATACTATTTTTATGCAAGGTACAAATGAGATTAATAATAGCCCGAAAGGAGAATTATCTTATGTTGTATCTTCATTTTTGCGCAAAATGCAACAGAATACATATTTTAAGCGGTCATCGCAAGCAATGTCCCGCCTGCGATAACCGCCTTTCTGAATTATCCGTCTCTTACGAAAAATATATCAAATACACGCCCGCCGAGCGCGAAGTCCTACTAAGCAATTGCATCAATCCGCTTTCCCTGCACAAGATTGAGCTTTCTTACGCCAATCGATATATACACAAACCATAAAAGAGATTAATGTTATAACCGACACCACATTTCCAACCTTCCACGCTACAGGTTCTTCAAACGAAACCTTTACCACACCGTTGTAACCTTCGGGCAGTTCAAGAAATGCCACATTATTCTCGCCTTTGACGATATTTATCTTCTCTCCGGTTGTTGCATCTTTTGCCACATACCAAGGATAGTACAAAAGGGGCAGGCGATACTCTGTTTTATCCGTAAACGGTTCAATAACACAGATAACATTGGTGCCGCTTTGCACATACCAGTCTTCCCGGTTCGCTCTTTCTTTTAACAAATCCAAATCCGTACCTTGGTATAAATATTCTTCCCCTACCAACGCATACGAATCCAGTCCCGCACCATCATAGACTGAATAATAATCTGCATTACTAATCATACTTTGGAAGAACCACAAAGCTGTTATTACAGACACTGCAGACACCGCAATCAATACTGCCTGTCTTACTTTTTCGTTCTGCCACAAATTCACTGCAATTAATCCTGCTATCATTAAAAGAAGAGTTGCAATTCCAAGATATCTCCAAGGGAACTGAACTGTATTCAGTATTTTACCGATTTTAGGAATACGGCCAACAACGTCCCAAGGGAATAAATGGGTTGTCATCCAAAGAGCAATCATTCCCAGGCAAGTTGCCACCACACCCAATCCGTTCCTGCTCTCTTTTCGGCCTTTCCACATTTTAGCAATGCCATATATCGCAAACAGCATAAGCAGAACTACCGCCCAACCGAGTTGGAACGGCATCTCCCCTGCAATTCCTTCCTGTAGCGACATAGAATGTCCGGATGCTTCCGGCAAAAAAGCAAACAACTGCCATAAATTCAACCCTTGATGTGTCAGAATTCCCGGTGTCATCAGCAACACCTTTACCTCAAGACCGGCTGCCGAAATAAAAGGAATCAAGAACCACAGATTCAACAAAACAGTAATTCCCACTGCTTCCGCAAAAGTTAACCAAACTTTTTTTCGCCAAAAACGCTTCCAACAGAATAAAATCGCTCCTGCCACGAAAATCGCAACCAATTCACAACTCAAAATATGAGACTGTAAAATCCCCGTCATACCGATTACCAGCAACGTAATCGTCTGTCGCATCGTTTTTTTCTCAATTTCTTCCCCAGCCAACAATAAATACATACCCGCCACAATAAGCGGTAAAAATATCATCGCAAGACTTTCACCCACTGCCGCACGATAATAGGTATTAATTAATCGGTATGGTACCAATGTATATAAAAGACAGAACACTGCCGCATCTGTTTTCTTGCGCAACAGAATCTTGCCGGAATACCAAGCAACACCGGCCGTAGCGATATTCTGTACCAAAACAAACCACTTATAGGCGTGCATTAACGGCACTCCCATTAATCTCAGCAAAGCCGGAAAATACAGAAACAATTCCGGATAAAATATACCCGTTGGATATCCATATCCTTCCATATAGTTCGGATGCATACGCACAGGGAACTGCCCGCAACGCAAAGCTTCATATAAGCCTTCAATACGAAGAAGATGGAATTCCATATCTTGCCCGTTCAGCAAATAGTGTAAGCCCAACGGAAGACTGGCAAGCAAAGCAATTGATATAACAGTTCCTACATCTCTTTTATCAATCATCTTTATTTTTCCTGCTAAATCTTTCTGACACCGGCAATAAAAAAGTACTATATCGGCCATAAGAAATATTCCGGCCAAATATAGGATACTTTGCATCAAAAAATCCTTTGTCTCTATTATTCTTATGCTCTTAACTTCCACGTTTTCTCCGGGCGCTGTACAAAATTTAACCGAAACACCCTCTAATTTCCAACGCACGTAAAAATCATTCTGCAGATTATGCTTACCTTCCCGCAATTCCACTCTGCTGTTTGTCAAAATATCCTCACTTGCTTTACCATAATTAACCAGCGAGAACGAGCCCGCTCCCCCATCAAGTTCATATTCGGTTAAAACACGGCAACTCCCTTGATGTAAAACAACATATGGCGAAAGAATGACTTGTCCTTCACCTTCATCTTCTATATATACTAAATCATTGGCTGTAAATTCATATCCGTCCGCTTCTTTAAACACTGCAAATGCAATAAGCGCCACCAATATACTAATTTGTAAAAGAACTATTCCCCAAAATGCATTCTTTTTTTTCATTTCTCCACCTCAATTGCTGCCATTCATTAGGCCTATTTAAAATTTTAACATAACAGAAATATGCAAACAATACTTTTTTATTTGACTGGACATTTATCCTAAAGAATAGTAGAATAATGAAAATACAAATAGGTTATCCTATATGTATACATATTTTTATGGAAAGCGAGGCACTGACTATGGAAAACAAAGAGCCTACACAAAAGAAAACCAAACGTAAACTTAATTTTTCAAGAATTATTCCCATTATTCTTGGCGTTATGATTTTAATAATCGCCATTATCGGGATTATAAAATTAGTACAATGGAATCGCGGTCAAGAATTCATTATTGATGAAAATGTTAATGTCGATTCCGAGCCGGAGGATTTTGTCTTTTTTATGGATCCCTCTAAATTAGAAGGAAATACTTATGACGGCACCTTCGATATCCTAATTCTTGGAAATGATACCGTTGCATATGATAAAGGCGGTACAAACATTGCCGAAATGATTGAAGCACAAACAAATGCCAACGTTTACAATTGTGCCTTCGACGGTTCATATATGTGCGCAATATCCAGTACTTATGATGAAATTTTAACCGTATTCCCTGCAGATGCATTCTGTTTCTTCTGGTTATCCGACAGCATCCAAACGAATAACTGGCAATTACAGGAAGATGCCATTGAATTATTATCTGATGAATATGACAAAGAGCACTATATACAAGTTCTTAACGAATTGAAGTCTATCGATTTTAATAAAATAGATTTATTAATGATTTATTATGACGGTCACGATTATCTTGCCGGCAATCCTATCAGCAGTTATTTAAGTATGTTTGAAATCACAACTATGGAAGGTGGATTTACCGGTAGCTATGAACGCTATCCAATCAACTATCCTCATATGCAGCATATGCTGGTTGCTCCTACCTTTTGTTATGTAATAAACGAGGATGGCTCCAAGGAAGGTTGTGACATTGCCGATTTAGGTTGGGGTAACCTTCCTACTTGTCAAACCACGTTACAGGTTCAGGCACAAAATTATGGTGTATCATATTTAGATAACTTTTATGGCATTAATATTAATGCAGAAACTGCGGATCAATATCTAATGGAAGACGGCATTACTCCCAATGAGGAAGGTCGCAAAATGATAGCAAACAGGATTGCAGAATGCATTAATGCGCGTATCAAATAAAAATTTATATAAGTAAATTAAAAGCAGAAGATTATAATTTCCAATTCAGGAAATGTATTTAATCTTCTGCTTTTATTAATATACAACTAGTTATTCTCATTCAAATCTTTTTGAATCAAATTTCTTCTGAATTCAAAATCTCTGCGATTCTTAATGGTCATATCCGAAAGAATCATACCTGCAAAAAATGATTGAATCGCTGCCAGTTCTACAAAACAACATACAATTAACGTAGGGAAACGTTCTACCAATCCGGTCTGTACATAATCAATAAGTACAGGAACCATAAATCCCACAGCCAATAACGTAAGTAATACAGACAACAGCGTAAAAAATCCTAAGGGCTTATAATTCTTATATAACTTCACCATTGTAAAAAGCACCTTCATTCCGTCCGAATAGGTATTTAACTTAGATTCACTGCCTTCAGGGCGATCACGATATTCCACTACTACATTTTCAATTGCCATATTATTGGATACCGCATGAATGGTCATTTCCGTCTCAATTTCAAAACCTTTAGATAAAACAGGAAATGTTTTTACAAAACCATAACCAAATGCACGATATCCTGTCATAATATCCTTGATTTTACAGCCAAAAAGCTGATTAATACCCGCTCTTACAAGACTGTTACCAAAATTATGGAACGGACGCTTATTTTCCTGGAAATATGTAGAAGATAATCGATCTCCTATTACCATATCTGCATTTCGTTCCAACACTGCATCTGCCATCTCACGGGCAAATTCCAAAGGATATGTGTCATCTCCGTCAATCATTATATAGCAATGCGCATCAATTTCACGGAACATCGTTCTGATTACATTACCCTTCCCCTGCTGATACTCGTGACGCACAATTGCCCCGGCCTCTGCCGCAATCTTTGCCGTATCATCGGTAGAATTATTGTCATATACATATATCACTGCTTCCGGCAAAGCCGCTCTTGTATCTTTTACTACTTTTTCAATTGTTTTCGCCTCGTTATAACAAGGAATTAACACTGCAATTCTATCCATTTTGTTTCCTCTCTTCAGATGCATTTTTATTATCGTCTTTATTTTTCTTATTATAGTCAAACAACTGCATCAGCATACAACTACCCGCAAATACCGTAACAATCAGAGCACGGAATGTAAACATATAGTGTTCCCCGGAATGATTCAGTGCTACGGCATACCATGCAAAAGGCATAAAAGAAATAATAATATATGGCAAGATTCCTAATACAATTTGTCTCTTGCCCTTCTTTACAGGATACTTGATCGCCAATATAATCACTGCTGCAAACAGCGCAATGACCAAAAGAATGTACGGCAAAGCTTTGTACATTTTCATATTATACCATACTACGCTAAAAAAGGACAATAGTCGCGAATCATAAGTAATTGCATCCACACGTTGGGCCAAAGTATTTCCGGCATCTTGCAAAATATTTTCTTTTAAAATGAAACTGCCGAACAACCATTTTGACGCCCACATGCCAATATAGCCAACACCCCAAGTTATGGAATAGGTAATTATTTTAGCAATTGCTTTTTTCCACGTTTCTCCTTTGGATAAAACAAAATAAATTGCCATTGGAATACCCAAAGTAACAATAGGATAAGTTAAAAAGTCTGCATAAGAAGTTACCATTCCGATAACGAGAAACACATACGCATACCAACCTTTTTCAATCCATTTATCGTGATAGCACATCTGCAGGCAATTTATAATCAAATACAGGTAAAAGCATATCGACAGTGAGAGCGTCATAGGCATTACAGCCGGAACTAAAAACAAATAGGATAACCCATAACATACCGCATATTTTGTTTTATTTTTCTTTACTAACGCCCCCACAACAAACAACAATAACAAGGCTTGTACAATTTGGTTAAAGAAATATATTTCCTCCAAATTAAACAGCATCAGCATAGGTTTCAATACCACTAAATATCCGTGCCAATAGCGTGCGTAACTATATTCTTCCGTAGCAACACCATTTAAGTACTCAACCAACGTCTCTCGCGGATACCACAAATCATTCTCCCAACCGTTACGATAAATCCCCATCGCTTTCTCAAGAATGGTATGGCCTTCATCATATACTGCATTCTGCAACATAAGTCCGTCCGTAAAACTACCGTCAAAAGAAGACTGATAACCCACTATCATTTCAGAAGAGCCTAAATACTTAGTCAATGTGGGGATTGACTCTCTTAAGTGTTCCTGCATCGGTTCTTCCGGCAAACAGAAAGAAAGTACCAACAATAACATCGCTGTTATTATGCCACATAAAAGGATTAATATTATTTTTACACCTTCTTTAAGCATCTTCTTCATCTTTCTGCTCCGCTGGTTCCTCTTCGTTCATTTTTACAAGAAGAGGGTACTGCATAATTAATAAAATAAACGCCGTCACATATATCCAAAGGATATCTTCATTTAAACTTACCACAGAAAAATATACTACCCACAGGAAAGGAAGAATAAAAACATCTTGATTTTTTATCGCATTTTTTGCCGATGTCCAAATGTAATATATATTCCATAGTATTAATACTGCACCTGAAAGAATTCCATATCCGTATAACCAATATACATAGGTATTGTGCGGATGGGTAAAAGGTTTCCCCTGAACTTCTACATACATATATTCATGCCCAAACCAATTCAGTTCTCTTAAATATGCCATGGCATACGACAGACGAGATGAGGAGAAACGATCTATTGCATTCATTATACTTCCGGGCTTAAATGTACCATATATAGAATCTGCATCAAATGCAGTTTGCGCTCTTCCACACCAATATAAAACTTTCTGGCGCAACATATCATTTTCAATCAAAAGTTCTAAACTTTCTTTGTCATAATTTTTAAGAATAGCAAGCAATGCTATACCCACTGCCACAACAATCATTATAGCTAATGATGTATATGCAATACGATATGCAATCTGCTTTTTCTCACTCTTTCCACCCCAAATGCATAATACAACCACAACGGATGCAATCACAGCCATTTCAGCAACTCTTGCACCATTCATCATTATACAGATAACGCAAAATATTATGGCCACCATAGAAACTATCTTTTGCCACAGGGGCTTTTTACATTTGATTGTCATCAAAAGCCACCACAAAGCACAGATAAGGGATCCACCGATAAAAATACCAAATAATCCATGATTAATGTATATCCCATAATATCTCGCACCGGTATACGGCACAGTCTGAAAAGATTTAATCATAGTATATATAAAAGCACTATAATAGCCTAACGAAAAAGCAAAAATCCATCGATTCCAATCCTTTTTTAATACCCGCATTAAATATAACAAAACAAAAGGCATAAGTAAAACATAGCTATAATAACGCCCCGAACTTATTATACACGCCATCAGCGCTGTAATTACAAACAACACGCTCATAACCAAGTTTCTGTCTTTCAATACAGCTATTTTTTTATATCTGATTATATCTATCAGCGAAACACCCAAGATACCACCGCAAATCCAGCGCATCTTGTATACGTTCTGAAGTTCTCCCCCCCAGTTCATTTCATTGGTCTCTAACCATCGGTATGCAATAAACCAGTATATTGCAATAAATACATAAATAAATATATTCTTCAGCTTAATTCTTTGCAACAATAACACTGCAAGCAAGAAAAAGCTGACTGCAACACCAAAATAATAATCTTTATGGGTTTGAAAAACAGATTCCGACACATATCCCAGATTTAAAATCATCTTCATAAAAAGCCATGCGCACAGAACTATCCATAATATTTTATATGCTTTAATGCAATAATCGTTTGTTTTTAATTTTTCTATACTTTCCTTTAGCTTTTGCATAATGCTATATTACTCCAAGATATATCTATATTTATCTTTTTTTAATTAAGTCCAAGTTTTCTTTTTAAGAAACGTATTCCTCTCTTAATAAAATTAAAAATACGCCTGCGCGGTACGTATGTTTTCACTAAATTTGAAACCGTCGCATCTTCAACCCGCGACATAAACTCATATCGCTTCGGATGCATTTTCGCAGAACAAACTGCAGCCGGATTACATTTATTTACAACTTGCGGATCCGTTTCCCTAATGCACATTTGCTCAGATATTTCATTCCACACCTTTTTTCCCTTTAGAGAATGCACCAGCACCAATGATATCCCTTTATTATCATTCATATCCGGAAACACATGATTAATTCCCCAAAAATCGGCTAACGTAATATCAGCTCTACGATGAACACTCTTAAAAGCACAATTATAGCAGCTGGGACGTAAAATTACATCACTCAAAAATGCTCTCATATATAAATCATCAGGACGTTTGATTCTCACTTGTTTTTTATTTTTAAAAGAGTATTTGCAACTATAACCGCTCCACCCATACTTCTTGTCACGGAATGAAACAGTCTCAATTTCACTCTTATACTTCTTTTCTAATTCTTCAATCCAAGTTTTCCATACCTTTGGCGATGGCACCCCATGACAAATAATATCCTGTGTAATCAAATTATCATAATCTTTTCCCAAAAAAGAATATAATCCTTCAATTTGGCATGGTGTTCCGGTAAAAAGAACCGCCTTCCCTGAATCCAATGCTGTTTTAGCCAAAGAATATGTCTCCCCCATTTGGCTTTGAACATACTTCGAACTTTGTAATTTCGATAAACAGCTTTCATCTCCTACACAGATGTGTTCGACCAACTTACCATCTTCAGTTAACGCAGCCCCAAATACAACGCCCTCTTTTTCAAGTATATACTTTGCCAGCAAAGTAAAAATCCCACCGGATGAACTCTGTAATCTGGTTTCTAAATCTTTATTATACGCAGCATAAGCCTCAGTTTCAAACGCTTTATCCTCTTCTTTTTTAGTTATAATAGGGCATGCTTTTTCACAACAACCGCACTTTATACACTCATTTTCTCGAACCATAGGGTAGAGAAAACCTTCATCATCTTCCTGCATTTCTATGCACGCTTTAGGGCATACATTTGCACACGCACTGCAACCACAACACTGCGCTTTTTCACCCATATCGCGAAAATCAATCTTTATCATTAACAGCTCCCTACTATGCGTCGAATAGCCCCTTTCACTCTATCAATCATTCGACGCGATAAATAATTAAAATAAAATCTTCTCATATGATGTTCTTTTATATATTCTTTAAGCATACGCTTAATACTAATATAATCTTCTTTTTTCTTATCTCGATATGCCAATTGCATCTTCTTCACATTATGCTTTATATACACCTTGGCAATCCATCGTTGTTTCTCTTCTTGAGGCATATCTGCTATATTGCTAATCGTTTCTGTTAATAATTCTATAAAACCATCATTTCGTTGCATTTGCCTTTCATAAGATTGCTTAGTTCTACTATGGCTGTCATTATGTGCTACACAACGAAAATGAACCTCTTCAATATAACCGCATTTAAAAGAATATGCCAGCGGAAGCATCAATTGCCAATTCTGCCCTTCTCGGCTTTCAAATATAGTTCCATTTGGAATTGCTTGCTCAACCGCTGTTCTCCTTGCCATAATAACCCCAGGGCCAAAAACAACATTCCTTTCAAAAATTAAATCAGAAAACAAATCATCTTTCCCTTTTGGTTTCTTTCGTTGAAGCTTTCCAACTTCCTTATCCAAATCATCACTATTGACTATTATTCCCTGACAAATCACAAAACCACAATCTCTATTTTTTTGTAAAAAGTCTATTTTTTTCTCCACATTTTGTGGCATTAGTATATCATCCGAGTCTACCCACATTAAATATTCACCGGAATATAGTTTAAGCCCTGTATTAATGGCAGCTGCTTGTCCCATATTTTCCTGTTTATAATGGATATAGGAATATCCCCGCTCTTTAAAACGCCTCTCGTATTGTTTTAGAATATTTTCTGTTTCATCCACCGAGCCGTCATTTACTATAATAAGCTCTATGTTAGAATATGTTTGACTCAAAACCGAATCCAAAAAATTCTTTACATATTTTTCTCCATTATAGCAGGGGGATATAATTGAAACCAAACCGTTCTGCATCTATGACTCCGCCTTTTTTCCATCAATTAAATTCATTATACGCTTCTTAATATTTGTAAATTCAACCGTTCGAAATGTTAATATTAAAAATAACAAATTCGGTACACTCAATACAAGAAGTATTTCAAAGACAAAACTAATTATTGATACTTCTTGGATAAGCAACTCTGTAATTCCATAAGTAACACCGCCTACCAGCAGTACAATTAAGAAATACTTTATTAATTGTATATAGTATTTTTTCACGTTTTCCTCAAACATCATCTCATATGTTACAAAAGGGCGTAATAATAAAAACCAAATACGAGAAGTAATTGTCCCCACATAAACACCTGCTAATCCATAAAACTTACAACACACAATAGAAATTACCAAATTGATAACTGCCTGAATAATCGAAATCCATTTGTCACTGTTATAGTTTCCGTATCCGTTACGAAATACATTATAAGCAATTGATTGTCCCATAAAATAGCAATTTAAAATAATTAAGAAAAATGAAACTTTATCAATCAAAAATTCTTTTCCAACCCATAATTCAATAAATGGCGGAATCAGAATATAAAATGCTATTGCAACAAATCCATAAAACCAAAAATTCAAAAAATTAATATCGCGAAATACTTTTCTTAAATTTTCTTTTGTTGATATAGCAACCAAATTACCCAAACCGGATACAAATTGATTAAATGCCAAAGAAACAACACCCGTCACCGCATTAATAATCATATTATAATTGCTTATATATCCAACAGCCACAACACCCAAATCCGTTAATGAAGAAATAATAATATTATCAGTTTGGTGAATAGCAACCGATGAAAATTGATGAAAAATCAGACCTTTTACTTCTTTATATATTGGCTGTTTTTCGACCTTACTCAAAGTTTGCTTGGGTTTTTCTCTTAAAATTGGGAATTTTCGATTTAAATAGAAAGCTAACAGAACCCTTGACAATACCAACAATCCCGTATGTACAATTAGGTACACTAAATAATTCTTCGCAATTACGATCGTAATCGTCTGAAGAATTACAATTACAATATTAATAACAAACTCTGTATTAGTAATAATATAATTTTTCTGTTCTGCGTTTACGATACTATATTTGTAACTAACAAAATATCCAACAACCGTATTAATCAAAAAAAACACATAATAAATGCGAATTTCTGAAATTGGAGTATCTTCTGCACCTTTTACTATAAATTGCAAAAAAGGAATTAGGCTTACTCCAACCGCGCTCACAAGCAAAGCAATCACTTGATACACTCTCTTATAATAATCCAGTAACCGCACAATTTTTTCCGTGTTTTTTTCAGCAGCCGGCTGATACATCGCAAAATTTAACGCCGTTCCGAATCCTAATTCCATAAATGAAAGAGCACTTAATATCTCCGTAAATAACCCATTGATTCCGAGATACGTATTTCCTAAAAAGTGAATAAAAAACGTTCTTGAAACAAAATTAACTACCAGTGTCAGCATTCTGTTCATAATTGCAAAAAAAACATTTTTCACCGCATATTCAGTTCTGCTCATTTCTTTTTTTGTATATGCTCTACTCATTTTATAACCTTAAAATATTACAATAATGCAACTATATATTTTTTACGTTCCTACTGGCAGTCCCGTATTAACATTAGAACTAATACCTAACTATCGCAAGATAATGCTTTTTCCAAAAAACTTCTCGAAAAATCTTTTTTTTCTTCCAAAATCTTATCAATCAACTTGTAATCCCACAAAATATCTTCCAAATTAGTACTTTCGAAATTCGACAACAACTTATCTTCTTGTTTAATAAGAGCAAGGTAATCAGCCACTCTATTATTCATACCTACATTTCTCTTTCGTTCCGTCACTAAAAACTTTTTTTGAAAAATAGTTGAAAAAACAATACCATGAAAACTATCTGTAAGTACTAATTCTGCGTGATGTGCTAACCATATCCACTCTTGTGGCGAACAATCTAATATTTGAATATCACCAAATTGCCCATCTTCCATACTATTCATATATGGAATAGAGACAATCTTTAAATCATTCAAATCACATATTTTTTTCACATTTACATAAACCGATTCATCCGCAGCCAACAAATATACGAAAGCAAATTTTTCATTATTAACTATTTTTTCGCTTATAATATTGGGACATCGTTCAATGCCCTGCCATTCAGATGCACTTAATAATAATGTCGGATCTAACACATGCACCGCTTCCCCGAGATCTAAGTCTTCTAAAAGTGCAACCGTAGAACTTTCACGTACAGAAATATATTTATAATCTTTTAAAAATTTGCGAATATATCTGCGATTTTCTTTAGGGATCCAATCTTTTCCAAAAGATGCCGCATAAGAAATTTTATCTACACTTTTTAAATTTGGAAAATCCAAGAAATTAGCTCGCCTTATTAAACCGCCTTCCTGTCGCCACACAATATCCGAGCCTGCAATAAAACAATCATAATTAGAATGACATATTTTTTTCCAATTCATTTCCGGCACATATTTAATATAACCGCTTGAGAACTCAGCAAACTTTTCGTAGCGTGATTCTAAATCGGGTAATTTATTTATACTTTTATTTACTCTAAGTATTCTTTTTATGAAGCGCTGGAAAATCGAATAAAATGAGGTTATCTTTGGTTTTCCCGCATCAAAAGAATTTTGCATACATATCGTCCATGCATCATGTTGCAAAACATCATTTAAATAATAGTTTAATGCATATGCCTGAAGATTATTACCATAATTTATTGTTCTCACCTGAAAGACCGACATTATACCTATCTTCATCTTTATTCCCTTCTTGCAATATACTTTCATTGTTACACGATAATCTCATATATTATAATAACCACTATCTCTATTAATATAGAGATATACTATCTTGTGATATATTTAAATATCCCAGGCATAATTGAGAACATAATTATAGCTGATTTTCTTTTAATCGAGGCCACTCTAAAAGCATCATCATTAAAATTAATCTTCTTCTTGTAGCGCTTAAAGTCTTCTCTTAACCTCTTCATATATTGTTTCTTATTTACAATATCACTTGTCGATAGTCTTCCGTATAAATATGCGCA
The DNA here is from genome assembly GCA_045580855.1 of Lachnospiraceae bacterium. Lineage (GTDB taxonomy): Bacteria > Bacillota > Clostridia > Lachnospirales > Lachnospiraceae > UBA3766. The sequence goes on along the minus strand of JAZNOO010000021.1, from coordinate 103,793 downwards.
TAGAGCCATAGCCTGTACGTATATATACGAACTATATTCCGCTTTATCTATCCTAGAAAGATATTCTATCTTAAACTCATTTCCCTTCACCGCATCAAGATGTCTGATTTGAATTTTCGAACGGCAGAGGCTGTTTTCTGTTTGAATATAATTATATGCAACCATTTCCAAAGAACAATACGAATTAGCTTTCGCAAATATTTGTAGCAGATCACACGAATCCTCTGACGCATATAATTTAACAAACTCTATTGACTCTACTATCTTTCGTTTAAAACATTTATTGCACAAATAATTGGTAACATTTTTTTGTCTAAGGAAGTGCAATAATACATCATCCCCGTTTATAATATTTTTATCAAAACTTCTAACTTTCTCTACTCCATTCCCATAACAAAGTTTAAATCCAAATTCATATATATCATATTGCGTTTCAAAAATCTTACAAATTATTTCTTCCATTACTTGGGCATCAACAGTATCATCCGCATCACAAAAAAATAAATATTCGCCCTTTGCATTTTCTACGCCTTTTTTTCGTGCAATATTGGGTCCACTATTATGTTGCGAAAAAGCAAAAATATTTTTATACTCGCTTGCATATTTATTAATAATATTCCTAGTTTTATCTGTCGAACCATCATCAACTACTAAAATCTCTAGTTCTATATTTTGTATACATAAAATTGACAATATACAAGCTTCGATTGTTCCTTCTGCATTATACGCAGGAATAATAAATGAAATTTTTCTACCCATTCTTTTTACCATACCAATCTAATACCTTTTCTTTATATTCTTCTAAATCGAAGCTCAATTATTTTTTACTAAATCGTGAACACTCTCATCGTTAGAAGCATATCGTTTTATAAGAGTAATCTCTTTCATGATTGTGTTTTCTGCATAATATGCTTTCCATTCTGGTACTCTATTATATGGTTGCAATTTCCGGACAGCCGAAGATAAATCCGGTTTTTCATTTGTCAAAAAAGCCACATTAGGACATGTTCTAAAAACTTCGTTACAAACTCCTATATCAGATGTAATCAACGGCATACCAAACGAAGCCAATTCACATGCCATTAGTCCCTGCGAATCATGACGCGTAAACATCAACGCAATTCTTGACTTATTTAAATACTGTCGCATCTCCTCATGAGTCAGTTCCATATTAATCCAATCAACATTCGCAGGTTTTTTATAATAATTAAAGAAACACCCTTTCCCAATCAGACAAAATTGATATTGGGGATTTTGCTCTGCCACCGCTACCAATATATCTATTCCATATGTCGACTCGTCCATCCTATTCCTAATTGTTATGAAATCATAAATAACATTCTGTGGTTCATAATTATTTTTCTCAAAAAAAACTCCTATACTATTAGAAATTACGGTAGCATGGCCTTTTAGTAAATTTGCATCAATTCTAAATTCCTTCAAAAAAAGTTTATACAACCAATCGCTAACAAATACCAACTCTATATTATTGACATTTTTTTTAATGTATCTCTTCCATATATTGATTTTAAAACTGTCATAGATATTCTGAATAAATCTTATTTTTTTCTTCCTTTTTAAATATACATATGGCTCTGGATAATATTTTTTAATATGCAGAATTTCATGTCCATGATAAATAAATAATATTCTTTTAAAATCATTTTTATATTTTTTTAAAAAACAATAATGATTCCTCAAATTTGCCGCATGGCATATTAATAAGTCATAACTGTTTCTATTCACATCTGATACATAATCATTTTTTCCAAGAACCCTTATTCCATCAATTTCATATCCATTATCAGCAGAGAAATTTATAACTGTAACTTGAATATTTTCTTTTTGATAATATACGTTTCTCGAATGTACAAAATACAGTGGGCGCATTCCATCAGGCGTAGGATATGCAGCAACAGCAACCAACACTTTCATTTTTCTCTCCTTACCGATATTTTCTACACCCATTCGCACTCTTTGTAATGCTTCAACATGGGTGTCTTCGTACACCTTCCCACCATTTCAAAATCAGCCTTTGCAATCCCTTTCAAAGAAGCAATATTCTGTTCTCTAATCAGAACATAAATATCCGAGTCCGGTGATTCTTCCAATATTTCCTTAGAAATTTGCATAAGCATATCCGGATAGATATTCTTCCCTCTGCAATCTTCTCTGGTATAGCAAGGGCCAATCTGATAATCCCGTTTCTTCATAAAAGAAAATTTACGACAGTACGGAATGATAAAAGAATAATGAACCAATCCCTCTTTATCATCCAGACACTTAATACGATATTTACCGGCAGTTTCAATCATAAACAGAAGAATCGCTTTTAAGAGACGTTTTTCACCACGAAAAAGCCTTTCACTATATGAATAACCTCCCTGCTCCCACTTTGCTACTACATCATCGCCATCCTGAACATTATTAGCTTTCTTAAAACGATATACGCAATAAACAACTGCTTTCTCGGGCACCTTTAACTCCTTTTCTTTCAGCAGAAAACGCATAGCAAAGAGAATCACAAACCATGAAATCTGCCCCGGTTGCCATGTCATTTCAAAAAATCCCAATCCCAGCGATAATACAACAGCAAAGAAAGGGAACAACGCATACATATTTTCCCTATCCTTCATTAGCTTTTTTATCCCTAATACAATACAGCTTATCAAATATAGCGCAAAAAAGATTCCTGCAGGAATTCCGTAGATAAAAGCTTCCATAATTAAGACATTGTGAGCATGTATCTGAGGTTTATGCGGTGCCACCCACAACCACCATTCCTCTGTAGTATGTCCCCACATATTTAATTCTACCAAATAAGTTAAGCCAATAGCAATTCTTAACTCTACCGCATTGTAATTCTCCTCATCCAAAAAATACGTTTTATCTTTCCAATTCGGATCCATAGGACGCTCATCTACAACTTCATCGTTAGCAATATCATTGACATCATCTGCTACCGGTTGTGGATCTTTATAATCCGTAAACAAAAGCGCAAGACGCCCTAAAGACATTTCCCCAAACTCTTTTAACGATACATAATTTTCCGGATTGTTTAAATCCCCCCATGAATAATACTCAGCCTGAAAACTGACAGGACTTTTCTTAATTCTGGGCAAATATGAGGCACAGGCAAACGTCACCGGAAACATAATGCATACGCTCAAGAAAAATATTACTCCCAGCCAAAATACCTTACCGATCTTTTTATGTTCCAACGATATAATCGTTATCACTCCGTATATTATAGTTCCTGCCGTTGCCAATACAATTGCAACACGTCCCACAGACATAACAACCAGCGAAAAAACCATGCCATATTGCAGTAGCCAAAACCAGTACTGCCAATGTTTCAATGTCTTCTCCCTGCGTACCTGTGTCATCTTCAGTAAAAGTAATAACAATACCAACAAACAGATTATATCATATATATTACTGTTATAATACATTCCGCGGTATCTCATCATACTATCCACCCACGGCCTACGTAAAAAAGCATATCCCTGGAGGAGCCAAAAACCAAGAAGAATACCATTAGCGAAATCTGTATATAAGTTCTGTAATTCTTCTCTACTGTACGACACAAGAAAAAATAATCCAAAGTAAATCAAATCACATCCCGGGCGAAAAATATTTTCTCTTGTGCAAGTTGCAAGCACTATATATCCCAGCCAAATAAAGAACGGGATGTTCTGCCAACACATAAACGTTCTCGCCTTTATTAAAACATTTTCTTTGCACTGAATTAAATCAATTATAATCTTTGTCAGTACCATCCCAAAAAGGCAGAAATTTAGACACATCAGCCAGCATTCACGTTGGTAATAAGCAGCCTGTGTTAAATTGCAATATATCCTAAAAATTACATAAATGCCACCCACACAAATTAGAATCCATATAAAATTATATAGTTTCATAAAAGCCTTAAAACCATAATGCGTAATTAAAACGCCAGCCATCACTAGACCAATCCCCTGCGTGGCGATCATCATTTGTTCCCCGGTTCCCGCATTTCGATACAAATCGATGAGGGGAAGCAAAGCAAACAATAATATTTGTACGATTCTTTCTGCGCTTATTTTATTGCACATTTTCATCCAGCTATAATCTCCAATATCTCATTTTAGATGCATCTAATTCATCCTTACGATATAAACTTTTCACATCAATAAGTACTTTTTCTTCATCAGGAAGTTTATCTTTAAAGAGTTCCTTTAATTGCATAACGGACATTGATCTAAACTCCCTATGACCAACTGCCACGATTACACAATCCGCTTTTGGAATTTCACTAAATGGTACAAGTTCCACACCATAATCCCTTTTTGCCACTTCCACGTCTGCCCATGCATCCGACACAACCGGAGTTATTTCAAACTCTTTTAGTCTATTTATAATATCAACCACTTTACTATTTCTGGTATCAGGACAGTTCTCTTTGAATGTGATTCCTAGAATAACTACATTTGCTTTCTTGGGTGCCATACCTACTTCGATCATTTGCTTAATGGCTGCATCAGCTACGAATGCCCCCATACTATCATTTACTTTTCGTCCATTAAGAATAATCTGACTATGATATCCAAGTTTTTCGGCCGCATTTGTTAAATAATATGGATCCACTCCGATACAGTGCCCTCCAACCAATCCCGGTCTAAATCCTAGAGCATTCCACTTTGTATTCATTCCAGCAATCACTTCATCAGTATCAATTCCCATCTTGTCACAAATCATTGCCACTTCATTTATGAAAGCAATATTTATATCTCTCTGACTATTTTCTACTACTTTAACAGCTTCTGCGGTTTTGATGGTTGATACAGGAAATGTTCCGGCCTTAACTACAATATCATATACTTTTTTAATTTCTCTTAAGGATTCTTCGTCCATCCCAGACACTATTTTTTGTATATTAGTTAGTGTATGCACTTTATCACCCGGGTTAATTCGTTCAGGTGAGTAACCTATTTTCCACTCCGTTCCGCACTTCAAGCCAGATTCTTTCTCAATAATAGGCACACAAATACTTTCTGTAACACCGGGATATACCGTTGATTCAAATACTACAATTGTTCCCGGTGCAATATTTTGACCTATTATTTGTGAAGCACTCTCAAGCGGATATAAATCAGGCGAATTGTCATCCTTAACAGGCGTAGGCACAGCAACAATAATAAATTTAGCTTCCCTTAATTTATTAGGATTAGCAGTAAATTCTACCTTTGTATTTCCTATCGCGCCTCCTATTTCATTTGTCGAATCTATACCGTTCCTATACTCATTAATTCGCTTTTCATTAATATCAAAACCAATAACCTTAATATGTTTTGCAAATTCAACTGCAATAGGCATTCCTACATATCCCAAACCGACCAATGCCAGTTTTTCTCTCCCTGATATTAAGTCACCATAAATATTATTAAAATCCATTATAATTAATCAACCTTCCTACGTAAATTACAAATTATTTTTTTTAAGTTATCAGCAACATAAAGCACATCCGAATATGACATATACGGATGAATCGGTAAACTTAACACTTTTTCACATAGTTGCTTTGATACTTCACAACTCGCAATAGCGCTGTCTGTATTAGCAAATGCACCTTGTAAATGCATAGGTTTAGCATAATACACCATCGTCGGAATTTGTATTTTTCTTAGTTCTGCTTGCAAACAATCTCGCTGAATATCTGCCGGTAGTTGTATTGTATATTGCGCCCAACTGCTACTATATCCCTCCAAAACAAATGGTAATACATAATCCGTCTCTTTCAAACATTCTCGGTACCACTCAGCCACTCTATTTACATCAGCCACCTCATAGTTCTTAAATGCTTCTAATTTCACCTGTAAAATTGCTGCTTGTATAGTATCCAATCTGCTATTTATTCCCAAGCGGATATTATCGTATTTATCCGTACCATTTTTTCCATGAATAGCTAAACTTCTAATCAAAACAGCCCATTCTTCATTATCTGTAAAGATTGCACCGCCATCACCATAACAGCCTAATGGCTTGGCCGGAAAAAAGCTGGTAGTTGAAATATCTCCGAATGAACATGCCATTCTCTCACCAATTTTTCCACCAAATCCTTGAGCACCATCTTCCAGCAAAAAAAGACCATATTGATTGCAAATCCGCCTAATCTCATCATATTGTGCCGGTTGTCCAAAAAGATCAACAGCTATAACCACCTTAGGCAGATATTTTCCTTCTTTCAGAACGTTAATAATAGCTTGTTCCAGCTTTATAGGATCTATATTAAATGTCCTTTTATCAACATCCACAAAAATACAAGTCGCATCCTCATTTGCCGGACACTCCCCACTAGCAAAAAAAGTAAAATCCGGTACAAAAACCGCGTCACCTTTTCCTACTTTCCACGCTTTAAGAGCTAAAGTAATTGCATCCGTTCCATTGGCACAGGTAACACAATACTTTACTCCTGCATAATCCGCCAATTGTTTCTCCAATTCCGAAACCTCACTTCCGGAAATATAATGCGCTGACGCACAAACAGATTGTATCTTTCTATCTATATCCTCTTGAAGAAATAGATATTGTTTCTTTAAATCTCGAAACTCCATAATTGTACTCCTTTTAGTCGAAGTTGTATTTCCGCATACAATCCGGACACTGACAATTATCATCTAATACTTGTCCGCATTCGCAAACCCATCCCTTTTGCTTAGCTGGAACACCAACCATTAACGCATACGGTGGCACATCTTTAGTCACTACTGCCCCAGCTGCAATGGTTGCATATTCACCAATTATATGTCCGCACACAATTGTTGAATTAGCTCCTAATGTCACATCATGCTTTACAATTGTTTTTTTATATTTTTCGTTTCCTTTAGGATATCTTGCACGCGGTGTCAAATCATTTGTGAAAACCATAGATGGACCACAAAAAACATAATCTTCTAATTCTACTCCCTCATATAACGATACATTATTCTGAATCTTAACATTATTCCCAATAATTACATTATTGGACACATTTACATTTTGTCCCAGATTACACTTTTTACCTATTTTAGCTCCACTTTGGATATGACAGAAATGCCATATTTTCGTTCCTTCACCAATTTCAACATTTTCATCTACAATGCTAGACTTATGGATATAATAATTACTCATCAAAAGTTCCTTTCATATCACTACTTGCAAATTGAGTAAGCGGAAACTTTACTACCTCTCCAGTTTGCATACTTTTGTAAATAGCCAATATCATCTCTAGCGCATTTTTACCGGCCATTGCATCAACATAAGGTTTTCTATTACAATTAATTGCATCAATTACATCTGCATATAAAGATACATGCCCATTGCCATATACATTTAAAGTATTTTCTTCAAGCCCTTTATTCTCTCTGTCTATTTCGGTTTCATCTGCAAAATCCCATACATCTATATTATTTGTAGATTTCCCACCTAATTTTACAGTACCATTCTCTCCAAACAAATACAATGTTTCCTCTAAATTTTTAGGAAAAACATTGGTTGTTCCTTCAATAGTCGCAATACTTCCATTTGCAAAAGTAACAATGGCCATACCAACATCTTCCGCTTCCAAATATCTATGCTGTTGTTGCCGCGTAACTCCATAAACAGATACAACCTCGTCTCCCATCATCCAGCGCAACAAATCAATACCATGAATGCATTGATTCATAAGGCATCCTCCATCTTCGTCCCATGTGCCTCTCCAAGTTGCCTGATTATAATACTGTCGATCTCTGTTCCAACGAACATGAACTGCACCATGCGAAATTCTACCAAAACGTCCCATTTCAAGCGCTTTACGCATTTGTTGCACCGCCACATTAAATCTATTTTGATGGCATACCGAAACCTTTACTCCTTTTTCTGCACTCCTGAAAAGTATTTTTTCAGCATCCTCCATACTCATGGCCATAGGCTTCTCAATAATAACATTTATTCCTTTATCTATACAATATAATGCAATTTCTGCATGACATCCACTCGATGTAGCAATTGCTACCAATTCCAAATCCGGGTTCTCTTCTATCATATCTTTGTAACTCATATAACGCTTTATTTGCATGTTTTTTTCTAAATTATGTTTCGCTAATAAATTATCAATATTATCCATTATAATGTCACATGCCGCTATAAATTCCAATTTATTACTAATTGCTGCTTTTATGTGATTAGTTGCAATTCTACCACACCCTATAATTGCATATTTCATCCCTTTGCTCCTTTTAGCACATATTAATCGTTTCTAACAAAACTTTCGTCAAATAATTAAAATCATACTTCATTGCTGCTTTTCGCGCATTTTGGCAATATATATCATATTTCACCTTATCCAGTTCAGATATATATACAATCTTTTCCGCAATTTTTTCCGGAACCGGTTCTTCCACTTCTATCCCTGCTTCATACATAATTGCAGGATTGTAGGGACATGGAAAATCAGATAAAACAGGTTTGCCAGCTGCCAAATAATCAAACATCTTATTAAAACTAATTCCAAAACGGAATAATGATGTTGGTGTATTATGAGCAATATTTAAATCTGCCATACTTGTTATATATGGAATATACTTTTTTTCAACTCTTCCTTTAAATATAACATTGTTTATAGACTCAACAACTACTCTTTCTTTTAATAGTTCTAACTCATCGCCTTCTCCCCAAATAAGAATACAGATATCCGTAGATAAAAACTTAGCAACATCTAATAAAATTCCTAAATTATTAACTTTTCTAACAGAACCCGTATATACTACTTTAAATTTATTCGAATTCAAATCAGAATCATCAATAACATATAATTCTTTATTTCTATCAAACTGTTTGAGGTCAACTCCGTTATTAATTGTTACAACTTTAGATCTAGGTATTTTTTTATCCCACTTCTGCTCAATGATATAGTCATATGCACCTTCCATAGAGAAAATAATTCTATCTGCATTACAATAAATCCATTTCTCTAATCTTCGCAGAAAAATGACAAAAGGATTCCATCGTCCTGCAATTTTATATGCCACCAAGGTCTCTGGCCATAAATCCGTAATCTGTGCTATTTTTTTACATCCGAACTTTTTACCCAAATATAATCCAACCGCGCAAGCAAATGGTGTCATGGATGTAGAAATAATAACATCCGGCTGCTCATATTTTTTACAAACTCGCGGTAGTTTTCGGGCAAACTCCAACATATTATTTACACGTTTTATGCCATTTCCTACATATTGCCTACATTTAATCAATATGTAATCAACACCATCTTCTGTAACTTCTTTATATTCACAATCATCCTCAATCAGATTCACCCTTGAATTATGAACTGTACTTGCAGCAAAAATCTTGATACTGTGTCCCATTTCTATCAGTTTCTGTGCAAAAATAGTCTGTCTTGCTAACGGGTAATACTTAATCGGTACCGAATAGTGATCAATTATCCATATATTCATTATATTTCCTCCACATAAATCGGCGTTACCCAATCTTGTGCTCCTACTAATTCACCACAAACAGTATTCAGATATAGCTTATGTAATTTATCTGTCAAATCGCCCACTTCACCTGTACCAACCACATATTTATCTATAGATACAATCGGAGTGATTTCCATTGCCGAGCCACATAGAAAGGCCTCATCACAAGTATACAATTCCGTACGGTCAATGGTACGTTCTACCACTGGAATTCCCTTCATTTCTGCTAATTTTATAATGGTATCTCTGGTGATACTCTCTAAAACACTGTCGGTCAGCAAGGGAGTAACAAGTGTTCCGTTAACCACCATAAAGAAACAGGATCCCGGTCCTTCAGACACTTTACCGGCGTCATTCAAGAAAATACACGTATCATAACCATTGCGTAAAGCTTCTCTTTGTCCCACACGGCTGTTGATATAATTTGCACCGCATTTTATTCTGGGAGAAATAGTATCATCTGAAATTCTTCTCCAAGATGTAACGCAACAGTTCAATCCCTTTTTATTATACTCGCTACTTGTCTTTCTTTTGGGAATAGGAGCAACAAACATCTCAACAGGTCCTTCAGAGCCCCAAGAACCAAAGCCGTCCACAAATAAAGTTTGTCGCACAGAAAGATTCTCATCATACTCATTTGCTTTTACAACATCAATAAGCGCCTGCTTCAATTCTTCCTTACTGTAAGGGCAATCAATCTGTATAAGTTTGGCCGAGCGAAGCAATCTGTCATAATGATCATTCAAACGAAATGCATAAAGCTGCTTTCGCTCCTCATTCCAGTAACAAGGAATTCCTTCAAACACATTCAATCCAAATTGTGCCGTAGGTGCTAAACAATTTAATTTTGCATCATTTACATTAATAATTTCTTTTTTAAACCATATCAATCTGTTTGCTACATCTGTTTTCATATAATTCCCTCTTTTATTTTAGCAGTAATCGGTGCCAATTCTTCATCGGGCAAATGGGCAATACGGATAATTTCTTCCTCTGCCAGCTGAGCAGCTTCTTCCGCACTTAAATTCTCATCTGCCTTCTCTTCGTAGATATCTTTGCTCTTAAAAACATTTACTACCGTCAAAAATAGTATTTTAAAATCAAGCCACAATCCTTGCTTCTTGAAGCATTCAATATATTCGTTATCCAACAAAACCTTTTCATGCCAAGAATTCTCGTTTCGCCCCTTTACCTGAGCCCAACCGGTAATTCCGCCTTTAATTTCGAATCGTTTTTTATAAGTATTGTTTAAGGTATCAAAATCTCCCAATTCGTAAACAACGCAAGGCCGGGGCCCAACGAGAGAAATATCGCCCCTAATTACATTGAACAACTGTGGCAATTCATCCAAACTTGTATTTCTCAAAAAACGGCCTACCTTCGTCACTCTAGGATCATTCTCGTAATTAAACAATCCCGCTCCCATACTTTCTGCATTTACAACCATAGAACGAAATTTATACATTTTAAAAATGCGACCATTCTTTGTTCTTCTGTTTTGCCCGAAAAGCACCGGCCCTTTGCTGTCACACTTGATAGCAATTGCAATAACAATCCACACCGGTAATAAAAGCAGAACCACCGGTACAGACACAAATAAATCAAATATTCTTTTTAGGAATTTGTTGATTTTATAAAACATAATACTCCCCATTAAAATACGAAGGTATGAAAGATATCATCAAAACACTCCGCTTTTTTAATCACTTCCGTACTCTCACCTGTAATATCAATCACCGGGAAGTTCGGTAATATAAAAGGCGGTTTCAACACAACGGAATAAGAACCGGCATTGCCTAAAATAACCATATCGCCAACCGCAAGATCACCATTATAATGTCTGTACAAATAATCCGATTCAATGCAGGTAAAACCTCCAAAGTCTAAATCATCGTAATGCATCTGCTCGCCTCCCATAGCAATCACCTCAATAGGAGGATTTTTAGTATTAAGCGTAGGATTAATATTATATATGCTACCATATAGAGTCGCTATCGCTTTCCCGCGAACATTTTTAATATTCACCACTTTCGCTGCAAACTTCATGCAATCGCCAACCAATGCACTACCCGGTTCAATTAATAACATAGGTTTCTTTTCGATATCTGCAAAATGCTCTGCAAAAGTTTCCGCAATAATTTCCGCATATTCCTCATAAGTCGGAATCGTCGATGCAAACTGCGCTTTTAATGAATCTGCCATCTTACCGAATAGTCCGCCCCCCACATCAATATGATCAGGTACGATTCCCAAACTGTCCACCAGTGAAAGCATTCCCTTTACTTTATTTTTCCATACCATTGCTCCTCGAGCCGCAAAATGACACTGCAAACCAAACAAATGCACGTTAGAATATTCTTCAGTTAAAAGTAATGCTTGCTTGAATTCGTCCGATTCAACGTCAAAACCAAAACGTGAAACAACACCATCTTCCACATCAAAATTGCAACGGATACCAATATTGATTACTTTAGCCGGATTCCTTTGAGCAATTTCTTTAATATAGTCTATCTCATACACCGAATCCAAATTTACGGTCCCGCCTGTCACAAGTAATTCTTCCACTTTTTTCCTATTTTTAACCGGTCCGTTCCAAATAATCATATTAGGATTAACTCCAACACGAAGTGCAAGTTCCATCTCCATGTCGGAAACAACTTCGGCGTATCCACCCATCTCGTTTACAATTTTACACAATTTCGGTGTATAATTTGTCTTATAAGAATAAGCAATATTAAAATTCGGATACTTGCTGCAAAATGCTTGCTTAAGTTCTTTATAATTTGTTTTAAACTGTATGGAATCCAAGAGATAAAATGCATCCCCGAATCGCTCTGTTAGTTGATCCATTTGACACTTTTCCATTACTACACTCCACTCAAAATACACTTTTTACACTTGTTGAAGCTTTTTATTTCTAATCATCTCAACACGACGCATCAATTCTTTTTGGTTATTTTCAAAATCTGCATCTTTACCCAGACAACTCTGCTCATATGCTCTAATATTTTTGATTCCCTCATCAAAAATATCACGTATTTCATCTTCGCCACTCATTTTAGCAACATCACAGAAACTTCTGGATAAAATAACACAGGTAGAACCCAAACGGTAATGCTCTTTAATAATGTACTCTGCCGGTAAATCACCTTTTCCGAGTGCTGCAATACCGCCAAATCCATAGGGTATCTTTGCGTCTTCGCATTTTCTGCAGATACGCTCCACCGTACCATCCGCCAGCACCTCAAACATAAATACTTTACCATATCCGAGACTTAAGTCATTAAGCCCCACAAAAATTTCATTCACACCATCCAATATCAAAATTTCATCTATCAGTTCTGCAGCTTCAGGGGTTTCAATTAACAAAAGTGTCTTTACCCTTCCATCAACAAATTTAAGAAATGTCATCACTTCTTCAATCGTCTTAAAATAAGGCAACATTATAATGTCTGCACCAGCTTCAATTACAGCATCTATTTCAGACACAGAGGACATATAATCTTCTGTTTCATTATGAATCGGATTGATACGAACCATTACATCCGCTGTTGAAACTGCCTCTTTTATTCTTTTGACATCTTCAACAGTATGATGGGATTGTACCGTATCCATTCCACCTTGACGTTTGGCTTTACCAATAAATTCCATATCAACAAAGATTCTGTCTACACCGGATTTTTCCGCAATCTGTGCAACAGATACCTGATTGGTAATATACATTAATTTTAAGGACATAACTGTCTCCGTTTTTCTAATAATTTTATGGGCAGACAAGCAACCTACATTGGATGATATGTGGGTACTAACTCCTGCACCACGCTTCGAACATCTTCATTTTCGCTCTCTGCGGCCGTTCGCAAACGTTCTAATGCCTTTTCAAATTCCTGTTCATCGAAAACAATAGGCTTACCAATATGAATTAATTTATTCTCGGTATCCTGCAAACCTTCCTCATTCATAAGAAGTTCTTCGTACATCTTCTCACCGGGACGTAAACCTGTAAAAACAATTTCGATATCTTCGCCTACTTTATAGCCTGACAACTGAATCAAATTCTTGGCCAAATCAAGAATCTTTACAGGTTCACCCATATCAAGAACAAAGATTTCACCACCTTTGGCATAGGCCCCCGCCTGGAGCACCAAAGAAACCGCTTCCGGAATTGTCATAAAATAACGTATAATTTCCGGATGCGTTACCGTTACAGGTCCGCCGTGAGCAATCTGCTTTTTAAAAAGCGGAATAACACTGCCATTGCTGCCTAAAACGTTACCAAAACGCACAGCAACAAATTCCGTTTTAGATTTAAGGTTCATAGACTGGATAATCATCTCACAAATACGTTTAGACGCACCCATAATATTAGTAGGATTTACAGCCTTGTCTGTTGAAATCATTACAAACTTTTCCACACCGTATTTATCAGCGGCCAGTGCCGTTTTATATGTGCCAAATACGTTGTTCTTAATTGCCTCATTAGGACTGTCTTCCATAAGCGGAACATGCTTATGGGCAGCCGCATGATAAACAATTTGCGGTCTGTACTTCTCAAAAATCGCATTCATACGCGCAGTATTTCGTACAGATGCGATCAGCACCTGTAAATTCAGTTCGGGGTATTTCTCTTTTAACTCCTGTTGAATATCGTAGGCATTGTTTTCGTAAATATCAACAATCAATAAACACTCTGGGTTATGAGATGCAATCTGCCTTGCCAGCTCGCTACCAATTGAACCGCCACCGCCGGTTACCATAACCGTTTTGCCGCTGACATAACCAAGAATTTCGTCCAAATTGACCTTAACAGGTTCTCGCCCCAGCAAATCTTCGATTTCGATTTCACGCAGTTTCGACACATTCACTTCCCCATTAATCAACTGATAAATCGCAGGAAGTGTGCGCATTTTACAACCGGTTTCTTTACAGATTTCAATGATCCCTTTTAACTCGGATGGTTTCGCGGATGGTATTGCTATGATAATTTCATCGATTTCATATTTTTCCACTGCGGAAGGAATACTGTCGCGCCCGCCTACGATAGGCACACCACGCAATCTTTTCTCCCAACACCCCGGATTGTCATCAATAACACAACATACTTTCATACTCAAGTACGCTGTTGATTCAATCTCTTTAATCATTGCATTTCCTGCCGCGCCTGCACCTACAATCATACAGTGTTTACGCTCGTTATTATTTGCAATTCCTCTTCGTTTTTCATTAATAATTCTTGCAATGCGGTAACTAAATCGAATTCCTACCAGTGATATAAAAGTAAAAAATGCAAAAAATAACGGATAAGAACGTGGTAAATCAATTTTAAAAATATTATACCCCAGTATCTGTATTACAAAAATTGTAATAACAGCCCCACCTATATTTAGTAATTCTGTTGCGCCGGCATATCGCCACACACTTTTATACAATCTCCATAACCAATAAATCAACAATGTAAAAATAATATTAAAAAATAATACATCGCCTACGCTATCATAGTACTTAGAAGGAACTTCACTAACATACAGGTCAAATCGAATTATAATTGACAGAAAGGATATTGCCACAATCGACACGATATCCATAATCATGATTGCAAGTATTCTCGTCCACTTTTTTCCTATTCTTTTCTTTTTATCATTCACTTTTATCACCTTCACACTATACAAGGTTATTTTTTATACACACTCCACCAAAAATGTTTGTCAACGCCGCTACCGCCCAAATAAAAACCGAAAACAATCCGATTCTGTAATCAAACTTCATAACAGCAAAAAACATCATAGGTATCGTCACGCATATTATGCTCAAAGCACAATATCCTATTGTTAATACTCGATTTCGCTTATGTTTTCTATCAACTAAAAACTCTAACAGATACATTATAACGCCAAGTAATGATACAACACAAAATCCGTTCATTCCAATATGCATATAATCACTTGCTATATTAGGACACATCTCATACATACGCGTCAAATTATATCCAAATAGAGAATTACCATTATTGTACATATACTTCTCCATTGATAAAGGCACAACGGCATATGCAATTCCTTCTTTGACAGAATTTTCTATCATCTCTTGACGATGAAGCGCAAATCCTATTCTCGCCAACTCAAAATAAATTGACTCAGCTTCTTCCGGATTCAAATTTCTAATCATCGGCGCCAAGCTGTTCATATAATATTCATAATGTTCATCACAAGTTTTGGCCACATAATCGGGAACGATTGCTACAATACGTTCCGTATAATGAGGATAATTTTCATACAAATCGGGATATACAAACCGCTTCCATAAATCAACAGTCCATGAATACGACGCATATGTGTACGACTTAGGAATTAATGAATTTCCTATATTCGATGCAATCGACGTAATCAAAATACAAGCAACCATTATCGATATTGTAAAAACAATTTTTTTATTGCAGTATTTCTTTTTTATCATACGCAAAAGCATAATTAACAACGTTGCAATAGCAAGTAATACCCCCGCGTAAAAGTAATGTCTGTGTACAAAACCAAACACCACTAATAAAATACCTATAATACATATTTTTTTCCAACGGAACTTTTCATAATCCCATAAGATTTCAGCCAACAATGAAAATAATAATATTATTAGCGCAACGCAAATCGCATCCGGTAAAATTGCAAACTGCATCTGCCATACAACAGGAATCGTCACAATATAAGTTGCCGGAATCAACATCCACTTCAATTGAACATCCTTCTTTAAGAACAAACAAACAAACGTCTTACAACCCTTTGCATAACACAAAAGACTGATTACGGTCTGCGCAAAATAAATTAATAAAACATAATAATCTTTAATAACAAGTTCCGCCAACCGAAACACTTTAAGAAAAAGCGAATATCCTATAAGACGCCACCCATCGCTCGTTAATGAATTTGCATTCGCAAGATAAATTGACGAATCATAAAAATCCTGTATATTATTTCCGTTACCAATGGCCCATAAAATCGCATATATTACCTGTACAACCGCAATTCCCGTACAAATTGCCATGCAACCGATTCGAAACCATTTTAGAATTTTATTTCTCATCTTTTCTGTTCTCATTTTCTTTTATTATTTCAATCAAAACATCTGTATACTTCTCTTGTCCAACGATACTAAAATGCATATCATCTCGTATATACTGTTCATAATTTGTTCTGTCAATTCCCAGCAGTTCCAAATTATCCATAAAAATCACTTTGTCGTATTCTGCCGCAACAATTTCGGCTGCATCACGATATTCATTAATAAAACCGCCACCCCAGCTACGTTCGTATCCATCGGCCACTACTTCGCCATTCTCATAAAAAACACAATATGTTATCGAAGACACAATAATTGTTGCGTTCGGACAAAGTTTCTGTATCCTTTCAATTGAACTTCTAAGGGCACCTTCGTAAGTACGCTCATCGTATGGGTCATCGCTCGAAATTGCGCATCCCGTAGTATAATCATTTAACCCATAAGACACTACAATATAATCGATTTCCTCATAATCTATATTAGTCAGCATCTGCATTTTTCCTGTGGCCTGTTGTTCATTCAACGTTGCTTCCCAAAAGAAATCCAGCAGTGGCTGATGATCTTCTGTTTCCATTATTTTCGTTACATTATATAAGCATAACAAGTCGAAACTTTTATCAAAATAGTTTGAGGTATTAATTTTAGCTGCCGCAGTGCCACCCACGGCACAATTATATACATCACATTCAATTCGTTCTGCTACTCTGTGCGGTATCGTTTTATCGCCAAAATCATATGCAATATTACTATCTCCCAAAAATAAAATCTGCATTTTCGTATCATCTCCGGGATAATATTTCCCGGTTCCGATTTGCGAAGTGGCAATAATAGAAACCGCTGCAATTAACGCTATTAAACTAAAAACTATACATTCTTTTTTAGGTCTCTTTTTCACTTTAATTCCCTTTCAGAAAGGTTATACTACATAAAATAAGTTGTTCCGTTCAATAATTCCAAGAAGAAATATATTCCGCAATACACGTGATATCCAAGTACACCGCACATTACTGTTGCATATATTGCCTTTACAACTTTATTTCCTTTAAAAAACGTTTTGCTCTTTATGTTATTAATTAAATACACGCAACTGATTACAAAGAGTATAAACAGACAGTAATTATATCCCCAAGCAAAATTCGCATCTTTCAAGCGTGCGCCCGTTTCCTTCAAAAACAACAGTTCCAATGCTCCAAAAAACCACATTCCCCAAGAAACCAAAAACTCCCTGTGGGTCAGGCCTTTGCTCTTCGTCTTAATGTCCTGCCAAGTATCCTTAAATACCTGAATAAAATTAAAAAGAAAAACCAATACCGGAAATAGTGCAGATAAAATCATCGTATACTGCGGAGTTTCTGCACGAAAAAATACCGTATAACCGAACTCAATTACAATACCGTTACCTGTATCTTCACCAAATAAAACCGCTTCCTGAAAAAGCACAACCAGAATCGTTGGAATAATAGTAGTTGCCACCAACAACAGTTTTTTAACAGGAACTCCCGTTAAACCATCTGCGATTAACATAATCAATGCTACGGGTCCAAAAACCGCAACAAAACTTGTTTTGGTCGCCGTGGTTACGGCCAATAGGACCGCAAACAATACACACTTTTTCCAATCTAATTTCTCATGATATGTTCTTGCAATATGAAAACACAAAAACAATGCCGCTGTCGCAAATACCTTCATCACAATGTAGGTAGAATTATGCCATATAGACGGTGACTGATAACCAATGTACCTTGTAGCCTGAATTGCCTCAATGTAAAAAGGCATTGCAAATCCTGTCAATGTTGCAATCGCAATTCTTGCAAGCCTGTTCTCAACAAATGGCTTTAATACATAGGCTGTAAGCAGGATTGCTCCGATTGTAAAACCGGCTAAAAACAATGCAATCCATAATTCGGATAACGGAAACATAAATAGAATCCGGTACACGATAGCAGTAACGCTGTATCCCCAGCCATCCAAGGCCATGCGAATATGTGCCGCTAAATCAGATTCAAAACTGCCGCCCTCCACAAACTGTGTTTGATGGTAATACAAATAAACACAACCAATTCCATAAACGGTTAATAAAACAATCCACACCGCAAGCATGATATAATCTGCTTTATTCAGTTGTTTTTTTTGTTTTTTTCCACCCATTTATTCTTTTCTTACAACCTCTTCTTTGATAATTTCACGAATAACATACTGTGGTGAATTATTCATACTAATATAAATTCTTCCGATATATTCACCAATTAATCCCAACATCAGCATAATCATACCACCCATAAATACCAACATCGACATTAACGCGGAAAATCCTGCCTGAACATCCGGCAACAGCAATCTCTTTACAATCGTATAAATACCATATAAAAATCCGCCACCCGCACAGAGCACACCTATTACAGTTGCAATACGCAACGGCTTAATAGAAAATGCCGTAAAACCGTTAAACCAAAGTCCAAGAAGCTTCTTTAGCGTATATCCGGAAGTTCCTTCCGCTCTGGAACGATGTTTTACTTCTACGTTAGCAATATTCTTCGTCGCACGTAAAACCAAACCGATTACATATGCGTAAGAATGCTCGTAGCGAAGCATATCTTCTACTACAAATCGTTTTGCCGCAAAATAACTTGAAATATACAACTCTTTCGGTTTTCCAAGCATAACTCTCGTCATTAACTCATTTACCTTGCTTCCGAAGTTACGGAATAAACTGTGTTTCTTCTTTCCATAACTTGCATAAACCACATCAAAACCTTCGTTCAGCTTATCCAAAAGCTTACCCACTTCATCTGCAGGTGTCTGTCCGTCATCATCCAGGCAAACCACTATATCACCTTTGGCCCGGCGCATACCGGCCATCAACGCTGCATGCTGGCCGAAATTCTTTGCAAGGTCAATTCCTGTAATATTCGCATATTTTCCGCACAATTCACGAATCGTATTGATAGTGCCGTCCGGCGACGAATCATTTACTAAAACAATCTCATGACTATACTCAGCCATAGTCCCCATTGTGCTGTTAATTTCCTCTATTACCGCAGGAAGCGTATTCTCTGAACGGTAACAGGGAATTACAAAACTTACCAAACTCATTTTTTATCCTCCGGATTTATAATACCCATAAGTACAATGTCTCGATATTTATCTTGTATTTTTACATCATCTTTTAAATATGCCTCTTTAACAAAGCCGGCCTTCTCGTAACTTCGAATCGCCTGTTCATTGTCCGCAAATACTCGCAAAAACAATCGATGGAGTTTTAATTGCTCAAAGCAATATCGAATCATAAGCTGTGCCGTCTGACTGCCAATCCCTCGACCTCTGGCACTTTCTTCACCGATAAAAATACCATATTCAGCTTTATTATGATTTCGGTCAATATCGCGTATATATACACTTCCTACCGGGATGCCTTCCGGTACATTATCCGCTTTCAAACAGATAATCAGCTGTTCCACCTTCCCGGTTTCTACCATGGTTTTTATCCAATTTTCATGAGACTCTCTCGTAAAAAGTGCCTGATATATAAAATGCTCTCTTACGAAATCGGAATTTCTCCATTTTACAATATTGTCCGTATCGGAATACTCCATTTTACGGAGAAAAATATTGTCGTTTTCAATTACTTTTTGCATTTTCTGTGCCCCTTTTATTCTTCTATCATCTGCAATACCGATAATGTACTGCCGTCCGGAAGATATATCGAATCCGTTATTTCTATCACGCCGCGATAGCCCTGCGCACGATAAAACTCTGTCAACCAATCAGTCGTTTCATTTCCCAACTGCAGCATACAACCATTTTCATTCTGTGCCAGATAACTTCCGCAATCCGTAATACCTGCATTACCTAATCGGGTTTCATATAAAGGACTGTCTAACAACCAGGTTCCCAAATAATGGGTATTGTCAGTTGCTAACGTTTCATCTGTAAACATCATTTCACAATAAGCTCCGACAGCATTTGTCTTCATAAAAAACTGTTGCTCGCCATGTTGATTGCAATGTTGCTTGATGCATTCCCATTCTGTCGCCACCGCAACTCTTTCCCGGTTATGGTCCAATGCATTTTTGTAACAATACATTCCTGCGTTCACTCCGACTACGGCTATTAACAACACAAATACCACGTTCCAAAAATATTGCTTACGCTTTTCTTCAACAACTTTACCGGCTACTATACTTTGCAACTGAATACCAGCCAGAAAAACAAATTGCATTAGATAAAATCCATAAGATACCCTTTCCGGAAATCTGTTTTGATACAGAAAATATGCAACAAACAGGCACTGGAATAATCCGACAGCCAGTATTGCCAATACATCTTTTTTACGGTCTTTTATTACCGAAATAAAAATGCCGAGTGCATACATCATAATTAAAACCGTTCCAATGGGTTGCACCTGATTATACAAAATAGAATCCATTAACGAAAACATTGTTTTACGATAAACACTATAATATTGCTCCTGCCAATCCCGAAATTCTTTCGACCAGCCGGCCAGCGTTTCCAAAGTCTGTGCATCCACTTCAGGCATCAATCCGATGTTATGTGTTCCGATAACTAATGCATCATATTCGTTAAAGCCTATTGATGCATATGCGTCTTTGTATATCTCATAAGGCGGTGCCTGATAAAAATCATATACGTCAGTCCGCGCCTCGTTATATGCCAAAAATTCTTTCCATTCTTCTGAAGAATATGCTACCTTTTCAACAACAAACGAAGCTAGTAAAATTGCAACAACTACTCCAAGCGCAACTGAATATTTTATAATACTTTTTTTAATGTCTTCTTTACTTACCTTACATATACGCCAAATCACCGCAATACCAACAAACGGTATTAACATCAAAAAAACCTGGTTCCGAATCCAAAGACACAAAGTCAAAGCAATCACCGTTACAATATGGTTTCGTACAAATTCACCTACAGTATCACTGCGGTCGGCAAGAATCCATAAAAGTGCTACACTTCCCACTACTGCTGCCAGTACCGTATACTGGTGCATTACCATATAAGGCAAATCAATCAGTACGATTGTCGCATAAGACAGTAGCGTAGCAACAATCTTCTTCCATTTACTTTCAAACAAGCTACCAACTCTTGCCGCAAGTAAAAACCAACATATATAGTGCAGACCAATCATAAATCCATCGTACCAGGGTACGTCCGATAACAACTGATATAATGCTTTTAAAATCAATCCGAGAGGATACATAATATAAATCAGGTGCGCATCCGGTGTACCCGTAAATGTACCCGACACAATGCTACGCAACAGTACATCATCGTTAGTATCACACAAATATGTGAATTGTGATGTAATTACCACTGCGGATACTATCGTTAAAAGTAACGATGATGTACATTCCGGCCAGTGTTTTTTGAACCATTGCACCATAATCCTCTCCTCTCTTAATTACTTCAAAACCACCAAACTATTTATTATAAAACTCTTTTACCTTCTTAATAATGTAGTCCGCCTTTTCCGGCTCCAGACCGTAATACAACGGCAATCTCACCAGTCGTTCGCTTTCCTTGGTTGTATACTTGTCCTCACCATGGAATCGGCCGTACTTTAAACCTGCCGGTGCAGTATGCAACGGAACATAGTGAAAAACAGCAAGAATATCATTTTCTTTTAAGTAGCTGATCAAGGCAGTTCTTTCTTCCAAATCCTTACACTTTAAATAAAACATATGTGCATTATGGGTACAATCTTCCGGAATATACGGCAACTCTACCTTACCCGCATCTGCCAATTCCTTGAACGCATCATTATAGTGTTCCCACGTTGCCATACGGTCTGCTGTAATTTCTTCCGCAAGTTCCAACTGTGCATACAGATACGCCGCATTCATTTCACTGGGCAAATATGACGAACCCTTTTCGACCCAAGTATACTTATCAATCTGGCCACGGAAAAACTTTGCGCGGTTGGTACCTTTTTCACGGATAATCTCTGCATTTTCAATATCCTTCTCATCGCGGATTAAAAGCGCACCGCCTTCACCCATCGAGAAATTCTTGGTTTCATGAAAACTGAAGCAGCCGAAATCACCGATGGTTCCCAAGGCTTTTCCCTTGTATGTAGACATGATACCCTGTGCAGCATCCTCAATGACTACAAGATTATACTTCTTCGCAATTTCCATAATTTTATCCATATCACAGGATACACCGGCATAATGAACCGGTACAATTGCCTTTGTTTTATCGGTAATTGCCGCCTCAATTAAATCAGCGTCCATATTCATAGTGTCAGGACAAATATCCACAAACACCGCTGTTGCGCCACGCAATACAAAGGCATCCGCTGTAGACACGAAAGTATAGGCCGGCATAATTACCTCATCACCGGGCTGAATATCTGCGAGAATTGCCGCAAGCTCTGTTGCATGAGTACAAGAAGTGGTCAGTAACGCCTTCTTCGTTCCTGTTTTATGTTCAATCCACTCATTACATTTCTTGGTAAATTCACCGTCACCACAGATTTTTTGATTCTCTACGGCAACCTTAATATAGTCTAATTCTTTTCCCGTATAAGGGGGTACATTAAAACGAATCATATTCCACTCCTTTTATTTTCACTTCCTGCAAATTACGGAAGATATACTACAAATTTATCATTTCGAAACGTTTCCGCGTAATCACGTGTTTGAAGATATTCCGAAATCAACAACGCCTTCTCATTATCCGTATCCGGATTGTTTAAAAGATCTTCATACCGGTCTGCTGCTATAATAACAACAGGCTCACTCTCCAACGCTTCCATTTCCGCCTGCATTCCCTCGCGATTCAAAACCGTATCCAAGTCCGCCCAGCTGCTGCTCAATGCACTGGGCATCTCAAATGCATAAACCGCAAAAGGAATTTCGCCGTATAAAAGCACTTCTCTGCCACATAGATTATTCTCATACACATAGACCGATAACTCTTCTATTTGCCGTGCGCGTTCCGATGTCGTACGCATACCTTTTAATACTCTGTTTTGGGTAATTGTTGTATCAATTCCGGTCGTAAAACCTGCATCACGAAACGTAAATGTCCAGCCAAATAAAAGGCTCTGTAGCATTAGTAAGAAACACATTACCGCCAATCCGAGTTTTGCAGGCCACATACTTTCCACTTTGTTACTGCCGATATATTTCATACCTTCTGCAAAAACAAAAGGCGCCACAATAAACAAATTATTATATACGGGATACAGCGCGTTATTGCTGCCTAAAGGCATAATTGCAATAATCACGATCACCATGGACGCCAACAGTTTCTCTATCTGCCGCGTTTTTCTCGAAAGAATAATATACGCTGCCAATCCAAGACCAAATACAATAAACCCTACTGCCCAAAAACGAAAACAATGATAATCATTATAGTTTCGCCAAAAAACAGCAATTTTATAATAATACAACACTATCGCAAGAAGGCCTGCCAAAAAGGCTGTACTAAACATATATTTTATAACCGGCTTCTTACAAAACTTATAAATCAAAGTTCCGATAGCAATCGCAACCGGGAATACCCACAACCACTTCAACTGGTCCCAATATGCCCGCAAAGGCTCTATAATCATGCTTGCCAACGAGTAAGTACTCTCCGTATCTTTCATCGCAAACAGGCTTTGAATCATTGTAAAATATTCGCTTCCGCCGTAGAAAACCGCAATTCCGCCAAGCCCAGCCAATACTGCGGTAAGATATCCGCCGATACATAGACCTACACTTTGCAATGCACTCTTCACTTTCTTCTTTCGAAGAATGGCATCATAAATCACAACCACTATCAAGGCAGCTTGTGTAAGATTGGAAAATCTCACGAAAAGATTAATCCCCAAAATCACACCGGCAATGAAGAAATATTTTTTCTTCTGGCTTTTTACCGCTTTTAACAGGAAAATACACCCTAATGTCAAAAAAAGATACGTCAAATAATTGTATAAAATTACCCTGGGGCACCAACACAATGCCCACGCAAGAATTTCGCCGATAAATACATACCGCACCGGAAAATATTCTCGCAATTTTATAAAAGAAAATACCAGTAAAAAGCTTAATACGGCATTGCAATATACCTGCATTCCAAGCATAGTATGCCCAAAAGGAAGTTTCGTCAGAAGCCATCCTGTCACATTGGAAAGAAAGGTTGCCAATGCCCATGTTCCTTCCGCATCGGCAAAATGCTCATAATTTCCCAAACTGTAACCGGTATCCGTAAACTCAACACCACTGTTTACGTGTAAAAAAGGCAATAAAGCGAGAATGATTGCACAAATCCAAGTAAGTAGCTTCTTATGCGATTGTATCCATTCTTCTGTCTTTTTTATTGCATTCATTATGCATCTCCGTTCATTTTGCTTTCTATTTTCGCAAAACGCTCAAAAATTTTACAAAACCATTTACGTTCCGTTATCAATGAAAACAGCAATTTACGAATCAGTTCCACAATTGCGCATGCTACAAAAACAAGCAACACGCTTCCGATTAAATGAAGAACCATCCAAGGCTGTGAAACGATTTGTTCCACACCTAACCACTGTTGCCACAAATAACGCAAATATCTGTGTTCGTGAATCAGATAAACACCAAAGGTTGCTCCTGCCAAAGTGTTTATTACTTTGCTTACACCGCCACCTTTGATTTCCATTTTGGTAAAAGCAACGAACAAACACACGCTTCCTAAAAGCACAGGCAGACTATTGTATGCATACCAGTTTGTGGCATATCCGCCCAATTTACCGGTAACACTGTTCACCCACAACAAGGCCAACCCTGCGCCAAACACAAGGACACTACACAGTACATAACCTAACACATAAAGATATCCTTTACGCTTCCTATCTTCCGGATATTTGCGCAAATATGCTGCAATCACGTACAGGCACACAAACCAGGCAATGTCCATACCTTCTCCATCCGCTAAAGGAATGGTCATAGGAAGTATGGTATTCCACAGTGAAAAAATGGTTACCAGTACAACGATACAAACTCTATGTTGCTGTTTACTCATCTTCTCAATTGCAGCATTCAAAAACGGCGAAACTGCAAACAACAATACATAAATCGTAGCAAACCAATAATGTCCTGCAGTTATAGGCAAAGCTACAAATATCAATTCATACAGGCTTGTAGCACCTTCGCCTGCCATTCCCGTCAAAAGAAAAATTCCGCCAATCCCCCAGGAATAGAACAAAATCTGGCCCCAAAGCACTACCAGCTTCTTAAACGTAAATTTAGATGTGGTCAAAAAATATCCGCTAATCAGCACATAGATATTAACCGCCACAAAGCAAAAGGATTCCAACAACCAGGCAATATAATGATTCGCCGTGCTCATTTCCGCAAACTCAGGCAATACATTTCCTTTATCCAGATAGTGCAGTGTAATAATCATCAACATTGCAACCACACGCAAAAGTTCCATATTCGATTGTCTGGATTTTACGCCTGCGTTAGCCATCCGTCTCTCCTTTTATCAAAGATTCTCTGTTTTATCACGAACAATATATTTGGGTCTTCCTTTCACTTCTTCATAAATACGTGAAAGATAGTGACCGATAATTCCAAGGCTGATCATAATACAACCGCCAATCACCAAAAGCAGTAAAATAACCGTTGTAAAGCCTTCCACTGCCGTACCCATAAAATATCGTACCAGGGTCTGAACACCCAAAACCACCGAAAAAATAATCATCAGCACACCCATAAAAGTCACAAACTGCAACGGCGCTGTCGTAAACGATGTCGTGTTTGAAATCGCATATTTTACAAGGCTCTTAAAAGACCACTTACTCTTTCCGGCCACACGCTCCTGTACATCAAAGGTAACCGTTGTAGACTTAAAGCCTGTCCAAAAAGTCAATGCACGGAAGAAAGTATTCTTCTCAGGCAATGATAAAAGTACGTCCACCACTTTTTTATCCATCAACTTAAAGTCTGAGGTTGCATTCATATCCATTTTCATAAGACTGCTCATAATGCCATAGAAAATGCCTACAAACATTTTGTGGATAATACCTTCTTTGCCGCGGTTAGACTTAATCCCCTCGATAACATCGTATCCTTCTTCCCACAAGTGATACATTTCTACTAAAGTCTCGGGCGGATGTTGCAAATCGCAATCAATCACCGCGCAACAATCACCTTTGGCATAAGCCATACCCGCAAAAATAGTGGCTTCCTTCCCAAAATTACGACTAAACTGTAATCCCTTAACTCGCGCATTCTTCTGCGCTAAATCACACACAAGTTCATAGGTTTTATCCTTGGAACCGTCACTGACAAACAATAACTCGTATTCAATTTGCGCTTCCGAAAGAACCCTACCGATTGTTTCGGCTGTTCTTTCAATATTTGCCTCCTCATTGTAAGAAGGAATAATCACCGACAATAAACTCATTTGCTTGTCCTCACTTATTCTTTCGGTTCTGTTTTAATATACAGAATACCGTCCACTACCTTCATTGAATTCTCCGCCGGGAAACTATCCATTTCCCGATATTCCGGCGAATTGTAAATCTCTATAATCTGATCGCCCACCACAGGATTGATTGTGACATTCATATAATGCTTCATAAATGCCGCATACTGCTCACCCTTATAAATCAATATGTCTCCTGTACTTCCCGAAATACGCGAAGTCACATCGCCTGTAATATCCGTTATCGGATACTTGGACTCATCCACAACACCAATCATCGCCACCGGCATTCCCTGCACGTATCCTTCCGTCTGTTCCATACGATCTACCAAGCGTAAGCAATACGCATACGTCTTCTCATATCGTTCATTCATATTAAAATACGCAATATTATCCATTAGTGCAAACTGATACGACAGGCCTGTAGAAGCTAAAACACCGATACAGGCAACCACAAGTGCCATTGAAATCTTCTTTCCGGCCTTATTGGTTGACTCACCCTCATCTGCTTTGCTTGGCCACGCCTCACTAAGCACTACTGCATAAATCGGAAACAACACCCATTGCATACGCATCAACAGATGAAAATTCACATCCGATGACATAAAAAAGATAATATTGGTCCCCAAAGGAATCATTGCCGTAAACACCAAAAGAAGAAGTGTCTGATACCACCTCTTAAAAGCTTTTGATTTTAGATAGCAAAATAAGGCAGTCGCACAGACCACCACTGTTAATAATACCACACAAACCAGAGAAAATCCATTGTTTATGAAGATATTCCCTTTTAATGCAAAGGCTACAAAATCATAATATGCATCATAAATCATTCCGGGCAAAGTTTGAAGTGATATCTTGCCCATTTCATTGATTCCCTGATATGTATCCAGTTCTTTCCCCTGCACGGACAGACATACTTTTAACACCACATAATAAAGGACGCCTCCGCCGAGACCCATCACTAGATATCTCCAAGCTCTGCTCAATAATTCCTTGAACGGCTTATTCTCTAAACACATACCTATCAAAGAAAAAAGGCACAATAACACTGTTACCGCCAAATAAGCCTGATACGAACCGATACTACAGGCAAGACAGACTGCACCACCGATAAATCCCCATTTATATTTCTTGGTAAAATATGCCGCCAGTACTGCCAAAAGGAATGCCAGCATATAACCATCCGCCGTATATAAATAAGCAAAAGTCGCCGTCAGTGCCGGAAACGTAACCAAAAGTGCACCGATACATCCGCGCACAGAAAGGGTTTTTACTTCAAAAAATTCGGATATAAAAACTGCCGCTATTGCCAGATAGAAAACAGACAAGATACCGATGATCCAATTCAAATCATAGTACGATGATATTCCGCATACCACCGTCAAAAACCATCTTCCCGAAGTCACCATATTCTGGTCAAAATAGAAACTTGTCATCGCATCCGCATTGGGAAGCTTATTCGTGAATAAAAACATATGCGTCAATAAGCCCACAATCACTGCTGACAAAAACGGAACCGCATATTCTTTTTTCTTTACTGTAGTCCACAGTCTGCCAAATAAAGCATCCATCTATTTTTTCTCCACCATAGCCTCATATTTCATTTCGGCGATTTTCCAGTCTGAAATCGTATCAATATCCTGCACTTCTAATTCAGAAACTACATAAGGCAAAACATTGCCTACCGTCAAGATTTTATTTCTTTTAAAATTCTCCGTACGGAAACAGTAAAACTGTCCCACATCATGATACCAGTGTTCCAAATCCTGAGAACGTGTCAATGCATGCTCAGGCTGGACAAACTGTAGCTTTTCTTCCCGGATTACCATTCCACGCTGTGGCGGGAACGAAAAAGGTACTACAGGCATTAAGGTATCTGCATCTGATGCAGCAAGTTTTTCCATACCGTCCCTTAACTTCTCTGCTGTTACAAAAGGTGCCGTAGGATAAATACAACAACCGAATTCAAAGTTCTTACCGCGTTTTTCATATTCTCCCAGCACTTCAAGCAAAACATCTGTAGTAGTTGCGAAATCATTGGCATTTTCATCACCGCGCATAAAAGGAACTACAGCGCCTGCCTTCCTTGCCAATTCCGCAATTTCTTCATCCTCAGTAGATACCATTACTTCCTCAAAAATTCCACTGCTTAATGCCGCCTCAATGGAATATAAAAGAATCGGTTTCCCCAAGAATTCTTTTACGTTTTTGCGTGGTATTCTTTTACTTCCGCCTCTCGCGGTAATAATTGCTACTGCGTTCATTATTTTCTCCTGTCAGGGGTTCGATTCCCCTACGTTTATTTCTTCTCTTTTACAATGTAAATCGGTCTTCCCTTTATCTCGAGATAAGACTTTGCCATATACATACCAATAATTCCGCTACAGAACAGTTGAAGGCCTGCAAAGAACGTAATCATACACGCAAGTGAAGGCCAGCCCGCAACCGGGTCTCCGAACACAACCGCTCTCACTACTAACACGCATACTGCCACGAAAGCAATAAAGCAGAACAATAATCCGATAATGGACGCCCATACAAGAGGCGCGGTTGAGAATGCTACCATGCCTTCCAAAGAATATTTAAACAGCGAGAAGAAATTCCACTTTGTTTTCCCGGCTACACGTTGGCGGTTCTCGAACGGGATCCACTTGGTATCAAAACCAACCCAGCCAAAAATACCTTTCGAGAAGCGGTTATACTCTTCCATGGAAAGAATCGCATCTACCATAACACGCTTCATAAAGCGATAGTCCCTAGCGCCATCTACCATATCAATTTTTGCCATTTTATTCATAATGCGATAAAACATTCTTGCGAAAAATGAACGGATTACCGGTTCACCCTTACGGTCCACTCGTCTGGTAGCTGCGCAGTCAAAACCTTCTTCCGTTACCGCTTTATACATATCCGGCAATAATTCAGGCGGATCCTGCAAATCAGCATCCATAATAACCACATAATCACCGGTTGCCTCTTTCATGCCCGCATACATAGCTGCTTCTTTTCCGAAGTTTCTGGAAAAAAGCACGTAATGCACCTTCTTGTCTTTTTCGGCCAAATCCTTCATTACCTGTGCGGTTTTATCAGAACTTCCGTCATTTACAAACACATATTCAAATTCCAAATATGGCATCGTCTGAATTATTTTTTCAGTTTCCTCATAAAAAAGGGGTAATGCCTCTTCTTCATTATAACAAGGAACCACAAGAGAACATTTTTCCATAATCCTCATTACCTTTCTTTTTCAGTCGTTTTGTTAACTGTTCGTTTAATTTATCAATAACCTTTTATTTTTTTACGAATTTTACGATAGGTTGTAAGTGCTGTATAATACCAGAAAAATTTAAACGGCGACTTACAATGCATAGCAGTTAATTTCTTAACCTCATCATCCTGTTTTTCTTCGAAATACGGATTAGTTGCATACTCCGGAAAATACGCCATAATTCCTTCTTTTAGCAAGCGAAGATAAAAAATTCGTTTCCTAAAAAACGGCATATTAATCATATACGAAAACAGAGTGTTCACATAAAACATTTCCGTAAAACGATACTCGATTTCTTCCGGATATTCTTCCAGAAATCCTCTTTTATAACATTCTGCCAACAACATTTCCATTGCTTGCAAACGGTTATTGCATTTTTCAACACTGACATGATGTACCGTGGAAACGCTATGTTGGTAGTAATAATACAAAGGCTCGTCCACGTACGCGAAATGCTTACAATACAACATTGTCAGTACGCCGGCACAATTATCTTCATAAAAAATATACTCAGGAAACCAAATTCCGTTATCATAAAAGATGGAACGCTTATATATCTTTGTGACCATACTGCCCGGCGTCAAAATCGCCTTGGCATATTTAGCTTCATCCATTGGGCCTTCCAATTCTTTTAACTCGCTTGGAATTTCCTGTCCCACTTCATAATTATGTTCGTATTTGATGGAATAATAGCAACCTACGATGTCTGCACCGGTCTCCTCTGCCTTAGCTAACAATTTCTCATAATAATCATGCGAAATCCAATCATCACTATCTACAAATCCCAGCCATTCTCCGGTTGCTTGGCGAAGTCCCAAATTCTTGGCGCCACCCTGTCTTCGGTTATTTGGCGAAGCAATCACTTTTACCTTATCAGGGTACTTCGCTTCGTATCCTCTAAGAACTTCCAAGGAATTGTCTGTGGATTTGTCATCCACCGCAATAATTTCATAATCTTCAATTGTCTGCGCAAGAAGGGATTCCATACAGAAATCCAACTTCCCCCCCGCTACCATATTATATACGGGCACAATAATGCTTAATTTCATTTCAGTCTCCTCAGCCGATGACTGCCTTTAAAACATATTTCACATTTGTCTAGCGTTCACGAACCGCCTTACCATCACCAATGCGATATACCGCATCGCACTTTTCAATGGTCTGCAAACGATGGGCAATAATAATCAATGTTTTATTTCCATGCAAACGATTAATAGAATCCATAATCGCCTTCTCGGTATCGTTGTCCAAAGCAGAAGTTGCTTCATCCAATACCAACACTTCAGGGTCCTCATAAAGGGCTCTGGCAATACCGATACGCTGTCTCTGACCGCCCGACAAACGAATTCCGCGCTCACCAATACCGGTATCCAAACCTTCCGGCAGTGATTTTACAAACTCATCAAGTTGCGCTTCTTTTAATACTTCCCAAATACGTTCCTCGCTAATCTCGTTTTCAGGGATACCGAAAGCTACGTTTTTACGGATTGTATCATCAATCATAAAAATAGTCTGGGGAATGTAGCCCACATTCTTCAACCACTTACGGTAATTTTCGCCATCAAAGATATCCTGGCCGTCAGCAGTGATTTTACCTTCCTGCATTACCAAAAGTCCCAGCATTACATCTACAATCGTAGACTTACCGGCACCGGAACTTCCCACAATACCCACAGACTTGCCCACAGGGACAGTCACGTTTGCATCTTTTAAAATCCATTTATCCGTATTGGGATATTTGTAAGATACGCCTTCCAATGCAATTTCCTTGGTTACTGGCAACTTCTCTTTCGGAACTTCCATAAAGGAAATATCCGTATTTTTATTATCAATTTCATCCTGCAAATTATCGGATACCCCCATAAAGAAGGGTTCGAAAAAGGAAATATTATTCAACTGATTGTTGATACGATTTGCAGAAGGCATCAATCTTGCCACTGCAAGACCAAAGGCCGCAACAATCTCCATAATTTCTGTTGAACTCTGGTCCGTAAGGAACAAATACAGAAAATATAATACCGCACCGCAAATGCACACTGTTTCAATAAACAGCTTCGGAATATTGTTATACAGGGTATACTTCTGCACTGCATCCACATATCCCTTGCCATAACCTCTATAGGTATCTATAAAGTACTTCTCACGTCCGCCGATTTTTACTTCCTTAATACCGGTAACCGTCTGATTAATCCACTTAAAAAGATTGCTGTAGTAATCCTGATTGTCCTTACCTGCCCTATACATAATCGGCTTATAAATCACTTTTATGATAAGAAGAGTAACAGCTAACAAACCACCGATAAAAATAGTCATAATCGGATCCGTTACCAAGAGAACTGCCGATAATGTAAGGAACACAATAATTTCAGAAAGCAACTGCAATACTGCCAAAATCAACCCATACATATTATTTACGTCAGAAGTAATACTTCTCTGAATTACTGCTGTATCCGCATTCAAATAAAACTCGTAGCCTCTTCGCATATAGTTTTTCATCATACGCTCCGAAGTGCTGAACTGATTCGTATATACGAAATGGTACATAAATTTCTGCATAAAATAAAGATAAACGTTCTTCAAGATAAAAGCCACAATCATCGCCACCATAATGGCCGTGCCAAATACTTTGGGTGACTCAAACGGCAACCACTGATACAATGCAGAAACCAATTCATTTTCTTCAATGGCTAAAGGATCCATAATTAAAGATGCCACCGGCACTATCAACGTAATGCTGAACGCTTCCAGCATAGCGCCAAAAAACATCATAATAACCAGTAATACCATGGAACGTTTCTGCTTTTTATCCAGCAGAACCATCATCTTTTTCCATATTTTCAACATAAACTATATCCTCTCGTTCTGTCGATGAATGGCCGGGTCCTCATACTTGTCCATAAAATCCGGCCCCAAGCGCACCGTTTCATCGGCAAAGGTTACTGCTTTCAACTCTGTTAATACACCGATTACCTTATCAAAATGCAGGTCTTCAAAGAAATTCAACATTTCCATAGGCATAGAGCCTTCAAACTGCAGATAATCCTCAAACAAGGTTGTATAATCCAGCTCATCTCTGGGGTGGGGCTTAATAAAAACCTGAGCCTCGTTCTCGTACATAGCCACAATGTCCCTAAAAATCCTCTCGCGTACATCCAATGTACAAAGGGGCTCTGTAAGGATTAAAACCTTCTTCTCGTACTTCTTGCCTTCTTCCATTTTTGCCCGCAAATCTTTCATATCCCGGACAAAAATCTGCAACAACAAATCCTTATCTTCCCTTGTCAACCGGTCTGTCAATGCCTTACGGCTTACTTCTACATAATACTTACAAGGTATTTCAATAGCCGAAATATCATTGACCTCCATATCAATGCAGTACTTCCCGTAACCGTTCTGAATAAAAATCAAATTCAAAACTTTTGAAAAAAAAGCTTTCATTTTAAAATGACTTCTGTTCTCAAAATGGGCGTGATCAATATGGGCGATACTATTCAAGCCATCTTCGATTGCATGATACCTGATACGATTCTGATTCAAATAAAATCCAATCGGATCAGCATCACAATACACATAAATATCTTTATATTCTCTAAAATCTACCGGAACAAAAGGCTCCTGCATTTTTGCAAACTTCTTCGTAAAACGGATGCGGGACTGCATATTCAATACAATATTGCCCCTGTCCTTCTTGTATTCCGCAAGTTCCGGAAAGAATGTCTCTCTTTTTTCATCATATTCTACAACAGCCTCAAAGAAGCCGGTCTTTTCAATGCGCTCCTTCATCCCTGTAAAATCATTTGACATTTTACTTAGGACCAAAGTTGCACTTCCCTGCTTTTCTTTTGGCAATGCCAATTCTTTTAACAAAGTCACATAAACATGATAAAAGGTATGGCATACATAAATTCTGTCTTTCATAAAATCATTCCTGTTACGCTTTCCCAAGTGCCCTCTTTACAACCATAATCATATTATGAAAACGTTTGCTCATACGGGGTGCATAGCTTAAAATTAATAAATTTCTTTTCTCTTTAGGGGTTAAAAATGCGTTATTTTTTATCTGCTTTCTACCCTTTTTTAGGTCGTGTATAATATTCCAACAAACCGTATTGCTCTTCTTCATATACGAAACCGGAATATGCAGCATATAATCCAATCTCTGGAAATACCAAAATCGAATTCCTTCTTCTCTTAATTCAGGGTATCTTTCTTCCATCATTTTAAAGGCTCTGTCGCTGTTTTCAATCATGGAATTATAAAATACCTCGCCAAATTTATTTCTTGAATTGCTGCCATGTCGCAGCACAATATTGTATCCGTTTTTTTCTAGCGAATATACGCCGGATATATCTGACAACATACGAATAATCAATTCAAAATCTTCGTTCAATCGACCTTCCTCAAACCGGAATTTTTTCATATAATTCGCCCTAATTAACTTAGTACAAAATGAGCTGTCACCCACATGTAACATAAGCAATCGAAACATCTCCTGTTTTGTGAGAAAATTAACTTTTCCCGAATCTTTATATGGACCTTTCACCAATACTCCATCATCCGTATAATCACTGGACATGGCCTGTGCAATCACCATATCAGGATACTCTCTTGCAATATTTAGTAAATTTTCATATAAATCATTTTCCGGATAATCATCGCTGTCACAAAAGCCGATATAATCACCGGTAGCCGCTTCAATCCCCATATTTCTGGCACTGCTGGAACCGCCATTCTCTTTATGAATTACTTTAATTCGCGAATCACGTATCGCAAATTCATCACACATTGCACCGCTTCTGTCTTTAGAACCATCATCTACCAAAATAATCTCAAGATTTGAGTATGTCTGACTCATTAATGCACCTATCGATCGTTCCAAATACTTCTCTACGTTATAAATTGGTACAATTACTGAAATTAATTCCTGCATGAAAGTTACACCTTCCCTGTAGCTTTTATTTGCAAAGAAATTGATACATTTTCCTTTGCTTTATCACCGGAGCTTCACTTAAGGGGCCGCTTTCTTTAAATGAGAAATCACCTTTTTTCAAGCCCTCACACAATTCAATTAAGGCCTGTCCGGCTTTTTTCGGATTCCATTCTTCTTGAATTGTTTTATACGCTTCTGCTCCCAGCTGTTCTCGTAATTCTGTATCTTTTATTAAACACTCCGTCATTTCAAACAGTTCCTTGCTATCGCCACTGCGATAAATCAAACCATTTTCTTTATTTTTTAAAAGAAACGGTACTGCTCCGATCGCATGGCTGGCAACCACAGCACATCCGCTGTTCATTGCTTCGTTCAATACCGCGCCCCAGCCTTCTTTATAATCACTGGTAAAAAAGAAAATGTGCGCACACTTCATCAATTCACGAACCTTTTCCGGTTTGCAAAAACCGGCAAATTCAACACATTCTTTTAATCCGTTTTCAATAACGTATTTCTTTAAATCACCTTCCAGTTCGCCACCTCCGGCCATTGTGAGTGTGAAATCATATCCCTGTTCTTTTAAGCGTTTCGCTAACACAAGTGCATCCATTGGATGCTTCCAATCGATAAATCTACCTGCCCACAACAACTGCAAAGTATCACTTTTTTTCCACATACAGCGTTCTTCTTCTGTACTTTCTTCAAATTCAGGAAAATAACCCCATTTGAATCTTTTTCCTCTGTATGCACGTATAATTTCAAAATCATCAGCAACATAACCGCCTGCGCACAGAAGATACACCTGCGATTTTTGATACCTGGTATGATCTAAATATTTTTTTCTGAGTCCTCTGGGCGAAACAGCTTTCCATTGCCCTTCTTTGTATAAACGTTCCGAGTAACGAATTACAATTTTTCCGCTCCGCAGTCGTTCTTGTATATAGCTCTCATCGTCCGTTCCGCCAAATATGACAATGTCACTTTCCAGAATGATTTTCTTACATTTCTCCGGATTATCTGCAAACTGCAACAAATATGGCAATTCCCCATTATCCGCATTCCAACCCAAACGAATTCTTTCTTCTTCCATAGGTTCTGTTTGGATAAAATGATAGTCCGCTCCCCATTTCTCATATAAAACCGTCGAAATCGGAATTTGGTGATGATTGATATAATTAGATACAAATGTTACTCGCATGCACAAATTTCCCCATAGATTTCTATTAATCTGAAATAATTTACATCAGGATTATGCGTGTTTAAAGCATGTTCCCTTGCATTTATGGGATATGCTCTTATTTCTTCAATTTCTTCCTCTTTTACCCGTATAGGTCTCATTCTTGATGCATCCTCATATTCATACGCATCAAATACTTTAATGATAGCGTTCGATAAAGCTTTTACATTTTGTGCCTCATACAGAATTCCTTCTTTTTGATCCACCAATAAATTATGGACACCGCCAACTCTACTGGAAATCACAGGCATTCCAAGAATCATTGCCTCCCCTACGGAATTCGGCGAATTTTCCATGGTTGATGGCGAAACAAAAACATTACTGTCTAAATAACGTTGTTTCATCTGCTCTGCATTTAAATTTCCCAAGAATACAATATGTTCCGAAAGATTATTTTCTTCTATTAACTCCTTCAGATATTTTCCGTAAGACGCCATCTTAATTTTCTTTTTCAATCCGTCGTCTCCGGTAATGCAATTCCCGGCCACATATACTTTTGTTTCCGGGTACTCTTCCAAAACATCCTTCATTGCCCGTAATAAAAAATGCAATCCTTTTATCGGGTAATCTCCCTGACTCACAAATATTGAATATTTCTCACACTTTTTATAATCCCATACACCTTCATAGAAATTAGAGCGTAAGGTTTCATTCATAAAATGATATTTTACGTTAGCATTACACTCTTTCGTATAATGTCTGTCCCAGTCCGTCCTTCCCGTAACATTACCGGTCAGGGCCAGTGCTTTCTGTTCATAAGCGCCTCTGCGATAAAACTTCTTCTGCTGATCAAGAATACTGTCTTTCTTCAACATATCCCTTAATGTGGATCTTTTTATGACATCTTCCGGTAATCCTTCCAAATAGGCATCTGCGTACACGAAACACAATCCCTGGATGCCTATTAACGTCTTAGTCGGATTATTAAACGCTCTCACCATAGCCAGCGTGTGCGGAAATTCCGTTCCGAAAATATGTACCATATCCGGCTTAAAATCCTCCACTATTTCCTTCATACGCACTTCCATCTTCTCATCATATTCTTCAGGATGGTTCGTGTCCTCATAAAAGCCGTACGCCGTTACTTCATATTCACCTTTCCATTCAGCCAATTCCTTGCCCGCCGGAAAGCACACTCCAAGAGTCAGTTCTTCATTCTTTTCTGCCAAGATACGTTCTGACAGACCGGCAAGCCAGCCCTCTTTGTTTCCCGCATCCATATTCAAATGTGCCGCTATTACAGGTAAACACCTGTTACATACCCATAACACTCTCATGTGGAAACTCCTTTCCAGCTCTTTTACTTACCCGTACCATACAGTTTTGTTTTTATACGGTCGTACACACCGGCTAACGGACTTCTTTGGGCAATCCAGAAACGCAACGGCTGTAACGTAATAATCATAATCATGCGATAACAAAAAAGCTTTCCTTTCGGCATATACATACCGGTAATTTTGCGATGTTCTTTTTTATCTTCCTTGCGATTTTCTTTCGTTTCAGAAAAACCGCCGCCTTCATAATTAGCAACAACAACTCCCGTATAACAGGGTCTTACATTTTTCTTATAGTATTGCCTTAAAAAGAATTCATAATCTGCGCGAATTCGATAGCTTAAATCAAATCCCTTATCTGCAAACAATTCCTTCGCAAAAATACATGCCTGGTGACAAGGAATATGTCGAAAACAAACAAAATCCGTAATTTCTCCCGGCATGTGAAGCACTTCTTTGCTTAAGCGGAAATAGGCATCCCCATAATAAATCCCACGATTCGGTTTCTCATCTATTTCTTTCGCAAGATTACTTAAAACATTCTCATCATAGAAGAAGTCACCGCAGTTCATAAAAATAATATATTCGCCTTGCGCCAGTTCCAGCGCCTGATTCATAGCGTCATAAATGCCCTGATCTTTGCAACTTTCTACCCTGATTTTCTCTGAAGCCGGAAGCACTTCTAAGGAACCATCGGTTGATAATCCGTCTTTGATCAATATCTCATAATTATCATATGTCTGACGTAACACATCGGTTACGGTTTCTTTTAATTTATTACCGGCATTATAGGTTACCGTTATTACCGAAAAACGTACCATTTTATCCTCGCTTATTTTAATTCAAAATCCAATTCAGATACGGTACAATTCGAGTTCCGTCATCCTTACAGGAATGCAGGAAAAATACAAAATATCCAATTCCCGCAATTATTATTACTATCGTAAAAAATACTCTTTGCCACTTCTTCGGTATAGAACGAATTACCGAAGGAATCAGAAAAATCTGAAATACATTCAAGAAGAAACCGATTCTTGATACCACCGGAATGAACGAACAGCAAGCATACACAATCAGCGCCTCAACATTCAAATTAAAATAAAACATATTCTTCCTGTTGTCTTTTAAGGCACTTTTATAATAAATTAGTGCAAACACCAGAACACCAATACATCTTGCAATGTTGATGACAGATGTTTCACCGGTATCGTAAACAGAATTTTCGTAAAATGGATAAAAGATAAAAATAAGCCTTCTGTAAAACTGCGGAAACAACAGCAACGAAACTACAACCGCACCTACAACAGGCACATTCCACTTATTCCACTTCATCAACGCCAGCGGATAAGCTAACAACACAAACAATACCGCCATATGGAAAGGTGCTGCAAACAATATACAAAGCACAAAGTGTGCGTAGCGTTTCTTTAAAATAAATTTCACGGAATATACCGCAACCGCCAACACCAAATAATATCGAATCGAATTAAAACTGGATAAATAATATCCAAACACCATAAACAGGAAGAAAGACATTCCGAAATTCTCAGACTGGTCGCACATTGCTTTCATAAAAAATAACATTGTAAAAAAGGCAACCACTGCAAAAATTGTAATGTAACTCTTTCCTTCTGAACCGAATACGAACTGGCAAATACGAACAAGCCAGTTAAAGCCAAACTCCGTTGACACATATCTTCCTTGACGAATCAAATCAAAGATAGATGTATACTCCCAATAATCGTGTCCGATTGCAATTCTGCAAGCCGACACTCCAAACAATGCAAAAAAAATCATCGCAATTAAGCTTTTATTCTTCAGTTGTTGCCTGGTTGCATTCATCAAAGAGTAGGTGGTATTTTCAGATACGGCAACCGCATTATTCTGTTCAACCATAAAACCCATAACACAGGTCATAATTGCAAGAACTATATAAACTGCCATATCTTCACCCCTTTCTTATTGCATTTTCTTTTCTTTTTTTCCTTGTCGGATTCCTTTGCGTATCAAGCGGTACGCCTGTTTTTGTTTTATTTCACCCTGAAACATTTCCTTTTTGGTCAGAACAAAGCGTAACGTCCACAACCAGGCCATATTGCCGTATAAGAAGGCGAACAGCACGCCTCTGTCAAAAAAGAATTTCTCCGTATATCCTTTGAACCAGGTGGATTCTCTCGCTTCTTCTTTGCCGATTACCACGTCTGTAGCATACATTTTCAGCCCGCGGTCAGCACATTGTTTTAAAAACAGACTATCTTCCCCGTTACTATACTTGGTACCACCGCCAAACAACTCCGAATACCAAACTTTACTTCTTTCCAAGGCTTCTTTTCGAACCGCTATACTGTAAGCCGGATAACGTCCGCAATTGTACCATTTCACCCGCGAAAACCCTTCATTCCAGTAAGTCTTTCGTTCCGGACAAACCTCTACGTTGAACAAAAGTAAATCTGCTTCCGGATGCTTCCCGAATTCATTTAAAATGTCCTGCTCATAACCATCGCAATACTCTATGTCTTCATCCGAAAAGAGTAAAATATCTTTTGAAGCATGCTCCAATGCAAGATTACGGCTTTTTCCTACGCCACGTTCATTGCGATGAAAAACCTTAATTTCATAATCACCGATATTTATCTTTTCTTCACTGTTTTTATCACACTGATTTACCAAAACCGCATCACAGCTCACGTGCATTTTGTTCAATAATTCCTCGGGGTTCTGGTTCACCGAAGAAATCAGCATCTCCAACTGCATCCCAATTCCTCTTACCAAATATCATCTAACTTAAATTCATCTGTATCAGTATCTTCATCCTCGTCTTGCTTATCGCCTTTCGCACCAAAGGGAAGTGCATCGTAATAGTACATCTTTAACAACGAAGAATCACCGTCATAAAGCAAGGCACCAAGAATCTTACATTCCTGCTTTACCAAAACATCAATTGCGCGTTCCAGTAATTTGCCGTTGTGCGCTCCCATCTGCGCCATAAGAATTACGCCATCTGCTTTCGCACATTCCTCAACCACATCCACGTCATCATTTATCGACTCCACTCGCGTAATCTCATAATCCGGCGAAGTAAAAAAAGCATCCTCATCCTTCATATTTCCCATGGCAATTGCAAGTAATTCGTCCTGCTCTAACTTTTGTTTTGCATCTTTTAGTATCTGGAATGGGAATTCACTTTTACTACGTACAGCTGTATCTGCTACAACAATCTTTTTACAATCTTTCGTAAGACTCTTATAATTTAGTTTAATTGCCTGACGCCCCCATAATCTGCTTTTGGCAACAGCATTCTTTTGCCCTACCATATTTTCAGCAATTATCTCACCCTTTTTCATTTTCAAGCAAATACCCAGAACAGGGATTCCAAAACGTTGTTCAAACTGTTTCGCAATATAAACAGAATCATCAAAAACATACTGAAGAACAATTCCGAACATAGCCAAAAGTCCACCTATTACAGCACCTGTAATTGCCATACGCAATGTTCTGTTATCAGAGACAATCTCCTCTGCAGAATCCGCCTCAGTAAATACAGAAATAGTATCGATATCTACCATTTCTTCGCCCAATGCCTTAATTGCAAGCTGATAAGCCTGCGCAATCTGGATAGATAACTCGGGGTCATTCGTGGTAACCTTTAATGTAACAAACCGAACATCCGACTCTAAACCGGCCCAAACAACTTCTTTGAGATACTCTTCCTTCACACTCGCATTATCAATATATTCCATCGCATAATCAATTGCTTTATCCGTATGAACAAGATTCTGCCATGTATAATCATTAATATAGACATTATCCAAACGTACATCATCTGCATAAATCAAGTACAATTCACTTGTAGCTACATACTGGTGTTCATCTACAAAAACAAAAGTTTTCATATAATAAACCGAAGCAAACAACAGTGCTCCAAAGCTCGCAAAATATGCAATGAAACGCACTCTTTTGATAAAATAAATTAATAAAAGCTTCAAATCCGCCGGCTCATCTTCATATTTACAGGAAAAAAAACTTCTTTTTTTCTCTTCCATACGCTATTCTTCCCTCTCGACTTTATTCTTCCGAATCCGTTTTATTTTCAGTATTCTTTAATGCAGTTTTCTGCTCTTTTTCAACGCCTTCCGTACTATCTGGCGTAATCAATACCTTTAATGTCAAAAGCATTAATTTGATATCCAACCAAACCGAATAATTTTCAATATAGGTCAGGTCAAGCTTTAACTTATCATAGGGCGTCGTATTATACTTGCCGTACACCTGCGCATAGCCTGCCAAACCTGCTTTTACTTTGGTACGGAATGCAAACTCCGGCATATCCTCAATATACTGCTTAATGATTTCCGGTCTCTCGGGTCTCGGCCCAATAAAAGACATATCACCTTTTATAATGTTAAAAAGCTGCGGAAGTTCATCAATTCTTACAGTTCTTATAAAACGACCAAAAGGAGTAATTCGCGGATCCCCTTTAGACGCTAATCTTGCTACGCCGTCCTTTTCTGCATCCACACGCATACTCCTAAATTTGATAATATGAAATTCTCTGTTGTTTAAGGTGCAACGCACCTGCTTATAAAAGACCGGTCCGCCGTCTGATAACTTAATAATCAACGCCGAAATCAACATAATCGGCGATGTAATAATCACAAGAAGAATTGCGCACACCAAATCAATGGTACGCTTAATAAATCGCTGTTCAATACGCAACGCATACTCTCTGGTTAAAAGAATCGGCGTATCAAACAAATGCA
This sequence comes from Lachnospiraceae bacterium, assembly GCA_045580855.1. Classification (GTDB taxonomy): domain Bacteria; phylum Bacillota; class Clostridia; order Lachnospirales; family Lachnospiraceae; genus UBA3766. Next base: position 61,373 of record JAZNOO010000021.1, on the reverse strand, counting down.
TTTTTTCGCAACCCATAACAATAACATCAGGGATTTTAGGCATCATATATACACGAATCGAATGCTGATAGCAGAACTTCATCAACTCATTACGGTCCACAGTCGGAATATCCCACAAAACAATACCGGCATAGCGTTCCAAAACTTCTTTTTGGATTGCTTCATAACCTTCACTGATATTCATACACTTCGCAATTATATAACGATCTTTTCTGGTATTAAACTTAAACAAAATATCCTCAATAGAACGTTCCCCATGTACAAGCAAAAGTTCTCTCGGCGGAAATACCATTTTGTAAAAAGCATCACTGACAAATACCCAAATCAAATTAAAGACCAACTGAACCGCCGTCATAATTAATATCGCTTTGGGTTCAACCAAACCCGCATTCATCAATGATAGAATCGCATACGCCAATGCATTTGCCATCAAAGTAGAGAATGTTTGCGACAAAAATACATCAAACGGCTTTAAGTAGCCAATTTTAGTCCCCCCATAGGTAGAATAGAAGAATAAAAGCAGAATTGCATACAGCGCAATTACCAGCAAGTCACCCTTGATATAAAATTCGGACACAACACTTGTTTTATAGTACTTGTACCAAATAAAAGCATAGGCAACAATTTGTACAATTAAACTTATTGATGTAAGCTGAAGCACAACTAAGCGCTTCACGGATTCCATTCGTTTCATTTATGTTCAAGTCCTTTCCCAGACAAAATCATTAAAACAACATTATGCCCTAATACAGGCATTTTAGATTATCCTTATAATTATAACATTTTTATACCTTTAATTCAATCTTTCTGCTTGGATTGAATACGTTTCACCTTTGCCGCGCATTGACGAAACATTTATATCAGATGATTGTAACGATACATATTTCTCGAATCATTATTTACAATATCATCTTCTACAATTGCATACATTTTTTCCAAATCAACAATGTGGAATTCAACTTCATTGATACAGTAGTTTACTGAGATTCCTTTATGCTCTAAGATGTCGCCCAACGGTCTAAACCCATCAATATGTCTCGGATCCATATCCAAATCTCTTACGTACATAGAATAGGTCTTTTGGCTTTCGTTACCGTTTGCATCAATATAACCGGCAGTAAAATCCTTTGAATATCGGTACGGCACGCCTACCATTTGCTCTACATAGTGAATAAACGTAAGACCTGATAATGTCGGCAGTCCTATCACTAATGCCTTGGCCTTATTACGATGCAAATACCCGAATACGGAATCTGCGCTGAAAGCATCTTTAGGGTCCATTTCCGTTAATAATTCTTGGTCTTTCCCCCATATCATAAATGAATACAGCGGATGCTTGCTTCTTCTAAAATCCTCTCTCTTTAATGCTGCATTTCCAAGTGCTCCCGTTCTGGATACCGTTTTTCTGATATCAAAGGTTTCTCCCTTACAAAAATCCCAGTTAAAGGTAGGAATTAAAACCGTTCCTTCCGGACCGACTTTATTAAGAATACTGTCAATCAAACGATTGAGATCCATACGTTCCTTATTCTCTCGTGCTTTTACCGACAATGCCAGAACGTCCGAAACCACGTATACAATATCTCCGCGCGCTATTTCGTCGAAACACCCCATAATATTTTCATAAGAAATATACTTGTCCATATTTTTTACCTGTATTTTTCCAACATATTTTCAATCGCTTCCACTGAAACAAAATTATCAGGAATGATATCTCTTCCGCTGATTTCAATGTCTAATTCATCTTCCAATGCACCGACTAAATTAACGATATCGAAAGAATCCAGCAAACCTTCTTCTACAAAATCTTTTGCATTTTCGAAATCCACATCATCTTTTAAATCTTTTAATACTGCTAAAATGTCCATTATTCTATCTCCTGTAATCCTTTTAATATTATTATAATATCTTTCTCTTTTATGGTGAGTTTGCCCTCATCAAAAGCAATTACTCTTTCCTGTACGCATTCTTCCGATTGCTTAATGCTGTATCGATAAAATTCATATTTCGTATCATCATACATCACCCGCATCTTGCCTATTAAAAGAAGGCTTCCATAGTCCATAGCTCGCAAAAAACGTGACAGTTGAGTTATATTCCAGTTTAAATCAAGCATTCCTTCATTCGGTATTTCCTTTGAAAAATGCATTTGCGACTCAATGCTTTCTTTTTGTTTTTCAGTTTTGCATTGTCCCTTAAGTAAGTTCTCACAGAATTCAGCAAATAATATTTTTCCTAATGAAACCTGTTCCCGATACAACGACATCGCCGTAGTTTTATCGGTTATTGCTATTTCTCTTTGGCAAATAACTTCTCCTGCATCTATGTCTTTAGTAATCATATGCCAGGTCACACCGGTCACCTGTTCACCACAATAAATTGCCCAGACTTCCGCATTTCGGCCTTTATGCGCAGGCAATAATGCGTTATGCCAATTGATGATTATAAAATTCGGCTTCTCAATCACTGTTTGAGGCACAAGATAGATGCTTGCCGCACTGACAACCAAGGTATCTTTATCTTCTGCCAGCAAAGTTTCCGTTAATTCTTTTGAAGTTACGCTCCGATAAAATATTCCATTCTTGTCACATAATTTGGCCAAAACGGTACTTTCCGTCACTTTTAACTCAAACACTTTTACATCCGGCAAATATTGTTTAACAATCTCCGCACAATCATATGCCAATTGTCCGGAACCTATAATATAAACTTTTGAATAGCGATATTTATTTGCCATACTTCTCCTTCAACAATACCCTGTCAATTTTGCCGTTGGCATTCATAGGCATTGCATCAAGTTTATGAATAATTTCAGGCACCATATATTCCGGCACCTTTGTTTTTAACACTTCTTTTACCTCAGAAGGTTCCGCATCACCTTCATAAATCAAAACAATCTGCTTGCGCTTATCATGGTACAGACTGCAAACACGTTTCATTCCGTTTACACCCATGGCACCGTGCTCGATTTCGCCAAGTTCAATGCGGTACCCCTGATGCTTAATCTGAAAATCCTTTCGGCAAACATATTCTATTTCACCGCGCTCGTTCCACTTCACCAAGTCGCCTGTTCTGTAAATGATTTCTCTGTACTTATTATTCGTAGGATTCTGTACAAACACCTCGGCCGTTTTCTCCGGATTATTGTAATAACCCAATGCCACACCCGATCCCTTGATGCACAATTCACCGATTTCACCCACAGCAGCTTTCTGGTCTTGTTCATTCAGAATCAACACACCGGTATTGATTGCCGGCTTACCGATGGGCAGCGCCTCGTCATTCGTAAAGTCTCTGTCGATTACATAGTAAGTACTTGCATATGTAGTTTCCGACGGTCCGTAATAGTTAACGTATTTTGCATCAGGTACATACTTTCTCCACGCATTTAACTGTTTTACAGGCATTACTTCTCCACAGAACATAATCTTTTTAAGGCAGGTTACATCTACCTCAGGTAACGCTCTTAAGTTTGCCACAAGAATTAAGGCTGAAGGAACCCAGTAAATAGCATTAATCTGATGTTCCTTGATATATTCCAACAACTGAATCGGGAAACGGAACATACTTTGTCCGAGAATATGCAAGGTTGCCCCATTACGCACGGTACAATACAGGTCAGGAACCGAAGCATCGAAATAAAAGGGTGCCTGATTCGCAAACACTTCTTTCTCCGAAAAATCCATCACCTCGCTGGCTTCTTCCGTAAAATCAATGATTGCCCTGTGCGGTATCACAACTCCCTTCGGAACTCCTGTCGAGCCTGAGGTACAAATGATATATGCAGGATCCGTATCGATGATACCCGCTTGTACTTCTGCAATTCTGTCCACCTCTGCCTCGCCGGAAATTAAGGACTCGTATCGATATAAAATTTGACTGTCGACGTGTAACTCTGCTGCCTTCTCTGCAAAAGCATCATCAATAATCACCGCTGCAGGCTGCACAAAATCGATAATTTTATTAATTCGCTCCATCGGAGCAAATGCATCCATGGGTACATAGATATTTCCGCTGTGTAAAATACCCCAGAAGGAAACTACCGCTTCCAAACTTTTATCCATCAAAACCACAACGGGTCTGCATTCCGAACCGATTTTATTTAAAAGGTTGGTCGCAATCACTTTGGCAACCGCCGACATCTCCTTATAGGTAATGCTTTTTTCTTTTTCGACCAAGGCAATTTTATCAGGATATTTCTTTGCCGTATTCTCTAAATAATTTAATACAGATGTAATCATTTCAATCTCCGTTTTAAACTTCTACTTTTTCTATTAAATCATTCGCCAATAACTTCTCTGCGATGGGAATTAGTACATCTACAGGTTGATGAATGATATTGCTGATTTCCACCAAATCATTGGTTCCGTCTGCATATGCGATAAAATCCGTCAGTGCCTTAACCGCATCGTAAGAACCCTTCTTGGATACGGTAGGATACAATCCTCTTTTACCAAGCTGCGGCTCGCACAAACATTTCACGCGATACTTTGCATTATGCTCCATAGCCTGTACAAACTTGGTTAAAAGTTCCAATGCTCCGTCCAAACCTTCCGGCGAAATGTAGGTCAAATTATCTGCAGACGTATGATATTCCGCATACTTACCGTATTTCGTCCTGCAGAAAGAACATACCGGCAAATCAATGCCCGGCGCACAAAATTGTCTCTCATCAGAGCCTCTTTCCAGGAATGAATATGTTTTATACTCCGGATAATGGAATGACAACAAATTATGCAACATTTTATCTGTTAACGTATTTCCGTATCTGGTCTGCACAAATGAGTAATCATAATTATCGCCCACGCAGGATAAGTTAATGCCTGCCACTACGTTCTTCTTTAACGCTTCATAATTCCGGCTCAAATACGTAATGGAGCCGATAGTCTCCGGAATGTAGATAAACCGATAACTGTATTTTAACTTCGGCAGACTTTTCAAATACTTCTGTAAAAAGATTGAAACCGCCGGACCGGAACATTCATTATTCGCCATTGAAGGGTGGCAAAGATAGGTAGAAATCAGAATTTCTTTGTCACTTTCACCCTTTATCAAAGCCTCGCCATAAGTAAGTGAACCCTGCGGATTTAAACTGCTCTTAATTACCGCATGATACATCCCTTCCGGCAATGCTTCTAACCTGTTTTTACCGGTGCAAAACGCCGAACGCTCACGATAATACGAAGTAACATACGGAATCACCTCCGGCTGACTGTCTTCCACAAAAACAATTTTTTTCAGTTCTTCTAACGAAAGCATCTCATCCATAGGCAAGGAATAGCCTACCACAGAAAGGTTAGTTTCCTTAAAGTCAATCACACGCTCACCGGCTTCATTTTCCACATAAGCATCTTCAATATTCCATTCTGACGGTACCGTCCAGTCAAAAACCTGCGTACCGGAAGGAATTTCGTACACTTTAATATCCGGCGCATATTCCTGCATGATTTTTAAGGTTTCACGCACTCCGTTACCGGTAATACTTCTGCATATGGGAAATATTCTTTTAACAAATTCATACATTTCTGTTCCGTACATGTTTCTCAGCCTCTGTCTTCTCTTTTATTTTAGCCGTTCAATTTAATAACCAATACATCTTCAATATAATCGACACTACCCTCTGCCGGAAACTTCGGCATTTCCTTAAATTCTTCCGTTTCCGTCAGCCGGATTTCTTCTTCCGCAGGTATCGTCGTAATAGTCACTCCCAAATAATGCTTAAAATATTCCGCATACTTCTCCGTAGAATTCACACACAACTCGCCTGCCACTCCAAAATACCCGACCAAATCATTAGCCGTAATATCCGTAGCAGGATAATTCTCTGTAGCGGGGAAACCACCAAGAATCGCCACCTTCGTCCCCTGTTCGTACCTTTCCGTCTGCTCAATTCGGTCAACAATGCGTACGCAGGTTGCATAAGTCTTTTCATATCTTTCATTCATGTTAAACGCAACCACATTCGCCATCACTGCAAAGTTAAAAGATAAAATAACGGCACAAATGCATACAAGCGATGCAACTGCCTTTTTGCTGATTACACAGACTTTCTTTCCTTCAAAGTCTAACTTCTCCGCCAAAAGTACTGCAAAGATAAAAAACAATGCCCAAGGAAGACGCATCAGTAAATGAAAGAAAGTGCCGGGCGATAAAATATTTACAATCGTTGCACCGAACGGAATTACCGCCACCAACACACCCACCAGTAAAATGCGTACCACGCTTTTGTATCTTTTATTTTTAATAAAATGAACCACATATAAAACCACCGCGCACACTGTAATCAGCAAGAATGCATATTTCATAATTTCAGTAGTAGTCAGTACATTTGACCATCTTGCAAAGTTGATAAAATTATCCCAGGCCGATTTAAGCCCCGCAGGAAGTTCCGCCAATGCAAAGGTTCCAATACGGTCCGTTCCCTGATAGCCGGAAATCTCTACAGTTTTTACCTTGAGCATAATCTTTAAGGTAATGACATAGAAAGCATAAGAGCCGATGCCCATCACAATATAACGCCAGATTTTATTCCAAATAGGTTTCAATGTATCTTCATCCAATAAATCCGTAAGCAAACGAAGTATGCACAAAATAATTGTAAACGACAGATACGCCTGGTAAATGCCCATACTGACACCCAGCAATACAATTCCGCCGATAAAACCATATTTTTTACGGTCTGTAATCAAAAATGCCAGGGCCGATAAAAGAACTGCAAGCATATAACCGTCCACGGTATACATATAGCAAAATGTAGAAGATACCGCGGGAAAAGTCACCAGAAGACCGGCTGTTAAAACCGCACCCGTTTTACTCTGAATACCAAGTCCTTCCACTACCACAACTGACGCCAGTGCCAGGTAGAAAATCGCCAACACACCGTTTATCCAGGGCAAATTATAAAATGAACTGATGCCACAGGCATAGGTAAGAAACTGTCTGCCGGACGTAATCATATCCTGATCCGAATAAATATTCCACATAGAATCGTAAGTCAGGAAATTGTTTGTCATAAAATACATATAGGTCAGCAGTCCGATCACAACGCACGCAAAGAAAGCCGCCCACCACTGCGGTTTGATTTTTCCGACTATTCTTTTAAAAATATCATCCGTTGTCGTTGTCTTTTCCACTATCGTTCACCTTGGGCATATTATCTTTGCCCCTGATTTTCCATTCTTAATTTTATAAAAATCAATCTATACCCTGCGTTTTACCGCACGGAATGCCCAGCCTATAAATAAATACATACTGTAAAAAATGTTTAATTTCTCCTGCTTGCGATACAAGTTCCAAATTCTTCGCATCGCCTCTAACTTGTTGGACGAAAGCGAATTAGCAGGTCTTCGGTAAATCACAAGGTTTTCATCCAAACCGTAAGCCGTAACGCCGCCCCTCAGAATCTGAAACCACAATGCTGAATCTTCACTTTTTACATTGGGCATATACAATTTATCTTTTTCAATACGTCTCGTATCAAACAGCACTGTCGATGTGAAAATCGTGGTATTGCTCAATGCCTGCTTATAGGATAACGTCTCCGGCACGCGAACGATTTTACCCGTAGGATAAGCATCCTCATCACCAAATTCATACCCCGTAAAAGCAAAGGCTGCGTTTTTCTCATTCATAAAAGCAATCTGGCGGGACAATTTATCCGGACGCCACAAATCATCCGCATCAACATATCCTACATAAGTGCCCGTAGCCTGTCGCATACCCTCGTTTCGGGCATTGGCTGCACCGGCATTGCCATCCATTATAATCAAACGTATACGCTCATCCTTAAAAGCCTGTATCTTAGCTACACTATCATCCGTTGAACCGTTTTCTACAAGAATCAGTTCCCAGTTCTCATAATCCTGGTCCAACACGCTTTGAATGGTTTGCCCTATGTAATTGGCCGCATTATAAACCGGTACAATAACGCTTACTTTTTCCTGCATATTTAACCTCCGGAACACGCCTAACCGCATCCCTTAAAAATAGCATTCTGATAAAATGTCATAAAAATACACTTTAGTATACCACATTCTGAAAATAACGTCATCCTTTTCTTGCTTTTTACGGCAAAGTTTCACAAAAAAACATTGTGACATTTGTATATTTACATTTTTCAACAATTGTGTTACTTTTATGCCGTAGTTGGTACAGAATTACCGTTTCACGTAGAAAGGAGTCAATTATGCGCGAAAGGATGTCAGCGCCTGATTTGGAACGCTACGTAACCCAAATCATGTTGGACATGGGAATTCCCGCCCATCTCAAGGGATACCACTACTTAAGAGAAGCCATCCTGATTTCAGAACAGGATATGGAAACCGTTACCAGTGTGACCAAGCTTTTGTACCCATCCATTGCTAAACGATATCACACTACAGAACAGAAGGTAGAACGCGCCATCCGAAACGCCATTGAAGTTTCTTGGCAACGCGGAAATGTTTCGATTTTCGAAGAGTTATTCGGATATTCATCTTTAAACGGAAAGCAACGTCCTACCAACAGCGAATACATATTCCGCCTGGCTGATAAAATACGTTTGGATATTGCCGGCTGAGAAAGCAAATGAAATACTTAAGAAAAGCAAAAGACAGTAGTTTTCACGCTACTGTCTTTTTAGATATCTTATTTAACTTTTATTAATTTGCCTTACGATAAATAATATACAATTCGTCCTCGTAAATCGCGGTATACTCAGTCTCCAAACGTTCGGCAAATTCCGAACAGAAAGTCTCATAATCCCTTACAATCCAGCCCGAATTCTGCTCTGACGCCGGAGTCTTCGAGAAAAACAAATACTCAGCTTCTTCCGGTAAAATACCATCCTCCATAATGAAATTCACACCGACGCCTGCAGGCATTGCGCAAATTGCTTTCGGTTCCATAGTATACATTGCAACGGTATTATCCCACGGATTCTCTGTTTCCGACACGCTGATGACATCTGCTATTTTATCCTCTAACATATCCCATTCTGCGTATTCTTCCACGCTCATATAATGCCCTGTCATAAAATAATCCATATTCACCGGCAAAAAGAACAAGCTTACAGCCTGCAACGCCAAAAGGCCGTTATACAGCCATTTTCCGCCCATCATTGCCATAAGATACATTGCAAAAATCACCACAATATAGGTTCCACGCATAAAGGTAAACGGATCAATGGAATACAACGTCATATACATTCCAAAAAACAATGCAATGCTGTAAATAACAATGATTGCAATCGTTACATCTTTGCTTGGATGCATTTTAACAGTTCCGCAATTCTGTTCTGCCTTTTCCTGTTCAAAATTTGAATTATTGGATAAAAGTTTACCCTTCTTCTTTTTTAAGATAAAAACAACAACAATCCCCAGCGCAGCCAACACCAGCACCAATGCAAAAAGCACATGGAAAGGAATCAACGGATTCGTATAAACGTAAGTCCACAAGCGGAACACATCACCCGCACCCTGTTTCACCATTCCCAAGAAAGCGCGTATTGCACCGCCAATATCCATACTTTTCACGGCATTTAGCAATCGCTCGGTTTTATGAATGTTATAGTTACTTGAAATCAAATGCAAGAGATAATAACTTCCGAGCGCCTCTATACCAAGAGCCACCACTGAAACCACAAGTTTCTTCCACAATTTACATTGCTTCATAATGCCGAAAACATAAATCGGAACGCAAAATGCAAAGAATATATAAACCTGCGTAGCACAAATAATTAACAGCGGTGCCACCACGTATTTTACTATTTTCGGACTTGTTTTAAAATAAATCTGATACAAAAGGCCAGCCAATACAATGACAATGGCATAGCGGAACATTTCCGACATATTTACGGATAAATACAGGATAAAAACAGCCGAGCCTGCCTGCGCAAGGGCTAATTTGATACTCTGCTTTGTATCCGGTTTTACACAGAAATAAAAGATTAGATTTGCTAACGTAATGTAAAAAAGGTTAACAAAATATACAAACCCTTTGGACAACGGAAAAATATGGGCAAAAATAACGTAAGGCCAGATAATCGCAGGACTCCAGGCACCGCCTGTTCCCAATATAGCGTGGTTTCCGTTAAACCCCCAGTAACCTGCCGGCGATAAATACTCCGTATAAGTCTTAATCAACTGATAATAGGCTGCTTCATCATTCCACATCAACCCCGGAACCGCAGACATTCCGCCATTACGCAAATAATGGTAAATTGCCACTATCCCCGCAAGAATCAAGGGCATCACAATCATAAGCAACGCTGCCAAATTAATATTCAATTTTCTTTTTGCATTGGTCGCAACCTGCTTTGACATAATAAAACAGTCCTTTTTACAATTATATTCTATCAACAAAGTTTAACACGCAGAGTATCAGATTTCAAGAATATGGTTATTATTGTTGTTTTTTTTCTCTTTTTTGGGTATAATGCTTTTTAGTTGCATAGGGTATGTACTATGCTTGAAGTGTAAACAATAAGCGAGGCTTTTACATATGACATTTTTGCAGGAACTTGTACACAACGAAATACTGATGTCTGCCGGATTAAGCTGGGGATTGGCGCAAGTTATTAAGACCATCATCCACTTAATTCTCACCAAGAAATTTGTAGCAGAGCGCCTAATCGGAAGCGGCGGAATGCCCAGTTGCCATTCAGCAACCGTATGCGCACTCACAACTTCCGTAATCATTAATGAAGGCGTTCATTCACCTTTCTTTGCGATTGCTGCCATCCTTTCCATCATCGTAATGTATGATGCTATGGGCGTACGTCGCGAGACCGGAATTCAGGCAAGAGTTTTAAATGAGCTTACCGAAGTTATCGAGAAGATGGGTAGTGATTTAAGTAACGATGAGAAACTGAAAGAATTTGTAGGCCATACTCCCATTCAGGTATTTGTCGGTGCAATTTTAGGTATCATTATTGCATTGATTTACTGTTTAGTGATTATTAAATAAATTTTATATATGCGAAAGGGCTGTCAATTGCGACAGCCCTTTTTACTTTCTCTTATCTTCTCAAATCGTATCATTATTACTATTTTACTAATAACTTAACTCCGGAAACATCTTACACTTCCTGCTTTAACAACCATTCCATATATTCCGCAATTGCAACCTTCCAATCCGCAAACATAAAATCAGTTGTTAATTTTAACATATAATTGTCTAATACAGAATAAGCCGGACGTTTCGCCTTGGCAGCAAATTCAGCGCTGGTGATACGGTTTACTTTCACATCTTTTCCGGCCAATCTGAAAATTTCTTCCGCAAAATCTGCCCAACTGCACACACCTTCGCAGGTTCCGTGGAACACACCGTAATTGTCCGTGAATAAAAGGGTATCCATTGCTTTAGCCAATTCCTTGGTACTGGTAGGGCTTCCCACCTGATCGTTTACTACGCTTACTTCCGTTTTGGTTTCAGCCAGACGTAACATTGTTTTAACGAAGTTTTTACCATCGCCGTATAACCAAGCAGTTCTGATGATAAAATATTTATCCGCAAACTCTCTTACGAAATTTTCACCTGCGAGTTTACTTGCACCATACACGCCCTGAGGACCGGTTACGTCAAATTCTCTATAAGGCTTGTCAGCATCACCTGCAAAAACATAATCGGTAGAAATATGCATTAATTTGGCATCGTTCTGTTTCGCTGCAATCGCAAGATTTCTGGGGCCGATTGCATTGATTTTATATGCCAGTTCTTCCTGATCTTCACAAGCATCCACTGCTGTATGTGCTGCACAATTCACGATAGCGTAAGGCTTTTCTTTCGTCACAAACGCCTGCACTGCTGCCAAATCCGTAATATCCAATTCATCCACATCCGTATTGATGCAGACAATATCCTCTCTATCCTTGTACAACGCATTAATTGCACGTCCGAGCTGTCCGTTTCCGCCGGTAATAATTAATTTCTTCATATTAACCTCCATAAATAAAATCTACTCTTTATATCTAATACTATTCCCGCCTTACTTTTATAACAAAAAAATCTCTGCCAAAAGAAGTTTCAAGCACTTCTTCTATTTCAGTAACACTTCCGGGATATTTTTCAGCATAATAGTCTTCCAAGTACTGCCATGGCGTTAACTCGCTGTCCATAAAGATAAAATATACATTATCCCGCATAATGGCCGCTTCTTCATAAGAATCTATTGCATAACGTTTTGCAACATAATCTGTCCAAGGGCTGTTTGCCGTCCACGAACCAAGCATAATAAAATTAGCTGCTGAATACTCTGGTTGCGCAAATATATCTTCCGTAAAATAGCTAAAACTGTAAGTATCCGCCAAAAATAACTTTTCCGGACTCTTCTCACAATATTCCCTAATTTCCTTGTAACAGGTAGCATATGCCATTTGCGACTGGTTATAATAAAATATTTTTTCCGAATACGGCAATCCCCATCTATGACAAATAAATACAGTTCCTGCCAATACACATACCGTAGCAACCACCAACGTCCGTTGTTTCGCCTTCTTTTGTCCAATCCACAACACATTTGAAGCAATCACAGCAAATAATACCATTAACTCCAGCATATAAATTCCTTGCGTGACTCTTGTCATAATGCGCCCAATATACATTATATATGCCCATATAACCATTCGACCAAGAAATAACGCTAGAACATCATACAATGCTTTATTTTTTTTACTTATGAGCGCCAAACCGATTGCTACTGCATACATAAAATATACAATAATATTAATTGGTCTGTCTATGTAAGATGTTGTATGCAATGTAATAAAATGTTTAATTGTCGAACCTAAATTGAACTTCTTATTTTCTGCAGTTATTTCTTCCATCCGCATCATAAAATCTGCATTTACATTTTCATCAAGCAATAACTGATATCTGGGCAGAGAAGCTTGCGATTTTTCAGAAATTCCCATTTCTTCATACACTTCCCTATACTCTTGATAATTTGGATACCCCGTATAATCCATAACCTGTTCTCTTGCCGAATTATACTTTTCAAACTCAGTCCAACGTTCCGACGAATAACCCAGTCTTTCTATCCCAAAAAGCAGTGCCATAACAGCAACCAAGCCCATTGCATACGCCAGTAATGGCTTAAACATTTTTTTATTTTTTAATAATTTTGCCAATCCAAAAAAGAAGAAAACAGGCAACAACATAACACACGCTTTGTCACGAATACTGAACGACAGGAAAAAAAACAGAAAACTTACTATATTATTCTTAAGATATCCTTTTACGCTTTCGCAATCTTTTGCCAATAGAAAAGCTACCAGTGCCGTCGCCCCTACAACAATTGTTACGGTTGTATATTGTATTTCCACCAAATGGCAAAAGAAAAAAGAGCATATCATATAATCGGCAACAATCGCCATCATTATCTTACATATTGCTTTATCCGCACGGAACAACATAAAAGCAAATGCCGACACAATACTTCCGTACATCAAAGAAAATAGAAAAATACCATACCACGGAACTGATGGCCAAATTATATACAACCGGCTAATCAGCATCCCCGTCAAATAACTGATGTGTAATAGTTGCCCCTCCGGCCTTCCCGTCATTATTCCTGATACAATTTCACTTAAATATAAATCGTCATTATTATAAAAAACGGCCGTAACATCATAATACTTCATCAATGCCAAAGGAATTACAGCCAAAAGCAATACAAGAATCACATCAAGCCATTTTGCTTTTGAAATACTTTTATTACTTTCTTCCATTGCTGCCTCCTTTTTATATTCCTTTATATTAACCTTCTCTTACTTTTACGATTAAGAAGTCCTGTCCAAAAGTGGTCTCCACAACTTCTTCTACTTCCATCACACTTCCGGGATACTTTTCGGCATAATAGTCCGACAGATACTGCCAAGATGTCCCTTCGCTGTCGATAAAGACAAAATATACATTATCCTGCATAATGGCCGCTTCTTCATAGGATTCTATTTGATAACGTTCCGCTATAGAATCCGTCCATGGACTGTTAGCCACCCAGTTACCCATCATAACATAATTTCCAACAGAAGGGTATTCTTCCGCTAAAATATCCTTTGTAAAATACGAAAAGCTAAACATATCCGCCAAATAGACATTCTCACTATGCTCATTAAAATACTCCCGCATTTCCCGATAACAGGTAGCATACGCCATTTGCGAATTATTATAGTGGTAAATATTCAACGAATAAGGCAGTCCCCATCTGTGACAAATTGCAATCATACCTACAATAACACAAACACCCGCTATTTTGGGTAGTTTTGCCCCCTGCTTTGTTTTATTTATCCAGAGAGAATTGCTGATTATGACCGCAAACAAAACCATCAGCTCTACAATATATATCCCTTGCGTCACGCGGGGAAGACTCCTGCCTATATACATAAGATACGCCCATATGGACATTCTTCCCAGAAATAAGGCCAATACATCGTACAACGCCTTATATTTTCCGGATACAAGCGCCAATACAATTGCCGCAACATACATAAAATACACTATAATATTCAACGGGCGATCCATGTATGAAGTTAAATGCCTCTCTATAAAAGATTTCAGCATTTGTACCACATCTATTTTTCTGTCAGAGCCCGAAACTTCTTCTATAGCCTCCATAAAGTCGGCATTCACCTTTTCGTCCAGCAATACCTGATATCTCGTCGCCAAGGACACATAAGACTGCTCCGAAATCCCCAGTTCTTCATACAGCGCAATATTTTCCTCATAATTCGGGAATCCCGCATAATCCATCACCTGTTCGCGAGCAGTATTATATCTTTCAAATTCCTTCCACTCTGCGCCGGAATAGGCAATACGCTCTACGCCGAATAAAAGCAACATAATCACCACCAGCACAGAAGCATATGCCAGCACCGGCCGGAACATCTTTTTATCTTTTATGACTTTCCCCAAACCGATAAAAAAGAATACCGGCAATACCATTACACAGGCTTTATCGCGAATGTTAAAAGACATAAAAAAGAAGACAAACCCGAGAATATTGGCCTTTATGTACTTTTTCCAGTCTGTTGTGTCTTCTGCCAAAAAAAACAAGACCACCGCAGTCATGCACACTACCGTCGTGACGGTGGTATATTGGATTTCTGCAATATGATAAAAGAAAAACGAACATATCATATACAAAGCACTGACTGTCATAAGTATCTTCTGCCACACTTTTTCCAACTTTATAATCATCGCTGAAAAAGCAGTCACAATACTTCCGTATATCATTGTAAACAAAAAGATGCCATACCATGGTGTTGACGGCACCAACATATACAATCGGCTCAATATCCAGCCTGTCAAATATCCGATATGCACCAAATGGCTCTCCGGTCGGCCGGTCGTAATACCGGACACCAATTCACCTATGTATAAATCATCATTGTTAAAAAAGACAATTTTCGCGTTAAAATGCCATATTAAAAACAACGGAAGGCAAGTGAGAATAAAAACAAAAATGCCATCAAGCCATTTTATTTTTGTAGATTTTTTCTCTTCCATGACATCCTCCTGTTTTTGCTTTTCATACCCGTTCAGTGTATCATTTTTACATTTTCTTGTAAAGTTACACACGACGCAAGGCTCGTTCTTTGCCCAAACACAATACTTTACTTTTGCATACGCACTTAACTTTTATATACTGCCCTATATTTCTCCACACATACACTTGTGCAAGTACGTCTCGGCCTTACTTGCACAAGACGCATCAATTACCGCTTCGGTACGATATATCGCGCTCTCAAACCATTCTTTCGCTTCTGCATACTTTTCTTTTTCATAAAAGTATACTCCCAATTCCAGGCACACTTCCGCACAAGGCATGGTCGCAACTGCTTTTAGCGCGCACTCAAGAAAAGCCACCTCTTCACCTTCCAGTCGCAGCGTTTTACACAAAACGCACAGTGCTTCCTGATACTCGCTTTCGTTACGGCTTTCATCCTGCAAACTGCCTTCAAAGAAATCTCTCGCCGCAATCAAATCCTCTTTTTCACCGGAAAGCATCAGCTCCCGGGCATACATTTTATGAAGTTTCGTAGATAAGCGTTCCCCCTTTGCAATCATACCCTGGAAAATCCGAAAATCCCTTGACGCATGATTATCATGAGGCCTGTGCAAAATCTCAATATCGCTGTCGAATACCACGGGCTCGGTTCTTACGGTCTCATGAATCGGATCAATCCATGTAAATTCGCGCAATCTTTTATACAACTTCGGCCGATACTCTTTATCAAAATTCTCCGTCGTATTAAACTCAGGCGGTGTCACATACCACATCTGCACGATTTCCACTTCCGGAATCAATGCTTCCTTCAGCTGCAGGAAACGTTGTCTGTTCATTTCATCCAACACCTCGTCCGCATCCGCCGAATAAATATAATCGCACTTCGCCTTAGAAAAAGCATAATTTCGGGCCGCACTGAAATCATCAATCCATTTAAAATCATAGACTTGGTCCGTAAAACGTGCCGCAATTTCCTTGGTTCTATCAGAAGAACCCGTATCTACAATAATCAATTCATCCCAGATTCCCTGCAGGGATAAAAGACATCTTTCCAATACTTTTTCTTCATTTTTGACAATCATACATACACTGATACTTGTCATAAATACGCCCTTTCCGACGGTGCAAAATCCGCCTCTTGCTTATTTCCAGCCTTCTCCAACTGCTTTTCTTTTGATTATACTGGAATTTCATCGTTTTTTGTTGTAAAATATATCTGTAATTTAATTTTTACGAAATAATAATTTGTCATTTTTAAAACAAATACCATTTGGTATCTAGGGGGTTTTATGAAATTCATTCACAAATTACTATTATCAACTGTTTTGATTTTTAGCTTCGGTGCACTGCTTTGCGGTTGCAAGGAACCGGAATTGACCGTCAATTACTATGTGGACGGCACCTTGAACAACACCGCGCCGGACCGTAATTTCTACGATTTCGTATCCATTGAATGCAGCAATGATAAAACAGAAGCTGTTTGGGATATGAACACCTGGCAGTTAACCACGGACAAGCTTAAGAAAGATACTACTGTTAATATCTATTTCCAATATACAGTTTCTCCATTTAAAATTAACGGGGTCGGATATGCCACTTTACAGGATGCTTTCAATTCCGTTACGGACAGTAATCCTGTAACCATTGAGACAACAGCGGATTTCAAAGGTTTCGCAGCCACTCCCGTAGGTTCCGATATTACTCTGAACCTGAACGGCTTTACGCTGGACGGCGAAGGCTTTGACACCATCACCTGTAACGGCACAATGACCATCAACGGCGAAGGTACCATTACCAATACGGTTGCCGAAGAATACTCCAAATCACTTGTAAATTACGGTACAATGACCATCAATAATGTTACGGTAGAAAATACCACTGCCAACGTAGCAATTTGGAACAGTAACAATGGCGGTAGCGTAATGAACATCAACGATTGCACCATTACCCGCGAAGAATTGGATTGCATCGTTGTCATCAACTCAGGCGAAATGCATATTAACAGCGGAACCATTATCGGCGCAGGTGATAAGACACATCCCGTTGTTTACAACAATACCGACATTGCCGTACTTCATTTAAACGGCGGCATCATCACAAACGAAAGCGGAAATTACACCGTATATAACGATGCCGGTACCGTATACCATAACGATACCGTGGCAGAAAACACTTATGGCGTGGAAACTGCTGAATAAATGTTACAAATTATTAATAAAAGATACGGACTGAAGCGTTTTTCTCGTTTCAGTCCTTTTTTTACGCAAAAATATAAGCATTCTCAACCAAAATTACACCACTTCTGTTTCCAGATAATCATAGGCCTCTTTTGTAACCCAGGTTGACACACTACCACCGTCAACGCGGAATTCGCCCCAGCCATCTGCATCAATCACCACAGTTTCCGTGCATTTTCCGGTCACATCCTTAAACTCCGCGCCGGCAAATTTCTTGCCAAGCATCATCTTTTTCTTTCCGCCAGGGCCGTCCGAAAGCAACACAGCAAGTCCCGAATGTTTCCACTCTTCATCACCCATGCGTACCCAACCTACAATATTTTCGTGATCAAAATAGTCCACCTGTTCTCCATAAGCATACTTTTCGCGGATTTTAATCATTTTCTTCAAATCCGGCATCGGCAGGATATTATGAGAAGGCAAACCGTAATAATCTCCGTAAAAGACGCAGGGAAGCCCTTCTTTACGGAATAAAATGCACGCATATGCCAAGGGCTTAAACCACCCCTGCACAAAGGAACACAACGCCTGACCGGGCTGCGTATCATGATTATCCACAAACGTAACCGCATTCACGCTTCTGTGTTCCACCAGCGTATTATCCAAAAGATATCGCATATCATAAGTTCCGCCCTGGTTTGATGCATTATAAAAATTAAAATGCAAGGGTACATCAAACAGTGACATACAATTATCAACACTGTCCAAATATCTCAAAAGCCTGCGTAAATCCGCATGCCAGTATTCCGCCACTGCAAACATATTTTTACCGGCCTTTTCACGGATTTTATCAAGCCATTCCTTATAAAAGCTTGCATTAATATGCTTCACCGCATCCAGACGAAAACCGTCCATTCCCACGGTTTCTTCATACCACATGCCCCATTTGACAAGTTGTGCCCGAACCGCCGCATTCTCCATATCCAGGTCAGCACCCATCAAATAATCAAAGTTCCCTTTCTCTTCGTCTGTCTGACTATCCCAGGTCTTTCCTTCGAATAAAAACGTTGCCCTGCGCTTTGTATTCTCATCCCAGTCAACACCGTTAAAATGGCTGCTGTTCCATGTAAAATCAGAATATTTACCACCACGGCCCGGAAAATCAAAAATCGTCCATGCAGAAATTTCTTTCTGCGTCTGCACAATCTGGTTACGATTATTTTCGGCCACTTCCGTAGCCGTAACTTCTTCGCAGGCATCCGCACCCATCATATGATTTAAAACAATATCCGAAAGTACTTCAATGCCGTTCTTCTGCAAGGATTTGACCGCCTCCAAATACTCTTCTTTCGTTCCGTATTTGGTCGCTACCGTTCCCTTCTGATCGAATTCGCCAAGGTCATAGGTATCGTAGACACCGTATCCCACATCATATATTCCCTGCATTCCTTTATAGGCAGGCGGCAACCACACTTTGGTAATTCCCGCTTCTTTTAATTTAGGGGCCTGTGCCTTGCATCGCTTCCAAAGTAACTGGTCCGCAGGAAGGTCCCACTCAAAATACTGCATTAATGTTTCGTTTTTCATCCCTTTTTACACCTCATATACTAAGATTTGCTTATTACGTTCTGCTTTTATCTTTCGTATATCAATTCCTAACGCTACTTTGCAAGCGGATATTCGTTACACAGCAATCTGTAAGGTTCTTCATCTTCCTCAATCTCAGGAAACCTTCCCACAGGCTCATAAAAACGGTTATCCGTATTGTCATCATTACACATTGATACTTCGCCTATTAACACATCTCCCGTGCCTTCTACCACGTCAAAATCATGATACTGATGTGGCCACAAGGTAATGCTTTCGCCGGGACGGAGTTCCACACCGGTTCCGGCTTTCACATAGTAGGAACGGCCGTCCGCATTTACCAATACGTCCGTATCATCCAATTCCCCATCCTTGTCGTTATATACATGAATAATCAAAGTACCGCCACCACGATTGATAATATCTTCACTTTTATTCCAATGAAAATGCATAGGCGAATGCTGGCCCTCTTTCAGCATCAGAAGTTTCTCCGCATACACCTTTTTGTACTTGGGGTTGTTCTGGTTACCGTTACGCAAAGTAATCAGCGCAAAACCAACCTTCTCGAAATCCCCGAGACCGTAATCCGTAATATCCCATCCCAGCATATTATCGCGAATTTCATCATATTCGTGACCCTTTTCTTCCCAATCTTCCTTGGTCCAATTGCAGAACGGCGGTAAGGCAAAGCCGTGTTTCTTTGCCAATGCTTCCATCTCTTTGATTGCTTTATTTACTTCTGAACGTTTCATACTGTGTTTGTCTCCTTTCTACAGCAAAGAGCCCTTATAAAAGGACTCTTTCAAATACTAAAAATTCTCTCTCATATTCTGGATGATTCCCGAAGGCTTCTGCTCAAAAATTCTACGAAGTTTCTCCGCATAATTGTACTCTCGTAAAACCTTCTCATAACCGGCGCGGGCAATCTGCCTACGTTCTTCTTCATGCTCTAGGTAGTACTGTACCTTCTCCACCATTTCTTCCAAGCTACGATACATTACAATTTCTTTGCCGTCTTCGAACTCTCTCGCCAAATCTTCCTGATAATTTACCAGTACAAAGCCTTGACAAGCCATAATTTCCAGAACTCTCAAGGGCACACCGCTTCGAATCGCACGTGGCGTGACATAAATATTGATTTTACTTCCGTTATAAACCAACGGTGCGTGTTTAGCAAAATCCACAGGACCGCAATTATGAATCTCAGGAAATTTCTCCGTGTTGGATATTGTATATAACTTAAAATCAAACTTTCTCGCCAAAGTACGCGCCATTAATTTACGTTCTTCCACCGTAATTTTACGGGCAAGAACAGACTGAATCGCAATATCTTCCTGGTTAGCAAAGAAGAAATGATCTTGACCGTACTCCACTTCTTCCAGCAAAAACTCTACCATTTCATTTGTCACACCGCGTCCAAGGACTTCTTTGCCATAAGCAAAACGCTTCTCTTTAATCATCTCAAGGATTTCTTTGTAAATATCCTTTTCTCTCGCCTCTGCGGAAATACGGTTGAATAAATTATTGGCACTTTCATATAACGTACCCACAAAAGATACATCCGCCTTATACTTCTCAATCTGCTCCGGCGTTGCATTTGCCAATGCACTTGTTAAAAGTTCCTTATCCGCTGCCTGCGACATATATTGCATTCCGTTTACATTGTATTGCTTAAGCTCCTGCATATGCATTGAATCAAAAGTAATAATACGATTGTTCGGAAGTTGTGCCGCATAAGAAAACAAACTCCACTGCGGAATGTGATACAACCACGAATAATATGTAATATCCAGTTTCTTAGCTGCCATTGCGACCATCTGAAAATAGTCCACGGAAAACAGTGTATCCGCATGATATTCGCTGGCATCTTTGACAATCGCCCAAATCTGCTCTTCCGATGGTTTCTCCTTCAATTCTTCGGCCTGCAAAACCTTCACGAAATGCCCCAAATCCCGCAAAGTCTTCTCGATCACAGGCTCATTAAAAGTCCCCCACTGATAAAAAAGTATTCTCATAATCTTCCCCTGTTTTTCGTTATTCCGAATAACGTTTTCCCTTATATTACAGTATAGAATTTTTTGTAGTTTACGTCAATAAAATAGAGCTTACTTCT
Source organism: Lachnospiraceae bacterium (assembly GCA_045580855.1). Lineage (GTDB taxonomy): Bacteria > Bacillota > Clostridia > Lachnospirales > Lachnospiraceae > UBA3766. Next base: position 40,012 of record JAZNOO010000021.1, on the reverse strand, counting down.
TTCTTTTTTTTATACAAAATGGTAAGATAATTTTATAAAAAGAAACTATTATTCAATGTCATAAATTACTTTATAAATGGGAGCTATATTATGATTCCATATTCAATTTGCATCATTACCAAAAACGAATGTCATATCTTAGAAGAGTGCCTGCGCCGATTAAAACCACTTGGGCAGGAAATTGTGGTGCTGGATACCGGTTCTACCGACGACACCTGTGATATGGTTGTAAAATATACTGATAAACTGTTTCACTTCGAATGGTGCAATGATTTCTCAGTAGCAAGAAATGAATGTATTAAGCATGCAAGCAATGATTATATTTTGACCGTGGATAGTGATGAATATTTAACAGCGTGGGATGAAGCGAAGAATCAGAAGTTGATTAAGGCAAATCCGAAGGGGATTGGAAGGATTACACTAACCGACACCTATACTCAACAAGGCGAAACAAGAACCGCCACTTCCGGTATCGGTCGCTTTTTTAATAAAAAATATTATCAGTACGAGGGCGCGATACATGAACAGATTACTCCGAAATCCAAAGATTTCACACCTGAATACTTTGCACTTAATGCATATTTTGACCACAATTCCTATTCCGGCGATTTAGCAACAAGAACCGCCCGTTCACAACGAAACGTCGCCCTTCTAAAAGAGACATTAAAAGATAAGCCGCAGGATACCTATCTGATGTTTCAATTAGGGCAGGCCTATTTTATGATGGAGGATTATGAAGAGGCCCTAAAAGCCTACAGCGAGGCCCTTACCTATGATATTGACCCTCGTCTGGAATATGTGCAAAACATGATAGAATCCTACGGATATTCACTTCTCTATACCAAACGTTATCAGGAAGCCCTGGGTCTTGAAGGTATTTATGAAGAATTTGCCGTAAATGCAGATTTTTGTTTCTTAATGGGACTAATCTATATGAATAATGCTCTATTTGATTTGGCAATTCAGGAATTCCTTAACGCCACAAAGCAGAAGGTGTGCAAAGTTACCGGTGCAGATTCTTATAGGGCGTATTATAATATCGGCGTCATTTATGAGTGCACCGGCAAAGTGAATGAAGCTCTGGAATATTATAAAAAGTGTGGTTCCTTTGAACCTGCCACAAACAGATTGACGTTGCTCAGCCAAGCGAAATAACGCTGTCCATATTTATTCTAAATCCCTTATATTAATAAACAATTACCAAGAATAGGAGGCTATATGAAACCATTCTCCATCTGTATGATTGTAAAAAACGAAGAAAAAAGAATCGAGCGCTGTCTCTCAGCTGCATCTCAATTAAAAGCCGAGATTGTTGTGGTAGACACCGGTTCCACAGACAGAACCAAAGAACTGGCTGCAAAATACACCGATCAAATATATGATTTTGAATGGTGTAAGGATTTCTCCAAGGCAAGAAACTTTTCCATTGAGAAAGCGAGTCACGACTGGATTCTGGTATTGGACTGTGATGAGTATGTAGAAAAATTTGATTTAAAACAGATAGATGAATTCCTTGACCCGATTTTCTACGGGCATGTAGGGGCAATTCTTCGAAGAAATCAGATTCCTGACCAGAATGTATGCATGGAAGACTGGGTTCCACGCTTCTTTCACCGCAAATACTACAAGTACGAAGGAAGTATTCATGAGCAGGTCATCCATAAAAAAGGCAAAGACTATTCCCTCTGCGAGATTCCCATTACAGTCTATCACGACGGTTATACGGGCTCTATGGAGGACATCAAGGCGAAAGCATTGCGTAACGAAACCATGCTGTTAGAAGACCTGAAAACCAATCCTAATAAGTCCTATGTGTATTTCCAGTTAGGGCAAGCAGCATCTCTGGTAGGCGATTCCGAAAAAGCATGCAACTACTATGAACAGGCCCTCACCTATGATGTAGACCCCATGGCATCCTATGTGCAACGTATGATTATTTCCTACGGCGAAACTCTACTGGACTTAAAAGAGTACGAAAAGGCCTTACAGTTAAAAGGCATTTATGAAGAATTTGCCACCACTTCAGACTTCTTATGTCTTATGGGATTGATTTACATCCGAAATAACATGCCTGTAAATGCCATACTGGAATTCATGAAAGCCTTAACCGTAAAAGAACACTTTCGCGAGGATACCGGAAATACATTTCCAAGGTATCATATTGGCATGATATACGAAGCTATGGGCGATATTAAGAACGCAGTGATGTTTTATGAAAGTTGCGGTAACTATGAGCCGGCCAAGAGGAAGTTAGCCACTATACAGAATGCGAAATAATCCTCTGCCATCATAAATGGCAAAAATAAATGTAAACTTACAAAAGGGCATCCTCAAGTCATAAAACAACTTGAGGAGTTACCCTCTTTCTTTTATGCAATATATAGTTTAATAAGCAAGAAAAAGGTCGCGCATTACTGCGCGACCTTTGTGATAGTATTTGCAATGATTATCCAAGTAATGATAATACGTTCTGATTTGACTGGTTAGCCTGTGCCAACATTGCTGTACCTGCCTGAGCAAGGATGTTGTTGTTAGAGAACTTAACCATTTCAGAAGCCATATCAGTATCACGGATCTGAGCTTCAGCTGCTGTAGTATTTTCAACTACGTTGTCAAGGTTGTTGATTGTGTGCTCTAATCTGTTCTGGATAGCACCAAGGTCAGATCTCTGCTGAGAAACCTTAGTTAAAGCTGCTTTGATAGTATCAATGCTACCACGAGCTGCTGCACCGGTTGCATCACTGATGTTGATCTGATCAACGCCTAAGCCTGCTGCATCCATCTTATCGATGTTGAACTGAATAGTATTTTCTTCATTACCTTCAGAACCAACCTGAAGAACAATCTTGTTATCCTTGAATGTACCATCAAGTAACTTCTGCTCGTTGAATGTTACGGATTCAGCTACACGGTCGATTTCAGCCTGTAACTGAGCAACTTCTGACTGAAGATATGAACGGTCAGCTGTCATGTTTGTACCATTAGCTGCCTGAACTGCAAGTTCGTTCATTCTCTGTAACATATCATGTACTTCTGCCAAAGCACCTTCAGCTGTCTGTACACATGAGATACCGTCAGATGCATTTTCAGATGCCTGTGTAAGACCTCTGATCTGTCTACGCATTTTTTCAGAAATAGCCAAACCTGCTGCGTCATCTGCTGCACGGTTGATCTTATAACCTGAAGATAATTTTTCTGTAGACTTTGCCTGTGCGCTTGATGTTAAACCAAGCATTCTGTTTGAGTTCATTGCTGTAAGATTGTGCTGTACTATCATAGTTTTTCCTCCTTGAATTTACGGTAGCATCCTTGCTACTCGTTTGTTAATGGTTGTAGTAAATTCAATGACCGTACGCTTCATTTCTTTTACTACGGTGGTTAATAAGTAACTTATTTTGTTTACTTGTATTATATATCGGAGCGTTTCCCAAATACTTTATACCTTTTTTTAAATTTTTTTAATTTTTTTCAAGTTTTTTATTTATAAGCCTGAAACCCTTATTTTACGGCACTTTTCAGCTCTTTTTGTCCATAAGTTGAGGATCAACCGTATTAATCCGATTCATTCTCTGGTAATACTGCATGGCCGCCTGAGAGCCCATCTTGGACTGTTTGATTACCTGTCTGCTCTCTGCCATTCTGCTTTCCACCAGTTTCTTGTTACGCTGCTCCAAAGCTTCCAATTCAGCGCTTTTATCCGTAAGAGTGCGGATGGTAGCCTGCATGAAACCAATCTCTGTTTTATACATATCTTTTTTTTGTGTCAAAGGTTCTTTAACCCGTTCAAATAAGTTCTCGAACCCCTCATCCAACTGCAAAAGCTCGTCTATCAGATTCCCTTTCTCAGCAGTAAGTGCATCAAAAGCATCCCAGTCCACTTCTTTGGCAGACAAAACCTCTTTCTGCTTCTCGCTTCCTACAATCAGATTTTTGACAACCTCTTCTTTTTTTTGAAGACTTTCCAGCATCATTTGAATATATTGTTTTTCCATTACTATGCCTCCCGGAATTATCTAACCATTATTCACGTAGATTTATTCGCCGCCCTTACTCTTCTTCATTACTTCGACCCAGGTTTCCCGCAAGGTACGAAGATGTCCGACAACCTCTTCCATAATCTCCGGATCCTTCTTCACATTGGCCTGCAATAATCTCTGTAAGAGGTATACATAGATATTATCAAAGTCCTGTGCTACGGGATAATTACGATCCAGACTTGAACGGAATTCCGTAATAATACGTTGTACTTTGATAATATTGGTGTGAGCCTTGGGAACGTCTTTCTCCTTCATGGCAGTAATTGCAATATTTCCGAATTTAATCGCACCGTCATATAGCATTAATGTTAATTCCGCCGGTGATGCTGTCAGTATTTTACTGTTTTGATATTGTGCATAGGGATTGGTTGCCATAGTAGCCAGCCTCCTTAATATCTTTTATAGAAAACTCCCCACTCCGTCAGAAGCAGGGAGTCTGTATTTAATTCTTAAAAACTTACTGGTTCATTCCGAACAAACCTGCAATTGCATTTGCTCCGGAATTCAACTGAGCCATTGCCTTTTCCATTGCGGCAAATTTCTTATAATATCTGTCTTCCGCTTCGCTAAGCTTCTTTTCCAGATTCTTGATATCTTTGGTATACTTATCATAATCAGTTTTCATCTTCTTATCATTGTATACCTTATAGATACTGCTGTAGTCAGAAGATGCCATCTTCTCTGTCAGGTTATCATACAAGTTAGCAGATAACTTGGTAAAGAACTTGGTTACAAGCTCAGGATCTGAAGCAATCGCTGCTTTTAACTTATCCGTTTTACCTGCAGAATAAGAATCGTCTGCATTACCATCAATATGGATTGCATATCTTTCATCTTCATCCACTTCAAAGTAGCTTCCGGTTCCGATACCGAAATCAGATAAATAGTATGTCTTACCGTCGATTTCAATGCCCTGATTCATGGCATTACGCATTGCTGTCATAACGCCGGACAAGGTAGAATCTTTACGAAGAAGTGAATCCTTAATCTTAGCTTCCCAGTCTTCAATCTGCTGTTCCGTCATCACTTCCTTCTGCTCATCTGTCAGAGGCTCATAACCTTTAGCAGAATCAGCATTGTATGCTCCCAGCATGGAATTCATTACATCGTTATAATCAGAGAAGAAATCCTTCACCATATCATAGATACCACTGGTATCATTCTCGGTTGTAATGGAAATCTCTTCATCTACTACTCTATTCACGGTATAGGTAGAACCGTTAATAGTGAAGGTGTTAGTACTTGATTTAAAAGTCGCACCATTTAATACCAACTCAGCATCGCTACCCTTGATACGAGTAGAACCCGAACTCGCAGTCAAACCCAACTTATTCAGCGCATCGGTTTCGTTAGCACCGCCGCCCGCAAACAAAAAGTCATTTGCAACGCCGGTTTTCTTCGCACTTACGAACAATCTCTGATTGCCTTCGTCAAAGCTTGCATTCACGCCGGTAGCCTGTAACTTACTTACAAGCTGGTTCATGGTCATGTCTTTGCCGATTTCAATCTGTGTTGTTTTACCACCATTCTTAATTCCGATTACAGAGCCTTCAACAATACCCAAATCTGCCAGCTTGGTACTGCCGGTAATCTTACCGCCGGTCTGTGTGGAAATCTTGGCACCTGTTAAATAACCCGCCTTAGCAAGGGAGTTAATCTTGGCGGTATAAACACCATTTACTGCACTCTCGCCTGAAACAACGCTTAATGCGCTGTTAGATGTCGTAGTAGTCTTCTTATTGTATGTATTGGAAAATCTCATATTGGAAAGCTTGCCGGAATACAAACCGTAAATCTTACTGTTCATATCCTTCCATGCATCCTGAGTCCATTCCAACTTGGTCTGAGCCTGCTTGGCCTCATCTACTTTCACTTTCTTAGCAGAAACCATAGCCGAAACAATGCTCTCTGTATCCATACCGGAACTTAAGCCTGTTAATCTCATCATATCTGACATATGGGTTCCTCCTATCTCTTCTCATCTACAAGGATACCTGCAAGTTCCCAAGCCTTGGCAATCATGTCAAGTGTCTTCTCGGGTGGGAGTTCCTTGATAACTTTCTTCGTCTCTCTGTCAACAATCTTGATTGTAATCCGGTTAGTACCTTCGTGTACACCGAACTGAACATCCGAATAGTTTGCCTTCTTGTTAATGTCTTCCACAGCTTTACGAATCTGTTCGTTGCTGGGTTCCTTCTGCTGACCATTCTGAAATTCACTCTGCTCACTTACCTGAGCCACTGCTGCTGTGTTAGCATCCACCATAGGATTGGTTTCTACCATCTGACCTTCCATGGTCACCGGCTGGGGTGCTGCCACCTGGGGTTTTGCTACGGGCTGTGCCTGATACGACATTGCTCCGCCTAATGCTTCAATTGCCATTTCGAATCACCTCCGTGTGATATATGCTTGTTGTTTATACGTTACCATGCGGACTATATCCGCTTTCTTATGTTTTTTATCGGCAGATTATAAGGGAAAGTTTAGAGGTTTTTGAAAAAAACAGTATATTTTCAATTTTTTTAGCATCACTATTCATTTTCTTTATTAAATATTTTTTCTCCGTCAAGCATGCATATTGACCACTATATACTCGTTCTTGCAACTGATCCAATACCTCGTGAGAAGGTTCCATAATATCAAGCCCCATATATCAAGCACTTGTTTTTATCCCGATTCGCAAAAAACTCAGATAACTCTTTGCTCTCAATTTTTTTGTTTAAAGGTATCTCTTGCATAAAATCATTTACTCTGCCATTCAAGAAAAAATTATATCTTGCAATAAATAAATCCTTACTCTCATCATCTTGTAATAAATTATAGAATTGATTCATTAACTCATACTGTTTCTTTGTTATACTCATCTATCCTCTACTCAAATAAAGATCATCATAAATCCTTCGAAACATTCTCCCATATGTGTTTACCGATGTTGGTGGTATCACCAATACTTCTGCTCGTCTTGGCATACGTTACGTAATCTAAATACTCTTTCAATCCAAGTTCTTTTTTTTCCGCCAAATATTGCTTTGATGTGAATTCATCAATATAGTCATAAACTACTTCTTTTTTATACTTATCATCATCCCAACTCTCGTCCAACTCAAACTTATATCCACAAACTACAGCAGTTTCCAAATTGATATCCAGCATCATATCCACGCCAACCGGATATAAGCGCAAAGTATCATCGGCAATAATATCATAAAAGAAAAAACGCCTCCAGCTTTTTCGTACATCATCAAAACCGCACATATTTTCCGGCAACTCACAAAATTTCTTTAGCTTCTTTTCTTTTTCATCTATAACAAGAATAGACCTTCCCAAATTAGGTGCGACCATAATTTTGCCATTATGACAAATGATATTACAATTCATAAGTGCTTGATTTTCATAACACAAATCACTATCATATTCTGTTATTTCTCCGGTTTGAGGCTCCCACTTAATAACACTTATTGAATGTAACTTTATAAACCAAAAACTCTGTCCATCGTATGCGACACCAGTTAACTTTATATCTTCATCATTCACTTTATGTATAATACTTTTTTGCGTATCAATATCAAACTCTACGAAATAACAGCTCCCCCATATTACGCCATATATTTTTCTTCCAGCCTTTTGCAAACAGCTCCAAAAAACAGGAAGATTTCTATGCCTTATTTCTTCAGGCAACCCATCTCGTATAGTCCATATTTTTTTATGTTTTTTGGTTTTTAAATCAAAGACAACAACAGCCTCACCGGAATACGCATAAAATAACCATAGTTTATCGCCTTCCAGAAAAGCATCAATACATCTTGATTTCGTTGCATTTCCAGAGTCGATAGGATAATATTGCAGTTCACCACTATTTAAATTATAAATATGCACTCCCAACGCCACATCCGGCGTAAAAATAAGTTCGTCGCCGTGTCTAAAAACTCTGCCGTGCATTCCCATGCCATTACGAACAACGCTTTCGTTTGGAAACTTCCCCACATACATGGCTTGACCGCTTAATTTATCTATTTTAAATAGTCCATTAAACAAACCATGAGATACATATAAAGAATCTCCCGCATCATATGCACTTGAAAAATTAATTCTTCTATATTCACCAAGTTCTAGCATTTCAGTCTCACTTTCAAGTCCAGTTCTTTAATTATTCAACAATAACCCTAATGTATTTTTCTTGCTCATCTAAAATTTCTCGCATCTTCCGTTCAGTATCAAATCTTAATATAATTGTTCCGATTGTTTCATTTGCACCGGAAAACTCATGAACTTCCGTTCCGCAATCTACCCATACATCTTTTTCAACAATGTATTTCGCTATATCATTAGATATACTTACCTGTTTAAAATTCCCCTCCTTGCTACCATGCAGAATAATCTCTGCCCAATATCCGTCATAATCCCGCTGCTTAACATCAGAAATTTTCTCACCAACAGCTGCGCGCACAGCCTCAATGATTATATCCGTTCCTGTCGCATATCGAAGCATTTCTGCCAGCCTATTCCCGCCTCCACGAGGTGAACATTCCATAATATAAGCTTTTCCGTCTAGGCATTCTCTAGTCTCGATATTATATACTGACGTTTTCATATGAAGTAAATTTAACAATCGCTGAATTTCATCTTTTAGCTCTTTTTGATTATCGCTCGAAATCGTTGCCGGGAATCCATATGCAGCAGGAGTATACGGATTACTTGCTTTCTTGTCAAAGTACTGTGAAGAAAATGATATGACTTTCAATTCACCATCTACCACAAAACTATCAGCATCCGAAGCCTGTCCCTTTTGCTCCAAGAACTCTTCTATAATGAATTCTCCACAATGTGAATATCTAAGCGCATTCTCTATACTTTCAGAAAGCATAGCAATATCATCTACTTTAGTAACACCTTTACTCCCGGCCGAATCAGTTGGCTTTATTATGACTGGAAATCTAAATGAATTGATATTCTCTAACGCATCCTCTATACAAGAATAACTCAACGCCTTAGGCACGTTAAAATTATGCTCACTTAGAAATTGTCGAAATTTACCTTTATTTTGCAAAATACATACAGATTCATAAGGGCCCGCTGACGGCAGTCCTAATTTTTCAGCCACGTACGCAGCCGTTACCACTCCGGGATCGCAGGCAAATGACAATATTCCATCAATTTGCAATTTCTTAGCCACCTCTAAAACTGCTTCTTTGTCAATAATACTCACATTGCAATATTCGTCCGAGTATTTGTGTGCAATGTTATCAGGCAGATAATCACAAGTGATAACATAATATCCTAATTTATGTGCAATCTCTATAATAGGTAACAGATATCTCGACCCGCCAAGAAGCATTAATCTTTTATCAGCCTTTTTCATCATCGCCCTCCCTTTTCCATATTATTTATTTCCAATAATTCAATCATTCCTGAATTATTATTAAACATAAATACAACTCTATGATTATTAATCGCCACAGCTTCTTTAGGCTCCTCAATTTTCCAGTACCCATTATCTCTTAATTGCTCGATATCTTTTTCCAGTTCAGTCGAATAATAGCAAATATGATAAGGCGTATTCTTGTATTTCTTAAGTAAACCATAAACAACAGAATTTTGACTTCTGGGTGCCACCAACTCAACACGATATCCCTCATTAACATAAAAGCAAATATCCGCATCTCTATCTGAATCATATATGCACTCAGTCTCTTTTTTGTATCCCAAAACCAAAAACTGATTTTCTGCCGCCTTAATATCCTTAACTAAATATCCAATATGATGTACTTTCATTTATTGCACGCTACGCACTATAATACGCCCTTTCCAAATAATTCTATGTTAGTAATTACAAATATACTATTCTATGTCTAAAACTATTAAATATATATTTAAAATTTTTATTTCAAAAAAATATTTTATGATGTATACTATTTATATTGAAACAGTTAAATTTTATCTTGCAAAATTGCTTCTTATTTTGCAGAAAGGACTTTCTCATGATTATAAAAAATGGTTGCACAACTTTAAGAGCTATCGAAGAGAAAGATTATGATTTACTCTTTTACTTAATCAACGACCCACACATCGAAAAAATGACTGGCGGTTGGCATGTCGCACTAAGTTCTATTGAACAGAAAAATTGGATTGCAAACTATCACAACACAGAAAAAAATATTCGTTTAATGATCGAATTAGATAATAATAAAACCATCGGTATGATTTCTTTGACTGATATAGACTACAAAAATCGAACAGCCGAAATAAACTATAAAATTCATGCTCCGATAGAAGACCGTATAAAAGGCGATATGCAAGATGCTATTAATGGAATTCTAAAGTATGCATTCGGCGAATTAGGCTTAAACTGTATCTACTCGATTATGCTTGAATATAATGTATTTGCAATAAAGATGGCTCGCAAATTAAATTTTACTCAAGAAGGAGTTCTTCGCCAAAGAATCTATAAAAATGGAAAATTTAATGACCAGCTATGCTTTTCTTTATTGAAAGACGATTTTTCAAATAACTAAAACCCCTTTTACCAGCTAAAATAAAAAATTAACATACAACAAACTATTCCCAGCATAACGGAGGTACCCATATGACAAGAACTGATATTCTAAACACCTTAACTGAAATTTTTCGCGAAGTCTTTGACGACGCGCAACTCAATCTCGGCGAGAACACAAGCGCTACAGATATCGATGAATGGGACAGTTTTGAACACATAACGCTCATCGCATCGATTGAACAAAAATTTTCTATTAAATTAGATTTAAAAGAAGCTGCTACTATGGATAATGTTTCTACAATGATTGATATCATATTGTCTAAATTTTAGCTTGTCTTCTTATATTTTTATTTCAATCTACACATTCGAATTTATTATGTTTATAATCTTGTTAATATCTTGCCTTGTGACCCTTTGATCGCAAGGCAAAGGTAATATATTTTGCGAATATTCCTCGCTAATATCAAATTCACAACACTTGTCCGCCACATCGGGCCACAATAGTGGAATGTATATCTTTTCCTCTATCAAATTCCTTCTTAATTTCTGAGCACTAGCAACATATAATGGATATGCAAACGCTCCTTCCATTTTACTAATATTTATCTTATTTTGTTTACCAAGCTCTCTAGCGTATAGTGCAAAATTTTCTGTACGAATCCTTTTACAATCACTATAACTTATAGTTTTTAATAAATTGTGTGTCAATTTTGACATATGCATCAGCGGTAATGTTTTAAAAGATTCATCTATAGCTTTAAATGCATCATAAAACTCATCGGCACTTTTTTCATACCGTCCCAATATATGTTCCATACGTCGATACGAAACATCAGTTTGTAACGAATAATCAACATAAACATTCGTGCTCAAATACGCACCATCAGGAACCCCAAAAAACTTTCTACAACTGTATATCGTATCTACATCCTTTAAAGGTTTTCTAAAAAACGCATGCGTATTGTCTATAACTATTCTTTTATATTTATGTTGAAGCATATATATCGTATTATCATCTAAAATACCATAATAATTTACAATATACATAACCTCATCTTCATCCATTTCATCTTGAAAAATAGGCATAAAATTCTTGTCTACACCATAATAATTGTATGAAATATTTTCTCTATCCAAAACACCACTTACAGATGCACACAAAAAAGATGGAATGTATACTTTTCGGTATTTTTTTGCGCGAACAACATAAACCAAAGCATTTCTGGCAGTATTTAACGCGATTAAATCCGAATAATATTCTTTACCACAATTATGCTCAAGTTCAAAATATCCACCAATTTCTTTGTTATTTAACATATATTTATTCACGCTCCAGAATAATCAAATCATACACATTGCATTAGCCGCAACTTAATTATAAACTAAATATCATATCTCCAAATGATATGATTTCACAATCGACTTTTTCAGACAACATATCATTTATTTCCTCAAAATCGTATGCCGTAACAACGATTGCGTCTACTTCCGGATACTTCTCGTCCGGATTATATATTTCGAAATCATAAGATAATTTATCTGCTTTACGATCAATGCCAAAAAGAACCTTTACATCGGTACCTTCCAAATCATCAATTATTCTCTGTGCTATATGACTCATACCATATATACCGATTGTCTTTATTTCTTTTGATTTAAAATAATCAACCAGATCTTTGTCCATTTGCTTTGTAACAAGGTATTGATTCATTTGCCTAAACAAACCCAAATACTTTGTTATATTCTTATTTTTTTCCTTAATTTCTTTATTTTTTTTCACAGTAACCACAGCAATTGCAACTACCGCCCCTACAATACCGCCTAACAAAAAACCTTTTTTCACTTACTTTTCCTCCTATTTACGATTACTATATTTTGCAATAAACTTCTTAAAACTTCTTCTAATACCTTTTGCACGCATTTTCCCAAAAATATAAAACATATTCTTAGTGTAAAATATTTCACAAATAGCATCGTGGTTTATAATATTTTCCAATCCGGTTTCTTTCTCCATTTGCTTAATCTCATTCCACATCAGCTTCTTAAGATTACTATAATTTCTTTGAATTTCATCCACTGTACCATATCCCATAAATCCTCTATAGTGTAAATTTGTATATTTAAGATGGATAATATGATGTAATCTATTTCCAAACAAATAGAAAAAGTCCAATACATTGTTATTGCACGTCGGATCTATTCTATGTGTATACATCCTACATCCTTTATTTGTTAAAATAAACGAATACTCTTTTGTCGTTATCGCATACGATTTCCTCACATTTGAGATGCAGGCATCTATTTTTTCAGGAATTTGTCCTGCATACAAATTACGAGAAAATACATACTTTCTCTTGGAACGATACTTATTAAAAATAAACGTATCCTTCATAATAATTCCAGCTTCTGCCAGATTATATACTAGAGGTTTTACATCCAAAGAGCATACAATATCGTCTACCCTCCCCGCGCCTATGCTTTTATCATAAATCATAAAAGGAGTATGTATTATATCTGCGTAAGGCTCAATTGCATGCGCATATCCCCCGTTATAATCATGACAATAAAAATCATCACCATGATCCCCATAAAGTATTATTACCGTGTTATCCATCAGGCTCTTTTCTTCCAAATATCCTATAATATCCCCCACCGTTTTATCGATAATTGAATATCCATAGTGCCATCGTTGTGTAGGATTCTTTATTGAAAACTTTCTATTATCCTCATAGCAGAGGTGACTCACCTCATTACAGAAATATATTAAAAAATTGCCATTCTCTTCTTCTGCTTTGTTTATAACATTTTTTACATTGTCAAAGGCTTTATCGTATTTCATATAATTCATCAAATTTGAATTTTTTGCATACATATGTCCCGGATTAATCTCGTCAAATAACGCAGACGGATAGTGGATACCCAATGTCTGATAGCCCTTTGCTCCTAACACATCAACAAATGATTCCGCATCAGGATGTGTTATTTTAAAATTACCAAAAACTTCTGTATTTTCTAATCTATACAAATCTCCATATACAATATCGCTAATTGCAATTGCCGTAGAAGCAGCCGTAGAATAATAATTTGTATACTCCATACAACGTGTACGAAATTTGTTCACATTAGGAAAAAATTCACTATTCATTTGTAAAATTAATTTACTTACACTTTCAAGATGAATAATTACAATATTCTTCATAGTCTATCCTCTTCTAATAATATCCTTTATAGCATTACAAATCACGACCACCTCTTGAGTAGTCAAATCGGCATATATCGGCAATGTCAATATACTCTCAGAAATATTTTTAGCAACCGGCGTATTGCGAGATGAATATACATTTTTATAACATTCCGCATCATTTATTAGCGGGTAAAAATATTTTCTGGTATATATTTTTTCTTTCTTCAACTCATCATATATAAAATTTCTATCTACGCCTAACCTATCTATTTTAAACAGTACCGGAAAATATGCATAATTTGGCTTAACATCATCTTGCAATTTAGGAATTACAATTCCGGGAATATCCGACAATTCTTCTATATACTTTTCGTATACAACTTTCCTTTTGGCAATCTCTTCATCAATATACTTTAAATTGCACAATCCCATAATTGCTCGAAACTCGTCCATCTTAGCATTTGCACCAATTCCATCAATTAATTCCTCTGAACGAATTCCGAAATTTTTAAGACAATATAATTCATCTCCTATCTGTGATTCATGATAAATTACCGCACCACCTTCTATCGTATTATATACTTTTGTAGCATGAAAACTTAAGATCGATGCGTCACCATAATCTACCATATGACGCCCCTTATATGTTGCGCCAAATGTATGTGCAGCATCATAAATCACTTTAAGATTATGCTTTTTAGCAATACGCTCTATTTCTTCTACCTGGCACACTTTTCCAAAGACATGAACAGGAACAATTGCGCTTGTTCGTTTACTTATCAGACTTTCTATTTTAGTTACATCAATTGTCAAATCCTCTTCATTAATATCACAAAAAACAGGAGTTAGGTTATTTCTTGATATAGCATGTATAGTAGAAACAAACGTAAATGGTGTCGTTATAACTTCACCGGTAAGATTCATCGCCTGTATGGCCATTTCAAGTGCCATATGTCCATTTGTCATTAACGAAACATACTCTACACCTAAATATCTTCCCAATTCATTTTCAAGCTTTTTATGATACTGACCCATATTAGTAAGACAATGACTTTCCCATAAAGGTTTAATCATTTTTATGTATTCTTCATAAGGAGGCATAGACGTTCGTGTTACGTATATATCTTTCATTACCATTCTCCTGTGATTTTTCTTCTTATCCAATAGTAAATATACATGACCTTTTCACAACCTTGCATTTCTTTTATACAATAACTAAGAGCCTCCAAATATTCTTTTTTATCCAAACACGCCTTAATCAACAGCCAATGTTCACGACTTATACGCATAAATAACCTAAAATAAGTCTCTTTCGGAAACAAATTACGCATAATTCTGTACGCTTTTATCTTATCTGCACTTATCGAGTCCTTTTTTAATGCACTAAAATTATTACCATGTGAAGGTATCCATCTATATGCAGCCATACATTCTTTTTGGAAACCAATTTTTCCATTACATAATACCGCAGATTGCACAATTACATCATCTACAAAGTCCGTTTTAGTTAAATACCTATCATATGTTCCATTTTTAAATACATTCCTAGACATCATCGCGCCACCGAATTTAAACTCATTGTATGGATACATAGTTTTTACATAATCAAGTGGCGTAAGAATCTCATGTTTAAGTAAAACCGGCGCGGTCACAATCGTTTTCCCATACCGACTCACAACTTTTGTATCACAAAATACCCCCGCATAATCTTTATGCTCATCAAGGAAATCCGCTTGTTTCTGAAGTTTTAACGGATCAATCCAGAAATCATCACACTCCATAAATGCAACATATTCTCCAGTACAACGACGTAAAGTAGACGTCAAATTCCTTGTCGCTCCCAAATTCTTTTTGCGAAATAACGGAACAATTAAATCCGGATACTTTTTATAATATTCCATAATAATCTGACGCGTATCGTCTGTCGAACAGTCTTCGCCGATTACAATTTCATATTTAAAATTTGTTTCTTGCGTTACCATACTCTCCAACGCTTCTCGAATATACTTTCCATGATTGTATGCTAACACCATAATACTTACTTTAACATCATTCTTTTCCATTATCTTGTCTCCTGAATGACAAATACTGTTCCATAATCTCTGCCAATTTAACAGATTCTGCTCTTCTTAACTTAAAGGACTTCCCTTCATAACCATTTAACACAGATACAAAATCGCTGATTTCATATCGCAATCCATCGCCCAGAAACTTTGTAAAATATTTATCGTTCTGGTTTGGATTCTCATATCTCACTTCAAAAGATTGCGTCTTCCACCAAGGCGCATCCACAACTATATACCCTTTCGTTCCGGAAATTATCATCTGACCTTCAGACTTAACGCCCAGACCGGTCTTGGAAGTTGCCACAGCATCCTTGTATCGGAAATATGCTTTGGTATATAAATCAATTCCCTTCGCATCATAAAAACTTTCAAATTTCACACTTTGATAATCACAGCCCAAAATCTTTAATATAGGCAACATTGTATAGCTTGCAAGTTCTGTAAAACTTCCTCCGTTAACAATGTCCTGCATTTCTCTGACGTTTGGATTCTCAAGCTTTGTAAAACAGGTTTCCACGTCAACAACCCTGCCAATCACTCCGCTTCGAACCACACCCAACAATTGAACAAATCCCGGACAATATGCCGTTTTTATTGCTTCCATCAAGATACATTGTTGTTGCGACGCTAATTCATACAATTCCTTTGCCGCATTACCATTTAAAACCATCGGCTTTTCGCACAAAACGTGTTTTTTATTCTGTAATGCTTCTTTTATGTACGCATAATGTGTTTCATGAGGTGATGCAATATATACCGCATCAATGCTCTCCCAAAATGTTTCAAGTGAATCCGTATATTGATTCAACTCAAACTGTTCCGCAAAATTTTTCGCGCTTTCAATATGCGGATTATACACACTTTCTACGTTAACACCACTAACATATTTAGCTTCCGGCACAAATCGTTTTGCAATTCTTCCGGTTCCTATAATACCCATCTTTACAATGCTGTAATTTTTGGCACGTAACATAGTACTGGATATATCTTTGGTTCGTTCCAAATATACGACCTCACAATATGGCTTCAAATAGTCGAAAACGCCCGTCCAATCAGACCCCACTGTGAATATATCAATTTGGTATTTTTGAATATCCTCTACCTTCTGCCCCACATGGTCCTCAATAATAATCTCATCCGCAAATCCGGTCTGCTTAATATGTTCAATTCTATCCATCAAAGAATCGATAACATTCAGTTTACCTCTCGAAGCATCATAATGCTCTGTAGTAACACCTACAATCAAGTAATCCCCCAATGCCTTGGCACGTTGTAATAACTTATAATGTCCTTCATGGAATAAATCAAATGAACCATATGTGATTACCTTCTTCATATGTATCCCCCTCTATAACAAACCATTCTATTACACATTTTCTACTGCACCATTAAGGTATTGCATACAGAATAGTTTCAAATTTATAACAAGAATAATGTCTAATATATAATTTGTACTCCGGCACTAGCGATAAAATATATTCCGGTATATCAATATAATCGTTGACCTTATGGTATATCGAAATTGCCAATCTCGGTTTGTATCTTTTAATTGTTTCTGCAGCTCCTTTTAGCGCTTCTAATTCAGCCCCTTCAATATCCATTTTTAAAAATGTTACTTTGCCCCTGCTTCTAAGCTTATAATAGGCACTCCATACTTCAATTTTTTACATAAATTGTCGTTATCGGATACAATACAATCAATACCTATCCCCATCTCCTTAAGTCGAGGAAGCGCGAATTCAACCCAAAAATTAGTTGGAACATACAATAACACTTTCTTATTCTCTTTATGCTTCTTTTCCTTAAGCCATTGTGCAAAACTAATATATTCTTCATAAATCGGCATTTCCTCTTTACCACACATAGCATCAAAGCAATCTAAAAAGTATGAATAATCATTCGTCAATCGATATTTTGTTCCTTGACAATATAATATTTTAGATACAGAATCTGCAAGCCCATTGTAAACTTGTTGACAACTAAGCATTTCTTCAATCTGCTCTGAACTTTTCGCTATAGCCTTATAATCTATATAAACAATATTCTCATCTCTTACACCCGCAATATTCAATGTTTTTGTAATTTCATCCCAATACTTTTCTTGCACCGCGATAAGCAAAGTTGCATTTTCTATACTCTCAGCTTCGATTTTATCCCAGAAACACTCTAGTGGAATACCATACAAAGTATTTGCTCTTTGATATGTTGTTGTTAAAAATCCCTCAATCATCATTCCTCTCTTTAGACAAAAATGAGCCAATATCTTCGCACGAAATCCCGAACCATATATATAAATTTTATTGTTTATTGTTGCTATTTCTTGAATATCGGTACACCGTCTCATATAAATCATCTCCGACTTTATATCATATTTTCAACACTACAATTTCAAACAACTTACCGCATGAATCTTCCTTTTCTCTTCCGGCGGAAGCTGCATATATTGTCCAAACTTAAATGTCAAATATTCATCGCTATCTTTAATGCCGCTAAACATTATATTTTCAAACTCTATTTCTTTACTATGCTCATACCAGATTCTTTTATATGCATAATCCTTCGTTGGCGTGGGATAGGTTAAAATGCGTACCCATTCTGACTTTAATTTTTTACTTTTTTCAACACAATTATTATAACATCTGTATATCATTTTGTCAGATATTTTATTCAAACATTTATAAAGCGTTCTTTCCACAAAACCGCTACTGCTTTTTACACCTATAGGCGCCCACATACACTTTCTAAGCATATAATACTTGAAATTCAACATCATTCTATGCAATCTGCTTTGCGGAACATTATCCAAAGGAAAAATATCAATAAATATACCTTGTTCGTATGGCATATCTTCCTGATGTTCTCTAACAAATTGCGTATTTTTTTTACGCAATTTACCATATCCCCAGCGATATCCCTCTGTATGCTTATGATCTTGGAAGTAATACTTCTCGTGATTCAGTTCCGTTTTACACACTTCACAGAATTTATCATATTCTTCTCTTAACAAAGCAACATCCGCATCATCATCCCAAGGAATAAATCCCCGATGACGCACCGCCCCCAACAAAGTACCCGCTATTATGTTGTAATGTATATCGCATTTTCTACAGATGCGATCGACTTCCTGCAGAAGTTCCAACTGTGTCAATTGCACAGCCCTCAATTCTACCTCAGCCATTACATATCTAGACATTTTAATATCCCTTCAAAAAACTATTTTACCGATAAATTCATTATCATTACAGGCTTACCGACATTTTTGAATAATTCGGCGACAGAACTGTGATTACCGTAATATGCATCTGATATAGCAATTGACCTATGCAAATCCGGCGTTTCATCATAAATTCCCCAGCCTTCGTTTTGATATCTGTCTACTAAACTTATATATCTTTTTTCCACTTCAGGATTCATAGACCTTGCAGTCTGCAAACTTAATGGATGTGGTCTCCATAACATAACAACATTCTTATTTTCTTTAAATGTTTGAAATATAATTTCTATTTTTTCAAAAAACTTATCGCTGTATGCTGCCATAAGATTGCATAAGTGAGTATTAAAAAAGATGACCTTCTTTTTTACATCGCCACAACCTATTTTTTCTTTCCATTCCTCCGGTATTTCATCCCATACATCACCCAATTCAGGCACATCCATTTTAGGAGAACCAAGTGCAACGAATTTATGTTTCAAATCCTGCACATTTCCCATTTCTGCTTCGTAATATCTAATATATTGTTCTCGAACTTTTTCAGATTGTAAAACAACCAAATCTGACCAAATCGTCCCCATAGAAACAGCATAATGATCTTTTACTGTATCATTCTGATGCACAAAATAAGGAATATAAACCAATTTATCCGTTTGTTTTTTTAATACCGACGCATAAAAATTCGGATGCACTGTTGTGACAAAATTGTATTGATCATACGGATTATGAATAAAAATCACATCCGGATGTCTTTTCTCCAAATCATACGCCTGCCAGTCTGTAATCGGTACATACTTCGGATACAAATCTCCCTCATAATGCATCTCCTTAAAACTTCCGTCTGGATTCTTGTCATAATACGGAATCGGTATCACATACGCATCACATTCCGGATCCTCATCTGCTGCCTTCCAAACACTCTCAAGAGAGTCCCACATAGATGCCTTATACGGCAGGAAAACAACTTCCTTCTTGGAATCCTTAATATCATAAAGAATAGAGTTCTTCACTTTATTAAGCAGAACCCTAATATTTTTCAACTCTTTATCACGCAGTTTCTCATCAGGCCAATTGATACAGAGCAAATACACTTTTTCACAATATTCTTCCAGCAAACGAACCGCTTCAGTCCCTTCGCCTTCTATTTCTTCAATCTTGTTACCAACATCCACTGCACCTTGCTGGCAATCCGTGAGAATCCCCTGCACCTGCTCCTGCGAAACACTTTTTCCTTTGCTAATCAGCGTTTCATTTACATTTACAAGTTGGTCTATGATATTGCATAAATCTGTTTTAATATACTTACGCATGCACTTCTCCATTAAAGACTTTTGGTTGTATGAAGCCTATTTCCTTGGCACTCGCAAACACAAAAATCCACTGCGCCCTTGTCGCAGTGGATTTCAAATCACACTTCAATTTGCCTCCTTGCAACCTCGACGCCGTCCTAGCTATACTCCTAGGAATTATATCGGCAAGTTGTTACAAAAAGTTTAGTTTTCTGTACCTGTTACTTTATTTTTTTATTACTCCGCTTCCTTCATCGGCGCAATCCCCTCTTCAATCATCGCAAGCATATGGGGAACCACCTCAGGATCAAACTGTGTACCGCTGCACTGCTTCAATTCATCGATAATAACATCCTCCGGCAATGCTTTACGATAACACCTGTCGCTGGCCATAGCATCATAAGAGTCTGCCACACCAATAATACGTGCTACCAACGGAATCTGTTCCTTGGTAAGCCCCATGCAATATCCCTTACCGTCGCAACGCTCATGGTGATACTTCGCGCCATCCGCAATGCCATCTAATGCGGTGAAATCCTTTAGAATATCCCCACCCACTTTTACATGGCTACGAACTTTCTCCATTTCTTCCTCCGTAAGTTTACCACGTTTGTTTAGAATTGCATCCGGTACACCGATTTTACCGATATCATGCATCAGCGCAATATAGTAAATACGCTCCTGTTCATCCTTGCTCATACCAAGACGCTTGGCTATTTCGCGGGAATACGCCGCCACACGCGCGGAATGACCATTGGTATAAGGATCCTTAGCATCAATGGTCTTTGCAAAAGTACTAAGCGACTGATTTACAATCTCTTTATACTCCTGCTGGCGTCTGCGGATTTGACGCATTCTAAGGCCTGCTGCAAGCCATACAATCGCTGCAACCACGGTCGCACCGCCCAATCCGATCGCAACCCAAAACAGCGAATTTTCATATAACCGGCGCTCCTTGGTCAGATGAAGCACGTACTCTTCATAATTCTGTTCATCGCCCAACTCATATACCCACACACGGAAGGTATAATCACCACCGGAAAGATTCGTATAACTGACGCTTCCGCTCTTAGAATCCAACACTACCGGCTCTTTATCAAAGCCTTCCAGACAGTACGCCACGCGCATCTCAATTGTATCCGTAAAAGACAACGCCGAAAAGTCAATGGTTATACGTTGCGCATCACCCTCCACAGCAATCTCTGTCGGGTGTTCATAGGACTGCCCATCCACGTTTACGCTTTGGATAATTACCTTGGGTAACTCATTATTTACGGTCTCAAATTTAAACACACTTATGCCGCTTCTGGTGGACATATAAAGGCAACCGTCCTCAGCCTCATAATTCCACGTATTCGCGTTCAAGGAACCGGTTAAACCATGACCAAAATCATGTCTTACCACTTCTGTTTCTTCGCCTTTTAAAAGCTGCGCCTTATCTAATTCAAGAATACCGTTGTTCTGAAGAAGCCACAGTTTTCCGTTTCTTTCATAAAATTCAAAAATACTGCCGGCATCTTTCCGGAAATTGGTTACCTGCCAAAAGCTTTGATCGCTGTTCCAGTAATACAAACTGCTGCCGGCGCTGACAAACCATCCGTCATTTTCTTCATCGCGTAGCATTCTTAGTACAACACCTTCGCCAAGACCTTCGTCAAAGCCGTAATTTGTGATTTTTCCGTCCTCAATTACATAAATACCATCACCGTCACTACCAACGATAATTTCGCCGTTTTTGCCCTCTTCAATGCACAATATAGTCGGGTTATCCAATCCGTCTTCATGGGTGTAGCTTTCTTTTAATTCACCATTCACGAAAACATCGACACCACTCTGCGTACCGACAGCAACGCGTCCGTTAGACAACTCCTTAACAACTCGCGCCTTATTACCCGTTAAACCGTTGTCTGTATTAAATTCTTTTATCTTTCCATCCGCAGGATTATAACAAAGCACTGCCCAATCGGAATAACTTGCAATCCATACATTTCCCTGACTGTCAGCTGCAATACAACGAATACGTACGCCTTCGTATTTCTCCGTCAGTTCATTTTCTACACGGTTCCATTCATCATCACAGATAATCAAACCGGTATCATTTCCCAAATACCAATTTCCCTGCGCATATGTAATGGTATTAATTGTCACATCACCTAAACCTGCACTTGCATTCGGACTGGAAAGGCACCCTTGCGAATACTTAATGATACCGTAAGCAGATGACGCCAACCATATATCATTTTCATAGTCTGCCACTGCCGCATTTACGGAAATCGCGTGCTCTTCTTCACCAAAAACAGTCAGCGCGCCCTCCTTGGAAATCACGGCAAGGCCGTTGTTTCCGCTAACCATTATATAGCCGTCATCCGACGCATTCACTGCATTATGTGTTGCCACTTCACCGGTACTGTAATAAGTAAGATCAAAACCATCTTTATTCAGTGCTTCCGAGTCAAATTTAATCAATGCAACCCTATTTCCCGAACCACCGATTACAATATCGCCGTCGGCATTCTCATCAAGACTATACACATCGGCATCATTAAAAAACAGCTCCGACTCCAACACCGTCACTTTATCATTCTCATCAATTACAACACATTCACCGTCACTTCCCGCGCTCCATACTCTGCCGTACGTATCAATAGCAACTGAATATACGGTATTTCCTGCAAACGCATCTGTTTCATAAGGAACTAACACACCATCCTGGATTCGTGCCAATCCGGAATTAGATGCCACGTAAATGGTTCCGTCAGCCCCTTCAGCAAAATCTCGGACGCACAGAAAAGAACGATCCACCGGCACAGGTATTTTCGTTAAAATATCATCTTCCATAACTACAACACCTGCATCATTCGTACCAATCCACAAACGGCCCTTAGAATCCTCAAACAACGCACGAATGGAACTTGATTCAATTTTACGCTCTACGCTATAGTTACGGAATTCCGTGCCGTCATAACGAATCAAACCGCCATAACTTCCAATCCAGATATATCCGTCCGAAGTCTGAATAATCGTATTAGCTTCACCCGTGGGCAAGCCGTTGCGTTCGTTATACAGAGTCGCCACATAGGGCGCATCCTGGCCATGAGCTTTAACTTCTGTAAACGGCATTGCACACATTGCAAATACAAGTGCAAACATTATTACGCCAATTGCAATTTTTCTTCCGAAATTATATGTATTTCTTCTCCGCATAAATGAACCTTTCTCTTCTGCCCAAACAAGCTTTTACAAAATATTACTAATTAATTTACATACATAATTATGTTATCAAAAATCATATTCTCTTTGCAAGTATTTTGACACAAATCAATACCGTTTTGTTACGAAATTTAATGCTTTTAAACCTTTTACAATTTATACCCATAAAAAAATAAAAAGTGCTCCCGAATCCTTTGATTCAAGAGCACTTCCCACAACACTATATTTGATTAAAATAATTTGTTCAAAGCCTCTGTTGAAACTACGTTCATAGCCTCCTGGTTTGCTTCCTGAATCTGTACATATACTTCTTTACGATATACAGGAACTTCCTTCGGAGCAGAGATGCCGAGTTTTACCTGGTCACCCTTGATTTCCAATACAGTGATTTCCACGTTATTGTTAATCACGATCGCTTCGTTTTTCTTTCTGGATAACGCTAACATCTTACTCACCCTCCTTTTTCATTTTCTGAAGGATGTCGTAGATGGGATATTTCACTTCATATCCTTCCACGATAACCTGACATGCCTTTCTGCTTGCAACATTAATGACAAAAGGCGCTTTCAAGTTCACTGTCATCTTTGTTAAATCAGAAGGCACTGTAATTGTAACAAGCACAAGTAATTCATCGGGATTAATTTCGCCGATAGCGCTTAATAATTCATCATCAGCCTCAGGATTATAATCGGCTTTTACACGCAAAGGATCAATTACAGGCATTGCGAAATTAGGCTCCTGTACAGACTGCATCCAATGAATGCCACCATTTTCTCCCTGCTCTGTATCATGAATCAATGCAAAATCCTGTAAATCGGGAAATCCCACGATTCCACCCGGAAAATGAATCATTTTGCTGTCATCAATTGTTACTTCCCCAAATAATCTAGTATTCATTACCATACCAATACACCCTCCGTTGTTTTTAAATATAGTTCATCAGTGATGTCTGTAAAAGTTTACCGGTTGCCGCAAGTGCCGCATCATAAGTAAGTTCTGCACTGCTAAGCTGTACTGCCAAATCTGCGATGTCCGCATCTTCATTCTCCGAAGTAAGTGTTTCAAACGCAGTCTGCTGATTGCCCAAGCGGTTCTCAATCAATGTAAGTCTCAAGGAACGGTTACCAATGGTCGTGTATGCCATATTAACCTTGTCAAGATAACCCTGCATTTCAGTAATACCGCTTTCAAAAGTCTTCTGAACCGTATCTTCCATATAAGTCTGGGCCTTCTTTGCCGCATTCAGTTTCGCTTCCACTGTAGCCTGGTCGTAAGCTTCGTTACCGACCATGCCTTCCAGTTTCGTTACAACCGCGTCAATCTTCTCCAAACGATCCAAAAGATCCAATGCCTCATCAACCGCTCTTCCGATGCCATGCAAATACACCTCATCCGCTGTAGTATTTACCTGAAGTTGCTGATTAAATCCCACATCATATTCAATAACCTGCTTCTGTGTCTTACCAGCCTTGGTCAGATATTCTGCATTATAATCAATACCTTCGGAAGAACATGCAAAGTAATGTTCCGGTCTTAAATCATTATCTTCCCATTTGCTCTTCTGGTAAGTAATCTTAATCTCCTGTGCCGGGTCTAACGCCTGTAAATTTTTATAAGCATTATCGCCCAACAACAGTTCGCCTGTCTCAGGTATAAAATAAATTGCATCCGGCTGCTTTGTAATCTCTGTATACGGATTGGTTGCTCCGTTTGCTGACATTACCGTTACATTACCAAGACTCTGGTAAATGGTTTTACCATTCTCGTCAGAACCAATCGCCTGACTGATTGTCGGCACCATACCTTCATCCACATTCTCGTACGCCAAACGGATTCTATGAATTTCATAGGTGTCCACCTGCTGCTCAGTTGTCATATCAGCACTGTTAAAATTGGTCTCATTCAAGTTCTCCAGCTTGCCCATATCTACATAAGTCTGGGTATCAATCTCGGTATTTGTAATCTGTTCATTGATTACATATTCCTTGGTTGTTTCTTCCGTAAAAGACAACTTTGTATCAGTTCTGTAGCCTGTAAAAATCGTTCTTCCTGCAAAATCCGAATCGCCGGTAGCGTATACTTCATCTCGGAATTGCTTCAAACTTTCCAAAATAACCGCTCTGTCGGAAGGCTGAAGATTACTCTTAGAACCTCTCTGGAATTCGTTAATCATACCGGTTACCACATCAACGGTAGACTGTACCGCAGATTCGGTCAATTCAAGCCACTGTTCCGCATCAGGTATATTTTTCTCATTATACTGGCTTACCTGACTTAAATTACTTCTTAAACGAAGGGAACGAATTGCCACAACCGGATCGTCAGAAGGCTTGGTTACCTTCTTCTTCGTGGTAATCTGAGTATTTAACTTATCCTGTAAAATTTTATTCTGGTTAATGTTGTACAGGGTGTTATTCTGCATGATTTTATTGGTAATTCTCATAACGCCCCTCCTTCTTACTTTAATACAAGTTTATAAGTTACTTTTATAAAAACTAGAATGCTTTTATACACCGGTTTCAAGAATCAATCTGTCGTAAATCTCTGTCAAAACCTGAATCATCTTGGAAGAAAGATTGTAAGCATTCTGATATTTTACAAGGCTTACAGCTTCTTCATCGTTATCCACGCCCGAGATGGAAGTTCTCTGGTTATCTACTTTAGTTGCCATGATGTCTGCGTTATTATAAAATGTCTCCGCACGCTCAGCGTTCAATGCAACGTCACCAAGAATCCATTCCAACAACTCTTCTGCGGTACCGCCACGGAATGTCATTACATTCGCGTCTGACTTCATATCATACAATTCTTCCAACAAGTCGTATTTATCCTGGCCTGCTGCCGCATCCGTATGTGTTGCCAATCTGTCGGCATTTTCAAGGATGTCTTCATTAATGCCGAAGTTTGCTGCCGTCAACATTCTGTAGCAGTCACTGGATGAAGTGATTTCACCGTTGATACCGCCTTCATGTCGGAAATTAAGCTGTTTATCCACTGCCAAATTACCGGTGAAAAGAATGCGTCCCGGATCGCCGTATACGTCACTGCTGCCTTCCTGTGTAAGAATACCGTTAAAAGCTTTGGCAAATAATCTTACCCATTCATTCAGCTGTTCCTGATAATAAGGAATTCCCTTATATTCCACCGGCTGATTAATGGATGCTTCACGATGGAGTTTCGAATACGGTACTTCCGAAGTATTCTCAGCCTTATCAATTTTAAAAGTATAAGAACCTGTTTCCGAATTGAAAGTCCAGGAACTGTATTTATACAATGTATTACCAATGTTAATGGTTCCCGAATCCGGTAAAGTATTTTTGGTCATATCCAAAAGATAGTCAGCTGTCACCTTAATGGTTGCAAGTGCATTGCCCTGTGCGTCTTTCTTTAAATCGGTAAACTCACCGTAGAAATATTCGCCGTTGTTACCGTCTCTCATCTGAAGAAGGCCTGCCAACTCACCACCCATAGATGCATTATACATTCCAAAAGGTGCGCCATTGCTCCAGTAGATATCGTACATGCCCTGTACATCTGACTGATATGCCTTATTGGTTGTCTCTCTTGCCTTACATTCCAAGCCGTTATAATCGCTGCCATCTACAAGCACCTGGCCTGCAGCGATTGTTACGATACAACGATGAGCGCCTGTAAATCTCTCAGGATTGTAGGTGTCATAAATCGGTGTTTCAGTTACGTCCACATCTACAATTGCAGATAACTGATCGATTAGAACAGTTCTTTGGTCACGCAATTCATTGGCTGTAACGCCTGTTAATTCAATTACGTTAATCTGCTTATTCAAAGATGCAATCTCTTCTGCAAGAGAGTTGATTTCATCTGTTTTAACTTTAATTTCTGCGTTAATGTCTTCCTGCACTTTCGAAAGGTTAGAAGCCATTTCATTGAAATAGGTGGTTAAGTTGTTCGCATATCCCACGAACTGGTTCTTTACCACGCTGTCACCGGAACTCTTCATTAATTCCTGCATGGAATTATACATCTCATCAAAGATGGTTTTAAAACCTTTTACAGTGTCATCATCAATAAAATACTGTTCAATCTGTGTAGTATAATAATTTTTCTTATCATACTCACCCTTAATCTGGTTATTGCCCCAATATTTTACATCATAAAATTCATCGCGGAGTCTTTCGATGGAATCCACATCAACACCGGAACCGGAGCAACCGAAGGTGGTGTAGGTTCTTAAGGCCTGTGCCGCAGACTGGTTTACAACCTGCTTACTATAGCCTTTGGTTTCAATGTTCGAAATATTATTTGATGTTGTATTCAGAGCCGCATTGGAAGCCAACAAGCCCGTATATGCAATATTCAAACCATAAAACTGTGATGCCATGTTGCTCCCTCCTTACTTTGTTATCTTCTAATCATCTGCTCTTATGCAGATTCGTTAGTAAAACTACTGTTCTTTTATAAAATCATCTAGCCCAGCGATGTAAGCAAATGCTCCAGCATTTGACTTACCACGTTGATATATCGGCTGGATGCGTTGTACGCATTCTGGAAACGAATCATATTGGACAATTCTTCGTCTGTGGATACGCCGACAATCTGCTGTCTTGCACTTTCCGTAGAATCTACGGTAATCTGCTCGTTATCGCGAATACTCTTATAAACCGCTCCGTCGTTTGCCACATGGGCAACCAAGGAAGAGTAGAAACTCGGAATATTCATTCCGTTGGTTGTATCCGGATTCAAAGTATATTCCGCTTTCTCAAAAGCTTCTTTTAACAATTCAGCGGTTTCGTAATCAATACTGTCATCCGGTCTCTTGAAACCAAGCTTGCCGGGCGTCTGCATCAATTCCTGATTGATAATCAAATTCGCTGTTGTAAAAATTGTTTCATCATTATTTAAATCTTCCGGTTCGCCGGGATCTGCCGTACTTCTCTGGAAAATCTGAAGTGCATTGCCCTTACCATCCGACATATAGTTTCCGTCACCTTTTTGGAATGCCTGTTCAAGTGCACCGTTGATAGCGGTAACCGTTGCATGCACTAACTTGTCGAATTCAGCCTGGGCCGTCATGATTACCGAGTTGGAAATTTTATCATAGTTTTCTTTATCGGTAGCTATAATTTCACCATCTTCATTGTAAGTATTCTCCATGTCGGTGAAGTTCGCTCTGTGATCGCCTCTTGTAATAATCAGGGCTTTCAGTTCTCCGATATCAGTATCTAAAACAGGTGATAATTCCTGTGATAAATCAAATACCAACGCGCCTTTGGTTTCATAAATGGTATCACCGGCTTCGTTTACGTGGAATTTGGCGTCATCCTTCCAGAATACATCATAAAAGGTTGTAGTTTCATCCACCTGTAAACCAATTTCATTGACTCTGTCCGGTGTTACAAACATATGTCCTTCGATTTTAACAAGGACATTGCCCATTGCGTCATCATAATAATCTATATTTGCCATGCTGCTTAATTCATCTAACAGCTGGTTTCTTGCATCTTTTAAGTCGTTGGCCTTCTCAATGCCTGCGGTTTCGATTTTACGAATCTGGTCATTCAAATCTTTAATCTTTGCACCGTAATCGTTAATCTGCTCCACCATATCTTTAATATCGCGATTCAGATTGTCCTGGTAAGAACACAAACCGTCATATACAGACTGGGCATCGGTCATAAAAGTGTATGCCCTCTGCATCAAAAGACCTTGTGTTACGGAACTGCCGGGATCCTTTGCAAGCTCCTGAACCGCTGTCCAAAGCTCAGAAATAGAATCCTGGAAAGAAGCGCCATCTAATTCACCAAGAAGCGTTTCTACCTCTTCCGTTGCATTATAAAATGTAGAGTACATGCCTAAACGACCGTTTTCTTCACGATAGGTCTGGTCCAGAAACACATCTCTAACCTGTCTGATTTGGGAATATTCTACGCCGAGACCCAATTGCTTGTTGGCAATGGATGTAGCGTCGATAGATATGGTGTTGTATTGACGGTCTCCAAGCATAGTCTGCTGTCTGACATACCCTACAGTGTCAGCATTGGTTATGTTGTGACCGGTTGTATTAAGAGCATTCTGACTGGTCTGCAGTCCGGATGTTCCTACATATAAGCTACCCATTAACGGCATAACTCACCGCCTCCATTTCAACAAGAATTACTGTTTCGTATCAAAGCGCCCCGCAAAGCTTCCCATTGTACTGCCGGTGTTATACGCACCTCTGTTGTAATTGGCAGTTTCCGGTGCCTTACGCATAGATTGAATCAGGTTCATATCAAATGCTATCATTTCCAAAGAATTCTCAAGAAGCTCCTTATTCTGTTCATTGACTTTCTTCATTCGCAAAGCCACGCTTCGCAATTTGTCATGAATCTCCGTAAGTGCCTTGTACTCCTCAGGTCTTTGTTCCAGCATATGTGCCAGATCAATCAGTTTCAATGTTTCAACATCCTTGTTGATTACGTTGGCGATATCCTTCATCACTTCGGTTCTTTCTGCTTCGTAGTGATTTACGATGCCTACAACGCGCTGCTCCTCATCCGTGATTTGCTGCAGTTTTTCGAGGTCTCCCTCAACAATAATTGTGGTTTTACGGCAGGACAATTCTAAAAGTGTCTCATATTCCTCATACTGTTTGTTCAATACGGTAATTAGATTTTCTACTAAACTTGCCACACCGTTTTCCTCACTTTTTAATACATACATATTTATTGATTTACATTTTGTAAATCAAAAGGTGTTTGCCTCGCAATAGGCAAACACCTCGCTTAATTTACCCTTATTTAAATTAAGCGAGTGTCTGACTATACTTTTCCAATAATTTATCGGCAAAAGACGCACCGCTTACTTCGTAAGTTCCGTCCTGGATTGCAGCCTTAATGTCAGCAATCTTATCCTCTCTGATGTCAGAAATATTTGCCAATGCAGATTTCGCAGTCTGGATATCCTTTCCCATCGTAGAAATCTGGAGTTTATCGGAGAAGCTGGTCTGTGCGGACTTCTGAGTCCTGTTCGGTTTCTGCGTGTTGTACAATTGCTGTACCTGAATATATGATTGTATACGCATAACAGATTCCTCCCTCCTTGGAATATTCATCTGATATAAATATCGGAGTTTTTTGATAATACTTTAGATTTTTTTCAAAAAAAGATAACCGGCGGACTCAAATCCGCCGGTTTTCTCTCTTTTATATGAATGAATTAAATTGCGATTTTGTTTTCCATAAAATAATCCGCTACCTTAAAACACACATCCACGCCGGCCATCCCCGCCGCAAACAGCATCAAAAGAATCATAATAAAAACCGCGCCCTTATCATACATTAATTTTCCTCTAAAAAAACTGAACGCAAGAAGTTCCAGCCCATAGGCTATTAAGATTACGGGCCACAGGGCGAACACGGTTTCATAAGATAAAATCTCAAATACGGAGCATAAAAGAAACATCACACCAAACGCCACCAACGAAACACCTATACTGATTGTCCCCATGCGACGGGATTTTACATCTGCACTATTCTCCATCTTTTACCTCCTTCTTCTTGCCCACAATCAGGCCGATACCAATGGCAATAATAAGAAGAGCAACAACAATCTGCGGAACATCATTGACAAACGGCCAAATCATATTCCAGTATTCGTTAGGAATCAGGTTGGCAATTATGTCTCGTACATTTCGCCACAGCATAGACACACCTATTACAATTAAAATTGCCGCGCCCCACTTACGCAATACTGGGCTTGTGATTTTGGTCTTACTTCCGTCACCGAAACTATCCCAGATAAAATCATCATCCATTGCCTGTAGCATTTCTTCCGTACATGACGCAAGGTTTCTTGCATGGAAAAAGGAATAAAACCACACAAGCGCAGGGATAAGCAGCATAACGTCCGTAAAATAATTCACTGTAAATACCAATGCGAATCCCGCAAAAAATAAAATCATCAGACTAAGTCCAAACTTCATAAAACCCATATACATCTCTGCCGCTCCCGGCATAAATGACCAAATAAATGTAAAAAACCCGTTTCTCTTTCTTTTCATAATAATTGTCCTCCGTTTTCTTATTTATAATCTGTCTTATCAATATTTCCGTTTTCGATTGTTGGAATGTTTCCCGGCATAGTGTCCGGTTCATCCGACGCCTTAGGTTCCTCAGGAACTTCAAGGTTCCCATCAAAAATTTTTTCACCGTCAAAAAGTCTTTGCATTAAACTTTTATCATTTAAAACATCTTCCCGAGTGGGATATGTGGTGTATACTTCCTGCCATGACTCACTGCCGTTCTCTTTCAGATATGCTTCCTTATCTGCATACTCCTGCACTTCAGGTTCCACGCTGTATTCATCAAAACCCGGCAGATTGGGCACAATACACATAAACGCAATCGCTGCCGCAACCGACATCGCCACGCGGAAACAATATGCTGCAAACTCCCGCTGTTTTCCATTCTTTTTGCTTTGACAGATCTTACTTCTCGTTTTCGCAGTCACGTTATCTTCCTTAACCCACGCTTCCTTCCATATGATATCCGCTATCCTATCGGCCATTTCCGGAGGTGCCGGCACAAGGTCGTCTTCCGTTTCCGAAATAAGCAGTTCTAATTCTTCATCCGTTAAATATTCACTATGTAATATCATTCTTCCAGCATCTCCTTTCTGTAGCTTATTTTTAACTTCTCTCTTGCGCGATAAATCCTTGTTTGTATCGTGTTGATTCCAATGCCTGTCCGCTCTGCAATCTCTTTCGCAGTCCGCCCTTCTAAAAAGTACATCAGCGCCACCGCTTTATAAGGTTCCTGCAATTCCTCACAACACCTTTGTAATTCCTCCAACACTTGCCGGTTGAGCACCGTTTGCAACGGGCCTTCCGAAAATTTCAGTTTCTCTTCCGGCATATCCTCTTCCGTTGTAGGCACCATCCGCCTTGCCGCCGCCCTGTGATAATCGATACATTTATTTCCGGCAATCCGGCAAAGCCATGCTTTCTCCGATTGTCCGTCGAATTCATTCAGATGCTTATAGGCCGAGAGAAAAGTCTCCTGGGCCAAATCTTCTGCCGCGAAATAATCCCCTGTCATTTTTAAGCAGATGGAGAACACAAGATTTTGGTACTTTTCAACCAATCGTATGAAGTTGTCTTTTGAATCGATGTTCCCCACCTCCTGTCTTTTTCAATGATATAAACGTAGCATATTTTACAAAGTATTCAACTTTTTATAAAAGAATAGAAAATTTTTCCCTAAAACGTCAAAAGAGGAGCAAAGCTCCTCTTCACAATCCCTCACTATTTCATTGACGCCTGCGTCGTATAACTCCATAAGAGCCAACAACGTATCCGCTTGCGGGTAACCCGCACCGGCTTCGTACTTGTACACTGCCTGTACAGAGCCTAAGCAGAGGTATTCTCTTACCTGCTCCACGCTCAAACGTTTCTTTTCACGTAAGCGTCGAAGGTTTCTGCCTATGACTTTCATATCGTATTCTGTTCTACAAACCATTACGGCCTCCTTTGTGTTTGTTGCGCAAACACTCGCAGTTAAGGTTAACAGTTACTTTTCTCGCCGTTCTCCCTATTATCTGTCGGCGAATACTATAGAATATCACTTTTTTATATATTTTGCAAGTATATTTTTAACTTTTTAATTTTTCCTTAACCTACTTTCAAACCGTTCCGTTCATAGCTTTATTTTCGTCAAAAATGACGCTTGAAACCGAACTTCCGCGCCTCGCCTTCAAATGAAGGCAAAAGTTTTTTGCAAACCGATCATATACCTATTATCCCACCTTCTGAAACGATGAACATTACATCATAAATAAATAACGGAATAACCGGGAACCGAAACATTATACACTATTTATAACTATCTTCTCTTCGAGCATGCCTTTGAGCATTTAATTTTCGGTTTGCACGGTAACCTTATTAAATTTCTACTTCAAACTCCACGGTCTGATTGTACTTATCAAGTGCGATCTGCATTTCGGCAATTTCAGCATCAATACGTTCGTAATCAGCCTTCACCACATCCAAATCGTAGTTTATATACTCGTACTCGGGAGCATTCTTTCTTGATACATAAGAAACCGTATTCAATCTTCTCTTGGGCTCCTGCTTACGCATCATATCAAGCGTTGCTCTTCGTCTGTTAAGCTGAGCCATTTTGACAAGAATCTGGTCAACCGTCATAGACTTGTCACCTATCATAATTTCGTTAGTAATGTTGGCAAGATTAATTGCGTGCTTGATTTTAACAATCTTTTCATCAATCTCTTCAACAGCATTGGCTACTGCCGTATAGCTGTATTCCGGAATCACCGGTTCCTCATCCAGAGCTGCCACATATGTATGCCCCTCAGCTTCTTTTCTTCGCCAAAATTCTTTGTCGTCATTTAATTTCTTTAAAACTTTATTCGCGTATGCGGATGTCATCATTGCCATATTTTTCCCTCCATTTTTCTTTTCATTTTGGTGTCGTATATGTAGTGTAGCGCACAGCCTTTATTTTGTCATTCAACCCGTAGTTGAATATACATTTTTTACCATTTTATGTTTTTATTTATATTAAAACAGGTAGAAATAAAAATAACTTTCTTGCATACTGTCGAATCGTGTAGTAAACTGTTATGGAAAAGATTTTTAGCAATACAGAAAGGAATTTTAATAATGAAGAAAAAAGTTTTTGCACTTCTTCTTTCTACAGTACTTGCTTTCGGTATGTTGACCGGTTGCGGCGAAGAGGAAGAAGCCGTAAGCAGCGAACCTACTACTGAACTCGTAAGTATTGAAATCGAATCGGAGTCGGAAGAAGTTGTAGAGGAAGTAATTCCCGAGAACAGCTATCGAAGTGAATTAACCAACGAATGGATTAGTTTGGACATCGAAAACCAGCGTCCTGTTGCCGTTATGGTCGATAATGAGAAAACTGCTTTGGACCACTACGGATTAACACAGGCCGATATTGTTTATGAAATGATGAACAGTACTGCAAATGGCGAAGTAACACGTCTGATGTGTATCGTAAAGGACTGGGGCAACATTACCCGTTTCGGAAGCATCCGTAGCGTACGTCCCACCAACTTTATGATTGCACCCGAATACAATGCAATCCTGATTCACGATGGCGGTCCCTTCTATATTGATGCTTATTTGCGCAATCCTTGGGTAGATAACTTAAGTGGCGGATTTGCCCGTATCGAAAATGGCAAACCCCGCGAGTTTACTGAATATGTTACAGAAGGCGAAATCGCAGAAAGACTTGAAGCCGCAAACTATGATTCTGAATACAATGAATACTACGAAGGTCCTCACTGGCAGTTTGCAAATCCTACAGACCCTGTTGATTTGACAGAAGAATATAATGCAAAAGAATGTACTTTGGTTACTCTTCCCTTCCCTCATAACTCATCCGAATTAGAGTATGACGAAGAAAGTGGCAAATATCTTTACTATGAGTATGGTATGGCTCACGTTGACCCTGAAAACGACAATGCACAGTTATCCTTTACCAACGTCATTCTTCAGTGTGCAGACGTTACACAGTATGACTCTCAAGGCTATATGCAGTTCAATGTTATAAACGAAACAGGTAGCGGTTACTATATCACAGGCGGACAGGCAATTCCCGTAACCTGGGAAAAAGGTATGGATACCGAACCTACCAAGTTCTATAACTCAGACGGCGAAGAAATCACATTAAATACCGGTAAAACTTACATCGGTTTGGTTTCTACATCAAGATGGAATGAATTAATTCTAAAATAGTATATAATAAAAAAGTTGTCCAAGCAAACGCTTGGGCAACTTTTTTGGCTTAATTACTTTATTAAATTAATTTATCTTTCTTCAACATCTCCAATGATTTCTTTACATTATCCATTGTAGATGTCTCAATCAAAACAGTAGCATCTTGCATATATCGTTCATAACACCGATAAAAACTCTCTCGATTAATCTTTCCGTCCCCCCATGCAAGGTGCAAATCACTGACCAAATCATTATCGTTGATGTGGATATGTTTCACATATTTTCCAAGACGTTCCGCCCAAATCTCCGTTTTCACATCCGACAATGACGCATGGGCATAATCCAGGCAGACACCGTAATTACCATAACCGCATAATTGTTCGGAAAGTGCCACCATCAAATCCGGCGTGGTATCAAACATATTTTCCAAATAGATATTGATATCCGGATATTCCTTCAAAATACCCCCCCAATATTCTGCATTACTCTGCAACCAGCTTTCCATATATGCTGACGAATTTAAGAAAGGATTATAATTCGTATGAAAAATTACCGCCTTCGCCCCAAGCTCTTTGGCAATCTCTATACTCTGTCGGATTCTTCTGTCGGAAATCTCCCGAATTCGTTTGTCCGCACTGAATGGAATAACATCAAAGAAAGCGCCATGCAAAGTAGTATACTTCGGCAACTCGCAGGCCTTATACTTCGCAATTACATCTTTTAACTTCTCCTCATCGTCCAACAAATCCGGTAAAAAGAAGTCGTTATATTCAAATCCAAGCTTATACTCTTCAGCCACAGACAAATATTCTTTCAATTCAGCCTGCTTCGGTATTATCAAAAGTTGTTTCATTTGTTTCCCCCAAATTAAACTATACTGTAATTATAAACAATAAAAACTTTTCTGTCTATGCCCTGTCGCTACGGCCAAAACCTTCTGATCATTCTTTCCATATTCGCTCTTCCTACAGGATTTGCAGTATGAATCGCTATCGGGTAAAAGGTTTCTCTCTCTACCAAATAATCCAGAATTTTAATAGCATCGCCACCATAAACTGCATAATCACCCAAATCATGGTCTAAATCAATTAAATCAATACTACCGCCTGCCGCCTCAATCTGTTCAATCAACTCCTTGGTTTCATTGACGGATTTTGTCCCCTCATATCCTTCGGGGACAGGGCGAAGGTCGTCCACCCATATTTTGATATTATGTTTTGATTTTAAAACCGCCATTTCATCTCCTCCCCGTAATATTTTTATTATAGCACAGCCTACTTATGCAAGTCAGCATTGAAATCATTCTGTATACTATTATAATTGCTTTTTACAAGTTCTATAAACTATAAAAGTTCAATGCTTTATTTCTGCGCAATATTGTTGCTTTTACCCGCAAATAACAGTATATATGTAAAGCAACAAAAAAGGCTCTCCGAAAATCTCGGAAAGCCTTGTAAAATCGTTATTTTATTTATCCAAACTCTTCATCGTCGGGAACAACTTTGGCTCCATTTGCTATCCTTGCAAATCCTTGTAAACCCTTATTTTTCGGACTTTTGAGCCTTTCATACTCTTTCACACTCTTAGCCAATTTATTGCCTAAAAGTAGTCAAAAAGTAGTCTTCCCTACTAAAAAGTAGTCACTGAATTTTTGTAACAACTATGCAACGTCACATAAAGGCTTTTAGATTATACCATGCTGAAAAGAAAACCTCAAGAGGACTCTTTTCTAAAACACATCCATATTCTTTGCTAAATTTTCGATTGCAGTCCGGGTCACTTCGTTATTTACCTCGGCATAAATATTCATCGTGGTAGATACATCTGCGTGTCCCATGACTTCTTGTATCACTTTAATATTTGTTTCGTTCTCACAGAATCTTGAAGCAAACGTATGTCTGAAAATATGACATGAAAATTTAGGGATAATAATAGGTTCCCTTTTTTCCTTTTTTGCCGCCACTTCTTCCTCTGCGTTGTGAGCATCTACAATTCTTTTGATAGCACGATTGATTGCTGCCGGATTATGAGGACTTCCAAAGCGATTTGTGAAGATAAAATTGCTCATTCCGTCTATCGTCTCAACACAGAACCCTTCTTCTTCCTGCCTCTCATATTCATCCTTTAATACATCATATACTGGTTGCATCATAGGTATAAATCTTATACCAGCCTCAGTCTTTGGTAAAGAAACACGAAGTTCACTTTTGTACGAATCATCAGCCCTCTTATAATAAGTAAGACTATGGTTAATATTGATTATACGGTTATCCAAATCAACATCATCCCAGCGAATACCAATCGCCTCACCGATTCTACAACCTGTTCCTAGCAAGAAAGCAAATAACGGATACCAATGATAAAAGAACGGATTCTTCGATACATAGTCCATGAAAGCTCTCTGCTGTTCAACAGTTAATGCTCTTCTTGTTTTCCGACTGCCACCATTCCGCTTTTTAACTTCACAATATGCTCCATCAACAGGATTCTTCCTAATAATATCATCACGCACTGCCAGTTGAAATGTAGGTCTGAGTATCGTATTGATCGTTTCCAGCGTATTTATTGCCATTCCCTGATTTGTGACCAAATCATTATAGAAATACAATATCTCTGAATACTTCACATCTTTAATTTTCCTCTTCCCTAATGTATCACGGATAAAATGATTCCACATATAAGTGTAATTACTGTATGTGGTACTTCTAAGTTCCGACTTTGTGGAAATATATCTGTCAAACAGAAAATTCACATCCGCCTTGCCTGCAACATAGAAGTTAATTCCATCCATCTGGTCCCTGACAAGAGTTTCCTCTTTCTGACGTAATGTTGTCAATGACTTCGCATATATTGTTCTTTTCTTACCTAAAGCATCATGGTATACATACGAATACCTGCCATCAGTTTTTCTGTAGTTCTCACCTTTCCTTAAAACTCTTCCTTTGCCATCTTTTCTACAAGCCATTTTTCCTCCTTTCCGGAGAAAAGAGCCTGCACTACTCTTGAGTATTTTTGATTTGCATCTCAACACCCAATCGTATGATATGCGATATGGATAAGTTGTGAGTCTGTGCATACTCTAACAAAGCTTGGTATTCTTCCTCTCTAAACTTGACCGTAACAATATGGTCTATTGGTTTATCAACTTTGGGTCTTCCCATCTTTGCCATGTGGCACCTCCTCACCTCTTATTCATATTATACTTTTGGTATTACCAAAAGTCAAGTGTTTTCGTGCAGGTTTCTCCGTTTTTATTCAAATTTATTTGTAGAAGTCTTCATCTACTATATGAAAAGTTTCCAGATACTCATCTATAATGTCTAAATTTACCAAAACAAGCTGATTAACCTTATAGCAAGCCTTCGCATCTTTTGCCAACTGCATAAACTTGGAAGCGCTCATGGAATACATTTCAGCACCCTCTGCATATCTAACAAATCTTTTATTGTTAGTTTTCTTCGTTCTCTGATCCATTTTCCAGTTCCTCCATCACCATATTTCTTGCAGCTCTCATCAGATTGAGCTGTCTGATAAGAGCTCTGTCAATCTGCTCCATCACATCTGCCTCCACTGGAATGTATCCAGTCTTACCTCTAATTGCCATCTTTGATACCGTCTGAATATCCTCCGGCAGAAAATCCGAAATTGTCTTCAGACGATATCCTCTAACATCGTTAGGCTTTATCTGAACATGTACAGGAATAGGCTTCAGCTTACTACTCAGAGGACAAACTGTAACCATTGGTGCACCATCGTGATTACTTGCATTACAACTCACAATCACACACGGTCTAATACCTCCTTCTACTCCGGGTGGCTTATGACCAAAATCTGCATACACAACATCTCCACGCTTATATTTACCATAATTCTTTTTCTTTTCCATTATCTTCCCTCCATCACAATATCCATACCAAGATTGCCTTCATCCACAGTAATAAACTGACCACCAGCTGCCTTTATCATGCCGACTTTGTAATATGCATCCTCCAAGTCAGAACTAACATATTGCATTCCGGCAACGATAACGCCTTCAACGCGCTTCTTTCCTATTAAATGTGCAATCTGTCTAAAGTTTCTAAACACATCATTCATGCTAAAGCCATGTCTTCTAATAACACCTACAATAAGAATGTTATGAGCTTTGGCATACTCTTTTATATACTTGAGCTGCTTGTCCTCTAATCTGTCCACCTTATCCAACTCTGCTTCTACAGATAAATAGGCAATGCACTCATACCTTGGTTCCTTCTTCTTTGCCATATTCAAACCTCCTATACCGTCATCAAAGCTGCATTCTCCAGCATAAGCAAAAAGGTCTTCCTGAAGTACACTTGCTGCTTATCCGGTAACATCGCCAATCTCGAATCAATAGAATCCTTTGTTTCCTGCTCCACCTTAATATCCAACACCGTATTTGCATCCGTATCATAAGCTTCCATGAACAAAAACAATGACTTCATACTCATGTTACGTCCACCCTGCTCAATCTGATTGAGACTTGAGGTACTCATTCCAGTAAGATTACTAGCCTGTAAAATACTAAGTCCTCTCTCAAGGCGAAGTTTTCTAAGTGCAGGACCCACCATGTAACCTTCATATTTCATCAACAGCCACCTTCTTTCTTTGCCATATCAAGTGCTGCTATCGCCTCTTCTTCTGTTGGATAGTGACCATAAAAATTCTCATACTGGTCATATACATTCACACCGTCAAAATCTATGGCGAGATACTTTTTGTGTTCCGGGAGGAAGAGTAAATTCTCTTCCTCGCCGTTGTGAAATGCACTTAACATCCTGCACC